>OZ219752.1:0-363967 GCA_964291315.2 Candidatus Poribacteria bacterium | reverse complement strand
CCGAGCCCCCAACCTTTGTTCTCCAGCGTAATTTGAGTATTGCATGTAAAGCAGCCTCCAACTCTTCCGGACGATCAGTTTTGATTTCCAAGGCAATAACTGCTTTTTCCGGATTCCCAGTAACCTGGGATTTTACTCTTCCGTGAGTATCCTCTACCGTCTTTCCTATCTTGCATTCCCAAAATTCTTCATCTTTCTCTTCAGCAAGCTTCTTGTACGCAGGATAATAATAAAGATAAACTGAACCCTTACCATTTTCTTCCTCAACCGGAAAATGGTAAATACCCTTAAATGGCTTACTTGCCTTGCCTCGTTCTACTAGTCTTTTAAGTGCTGCTGTGATAGCAGATCCGGCAGCCTGAGCTTCTGTCTCTTTCCCTCCAAGATCTTTGTGTACCTCACGGACTTTTTCAACGATATCCTACTTTTCCATATTGCCAAAACATTGTGTCGAAATAATAAGATCTGCAACCTCTTGCTTGAGAGGCACATTGTTTATTTTTTTCTCTATATCTATAGCAGTTTTAGCCATACATAATCTCCTCTCATACCTACCTATAAATTGCTATGTGGTGTTGTACTGTAATGCAGTTTACTGCATAGTAGCACAATATTATTTAAATTATAGTAGCACAATATTATTAAAATTAAAGTCAAACTTTAGTTTAAGGCAAATTTGTGTGCATCTTATTTCGTCGTAGCGCTAAAGCCGGTCTCTTTAACAATATTCACAAGGTCACCGGCGGTAACGGTGTTTTTACGGACTTTAATGGTCGCTTGATTTGGGAGAGAAACTTCAACACCGATAACGCTTTCGTGATGTATAAGTGCAACCCGCACTTTTGCGACACAGGCCTGTCACGTCATACCCGTCACAACTAAAGCGACCTCCTCGCTACCGGCTGGCTCAAGCGGTACAGATATAAAGGCATTGAGTAGCTTTCCAGAGGTCGCGTCAAACACGCGAATCTTGCCGTCAAAACCACCTGTAGCCAGTTGAGTCCCATCAGGATGGAATGATACTGCAAAGACCCCAACTGCATCGCCTTGCATGCTCGCTATTCGGTTTCCATCAGCTACGTTGTAGACACGCGCTTCACCGCCAGAGCAACCCGTCGCAAACTTACTACCATCTGCTGAAAAAGCGACCCCTTCAATTGAACCTGATTGGGCTTCATAAGCTTGAATGAGGTTAAAGTCAGTATTGCTAACATCTCTTCGGATTTCGCGGAAAATTTTGTAGAGTCGTGGTATCCGGTCCTCGCCTGCGCTTAAAACCTGGTCCTTGAATGGGTGCCGTGCAATAGTATTGATCTCACCGTAGCCTTTGTTACTGGAGTTAATGTCATCCACAAAAGAACCTGTGTCTACCTCAACTAATTTAAGAGCTGTATCGCGCCCACAACTTACAAAATGCGAACCATCGATCGAGAAAACTGTACCGAAAACCCAATCGCTGTGGTTGTCGAATTTAATCAGCTCTTTTCCATCCGCGACAGACAGGACACGTACGGTTTTATCTGAACATCCAAAGACGACGCGACCGGCATCTGGTGAGAAGGCAAGCCCGTAGACAGTATCATAACTCGAGCGCATCGCTTTGATGAGCGTATTCGTTACCGTGTCCCATAATTGTACTTCGCCAAACTGTGCAGGGGAACCCCCTGCTACGCCTAATATTTTTCCATCTGTTGTGTAAGTTAGGGATTCTATACGATGTGCTTTACCTACTAAACGCGCCTTGAGTTGAAAGTCCGTTGTATCATATAATAAAACTTCACGGAACCCTGAAACTGCAAGGGTACTGCCATCCGGTGAATATGCGATAGCGGAAACCACGGGAGGTACTGTGTAGGTAGGATAGTCTCTGCCAGCTATATCATCAACCTCGGTAGGCGTGTCGTCTTGCGCACCTTCAAGTATCCATCGACGGAACAGCTCTACCTCTTCAGCCGAAAGCGGTTCTTGGTTCTGCGGCATTGCCGGTTCATCACCAGAAATAAGCTTAATGAGGAGACTCACATCCGGTTTGCCCGGGAGGATCGCCTCTCCTGCCATTCCACCGCGCTTAAGCTCAACATAAGTCGTCACAATTAGGTCACCGTTCGGATCACCGGGGTGATGACAGCCTTGACAACTCCGCTTGAGAATCGGAACAATTTGGGAGTGATAACTGACTGCCGAATCGTCGCCATGACTGTCTGCCGCTGCCATAGTGCTCCACACGGCAAAGCAAAATAGATAGATCGCTACATGAATAATAAGGCATGATCTCAATTGCTTCATTTCTCTTGAAAACCCTCCCACCGGTTACAGCTCGCGTCCAAAGCACTGCACTCAAGTCTTGAAACTCACATACAACATTAAAGAAAAATTATACCACACTATTAGAATACAACTCAATAAAAATTTTGTCCCGAACATTTCTTGTTGACTTATGTCCTAAAATACGATATACTTTTTTGCCTAATGAAGGCAATACATTAAGCGAATTAAAACAATCAAGGAGCTTTTTCACATGAAAATAGACTTAAGGCACCCCCGACCGATATCCGGTATCGGCGGTTTCATGTTATCACTACTCATTATTCTTTCCGGAAGTGTACAACTTGCATATGCAGCGGATAGGTATGAAATAGACACCGCACACTCAATGATACTCTTCCGGGCCAAACACAAAGATATCAGTTACAACTATGGCAGATTCAATGAGTTCACCGGCGAAATCACGTTAGATGAAACAGATATGTCCAAAAGCTCAGTGGAATTTGAGGTAAAAACAGCGAGTATCGATACTGCGAACAACAAACGCGATCAGCACCTCAGAAGCCCCGACTTTTTTAGTGCAAAGCAGTTCCCCGTCATTACCTTCAAAAGTACAGCGGTGAGCCTGAAGGAAAAGAAAAAAGACATGCTAGAGGTCACTGGTGATCTTGAACTACTCGGCGTTAAAAAATCCATCACCGTAGATGTTGCAGTTACGGGCAGAGGCGAGGAAAAGGGCGAATCTCTAATCGGTTTTGAAAGTATTTTTACAATCAAGCGGAGCGAATTCGGTATGACTTACGGTGTAGGAGCTGTTAGCGACGATATCCGTCTTACGGTCACTATCGAAGCGAAGCAGAAATAGATACATACGCCCTCGTCTGCTGTTTGTGCGCTTTGATGAAGTTTAACAAGAATCTGCGGAATATACGATCCTAATTGTCTGAATTGAGATTTACATGATCTTAAGATTGGACAAGACTATGGTCGCGTCAGAGTTGCCAACGGACCCTCACAGAATCACATAACGCTCTTTTAACTTCATCTAAGCGCCTCTGCCTGGAAAATAGGCGTAAGACAATTAAGGCGATTAAGGAGATGAGCGATGGTGCTAAGTAAACAACTTTTCTTTGGGTTACTCCTACCAGCTGTCGTGGGCGGTGTGACTTTTACATTCGCACGTACTCTTTCTCCTAAAGCATATGCGACATCTCGATACGAAAAAGAGCAAAATGGACTTGTAGGCTGGCTTATAGCCAGCGCATTGGGCGCTGGCTATATAGTTGGTTATCTCGGTCTGGAAGGCGTGCCAACATTTCCACCCAAGTTAGGAACACATTGGCTCCTCTATCTTGCTATTAGTGGATTGATTCTTGCGATGTTTTGGCATCTCCCGGTATGGGGACCGATAGCACAGATAGCAATTTCTATTGTTATACCGCGCTTTCTCCTAACTTCAATATTTAGTTATACATGGGGACCCATCGAACGGATTATCTGGTGGATATGCCTCGCTGTCGCTATCTTTATTTTTTGGCATCTTGTAGAACAGAGCTTTAACGCACTACCGTCTGGAGCATCCGGCCCTTTTGTCTACTTTGGACTTTGTGGGGGCACTGCCTTAATTCTGGCACTTTCAGGAAGTCTACGACTGGCACAGCACGGTGGCATTTTAGTAGCGCTTTTCGCAGTAAGTTGGATTATCACTCTTGCCCTACAGCGAGACAGGAATCCGTTCGTTTTTCCACGGAGCGCCTCGCCCGTTCTAGCACTTCTACTTGTTGGTATCTGGATGAACGGCTACTTTTTTGCAGAAGTGCCAGCAGTGAGCGCTTTTTTATTGGCATTTTCACCGCTCCTAGCCCAAGTTGGGCGAATAGCTGCAGTTCAACGACTCGGCGCTCGGCGATCCGCAATTGTCCAGATAGTAACTATGGCAATTTCTGTCCTCATTGCAATCGGTACTGCGATTATCCACTCCGGTTTCTTCGGAAACAACGGTTATTGATTATTTTAAAGAGCCAACAAACAACTGGAGGTGTCTGTCTAGAATCATATCTAAGTCTGATTTTGTTAAGTGGTGTTATCTTCGGAAAGTAAGGAATTTGTTTTGTATCATAACAAAAAGATATGATCACCTACTCGGTTGCAACAAGAGAAAAAAATGGAGACAAAAATGACTTTAGGACGTAATCTGAATTTTCCTATCATAGCATTTCTGTTTGGAATCTTGATCGTTTTCAACGGTTGTGTAAAGATGGAAGTGACCCGAAAAGCAGATTGGGAGACACACTTCACAGACTTGCACTTCATCAATCACAAGCTGGGTTGGATTGTCGGAGAACAAGGGGTAATTGTCCATACTGCAGATGGTGGTAAGACGTGGCGGCAACAGGAAATTGATACAACAAGACCTGGATATCGCATGCCAGATGCTTCTTTGGACTTCAAAGCAGTCTATTTTACAAACGCGAACTATGGATGGGCAGTTGGCGATGAAGGGTTAATTGCAGCAACTGACGACGGCGGTAGACATTGGATCCTGCAGCGGAGCGGCACCTCCGCGATGCTGCTTGATGTCTTTTTCGCCAATTCAAACGAAGGCTGGATTGTTGGAGAGGATTCCGATGTTCTTTATACAAAGAACGGCGGGAAAGAATGGAAACGTTACGAGTACGTCAGCGAGTTTATGCTCAACGGCATCTGGTTCGTTGATGATTCCAGGGGATGGGCCGTCGGCACACATGATAGGATTTTCCATACTAAAACAGGCGGCGAGACATGGCAAGAACAGAGCAATCGCTTTAAAGGTGAACGCGATCGGATGATTAATGACAACAAACAAGTCTTCTTCGTTAATGATAACGAAGGTTGGATTGTTGGCAGCGACGGATCCATCTTTCATACAACTACAGGCGGCATAAACTGGGAGCGCCAAGATAGCCGCATCCCGCTTATTAACGGGCACGTCCGAGATACCATTAACAGCATTCACTTCACAGATATAAACTCCGGAATCGCCGTAGCAGATGTGGGTTTTATCACCCGTACTGAAGATGGAGGGGATAATTGGCAGTTGGTGGAAAGCGGCACTGAGAACAACCTGACGAGTATCCAGTTTACAACGCAGACAGAGGCGTGGGCAGTTGGATGGTACGGGACAATTTTGCACACAACGGATGCCGGCACCACCTGGAAAATGACTAGCGGGACAACTGCCAACGATCTGCAGAATGTCCAATTTACTAATGCAAACCGAGCCATCGCAGTCGGTAGACGAGGGACTATGGCAGTGAGCGAAGATGGAGGCGAAACCTGGAACGAAATTGAGACAGATATCTGGGACGGTATTTGGAATATCTATTTCGCGACTGACAAACACGGTTGGGCAGTCGGCGAACGAGGACTTGTTATACATACTAACGATGGCGGACTTAATTGGGAACGTCAACGGAGCACTTCAGCTTTTACTCTCCGATCTGTCCACTTCATTAGCCCACAAGTTGGATGGATTGTCGGAGACATGGGGACAATCTTACATACAATCGATGGCGGACAAACATGGCTTCCACAAACCGCAGTTGGAGATTTTCTCTCTCTCATGCTAAAAGGGGTGTTTTTCCTTGATGACAAAAAGGGCTGGGCTATCGGATGGCCAGGGGTCTGTCTCGCAACCGAAGACGGCGGTTTGAGCTGGACGCAGCAGACGACTGGCACCTTCAACGAACTCTATGCTGTTTACTTCACAGATGAAAATACTGGATGGATCATTGGACAATTCGGAGAAATTCTACATACGAAAAACGGGGGCAAAAAATGGAGTTTCCAACGCAGCAGGACACAAGAAAACCTAAATAAACTCTATTTTGCCGACACGCAGCACGGATTAATCGTCGGCGATAACGGTGTGATGCTCACTACCATCAATGGTGGGGCAAGGTGGGAAATCCAAAAAAGCGGCACCGATAATGATCTTTACGGATTAGCTTTATCGCCTGACGGGGTCGTGGCAGTGGGCAAGGGTGGAACAGCGATGCGTTACTCCCTCGAGAAAACAGAATTACCTACCAAATTGCCGCCGGTCGCCGAAGAGACGGAAGTTATTGTATCCCCTGCAGAAGACACCGATTTTGAACCTATCGTCTACCATTGGGATATTCTCCGACAGGCAACTTGGAGAACTGACTTTGCGGATGTTCACTTTACAGATGCACAAAACGGATGGGCAGTCGGTTCAGACGGCGCAATTGCCCGTACAACCGATGGCGGAAAAACCTGGGGCCCGCAACATAGTGGGGTCAGTGTAAATCTGCAAGAAGTAGAATTTGTCGATGAGACACATGGACGCATACTTGGTGATGGGATCTTAATTCAGACCGAAGATGGCGGCGAAACGTGGCAGCCGATTCTACAGGCAGTCAAGCAGAACCTCCCGCATGCTAGCATGATGCACTTCCTGAATACTGAAGAAGGTTGGCTTGGTGCCGCGATCGGGCAAATTTTGCATACAACCGATGGCGGAAAAACCTGGAAAATTCAAAAAACCGGAACCACTACCGCGGACATTACTGATATTCATTTCATCAATAGTCACGTTGGGTGGGCAGTCACTCCGCAACGTCGAGATGGCGGGTTCGTTCTCTATACTGTTAACGGCGGCGATTATTGGAAAATTCAGGCAAAGACGAACCAACCCGGCATCGCTGTCCACTTTGCCAATCAAAACCGCGGCTGGGTGGTTCTCAGCAATGGCAACTCTTTGTTGACTGAAGATGGCGGCGAAACTTGGAAACTGCAAACCACCGCCCAAAGTACAAGCCGTTTGCGCCGTATTACCTTCCGCTCTCACACACACGCATGGGCACTCGGCGGCGGCGGCGCTTATGTTACCGAGGACCAGGGATTGACATGGGAGACTATCCTTGTCGATACGGGAGATGAGGCACACAACAATATGTTCGACACCGGAGAATTCAATCCCTTGTTACCGGAGGAATTTGAATCAGAATCCGAAGAAGAGGTTGCAGAGGAACCGACGCTAACATACGATGAGACTCCGGAGGAAATTCAAAATCGACTCCGGACGCAGTGGCAACGTCCGGGACGGTTCGCCCCTGAGGGCGAACTTCCACCTAATGCAGAACGCACCATACCAGCGCCTCAATCAACACAGCAGCCCCCACTGCCGGAACCTGAAGGACAAAGAAGGAGGGGCCAGAGGCACCGAGTCGCTAATGTGCACTTTCTCGATCCAGAGCGCGCATGGGCAGTTGGCAGTGGAGGTAGCATTTACCGCACTACAGACGGTGGACAGACTTGGGAACGTCAACTTGGCCAATCGGAACGCAATGACTTCCGAGAGGTACTCTTCTATGACGACCAAAACGGCTGGATAGCAGGCGATAGCGGTGTTTTATTCGAAACTCAAGACGGGGGCCAAACCTGGGAGGCGCTCCCCAGCTCAACGCGTCAACGTCTTATCGGTATACACTTCGCTAGCCTCGAACCGAAATGGGGTTGGACAATGCAACGTGACGGAACTGTCCTCTATACCACAGATGGCACAGTCTGGACAGCAGGCGACACTCCCGAACAACCCCCATTCATGGAAGGTGATCCACCGGGGACATTCTCGCTAAACGATGTTGATTTCGGTAAGTTGTCTGAAGGCTGGGCCGTCGGTAGACTCGGATACATCATCCATAACAGAGACGGGGGGCCTACATGGACACCTCAACGCACCACCGCAAACGACACGCTCATGGACGTGGATATGAAATTCGCACCCCTCGGTTGGGCAGTCGGACAAGGAGGGGTGACACAGCGCACTATCAACCGCGGCGAGTATTGGCGAATGCATGAGACAAATGTTAATTATGACCTCAACGCTGTCTCATTTATTGCTAAACGCACAGGATGGGCAGCTGGCGAAGCCGGTATTGTACTAAAGACAACTGATGGCGGATTCAATTGGAAACCTAAATCCACTGGAACTAACAAAACGCTTCACGGTATCATCGCGCTTTCTGAAAAGGAAATTTACGCAGTCGGCGAAGACGGGATAATTATCCGATCAACGGATAGCGGTGAAACATGGAAACAAGAGCACACCGATATTGATAATAACCTCTACGTTATCACCCAATCCAAAGACGGTAAAGCACTATGGGTTGTTGGACAGTGGGGGGTAGTCCTCCGCCGGAAGTTAGAGACACAGCAACAGATGTCAATGCGGTAGGTTGTAAATTTGTATGAACTTAGCAGAACAACGCCTCGATCTCAAGTTAGATGTGTTACATTCTATGCACAATGAGCAAATTTAGCTGCATCGACCGATTTGCCCGAATCGGCGGATGCGTATCCTTTAACGTGAGTCTGAAAAAAGATTGATTCGGTTCTTTTCTCCGATAACCTGTTAGATTGTGCAATAGCTCTTGTAGTATAGGCTGTGAGTCTTCGCATCTGTAGCGTGGTTTCCTGTTAGGCTGTGCAAGGAACATTTTTATCCAAAGATGAACCCAATAATTATTCAAGCTCACGCTATCCTTTATGAAAAGTTAGTTTAGCAAAATTCCTGCTAGTGTTACCAAAACTAACTGAAGATGAGTAAAAGTCTTGCAGACTCTGTGACAACGTAAACCTATAATACTGCCCGAGGAGCAATTGCACCTTTATGGAAAATGTTAAAATGTTTCTTGAGAGATACGAAAAGGTCATTGTAATTGTCACAGCATTTTTTTTCATCGTTGCAGCCGTTTATCTCCACAGTTTCCTAAATAAATGCACGGCATGCCGTAAGTTAAATGTCAAAGAAGCACATCGTCAGATGTGCCCAAGCGGGCATGTTTACTACAATTGCCAACCGACTGAAGTATCCGATCACGCAATGTGTTATATCCCTTCAATGTGCCGACCTCAAATTTTAACAGGTAAAGGATGAAAGAAACGGATATTCGCAGAAGACTGGTTCCCGTTTTTTCACGAAAAGGATATGATTGATCAGTTATGAAACACTACAAAAGATCGAAAATAAGCTTAGAGTGAGTTTCCGTCAACCGTCCTAGAATTCGCTGACTTGTTTGCAGAACGCGGATATGAGCATTCAGGTTCGGCTGATTGTTAAGCACTTTAGATTTCCTAATCGGAGAGTTATTACAGTATGAAACCGAAATCCGGCAAAGCCCTACTTGTTTCCGTTCTATTACATCTTAGCGTCGGGGTCCTTGGATTCTTCTACTGGTTCAGTACAACCCCACAGCGAAACGCCGACGGTATTAATGCACTACTTGTTACAGAAGAAAAAACAAAAGTTAGGCGTGTTCCACGGCGAAAACGCGTCCAAATAACGCAGAAAACAACCCGTGATACCAACCAACCACGTCTGAAAATCCTAACAAGCAATCAGCCCGCTGCTACCCGGGGGGTCGTCTCCGCTGCGGAACCAGTCCCTTTCCAACGTTTTGACACAAGCAATTTAGGCGAACCGGTTGGTCCTACAGCGACGACCTTTGAATTTGATGATGCCCCACATGTACAACGAAAAGTGATTGACCGGCCTTTCAAAAAACGACCGAAAAAGAACAAGCGCGCCAAAAGCAGATTAGTGAAGTTCATTGAGGCACAAGAGGGAGCACAGCGCATCGTATATTGCCTTGATCTCTCTACGAGCATGCAAAACCTTCCACCGCACAAGCTTAAACGGATCATAGACCTTATGCGTGATTCGCTCACCTTCCTTGAGCCGCATGATAGCTTCAATATCGTGACGTTTAGTACGGAACTAGCGATCTATCAAGATGATTTCGTCCCCGTAACCGAGCAGACAGTTGCAACCGCCTCAAACTATATAGCCAACATTGAGCCAACAACCAGTAGAAAAGGGACAGACCACGACATGCTAACAGCGTTGACAGCGGTCGCGAAGAGGACCCCTACCCTTGTCGTTCTCTTCAGTGACGGCATCCCTACGACGATTGAACGTCCAGACCTCACGCTGGTTGGCGAACATGCAAGGGGCAACGGACGAATCTTCGCTATGGGCATCGGAATGGCTCCTAATTTCCCCGGGGCAGTGATGTTGAAGCAACTCGCTACCGTCAGCGACGGCGACCTTTGGCTAGTCGACCGGGGGCGTAGATAAGCGGAAATTGCATGCAGCAAACTTATAATAATGCAGCCCCTATCAAACGACTTGCGGTCTATCAGCAGTGTATCTAAATCGCCCGCTTAGTAATTTTTGATAAACAGCTCTCTCCCTTTTGCTGCACTCCGCTGCCGATAATTGTTCATACCGTATTGCAACGTCCACTCCTGAATCTCAGCAAAATCGAAGAGAGCCCTGATAAGAGGCGAGTCATCATAAGTAATCAGCCACTTGTGAGGACACCCCCTCACATCTTGCGCGAACCGTGCATGGTCAAATGCGGTATGTAGTTCGCCTCTCACACCATATAGCTTTGAATCAGTTGCTTTCCAATACGGTGGATCGAGAAAAATAAAGACACCTTCACCGTCATGGAAAAGAGCATCGGTATAGTCACAATTTGTAATCTTAACCCCGGAAAGATAGGGGTAGATATGTTTTACGCGCTCAATAGACGACGGAGTGAAACGCTTTTCGTAAGCGGATTGTGAATACCCACCAGAATCCACAGCCCCGGAAAAGGTAATCCGATTGAGCAAAAAAAAGCGCACCGCGCGTTCAAACCCACTGAGCATCTCTCGGTTCTGGTTCAACTTATCTTTTGCCTGTGTTAACTCCTCAAACAGGACGCGGCCGTCTGTAGTCGTTGTATGAATCTCTATGAGTGCTTTGACGAGATCCGGGGCGTTGTCTCTTACCTGTTGCCAGAAACAGTAGAGATCGTAGTTAAGGTCATTAATCCAATAAGTTTTAATACGATGCTGAAAAAGACTTCGGATTGCAAAAAAGACAGAACCGCCACCGACAAAAGGCTCGCGAAATTCCGATATGTTCCCTGGAACAAGCGGCAGTATCTGTTTTAGAGCTCTGGATTTACCACCCGGGTATCGCAGCGGGCTTCTCGCTAATTTACGCATGACGACCTGTTATCCATATATGTAGCCTGTGATTTTGACTTGCTTCCTGGTTAAGCAAGAAAATTCTTTTCTCTTGTATGTGAGTCAGACGATTTTGTGCACAGAATCTAAATATACACTCGGTTTTGCCCGGTAAGAGGAGATTACCAATAAGGTCACCAGTTAGCTTCAATCGAGTGATACATCGGACATTTGCTCTCTGATCAATCGACACTTCTTCCATACCCGCAAAAAGAATCAACTTGAATAAACCGTCCTTAATGTCATTTTCAGAAGGTAGTTTTCCTTTGCTACTGTTTTTGGACTCTTGTATAACTAGCTGACCATCTTCCCAATAAACTTCATCCGCAGTTAGATAATACTGCCCGCCGAGATAATTTGAAATTTGGAAAACACTCTTGGTATTTTCCTGAAGGGATTCTAATAGATGTGTTGTTACAGATTCTCTATGGGCAGCTTCGTATGAGCCTCGGAGACTTGCCGCTTTGAAGGCTGCTAAATTGAAACAACCGTCCGCCTTGAATTTTTCAAGCGTCTGAATATGGTTTTTTGGACTGTGAATGCCAACTTTTTCCACCTGAGATATTTTCTTATACCCATCAACTGCATTCAGATAAATTGACTCGAACTCTCTCTCAAAGTGGGTCGTGTTCCAATGTAGAGCACTCATCTGATACCGACTTATCTCAAACAATTTTTCACGCACGCCCTTAACGTTCAGAACTTGATTAGTAATTCGGTCAGTTGTACCTGCTTTTCTTTCTGCACCCTCATACCAAGCCAAAACGATGTAGATATTCAGGAGATTCATCCATGAAAATGTGATGAAGTTAATCCGATCATTGTTCTGTGTCCCTGCTCCCTCATCTTTAATAATTGGAATAATCGTGACTTTTTTCGTATTGAGGTGATATGTGTTATAAATCCGTGCGAACGGATAGGAGCGCGTTCGCTTCGGGGAGACCCACTTTGAAAAAGCAAGATTATTACCAGATGTTCCCAAATCAATTAGTCCATAAGACTGTGCTTGATTTACATCAAATTGCTCTATATTGTACAAACTGAGCGTATCCCGGCTGAAGCAAGGAATATATCTTACATCCCTAATGAACCCTTGTAGAGAAAGTATTGCCACTATTAAATGCTTCCGAGCAACGATGCGTCAGTACTCATTCTGAAGTCCCTTGGTATCTTAAAAAGTATAGCATGCCTTACTTTCAGCTTCAACAGATCTACCACAAATCTCACTATCCACTTTTACCCCTTCGTCCCGTCCGATGCAATTCGCCTTATCCGAATTTTCTGCTTGACATCCAGCGAAAAACCCCCTAAAATGAGAACAGCCAAACCTGAACAGAGAGGAAAATAGAAATATGCCGCAAAATCATGCAGACCAACCCAATGTGATCGTCTTTTTCACCGACCAACAGCGGTGGGATACCTCCGGCTTGCACGGAAACCCACTCGACTTGACTCCTAATTTCGACCGGATGGCACAACGTGGCACACACGTCCACCGGTCCTTTACATGCCAGCCGGTATGTGGTCCTGCCCGATCCTGCCTCCAAACAGGATTATACGCAACCCGCACAGGATGCTTCCGAAACGGTATACCGTTGTCGCCGAACCTCAAAACCCTCGCGCACCACTTCGGGGAAGCAGGCTACGCCACCGGCTACATCGGCAAGTGGCACCTCCATAGTGGGGGCACAGGACCCGGACCTGTGCCAGTCGAACATCGTGGCGGCTATGATTACTGGTTAGCATCCAACGTTCTCGAATTCACGTCCGACGCTTATCAGACAACGCTTTACGATAATGACAATAAACCCGTTGACCTCCCGGGCTATCGTGTGGATGCACTCACAGATGCCGCGATTCGCTACGTTGATCGACACAAGAATGATCCCTTTTATCTCTTTACATCATATATTGAACCGCACCATCAGAACCATCTGGATGACTATCCGCCACCGGACGGGTATCGGGAACGCTATACAGGAAAATGGATACCACCAGACCTCGCAGCACTAGGCGGTTCAACCCACCAACATTTAGGCGGCTACTACGGTATGGTAAAAAGATTGGACGAGGCACTCGGCAGAATTTTGGATGCCCTGAAAAGTCTCCAGATCCTTGACAATACCATCATCCTCTTTACCTCCGATCATGGATGCCACTTCAAAACCCGAAACGGTGAATACAAACGCTCATGCCACGAGAGTTCAATCCGTGTTCCGACTGCATTCGACGGCCCCGGTTTCATCGGCGGCGGTCAGATTCAAGAACTTGTGAGCCTCGTGGATCTCCCACCTACACTCCTCGACGCGGCGGGTTTAGCAGTACCGGTCGAAATGCAAGGACGCACGCTCATGCCCCTCCTTCGCGGAGAAACAGACGATTGGCCAGAAGAGGTCTTCGTCCAAATTAGCGAGGCACAAGTTGGACGTGCTGTTCGCACCCAACGCTGGAAATACAGTGTAGATGCCCCTCACAAAAATGGGGGCAGCGATGCCGGATCAGACCGGTATACCGAGCAATACCTCTACGATCTCCAAGCAGACCCTTATGAACTACGGAATCTCATCGGACTGCAATCACATGAAACTGTAACAGAAGTAATGCGCAAGCGACTTATCCAACGCATGCTAGAGGCTGGTGAAGAAAAACCTATGATTGAACCTGCTCCTACACAAAGAAGCGGGCAACGTAGCGTATCTGACACAGAAGCAAGAAGCTAATACTACTGATAAGATAGTACCGTAAAACCCCACATTAGAACCTCGCCTATAATAGAAGGTGTCCAGAGGAAACTGTTAAAAAAATGAAAATTACAGATGTCAAAACCTTAGTGATGGGAACCAGCTGGCGCAATTTAACGTTTGTCAAAGTTGAAACAGATGAAGGCTTGACCGGCGTCAGTGAAGTGCGGATGAACAACCGGACAGACGCACTCGTCGCCTATATCGACGGAGCCAAACGACGACACGTCATCGGAAGCGATCCATTCAATACAGAAGACCTATACCAACGCCTATTCCGCGACGACTACGGCCGCGCAGGTGAAATCGTCGCAACCGGCATTAGTGTTATTGAGATTGCTTGCTGGGATATTATCGGCAAAGCACTCAACCAGCCGGTCTATCGCCTACTCGGCGGGGCCTGTCGTGATAAGATTAAAGCGTACGCCAACGGTTGGTATCGTGTTGAACGGGCACCTGAAGAATTTCACGCTGCCGCCAAAAAGGTTATTCAAAAAGGGTATCAAGCACTCAAATTTGATCCGTTTGGTGCCGGTTACTATGAACTCTCCTATGAAGAAAAACTGAAGTCTGTTGAACTCGTCGAGGCCGTGCGGGATGCCGTGGGACCTGATGTGGAAATTCTTATTGAAATGCACGGCAGATTCAGCCCGTACACTGCAATTGAGATTGCCGCAGAATTAGAGACGTATCAACCGAGTTGGGTTGAGGAACCTGTACCACCTGATAATATCGCAGCACTCGCAAAAGCCGCTGAGAAAATTAAACTGCCTGTCGCTACAGGTGAACGTCTCCACAATAAATATGAGTATCGTGAGGTGATTAACTTGCAAGCAGCAGACATCCTGCAACCGGACATTACCCAGACAGGCGGCTTTTTGGAGACTAAGAAAATCGCAGCAATGGGCGATATGTGCTATATGACCGTTGCCCCGCATAATGTCGGGGGGCCTGTCTCTACTGCAACCGCCTTGCACTTCGCAGCGTGTACGACAAACTTTAAGATTCAGGAACACTTCAACGATTTCTCTGAAGCATGGGTTAAAGAGGCAGCGACAGGATGCCCTGAAGTCATCAACGGCCATTTTAGCTTGCCCAATGGACCTGGACTTGGTGTAGAACTCAACGAAGCCCTCATTGCCGAGCACCCGTATCGAGAAGGTTCATTCAACCTCTGGGAAAACGACTGGCACAAACGTGAATATTAATCCAATTTCTTTGAACGTGAATATGAGATGCCCTTTTATTTTAAAACACAGCAGATAGGAGTACAGTCACAAACAGATGAGCTTTCACTACAAAGACGGGTTCCTCTATTGCGAAAACCTTAGCGTTAAAGAGATTCAGAAACAGGTATCCTACAGCCCATTCTATCTCTACAGCCTCGCACAGTTAAAGGAAAATTACGATGCATATCAGAAGGCACTCGAAGGAATCGACTCGATCATAGGCTATGCGATTAAAGCCAACAACAACCTCAACCTGCTCAAGCAGCTTAGCGCGCTCGGCAGCGGTGCAGTCCTTGTCAGCGGAAATGAATTAAAGATATCGCTCGCTGCAGGGTTCGACCTGAAACGAACAATTTTAAACGGGAATGGGAAAACACTTGGCGAAATCAGCTTCGCTGTTGAACATGGCGTGCTAATTAACATAGATAGCGAATTCGATTTAGCACATATTCAACAGACAGCAAAAAAACTCAACAAACCGGCCGGAGTACTTATCCGTATCAATCCGGACGTGGATCCGGGTGTTCATCCTTATGTCTCTACAGGCATGAAGAATTCCAAATTTGGCATCCGCAACGAACGGCTCGACTGGTTTTTAAGCGAAATTTGCAAAGACAGTTTACTAGACTTAGTCGGCGTTCACTGCCATCTAGGTTCAACAATTAAGGATGTCCGAATCTTTCGAGATGCCACAGAAATCATGCTCGCCTTTATGCGCGCGATCCAAGCACACGGGTTCTCACCACACTACCTCAATATCGGCGGCGGTTTAGGAATCGACTACGAACGTACCGGCGAAGAAATTCCAACCCCATCCGCACTGATTAACTCTATACGAGATCTGTTACCCGAAGATATTACACTCATTATTGAACCGGGACGCTCCCTGATAGGCAACACCGCAGTTTTTGTGAATCGCGTTACAGGCGTGAAAACCAACGGGAACAAGCACTTTATTGTTACCGACGGCAGTATGTCTGAACTTATCCGTCCCAGTCTTTACGATGCCTACCAGCACATTCAATTTATAGAACCGGTTAACGGTGAAGTTAAAACGTATGATGTCGTTGGACCTGTCTGCGAATCTTCAGACTTTTTGGGAAAAGCACGCTCCCTTCCGACACCCCATGAAGGAGCCGGGCTTGTCGTCTGTGATGCAGGGGCCTATTGTCACGCCATGAGTTCCAACTACAACCTGAAGATGCGCCCCCCAGAATACCTCGTTGACGGCGATAACCTCACTTGCATCCGCCGAGTTGAAACATTAGAGGACTACTTGCATGTTTTCGACATATAGACAGAAAAAATAGATATTTGGGTAGGTTCGGATGCTGGCCCATCGCCGCTACAATCGTTCTTCCAAAAACGCGATTCCCGCTTCCAAATCAATTTCGTGTTCGCCCTGAAAATGATCTAGTACCAACTGATCGCTTCGTCCTGATGCTGCATAAATTCTCTTCAATTGCTCAAACGCTGCCAGCGCATCAGACTCAATGAAACACATATCGTCTGAGCCGATCTGCACCATACATGCCCGCGGCGTTATTAACCCTGCCACGTCGGCGATGTCGCCCACCTTCCGTAGCCCCAACATAAACTGTGAACCGCACGTATTCCCACGGCCGCGATCGTTCAAAGCGTCCGTTAATGTACTCAAATAACAGACAATGACAGCCGCCTTAATCCGATGGTCCAAGGCGGAAATGTACATTGTCATTGTGCCACCAAATGAACATCCCATACACCCCAAACGACGACTATCGACTTCAGGGCGCAACTGGAGATAGTCTAAGCACCGTTGTCCATCCGAGATATTCAGTTGCAAGAGTTGATAGCCAAAATACCCAAATGCGAAATAAGCGACATTGCACCCGTCACGGCTCGGATAACGCACCCATTCATCTCTATCTTTCCGTTCCCCAAAGCAGCGCCAATCCGGGGCAAGTGTCACAAAGCCGCGCCGCACCAATTCTACAGCGTACTGTTTCTGATAGTCTGCTACAAGACCGACTGCCCCGTCTTTACCAGCACCGTGTCCATGGGCACAGAGAACAGCGGGCGCAGGATTGTTCACGCCTGCTCCATCTGGAATTAAAATATAAGCCGGAATTGAAGAAAACGGATCCGGATTAAAGATAATTTTTTCGCGCCTATAGCCATCGTGCTGCGTCCGTGCCAATGTTTCAACCTCTAACGGGATTGACTCCGGTGAAGGCCCCAAGTGTTTAACAAGGTTACGCCGGAATCCGTGTCGCCACTCTTCCCACTCCTTTTTGGTCGTACCATCGAAGTGAAGCGATGGTCTTGCTTTCAGAAGCTGCGCAACACCTTGCTCTGCTGTCAAAAAACGCTGTTCTGCCATAACTCTTCTCCTCTCAGCTCTCATGTATTTCTGAAGTGAAAAACTGTTTACCTTTCTATCTATACGCCAAATCGCAGAAAAGATCAACCTTTATTTTTAACGAATTAGGACTATTTATGGTCCATTATAGGAATAAGTAAACATTTCGATAAGGCACAAGGGCGAAACTTCCTCACCCGGCCGGAGCAGAGTGCATAGCTAATTCTAACGTAAATTTGCTTTAAAATTTATATGCATTGATAACTTAATCCTTTAAAATAAGATAAAGTTCGGAATGGACCAAATTTATTCTTGATTTTCAGGAGTTTCTATGCTAAAGTAATCTTATGAGGGGCTCCCTTAACAAGACCAAGCATTCATATATAGAAAATTGGGCGAAGAAAAAACACCGCATGCCACAAAAGGTTTGACAATGACGAACAAAGAATCTCACGCCCCTAGAGGCGGGAATGTCATAGACACATTGCTCAGCGTCCAGAACCTCCAAACTTATTTTCGCACCCCGGAAGGGCTTGCACGCGCAGTCGACAGTATCTCTTTTGACATCAAGTCGAACGAAATTTTCGCACTCGTCGGCGAGTCAGGTTGTGGTAAAAGTGTAACTGCACTTTCCATAATTCAACTCATCGCGAAACCTGCAGGTTTCATCGCCGGCGGTGCTATCTATTACAAAGGTAGAGACATCACGCTGCTTTCTGAAGTCGAAAAACGAAAAATTCAAGGCAATGACATCGCCATGATTTTCCAAGAACCGATGACCAGTCTCAATCCCGTTTTCACAATCGGTAATCAGATCTCAGAGGCAATCCGACAACATCAAAACCTCCAACGCTCTGCTGCCAGAAATGCAGCAATAGAGATGCTCGACCTCGTCGGGATCCCGGAACCAAGCACCCGTTACGATGAATATCCGCACCAGATGTCCGGGGGGATGAAACAACGCGTTATGATCGCCATGGCACTCTCCTGTCACCCAGGACTCCTTATCGCCGATGAACCCACAACTGCCCTCGATGCCACCATCCAAGCACAAATTCTAGAACTCATTCAACGTCTCCAACAAGAATTCCAGATGGCAGTGCTGTTGATTACACACGACCTGGGCGTTGTCGCTAACATCGCACACCGGGTCGCTGTTATGTATGCCGGAAAAATTGCCGAAATAGGCACATGGAATCAACTCTACAACACACCGCAACACCCCTATACCGTAAAGCTTCTCGAATCAACACCGGAGCGCGATAAACGCGGGACGCGGCTCCAGACAATTACCGGGAGAGTCCCGAAAGCCACCGCCTATAACGACGGGTGTAGATTTGCTGAACGGTGCCCAACAGTTATGGATGGTTGTGAGAGCATCGTTCCACCGCTACACCACGTTAACAGCGACGGACACAACGTCGCTTGTCACCTTTATAATTCTGAACCTCCGTTTAAAATGGTAGGAACTCCGACGGCAAAACTTAAGCTCGAAACAAACGCAGATGAAGAAGATCGAGAGACTCCAACACAATTAACAGATACGCGCACGCAACTTGAAATAAAAAACCTCTGCGTCCACTATCCGATTCGGAAAGGAATTTTGAAACGAACGATCGGTTATGTTTACGCTGTCGATAACGTCACGCTCGATATTCCACGCGGTAAAACGCTTGCCCTCGTTGGTGAATCCGGATCAGGCAAAAGCTCCCTCGGAAAAGCTGTCCTTCGATTGCGGGTACCCGTTAAAGGTGATCTAGTCTATGACAATGTCAATATCGCTACCGTGAAGCGGGAGCAGATGCATCCGTACCGAAAACGGATGCAAATTATCTTCCAAGATCCATATGCATCCCTTAACCCACGAATGACAATCGGGGCTATTATCCAAGAGGGAATGCAGGCACACAATATCGGCGGTTCGACGCACAACCGACAAGCCCGGATCGCAGAACTAATGCAACGTGTCGGTTTATCACCAGACATGGTAACCCGCTATCCGCATGAATTTTCCGGCGGTCAAAGACAGCGCATCGGGATTGCCCGATGCCTCGCCGTTGATCCGGAATTCATCGTCTGTGATGAAGCCACCAGCGCCCTCGACGTGTCCGTACAAGCACAGATACTAAACTTACTCAAATCGCTGCAAACAGATTTTAACCTCACCTATCTCTTTATCACACATAACCTCTCTGTCGTTGAGTACTTTGCGGACGAAGTCGCAGTGATGTATCTCGGTAAAATTGTTGAGCGCGGCACAGCAGAAGAGATTTTTGATTCACCTAAGCATCCGTACACGCGCGCCCTCCTCTCTGCTGTACCGAGGATGCACAAGCAGCCCGAAGTTGAAAAAATGCGATTGGAGGGCGATGTGCCTTCGCCAATCAACCGTCCATCCGGTTGCCATTTCCACCCTCGCTGTCCAGAAGTAATGTCTGTATGTAAAGACACATATCCAGAGGAAATGCATTTCACACAGACACATTCATGCCACTGTTACTTATATCAAGAAAAACTTTGAAGATCTGAATCTATGTTCGATTAAAAAATAAAAAATAGGACTTTGACAGAGATCTTCATCCTCAAACGTCATAAAATTCCTAAAAGAGGTTCTAGGATCCTAAGAGAACGGAGATTAACGTGAGTTTTAAAAAAGATTGAGTAGACTCTTTCGTAGCATAACGTGTCAGGTTGTGCAGTAGCACTTGTAGCATAGTCCGTTAGCCTGTCCGAACCTCCGAAAAAACAGTGTTAGAAACCTAGGTATAATCTGTGAAAACCAACGAATAGGAAAAAACGTCCATGCTTCATCGAGAACGAATCCTTGAATATCTCAGAGCTGCTAACTTTAGCGCTCTCTTCACCCAAGCACTCGGGTGGGAGCACTACACACAGGCGCTAAATATCAGCGTAGACACCACCGAGTGGCACCTCTCCGCAGTCGCAGAGAAACGCGGCATGATCGTCTTTGAATGCCACGCAACAGACACGGCCGGACAACTCCCCAAGTATGCGCTGCGCCGGAAGATCCAGCAGCAGGTGGCGCGCTCTGCGCATGAGCATATTATCATCTACACCGATGCAAGCAAAACAACGCACCTCTGGCAGTGGGTCAGACGAGAGCCGGGCAAGCCGGATGCGTGCCGAGAACACCGGTATCACACGGCACAATCGGGGGAGTCGCTGATACAAAAGTTAGAGCCGATCGCCTTCAGTCTTGACGAAGAAGCCGAACTGACGCTCTCTGATGTGACAGGGCGCGTCGGGAGCGCGTTCTATGCGGAGCGGGTGACCAAGAAGTTTTACGATCGCTTCAAGCGAGAGCAGACGGCGTTCCTGACCTTCCTCACGGGCATCCCGGACACCGAGGTGCAGCGCGCATATGTCTCTATCCTGCTGAATCGGCTGATGTTCATCTACTTCATTCAGAAGAAGGGGTTTCTCAACAATGACCCAGACTATCTGCGGCACACGTTGACGGAGACGCAAAAGCAAGGCAGCGACCGGTACTATAGATCGTTTCTGTGTCCGCTGTTCTTTGAAGGGTTCGCAAAGCCGGAGGCAGAGCGGAGCAGAGCCGTGGTCGGGCTCCTCGGGGATGTGCCGTATCTCAACGGCGGCATCTTTGAGCAGCACGCCATAGAGACACATCACGGGGAGCGTATTGAGATCCCGGATGCGGCGTTTGAGCAGCTCTTCGGCTTCTTTGATGAGTATCAGTGGCATTTGGACGATCGCCCGTTGAAAAACGACACGGAGATCAACCCGGATGTGCTGGGATATATCTTTGAGAAATACATCAATCAGAAGCAGATGGGTGCTTATTATACGAAGGAAGACATCACCGAGTATATCAGCAAAAACACGATTATTCCGTTCCTCTTTGATGCGGCGCGTCGGTCGTGTGAGATAGCGTTTGCGGCGGATGGTGCGGTGTGGCAATTGCTGCGAGATGCCCCGGAGCGCTATATCTACCCGGCTGTGAGCAAAGGTGCTGCGTTAGAGCTGCCGCCTAACATCGCTGCGGGGGTTGCGGATGTCTCTAAGCGCACGGATTGGAACACCGTTGCGCCTTCCGAGTATGCCTTGCCGACCGAGATATGGCGGGAAGTCGTTGCGAGACGACAACGCTACGAGACGCTGCGTGCGAAGCTGGTCAACGGAGACGTCGCCAGCATCAACGATCTGATTACCTACAATCTAGATGTCCGCCAGTTCGCACAGGACGTAATCGCGGGATGTGAGGGCCCCGAGCTGCTGCGTGCGTTTTGGCAGGCGATCAGACACGTCAGCATCCTGGATCCGACGTGTGGCTCGGGGGCGTTCCTCTTCGCCGCTGTGAATATCCTCGTGCCGCTCTATGAGGCGTGTCTCGACCGAATGCAAGCCTTTCTCAACGACGACTTGGGTGCCGGCCGGCGCTACGCTGACTTCCGAGAGACGCTTAAGCGTATAGAGCAGCATCCGAACAGAGCCTATTTTATTCTCAAGTCTATTGTGATAAATAACCTCTACGGTGTGGACATCATGGCGGAGGCGGTTGAAATCTGTAAGCTCCGGCTCTTCCTGAAGATGGTCTCACAGATCGAAGATGTGCGGCAGATAGAGCCGTTGCCAGACATCGACTTCAACATCCAGTCGGGGAATAGTCTCGTCGGGTTCTCAACGTATGATGCGGTAGAGCGTGCGGTGACGGGCAAGCTGGACTTTGACGACACGATGCGGCGGCTTCGGGAGAAGGCGGAGGATGTGGATGCGTTGTTCCAAGCGTTTCGCAGGCAACAGACGGCGTTAGGCGGGGTCGTGACGCGTGCGGATAAGCAGGCATTGCGGGAGAGACTGGGTGTCTTAGAAGATGAGTTGAACCTTTACCTTGCGGGTGAGTATGGCGTGAACACTTCACATAATATAAGTGGGGGGGGGTAATCACGGATTACCACAAATGGCTTGACACGCATAAGCCCTTCCACTGGTTTATCGCTTTCTACAGCATCCTCAAAGACGGCGGATTTGATGTCATCATCGGAAACCCGCCCTACATAGAATATAGCAAAGTCAAAAAGGATTACACAGTAAAAGGATACGAAACCGAAACCTGCGGCAATTTATATGCCTTTGTGTTTGAAAGGAGCTTTCGGCTGCTTCAAAAGAATGGGTGGAAATCAATGATAATCCCGCATTCCGCATACTGCACCGACAGAATGGCGCCCCTCCAACATTTATTCCAGCACCATAAACAAGTTGGATGGATACAGACGTATAGCATCAGACCAGCCAAATTGTTTGTCGGAGCCGAGCAACGTTTAGCGATTTATATCCTTCAACAGAATTCAAAAGCATCCAATCTGTTGTATACATCCGGCTACAACAGATGGAACGAGATATTTCGTGAATATCTCTTCAGTGTCGCAGAATACACAGAGGTTACGCATATCTCATTTCAAAATTCTGTGCCGAAAGTCCGGAGTGAGCTCGAACAAAACGTATGGAAGAAATTATCCCAATTCTCGGTTTTGGGCAAACACCTTAATACGAAGCGAGTCCCCTACACAGTATATTACCATAGCGCAGCTCGCTATTGGCTGCGAGCAATGGACTTCGTCCCCTACTTCTGGAACGAGCGAGATGGAGAGAAAGTATCTCCAACTATCAAATCACTGTACTTTGAATCAGAATTAGATGCAGATGTTGCTATAGCAACCCTAAACAGTTCACTTTTTTATTGGTGGTTTGTTGTGCTTTCAAGTTGCCGATCCTTAACCTTACGTGAAATTAGAAGTTTTCCGATGGGAATAGCTCAAATCGAGCAGCAAACCAAGCAGAGCCTCTCCCAGCTGTGCAAGGACTTGATGGTAGATCTCAAACATCACGCACAACGCAAGCAGGTGTCCTATAAGACCACTGGACAGGTCATCTACGATGAGTTTTATCCGCGACATTCCAAGCACATCATAGACGAAATAGACCGCGTCCTCGCAAAGCACTACGGCTTCAGCGATGAGGAATTAGACTTCATCATCAACTACGACATCAAATATCGGATAGGCTTAAGAGATTGACGTAGTGAAGTGAAAGCATCACCGGAAGAGCAATGAGATACCTACAAACGTTCATAGAGCGGGAAGTCGGTTGGTTTTTGAACACAAAATCACTAATTAACAGGCTATGCTACTACGTGAGATATTGATTTTTGGACGCAGAAGCATAGATTTTCGGATACAATTTCAATTCGTGTTTCGTAAGGGAGGGAAAAAGACGAAGAAATTATGGCACAATTTGTAAAAGCCGCAACAGTTGACCAGATTCAGCCGGGTAAATGTATCGGCGTGAAAGTGGACGGCGTTTTCATCGGTATCTATAATATAAAGGGCGAGTATTACGCCATGAACAATATTTGCCCGCATCTTGGTGGGGTCTTGAGTCACGGTTTCGTAGACGGTAACTGTATCACATGTCCGCTCCACATGTGGGAGTTTGACGTGACAACAGGCGAGTGCGTATGGCCCACTGAGGAAAAGTTACCTACATACGCTGTTAAAGTGGAGGGCGAAGATATCCTTGTGGATGTCGACACACCGCTCTAACATAATTAGGCCGAGCAATGCATGTAAGTTTTGGCAAAACAGCGTGATCCTGGGATCGCGCTGTTTTAAGAGGAGAGACCAATATGGCATATCTGCTCACCGGTGGCATGGGATGCATCGGTAGTTATGTGATCCGTGACCTGTTGGCAGCCGGGGAAAAGGTCATCGTTTACGATTTTGCTTATGATTTAACTATTCCGAACATGGTACTGACGGATGCCCAGATTGAAGGATTCACCTTTGTGCAGGGAGATATTACCGACCTGCCCCACGTTCTACGGACGGTTCAAGAGCACAGCATAGATCGCATTATCCATCTCGCTTCATGGCAGGTGCCGGCATGTAACGCAAATCCCCCACAGGCGCTCAAAGTTGTTTGCGAAGGAACAATTAACATACTGGAGACAGCTCGTCTTTTCAAACTCAAACGCGTTGTATGGGCAAGCAGTGTTGCAGTGTTCGGAGCGCCAGAGGATTACAACCAACAACAAATTCTCAATGATGCCCCACACTATCCGAAATTTATTTACGGAGCCTGCAAATCTCTAAACGAGAGATATGCGATGCACTACTTCGATGCTTACGGGGTTGACTCTATTGGACTTCGCTTTACGGCTGTCTATGGAGTAGGCAGAACACGCGGGATGAGTTCGTTTACAACACAAATGATTGAGGCTGCGGCATTAGGGAACCCGCACGTTTGTCCCTTCGGTGACGATGCTGTGGACTGGCAGTATGTAGAAGATGTGGCTCGTTCAATTGTGCTGGCGTGTACTTGCCCGACAACACCAACGCGCGTCTTTAACGTGAAGGGCGGTATTCGCCCTGTCAAAGAAGGCGTAGCGTACCTAAAGACATTAGTACCAGACATTGAAATTACACTGCAACCAGGCGTTTTCGGCATCTCATGGGATTACGATGCAACTCCGATTGCCGAAGAAATAGGTTTTACCCCGGAGTATACAATGGAGCAAGGTATTCTGAAAACGTTCAACCAGTTTCGGGAACGCGCGGGCAAGGAACAGATAACGGCTTAAAGAATATACCGTATTTCATTCCTTAAGCCGTGAAAGCCCGCTTTTATTGCTTAACTTCCCGATTAGTAGTACTTTTTCATTTGCGCCCAAGTGGCAGCCAACTTACCACGGGCATCAACTGTGAGTACCTGTTCCCACGGAATATTTCTCCCTCTGGCATCGGCCTGATGAATATCATCAAAATTCGGGTGCCCCCAACCCCCACCGTTGTTATCGACGACAACAATTTGTGCTGTTTCGCCGCTAAATTCAGAAACATCCCATTCTACGCGCGCCATGGTTTCGGTATCGTTTCCTGTTGCCGTGAGCACGACTTTCCCGTCAATTTCAAGGTTGACGCTGCAGGCGCCCGGATCATCCTCCCATGGGTGTTTCCCGCCACCGATAAGAAAATTCATTGTTTTCCCGACAATTGTGAACTCGATGGAGGTGAGGGTGCCTTGGGGGCCATCCCCCTGAGTGCCGCCTGGATTCTGTCCAAGTTTTTCGCCTTTATCTGGGCCTTGGTACTTCTCGTACAACCCTAACCACCAATCGCCCTGATGTTCAGAAGGCTGACCGCGGTTCCGTGCTGTCGGGTTATCGCCCCAAGTGGGTTGAAAATCAAACGCTTCGCCCTCTTTTTCCCAGTCCGTGAGGTCGCCTGTTTCGAAATCGTTGTCAAACGTGCGCGCCAAGGCGGGGCTCACGGATAGCAGGATCAACATCAGGAAAGCAGCGGGAAACATGAATGAAAAAAAAGTCTTTTTCATGAGATAGTTTCCTCCTATTTCTATATATAGACAACATTTATATAATAGACTATCGAGAAATTAGTGTCAAGAAAATGGAAATCCCCAAAATTAATCTACTCACTGATTAGGGTAACGTATGCCACTAGAGTCTCTAGAGAACGCTGCGTGTCTGCAATGTATGAGTTGTCGTGGTTAGAGGAAAATCTATGACAGCTCGATAAGCTGCCTTGCGAAAACCAATCCGATAACACAGACGATCGCCGTCAAGGTCCGCTTTTCACTTTTAATGGCGCGCCTCCAAGAAAAATCATGAGCCGACGGATTAGAATAGGAACGTAAGCTCGGAGCAAAGCGAGGTACTCTTTCTCTATAGGCCTGGTAAGTTTTACCGCAGGACTCTAATAGGTATCCTTCTTCGAGTGCAATGATTGGAAGATATTGCGAAAAATAACCAATAACAAGCACAACGACGAGCCAATACACATTCGCAAGAAGGCAAACCCCAAAACTGAGTAAGAAATTGCCGAGATAGAGTGGGTTGCGAACGTAACTGTAGGGCCCGGTTGTGACGAGATCCCGTGCCGCACCAAGCGTTCTAGCACGGGTAGATGCTCCGGCATAACCGACCGCCCATATTCGAAGAAACTCGCCTACAGCAATAAAGGGCGCACCCATCGCTACACTGTAGGACGTTGGAGCGGCAAAATAGAAAAGAGCAAAAATAACCGGAATTGGAGTGAAGCTGCGGATCCTGAAGAGATAGTTGCCAATTTTTGCGGGTATTATGTTTTGCATCGGATCATAGGTCAATTTGATTCTATTTTGGGGTCTGCCAGAGGAGAACACCGCCCATCACAGCGTAGAGGATATTCGCCCCCCAGCAGGCAAGAAATGGATGGAGTTTGCCGCTTTCACTCAACCCTTCCAGCGTCGCAAAGGAGAGCGCCCAGTAGATGAAAGAGATGAAGAAGGCGATAACCAAACCAGCAAAAAAGCCTGCTCTCCCGAATCGGATGGCAATTGGAGCACCAAGCATAATAACAACGACAGCAGCAAATGGGTACGCTGTTTTATGATAAAACTTCACGCGTTCTTTCCGAGAAATCTGTCCTGCTTCTTGTTTATAGGCGATCTGCTCACGCAGCTCTTTCATCGTCATCGCTCGCGGGTCCTTTTCGCTTCCGATAAAACGCGCAGGATCTTCATAACGTCGAAGGGCATAAGCATCAAAAATTTCATAATCAACCTCAACTCCTTCCTCAAAGCGTCGGATATATCCATCAGAGAGTTCCCACTGCGTCGACGTCCATGTTGCCGATTTCGCAAACGTTATACGTTTAAGCCGCACATCTGGATCATATTCATAAATCGTCAAGTGACTAATTTTCTGTGCATCCAAAGAAACACGTTGCAAATAAAAGATACGGTTATTTTTCCCTTTGAAGACAATGTTCCTGCCCTGTCGGGGGCGGACTTTGTTTTGCAAAAGATGCGCTTGGTGGAAAGCAGGTGAAGCAACTCGATCATAGAAAAGAGCGAAGACTGCACAAATAAGGACCGTTACTGCAAGAATAGGAAAGAGAATCCGGTAAACACTTATGCCACCTGCCTTCATTGCAGTGAATTCGTTGCTTCTCACCATCCTGCCCAAGGTAAAAAAAACTGCAACAAACGCAGCAATCGGCACCATTTCCATAATCCGGCGAGGTGTTAAAAAAAGCACGATCTTGACTGCCGTGATATAGTCTATGCCATCCTCAAATTTCTTGAGGTCGTAATCCAATAGCCGGACGATGACGACCAAGGCGATAAAGAAACAGATTCCAACAGCGAATGCGCGGAGATATTCCCGGAGCAGATAACGGTCTAAGATATTCAAACGATGTTTCCCATATAGGTATCGGGCTTCAACAAGTTGGCAGCCAGCAGAATGTTAATGTTATGGACATTGCGGCGCTTCCAACCATCATATGAGGACTGATAGGTGCTCTTTCGTGTTTCAGGCACTTGATGTGCAGTTAAGATCCTGCCGTCCTATTAACAACAATCGGCAGTTTTCTGTCCGGATCGCGCCAGGCCAATATCTTCCCTTCGCCTATCATCGAGACGCTGAGCAAAATTCCAAATATTGCAATTACAAGATTTGGTAACCACATAGCAAACATTGGCGGGAGGATATCGTCTACCCCTGCGGTTTGTCCAGCTTGTAATAGTAAATAGTAGACAACGATCACAGCCAATCCGATCCCAAGTCCAATCATTTTACCGCTTTGCTTCACCATCATCCCTAAGGGGATACCGATTAAACCGAGCGAAAAACATGCAAACGGAATAGAGAATTTTTTGTGATACTCCACCTCGGCAAATCGGAGCTTCTGTTGCATATGGTCCCGGTTTGTGCTGGTTTGGACAGAGGAGCGCAAACTGCCCACAAACGTCTTAAGTTGAGCAATACTCATCGAACGAGGCGTCTGACTTTGAAATTCACCACGCTTGAGGTCTTCCATCACCTGAAGCGTCAGTTTTTGTTGTTGAAACTTTGTTACACGAAACTCATCAGAATTCTCCGGTGTGGGTTCGTAGGTGAAACCATTGTAAAGCGTGAGGGTTGCTCTGCCGTCTTCAAAGGCGAGGGTCGCCTCTGCCGCCTGACTGAATCTTGGATGCCCACTCCAAATGCTATCCCAGATTTTGACGTTCTGCAGGCGACCACTTTCTGCATCGGTAGACTCGTACATCCAGAGTTTACCCTCAGTTTGCAATTCTTTCATAACAGTGGCTTCCTCTAAAACAAAGGCAGGGTTGTGCCTTTGGATATCACGCCTGAGGGAAGCATAGGCGAGGTTAGCTCGCGGCAAGGCATAGTCCATGAGCATCAAATTAACGAGACTTAATATCAGCGATATGGCCAAAAACGGCAGCATAAGTTGGTAGAATGCTACACCGTGAGCCTTCATTGCGGTTATCTCATTATCAACAGAAAGCCGCCCGAGGGCGAGTAAAATTGCCACCAAGCCTGCCATTGGGAGTGCTAACACCATCATCACCGGCATCATATAAAAGATTAACTCAGCAAGATAGAACGGACTCACCCCTTTTTGAACAAAAAGTTTCGTCAACCGAAACAGATCATTGAAGATAAGCATAATAGTGAAACAAGTCAGCGCTATTATGAAAGGTGGAAAAAACTCTTTGAGGAGATATCGTGATAATGTTCGCATATCGCTTATCGGCTGTTAGACCTCGCTTGTGACGGTAAAACGTTTTCAACAATTTCGATACCGTTAGCTGAGAATCGAAACCTTAAAAATGTCTATCTAATTTTTCCATTAGTTGATTTGTGGCTAAAAAACCTTTGTTTTTTTAGAGAGCCGATAAGTTGGTAGGAATATGTTCTTCTTTTAATTCGAGATTCCGTGCCTGAGATGATATTACACACTATATGAAACTCACGTTGGAAAAATTCAACTCACAACAGATAACCTCACGGATGTGGCAGCACGCTACGTATCCTCACAAAAAATTTATTCTCCCGCAACTCTGCATTGGCATTGTGCACAATTCGGCTAGCGTGATCGATGGTGGTTAAACTAGACAGCTGCGGAGACGGTTGTGACTAATCATCGGTTCTTCGCCTCGACAGCCGAGGCGTATGCAGCGGCTACTGAAGGTAGATTCCAGCTCTCGACGCAGACTTTGCGAAACCCCGGGGCACAATTCCATCTATCAACCATCAACGAATAATACGCACGGGCTAGGCAATACCGGATAGCGGCCGGGGACGAATTTCCTATTTGTCCAAGAAACTGTTTTATATTAGCTGCCAAAATAAGAGGGAAGGTCTCGGCGAACACACCCTCTAGATTGCACAATTTTTTAGATTTACCCAGCATGGAATACGCGTATCAGCATCCTAATAATTGCTAATTAAATCCCGTTCAAACCGTTGTTCAAACTGCCTAGCACTTTGCGTCAATTGAACCCATACAGAATTTAATAGTCCTGATACCATGTTTCCGACTGTTTGGCAATACGAACGTTTTGTGCGCCGCCGAATTGACGATGCTCAACCCAGGGCAGTGCATTTTCTGCTACTGCATTCGCGTTTTTGAAATTTGTTGTTGCCTCATTCTCAAGAAATAGCTTGACAGCATTTGTGTCCGGATAATATTGGAGTGCATCTTTCCAGATAGCTCGCCCACAGAGGAATCCACTAGCACCCGCCTCAGTTGCAAGGCGCACGTTTTCAATGAATTCTGCAATATCAACACCGGCGCTCAGAATTACCCAAGGCAGCGTTGAAGCTTCATCTAATTTCTGGCAGATTTCCCTTACCTCAGCAATTTCATAAGCCGACTCCCCGGCATAAAAATCAGAATTCTGGTAATCCGCGGTATATTTCAAGTCTGCTGGGAATTCCAACTTCAAAATGTCAACTTTGTAACTCGGATCCGTGAATTCTTCAACGCTGCGGATAACAAGGTCCGGTTTCTGTTTTGCAAATGCAACGCTCTTAGTCGTGCCTTCAAGAGCGTAACTTACTAATTCCAACAGGAATGGCAGATCATGCTTCTGACATTCATCGCCGACATGACGAACAAAAGCTTGCTGATGCTTCACCGTTTCTGAGGAGGCATCCGGATGGTAATAGGCGAGGAGCTTAATCGCATCCGCTCCAGCACGCCGGGCCTTTGCAATACTCCAGTTTTCAATCGGATTGGAGAGGCGTTCGTTCTCGGCGACCCCTTCGTTAACATAGCCAGACGCTTCATAAGCGAGTAGAAGCGCAACATCACGCGGAATTTCCATGATGGAATACGGATGCCCGTAGATCGGATCAGTAAGAACTGCGGTTGCATTGGAGGCAAGGACGCGCGTTATCAAAGTTTTGATTGCTGCGACTTCTTCATATTGGACATCAATTTTGTCCTTGTTGAGTGTATCTGCAAGGGCTTGAACCATGGAACCCCGCTGGTCAATTGCCATCATTTTAAAACGGCCGTTCGCATCTGCAAGTTTTGTGATGCCCCGAAATTTTCCAGAAGAAATATCGTTCATTAATCTCTCCTTTTTCAATAGTTGTAGTGTCTAGCTATCAGCTGTTCGCAGCGTGTGTGGACATCGCTATAGTTTGCTTGCCGCATACTACTTGTTTTTATCCATAGCCTGCTGCTAGAAATACCGATACCTATTTAGTATTCACGCTCAACGAAAAAACGAATTAAAGATAAAAACAATTGTTTGGCATGGTCATCAGGGAGATGCGCAAAGTTACGATTAAATCGCCCTGCAGCCGCTTGTAGAAGAGCTTTAGAACGTTCTTGGGCGTAAGTAATAGATTTATATTTTTGCATCATCTGGAGAACATTCTTGACTTCTACCTCAGTCTTTTCACCGCGCGGGCGCGCCATAATATCAATAACCTGCTGTGCCTCCGCAGCGGTACAGTTATTGATGAGATGAATGAGAACGAGAGTCCGTTTGCCCTCACTAATGTCGCCCGCAATTTCTTTACCATATCTACCGACATCGCCGATGAGGTTAAGCACATCGTCCTGAATCTGGAAGGCTACTCCGATATCTTTGCCGAGTTCAATGAACTGATCTATCTCTGTTACGTTTGCCCCACCAATAATTGCACCAACCCGACAAGGGGTAATACAGGTATACCAAGCAGTTTTCTGTACGCACATTGTCAGGTAATCTTCTTCATCGAGCTCCCAACGGTTATCGTTGACCCAACTTAGTTCAATATGCTGCCCCTCAACAACTTGGTTGCTGAGCTGTATAAACTCTGATAAAATTCGGAAGGCGAGTTCGTGTCCAAGAATATCTGTGTTTCGGTGTAGCATTTCCCACATTTTGCAGTGTAGTGCGTCCCCCACGTTGATAGCCATCGGAATTCCATGCTTTTGATGGAGGCAGGGCTCCCCTCTACGAAGTTCAGAACTGTCTTCAATGTCATCATGAATCAAGAGCCAATTCTGGAGGAGTTCGAGCGAGGCTGCAGTATTTACAGCATGCTTTGGATCCCCACCGAATGCTTGACAAATCAGCATACAGAGGGCAGGTCTTAACCCTTTAGCAGCGCGCCGGGGGTAGTCTAACATCATCTGGTACAATTGATGTACATCCGGATGCTCGTGGGCAGTTGGGAGAAAATCGAAGATGCAGGCATCAATCCTGCGTTTGACATCACTGAGGTAAGAGGTGAGCTGTGCTAGTGAGGGATCCTGTCCAGTTTTCTGCATCGGTTTCCTTATATTTCATGCCGTTTATCTGTTTCACGCAGCCCCCGTGGTCTCTATCAAGTGCCTTAGCACCTTCAAACCTCACAAGTTTTGCTTTAAAATTATAACACAGCGCAGGAAGAAAATCAAATTTTTGTTGAAGTAAAAAAATATTTGACCTTCTTTTTTAACAGTGATAGACTCCTTAGGCAGTTTTGCAAGAGAGGCAACCCACATCGCTCATTATATAAAATACTGACTCTCAATTACAAAATCAAATTTTGAAAAATCACACTATTATTAACGAGGTGCACCTACCCGCTATGGACCCGTCAAACTTACACAATACATTAGGGACCGAAAACTTGAAGGCAAAAGTAGAAAATGCGGATTGCCGAATAGGTATGAAGCAAATCGGTGAGAATACCGTCTCCCTTGTGCTAACAGATCCTCCCTATTTTATTGACGGCATGGATGCAGATTGGAACACAAAGAAATTGACTGCCCGCGTCAAAGATGGTGTTGTCGGTTCGCTACCAGCGGGTATGAAGTTCTCCGTTGACCAGGGACGAAAGTTGCAAAATTTTCTCGCACCTATTGCACAGGAATGGATGCGAGTCATTCGCCCAGGCGGGTTTTGCCTCGTTTTCAGCCAGAATCGCTTAGCGCACAGAGCCGCTATAGCATTAGAAGATGCAGGGTTTGAAATACGAGACGTTTTGCTATGGCGATATGAAGGACAAGCGAAAGCTTTCACTCAGGATCATTTCATACGCAAGCGGAAATTAACAGAAGAAGAAAAAGAGAGACTTATAGAGAAATTGGGCGGACGAAAAACACCCCAATTGAAGCCTCAAGGGGAAATGGTAATCCTTGGACAGGCCCCTAGAGAAGGCACTTTTGTGGATAATTGGGATAAATGGGAAACAGGATTGATTGATGTGAAAAACCCATTCATCAGCCCTACTCAATTTCCTGGGACTGTCATTCCAGCGAAAAAACCACGAGAACGGTATGGACACATGACAGCAAAACCTGTTGATCTACTTCGACATCTTATTCGAATTTTCTCTGCACCGGGGGCACTCGTGCTTGATTCTTTCGCGGGCTCTGGTTCAACAGGGGTAGCTGCCAAGGTTGAGGGCAGATCGTTTATCGGATATGAGATTGAGACAGAAATGGCGATTTGCGCTCAAGAAAGAATTAGGAGGAATATCATTATGAGGAATCTTACCTAAGTAGTATTCCTTAATTGCTAACACTCTATTTTTCGTGATGGCTCCCTCTTTTCCCAAATTTTACAATTCATCCAAATCAAGGGCAACGAATCGGTATCCGAGTGGTTTTATTCGCTCAAGTAAGCGTTCTCGGACTTGAAGTGCGTGTGCAAACACTTCTTCCGGTACCTGGATGCGCAAAACTGGGGCATGATCAAAGATGTCCGCATTTTCAATTTGACATTCTTTCAGAATCTGTTTGATCTTTTTTACTGCGTTCTGGCTATTGCTGGGTCGCAGAGCGTGTTCTTTTTCCATGTTAGGAACGCCGCCTCCAATCGCTCCCCGCCATGAATCCACCGTCAACAAAAACCATTTGGCCTGTAACAAAATCAGAGACGTTGGATGCAAAGAAGATAGTCAACCCCGCCAAATCTTCAGGTTCACCCCAGCGATACGCAGGGGTTCGGTTGAGTATCCATTCATTTCGGTTGTCTTCACGGGCAGGAGCAGTCATTTCTGTTCTGATGAAACCGGGGGCGATGCCGTTGACTTGTATGTTGTGTTCCGCCCATTCTACGGCAAGAAGTTTTGTGAGCTGCAGGAGTCCGCCCTTAGCTGCCGTATAGGCAACGCTTGTAGGCAACCCGATCGCTGAGGTAAGCGACAAGGTGTTAATGATTTTCCCAGCCCTCTGTTCTTTCATGACCTTGCCACAAGCTTTTGCAAGAAAAAATGCCCCTTTGAGATTAACATTTGTGACGAAATCCCAATCTATTTCACTGAATTCCAAGGCAGGACTCCGCCTATTCACCCCTGCGTTGTTAACGAGTACATCGATTCTGCCGAAGGTATCAAGCACCTGTGCGACGAGGGCATTAATTTCAGCAAGGTTTCCGACATCCGCCTGAAGAGGCAAAACAGTTCTACCAGTTTCCGATGCGATTTGTTCAGCGATCGGCGTCAACGTCTCAAGTTTCCTCCCAACGATGGCGAGCTCGGAGCCTGCACCCGCGAGCCCCTCTGCCATAGCAAGTCCGATGCCACGGCTGGCCCCGGTAACAAGGCTGACCTTGCCATCAAGTCGAAACTGGTGGACGATAGTCACAGCAGATTTCTGATTCATATCTACTCCGTGTGTTTCGTTAATCATTCAACCCTTCCTGTTTTGCATACTCGAACAACAGCTCGCCCCCTATTGGTTTTATTTTCCCGTTGTGCTCCGCAGCGAGCGAGACAAGTAGCTCTGCCCCGGGCGAGCGTTTTAAATCAATTTCAAAGCCAACCACATAGATAGCTGCATTGTTGTGATTTCGTTCCCTGACAATATCAAGGATCTTCTGTGTGTCCGTTTCAATGTATATCGGGCTCATATTTGCTCGCGGTAAACCGTCTGTTATCAAAACGACAACAGTGGGGTTAAATGCTAAGGCGGTTTCAATAGCGGTGAGAATGTTCGTCTTATCATTGCCCTGAATACTCTCTGGTGTGAATCTATTAAGATATTTGAAGACGCGATCTACGTTTGTAGCGTTCGCTGGCAGCATCTCCTCACTCATAACTTCCGCTGTGTCAGAAAACGCTACAATATTCAGCTTGTCATCATTTCCCAGCATCAGGACAGAGTCCTTGAGCGAGTTTATTGCAAGCGGCAATTTTTTCATTCCAGCTGCCTGCATGCTTGCGGTGACATCAAGGCAATAGACTACCTCCTTGGGGCCATTGAGTTCATCGAGGAAATCGATGATACCGAGTCGATCAGCAGTACCGTCTTTGCCGCCACCGCCTTGGAGTCCATTTCCGCCGCCTTGACCACTGCCGCGGAATCTACCCATCCCGCCATCCCCGCGCGCCCGGACCCTGCCGGTAACGACCCCGCGCCCATCCGTACGTCCGGGGTTTGAGAAGAGTCGTGTGAGGTCTGAGGCCTCTGCATCGCGTAATTGGGCATCGGTCATAACATCTGGAATGAATTCACTGACCGGTGCTTTGATGGCTTCAACGTCCTCAAGCACAACGCGTGGACTAGGGGTTATGACTTCATCTATCTTGTTCCGCGTAGATTCAATCCGCCGCTTCTCTGCCGCTCTTGCAAGATCCTCGTTAGGATCATATAATTTTTTTGTGAGCGGCGGTTTCGGTTTTGGACTCCGCTTCTTGGGCGCCTCTTTGTCGTTAAGTAGATCAACAACAAAAACATCGTCCGGCCCTTCATTAAACTGATCGATGGACACAGAATTGTAGACGATGGCAACAATAATGTGTGCAATAAGAGACAATAAGATAAGATTATGTATCCTATTCCTACGCCGCTCGGCATCAAAACGCCAATTCAGGAGTTGATTTAACATGATAAAACCCTCTTAGTATGTTTTAGTCCTTCAACGGGTACGTCTCGGCAATCAACGGTTCTAGTATTTTATAGGGGCAGTTCCAAATTTCAAAACTCACAGCTTACGCGACTTGGTAGATACCGAGATTTGATATATCTATTTTCCAACAGTAGCTTGCTGATTTTCAAAAACGTCAATCCATGTTCCGCCTTCTGGCGTAAGTTCATAGTAGGTGTGGTTTCGGTGCTTAATCCATTTACCTTTGACGATATTTTTTCGATATTGAATTATACGTCCTTGCACCCGTTTTAGCCCGCCAAGTTCCCTTAATTTTCGATGTCGCTGTTGCATCTCTTCAAGCGGAACTCTTAAAGCTTCTGCAACAACAATAGAGTAGTCGATCCCAAATTCTTGGTGATGCTTGAGTATGAAATAGTCGGTTTCATCAAGTTCTGCGAATTCGGGCGGGACAGAAACCTCGTTCGATAGTGCTTGCGTGGTCCGGATCTCATTCCATGTGACTCTCAGCAGTCGTTCTGTCCGTAAACTTTGAATTGCGTTGCACCCGGTGCCATGGACAGTAATTGTTCCATCCTCTTTGAAATAGCCAGTGATCGCGTCCCCCTCTTGCGGGGCACAACATTTAGCGATTTTGTATGCAAGTTCAGCTGCCATTTATTCGTTCCATTACGACACTAATATATTGCCCCAAATAGAGGCTGCTTTGTCTGTCAGGATCAAGTTTCCAAGATTTTAAGATTTGCCGGATTACCTCACTTAAGCAACTCGGATATCCAAGTGTCTGCAAATTTTCTTATATCATCTCAAAGGCGTTCCAGCGCCCGGTATCCGATGTCGTTTCGGAAGTGGGCATTGGCAAATTGAATAGCAGCAACGCCTTGATATGCGCGTTGAATAGCATTGTGTAATCCATCTGCAGTTGCAGTAACACCTAACACTCTCCCGCCATCGGTGACAACATTTTGATCACTGTGTTTCGTGCCTGCATGAAAAACATTTACTCCTTGAATGGCTGCTGCTTCCGACAAGCCTGTGATGATTTCGCCTGTTTGGTACGGATCTGGGTAACCCCCCGAAGCCATAACAACACAAGCTGCTGCGTCGTCATGCCATTCAACATGAGCATGCTGGGCAAGTGTTCCATCTATACACGCCATCAACAAAGTCACTAAATCGCTCTTGAGACGAGTCAAAAGCACCTGTGCCTCTGGATCACCAAAACGGCAGTTGAATTCCAGCACTTTTGGGCCGGTGTCCGTAATCATAAGTCCGACGTATAGCACCCCTTTGAAGGCACTTCCGATCTGTCTCATACCGTTGATAGTCGGATAGACCACTTGCTCCATTACATAATTGTGCAATTCTGGCGTCATAACAGGCGCCGGAGAGTACGCACCCATCCCGCCAGTGTTTTTGCCGGTGTCCGCATCGTGTGACATTTTATGGTCTTGTGAGGAAACAAAAGGGAGACAGTAGGTACCGTCTGTCAGAACAGTAAAGGAGGCTTCTTCTCCGATAAGTTCTTCTTCGATCACGATGCTATCGCCCGCTTCGCCAAACGCCTTATCCACCAAAATAGTTGTAACAGCTTGCGCAGCCTGTTCGAAGGTGCGTCCGGGGATAACCCCTTTCCCTGCAGCAAGTCCGTTCGCTTTAACAAAAACAGGTGTTTTTTTATCTTCGATATATGCCAGGGCCTCCTCGGCATCCGTGAAGGTTCGGTGTGCAGCCGTAGGTATCCTATTCTCTGCCATCAGGCATTTCGCAAAATCTTTGCTAGCTTCAAGGCGAGCGGCGCGCCTATCGGGTCCAAAAGCTTTTAGCCCGCGCTCGCGAAACCCATCGACGATCCCTTCAGCCAACGGGGCTTCGGGCCCGACAACAGTCAATGCGATACCCTCCGATTTCGCCCAATCTGCCAAGTCAACAAATTCGTCGGGCATAGAGATACATTCCGCAATTTGTGAGATGCCGGCATTTCCGGGGGCACAATAGATTTTTTCAACAAGTGAGCTCTGAACAAGTTTCCAGACAAGGGCATGTTCACGTCCCCCTTGCCCAATAACAAGAATTTTCATGCGTCTCTCCTTTCTTTCTGTATTATATCATGAAGCGTTCGGGAAAGCGAGGATTCTCCCTGGCGTTGCACCACAATTATTCTCGGAATCCCTCGGAGCTTGCCTTCACGGGGCCTGAGTATCTACGGATTGCAAGCAGTTCTGATACAATAACTGCAAACAAAGTCTCGGAATAGTCTCATCGATTCTTGTCATTGCTGACTCCAGCTTGGGGCCGGTCTCTGCATCACCTTTGTTATAGGTGCTCCCTCTTGTTTCCTTTTCATAGAAGAAAAAAACAACGCCCTTGCAAATATTGTGGAAACTACCAATAATATGAAGACAGGATTACTGGATGACGCAACTTCATCAGATACGTAACACATTCTTTCTGCCAAAATATGGGGTCAGGGCGGCAGATTGACGATTCACAACGGAGGAATTAGCAATGACTGAACAACACCACGAGCTTGCTCATGTTTTTGGAGAGGCTTCGCAGGTTGTTAACGACGCACGTGGCAGTAGACCACGCGATTTTAATACACTTTATACCTTCCCGGGTTACACGAAAGCAGAATGGACAGAAAAAGCTGCCGCATTACGTCAACAAATTCGGGTTGCCAACGGTTTAGTCCCAAGGCCCGAACCGCAACTCTTAAATGCAGAGATATTTGAAAGGATCGAGCGCGAAGATTATAGCGTAGAAAAAGTTTATTTTGAACCCTTTCCGGGTTTCTTCACAACAGGCAATCTGTATCGTCCGATCGGGAAATCCGGCCCATTTCCAGGGATCGTGAGTCCCCATGGACATTGGGCACGCGGTAGGCTTGAGAATATAGAACGCGGCTCAATTCCAGGGCGTTGTATTAATTTTGCCAAACAAGGATACGTTATCTTTACATATGATATGCTCGGTTACAACGACAGCGGAAAACAGATAGAACACCATTATGGAGGGGCACGCGAGGGGCTTTGGGGCTTAAGTGCAATGGGGCTTCAACTCCAGAACGGTATCCGATCTATAGACTTCCTGGAGAGTCTACCAGATGTTGACAGTGAACGGATCGGGTGCACAGGAGCATCTGGCGGCGGAACACAAACCTTCATCTTGACTGCAATAGATCAACGAATCAAAGTATCAGCCCCCGTTAATATGATCTCAGCGACAATGCAAGGCGGTTGTCTCTGCGAAAACGCCCCAAACCTCCGTTTAGATGTCAGCAACATTGAGATTGGGGCATTGATGGCACCACGACCGCTCCTACTAGTGTCAGCTACAGGCGATTGGACAGCGAACACACCAACGGTTGAATATCCCGCTATCCGAAGTATCTACGCTCACTGTGACGCTGAAGATAAAGTGCATCAGGTTCAGGTAAACGCAGAACATAATTACAACCAAGAGAGCCGCGAGGCAGTATATGCTTGGTTTGCTAAATGGCTCTTAGGATCAAAAGACCCTTCGGCATTCAAAGAGGTCCCATTCCAAGTAGAACCAGATGATGCGTTGCTGGTTTTCTCCAAACGCAAGATGCCCGAGCACGCTTTGAAGCAGGAAGCGTTTCTACCGACCTGGGTGAATCGTTCGCTGCAAGCAATAGAAAAATGGAAACCCAAGAGTGAATTGGAACGCCAGAGATCCCACGCGGAAACACGCAGCAGGTTGCAACACGCACTCGGACTACAGATTCCCAAAGGCACAGATATAACGCTTGTTCAACCAGCGGGGGCGTTTCCAACAACTTACCGAACAAACTTATCTGCAAGGCACCTTGTAATTGGCAGAAAAGATATAGGCGACGCTATACCTGCTCTTCTGTTTAGTCCGGAATCACAAACGCAACACGATCTAGCTCTTGTCGTCCATCCAGAAGGAAAAAATAAATTAATTGACCCAGAAACAGGGGAACCCCTACCGATTATTACAGACTTACTTATTGCTCACCAGCAAGTGCTTCTGATTGATGTCTTTGGAACAGGTGAACATCCAGATTACGAAAGAGCGGAAGAAATCAACTATTTTACGACTTACAACCGAACGACTGCCGCCCTCCGCATACAAGACATTGTGACAGCACTGCACTGTTTTATAGGCAGAAACGGCGTTTCAGCCGTGAATTTAGTCGGAATAGGCGAAGCCGGATTGTGGTGCCTACTAGCGGCAGGCTTTGCGGATGTGAAAAACGTTGTTGCTGATGCGACAGAATTTGACTTGCAGCACGACCTTGAGGGCGATGCTGCCTTCTTGGAAACCCTACCGATACCGAATATCCGACAAGTTGGAGATTTTCGGACTGCGGGAACCCTGATTGCTCCTCGCACCCTGACTATTCACAACACTGGCGAGGCCTTCAACACAAAATGGATCGCCGAAGTTTACGACAATATACAAGCAAGTCAACATCTGTTTGTGGAGAAAAGTAGGTTATCCCACGAAGAGATAGTTGCACGGGTAACAATAGCAGTTAATTAACGGAAAATATTGGGCGGCCTGTGTCGGCCGCCCTTACATTTGTAGGCGCGATTTCACACCGTGCCCAATTGCAAAACCGTTTTCTAAGAGAGGTTATATCCGCGCTCGTTGTGTTGCGAAAGATCGAGACCCATGCGCTCCTCATCCTCTTCAACACGTAAGCCGACTGTGGCATCAACAATTTTGAGGATGATAAACGATAGCACACCGCTCCAAACAAGCGTAATAATAACGCTGAGAAACTGTGCCCAAATCTGCATCCCGATGCTACTCTTTTCCAGCCCAGCTCCGCCTAAACTTTCTGCAGCAAAGATGCCTGTCAATAATGCACCAACAATTCCACCGATGCCGTGAACACCGAATGCATCAAGGGAATCATCGTAACCCAGCTTGGTTTTCAAGCTGGTAGCGCCCCAGAAACAGATCACGCCTGAAACGATACCGATACAGCAGGCCCCCATGGGTCCGACGGAACCGGAAGCGGGCGTGATAGCGACCAAGCCAGCAACCGCCCCCGTTACAATCCCTAAGACGCTCGGTTTCCCATGTTTTGCCCATTCAACAAACATCCAGGCAATAGCAGCGGCTGCGGTTGAAATTTGGGTAACGAGCATCGCCATACCAGCGGTACCGTCAGCGGCAAGAGCGCTCCCCGCATTGAAACCGAACCATCCAACCCAGAGCATAGATGCTCCGACAACAGTCAGCGTCAAGCTATGAGGCGGCATCGGCGTTGTCTGGTAACCCAGCCGTTTTCCGACTAAGATAGCGGCGATTAATGCCGCGATCCCCGCATTAATATGCACAACGGTTCCCCCAGCAAAATCAAGCGCACCGATAATATCACCAAAGAGCGATCCGTCGCCAGCCCAGGCCATGTGGCAGAGGGGGGCATACACAATGATCGACCATAGGAAAGAGAAAATTAACATCGCCGAGAACTTCATTCGTTCCGCGAATGCCCCAGCAATCAGAGCCGGCGTGATGATCGCGAATGTCAGTTGAAAGGTAATAAAAACGGTTTCAGGAATATCTCCAGAGAGAGTATCCACGCCGATACCCCGCAGGAACATAGTGCCGAGCCCTCCGACAAAAGAGCCGAGAGTGATTTTCCCTTCCTCCATACCAGCCGTATTAAAAGCAAGACTATATCCACAAACGACCCACACGATAGTAATCAATCCTGTCAGGGCGAAGCATTGCATAAGCACAGATAGTACATTTTGAACCCGCACAAGTCCCCCGTAGAAGAGAGCAAGCCCGGGAATAGTCATAAATAGGACGAGGGCTGTTGAGGTAAGCATCCAAGCAGTATTGCCTGAATCAACAGAGGCCTCTTGTGCCATCGCCAAACTTGGTACACCACAAATTAGTAGTATTACAATTAGCGTTCCAATTCGCGGGTAACCAAATCGCTTTTTCGCAAACGTTGATGCACATCGTCGTTGCATCTGAATCCTCCATAATATTGACAAGCAGATACCGCTTATCTTGTTGTTGCCATAAAACCAAACGGCTTTGTCTATCTTTCCAATCACAATTCAATTGTTTCCTGATAAGAGAGATTTAATTTTTAAGAAGATATAGATCCAAAATTTGTGGGTTTTTCGATTTAATAATGATGTCGAGAAATTGGACCCCGCCAATCACGGGTAGTCTCAGTTCTCATTACAAGAAGGGTATTATATCATTATCGAACCGAAAACCATTCAAATTTTAGCAGAATGTTAAAACAGTATCAAGCAGTATTTTTCGGTTGAAAAAGCGCATGAAATACCGATAGCAAAAGAGGGAACACCCCACAAGAGATACGAGATATTTCCTGGAGGCGGTCCCTATTAGGTTTGCAGCCTGAAAGCTATCGGTAAAATGTGTCTACCGTATTGAGGAGACATTGAAGTCAGGATATGCACTTGCACCGTGTTCTTGGTAATCGAGTCCTTCCATTTCTTCTTCTTCAGTGACTCGCAAGCCTGTAACAGCTTTGATACTGTAGAAGAGAGTGAAGCCTGTCACAAGACACCACACGAAAACGGCAACCACACCGACGATCTGTGCCCAGAGCAGTCCAAATCCTCCTCCAAATAAGACCCCATTTTCACTGTCAAAAAAACCGAGGAGGATTGTGCCTAATGCCCCACAGGTACCGTGAACGGAGATAGCGCCGACAGGATCATCAATGCGAAGCTTTTCAAACATCAGAACGCTCAAAACAACAACAATACCACCGAGCGCACCAATAATCGCAGCCGATACCGGACTGACGGAGGCACATCCTGCAGTAATTGCGACCAATCCAGCGAGTGCACCGTTAAGCGACATGCCCGCATCGGGTTTCTTGAGAAATATCCACGCGGTAATCATCGCAGTAATAGCACCAGCAGCAGCGGCAAGGTTTGTCGTTACAGCGATAGCAGAAATCTCAGGCGCACTTGCCGCCATTTGACTACCAGGATTAAACCCGAACCATCCAAGCCATAAAATAAAGACACCCAGCGCAGCAAGCGGAAGATTGTGCCCGGCTATCGGTCTCGATCTACCTTCAGCATCATATTTGCCCAAGCGCGGTCCTAGCACAATCGCTCCAGTTAATGCTAGCCATCCTCCAGTGGAATGAACGACGGTTGAACCTGCAAAATCAGACATTCCGAGACTTGATAACCAACCGCCTCCCCAAATCCAGTGTCCAACAATCGGATAAATAATACCGGTGATGAACACGCTATAAATCAGGTAACTTTTAAATTGTGTACGCTCAGCCATTGCCCCGGAGACAATAGTTGCCGCGGTAGCAGCGAACACCAATTGGAAAAGCCACGCGGCATGTGTCGGGACAGAACTCCATTCTAATGAACTAAACGCTTTAGAATCAGCGGGAACGAACCATCCGCTCGTTCCCATGAAAGCGTTGCCAGCGCCAAACATGATAGCGAAACCGATCGCCCAATATGCAATGGACCCCATTGAGAAGTCCATTAGGTTTTTCATGAGAATGTTGACAGCATTCTTAGCACGCGTGAAGCCAGATTCCACCATAGCGAATCCTGCCTGCATAAAGAACACCAGAAATGCAGCGACAAGCACCCACAGCGTGTCCGCCATATATTGCGCGTCAGAAACCTTTTTAACCGCTCCATCCTCCTCAATCGATCCATTTAAAGCGAAAACGTTCAAACTTAATAGACACGTGAGGGTAAAAACGACTATAACAACCTTTTTCTTCATTTTGTAATATCTCCTTGTGTCAGTACTTGTTTAGACTCTAGTATCGCGAGTGATGGACGCGATATTTGTCCTCGTATCAGGTCATCTGCTGGAATCCGTTGAGGGGCGGTGCCTATTCACCGCGAACGATGTCGCCTTTGCGCGAACTTGCGTTCGCGATGAACGGCACAATAATATATGCGCCCTACCAGGTCCGGAGGAAGGTCATTCTACCGGTAATTCCCGTTTCATCGTCCTCTTTCTGCGTCTCAAATCCGACGAAAACACCGAGCGTATTATTTTCACCGTAGGCCACGTTTGCGCGGCCGCCCACCACCATACTCCCTAAGCCGCCATCATCTCCCAAATCAATCGTTACTTCTATTTGCGGGCCGACAGAAACAGTATCATTGAGCGACAACAGAATAAAGTCACGCGTGTAGAGGGAATCCCCCGCTTCTTCGTCAAACATAGTATTGAAGAAGCCTTGTATCCACGACTCAAAATAGATAGAACCAGCAGTGAGATACGTAAATAGCTGCGGGGCAATTAAGGAAGAAGGACCATTCGGGGCAGCATAGTCAAATCCAATACCGACCATAGGCAGAAAGCTGAGTGACAGCGAGTCGCTATCAGCAACAGGCACACCGATTCCGATGTCTAATTCACCAAACGTATCAACGACGTAGATATCGGTATCCAGCGAAAGACTACCCAGAAAACTTGGGGAATGGCTTGCCCCGAACCAAATCTGGGTTCCTAAACCGTCCGTGTCGGTACGGAACCAACCGGAAGCACCTGACGACTCTTCTTCAGTCTCTTCATCTGCTTCATGTGCGTCTGCATAGAGCAGAGGGGTCGTACCGACTGCGAAAATACAGACAACTGCTAACAATTGAACGAACCAAAATGCATACGTTTTCATCAAAATCTCCTTTGTGGCATCAATACACGCCCGAAATGTTATGTGATTTAATTAATGGACAATCATAGTGCTACAGGGCCTTTTCAGGTTTTACTGAGTGCGGTATCAGTTGACTTCGGCATAATTTTGTGATATACTCACGCGCCTGCCAACCGCAAACTTTTATTGACACTTACTGTGCACCTATTTTCGTGTTTAAAGCAAAACGCGTGCCAATCTGCAACCGGCAGGCACGGCATTTATTAATCTACTTTTCAGTTATCGGCTTATGAGCTGGCAAACGTCAGCTGCAAGTAGTGCACAAGTAGCAGCTGTTGAGTCTATGACTGCAATAAACGCAAACCCTCTATAGACAACCCTTAATCGTTAACCGTAAAGCGAGGAAACAGACTTCTAACAAAAATGCTGAAATTTTCAACAAAAGATTGCCCAAAAAAAAAGCATTTTGTGCTTTTGAGCGCTGTTGTGATGATCGGAGGACTCCTCCGATTCTGGCATTTGGGCGAGTGGAGCTTCTGGATCGATGAGGTCTTTACCCTTAGAGATGCCCATAAACTTTCACTGAAGAATTGGCAGAATGTGCCAAATCCTATTCCGTATCTTGCAGTGAAATTATCCATCACACTTTCAAGCGACAACGAATGGAGCAGTCGTCTCATTCCATGTATAGCCGGGGTTGTTTCGATTCCCGCAGTTTTTGGCTTAGGACGAACGCTATTCAATTGGCGAATTGGACTTCTTAGTAGCACCTTTATGGCATGTTCAAGCTGGCATCTATTTTGGACACAGAATGCCCGTTATCCGGTGTTCACGCTTCTTTTTGCAGTATTGACAGCGTGGCTCTTCTATCTGTCTCTGGAACGCAATTCGACGCTTCTGACCATAGGCGCGCTCCTCTCTTGTTCCTGCCTAATTCTCTCACACACCCTCTCCGTTGTGATCGTACCAGCATTAGCCGTCTATGCGGCCATCTGTCTATTAGAGAACCCCAACAAAAAACGGTGGCTAAATTTGCTTCTCTTCTTCGTTCCGTTCGCAATACCGGTGTTAGCACTAATCCTTCCGCAAATTCGGAGTTACCTCTTTTCCGGGTGGGGGCGCAACGAATGGCAACGGAGCCCATTGTATATCGTGCTAACGCTTGTACACGGAGTAAGCGTCCCAGTAGCAGCGGCTGCCCTCGTCGGTTTCATCGCCACCTTGTCTAACAAACAGACCCGTTTTTTATTCTGTTACGCGGGTATCCCGCTTCTACTCTTTCTTGTGGCATCGAAGTTTCAAAACGTCGCTGGCTATTACTTATTCTGGACTATTCCCGCTTATTTTATTCTCGCTGGCGTTGGGTGTGAAAAATTTGTTTGGAAGGCAACGACACATCAATCAGAAGAGAAAAAAGCAAACGTATTATCGTATATTCTAATAGCAACCTTACTCTCACAGACCTATCTCTACTTTCAGATTGAAAACGGTGGGCGACCGAGATGGCGCGAGGCGTTTGAAGCAATTCAAGCCGAGAAGAAACCAACCGATAAAGTGGTCCTTTCGGAACCTGAAATGGGAAGATATTATCTGCCAGAATTGACCGCAGTCTACATTGGCGGGCTGTTAGACGATGCAGAAAAATTCGAGAAACAATGGGAAACTTCTGGAAGAGATCGACTGTGGTTCATTGTGGACGTGGCGAGTTTTAACGTCTTTGACGCAGATGTGGCAGCTCGCAGTTGGATCCGCAAACGTGGACATCTTGTAGAAACATTGCCAGCATTCTCACGGGCAAAAGACAGAACCATTCATATCTACTTATTGGAATAGATACCCGACATCTGAAGCACGGATTACACAGGTTTTAAAAGACGTGCCTCTGATCCGTTTGAAGCACACCTATGGATCGATAGAGAAAGCTACCCTACCAGCGCCGAGTAAAATTCATTCTACCGGTCAGTCCGGTTTCTCCATCCTCTTTTTGAGTTTCATAGCCAACGTATAGACCGAGCGTGTTGTGCTTACCGTAACCAATATTTAGGCGAGCCCCGAAATTGAGAGCCCAGAGCCTGTCATCACCACCAAAACCCATCACAGATTCAAACTGTGGACCGATAGCGAGCGTATCATTAAGGGCATAGGTAAAATAAGTCCTATTGTAGAGTTCATTAAGGACTTCCTCATCAAATATAGTTTTGACTGTGCCAATGGTCCAATGAAACCCATAAATTTTACCAGCAGGTAAAAAAACAAATATTTGTGGAAATAGGGCATTCGGAGCATCTGCCGCGGTGTAATCAAACCCAACGCCGAGCATCGGGAGCAGTATGAGTGTCGCATTATCGTTCTTTATAACAGGGAACGAGAACCCGATATCAAATTCACCGAAATGATCGTTAATATAGATATTAGAATCAAGGGACACACCGCCGAGGGGATGGCTGGCACCAACCAAAAAATAGGTGCCGCGACTATCAACATCAAGCTGGAACCACCCTGAGATACCCGGTTTTTCTTCCAATTTTTCACCTGCAGCTTCATGACTATCACCGAAAGCCGTAGAAAAATCAGCAATGGATACCATAGACATTAATAGAAAAACAGCGGTTAGCCGAAAAAGAGTGCCGAACGCCTGTCGTACTCGGCAGATCAACCCGTTATTCATAATAGGCTCCTTTTTACATGGTTACCAATCATCTGTCATCAGCTGCCGGTTAAGCGGGCGTTCCACCAGGATGCCCCTCACCTACAACCGGGAACCGGCGACTGATATTTTTTAATACGCTTGTTTAACCTGTGCCATGAGTTGTCCAAGTTTACGTGGATCTTTGATCCCCTTTGATGCCTCAACGCCAGAACAGAGGTCAATACCGTGTGGATGGATTGTCTCAATAGCAGCTTTAACATTCTCTGGTCGAATCCCACCCGCGAAAAATACCGGCAGGGGACTATCTGAAATAAGTTCAGCAGCAACATTCCAATCGCAAGTTTTGCCTGTACCGCCGTATCTGGGTTTCTCCAGACTCATATCAACGCTATCAAAGAGCAAGAAATCCGCACCAGCGTCCCGGTAGGTTTGCATCTCCGCTCTGACGGCCGACATATCTACGTTTTCGGGGCTCCCGGCAGGCAGATAAATAGACTTCCAAAGCTGGCACGACACAGTCTCTTTAAGTTCCGCAACCTGTTGCGGCGGCTCCTGACCGAGGAGTTGTAGAGCAAACGGTTGAACTTGTGCCACTATCTGTTGGATATCGGCTGTTGTGCGGTTGTACAGTAAAATTACGGCAGCGATCGGGCTCGCCCTTCTGATTTCAGACGCTTGGAGCACAGAACGAGTCCGTTCTGATACAGCAACATCAACTAACACACCGATATAGTTTGCACCTGCGTCAGCAGCAAGTCGAGCATCATGGATAGAGGTAATACCGCAGATCTTAACACTGCAAGATGATTCTTTGGACATTGTACAGTAACTCCTTTTAGGAGAATGGACGTATCGTATATCGGATAAGGTCGAGATTTGGAAATCCCACCTACAAATCAAGGCTCCTATTCCTCAAATACGCTCTGCCTGTCGGCATCCGAATAACAGATAATCATTGTCACAGGCTGCCAGCCTATGTTGACCGCATTGTGTTTGACATTCCGCGGTATACGCAACATCATGCCAGGTTTGAGACGGATGAGCTCATCGCCCAAACTGTGATCGCATTCACCAGAGAGGACATAAATGAGCTCCTCACAGTTCGGATGGTAGTGGACAGGATTGCTTTCACCAACATTAATATAGACAACCCCGAACGTCATCTCAGCATTCGAGTCTATTTGATCGTTGCAGAGCCATTTAATTGCCCCCCATGGAAATTCGAGGGCACCAGTGTCATTACTGTTAGTTAGCGTTATCTCCACAGTGGTTTCCTTTCTATCTTTGGAATTGCATTATACGTTGAAACAGGTCAAACATTGTGAGGCGTATGCTTTCAATCCAAGCTTAGGTTCTTGATAGAGGTAGCCGATAGGGGCACAGATAGCACGAACGTTACGAAGTTGCATATCAACCGAGCGGTGGCTATGCCCGAAAAGTGTGTGCGTGACGCGAGGCTCTCGCAAGCAGCAAGCCCCGAGACCTTCACTGCCCATGAAGGCGCGGAAGAAATCCCAAGGTAATTCGCCCCGGTATTGGATGCACTCACGAAACGGGACATGGTGGGTAACTACAACGATAGAAGCTACCCTGTTTCGGACATCAGCAATTTGCGCCTCAAGGGCATTTTCAAAACCTTGAGCGACAACGCGATCGGTATCCAACCATCTCGCGTATCGTTTATCATTCCAAACAGCCCCCATGAGTTCCTTTTCCGCATATTGTGTATCCGAGAAGGTATAACCCTCGGGGGCGAAACTGTAATCGTACCAGCCGATAGTTCCACAGAAAGCGATCTTCTCAGTGATGAAGGGTTCACGCATGAGCGGATGAAACCCACACTCATAACAGAGTTTCGAAATAATGTCACATTTCTGCTCGCTTGTCACATCGGGCGTCTCAATAGCCCAAATGTCATGGTTTCCGGGCACAAACAATTTTTCACACGCTAAATTTGCAAGGTGAAAAAGGTTGAGCGTTTCAGAAAGTTGGACGAGATGTCGCGCAAGATCGCCCGCCATCACCAAAACATCCAGTTCCGCTGCATTTACTGCATCAATGAGATACGGGATAAGCGCTTTGTTGAAAGACGTAACGTCAGTGTGTAAATCTGAAATAAGTCCAATTTTCATGCATAGCACAGTCCACGTTGTGTGAGGACTGCATTGGTTTACATGGATCCACTGGCTAAGTTTCTAAAAACCTCATCTAGAAAGATACGCAGGCCAGGATCAGCATTCTGTTGGTATCGTTCACGTTGGCGTTCAAGTGCCCGTATAGACGGGGCATCACCGATTTTGGAAATCGCGTCAACAAGCGTTAGTCGAATCGCAGGTTGATGAGTTGTCTCAAGCTCATCAATCAATCGATCTCGCGCCTTAGTTCCACCGATCCTGCCGAGGGCGGAAGCCGCGATATCTTTTGTGCTGGTATCTTTATTTTCAAAAACCGCGATGAGCGCATCAACAGCAGGCTCACCAATCTGACTGAGGGCAAGTCCCGCTTGGAAACGGATGCCGGGAATTTCTGACGGGCTTTCGAGGACAACAACGAGATCCTCAATTGCCGAAACCGGTTTGAGGACTCCGAGTATCGCGAGACACGCACGCCGAATCTCTTGTTCAGGCTCTACATGCATCTGAATGTATTCTTGCGCGATCTCAGCAAGCTGTCCCCCGTTGATTTCTCGATAGAGTGTTTCTGACCTGTGTCTGAATTGTGTTCCGAAAGGCTCTTTGAGTGTAGCAGTATTTCCGGCTCTATCAACAGTGAGTAAGCCCAGGATAGCAGCAGATTCCAATTGGCTCACATGCATACTATCAGCGGGGAGCTGATTCACATTCGCCCGTTGAAATTCGTGGAAAAGGTTGTTCAGCATGCTTAATTCAACGAGCCGTTGCAGGCTGATGATGGCGGCTTTGCGAACCGAGAACTCTGCACTATTTTTGAAGAGATCCATTAACGGCTGAATCGCCCGGGCATCCCCCAAATCACCAAGGGCCGTCACAGCAGCGATCTTCACGCCTATTAATTCAGATGTTCGGAAGGTAATTTTGTGTTTGGAGAGTTTCCCCAAGGTCTTTTTGTAATCCGCAAGGTCATAAATATTTCGCTCATCAACAATTTTTTCAACGACATCGCCTACCTGAATATCCGCATTTGCAGCAGGAGTCCCAGCTTGAATTTCCTTGACTCGCACCGTTCCCGTTCCTTCAGTGCTGAGGCCTACCTTATCGCCTTGTCTCCGAAGGGCAATACGGATAGGTGGCTTGCCTTTCAAATAGAGAATGAGGTTGTTATCACCCTCAAGTGCTTTTTTGAGCGCCCTGTTGAAGTCGTCTGTGCTTTGGACCGGATATTCCGCAATGACATAGGAGATCAGTTCTCCAGGTTCAAGTTGTGCCTTATTCGCCGGCCCGTTGGGGGTCGTGTTTAAAACGATAACACCACTTGTTGCCCAACGGTTCATAAGGTCACTGTCTAACTGCTGTACCTCCATTTTCAAACGTTCATCGGAATACCGGTTGTCACATCCGAGTACCAGTCCGAGTACAAGCGCGAAAAAGGGCACAATAACCGCGAAGCGGCAGATTTGTTTCATGCGTGTTGTTTTCCCTACCATACTTCAGTCCTTTCCATTGAATAGCAGGTTTCATCAAGGTATTAGGCGCCCCGGGGCGTGCCATAACGCCTGTCCCTTCAATTAAGGGGGATACTCACATCCCGGCTGCTCTGCTCTTTCAAAACATCTAAGAGCGGCACAACGACTTTTTCATCTCCGAGGGTTGCTAAGGCGCGAATAGCGTCGACACGTAGCGAAGACCCCTTATTCTCTACAATTTTGATGAGTTCTGGGACAGCAGCACCACCGATTTTGCCGAGGGCTTCTACAGCGAGTTGACGAACTTCAGGTTTCTCCCGGTCGCGTTTCCATCTAGCAGCGCCGGAGTCAATCAGGGCAGCGAGGGCAGGAATTGCTTCTTCGCTCCCGATGTCGCCAAGGGCCTTAACGGCATTCAAGCGGGTTTCTTCGCGGCCGTGATCAAGCAGTTCTAACAAAATGGGGACAAGCACCCCGGGGTCTTCCTTACCGAGGTGTCCAAATACCCAATGTGCGCTGTGTCTATCGCGATTATCCCCGGATTTGATAGCCTTCTGAAGTTGACTGATCAGTCGTTTCCGATCGCCCTCTTTATATATGCGCGTTAAAGCATCGAGCGCGACGTTTTGAATATCTAGATCGTCATCGCGAAGCGTCTCAAAAATGAGTATCTCAAGATACTTACGCGGTTCTTCCTTATATGCAAGGAACATGTGTCCCCCGCGCGCAGCGATTGAGGCCGCTTCCCGGTCGGCGGTATTCGGTTCGTAAAACTCCTGGGAATTGTAAAGTCCGAGCAGGTAGTGTGATTCTGCCTTATCGATCGGTTGTTGGAGTGCAAGTTTAAATTCTCGAACAGCCCGTTCTTCTTTCCGGCGTTTATCGGATTTAATCAACTCCTTCCCCTTGGCAAGATTTTCGTTTTGGGTGCCGCACCCGACAACAAAAAGGACCAGGAGGAGCGGGAGCCAGATTCTGTTCATAAATCTATTCTCCTTTTAGGAGTCAAGCAGGCTGGGTTGTTCATCGTCGTCTGCTGAGGCTCCATCTTCGGCATCTTCGTCGGTGTCGTCTGCCTCTACCTGTATTCCTTCCTCTGCCTCCGGTTCTGATTCACCGAGTATCTTTTCGAGAACAACGACCGGTTTTTCGGAGAACCCCCAGTCCTTATACCGCTGAATAACGCTCGTATCGGAGGGGGATAACTCTATTTGAAGCGATTTTACACCGTTCGCTGCAGCAGCATCCTGAGCCGCCTCTATCAGGTAATTAGCGACCCCGAAGTGCCGAAAAGGCCCTGCAACAGCAAGATTCCCAACCTGTGCGATCTCGGGGTTACCAACGTTTTGCTTGACAGTGACCTGCCCAATAGGGTATCCACTCGATTCAGCAACAAGTCGGTGTGTCTGATTTTCAGCTTTCAGATCGTTTTTCAGCTCTTCAGTGACCTGCTTTTTGGTTTTTTCAGGAAAGCAGTACATGTGCAAATTAGCTGCATCGGTTTCTTCAGCCGGTCGTACTTTAATAGCACCAGTGAGATTGAAGTCTTGATTAGCCATGGATATTCTCCTTAATTTGTTATTAGATAGTTGTTATCAGGATGTAGTTCGCAACTATTATTGGCGCCGTAACGCACTCAGCTCCGCTTCAAGGGCATCGCGCTTTTCAAGAAGCAGGCGATTCTCTTCCTGCATCCGATCAGAGGTAGAGAAAATTTTGTCACTTAGATCGTCCAATTCTTCAAACCTTTTTGAAAGTGCGTTGTAGCGAGCTCGTTCTTCCGCAGTCCAATCCTGTGCAGTAGGGAGGGCGTTCATCTCTGCTAAGATTGCTCTTCTTTCTCGGCTGATTTTAGGATATTTATCAACGTGTTCATTCCACTCGACGGTTTGTGCCTCTATTACGCGCCAGAGTTGCTCGATCTCTGTATTGAGTGCTTGGATCTTCGCATTGCGTGCCTTGCGCTCTGCTGGACTCAGCGGATCGGGTGCGGACACCTCACGCAGCGGCTTGCCCGTCCATATCACACGCTCAGGATCTATACCGCTCCTCTTACCCTCTGCTGACGGAGCAGTCGTGCCAGACGTTGTTTCATGTGAGCCTGTGTGATATGTCCCATCCGAATGGTAGTGCCCACTCTCTGCAGACCGAGAGCCAGTCTCCCGAGGTTGCCTCTCTTTGATGCTCTTTTCAGTCCGTCGGATATCGCGGTGAGCTTGCTGTTTCATTGATCCCTGATACACCACGAAGGCAACAACCAGCACTAAAGCACAGACAACCACACCCAAAATCCGCTTGTTTGATAATAGACGCTTCAACACTTTGTTATGCTCCTACTTTTCAGTTCCTGAAGTATAGACTACATCAAACCTAATATTATTTCAACTACAATACGGCTGTGTTTCATCAACATCCCTCCTTATTGGCGCCGTAACGCACTCAGCTCCGTTTCAAGTGGATCGAGATTTTCAAGAAGCTGGCGGCTCTCTTCCCGCATTTCATTTGCGATAGTGAGAACTTCGTCAGCAAGGTTCTCCAATTCTAAATACCGTTTTAAAAGGGTGTCATAGCGTGTCTGTTGTTCCGTAGTGCGATCCTCTGCAGCGGGGAAAGTGTCCAACTCTGTCGAGATTGCCTTTATTTCTTGCCTGATTTTGGGATATTTGTCAACTTGTTCATTATACTTGTGCATGTGTGCCCGCGTTGCGCGCACAAGTTGCTTTATCTCAGTATTGAGTGCTTGTATTTTCGCATTGCGTGCCTTGCGCTCTGCAGGACTCAGCGGATCGGGTGCTGACACTTCACGCAGCGGCTTGCCTGTCCATATCACACTCTCAGGAGCTATACCGCTCCTCTCAACCTCTTTTGACGGGGCAGTCATGCCAGACGGTGTTTCATGTGAGCCTGTGTGATATGTGCCATCCGAATGGTAGTGCCCATTCTCTGTGGGCTGAGAGCCGGTCTCCTGACGTTGCCTCTCTTTGACGATCTTTTCAGTGCGTTGTATATCGCGGTGAGCTTGCCGTTTCACCGTTTCCTGATACACCACGACGGCAACAACCAGCACTAAAGCACAGACAACCACACCCAAAATCCGCTTGTTTGATAATAGATGCCTCAACATTACGTCATCCCCTTAATATTAGGCACTCGCTTTGCCTCCTTTTGAACAAAGCCCTACTGAAAAACAAGGCTTTGTTCTCAAAGAAATCGCCTAATGCTTGGAGTGTTTCTTAAGCGCCGAAGAATTGCACGTGTAATACGTATGCCCTCTACCACACTTCGCCTTATGCTCCGTTCCGGTCCCACTACAATCTGTCCAACTACTTGCAGGGCAGGCCGGTTCGGGAGCGGTATGTTCCGAATGTTCCGAAGCTGCTGACGAGTTACATGTATAATACTCGTGCCCAGCTTCACAAGTCGCCGCATGTGACACCTTTCCACCACAATCCGTCCAACTATCCGCAGGACAAACAACCGGATCCTCCGGCGGAGGGGGTGGCGGCGGCGGAGCGGTATGTGCTGAATGTGTCGACGCTGACGATGAGTTACACGTATAATACGAATGACCCGCCGCACAAGTCGCCGCATGTGATACCGTGCCACCACAATCCGTCCAACTATCCGCAGGACAAACAACCGGATCCTCCGGCGGAGGGGGTGGCGGCGGCGGAGCGGTATGTGCTGAATGCGTCGACGCTGATGATGAGTTACACGTGTAATACGAATGACCCGCTGGACACGTCGCCGCATGCGATACCGTGCCACCACAATCCGTCCAACTATCCGCAGGACAAACAACCGGATCCTCCGGCGGAGGGGGTGGCGGCGGCGGAGCGGTATGTGCTGAATGTGTCGACGCTGACGATGAGTTACACGTGTAATACGAATGACCCGCTGGACACGTCGCCGCATGTGATACCGTGCCACCACAATCCGTCCAACTATCCGCAGGACAGACCACGGGGGCAGTATGTTTGCTATGCATTAGGACCGATGGGGCATTACACGACCAATATGTATGACCTGCTAAACAAGTCGTCTGATGAGCATTGGCTGAGACGGCTCGGCCTCCCTGTGAACACGCACCATCCCCAGCGTTAGAGTTGCCACACGCAACAAGCGGCGCAGTATGTCGGCTATGCCTTACAACCGCCTGCGCATTACACGACCAATACGTATGACCCGCTAAACACCGAACCTGATGAGCATTCGCTGAAGGCGCCCTGCCTCCCGCAGAACACGCTCCCGCACCAGCATTCGAGTTGCCACACGCAACATCTCCCGTCGGAGGGCGCGCAGGAGTAGGTGCAGGCGCCCGAGACGGTTTAGGATCGGGTGCCACAGGAGCCAGATGAGGAGCATCCGTACCTTCGCCGGATGAGGCGGTATGAGAGGAATGCGTCTGTTTTGCTAACGGATTACACGACCAATACGTATGACCCGCCAGACATCGCGCCTGATGAGCATTCAACGAGACGGCTTGACCTCCGGCAGAACACGCACCCGCACCAGCATTCGAGTTGCCACACGCAACAAGCGGCGCAGTATGTCGGCTATGTATTACAACCGCCTGCGCATTACACGACCAATACGTATGACCTGCTAAACACCGAATCTGATGAGCATTCGCTGACGGCGCCCTGCCTCCCGCAGAACACGCACCATCCCCAGCATTCGAGTTGCCACACGCACCATCTCCCGTCAGGAGTAGCATAGAAGATATCTTAGAAAGACTTGCACTTTCGCCGGATGAGGCGGTATGAGAGGAATGCGTCTGTTTTGCCACGGGATTACACGACCAATATGTATGACCCGCCAGACACCGAACCTGATGAGCATTCAACGAGACGACTCGGCCTCCCTGTGAACACGCACCCGCACCAGCATTCGAGTTGCCACACGCAACAAGCGGCGCAGTATGTCGGCTATGCGTTATAACCGCCTGCGCATTACACGACCAATACGTATGACCCGCCAGACACGTCGTCCGATGAGCATTCGCTGACGGCGCCTTGCCTCCCACAGAACACGCACCCGCACCAGCATTCGAGTTGCCACACGCACCATCTCCCGTCGGAGGGCGCGCAGGAGTAGGTGCAGGAGCCCGAGCAGGAACCGTATTAGGAGCATCCGTACCTTCGCCGGATGAGGCGGTGTGAGAGGAATGCGTCTGTTTTGCCACGGGATTACACGACCAATATGTATGACCCGCCAGACACGTCGTCTGATGAGCATTCAACGAGACGGCTTGACGCCCCTGTGAACACGCTCCTTCCCCAGCGTTCGAGTTGCCACACGTAACAAGCCGGGCTGTATGTTTGCTATGCGTTAGGACCGCCTGCGCATTACACGACCAATATGTATGACCTGCCAGACACGTCGTCCGATGAGCATTCACCGAGGGGGTCTGACCCCCATATGCACACGCACCATCCCTGCGGTGCGGGTTACCACACACCACCGCCAAGGCATCTGCTGTCTCGGAAAAATCACCGGCACCCCCGGTATGCCAACCCCCGACACACGCTGAGCTGTGGTTAGAACACTGCGTGAACGCCTGCCCGCACGCCGAACGACTACACACCAATTGGGCATGCCCCAACCTCTGTGATGCATCACAGAGCCAATACTTATGCCCCTCTGAACACACCCGCTGATGCTCATACGATAACTTCAGCGGCGAGGTAGTCTGCTCCGGTGCAGCAGAGATACCTAGCGAGACGGAGTGGTTCCAATGTAAAGCTCTCCACGCCCGAGACGCTAACGCTCGAGCAACCTGTTCTCGATGAGGGACGTTCGGCGAACCGCTACCGTTTATCGAACGCACATCCATACCCATACCGTATTCGGAACCGCCCTGGGTATTGTCAGCGGTATCGTCCTCGTCGTCTTCATCGTCGCCCGATGAACTGCTACCGCTCATGGAACACGAGGAATTGGCACAAATATAATTACTGCCCGAACCCAAATTCAGTGATAGCTTCTTAAAAGACACCAGATCCCAATTATGCCGACCATGCGCCGGCGCACATGGAAAAACCTTAATCTTACATACCTGCCGTGTGACCGTTCCATCGGATTGCTCCCACCTCATACCAATAGAACCACAAGTCTTCAATTTCTTGCCATGATTCCCAGGCGAACCCTTCGCATACTCATGCTTCTTAAACCTAGAGCCCTTGAGCTCACCACACGTGCCAACAACTCGGTGATCCGCATCATTCGGGCAAACTATGGAAGCACTCGAATACGGAGACAAGCAACTATAATACTCACCATCACACGCTTTGCCTGTCGAGTGACGCGTCTCTGCACACGTGACCTCATGACCCCGATACCTTTTGACCGTTTTCTCTATACCCATAATCAGACCAGGGGATAAAACCACTATCTTTGTCAAATATGGCGGCTTGACCTGATCACGACAGGCAGGGCACGCAATCGTTTCCGTCGTGTCGGAACGATACGTCGGCGGATCCGGCAACGTCCGAGTGTAGTCCGGATGCATTGTTTCGACATCAATATACCGTTCATCAAGTGGCTTTTTGTCATACGTCGCACCGGGCTCTACGGCTTTCCAAGCATCTAACTCGCTGTTAGCATCAGCTGCCTCATCTTGAACCACCTTCGTCCTTTCTATTAGCTCTGTCTCCAAGTTATACATTCCTTGCTTCAACTTATGAAGCGTGGCTTTCTTATTCTCCTTCAGCGCGTCACGGATTGTCCGGACCATATCAGAAACACTCTTGCCAATGACAATTGCTGCGGCCGTTCTCGTTGCTATGGTCGCCGCAGACGCCCCAGTGAGCAAGGCCACCGCCGTGTTGAGCACCGTACCGTACGCTGCCAACTTTTCATCACTTATCTCCTTCTGTAGCAATCCTCTAGTTATTTCTAAAGCTCTAACATCAATCTTAACATTCCCCCTAGCAATTTGAGCGTCTTGATAACCATCAAGTGCTTGGGCATATTTACTTTCCGCATCTTTCTGCGATTGGGTTCGCTCTTCATTGTTAGCTAACACGAGCGCCACTGTGTGGAGGCAAAAAAGACCGCATAAAAAAACGGTTACAGTATATTTTCGGTTCATCGATATTCCTCCTTATCGACCACGTAAAGCGCTAAGCTTCGCTTCAAGAGCATCGAGATTTTCAAGAAGTGCGCGCTTCTCTTCTAGCGTTTGCTTAGCGATGACGTTCCTTTCGCGGGCGAGGTTGTGCAGTTCTAAATACCGTTTTAAAAGTGCGTCATGGCGTGCTTGTTCTTCCGCAGTCGAATCTTCTGTAATGTGGAGTGCACGCAGCTCTGCCGAGATTGTATCGATTTCGCTGAGGGTTTTATCAGTTTCGTTAATGCGTTCATCACACTCGACGGTTTTTGCTTGTGTTATGCGTCTGAGTTTCTGTATCTGTGTATTGAGTGCTTGTATTTTCGCATTGCGTGCTTTGCGCTCTGCGGGAGTCAGCGGATCGGGTGCTGACACTTCACGCAGCGGCTTCCCTGTCCATATCACACGCTCAGGAGCTATACTGCTCCTCTTACCATCTCCTGAGGGCGCAGTCGTGTCTGCCGGTGCTTCATGTGATCCTGTATGATAGGTTCCATCCGAATGGTAGTGCCCATTCTCTGCGGACTGAGAGCCAGTCTCCCGATGTTGCCTCTCTTTGACGATCTTTTCAGTGCGTCGGATATCGCGTTGGGCTTGCTGTTTCACCGATCTCTCATATACCACGCCGGCAACAACCAACACCAACACACAGATAAAACCGCATAAAATACGCTTGTCTGATAACAGTTGCTTTAACATTATATCCTTCTCCTTTTTAGTTAAGTGCGTAAACTCTACATTACATCAAACCTAATATTATTTCAACTACAATACGTCTGTGCTTCATCAACATTCCGCCTTATCGGCGCCGCAGCGCATCGCGCTCCGCTTCAAGGGCATCGCGCTTTTCAAGAAGCTGGAGGTTCTCTTCCTGCATCCGATCAGAGGTGGAGAAAATTTTGTCAATTAGATCGCCCAATTCTTCAAACCTTTTTGAAAGTGCATCATAGCGAGCTCGTTCTTCCACAGTCCAATCCTCTGCAGCGCGGAGTGCACGCAGCTCTGCCGAGATTGCCTTTTTTTCTCGGCTGATTTTAGGATATTTTTTAAGGTGTTCCAACCACTCGTTGGTCTGTGCTTCTGTTATGCGTTTGAGTTTCTGTATCTGTGTATTGAGTGTTTGTATTTTCGCATTGCGTGCGTTGCGCTCTGCGGGACTCAGCGGATCGGGTGCCGAAATCTCACGCAACGGCTTCCCCGTCCATATCACACTCTCAGGAGCTATACCGCTCTTCTCAACCTCTTCTGACGGGGCAGTCGTGTCAGCCGGTGCTTCATGTGAGCCTGTGTGATATGTGCCATCCGAATGGTAGTGACCACTCTCTGCGGACTGAGAGCCGGTCTCCTGACGTTGCCTCTCTTTGACGATCTTTTCAGTGCGTCGGATATCGCGTTGGGCTTGCTGTTTCACCGATCTCTCATATACCACGCCGGCAACAACCAGCACTAAAGCACAGACAACCACACCCAAAATCCGCTTGTTTGATAATAGACGCTTCAACACTTTGTTATGCTCCTACTTTTCAGTTCCTGAAGTATAGACTACATCAAACCTAATATTATTTCAACTACAATACGGCTGTGTTTCATCAACATCCCTCCTTATTGGCGCCGTAACGCACTCAGCTCCGTTTCAAGTGGATCGAGATTTTCAAGAAGCTGGCGGCTCTCTTCCCGCATTTCATTTGCGATAGTGAGAACTTCGTCAGCAAGGTTCTCCAATTCTAAATACCGTTTTAAAAGGGTGTCATAGCGTGTCTGTTGTTCCGTAGTGCGATCCTCTGCAGCGGGGAAAGTGTCCAACTCTGTCGAGATTGCCTTTATTTCTTGCCTGATTTTGGGATATTTGTCAACTTGTTCATTATACTTGTGCATGTGTGCCCGCGTTGCGCGCACAAGTTGCTTTATCTCAGTATTGAGTGCTTGTATTTTCGCATTGCGTGCCTTGCGCTCTGCAGGACTCAGCGGATCGGGTGCTGACACTTCACGCAGCGGCTTGCCTGTCCATATCACACTCTCAGGAGCTATACCGCTCCTCTCAACCTCTTTTGACGGGGCAGTCATGCCAGACGGTGTTTCATGTGAGCCTGTGTGATATGTGCCATCCGAATGGTAGTGCCCATTCTCTGTGGGCTGAGAGCCGGTCTCCTGACGTTGCCTCTCTTTGACGATCTTTTCAGTGCGTTGTATATCTCGGTGGACTTGCCGTTTCACAGATCCCTGATACACCAGCGACGTAACAACCAGCACCAAAGCACAGATAAAACCGCATAAAATACGCTTATCCGATAACAATTGCTTTAACATTATATCCTTCTCCTTTTTAGTTAAGTTAGTAAATGCTACATTACATCAAACCTAATATTATTTCAACTACAATACGTCTGTGTTTCATCAACATCCCTCCTTATCGGCGCCGTAAGGCACTCAGTTCCGCTTCAAGGGCATCGCGCTTTTCAAGAAGCTGGAGGTTCTCTTCCTGCATTTGCTCAGAGATAGCGCGTCTTTTGTCACTTAGATCGTTCAATTCTTCAAACCTTTTTGAAAGTGCGTCATAGCGGGCTCGTTCTTCCGCAGTCCAATCTTCTACAGCGAGGAGTTTATCCTTCTCAGCCAAGATTGCCCTTTTTTCTCGGCTGATTTTAGGATATTTTTTAAGGTGTTCCAACCACTCGTTGGTCTGTGCTTCTGTTATGCGTTTGAGTTTCTGTATCTGTGTATTGAGTGTTTGTATTTTCGCATTGCGTGCGTTGCGCTCTGCGGGACTCAGCGGATCGGGTGCTGACACTTCACGCAGCGGCTTGCCCATCCATATCACATCTCCCGGAGCTATACGGCTCCTCTTACCCTCTGCTGACGGGGCAGTCGTGTCGGCCGGTGCTTCATGTGAGCCTGTGTGATATGTGCCATCCGAATGGTAGTGACCACTCTCTGCGGACTGAGAGCCGGTCTCCCGAGGTTGCCTCTCTTTGACGATCTTTTCAGGGCGCTGTATATCCCGGCGGGCTTGTCGTTTCACCGATCTCTCATATACCACGCCGGCAACAACCAACACCAACACACAGATAAGCCCACCTAAAATACGCTTGTCCGATAAAAGTTGCTTCAACATTACATCCTTCTCCTTTTCAGTTAAGTCCGTAAACTTTACATTACATCAAACCTAATATTATTGCAACTACAATACGTCTGTGCTTCATCAACATGCCTCCTTATCGGCGTCGTAACGCATCGCGATCCGTTTCAAGTCTATAGAGATTTTCAAGAAGTGTGCGCTTCTCTTCTAGCGTTTGCTTAGCGATGGCGTGCTTTTCATGAAAGAGGTTGCGCAATTCTAAATACTGTTTTAAAAGTGCATCAAAGCGTGCTTGTTCTTCCGCAGTGCGATCCTCTGCAACGAGGAATGCGTCCAGCTCTGCCGAGATTGCTTCCCTTTCCCTGAGGATTTTAGAAGATGCCTTAATGCGTTCATCACACTCGACGGTTTTTGCTTCTGTTACGCCTCTGAGTTTCTGTATCTGTATATTGAGTGCTTGGATCTTCGCATTGCGTGCTTTGCGCTCCGCGGGACTCAGCGGATCGGGTGCGGACACCTCACGCAGGGGCTTGCCTGTCCATATCACACGCTCAGGAGCTATACCGCTCTTCTTACCCTCTTCTGACGGGGCAGTCGTGCCGGCCGGTGCTTCATGTGAGCCTGTGTGATATGTTCCATCCGAATGGTAGTGACCACTCTCTGTGGGCTGAGAGCCGGTCTCCTGACGTTGCCTCTCTTTGACGATCTTTTCAGTGCGTCGGATATCGCGGCGGGCTTGCTGTTTCACCGATCTCTCATATACCACGCCGCCAACAACCAGCACCAACACACAGATAAAACCGCATAAAATACGCTTGTCTGATAACAGTTGCTTCAACACTATGTTATTATCCTTTTTTCTCCACTAGACTTTATTGCTAATGTGTGAGACTCACAATGCCTCTAGCGGTGCGCTTCTTCGTGTTCTCTCGGAAGCAGGAGACCGAGGCAAACCGCAGCGTGTCTCTACAATAGAATTTATGAGATAATATAGTTTCTGTCAAGGAAAAACACTGTTTTATGTATAATATGTAATACTTTTATAGGTCAACCTATGGCGAGAAGCAAATCCGATCGCTGACGTGACATGTTAGCAGAAATCCTTAGACCGGCGTAATGAATTCTCCGTGTAAAAATGTTACACTGGTGTAACATTAGGAGTAGAGGTGTTATGGGCAGAAAACACAGTGAATAAGCGGGTTAATCCGCATTCTTTTTTTTTGTTGTAAAAAAACAATTTCGCGGAAAGTGTAACATTTTCTATACACCTTGCAAGCTGCTGGTAGATTGTGAGCTGGAAACCCGACGATGCCTCTTCTTACTAAATGCCGGCAATTGACTAACAATCAACATCGCCTCTCTGCTCACTGTAATCACCCGTTCAATCAAACGAAGGATATGCTTGGCTATCCGATCGTTTCGGACTTACGCGGTTTTGAGCATAAAACAGCACCGTGTGCAAGTGCTCTATTGTAATACAATTCGTTTTTCATTACAATGCCTTTTTTCGTAACGTCTCTTCAGCAGCCTTACTGTCTGCTTCATCAAGATTTTCTTGTGTAATCCGTAATTGGCGTTCCGCGTCGACAACGTCCCTATTGATTTTTTCAATACATCGGTTGAGCTTATCAACTAGAGCGGTGTGTCCACTCATTGCACGGCACATTTGACGGAGTTGATCGATGACGAGCCGAAAGGTTCGGACAAAATCGCCAGCATCCACGCGCGCATACTTTTCAAGCATGTCGAAGCGACACCCTCGGCTCCAGGCCAGCATCGCCGTGCAAAACCGTAGTTCCAAGAGAGGGGTGATTTCTGTCACGCCGTGTTTATTCTCTAAAGATTGGATGAACGAAATTTCGGAGTTGACGGCATAGAGGACCTCCAACAAGTGTGGATCCTTGAGGGGCTTAAAATACCCATCTTTACGCGGTTCAGAGACGATTGCGACTATGAGGCAGTTAATTTCATCTTCCGTCAGTCTCTCAAAGAATCCGTTAAGGAGGAGCTGGGTTAATTCGAGCTCGTATCCAGAAATGTGTGCAGCCGTACTGCCCCTCGGCAGCAGCGCTTCGGCTTCAATGTAACCTAATTCCTTAAGTACTCTGAGACGAGCTATTATTTGCGCCATCGGGTTGTTTTCAATGCGTGTCGTTCTCTCTTTGAGTTTTTGGAGGCGCACCTCCTCTTTCCGGATGGCTTTATATCTTGTAGTGCATGTGTTTAAGTGTTGACAGGCATCACAAAGGCTCGGCTCCGCTCTTCGCTGCAACAGGTTTATCTTTCGTTGAACTGCCTTTAATCTTTTATTTTGCGCTTTTTTCCGCCTCTTTTTTCGAATTTCGGATCTGATTTGCGCCCGCTCTGCGTATAAACGTTGACGTTCCTTTTCACGCTCTCTATTTTGGCGATAATGTTGCCCAATCTGTTTGATTCCATTGATCCCCTCATGGATACACTCAGGCTCAGGTAGCCCTTGGAGCTTCTCTGTTTTGGTCTCAATTTCTTTGTTGAGTTTTGCGACACGCACGTAGTTTTGGTGATTGCTCAGACTCATCGTATAGATATCGTAAATCCCCTCTCCATATCTCTGATAAAGATTGAGAATACTGGAATAGGAGAGATTAAATTGGCTTTCGATAGGCTCTATCTTATCAGCAACAACGCTTCGAATTTCTTCTGAATCAGCATATTCGGGTACAATCTGGGCATAGACATAGCCGATAGGGTCAATGCCGCGTCTACCGGCACGTCCGGACATTTGGTGATATTCCCGTGCTTTGAGGGGTCGAAATCCGATTCCATCATATTTTTTTAGACTATCAAAGACGACAGAACAGGCAGGCATATTAATACCGACAGCAAAAGTTTCAGTGGTAAAGAGGAGTTGGATCAATCCAGAGGTGAACAAGCGTTCTACAACCTCTTTGAGTGTGGGCAGCATCCCCGCATGATGATAGGCAATCCCACAACGGATCAATCTGCGAAATTGGGCAATTTTCTTTTCCTCTACGATGTCAAATTGGGCACAAAGCTCGTCAAACCGGTTTAAAATCTGGGTCTGTTGACTTCTTTCAAGTAGCTGAAGTTGCGATCCATGGACGAGCGCTTTGGCGTTTTCTTCGCACCCCTTTCGACTAAAACAGAAATAGAGACACGGAAGGTGTCTTTCACGGCGAAGATGTGGAATAAGACGTGACTCTATAAAGTCAGGCGGTAGAGACGGGGGGTTCTCACCATCGGAATCAGCATTGCGTTTCCGGACCTTACGTCGGGCTATATTCCGGAGACGTGGTATATCCTTTAGACTACCGATACCGTAATCTTTAAAATAGAGCTGATGCTTTAAAGGTACAGGCCGGTTTAACTCTTCAACTATCTCGATGTCTATATCCCGGACGCTCTGCATCCATCTTGTGAAAGAACGGATGTTCGGGATCGTAGCACTCAGACAGACAAATTTGATATGTTGAGGTGCAAAAATGAGACTCTCTTCCCAGACAGTTCCGCGCGCAATATCATTAATATAGTGGATTTCATCAAAGACAACGTAAGAGACATCCCGCAAGCGTTCAATCTCATCAAAAATAGAATTCCGGAAAACTTCGGTGGTCATCAACAGCACCTGGGCATACGGATTTAGCACTACATCCCCGGTAACAATACCGATTTTGTCTCCATATTGAGCGTAAAAATCCCGATATTTTTGATTACTGAGCGCTTTGATTGGCGCCGTGTAGATAACGCGGTGGTCCTCCTCGATGCACTTTTCAACGGCATACTCAGCGATGACAGTTTTGCCCGCACCTGTAGGAGCAGTGACAATCACTGAAGTATCTCGGTTAATAGCAGAAATTGCGGACTCTTGAAAGCGATCGAGTTGTAACCCCTTATAAAGCATCTAATCCTCCCTTGCACTTCAACCTACTCGCGCACAACAGGTCAGTGGTTTGAGATATGATGATATGGTAGCAATTATAATGGCGAGCATATTTTTTGTCAAGGATATTTATGGACTATCAGCAAGCAGCGCAGCTGCCTATTGTCTGTTTACGCTTGACATCTCCTATATTCCGTGTTACTATAATTAGCATATGAGCGTCTCTGAAACCAGCTACTGAAATTAGAGGTGAAAAATAATGCCAAATGTTGAACGGACAGGCAGCCGACACCGGTTTATCTCAAAGTCCGCTTTGGGAATTTTGATATGTGTTGCCCTTTTAGGTACTATTGCGTTGGCACAAAAACGGAACAGTGAGCGTCAACAAGCGGTTACTTTGGCTGACCTTGGCGTAACAGCAGCACAGCAAGCTGAAATCAAAGCACTCTGGGAATTAAAACGCCGCAAGCAGATTCAGGCAGTTGATCATCTGAAAACTTTAAATCGACTTGTCAGAGATTCGCTTGCCGAAGATATACAGATTCAAGAAACGTTGGATAAATTCCGATTGGAACGCAAAGAAATCCAGGGACGAATCGACGCGATGGAGGAAAAGCTCGTTCAGGCGCTGCCGCCTCGTGCCGAACTCCATTTAACTGTCTTAGGGGTGCTGGACAACGGGATCCCTCGGAAGATGACGACATCGCGAACTCGTAAGCAGACGAACGAAAATTCTACATCCTCTCTGAAGGAGGGGGAAAAATAAAAAGATGGAGGATACCAGACTTGAACTGGTGACCTCTTGCATGCCATGCAAGCGCTCTCCCAACTGAGCTAATCCCCCAATCGATTACTGCCAGTAATTATATCACACTTCTTCAGAGAATGCAAGAAAAATCGCAATTCTCAGAAAAATGTTGAAAAACCAGGGCATTCCCTCGTTAAATACCAATGTGAACATTTAGAAGGAGCCATTAGTAGAAAATGTTAACTAAAGCGGATATTGAACAAGAGAAATTAGAACCGCACTCCCCATTTTTCAGAACCGCTCTCTCACCGGCAAACGAGGAGCAATACCTACTTTTTACGCTTAAAAACCTCGGCAAATTGCCAGATTGGTTCGATAGAGAATTGCTGATGCCCTTAATCAGCCACTCAAACCCGAAAATCCGGTGCCTTGCAATAAAGAACATGGCGAAGTTGAAAGATGAAAATTTGTTAGACAGACTCTCCACGTTTGCTAAAACCGAACAAAACACGCTTGTCCGCCGTGAGGCGATTTCTGCTATCGGGCGCATGAGAACTCAGAAAGCAATACCGATTTTGACAGAATTCCTCACTGATATCGATCCGAAAGTTGTTTTACAAGGACTCCGAGGCCTGCTCTACTTCAAGGAAAAACCTGAAGTCCAAGCAGCGTTAGAGTCACTATGCGAACACCCAAACGAACTAATTCGAGAGCATTTTAACAGTGAAATTAAAAACAAAAACAGAAGAGCAAAATCGCAAAACCCAAAAAAAGAGCCCCATCATTCTACAAGCCCAGATACGCTTAAAAACGTGGTTGTTTGTGCCGACGTGCAAGATGCCTTAAAACTCATTCCGGGGGAGTCCATTCATCTCACTTTTACATCGCCGCCCTATTACAATGCTCGTGATTACACAATTTATCAAAGTTATGAGGCATATCTAGACTTCCTAACTGCTGTTTTTAAGGAAACGCATCGCATTACCAAAGAGGGCCGGTTCCTTGTGTTGAATACATCGCCGGTTATCGTGCCTCGCATTAGCCGAGCACATGCCAGCAGGCGGTATGCTATCCCCTACGATATACACCCGCGCCTTACCGGCATAGGATGGGAATTCATAGACGACATCGTTTGGACGAAACCAGACTACGCAGCCAAAAATCGAAATGGCGGATTCTTTCAACATCGGAAACCATTGGCGTACAAGGCAAATGCCGTCACTGAAAACGTTATGGTGTACCGTAAAAAGACAGATAAGCTGATTGATTGGAATATCCGTCAATACGATGACGAAACTGTTACCGCAAGTAGAGTAATGGGAGACTACGAAAAAACGAACCTATGGCATATTAATCCTGCAACGGATAAAGTGCATCCGGCAGTATTCCCGGCTGAATTGGCGATGCGGGTCATACGGTTTTATTCGTTTAAAGGTGACCTTGTCTTTGATCCATTCGGCGGTAGTGGAGCGGTCGGACAGGTGGCGCTCATGCTTGAACGCTACTTTCTTCTCTGTGAAAAAGAAACTGAATATGTTGAACGCGCAAAACAGCTGCTCGATTCTGCCTTATTCACGCAGACAAAACCTCAAGTAGTCTCGCTGACTGAATTAAAGTCGGAACTTGCGGAAAGGAATTAACGCCTATGACTCTGGCTGGTATCGTTATTAAAAATATCATTCGCAAGCTTCTCACAGGGCAAGATTACCGTTCCGAAATCGTGACCCTACTCGATGCAGAATTTTTGCAATTTGCTGTTGACTTTTTTAAACGGGTTGCTTGGGCAAAGCTAGAAAATAAAAATGTGACTGTTGATTAGTAAAAATTGAAATTGAATGAAGATTTTAGGTGTTGATACCTCAACCCCCATTGGTAGCGTGGCTCTCATAGACAGCGACCAGCTCATCGCAGAACACACGCTCAACGTTGTCCAAGCACACTCTTCCAGACTGATGCCCGCAATTGATAACGTGCTGAAGTGGGGCAACATTACAGTCGACGATTTAGATGGGTGTGCTGTCGGTATTGGACCTGGGTCGTTTACCGGAGTCCGTATCGGTGTTGCGACAATTAAATCTATCTGCTACGCTGTTGACAAACCGATCGTGGGGGTTTCAACCTTGGAGGCGATTGCTTATAACCTCCGATGCTCGCCCGGTGTTATCTGCCCACTGCTTGACGCCCGGCGCAGTGAAATCTACGGGGCGATCTTTGAAGGCGGCACAAAATGGCAACGTCTCAACGAGGACATCTGCTTGCCGATCGATGCATTCTTAGCGTGTATTAAAGAGAAAAACTCTTCAGATCGCGCCATTCATTTCGTTGGAGACGGTCTGATCAGATACGGCAACGCGGTTCGAGAAACCCTCGGGAAGCAAGTGCACTTTGCAGACCCTATCTTCAACGTTCCGCGCGGGGCAACTATCGCTTCTCTGGGCGCGCAACGCTTGCAAGAGGACGACACGGATAGTTATTGGACCCTAGTGCCGAACTACGTTAGAGTTGGACTATATTAGTTGTTGACTCTCAGAGGTCAGCTGAGGATGTTGGGACTGTACCAACCTTTTTATTTTTCAACGCCGCTAACCCCGCTAAAACTAGAAGGACAAAACATATCAATGAGATGAATCGTATTTTTACAAACACGTCTTCACTTTTTGGTGGCCACCTTATCAGTCGCCTCGGGTCGCTTGTGATAACGATCTGGCTAATGCCCCGTTATTTCGCAGAAAGCGAACTCGGCGGCTATTTTGTTGCACTTGCCCTCACTAACTTGATCGCGAGTCTAACGGAGCTCGGCATGCAAAATCCGCTCGTGCGGGAAATGACACTCCACCTGCAACAGACGCGGCATTACCTAGGCAACGCTTTGATTGTCCGTTGCCTTCTGTCAATCACCGCCTACGGTATCATGGTTGTTAGCGGTGTATTCCTCTATACCCCGAGAATCGTAGAGATGATACTCTTCTTAGGACTAGCAGAGATTGTGAATTCCTTCGCGCAGCTGTATCGCTGTGTCTTTCGCGCACACGAGAAACTGAAGTATGAAGCGTTGACCGTAATTGCCGAACGAGGGGTGTTTCTGCTCTTTGCAGGCGGCGCGATCCTTCTCGACTACGGATTGATCAGAGTCTGTCACGCAATGTTGATAGCAGGCTCTGTTAACCTGCTTTTGAGTGTCGCACTCACTCGAGGGCGCTTCACACCGCTCGCGTTCCAACCGAGTCGAGAAATTGTTAGAACGCTGATGCAGCAAGCACTACCATTTGCCATTGGTAACCTCTTCAATCTCCTCTACTTTCGGGTTGATGCGATCCTAATATCAAAGCTGAGCCCGGACGGTGTAGATGCTAATACCTGGTATGGCTTGGCATATACCATCGTCAACGCTCTCACAATTTTACCCGGGGCATTTATGATGGGAGCAATGTTTCCCGTGCTATCCCGTACCTGGGAACGAGAGAAAGATCGGTTTCCAGCCGTATACACCTTCGGCATGCGGTGGATGGTGCTGAGTGGACTTCCGTTTGCAGTCGGACTTTCAACACTATCTTCAGAAATCACAGCAATATTGGAAATAGGCAAGGCGGCAAAAACACTACACTGGCTGAGCTGGGCTGGCGGACTGATCTTTGTAACAACAGCAGTATTGGCGGTGCTACGCGCCACCGACAAACGCCGTGCTTTTTCGGTACTGATGGGAACAACTGCACTCCTCAATATCTGTCTGAACTTATTTTTGATTCCACGGTTTAACCATGTCGGGGCAGCGATAGCGATGGTTATGAGTGAAGTGTACCTACTTGTCTTGGGGGTCGGCTATATCTCAAGAAATATTGTTAAACCCCGCGAAACGCTCCCTATACTTCTGACACTTGTGAAAGCAGTTTTCCTCTCCGCTGTGATGGGTATCAGCTTAACCTTACTGAAGGGGTACCTCTCCATTTGGGTGTTGATTCCGTTGGCAGTGCTATTTTATACCGGAGGAATTGCTGCCTTCGGGGAGTTTCGGACCAAGCTGCTTTTCGAGTAGTGATGTCTATGAGCCGGTCTGATTTTCATATGCAGCGATGTCTGCTTCATATTGCAAGGTCCAACCGATGTCATCAAGGCCGTTCAACAGACAGTACTTCTCAAAGTCGCCAATTTCAAAAGCGTGTGTGGTGCCATCAGGGCAGATCACCGATTGTTCCTCCAGGTCTATCATCAACCGGTAGCCATCGGTGTCGCGCACTTCTTGGCTAAGCGAGGCGATAACGTCAACCGGTAGAACTATCGGGAGAACGCCGTTCTTATAGCAGTTGTTGCGGAAGATGTCAGCGAATGAGGGGGCCAGAATTGCTTTGAAACCATACTGCTGGAGTGCCCACGGTGCATGCTCACGCGAACTTCCACAGCCGAAATTGGCACCCGCAATAAGAATGCTGGCCCCGGCGTAGCGCGGAAGGTTGAGAACAAATGCTGGGTTCGATTCACCGCTTTCTAGATAACGCCAATCATTGAAGAGAAATTTACCGAAGCCAGTCCGTTCAATCCTTTTTAGAAATTGCTTCGGGATAATCTGGTCGGTATCAACATTAATTCGATCGAGTGGGACGACACGTCCGACGTGTTCCTTGAATGCTTCCACTTCTTTGTTTCCTTCTTATATTGAGATTATTGGGCGGATCGCAAAAGAGAACTTCCGATCTTGCAGCCTCCGCGCCACGCCTTCTACTGAAACGTTCGGATGTCGACGAAATGCCCTGTTACTGCAGTCGCAGCAGCCATCTGCGGGCTGACTAGATGTGTGCGCCCGCCTTTGCCTTGTCTGCCTTCAAAATTCCGGTTTGATGTGCTGGCACAGCGTTGTCCCGGCATCAACGTATCAGGATTCATACCGAGGCACATGCTACAACCAGCCTCGCGCCATTCAAACCCCGCCTCCCGGAAAATCTTGTCAAGCCCTTCCGCTTCGGCTTGGCGTTTGACGGCTTGTGAACCAGGAACAACCATAGCGCTGATGTTCTCTCTAACCTTCCTGCCCTTCGCAATTCCGGCAGCAGCGCGCAAATCGCTGATGCGGGAGTTGGTGCAGCTGCCAATAAAGACCCTGTCCACGGGAATATCTGTAATTGGAGTACCGGGCTTGAGGTCCATATACTCCAAGGCATGTTCAGCAGCGCTCTTTTCATCCGCTGTCGGCATCTCTGCGGGGTCCGGAACGCGCCCTGTTACATCGGTGACCATCCCCGGGTTTGTTCCCCATGTCACCTGGGGTGCAATGTCCGCTGCATTGAGCAGCAAGCTCCGATCGTAGGTTGCGTCTTCATCAGTGGGCAGTTGGCGCCAGCGTTCAACTGCTGCGTCGAAGGCCTCGCCTGCCGGGGCGAAACGTCTACCCGCTATGTATTCGTAGGTAGTGTCGTCAGGTGCAATCATGCCTGCGCGCGCGCCTGCTTCAATCGACATGTTGCAAACTGTCATCCGCTCCTCTATGCTAAGAGTACGAATGGTAGAACCTGTGTACTCGACGACCGTACCGTTGCCGCCATCAATGCCGATGTGTCCGATAATAGAGAGAATAATGTCCTTGGCAGTCACCCCATCGGGCAGTCTGCCATCTATTCGAATTTCAAAGGTGCGTGACTTCTGTTGCAAGAGGCACTGTGTGGCGAGGACGTGCTCAATCTCGCTGGTACCGATGCCGAACGCCAGGGCCCCGAGAGCCCCGTGCGTCGAGGTGTGGCTATCACCACAGACGATGGTTTTGCCAGGCTGTGTAATGCCGAGTTCCGGGCCGATGACATGAACGATTCCTTGTTCGGGGCTATTAATATCATAGAGCGGAATGCCGAACTCAGCACAATTCTCTGCAAGTGTTTCCATCTGTTTCGCGGCAATCAGATCGGTAATCGGCAGCGATCTGTCTGTTGTCGGTACGTTATGATCCATAGTCGCAAACGTCAGATCAGGACGGCGTACCTTTCGGTTATTGAGCCGCAATCCCTCAAATGCCTGCGGGGAGGTGACTTCGTGGACGAGGTGTGTGTCGATATAGAGCATCGGAACCTCGTCTGCAGCAGCACGAACGAGATGTGCGTTCCATATCTTTTCATACATCGTTTGTGTTTTCATGGTTTGCCTCTTCTCTCAATAGCAAAGGTCACTCGAAGGCCTGGAATGCACCGTCTTTCACTATGAGCGCCTTCATGTCATAGACACCATTTCCGACGGCATCAAAGGAAAACTTCCCGACAATTGTGTCAAAGTCTTTAATAGCCGCCAAGGCATCTCGAATTGATGCTGAATCGGGGGATGCAGCGTTCTTGATTGCCTCCGTTAAAACGTAGAGCGTCACGTACGAAAAAGCTGTGAAACCGTTGGGTTGTATGCCAAAAGTCTCGATATAACGTTGGACGAAGGCTTGATTGCCAGGAGTTTCGTCTGTGCTGAGCCAGCCTATGAACGTTATCGCCCCTTCGGCGGCAGCCCCTGCGGCCTCTAGCTCAATATTGGTTAATGAGCTGATAACAATCGGGGCAGATATACCGAGTCGATCGGCTTGGATCAGTATTTCTGGTTTGTCCGGAGGTAACGCAGAAACAAAGATAGCATCCGGGTTGAGCTCCTTTATCCGGGTCAATTGTGCAGTAAAATCTGTAGCGTTGCTCTGGAAAACCTCTGTGGTTAGCACCTCAATACCTCTTGCAGCGAACGCTTCCTGCAACGCACTTTCTCTGTCCTTAGAGAAAAGATCGGTTTCGTCGAACAACGTAGCAACGCGTTGATAGCCGAGCTTGGCGTATGTTGTCTCGACACCTTGTCGCACTACAACACCTGTCGTAATAGGGGTGCGGAAGACGAAATCGCCAATTTCACTAAGCCCGCGAGCCCCCGCTGACGGGCTAACCGCTACAACCTGATTCTCTTGTGCAATCGGAAAAGCGACCTGGGTTGCACTTGAGGACGTGGGCCCCAGAATCACAGAGACCCCCTCTTGGTGAATCAAATTATTGAAAGCTTGAACCGCCCCTTCCTGGGTGCTGGCAGTATCCTCTACGATGAACTTGAATCTGATATTGTTGGATTGCTCGTTGTTAATTTCGCTGAGGGCGAGATCAAGCCCTTGTTTCATGCGTTCAGCGACAGTTCCCAAAGGCCCCGTTAAAGGCAAAGCAACGCCAATGGAAAATTCGCTGCTCGTATCTTCTATTTGAGGTGTGACAGGTTGGGTAACTGACGCTATTCGTTCACAAGCGGAGAGACCTATTGTCAAAGTAATGACTGTGATGAGAGATGTAAATAGTTTCATGTCAACGTGCTCCTTGTTTCAAATTTATTGTGCGCGTTTCGCGCTTTTGTATATTAGTTCAGTCAGATTTAAAGAAAAAGTTAAATTATAAACAATTGAGTTGCATTTTAGACCCTCATAACAACAGGAAAAATGATCGGTGTCCGTTGCATCTGTTTTGAGAAAAATTGGCGAAGCGTGCCTCGGATCTCGTCTTGGACTATCTCCGTTTCTTGCTTCTGCTCAGCGCTGAGATTTTCGATGATGCGGAGCGTGATTTTTTTTGCTTCTTCCATCAACTCTTCTGATTCCTTCATATAGACGAATCCTCGTGAGATAATTTCTATCTGTGGATCGGTTATCGGCAGCCCGTTATCAGTGTCAAGGGCGTTTTCTTCCGTCGCAGCCCGTTTTTGTTCAACACCTGACTCTTGATTGCTAGCTGCCTCTGTATCACTCTGTAGAACGATAATAGGAATGAGGATACCGTCCTCGGAGAGTTGGATACGGTCCCGCAAGACAATGTCCTCAAGTTCGATTTCTGGCTTTCCGTCAACAAGAACGCGTCCGGAGCGTCCTTTGCGTCCAAAAACCTCACACGTTTCAGGTGTCAGATGAATACGTTCACCGTCTTCAGCAACCTTGATGTTTTCGCTCGGTATACCGACAGATTCAGCGAGTTCGGCATGCCGCATCAGGTTTTGGTATTCACCGTGCATCGGCATAAAGAATTTGGGTTGCAAAAGATTAATCATTAATTTCAAATCTTCGCTTGCACCGTGCCCAGAAACATGTACATTGGCATTACGTTCATGGTATATTTTCGCACCACGCCTAAGCAAGTGATTCACCACGTTCCCAACTGACTTTTGGTTCCCCGGGATAATCCGGGCAGAGATAACCACTGTGTCTCCTGGATCCACCTTTAGAAACGAGTGATCATCAAGCGCCATCAAGGCGAGTGCTGAACGCGGTTCACCTTGGCTGCCGGTCGTTAAAATTACGACCTCGTGTGGTTTAAAGAGAGACACATCGCGCGCATCAATAAGATAGTCAGGATTAAGATTGAGATACCCGAGTTCAGAAGCCGTGCGGACGTTATTTATAAGAGAACGTCCGGCGACAGCAACAAGACGACGATGTGTATCTGCAAGATTGATGAATTGCTGAATGCGGTGTAGACTTGAGGAAAAGGTACACAGAAACAGCTTCTGCTCGGTTTTCTGAAAAATACTGTCTATCGTATCGTAAATGCTCCGTTCAGAGGGCGTTTGCCCGGGCCACTCGGCGTTTGTGCTATCAGAGACGAGCATCAAGACACCCTCCGCTCCTAAGCGCGCGAACGTCTGAATATCACTTAACTTGCCATCGACAGGGGTCATATCAAATTTGAAATCACCCGTATGAACTATAACACCGATAGGGGTGCGGAGGGCAATCGCCACGCTATCTGGAATGCTGTGTGTGACGTGTATGAACTCTGCAGAAAAGCCTCCCAATTCAACCGTGTCGCCTGGGGCAATTGTGTTGAGTTGTGCTGTGCCAAATACGCCGTATTCACGCAGCCTGCCGCTTGCGATGGCGAGTGTAAGCTGTGTGCCGTAGACAGGTACATCTAATTGCCGTAGGATGTAGGCTAAAGCGCCGATGTGGTCCTCATGTCCATGTGTTAAAAGGATTCCGCGTATCTTCTCTCGCCGTTCAATGAGATAGTGAATATCCGGGAATATCAGATCCACACCAGGCATATCTGAACTTGGAAGCATGAAACCGGTATCAATGACGATAAGGTCACGCTCGGTTTCGTACACCATCATATTGAGCCCAAATTCACCCAAGCCCCCCAACGGAATGATCGAAACGTTTGCTCCTGTTATATTTTCACGATTTTTTGTCATATAAGTAATTTTTTTCCATTATCAGCTTTAACTATTGATTCACTGACAACTAAAGACCAACAACGATTAAAGAACAATATTGATAAGACGATTCGGTACCACGATAACCTTCCGGATGGGTTTGCCTTCTATGAACCGCTGAATCCGTTCGTCCGCAAGTGCTGCCTCTTCAATCTCCTTGTCGGTTACACCTGCAGGCAGTTGGAGCCGGTTACGAAGCTTGCCGTTAACTTGTGCGATTATCGTTACAGTCGTAGGTGTCAGCACGGCTTCATCGTAGGTGGGCCAGCACCCATGCGCGATGAAGCCCGTTTCACCCAGGCGATGCCACAACTCTTGTGCAATGTGCGGCGCATAAGGCGCGAGCAAATGCAAGAACACCTTCAAGGTCTCTTTCGGCAGCGATTTCGCCCGGGTTGCAGTGTTAACAAAAATCATCATCTGGCTAATCGCTGTATTCATTTTATCGATGGATTCCGTGTCTTCCGTTACTTGTTTGATTGTCTGATGGAGTTCCCGCCAGAGCTCAGACTCGGTTTTACCAGCAGCGTCGGTGAGTTTGGCATTCAATTTTCCGTTATCTTCATTAATAATGAGACGCCAGACGCGTTGCAGGAAACGGTAGACCCCTTCGACCCCGGCATCTTGCCACGGGGTACTCGCCGTGACCGGGCCAATAAACAACAGGTATAAGCGAAGAGCATCAGCACCGTATTTGTCAATAACACCGTTGGAGTTGATGACGTTAAAACGGGATTTGGACATCTTCTCCATTTGTACATCAAGCGGCACACCAGAGACTTTGGCAACCGTTTTTCCGTTATTATGTTCAACTTCATGCGGATAGTAGTACTTACCCGCGTTGTCTTGATAGGATTCGGCAAGAATTGTGCCTTGGTTGAGCAATCTTTGGAACGGTTCTTTCGTAGATACCAACCCACAATCGTAAAGCACTTTGTGCCAAAACCGGGCATAGAGCAGATGCAAAACGGCATGTTCAGCCCCACCCATATAGAGATCTACGGGCATCCAATATTGTTCAAGCTCGGTATCAAAAGGCACTTCACTGTTGTGTGCATCGAGGAAACGGAGATAGTACCAACAAGAGCCAGCCCACTGCGGCATAATGTTCGTCTCCCGCGTCGCAACGCTGCCATCAGGAAGTGTCACCTTCAACCATTCTTCATTTGCACGAGCAAGGGGCGGTCTACCATCTGCTGTCGGCTTGTAAGCATCAATCTGAGGCAGCTCTATAGGTAATTCTGCATCCGGCAATTGAACAATCGTGCCGTCTTCAAGGTGCACAAGCGGAAACGGTTCCCCCCAATAACGCTGCCGTGAGAAGAGCCAATCTCGCAAACGATACTGAACCTGCCCGGATCCTCTCGATCTACTTTCGAGCCACTCTATCATTTTCTTTTTTGCCTCATTAACCTGCAGGCCGTTGAGGAATCCGGAGTTCACGCAGATACCCTCTCCCTCAAAAGGGGCCTCTTCGATCGGTTTTTCACCACCGCTGATAACCTCAACGATAGGAATGCCAAAAGTTGAAGCAAACTCGTGGTCACGGCCATCATGCCCCGGAACCGCCATAATAGCCCCCGTGCCATAAGTCATGAGGACATAATCTGCAACCCAAATTGGGATAGGCGTATTGTTACACGGATTGATAGCATAGGCACCTGTGAAGACTCCTGTCTTCTCAGTGGCGAGCTCTGTTCGCTGTAGATCAGTTTTATTGACAGCCGCCTTAATGTAAGCCTGAACTGTGGACGCTGCATCCGGGTGTGTTACTTCAGAAACGAGCGGGTGTTCAGGGGCCAGCACGCAATATGTTGCCCCGAAAAGCGTATCCGGACGCGTTGTGAAGACAGTGAAGGTCTCGTCGCTATCTTTGATATCGAAAATGATGTCTGCACCTTCCGATTTGCCGATCCAGTGCCGCTGCATCTCTTTGAGCCCTTCGGGCCAATCCAATAGATCCAAGTCATCTAACAAGCGCTCTGCGTAAGCCGTAATTTTGAGCATCCACTGATGCATGAGACGGCGTTCAACGGGATCACCAGTTTCAACATATTTACCCTCCTTTACCTCTTCGTTTGAAAGTACAGTACCAAGGGCGGGACACCAATTGACGGGGACCTCGGCGAGATATGCAAGCCCCCTTTCATAGAGCCGGAGGAAAATCCATTGCGTCCATTTATAATATTCGGGCAAGGAGGTATCAATTTTGCGGGACCAGTCGTAAGAGAGACCGATGCGTCCAATCTGCCGCTGGAAGGTCTCCGTATTCCGTTTTGTGATGTCCACTGGATGTTCATTTTCGCGCACTGCATAACGTTCCGTGGGGAGCCCAAAAGCGTCCCAGCCCATGGGATGCATTACATGGTAACCCTGCATTCGCCGGAGGTTTGCGATGACATCGGTTGGCACATAATTTTTTGCATGCCCCACATGAAGACCCGCGCCAGAAGTATACGGAAACATTCCAAGCACATAAAATTTCGGCTTAGTTTCTAACGTTTCAATATGGTTCGAAATTTTAAATGCCTCTTTTTCTCGCCACACGGCCTGCCAGTAAGCCTCTATTTTCGCCGGGGCGTACGAGTGGTTCTCCATTCCACGTAATCCTCACTATTTCAGCATTTTGGTATTGGCTCTATTCAGAATAAATTTTAACACAAACCCGCCAGATTGTCAAGTCAGATCTATTTGAGTTCAGAAGTCAACACGGTAGGCATGCAGATCCCCTTTACAATTGCGGCAAATTCTTAACAATCTCTACCGTCTTTAGACTGACACTGATAACCCGCGCCACTAAATCCACAATATACCGCGGCGCATCCGAACGATTTGGATCGTTGACCAACCCACTCCGACTGTGCGTCTTGACGCGATACTGATCTATCACCCACTCCAACGCCGAACGAGTGCCTAGCCGATACGCAAACGCCTCGGCAGGGATGCCCTCCAACGTCAAGAAGGCGTTATATTTCAACTGTGTCTTATCTTTAGACAACTTCATCTTCTCGACGCACCAATCTACGGGGGTGTCGGGCGTTTCTCTGTATTTCAATTCGAACTTTTGTGCGGCTTCGTAGTTGATGTGAAGGTCTGCGAGTTGTGCCCCTGCGGTAGCGAACGCCCAGAAGTCTGTCGCGAACGGGATATGTGGCAGATCGCGCTTGAGGTTCGCCTCGTATCTCTCTCGATAGTCAGAGTGATGCAGGAGACCATAGGTGTAGTGGAAGATGTCCCACTTGCTGATGGCATCGTCCTTGTAGTGAGAGCGGAATTCAGATAGTGCCCAATCGGTGATATTTTCGCGGCGATTTGCGCCGTCTTCGTCGTAGGCGTAGAAGGAAAAACATTGGGTTGGTGATCCAAACCCGCCCGTTACTACAAGGTCAGGAATACAAGCAGTCATCAAACAAGTAAAGGGTTTTTCTAGCGTCACGTTGACACAGATTACCCGATTTTCTGCCTCTGTCTCTGGTGTCGGGAAGATCCGATGCTGTTGATAACGTTCCTCATTCCAAAAATCATCGAAGTAGAGATATTTTTGACAAAATGGGCGATACAACACCTTCCGAAAGTGACTATCCTCGTAGGTGCTTAGCTCCAATTTCTTCAGTGCCCTCTTAGTTTGGCGACTCCACTTGATGCGCGGATCAGTCGTATCAATGAAACGTTCAACCGGGGCGTTCGGATCCTGCCGGCGCTTCCGGTCTACTGTGGTGTTATGTATTTCAATAAAGGTGCGGACCCGTTCTTGTAGCAGTGTGAGATTAGAGCTGTATACCAAACCATCTCTGCCCGTACAAACACCAAGAGAATAAAGATTAAAAATCGCCGCTCCAGCTCCGCTCTTCTTTCTTTTTAACGCTTTGCTGCCCATCGGAGTGAAGGTGTCAAATTCTGGGTCCAGCCCCTCCGTGAGCCATGCGTGGCGTGCGTCGGGTTCAATAGGCTGCCACGCAACCTCGCCCGCATGCCGGCATTTATTCAGGAACTCGAACTTCTGCTCTTTGTTCCACAAGTCATCCGTGCGATAGTAAAAGATACGCGGTTCATCTGATGACTTGTCCCTGTTTTTCACGAACAGATTGATACTCACGCCTACCCGAATGCCGAACACATTGGCACTTGAGACCTTTAATCCCTTCCGGGCATTTCCGCCTAAGTCGAGTATGTAAATCGCATGGAAGTCTTCCGCAAGGTGCTTTCGCATACCATCAAACGCGATGCCGTCCAGAAAACTGTTATTCGTTATCAGAGCCACAACGCCCTCTGTGCCAATCCGGTCGGATGCCCACCGGATCGCCTTCACATACGGATCATAGAGCTTATTCCGCAACGTGGCTGTGGAGTCTTTCACATACGTCTCCGCAACCCGTGCGTCCATGAGTGGATACTTCCTATTCTTATTGTTGTCGTTCTCATTCGCCTGCCCCATGTTATAGGGCGGGTTGCCGATCACCACGAACATCTCCGCTGACTTCTGTCGCTTCACACGCTCTGTGTTTTCACGCGTGAAGAGCTGGCCCTGCTCCTGCTCAAGCAGCTCGAATGTATCCGCCAGCACGATACCCTCAAACGGCAGATACGCACCCGTCCGACGGAAATACTCCTGCTCAATGTTCAAACTCGCGATGTAGTAGGGCAACAGCATCACCTCATTGCAGTGCAGCTCCTCGCGGTATTTTGTCTCGAGTGCCGTGCCTTGAATGTCGTGCATCAACCGCACGATAAAGTTGCCCGTGCCGACAAACGGGTCGATGATATGCACACCACTATCCGACAGCGAACGGCCAAACTCTGTCTCTAATAGATGCCGTACGCTGTTGACCATGAAATCCACGATCGGCTGCGGCGTATAGACAATCCCGTGTGTATCGGCTGTCTTCTCGGAGAACCCTTGAAAGAACTGCTCATAGAATGTATTGAGGAAGTGCTGTTTCTGTGAGAAGTCTTTGCAGAGTGCCGCCGCCTGCTCAATAGCGCTGTAGAAACGATCTAGAGGTTCCAGAAACACATCTCGACTCATCGCATGCCGCATCAGCGCACTACTCACGTTCTCTATCTCAACAGCGATAATGTTCCGATAGGTAAAGTCCGACCGGTTGAAAACCGTTCGGAAGATGCGTTCGGTGAGGATGTGTTGGATCAGCATCTCCTCGACTGCCTCCTGTGAGAGCTCGGGGTTGATCGTCGTGCGGCAGGTCTCATAGAAGTTAGAAAACGCCGTTTGGAATGCCGTATCCACCGCGTGCCGCTGGTTAATGAGCTCTTTCAACTTGCCTGCAAGAGCCGGCACATGTTCTTTGAAGTCTTTTACAGCCGACTGCCAATTTTCCAATGCCGGCGGCAGATAAGCGAACAGACATTCAAGAGCGGCGATCAGTCCTGCAGCATTGCGGATGTCGCTGTCTAAGGCGACCCGTCCGTTCTGATAGACAATCGTGCGCTCGGGGTTCTGGAACAGGATGTTGTCTAGCGGATACCCCGCCGCGCGTTTTTCTTCAACAGCCTTCGTGAGATCGTCATCTATATCTTTTGCCTCCCAGTAGGCGAGCGGCAGGCTGTATTCGTCCAAGATTGCGCCGTCAATCACGATGCGGTTTCCGTTGGGGGTGTGCATCTGATATTGCGGGATGAGCGTCGCTTTCATCTGCTTCGCGCAAGTATCGAGCAAGAAGGCGAACGGATTGCTGACCGCCCCCTCGTGTGTCGCCTTGTGCTGGTCGTATGCCTGCAGCGTGGCGTAATAGTCGCGGATCGCTTTGTGGGTGGGTTTGAGTTTGAGTTGTGACATAAGGATATTGTAGCAGGTTTTCAGGAATGGGGCAAGCGGGCAAACGCATAAACGAGCCTTGAGAACCTCTTCTCCACACAGCAAGAAAAACCAGCTAATCTGTTTTTAATCTTTGCGTAGCGCCACAACCGGTGGGACAGTGGCTGCTTTTATTGCGGGGTAGATACCGAACGAAATACCGATCGCTGCCGAGAATGAAACCGAAATCAGAACCCATTGCATGGACACAACCGATGGCCATTCGGGCACAATTTTAGCGATTCTAACGGCAAGCATCGCCATGCCTTCGCCCGCAAAAATGCCCAGCCCAACGCCAATTGCGCCGCCTACACCACAAATTATTATCGCTTCTATTAGAAATTGGACCAGGATGTCAGTCGATTTAGCCCCGAGCGCTTTTCGCAAGCCGATTTCGCGGACACGTTCATTAACGGCGACAAGCATCATATTCATAATACCGATCCCGCCAACGAGAAGCGAAAATCCTGCGATACTCCCCAAGGCTATTTTGATCACTCTACTAATTTTCTCTAATTGCGCCATACCGGCGCGCATCTCAGAGATCCTGACAAATTCGTCTTCGTTGCTGTGTCTTCTTCTGATAACAGAACGCACTTCTTCAATCGCTTTCGGAATAACGTCAATATTATTTGCGAAGACCATAATGTTGTGAACTTTATCGTCCCCAGTGAAACGCTCTTGGACGGTTGATATAGGGATAAAGGCGAGATTATCGTAGCTCCATCCAAACTGGAAGCTGGTGCCTCTCGGTAGGAGGGTACCGACCACGGTGAAACGTTCGGTCAATCGATCCCGCCGTCTTCTGCCCCGCGGATCGTAGTAGCGAACATCTCTTGCGATTTTAATTTCTTGTCCTAAGGGGGATCTATTGCCAAACAGCTCGGTTGCAAGTTCATCTCCAAGGACGCATATTTTTGTTGCATTTTGCACATCTTCGTCTGTAATGAAGCGTCCCTCTTTCACATGCCAATCCAGTGCGGTTGTATAAGTGGCATTTACACCGTTGTAGCCAGCGCGGGCTTCAGTGCCGCCTGGTCCCTGAAACAGTACACCTCGCCAATCGGCAATTCTCGGTGCAACCGCCCTTACAGAAGGACATTCCGCCTCGATTGCCAATACATCTTCATATTCCATGTATTCTTTAGTACGGATACGCACCCACTTGTTGTCTTTTCGTTTGTACGATGTCTGGTACAATGTGATTCGGGTTGCCCCACCCATTTTTTGGGCATCTTGTAGCACAATTTCCTTAGCTCCATCTCCGATAGCTATCATTGCAAGAACCGCTGCAATACCGATGATAATCCCGAGCATCGTAAGTAACGAACGCAGCTTGTTCGCACGAATTGCATCGATTCCAACAGATAGCCCTTCGATTAAGCGCATAGTTTCCTCCCAAGGGTTTTGATATATCTTTGATGTGTTTTTTTTTAATCGCCCGTTGAAATATTTGAAGCATTTGACAGAATTAACGCAAAAAGGTTTATCAAATCTTCCGCTACAAAACCGCGTTCCTCTGTATCGAGGGCGTAGTGATCAATAAGTTGTGTCAAGTAATAAATAATTTTAGACGATTGTGAAAAAACGGTATGATATATAATTGAAGTCACCTAAGATGGGTCAAGCTGCTTCCCTCTATCTTGTTCCGTTTTTGACTTCGGTATCAAAACCATATTCACCTATTTGGATGCGATACTATACCAGTTTTCCGAATTCTATAAAAGTTCTCTGGACAAGCTCTCAGCAGAGCACGGAAGGTCAAAATTAGCACTAATCGTTAGCGTTCATGAAAAAACGTGTTCCGTGTTCACCGCACATCAAGCATTTTGTCCATAGAGACGTAAACGCTGCAATAAATAAAAATATAAAGTTTAGGGAGCCCTCAACCTTCGGCTTAGAGGGCATCAGGTTTGTGATTGTGAGCAACCCTTGCAGAGTTCATCGATGGGATTCACTTTCAAAGGAATCCCACATGCTTTAGCTGCGGGAGTATGTCAAAATATTTGCATTCAAGGTGTTAAGGGTTAGCGGTGGGTGATTAGTGTTTCAAGGGCGCGGCTAGGAAGAGGAGAGTTTCAGCATCGCAAGCGATCTGCATTTTTCTAATAGTAGACTGCCATTTCGAGACTTCGGGGTTGCCACTATTCTTCATCGGACAGAACAGAATGGGTGCGGTTCCAAACCGCCCCCGTCCATCTTTTCATGTGTAACTTCTAACCTATTTCGGGTAGGCGGTATCAAGGGCTAAAATAATATAAGCCGTCACGAGCCTCGGATCTGCTTCCATCCAGCGACTTTCTTCATTCACCCAGAACCCCTCGGGTTTTTGCAGTTCAATCATTTTTTCTGCGAATTCTCGGTACCAATCGTGAGCAACCCCTTTTGCGTCCACAAAGGTTGTATCGCCATAAAGTCGCAGTGCCTTCGCCATAGTGTGATAGTGATAGTATAGCCCTTGTGAGCCCATACCGTAGTTTTCTTCAAGTGTGAAGTGTTTCTTTATCCACTTGAACGCAGCTTGAACGCGTTCGTCGTCTTTGTCAACGTTCGCATAGATGAAGCTCAATAATCCTGCATACGTCATGCTGGCATAGGAGCGCGGACTCCCGGCAGCGTCTGTCCCAGCTTTACTTTCCCCGTCAGGCGAGTAGATGAAACCGCCATCGTTGCCTGCCCATGCTTGATCGTTGCTTTCACTCCTATTCTGTGTGCGTTCCAAAAACTTAATCGCCTTGTTCCAGACATCCTGATCGTCGGAACCGCTCTCCTTTAGAGCCTGGATGGCGATGTTTAGGTTGGACAAGTCTTTCACTCCTGGGCGACTACCGTAACCTATTCCACCGTAGTAGACGCTTTCCTCATCGGTAACCTGTAACGCCTTCAAGAAACCTTGCGCTTTTTCAATAACATCGGCATACGCCGGATTTCCCGTTGATGCAAGTGCCATTATGGCAATAGCAGTATTGTAATTCGGTAGGGCAGGTTGCATCTCAACATTATAGATGGCCCCGTCAGGCCGCTGCAACTCAACAAGTTTTCGAATCCCTTTTTGGATAAATGGATGCTCTGCTTCCGCGTATCTATTTTCTGGATGCCGTAAAAAAGCAGTAAGCGCGAGAGCTGTTATTCCAGGATGGCTCGCAAATAGACCTTCTCCATCTTGCTGTCCCTTTAACCATTCCAGCCCACGATCAATGCTTGCTAGGACCCGTTGATTCAATTCGTGATATGCTCCATCTGTCTCATGATGCGCGGCTCCACCGTTTTGTACAAGAGCAAACACAAAGAAAAGTGCCAGTATGAATCCGTATTGCTTTTTTATCTTCATTGTTTCTCCCCTTTTGACAAATTTATTTTATTATGCAAAAAAGATATAGCAAATACAGTGCCAACCCGAAAAACAGGTTTTCGCTCAAATTCTTAGACCCGATTGGATAATTACGTCAAAAAATGGACACTGCTGTCCATAAACTGAACGATTCGCCATGGTTGTTGATGCTATCAAATAAGTTTCCACCTCATGAAATGCTATACACACTTAGCGGTGATTGAAAGAAGGTTCTACTTTCTTACCTCTAAATTCCGTTATCAAGGGGCCTACTAACGGTCTATTTTTAACGCTGCTTTGCCAGAAAGACTTGTAGCAGATTCCTCCAAAAATCCGTTGTCAAGATCCCTTCATTTTTACTGTTTCTCCAGTTTCTGCGGATTCCATAGCTGCATCGTAGACCTGCATCAGTTTACGCATCTCTTCAGGTTTAACAGCTAACGTCGCCCCTTTGTTCAGCACGTCTGCGATATTTTGGTAGTAGGACTTCCACGTCGTCTGAACGCTTTCTATGACGAGTTCACGGTTTTCACCGCCTGCTTCTGTCCAAACCTTAGCATAGTTGGCTGGGTCCTGTTGTGCGGCATCAATATTCCCGGCTACCATCGGGCCTTCTTGTGGGTCCAAGCCATATTTAATCAACCCGCCGATATCCCCGACGACATACCATCTCGGCTTCTCTGCTTTGGAGAGGTTGCTAATTTCAATGTGGTACCGCACATCGTTTGCAAACTTAATGATGAGGTTGGCGTAGCTGCCGATGTCAATGTCCCATTTTGAGCCGTAGTGAACGTCACAGAACACAGCTTCGACTGGGGCCGTTACGAGTTGCAATGCCTGGTCAACGAAGTGGGCGGGCCAATCGAAAAGGATACCGCCGCTCTGACTTTTGACCCCACGCCAACCACGAGGAGGGCCATATCGCATAATCGCTACCTGATAGAGGTAGGGGGTTCCAAGCAAACCATCGTCAATAATCTTTTTAACAGTATTGTAATCCCAATCCCATCTGCGATTGTGGAAAACGCTGAGCAAGACGTTGTTCTGCTCACTCGCTTCAATCATGGCATCGGCTTCGACAGCATTCATCGCCATGATTTTGTCTGTTACAACGTGTTTACCTGCACTCATCGCTTTGATGGAGAGCTCCGCATGAGTGTTGTGCGGTGTGGCTAATACAACGAGATCGATCGCGTCGTCTGCGACAACTTCGTCAATTGTTTGGTACACCTGCACGTTTGGGTACGCCTGACGTGCGGCCTCACGCCGTTCAGCGTCGCGTGTGGCAATAGCATAAAAGTTCAATCCATCCGCTAAACCGACAAGATAGGAGTGAAAGGCGCGGCCGGCATATCCGTAACCAACAACGGCTGTATTCACCATAAACAGAAATTCTCCTTCTATCGTTCCTATTGTAAAATTTAGAATTAATTGGACACTCGGCGACGGTGTCCATTTTTAGGATGTAGCCTCGGTCTAGGAAACCTCGCCTACCGGGGAAAGTGTCTATCTATTTTTAGGTCTTACCACAAATGTAGGAGCAGTTTCCAGACCCGGCTCCTCTATGGTTTCTGATCGTTCAAGGTCCAGTCGTAATTCAGATAGTGAAACTTGATGTCCGTTGAGGACAGAAATTCTGCGTCTTCGAGGGACAAGTAGTCAAGGAGGAAATCTTTTACGCTTGTGTAGCCCTCCTTAAAATCGTCTGCATACCACTTGAAAATTTTTGAAAGGTAGACGCGGCGTTTCGCCTTGTCAATCCTAACTTGCTCGGAGTTCCGAATAAAACTGAACGTTAGAGCCTCAAGATGTTCTTCAACCGTTTCGGCAGAAAAAGCACGGTTTTCCAGAGGCGGACAGCTGCGGGAAGCACATACCAGTGCAAAGTGGACCCGTGGATCTACAAACTCTTCACGGATAACATCATGCTCGATCTGATTAAGCGTATAGGTTTTACCCGCAACCTGAAATTTAAGCCGCGTGAAAAAACCGTTGAACCATTTAACTTTTCGGACACTCGTCGTCGGATAGCGGTCGATCACCCCTTTGATAACGAGAGCGTTATAGGCATTGATCCAAAACGCCAGCTGTGCGTTATACGACCCTTCCGCGGGTTTTGCGACTGCCAATAAATCCAAATACGCCTCAAACTTTTCCGGGTTCGCTTTCAGCTTTGCGTAGTTAACCTGCCCGTTCTCATCGACGTGTTCTCGCAATACCTGATCAAATAGGTTATGAGAGAAAGCTGCACCTTCTGCAGCCGGCTGTGTTCGCAGGTCCGCTTCAACCCGGAAATAATAGAGAAAAAGGATACTGCATAAGGATAAGAGAAACAGGCATCCTATTAAAACACGAATTTTCATACAACAACTCTATTTGTAACACACGAATTCCCATCGGAGGAATTTCCAAATTCCGATGTCCTTTTCTTTCTGTCTTTCTGTAGATGTAAGTCTCACTGGTGACTTTCTTAAAACATATCCTATTTATTCATTTTTGTCAAATCATAGAGTTGGCATTTGGAGCTCCCCCTATAGCGGGCAAGGACGGATTTCCAAATCCCGACTTCTTGCTTAATGTCGTCTACAGCGAAAAATTCAGCACGGATTGTTGTTTCTAACATACTCAGGCACATAACGCCTCAAGCACCTGAAAATAAGAAGGAAACGTTTTGCTAACGCACTCCGGATTATTTATCTGAATGCCGGGAACTTTTAAACCAATGAGCGAAAATGCCATTGCCATCCGGTGATCATCGTAGGTATCAATGGCCGCAGAAGTAATAGGGGCAGGTGAAATTTCAAGTCCATCTCGATGTTCAACGACAGGAACGCCTAATTTTCGGAGTTCGGTCACCATCGCATGAATCCGGTCGGTCTCTTGCCAACGTGTGTGTTCAATGTTTCGGATGATTACTCTGCTGTCGGCAAACGGAGCTATCGCTGCGAGGGTGAGGGCAGTATCCGAAATCGTCCTCATATCTACATTAATCCCTCTTAATTGGCGAGGTCCAGTAACAGTAATCCCTGTATCAGCAAAGATGACCCGACACCCCATCTGTTCCAAGATACGCACAAACTGAACATCGCCTTGTTTAGAATCTACGTGTAGGTGTTGGACAGTGACCCGTCCCCCTGTGAGCGCAGCGGCAGCGAAGAAGTAAGAGGCGCTAGAGGCATCGGGTTCAATGTTGTAGACCCGCGGTTGATACTTCTGTCCGCCTTCAATCCGAAAATGCTGATAGTTTTCGTTGACAGCATGTACACCAAACGCCTCCATGACTGCAAGCGTAATGTCAATGTAGGGCATTTCGCGTTTGCCGACCACCTCAATTTCCAGCCCGTTTTTTGCATAAGGGGCGATGAGGAGCAGAGCGGTTAAGAATTGACTGCTCTTCGTAACATCAATTCGGGTTTTCCCGCCCTCAAGCCCATCTGCTTGGATAACGACAGGGAGATGTCCGTTGTCAAATTGTGAGCGCGCTGAAACCTTGATCTGTGTAAGTGCGTCCAATAAGTCAGTGATAGGGCGCCCGCGCCGCATCGGTTCATCCCCATCAATGACAAATTTGCCATGCCCTAACGAAACATAAGCGATAAGGGAACGTGAGGTAGTGCCTGAGTTTCCGATATAGAGGTCGGCCCCCGCCACCGGAATGTTACCGCCATTTCCATGGACCTCAAACGTCGCCCGCTTTTCGTCAGCATCAATTTGGAGATCAAGATTTCGCAACGATGTAGACATATAGTGTGTGTCATCACTAAAGAGGGCACCGGTTAACGTTGAAACGCCGTTTGCCATTGCAGCAACCAACAATGCCCGGTTAGTATAGCTTTTAGAGCCGGGGACCTCTATTGTGACATCAAGCGGCTTGCGAATTGGCTGGATCTCATTCACTCGAGAATTCCCTCTTCCCTCAGTAATTGTTGAAGTTCAGCCTTCGCTGTATCGTTGAGAGCCAGCAGGGGACTCGTCGTGTACGCGTTACAGACCCCTAGGATTTCTAAGCACGCCTTCATGCCACTGACCCCTTGGCCATACGTATACATTTTGCTGAGCCTGAGCAATACCCTCTGCAATCGGTGGACTTCATCAATATCGCGGGCTTTCGCAGCGTTGTAGAGTGCGACGGACTCCTTAGGAGCGACGTTTGAAATAGAAATGACTCCGCCATCCGCACCGAATAGCAAGGCTGCACCAATCGCAGTGTGCGAACCAAGCATGACAGCAAAATCTGTTCGGTCCCCGAGTAAATCCAAGAGACTGAGACAGTTCGTCCAGTCGCCAGAACTATCTTTGATACCAACGATGTTATCGCAATCCTCAGCGAGTTGAGCAACAACTTGCGGTTTGATTGCTGTTTTGACGGTTGCCGGAATATTGTAAATAAAAACAGGAAGCTCTGTGCTCGCAGCAACAGCGTGATAGAACTGAATCAGGTCCGCATCATCGGTGGAGGGATAGTAGTAACCCGGTGTTGCTGCAACGGCATCAACACCGAACTGTGCAGCGGTTTCAATGTTTTGGATGACGCGCTGGGTGCTTGTGTCCATTACACCACAGATAATTGGGACGCGATCACCGACAGTTTTAACAGCGATATCCATTGCGCGTTCCCGCTCTGTATCGGTTAGTGTTGTAAATTCGCCCGAGGTTCCCAACAGATAGATACCGTGAATACCGTTGTTAATCAAGCGGTTGAGTTGGTTAACGAACCCGAGTTCATCGACGCGTTCCTTTTCATCAAGCGGCGTTATTGTAGGGGAAAAAATGCCTTCAAGGCGGATATTCATGAATGTCTCCTATCGGGAGTAATTACAGTCTTTCTTACAAATACAAACTCACAAGGAATGCAGTATAGACTATCCGTTAGTTTTAAAGTATTCAGTTTAGCAGAATCCGATTCAGATGTCAAGCTCCATAAATTTAGATTTGCAAGGCACATTGAAACGTGCTATCATTGTGTTAAAATTTGACTTTTGAACATCGGCTTGCTTATCCGCTAATAGATTCAAAACCGGATAGGAGATAGATGATGCAGAAGTACTACATGGAAGCAAATGAACATCCGTACACAACAGACGCTCAGGTATATAGGAATTGTGCTCTTGGTAATGCTTGCCCTGTATTTCTATCTGGGAGCCATGCTCAAAGACTCAATGAGCAAACGAATTACCAGTGAATTGGAAATTCAGGCAGCACTTACAACAGAGCTCTTCATCGAAAAACTCCCGGCCGAAGATAACTTTAGTTACGATGCAATAGATTCCTTTGTAGATAGACTCGGAAAGATGGAAGAGGCTCGACTAACCTTCATCGGTATAGATGGAACCGTCTGGGGCGATACAGAACGAGATGGAGAAGCACTACAAGCGATGGACAATCACCTCACACGCCCAGAGATTCAAGAGGCCCTTAGAAACGGGAGAGGTATTCGGGACAGATACAGCGAGACAACACAGACAGAATTTCGTTACTTCGCGATGCCAGTATATCGCAATACTGGTACTGAAAATTCATCAAATGGAGAAGAGACCTTGATCGGTATTTGCCGCGTCGCCCTTCCGATGAAAGCCGTCAATACAGCAATTGATAACCTCCGGCGGACGGTCCTCATTGCAAGTCTGGCGGGTCTAGTTCTCGCTATTGTATTCAGCGTTCTGAGCACGGGGGCGATTATAGAACCTATTGAGAAACTAACACAGATGACGCAATCCTTTGCTGCTGGCAATATAAATTCGCGTGTGCCGGTTGATTCGAGAAATGAATTGGGGCAACTCTCCCAGAACTTTAACGTGATGGCGGATAGGTTGCAGGAACAGATCGACAAAATCTCTGAAGAACACCGACGTTCCGAAACTATTTTAACCAACATGGGCGAAGGAGTGCTACTTCTGAATGGGATGTCCGAAATTACCTACGCCAACTCTAGGGCGGTCTCTATGTTGGAACTTCCGGACGACTATATCGGTAAAGCATTGATTGAAATCAATCGGATCCCGGAACTCCACACGCTCTTAAAAAAAGCAGAACAGACAGAAAACGTGGCGTTCGCAGAAATTCAACTCGGGAACCTACATGAACCAGAAGCAGAAGTCACTATCGTACCTGTCTCTGCCGGCCAAGAATATGTCATTGTTATCCATGATGTTACGAAGGAACGGCAATTGGAACGTATCCGCGCTGATTTTGTGGCGAATGTCTCACATGAACTCCGCACACCGCTTACAGCTATCCGAGGCTACGCCGAAACCTTACTCAGTGAAGATACTGTTCAAGCAAAAACAAAAGAAAAATTTCTCGTGAAAATCCTCAATCATTCAGCCCGACTCTCAAGATTAGTTTCGGAACTGTTAGAATTATCTCGGCTTGAATTGGGCGATGTAGAATTGGAACGAGCACCTTGTCACCTCAATACTTTTCATGAACCTGTTTTAGAAGTATTCGAACCCCTAATAGAGGAGTCGGGATTAGTTTTGAAATGGGATATTCCCGATGAGCTTCCGGAGGTTAATGTAGACCAACAATTGTTTATGCAGGTTTTGGTAAACCTGATTGACAATGCGATTAAATATACCCCAGACGGAGGTACCATTACGGTTTCAGCGGAGATCGACGCGAGCCGGGTATTCGAAAAGTCTATTTTAACCTCTGAAGAAATTATCGTGCATGTACAAGATACAGGAATCGGCATCCCTATGGAGTCGCAACCTCGCGTGTTTGAGCGGTTCTATCGGGTAGATAAGGGACGCGCCCAAGAGATAGGGGGGACCGGTTTAGGGCTAGCGATTGCAAAGCACATTGTACTCCGTCATAACGGACGCATATGGCTGGACAGCACTTTAGGACAAGGGAGTATATTTCATGTCGCAGTGCCATTGTGAGACTAAATCTTCCATTCTTCTTCTGTGTAAGCCATTTCCCAAAAGAGGTATTCATACCGACTGCTCATCAAGAAGCAGTTTTTAATTCGCGCTTTTTCCGAACGACTGCACTCCACTGTCAGATTGTTGAGTAACCGGCGTAGCGACTTGCCTAATGAGAGAAATTCAGGCGAGGCGTACATATCGATCCATTCCTGATAAAGAGGCTCCGGTGAACCCCCTTGTTCGGCAAGTGTCGTTCCGATTTCGGCATAGCCCCACTGACATGGCAACACACCGGCGACGAGATCTGCCAACGTACCGGCTTCGGCTACATTGAGAATATGTCGGGTGTAGGCATGCGTTGTAGGGGCAACCGAGGCGGTTTCCATCTCGGCGACGGAGAGTCCGAATTTCGCGCAATATCCCCGATGCAAATCCATCTCGGTGTTCAGCGTTTCATCGAGGAGACGCGCGAACATCGCCATTGTTGCTTCATCGGACGCTTTGATAACACCGTGCGCGAACACACGACTATATTCTAAGAGAAAAAGATAGTCCTGAATGAGGTAGAACGTGAACTTCTCTGTGGGGAGCGTGCCGTCAGCAATACCGCGAACGAAAGGGTGTTTAAGATCGGCTTCCCAAATCGGTGCTGCAGCGTGTCTGAGTTCATCTGTAAATTTTCTGGTTTGTGCCATACGTCTTCCCTGTTGAGGCTCCTTAAAAACATACTACACTCTTTGCTGTATATCTCATACCCTATGAAGAAAAGGATGTCAAAATGTTTGAAAAACTCGGAATTGTAACGAATATCTGGTCTGAAGAGATGACCAACGGTACCACGTTTGATGAACTGATGATGGCATTCGGTGCAAATGGGTTTAAGGATATGGAGGTACGTGAAGGCGATTACCTCCGGAATTCCGAATTTGGAGTGATGATCCAACAACTCGAATCAGTAATACCTATATACGCCGATGCCGAATTCAGAACGATCTGCGACGCTGTTTGGAGCGGAAAAGTTCACGAAACGAATCATTCCATGCTTTTCGAAACGATTGCCTCCTTCGCTGAAAAAGCGTCCGGGCTCACCTTGAGTTACGCCATGTCGCACCCTTGGCTCTCATCTCCAAAAGACAGAAAGGCAGATAACCAAGAGATTGTGCGTGCAAAGAAATTGGCGTATCTACTTTGCCCGGCACGGCCACGGTTGCGCCTCGTTGATCTCGAAAGCGAAGGAAACATTGACGAATCCGCTGCGATCGCCAACTTAAAACATTACAACGACCTGCTCCCGGACTATCCGATGACCTTTGCAGTAGAAAATGCAAGGCAAACTGCCACGTTAACTTTGAAATTAGCAGTTGCCGGTGGTGCGAAATTGACGTATGACGAGAGCAATACCTACCGCGCCGATGGAACAACTGTGAATCCTCCAGACGAATTCTGGAAGTCCGTCAAAATGACAGATCTCACATCGGTGCACTTCAAACAGAAGACAGAAGCGGGGGTCCTCTCAGAAGTAAGCGATGGGTTTGTAGACTTTCGATCGATTGCCAAACATCTGAAAAGGCAGCAGTATAGGGGTGACCTACTTCTTGAGAATACACCAACTGCACATTCGCTGCAAGATGCTGTGCGGAGCAGAGAATATCTGTCGGCTGAGTTTAAACTCATCGACGCAGCGGATACTGTTAGAAAGAACAGAACGGACTAAAAAGGGGCAGAACCCTTTGTAGTTTCCTGCTGCGCGTCCTTAGTTTCTACTTGTGTATCGTTGGCAGATGTTGTTTCTGGATCTGCTGATGCCTCAGGCGCTGAGACTTCACTCTCTTCGGCGGCGGCAGTGAGCTGTTTAATGCGCTCACAGAGCTCATCAAACAATTGCGGGGCGGTTTCCGCTGCTTTGAGTTCAGCAGAGAGCTGGGTCCATTGCATCTCGCTCATATCGTTTCGAGACTCTACACTGTATCTACGTTTGATATAATTCCAGAGATCCGCCTTCGTAATGCTTTTCTTTTCAAGGGGGCCTGCAAGGTTGCTAGCGATAGCAAAGGCGGCTTTTTGGGCATTAGTGATATTCCCACCGCTCTGTTGTGCTTGCGATTGGGGCAGAGCGTTACCGCCTCCAGCTTTCCGATGGAGATAGAAATTCAACACCTCACGGATAACCGGAACAGGTATTAACTGTTTTATGGCGTTCCGCTGTGCCTTATGGATTGCCTTGGTGAAAGCAAAGGGGTCAGGACGACTCCCTATCATTTTCGGTTGCTCATACGCCCCATAGCGAGATGATCCCGTAATTGTATCAATCGCCTTAGCAGTCGCGATCCAAGAATGTTCGCGCTCTTCGTATTTAACTTCTTCGATCTGGATACCGCCACGGCGATTGGCTGCCTCGTTAATACCTGCTAAGGTTAACCCCTCAACCGTGCGTCCGCCCTGTTTAAAAGAATAGACGTAATCCTGGATCGTCTGCCCTGTCATTAACTCAATGATCGCCTGGTCATCGACTTGATCAACGACTTCGTATTCGGCGGTAACAGGCACCATTTCTTTCTTTTTTTCTTCACCCATAGTGTCCTCCGATTCTCAAATAGGCACAAATTGGTATAACGTATCTTTTGACATAGAAAAAAGCACTGTGTAGTATCCAGAACTTCTGAATTTTCCAGAAGTTTCGTGGACAGTTGGGCAATATTTTTCACCAAGGCTTATGTGGAAGTGCTACAAACCTAATAGATATATGCGACAGTCACACTTGATAAGGTTTGTTCGTTTTCAAACTGTTCGTGAAATCAAACTTTCCTTCAATTTTCGTTGTTAAGTTCTTGTAAAATTCAGAATCGATTTTGGTGGCTTAGATTCCCTGAAAAAAGCCATTACTACAATATATATGATAACATATTTAAGAACAAAAATCAAATTATTTTTTACAAGGAGAGTGGTTTTTGACATCGTCTACCATCTTTCGCTAGTCAAATTCCGCTGTGAGTCGTGCTAACATTGCTTCGCTTGCACAAAAACCAACTAATGCAGTTCAAGTAGGTAACCTACGGAAACCTCTATGGGGGTCATTACAAGAAGAATCTCTCAGATACTTTCTATAGGTTACCTATATCTTAACACATTTCAAGAACAAAAGCAAGGTGCCAGGGCCTGTCTACATCTGCCATCGTCCGAGGAGCAGTTTTAATAAATAGATATGATAAATGACTGGATCACCAAGCGTCCATCGTCTGAATTTGGTTGCCGGCCTCCGGTGACTGTTTTGTTAGAACCGACCGGCCGGGTTAGGAGATTTTGTCTACCGACAGAGAACCGGCTCTGACAAAAAACTTGATCTCCGTTTCCACGTCTGCTATAATAACCGAAAATTGCGTATCCTAAGGACCAACAAACCGTGACACCCCCGTTCCTCGACATGCAAGCAATTACAAAAGAATTTCCGGGAGTGCGCGCTTTAGACAACGTCTCTTTTGAAGTCCGTCGTGGTGAAATTCATGCCCTCTGTGGAGAAAACGGGGCCGGTAAATCGACGCTGATTAAAATTCTCGGAGGCGTTTATCCGTCTGGCACTTACGATGGGCAATTTCGGATTGATGGCATCGAACAAAGATTCCACACAGTGCGGGACGCGGAACATGCCGGTATTGCCGTTATTCATCAAGAATTAGCGTTGATTCCAGAGATGACAGCCGCTGAGAACATTTATCTCGGCAAGGAGCCACAACGGTTTGGTATCATAGATAAACAACGTCTATATCACGATGCCGAACATCTCCTTTTGCAATTGGGATTGACACTCCCTTTGGATCGTCCGGTTTACGAGCTCGGTATTGGTCAGCAGCAGCTCGTGGAAATAGCCAAAACGTTAGGGCGTAGTTTGCATGCCAATCGAGGCGCATCAAGTCGTCCAGTGTTGCTCGTGCTTGACGAACCAACGGCTGCCCTGACAGAAACCGAGGTCGCAGCCCTTCGGCGCATTGTGATGGAACTCCGTGAAAAAAACGTCTCTTGTATCTACATCACCCATAAGCTCAAAGAGATATTTCAGATCGCAGACCGAGTGACGGTGCTACGAGATGGGAAAACGGTGGCCACGCAATCCATCGAGTCCCCTGAATGCACCGAAGAAACACTAATTTCGCAGATAGTTGGTAGAAAGTTAACCGGTCTTTTCCCAAACCGAGAAAATGCCTCAAACCAACGATCAGTCGCACTCCGGGTAGAAAACTTAAGCACCTATCCGTTGCAACCCCCGCAGCTTGAAGATGTCAGCTTTGAGGTCCAGCGTGGGGAGATCCTTGGCATCGCGGGCTTGATGGGTGCCGGGCGAACAGAGTTGATTAGCACTATTTTTGGGGCTTATGATGGAAAGTGGCATGGGAAAGTTTTTATAGACGAGGTCCATATCCAAATTCACGCCCCACATCAAGCAATAAAACACGGAATGGGACTGGTCAGCGAGGATCGAAAACGTTATGGACTCATTTTGGATGTGGACCTTGTCCGTAATTTGACGCTTGCGAGTCTTGACCCGGCCTCAGATATTGTATTCTATGGCGTAATCGACGACAACACTGCATATCAAAAAAGCGAAACGTATGTGGATACTCTTCAGATTAAAACAACCTCGCTAGATATACCTGTCGACCAGCTGAGCGGAGGAAATCAACAGAAGGTAGTTCTAGGGAAATGGTTGATGACGCGTCCGAAGGTGCTGTTCTTTGATGAACCGACACGCGGTATCGATGTGCGGGCAAAAGCGGAAATCCACACGCTAATGGCCAAACTTGCGCGAGAAGGCGTTGCTATTGTGTTTGTATCCTCCGAACTGCCAGAGATCTTAGGCATGAGTGATCGGATTTTGGTGCTACATGCAGGCAAAATCACGGGTGAATTTATCAATCATAATCTGACGCAAGAAGATATTTTAAGGTGCGCAGCGGGAAGCTAATTTAAAAACAACAGCAGAGATACAAACCAGACAAACATAGTGACAAATGGAAAATAGTAACAAGATCTTTAAAACAGAGAGTCCCGAAGAAACGCAAGCTCTCGGTGAAAAACTCGGTAAAACGCTAAAACAAGGCGATGTGATTGCCCTCATCGGAGAGCTCGGGACCGGGAAAACCTGTCTAACTCAAGGCATCTCACAGGGCGTAGGTATCGCCCCGGGTGAGATTGTCAGTAGCCCCTCATATATCCTAATCAACGAATACAGGGGAACAGTACCGATCTATCACATTGATTTGTACCGACTCGAAAACAGCGAGGAGATCGCCGAACTTGGACTCAGCGAATATATAGAAGGTGGCGGGATTTGTATCATCGAGTGGGCAGATCGGTTGGCAGATCTATTGCCCGATGGCTGTATAAAGATTTATATAACGTTGGCAGAAACAAAAATTTCCCACGGGACGCCTAGCGAAACGGACAGATTGATATCAGGAAGCCAAGCAGATGAGAGCATCCGATACATCGAAATCCAACATCCTATATCTTGATAGCGGTTCGGGAATCGGGGGCGGACAACGGAGCCTTTTACTCTTGCTGAACCTACTGGACAAGAACCGCTTTATGCCTTTTGTCGGGTGTCTTGGAGAGAGTGCTTTTGCGGCAGAAGTGGCAAAGACAGAAGCGAGCGTCATCCCGCTGTCTCTCCCCGCGGCACATAATAAAACTGATAAGGTAAAGCGGTTCACGTTTCGCGATCTACTAGAGGATCTTCAGCAGCTGCAAGTCGTTTATCAGATCCACAGCTCGGTAAAGCGACACAGAATTGACCTGATTCACGCTAATTCGCTTTCAGCGGCACTGTTAGGCGGCGTTGTTGCAAGAATAAATCGTATCCCTATCTTGATGCACAAACGTTACGCGACCTCCTACGGTATTTTGGACCGCTTCTGTGAGCGACTTCTCCATCGCGTGATTCTGGTGTCAGAGGCGACGCGTTGGGATTTTGCCCCAGCAGCAAAGCAGACCTTAATCTATAACGGTGTCGACTTAAACGCTTTTCAGGCATCACCGAAAGAGGTAGAAACCCTCCGAAAAGAAATCCTTTCCGATGCAACTGATACGGCAACACTCGCCGGTGTCGTAACAAGGATTACACGAGAAAAAGGTATCCACTTCTTAGTGCGTTCGATGGCAGAACTTAAGAAAAAAGAATCCATTAAATTACTGATTGTGGGCGGTCCCTATTTCCAAAAAGACGTTGCATATATGGAAGAACTGAAGCAGGAAGCTGCGGACTTAGGTGTTGAAAATTCTGTTATCTTCACCGGATTTTTATCCGATACGCGTATCGTAACAAGTTTGATTGATATTGTATTAGTACCCTCTATTATTCCCGAAGCGTGCCCGCGCACGATTATCGAAGCCATGGCAGCAGGCAAACCTGTTATCGCTACGCCCCTCGGTGGAAGCAAAGAACTCGTCACGCCAGAAACAGGGATTTTAGTACCACCAGAAGACGCATTAACCATTGCTGATGCCATGGCAAACCTCGCAGCTGACCGGGAACGATTAAGAACAATGGGAGAAGCCGCCCGCAGACGTGCTGCACAACTCTTCAACAGCAAAAAGAACACTGCTTTGACAGAGGCCGTTTATACAGAACTGTTAACGGTATCTTGACATACCAAAGGAATTATTATGAATGAAAAAAGAAAAAAAACAATCAGCACAGCACAAGATACACACGTGAGTCAAAGCCAGTTGAGGCAAGTATCGCAGTTATTTGGGGAAGGTGTCGGCAATACTCGCGATTGGGTAGAGATTCACCGGACCCATGATGAATGGGAAGTGAAGCTGATTCAAGTCACTCTGAGTGCACAGCAGATCCGGTGCAGACCGATCGAATTAAAAGAGAAACGTGAAACCGCGCTTCTTGTGGCACCTGAGCATGAAGTAACGGCAATGGAATTGGTAAGTCGTATCGGTGTAGCTGTTACAGACAACGAAATGGCAATGCGATCTGAAGCGACAGCGCAGGCACTTAAACAACGCGATATGGCTGTTGTCGAGGAAGACAGGAGTCAACAGGTGGATCCCGACGACTTGACAGAATTACGGATCGCTGAACGCAAAGGGGTTGGGAGCGTCGTCTATATTGCTGAACACGGCTATCAACTTCGTGTCGGTCCTGAACCATACGTCACGGTCCCAGAAAGCGATTGGGAAGAATTTACAGATTTTAGTGCCCAACGTCAAGAATTTGTAATCCTTCTCCGGCACGAATATCCTGACCTTTTTGAGTGGATTCAAGAGGAAAAGCTACTACCAGAATTCATTAGACTCATTGAGCTGACATATCAAGAAGGGGCACCGGTTCCAGTTTCGCATAGAGACACAGAAGGCTCCGATGATGAGAAAATTAACGCAACACCTTATCACCCCCTTGCACAATTGAGTTTGACTACCGCTGTGGTTTCGCTGATTGCGGTGCTTTGTCAAGTTCCATGGCTCGTGAACCTCGTGATGGCCGTAGCTGCGATAGCATCAGCAGTTGCTGCAAAATACCAGATTGATGCAAGTGATGGAAAATCAACAGGTATCCCGATGGCCCTGAGTGGAATTGCGCTTGCGTGTCTTGTCGTTGTCTTCGCGTGGTGGCTAGATCAGCGTCCGGAACCGGTAGAACCGGACAACCCCGCGGTTCGTGAGAGGGTTGACGATCGGTAGCAGCGAGTAATATCAGTTATCCACTGATTCTTTGACATAAAAAGGTGTTGATTTATTTTTGAAATGCAGTATACTTTTCCAAACTCAATTTTAGATAAGGAAGCATGCCGATGTTAAATTTCTATGAACAAAATTGGAGAGCACGGCAGATACAACAAATTTGTGAAGAAAAAGAGATAACAACGCTTTGCCACTTTACTCGAATTGAAAACTTACCGAGTATCTTACAAGATGGCTTGCTGTCGCGGAGTGCTTTGGAAGCAGATAGAAGAAATTTTTTGTTCAATGATCCCGATCGAGCCGATAACAATACGGACGCGGTCTGTCTAAGCATTAGTTTTCCAAATTACAAAATGTTTTATAAGCTTAGAAAAGATTGGGAAGGAGTCGAATATGCCCAATGGGTTGTTCTCTTGCTTGATGCAAAAGTGTTGTGGGAATTTGAGTGTGCCTTTTGCAAGGAAAATGCTGCAAGCCGGCGCGTTAACAACGTTCCATTGGAAAATAGAAAAAGACCCGAAGCATTGAAAGATCTGTTTGAAGATTTCTATGGTATAAGGCATCAAGATTTGTCAATACCCCAAAATTATCCAACACATCCGCAAGCAGAGGTACTGGTTTTTAATCCAATACCAGTACAATATATTAAGGAAATCCACTATTGGGATGCTGCTGCTCAAGAAAGATTGATGCCCATCAGAACTAGTTCCAATTATAAAATTTCCCGGCAATATTTCGATTCCAGATCTGATTATAGTATATGGAAGAGTGAAAATCTTGATGCCAATGGTATACCTCTTTCATACGCCCCAACTAGTGACGTAGTTCCAGCCGTGCTTCCCGTTTTTATCCCTGATTACGAGTGTGGATACGTAAAAACAGTGCCCGTCCGATTCGCGTGGCGGAGCACTAATAGTGAGAACGTCAGGGCAATACACGCTGCTGCGAGCGAGATGGGGCTGCCCACCCCTATTTATGAGATTAGCACAGCGTCGTCGTTACAAAGATGGAGGGCACTCAGTGCCTTCAACCTAAAACTGAAAGGGATACCCATCGAATGCCTATACCAGGGCAGTAAGGTGTTCAAGAATGGGGGACCTTATCACGAACTCTATAAAATGAGTCCTAGAAACGCAAAGACAGATAAGCGTCTAAGAAGCTCCGGGAAACTTATAGGGTTCAACTACAAAGGCCAGGAGATCCCAACCTGGCCTAAAACATTATTCTTTGACTGGATATACATCAAAGCTCTGATAGAGAATGATGTAATGCTCTCTCCAGCCGAAGGATTCACAGACCTCTTCTTCAAGTTCACGAAAGGAGGGGTGGCTTGCCAAGCAAGGTCAGCAGCCCTTTGGATGGCTGCCTCAGCGAACCATGAGCTGAGGGAGGATTTCGGGTTATGCGATCTCTATAACCTCCTCGGATTCTGGGAAACTGATGACATCTATCATCCGATAGATGAAACGTGGCAAGATGAGCCAAGGTTGTAATTGTAATAAATGAGGGGGTGGGGTGTATGCCCTGCCCTCTAACAAGGAGAACCTTAGATGATTTACACAATCGGTTATGGGAACAGTAACCCTGAGGATATGCTAACAACCCTCAAGAACAAAGGGGTACAATACCTCGTAGACGTGAGGTCTAGACCTTACTCAAGGTATAGACCTGAGCTGAATATGCCCCGTCTCAGGACGAGGGCTAGTGAGTACGGACTCTCCTATATCTTCATCGGGAACCTAGGAGGTAAGCCTGGGGAAACAAGCCGTCTACACAGATCCGCGGAGCCATAGCGAATTCATGTCTGCAGTGATGGGCGACCTGCACCTCTCACGGCAGACATACAGGTAATAATCTATTGTGTTGGGGGGTGGGGTGTGTTGCCTTATCCTAACAGCACGCAACTAAGGAGACAATCATGTTGAAAGCAACACATCTAATGGCAATAGCGAACGTCATGCTATTAGCGGCAACATCACTCCTAGTCCTCTTTCTCATTCAAGAAGCAGGATCACAAATAATCGCGATCGCTATAGGACTACAACTCGCAGCACTTGGTTTTTACACTGGATTACTCCTATATGTCCAAGATAAAAACCTATAACTCTCAACCGACCTGAGTAAGTCATTAAACTGCTCACCTTTTTATTCTATTGTGTGCGTTGTTAATGAGTAAGATCAAGTTCCCTGTAGATATCAGTACCACACTGTTTTAGGAGCAGAGCACAATGGCAAAACGCCCTATTTTCACGTCCAACCTCAATGGATTCCCGTATGTTGATGAAATAGACTTAACGTTTAAATGGTATCCAGGCTTCGCAAAATCTCAACTGCAAAAATCCATTGATTCCTTACATGAAGCCGCCAAAAAATACAGTATCAGCCCTATTTTGGAAATTTCAGGTAAATCCAGATTAGAATTGGGTGTTTCACTGAGTGCTTTTAATCTGCAACTAGAAATACCGGAGGGCCAGAAGACAACCGTAGAGTGTGCCTATCAAGGAAGCAAGGTGTTTAAAAATGGAGGCCCCTATCATGAGCTTTACTCCGTGTCCAGTCGAGCAGCAAAAACCGACGAGCGACTACGGAATTCAGGAGAACTCATCGCTTTCGATCTCTGTGGCGAAGAATTCCCGACTGAACCTAAAACAGCCTTCTATGACTGGTTGTATATGAAGGCACTCCACCAGAACGAGAGAGACCTGGTGAAAAAACTCGAAGCATATCAGGGCTTTTCAGACATCGTTTTCAACCCAAAGCGCGGAATCAATTGCCAAGCGCGCGCAGCTGCTCTATTTGTTTCATTGTCCAAAAATGGATGGGTTGATGAACGAATATTTCAAGACCGAGACCGCTATTTAAAGATTATAACAGATGAAATCCAACTTCTTTCAACCGACGAACCGACTCCGCATCAACTCTCTCTACCCTTTATGCCAAACAAGGAACTTAATCGGTGAAGATGTGCGTGACTGTTTTTGCTAAAAACCCGGTGCCGAATCAGGTTAAGACGCGGCTTGTTCCAACACTGTCACCCGAGCAAGCGGCGACATTGTACACGGCATTCCTCACAGATTGGTGTGAAATCATCAAGAAACTCTCTGATGTGGATTTAATCGTTGCATATACCCCACCAGAAGCAGAATCGGATTTACGAGTGTTAATCGGAGAAGGTCCTATCTATATAGCGCAGACAGGAACGGGGCTTGGAAACAGACTCGCTTCAGCGACACAGTGGGCAGCTGAACACAGATATACGAAAATTTTACTCGTCGGGTCTGACAGTCCGACGCTACCTATTTCATATATTTCACAAGCACTTACACAACTTGACTGGCGCGATGTCGTCATTGGACCGAGCACAGATGGAGGCTATTACCTCATAGGATTTTCTGCAGCGAATGTAACAACGACTGTGCCGCTTGTATTTGAGGACATTCCTTGGAGTACAGCAGACGTTTTTCAACAGACAATGACACGCATACGTTCGGCAAAAGCAAGCGTTGGCTTACTACCTCCATGGTATGATATAGATACAGTTGAAGATCTGGACTTTCTGTATGCACATTTGTCGGCGATGCGATTCGCGAACGGGACGGTGCAGGCAGTCAGAACAGAATCTGTATTGACAGAATTATTTTCATAGATCACAAACTCGCACTCTGAGCGACAGGCTCAAAAGAGCAGGAGAAACAATGGGACAATTAGATGGAAAATTTGCGATTGTAACAGGTGGAAATCGCGGAATCGGAAGAGGGATTGCAAGAGGACTTGCGGCAGAAGGCGCTACGCTAACGATCGCTGCAAGAGATGCCAAACTCCTAGCAGAAACGGCTGACGAATTTCGAGCCAACGGCACAAAGGTGCTAACCGTTCCAACAGATGTAACGGACGAGGCACAGATTAAAACACTCTTTGAAAAATCGATGAATGAATACGGGCGCTTGGACATCCTCGTCAACAACGCAGGGGCATTTAATGGAGGCCCCATAGGTGAGCTTGCAATAGAGGACTGGGACTGGGTCATCAATGTGAATCTCCGAGCTCCGTTCATTTGCACCCGCGAGGCATTCGCAATTATGAAGGAGCAAGGTGAAGGAGGACGCATCATCAATGTCGGGAGTATCTCTGCACATCGGGTTCGCCCCCGGACGGCACCTTACAGTGCAAGCAAGTCCGGTATCTGGGGCTTGACGCAGGTAACAGCATTAGAAGGTAGACCTTTCGGGATCACAGCCAGCTGTTTGCAACCCGGCAACACTTATGTAGAGCGCCACCAAAGTCGCCCAGAGCCACCAATGGAGCCTATGATGGACGTTGACGATCTGGCGCAAGCAGCTGTTCTGATGGCAACTCTCCCACCGAACATCAATATGCTAGAGGCAACCGTTTTACCCATGGGGCAGCTCTACGTCGGACGTGGTTAATATCCCTGCTGATTCGGTTTTCAACGCGGTTCAGTGCACTACGACATAAACGAGATGCCTGCCAATTTCGGTATTGATGATTCCATCAAAACGTGGGAACTATAGGGGTAGACCGAGCATCCCTTTCAGATAGAAGTAAGCTTCTTCAGTATAGCGAGGTAGATTTTCTGGATCTTCAACTTCCAATTCCAAAGTCAAATCGCCTTGGTAGTCTACCTCTTGGAGGGTCTCAATAATCTCTTTGAGATCGAGATTTCCACGTCCAATGCCGACAGACACGGGACCAAGATGGTCTTTGAGATGCACTGCATATAGACGGGATGCGAATTGGCGAATTGCGGCAAGCGTATCGACACCAGATGAATGGAAATGCCCTGTATCTATACAGACCCCGACTCGTTCGTCTGGAATCGCATCTAAAACCGATTGGAAATCTGAGCGGTGTTCAAGAACATTCCCGTGGTGTGGTTCGAGCGTTAGCCTGATTTGACACTCCTCAGGTATGCGTTGCAACACCTCCTGGACACAAGCAATGACTCTGTCCAGCGCTCCGGATTCTGTTCTAGGTTGTGCCCCGCTTGTCGTGAGATGGGTCGCGCCCAGCCCTTCGGCAATTTCAACGCATCTGGCGATTGCCCCTGCACGTGCCTCAACATCGATGTTGTTTTGTCCACCCCATCCCGGCGGATAGAGTCCGGCACACTGCATCCCAGAGGCATCAATTTTCGTCTTCATACCGTCTATATCAAATGCGAGCGCGGCCTCCACACTCCAGATTAGAGGTCCATGAATTTCCATGTGACGATAGCCGATCTGGGGGGCATACGCCAAAGTTGCGGCTACTTCGTCTTCGGCGTAGCCCCGGTAACAGATAGAAGCACAGATAATCTCCATAAAGACTCCTTTTTCATAGTTTTCAGTTGTTAGTTATCAGCTATTAGTTAAGAGTTTTCCATGTAACAATCGCCTTAGTACCATGTCCATCTAATTTTTGGGTCAGGACATCGCGAGCCGGAGAAGAAATTGAGATTTGAAATCTCTCCTACAAGAAAAGGCTATGTTTTTATAATTCACCATAGGATCAATCACCAAAATGAGGAGCAGACTGAGAAATGATTCAACAAATAGAAATAACCTTGCCTGAATATCCACGTGGCTTTCATCTCGTTACAGATGAAATTCTGAAACCACTCGGTGCCCTGCCAAAAGAAGGCATCCTGCATCTTTTTCTTAAGCATACCTCAGCTGGATTAACCATCAACGAGAATGACGATCCGACGGTCCGCGAAGATTTTGCGAACAGTTTCGACCGGCTTGTCAAGGAACGTGAACCGTTCTATCAACACACGATAGAAGGTGACGACGATATGCCGGCACACATTAAAGCCTCACTCGTGGGCTTTAATGTCTCGGTTCCGATTACTGACCATCGCCTCAATTTAGGCGTATGGCAGGGCATCTACCTATGTGAGTTCCGAAATCGGGGTGGCAGGCGTAACCTCACGGCCACAGTCTATTCTTAAGCGATTTTGGGCGGAGGGTTAGGGAATCACTGGCACCAAGCACATAAACTTGCTACCGCTAGAGCCGACCGATAATTATTTAACATTCCTCAGAGTTGTGAGGAGATGTTATCAGGTACGAGATTTTTTTTCAATCAATTTTATAGGCGGTATCTCGCGATGTGCCTCCAAGCTCTGCGAAATCTCGCTTTTGTTTTCAACAAGGCATCTCTTTGGACTATACAGCCCGCATCAAATCCTAACTGTCTTAGGTGTCTCGAAATCCAAACGCTGCCGAGAACTCAGATACATGAGTCTATATCAGGGAAAGTTTCTGTTGCTGCGTGCCTACGCTACTGTCGCTACTGCGGAGGTACTGAGAGGTTGAATCGCAGAGAACGGCATCACGCTCAGCACTGATGACCGAGGTGTCGCTTTATGGTTTTGCGGGACGTTTGCCTTTGAGTTCCCCCCAGCGTGTAGTGAGCTTGTGCTTTGCTTCGACGGCACGAGAGCGCGTATCAAAGACCAGAACATCTGGAATATGCCCACGTTCTCTATTATATCCACCGAAAACATAAATCCTTCCGTTTACCGTCGCTGCACCATACGGACTCAGAAGTATTGGCAGTTCTGGACTCTCTCGCCATGCCTCTTTCTCTGGACTATACACATCCACTGTCGATAAAAAACGACCTTGAGAGCTCCCCCCAATCAGATAGATCTCATCCTTAACAACAACCGTCTCGAACCCGTTTTTTACATCTAACATATCCCGCTTCTGCGTCCACCGGCGACCTACCGGTTTATATGCCTCAATCACCTTCAGGACAGGGCCACCATCAACAGCCTGAGGCCATCCGCGCCCACCGATGACATACATTCGATTGTTGACAACGGACACAGCCAGAGGATCCCGCCGGGTCGGCATGTTCGTTCCCCTCGCCCAGGAATCGGTGCTTGGATCATAGACATCCACTCGGTCCATCCGTTGTTCATGGGCCTCACCGAAGCCTGTTGTCCCGCCGATGAGATAGACTTTGTCAGCGAACACACCGAGACGAAAGTTGATACGAGAAACCAGCATGTCCTTTCTCTGGACCCAAGTATCAGTTTGAGGATCGTATGCCTCTGTGTGAACCGGCAATTTCCAATTCTTAATTAATCTATCTTTTGAACTATACCCGCCAAAAACATAGATGATGCCGTTGACAACCGCGGATCTCGCACCATGACGGGGGGTTGGCATATCTATCAGGCGCCGCCAAGTGTGATTTTGTGGATCATACACCTCAAGGGTTGAACTCCCATAGGGGCCTTCTGGATTTTTAAAGAGTGTTCCACCGATGATATACACCTTATTCTCTACGACGGCCGCCGCGAACCCGCTTCTCCCAGTCGGCATCTCAGTTATCCGTTTCCAGTCCGCACCCGCAAATGCCTCTATTTGTATCCAAAAAAAAACGAAAACAGTGATAATAATAACGATCGCTTTTTTACACTTGAGCAAGGGTGACATTGATCAGATCTCCATGTTTTGTCCTTAGAAAAACAAGGACTGGTTGTAAATCTATGCAGTCTCCTTTTCGGATATCTCCTAAATATCCTGCAACACTCACATTAGATGAGAGTTTACGATACTTTTGGATTGCAAGGGTACAAGTTTGATCTGCCACAAGGGATTCAATAAAGCAAAACCTATTCTAACAACGTAGCAACTTGGGGTACATAAACCAGTCAAAATCAACGGGACACAGCGTTTTGTTAGAGAAGCGAAAACCTATACAAATACGACTCTACGTAATGCATAAGCCCTCGCTTTTCTTGCGATGAAGCCTTCTATCTATAAACGGCTTACTCCTTTAACAAGTTCCTGAAGTACACCAGTACACCCAATGATGAGTGCTGACCTGCTCAGCACAACACATCTCCTTGGGCACACTACAAGTCTCGAAACGGCCGCATTGAACCTGATCGCATGCTGCTGCATCAGGTGTGAGCATGAGTGATGCCAGGATTGCTCCAGTTGCAACAGTGCCGGCGACGAACGCGTTCTTATGGGCAACATGCCCATCTTCTTTGACAAAGAAGTCGCTGATGCGCTGCTTCGTCAGTTTGGCTATGTGTCTCTGCATGAGTGTCTCTCTCCTTTAGTTTATCGTAGAAAGAGTTTTCGTAAAATAATACGGTTACACCCACGATGACCTTAATTCATGTACTTTTAGCGATACCAGCCTTGCTGTACCCCCATCTGCATAAATCCCTATGTCTGCGTTGTTCAGATCGGGTAGGAAATAGGAGGTCATAGAGAGCTCTCCAGCATTGCCGAACGCCTCAAGAGAGATGCGATCGACTAAAATCTGCAAACTGATTTTTCCATTCTTCGGTGTAAGTGGGCCGCTTCTTTCAAGAAATGTAAGTTGTTGCGTCGCCACGTCGTCGTAGCGAACATCCTCTCCACGAATGTTGAACCCAACAGCTGCAGCATCGTTTAGTACGATCTCAGCGCGGATATCGAAGAGTTCGCCTGTTAAACCAGAAAGCAGGTTCTCACTCGGCTTCAGGGCAATGTTGCTCCATGTGTGCGTATAGGTGTGGATATTTTCAATCTCCGCTACCGGTTCCCGATGGAGTCGGATACCATCTGAAGTTGTCCGAAGGGTTAGCTCACATGGGAAGCTCATCTGCTGATTAAAGGGCATGTCCGGTGGTTTGCTGCCATTCATCCAAGCAATTTGGAGACATCTGCCATCCGACTCCGGAACATCGCTCCACGTTTGAGCCGCATAAAAATTAGCACCGTAGTCGGCGCACCGAGCATCACCTTCCGGCGTGAAGGTCGTTCCGTCAAAGTCACCCACATAATATTGCCCTGCCGCTCCCCAGAAAACCCATTTCCTAGTATTTGGATCGGCATCAACCGCAAGTTCAAAGATATCAGGGCACTCTGTATCCGGAATTTGAACCTCGGACAGTGGAGTCCATGCCTTAAGGTTTCTCGACCCGAATAGCACGTAATCATTTTGATCGAGGTAGAGCGCCATCACCCATTTTTGCGTCGGTTCATGCCATATCACCTTGGGGTCACGATTGCTGCCGACAATATGGTCAAGCACAGGATTGTTTTGGTATTTTGTCCAACTTCGCCCGCGGTCGTTACTATAAGCAATGCTCTGCGTAAAGGGCAATTCTTTGGGGGCGTGGCTGCCGGCAGACGTATAAAAGTTAACGAGAACTGCCTCATCACCGGTTTGGAAACCGCCAGTGTTTTTCCAATCCACAACCGCCGAACCGGAGAAGATTGTGCCGAGTTCATCAGGATGCAGGGCATGTGGAAGTTGCTTCCAATGGACGAGGTCGCGACTAATAGCATGCCCCCATGTCATATTTCCCCAATCGATGCCGACCGGATTGTGTTGAAAGAAGAGATGATACTCCCCTTTATAGTAAACAAGACCGTTTGGATCGTTAATCCAGTTGGTTTTAGCAGTGAAATGGAACTGCGGACGATACGCCTCTTGATAAACTGTTTGAATCATTAACGATTTCCTTTCAGATATTGAGGGTTAAGAGGTATAATAGCTATTATCTCTTTGCATGCTATTTTACACAGATATCTTATTTTGTCAAGACGTAGCACACTCCCCGCAAAACTACTTAACTATTTCGGAATTTGCAGAAAGGATTGGGTATTTAAGTGTTCTCAATAGCACTTATGCATCTTTGAGCATAGAACGATCTTTTAACTACGGAAACTGCGAAAAAACGAGCGGAGCCATTGCACAACCTAACAGGTTATGTTACAAAAGAGCTCCACGCGTAACCCCTAGTCTTTTTTAGATTCGCGCAAGCACAATATAATTTTTCTATTTTTTTGGAAAAAAGTTGACAAAAAAAATTAAAATAGGTGTATAATTAACATTATCTAAAGCGTTTATCAATATTTCAGTTTTGATATAGAGGTAGAAACAATGCTGTATTTTCATATGGATTTCGGGATGAGTAAAGAGGCTTCAGATGTCCTTCTGCGGCCTGTGTGCTGTCGCCGCGTGCTTTTCCGTAGTCAGCGTCCTGTTATCTATAAGTTAACAGACTACCTACCCCCCATTTACATAAGATAAGTATTTCAATTCACATATTTATTCACCAAACAGCGTCAGTGTTTGCTGCTGTTGTGGTTTTTCCGCGCCTGTGCGTGCCTTGCACGTTGCAGGCTATCTGTGTTGCCATATTGGGGCACGCCCCAATCTCTTTTACCGCCGTCAAAGCGCATAAGTGGATACCTATCCGAGCGCTAAAATAGGGGGCAATACTGTACTGTCTCATCCGTCGTCCGAAGGTTGCGTAGTGCATAGCAGCACCCGAACGTAATAGGAGAAGTTTCAAAATGACCAATGATCGAAAGAAAATAAGAGGAACTGTTTTATCTATCGATAGAAGTGGTATTCGTGGTATTATTCCAACACTGATCCTTAACGAGAACGTTTTACAAGGAGGCTTGAAAATGAAAATCTTAGCCTTCGGTTTTCTGACCTTGATTATGATGAACGGACAACTGAATGCCGATAACCACTCGGCAGCTAATAACACAATCAAACTTGAGCTTGACAGCACGTCAGAGGTATTAGTGAAGGGGTCCATTGCACCGATCGAGCATACCGTGTTCAATTTCCACGTGAATTGGGAGACCTTGGCAAACTTGCGCGTTGCTGAACCAGAAAAGCAGTATCCAGCCTCGGTTTTCCAAGATTTTCTGCCTGATAAGACAATTGCGGTTGGCGAACTCTGGCAAGTTAAAGAAGAAGGCGTGATGACCCTGCTCAGGCAACTGCACCCAAATCCAAACTTACAGCTCTCGGGAGACTCATCTGGCTTATGGGCATGCCTGCGTGCTTACAACGACAGATTCGCTGACATTGTGTTTCGCATTCATGCGGAGTTCAAACTAAAAGATGGACGGTTTACTCCTTCGCAATTTACAGGACATCTTGTGATTGACCGAGTCGAAGAGAAAGTCGTTTTTTTCGAGATGTACGTCCCCGGAGGCATAGTAAACTTTGATGTTAAACGCGAGAAAGAGAAAGACAAAAATTACTTCGGCACCGATTCAGGTTTTTGCTCCGAGATGGCACTCCGTGCCGGGACGAGAGATTTCCTGCCAGATGTCGAATACGTAGAATCTATTACCCAAGAAGCAGCTGAACGTCTACTCATACAACGGTTCTACAAGTCACAACAGATTAATTGGACATCCCCGGAAGAGGCATTGGAGATGGCACAGACGCAAGTGAAACCTATTCACGCCATCTCTTTAGACGGTCCCCTTGCGGATGAGGCGTGCTGAGGGAGCGGCAAAAGCCTGAGGGCAGGTGTCCTCTCCAATAACCGAATTATTGAATTCTTGAACGAAAATTTCATCAACATCTGGGTGTCGAATGTCACATTAGAACGCACACCCGAACAGCAAGCATACGTTGAAAAGAGATTTCATCAGGGGTTCGAGCAGTTTGACAAAACGCACCCACTGATCCAAGTGATCATGAAAGGTTGGAAGGAGCACTCCCCGTCAGATTCGATGGTTATCTCACCAAAGCTTGAACTGATGGGCAGGCTGCCGACCAATGAACTAAGCAGGCTGCAGCCCAATGAACACTACAGAATGTTTCTTAAGAGATCTTTAGCGGGCAAACGCCCGGGACTCCGTGAAGATACCTCGGTACCTTTGTCCATCGATTGGGATTCTGTTCTTAAAGCAGATGACCCAAAGACCAACGTTTTGAAACTCGTACTTACCAACGACAATCCGGAGCAGAAAGTCTTGAGTACCTTTCGGACTCCAGAACCCGGCTATCAAGACTATACTGTTGTCGAGATTGATGCGACAGCATTTGAAAACGGCGGTTGGCTCACTATCTCACTCCAAGTTGGAGATGCCGGAGCCATGGGGTCATTTGATCTGTATGATGGCAATAGCAAACTCCCTACGAAAGGAGCGCCACAAGGGGCGCTTATCTCTGCATGGGACGTTCCATCTGAAGATAGACGCGTCATTGAGTATTATTTTCCGCAGGGGCAGTCCTTTAAGTTGGGGGTTACCGGTAGCTGGTTCAACGAGCAACGGAACATCAACGGTTTTCTGGCAGAAATCTCTGTTGAACCGGGGCAGATGCAGGATTGGAAAGAAGAAGCTCCAACCCATTCATACAAATCTGCAGAAGATTTGATGAACGCTTTCGTGACAGCACTTAAGAATCTTGACTCAGATGCGCTGCACCCAATGGTAATAGGGCGTGCCATGGAAGAGCTTGCAAGTCAGGACATCCCAGAAGAGTCGCGCGAGCAGCTCAGTCTGGCGTTCAGCGAGGTGGAGGTATTGAACCATCAACATGTAGGGGATGAATTCCATTTCCGGTTGAAGTTGCCACAGATGTTATCTCCTCCAGAGGCATCTGTCAAAATGCGAAAAGTGGAAGGTATATGGTTCATTTATGATATCGTGCCTCCAGACGAAGATTAGTTAATGTATCTTGTTAGCGCGCCGACAAAACGCGCTAACAGGACGGATGGAATGCCTAATTTGCAGAAAACCCCTTAAAACTGCCCCTAATCTACTGTTTTTCGGAGGCGTTTCTAAAGTTCTGCACTCACCTTCATTTCTAAGCGGTGCTCAGGCTTGCGCTGTTTGGTTGAAAGCAAGCGGTAATTGAGTCGAAACAAGAGATCGGTGAATCTCCGCAACCTGTAATCAGCAGTTTTTCGAACTTCATGACTGATGCCTTCATAGAAAGTATATTGTGCAAACGGTATACTGCCGCGACTTTCACCGTAGCCGAGTTTGTAATTGATGTCAATGCGGCCTTTACCGACAAGACTATATACAACACGGTTCTCATAGAAAAGGGTACGCGTTCTAGCTTCGGGTTCCTCATCTAACTGCTCTTCGTCAGCTGTCCATCTGTATCCGGCAGTGCCGCTCCATCGTACCGATTTGCTCAGCTCGTATCGGAGTCCCAATTCAGTAATCCGTTCAAATTGGCGTAGGTCGGAGATAGATATTGGCAAAGACGCCGTTTCACTTGCCAGAGTACCGGCCCCTTGATTAAGTCTGTCAACATCGAATTGACTATATTTCTCGGTTTCCCAACCTTGCTCCCAGTTCACATTGACAGCCATTCGTTGAGTCGGATTAACAGACACAGTAAGATCCCACGTTTGATGGTGCCTCTGACGTTCTTGGTTATTGACCCGGCGATTGAGTGTTTCACCAGTACGAAGGTTGAATTCACAGCTGAAAGCGGGTGAGGGTGAAAATTCAAGCCTGTGGTGTTGATTCAACCGTCCAAAAAGCGTATCTGAACCTTGTAAGTTTTGAAGCAGATACAGCGACACCGCATCCTCTACCTCCTGTTCCTCGGTCACCCAGAATCGAGTTTGGCCTCTTAGCGCACTCAGAAACCGTTCTAGGCGGGATGATTGTTGACTATCAGAAACTTTCGATTGTTGGTCGTTGATGCTTGGTAGGTCGGGCACAGGCTTTGGACGTAAGCTATCACGACTCTGCATCGTAGCATGCTGCTGTTTTTGACGTTCACGGGCACGGCGTGCAAAAAATTGACGAGGTTGAAAACGCAACCGAAACTCTGCATCTACTGCTGTCGTCGGTTTATCACCGACGTTTTGGTAGATTTTGATATAGGTGCCTTCTTCTGGATCTTCTATGTAGTGCAGGTCGTCCAATTTTACGTAATATCCTTCACCCGGTCGGATTGGGAAACCAGTGTGAGGATGAATGTTAGTGTAGACTTCACGGCGTTGGCTAGTCAGTTTTTTGTCCAATTCGTAGGTGATTTCCATGTCAATTGCGCGGCTTAAGGGGGTCAACTGAAGACTAATATCAGCGAGTTGGGTTGTCGTCTTGGCCCCGAGAGCGTTGTGGCTCTTCAACACGCGACGTGTGACGTTCGCTGTTAGATTGACAACACCTTTGAGGAAAGACTCTTGTTGTGAGAAAGCCCCAACTTTCCACGTTCGAGCGGTAGTGCTTAGTTGCCAATCGGACAAACCGATAGGTTCAGTATCGAGAGTAAGCAACGGTTCTTTTTTAAAAGCCTCTTCAAGCTCATAACGGGTATCGAAGGATGCCCAATCTTTCGCGAGAGTGACGCGCCCGATTGTGCGGTTCCGCTTCCGGTTAAGTGCCGCGTTGAGCGCCTCGTTTGATTCCACTTTGCCGAGTGTACCCATAATCCTGAAGGGACCAATAGGATAAGAGAGATTGCCTTCTTGCCGAGACTTTTGCTGTAATTGTCTTGAGGTCGAATTGATACTCTCCACACGCGAGCTACTTCTATAGTCGTCCCAGCGCAGGTTCGGGATCCACTTTCTTAAAGTTGTTGGTCGTCGAGTGTCCTTTGCCGGGACCCCGCTGCGACGTTCAAAAACGTTTTCTCCGGGCACCGAGGCTGACAAGCGACTGACCGCCGGCTGTCGACTGCGATTAAAATTTATACCCCAATTGTAATTATCACGCGTTGTTGCTGATTGACTATTAAGCCGAGAATCTTTCGCTTGGCTCCTACCGACACCGGCATCAACTTCGAGCCAGTTGATTGGAAGTACTCGGATGTCGAAGTTCATCGTCTGCTCATCTCTCGGAGCTCGCGAGGAACCGGCGATATCCAGCAGAAACGCATCATCAAACCCCTCTTTAGCGTATTGTGTCTCATACCGGGAACGGGTGCGATTGGTGCTTGAAGCACCAACAGGTACAAAGTCAGCGTCCATTGAGCGAACATCGAGGTTCGCTATTAACTTAGGACGAAATTTGTCTGTCCAGGCCGCAAAGTCCCAGTCTGCATAACCGATGAGTTTCCATGCCCGACTCACCTCTTTGCGATCAGCCGTAGAATAGGTGTTTTTATCAACAGCACTATAAGCGAGTTCCCCTTGAATATGAGCTTCTTCAGTGATATTCAGGCGGCTTTCGAGTCCCCATACACTATGTTTTTGAGGGGCTATGAGGGCTGCTCCGTCTCCATCGGGATCGAGTATATTTTGGCGGAGCGCTTTTAAATCCTCCTCTGCGAAAGTGATTAAAGCCTGCTCCGGCTGACTCAGGTCTGTCTCAACCGCATAGGAGGCCCCGAAAGAAAACCAATCGCCAGGTAACGTGAAGATGCTACTGAGACCGTAAAGATTTTGTTGATAAGCATGCTCCTCGGGAATGTATTCAAAGTCAATGCGAATCACGTCGTTGCTTGTTATCAGGTGCTTGCTATTGAATTCGACAATAGGGTCTCCATATTCACGGATAACATAATCGTTATTTTTGCCACGTCTCATTCTTTCACCGTTCAGCCAGACGATTTCGCTGCCGGCTTTCACAATGACATATTGCCCATCAACTGTCAGTCGATATTCGCTACGTCCTTCTTCGCCCCGGAGAACTAAGCTAGTAGACTGTCCTTTCGGAATTGCGCTCGGAATAAGATGGAAGTCTATCCAATTAAAATTACCTCCAACTTGCACACCTTCTAAGGCACGAGGGAAAAAGATAAATTCTGACGGCCCGAGCGATCCTTCAAAATCTCCCAATGTCCCTCTCATATTTGGATGTCTGATACGAATTAGTTTCTGATCGATGTCTTGTATATTTTCTGTTGTGCCTTCAGGCTGGATAGGTAAATCTTGGTCGGATAGCATTGCCAATACACTAATATTCTCAGAGGCTTTTCCTTCTACGTTGATCCGCAGCTCCTGATTCGGTGTCACACCGCGGCCACTACCAAGTGAAATTCCAAACGTCTGACTGCCAGAAACTTCTAACTGGTTGCCTGCTACCGGCTGCCGATTATCCGCAAGAAAACCTTGTTGTTGATCGTTAATTCCTGTCTGCTGATTGCCCTCTTGCTGCAAGCCGACCCCTATACCGTAAAGATCGCGTTTGTAAACCTGTTTTATCGCAAAGGGCAACGTCCAGTAATTTATCGTCAGTCTATAGGGTAGATCTGCTTCAAGAGTAGTATCCGGCTCACTTAAAGTGATTTTGCCCAAATAGGCATCGATTTGGTAATCTACACCTCGCACGAGAACTTTCCCGCTTTTCGCTGTTATCTGTTCACTGTTCGGGAGAATTGGCGGATACTTCACCGTAAACTCAAGCGTGCCCGTTTTTACTTCAAAGGATTCAGATTTTTGAAGGACAGAAAAGGTAGGTAGTTCGAGAACACCTGTTTTATTCTCCGGGGATCCTTGCGCTGTATTTCCTGAACGTGGCAGGACGCACAAGCAGAAGGTAAGAAAAATGATTTTTAGTCTATTGAATCTGATCACCGTTCCACTTCGTTTCACGCCTCTCCGTAATGAGCGGGCCCGGTTTTCGGTCAATTTCACCGCTTCTGCATTATCAAAAGTTTTTTAAGAATTGAAAGTAAGGGAAGAGTAACGGCCTTGTACTCAGTATGTTAGTCGCTCTGGGTTTCTACTTTTTACGAAAAACTTGGAATACCTTTATATCATTTGCTTCAGCATCGCTCACAAAAACGCGCCCGGTCTTCGATACTGCAATACCGGCTGGCAGTATGAGTCCAGAAGTGCTAAATTCTATCATGCTCTTTCCATCGGGTGAAAAGACTTGGACACGTCGATTCCCGCTATCTGTCACGTAGAGATAATTCCATTCGTCAAGAGCGATGCACTTAGGATCCCGCAACTGTCCAAGCTCGTCTCCTTCTCCGCCCCATGCACTCATAGGGTTGCCGCTGAAGTCGTATTTTTTGATGAGATGGTTGCCAGCATCAACAACATAAACGTTTCCATGTGAATCAACACCGAGGTCGGTTGGATTCCAGAGCTGCTCTCTGCCCCTCCCAAAGCTTCCATGTGCGCCGACGGGAACCCCTGTCGCATTGAACTCGATCCAGCGATGGTTCCCTGTATCAACAACATAAAGCTGCCCATTTCGCCCGATACCAATACCTTCAGGTCGATCAAGCAAAATGTCGTCTACAATTTCAGGGAGCGGATAAAAAATCTGATCAACAAAATTGCAGAATTGGACCCGATCGTTGCCCGTATCAGCGATATAGAGACGGTAGCTCCCTTGGAAGCCCAATGCCACGTCTGTCGGGTGATCAAATTCGCCTGTCTGCCATCCACGGCCTCCAAATTCAGTGATAAAACCGCCAGTGGGGCCAATCACTTGGATGCGATTGTTTCCTGCATCAGCGACATAGAGACGCTGCTGTTCATCCATAGTGAGCCCCAATGGCGCCCGAAATTGACCAACCGCCTGTCCAACACTACCGATTGTTTCAACGTAACTGATACCCACTATAGGCGCTGCCTTCCGCTCACGATTCGCGGGGAGGATTTCAATCAATGCCGACCGAGGTAGCGGCGGAGATTCTTTTTTTTCAGTTTTAGGCAAGGTACAACTCAAACAGAAGGCGAGAAGGAGGTAACTCAGATTTTTAGCACATGGCAGGAGCACCAGCAGTGATACTTGAGGTTTCTGTTTAATACGCGTCAGCTTAACCCCGTTGCACCTTAAATCTGAAAACGAACGTGGTTTGCTGTTCATTGAAATCGCTCGTGACTCTTGGAACGATAATTCGCAGGCTGCTATAGTTGATGCTGCGTTTGCGGAAGTAGAGGAAAAATCTTGTATGCTGCCGTGGCATCACCGTTGTTTTCTCAATATCTTCTCTGGGCAGTATTGCAGGATCGCCCTGTATCCTGATAGTCTTATCCCATCGGAATATTTCAGCTGCAAATTCAGGGGGGAGTTCAGGTGTGAAATTCTTTTTCAGGTAAAAGGATTCTTGAGACTTGTCTATTGGTTTGGTCACGTTTCCCGTACCATCAAGCATCTGGCAATCCTTTTTCTTGAAGGAAATCCAATAGTCTGTGCCGTTATAGATAAAGATAGCAAACGCATCAACCGCCTTCACGTTGTTGAGAGGAAGTGCCATTGCTGTCACACCATTCTTTACATAAACGACAGTACCTGTCTGTGGCATAATAACAGCATCTGGGTCAAACACCGGGACAATCATCTCAGGTTGAAAAGTGTCTTTGATGAAATCCGGGACCTTTGAGCAGCTCAACGGTGTGAATGAGAGACAAATGCCGCCTAAGATTTGCAAGACCGACCTTCGAGAAAGATCTGCATCTCTTATCTCTCTAGGATTCTCAGACTGTCGGCTTTGCAAAAATGGCACAGTTTTCAACCAATTTGTCTTATTGTTCATTTTTTTCTCCAGGGCCCGCTTAGAAGATTTACCTGTTTTGCCACGTATATCGGTTGCTACGGGAGCCTCGGTTTCAAAAACGCGGGCGTTTGTAGAAAACCTACGGATTCCGACCTACAACGCTAGCTTCTCGCTTTTGAGAGCAAGCATTGCGGCCCCGACGATACCAGCATGATTTCCGAGACGCGCTTTTACAATTTTCATTCGTGCAGGGATATCCATAGCACGTTTAGAAAGTTCAGATCGGATAGGTTCAAGAAGTAATTTTTCCCCAGCGTTGGCAATCCCTCCCCCAATGACTGCAATTTGTGGGTTAAGAATATGTGCTATTGAGGTCAAGGCGATCCCTATGTAGCGTCCGGTTTCGGCAAAAATTTCGATCGCCAACCGATCACCTGCCTGCGCTGCGTCTGCTATCCTCCGCGGAGTAAGTGTGGGAATATCTTTCGTTGGAAGTGCCAAAATCGTGCTACGTCCGGCTTTTATCTGCTCTTGGGTTCGCTCGACAATATTTTTCGCGCCGGCGTAAGCCTCAAGGCAGCCCTGATTGCCACAACCGCAGTAACGTCCATACGGTTCAACAACCGTATGCCCCAATTCTCCAGCAGTATTCTGACTCCCATGGTAAACCTGCCCATCAATCACAACACCACCACCGACACCTGTTCCAAGTGCCAACGCAACAATACTTTTATACCCCACCCCAGCCCCATGAAGAAGTTCTCCAAACGTCATAGCATTCACATCGTTGTCCATGCCTTTTAAGACCGGGTTATATTTTTTATTTCTATCTGCTTGCAGATTATGCTCTATAATGCTCTTTGGAACGTCTAACTTTGACAGCTCCTCATTGACATAATCGACGATTGGAATATCGCTCCACCCCGGAAAGTTAGGTGAAAAGTGGATGACTCCTGTTTCAGCGATGATAAGCCCTGGCACCCCCAATCCGACCGAGATATCGCGTGTGTTGCCCGTTATGGGTTGATTGCCACGGGGGCCTGCAGTATCAACCTGCACAAGAACTTGGCGAACAGCTTCTGCAATTCGAGCTGCTACTACTTTGGGACCACCTGTTTTCACATCCGTTGGAAGGACGACACCACAAGAAATATCACCTGCCGATGAGACCAATCCAGCCTTGATGTCGGTTCCCCCTAAATCAACGCCAATGCTATATTCCATTTTCTCTACAATTCATGAAAATAGTTCTGAGTTCGGAAAAACTTGCGCACCATTGCTAACATTACAGAAATAAATTTCAGGCTCAATGCCGGTCTGTTTGTGGTATTCGGTCATTACCCGGTTACGGAATGTTACTAAAGCATCCCTATGAACAATGCTGACTGTACAGCCCCCAAAACCTGCCCCCGTCATTCGAGTTCCAATCACACCATCGATGCTGCATGCAATGTCGATAAGTAGATCCAATTCGCTGCAGCTAACCTCGTAATCATCGCGTAGCCCGGCGTGCGAGGCATTCATTAACTTGCCAAATTCTATCAGTGGATCATCTCTCTTCCCGGATCTTTGGCATTTCTCCGTTTTGAAGGTAGAAACTGCCTTCAGCACACGCGCGTTCTCTTTAACGACATAGTCACATCTTTTTTGTGTGAGCGCGGGGAGATTTTCTTCATGTTTCTTGAAATCTGGCAGTGTAACATCGCGAAGAGAAGATATACCGGGTAGCCACTGCTTCAATATGCTAACGCCTCTCTCACATTCCGTGCGGCGTCTGTTGTATTCAGAGTTAGCAAGCTCTCGTTCTACTTTCGTGTTACAAATCACGATGCAGTGTGCCCCTAAATTGAGGGGAACATGTTCATATTCAAGCGAGCGGCAGTCAAGAAATAACCCATGACCAGCCTGCCCCAAGAACGAGATTGTCTGATCCATGATACCACAATTGACTCCTATAAATTCGTGTTCTACTCGTTGACACAAAGCTGCAAGTTGTTTTTTCTCTGCCTCAGTTTCTATAGATGTGGCAAACTTAGAGCTACGGAAAAAAGCGAGGGCCGCCGCAACCGAAAGGGCAGCTGAAGAACTCAAGCCGGCACCAATTGGCACATCTCCCATGATAACAGCGTCTATCCCGGGTATTGTATCAACCGATTCTTGAAGGAGGGACGCAACTCCTATCAAATAATAACTCCAAGTCGGTGCGTTTGCGGGAATAGGTCGAAGAGCATCAAGGTTCAAGTCAACGGACCCCTTGACATCTAACGCATGCAGAAGGAGACGCCGATCTGATCGCTTACGTACAGCGATGTGGATATACTTATCAATCGCTACAGGAAATACATAACCATCGTTATAATCCGTATGTTCACCGATTAAGTTCACCCGACCTGGGGCAGATACAATGAAAGTTGGCGAATCACCAAAGATAGCCTGAAATCTTTGTCTAACAGTAGCAAGACGCACCTGTCTATTTTCGAGGCTGTCTGAGGTGCTTGAACTATCAATAAAAGTACCTTGTCTCATGGCATCTCCACTAGAATAACCATCGGTCGTTATTTGTCAGTCGTGCTTTTAGCCGATCCCTTCTATGCCTACGACACAGGGGTCGCTTGCTGATAACGGCCCATTGAAGGCCGGTAACCGGCACACAATCATGGATAAAAGAATTTTAGGAATCGTCCTAATGTTTCAGGTAACTCAGCGCGCGGAACATAACAATCAACGCTTATATCAGTTTCTATATCTATATCTGACACTGGGGGTTGCGCCAAAAGCTGTTCTTCGGGGGCATGCAATGCAGGTTGCATATTTGGGACTGTCCGTTTCTGACTGGGTCCGCTTCCCTCGGCGATAACCAATTCTCCGATAGGAAGATATGTTGCAAGTGGATATACCTCCGTTTCAGTTAAAACAGTAATATAAGGGAGCGATGCGTCTGTGAATCGTTCCATTTGCATTGTCAAGTAGGTGAGCTCAAGAGGATTAAACTCTGGATTCTCCGGTTGACATGCTACAACATTAATTAAGGGCATCCGCTGCTGTAATCCTCTCTCCATAGCAGTAAGCAGGCGGGCTATGTCGATGTCTACGGAAATCACGTCGCTATCCACAACGAAAAGAGAAGCGGGATAGCCTGAAATTGTCCCCTCAACAGCAACCCCTGCGGCATCAACAGATATAATTTCTCTTGTCGGCGCATCATCTAGCAAATACTGGATCCGTTTTTCAGCAAGTAACGGGAATAGAGCCCCACAATACGTGCAAGTATAAAGATTCCGTTCAAGTTGACCTGTGAAAGCAAACTCCCGGCAGCTGGTACATTTATACCATAAGTTGCTGTTCTGTTCTGTATCGGTAGCAATACGTGCTTTCATCTTTTATCTTACTCCGAGATTTATTTTTAGGAATGCACATTTAAGACCGCACAATTCCTACTATTGCTTCTGCTTCCGAATCATAACAGTCGAAAATAGTCATCAGTTTTGCCATAACAATCAGACTCTTGATGTTCCCACCGAGATTAAGGAGAACAATCCGCCCACCATTTCGTCGGATAGCGGTATAGGCAGCAATGAGGGATCCTAAGCCCGAACTATCCATCATCTGGACGCGTTCCATGTTCAAAATCAAATTGAGACATCCGGACTGATCGCTTTGGCTATCAGCAATTTGAATCCGTTCATCAATGATAGATTTAAGAGCTAAGGCATCTGTTCCAATAATTTTCCCTTCAATATCAAGAATTGTAATACTGCCTTTGTGTCGAATGTTGACTTGCATAAAAATTCCTTGAAGATTTGAAATGTCTATAAGTGTTAGGGATTAATCCGTGTGTGAATCTGCGCGCCTTCGTCTGGAAAATGAATTTCCATTTTGACAAATTGAAACGTACAAACGCAGCGGTTTGGATACAACCTGTAAGCCATCTCGTAAGCGGTTTTCAACCCAGGTGATGTTCACAAATTTGCACGGATTTAAAATTGGATAAGGTTATAGTTCTGGTGTCTATTTATATTTCACCATTTTAATAATCGTGCCTTTGGCTTCATAAGTTACAGAGTCCATACAAGACTCCATCAAAAATAGACCCCTCCCACTGCTTTTGAGTAAATTCTCTGGGTGCAGTGGATCTGCGACCTCTTGACGCGTGAATCCGTCTCCCTCGTCCTCAATGACAATGGTTAGTCTATCCTCAGCAAGAATGAAGTCAAAAGCGGCTTTTTTGCCGAGGTCCTCTTTATTGCCGTGCTTGATTGCATTTGTACCCGCTTCAATGACAGCAAGGTTAATCTGCTCTTGGATATCCTCACTGAAACTCATCTCTTTTAATATCTCAGTGACGACAACATCGAGGAGGTAAACATGTTGCATTGAGCTTGGGAGAGAAAGCGTAATAACCTGTTCAGTTCTCTCGCCCACGTTGAAGCTCCTTCTTTACGGGTTTTGAGAGTAAGCCCGTCTTTTGTAATTTTAGTTTAAGTTTTAGCTTGATGACGTTGAGAAATTTAATTCAGTAATTTTCTCGACTACAGCTGAAAATACGGTTAATCTGCCGAGATCTTAGACCCGAAAAGCGAATCCAGAAAATAACTGAATAATATTCATCACGTTAAAAGCATGCTATACAAGCAAAACCATAACGAATGCCCGTTTTAATTCAAACGTTGCGTTTGATCACAACTAAAGCTCTGTCGTCATGAGGTTCTGTGCTTCCAGAAAACACGGATAAGTCTTCGACAATTGCCTCACATAATGCCGATGCAGACAATTCAGCGTTTTTAGAAACGCAGGCAGCAAGTTGATGCTGACCATAAAACATATCCGCCGGGGTTGCTGCCTGACATACGTTAGCTTCCTCTGAATTTTCCAATGCTCCCTTATCTTGATGAAGCCTCGGGGCATCGCCACCGTTAGTTTCAGTAATACCGTCTGTGTAGAAAACAACAATATCCCCCGGGGCTAAGCGGCAGGTATTACTTGCAAACACCGCTTCTTCAAATGCACCAACCAACATGCTGCTCGTTTTTAAAACATCTATTATCCCCGTACTTTTCCGGTGCAACGGGTGGCAGTGTCCACCGTTAGCATAGGCGAAGGTGGAAGTCGCCGTGTCCAGTACCCCATAAATCATTGTTGCAAAGAGGGTCGCCTCAGTGTCCCGGACAACCAAATCATTAATCCGTTTGAGAATTAAAGCAGGATCTTCCTCTTCCCGACAGAGTAGACGCAGCGCTGTACGAATCATCACCATCAAAAGTGCTGCGGGGATTCCGCTTCCCTTGACATCAGCAAGGACGACCCCGAGGCGTGTATCACTTAACGGAATGAAATCGTAGAAATCTCCAGAAACTGACATAGAACTCTGAAGAAGGATACCGATGTCAAACCCTTGAAAATCAGGGGCTCGCTCTGGTAACAGCTTTTTCTGAATAGCAGCGGCAGCTTGCAGATGTCCAGCGAGCTGTTGAATGCCTGCCTCGTTGAATCCAGCCCCCATTGCACGCATAAGCGGATTGATATATTTGATGGGCTGTGTTCTTCCGAGAACCGCCTTAACCCGCGCTGTCACCTCGGGGAGATCAAACGGTTTAGTAATGTAATCATCTGCACCGGCATCTAATCCTTGAACCTTGTCCTCCGTTTGGCCACGCGCCGTGAGGAGAATAACGGGAACAGTTTTAGTCTCCTCCCTGGTTTTCAGTTCTTCAATGACTTGGAAGCCATCTTTATGCGGCATCATGACATCAAGAAGAATAAGATCCGGTGGGTTCACGAAGGCGACTTCCACTGCCTGCTTGCCGTCACTCGCGGTCCGTACATCGTATCCCTCAGGTTCCAAGTTCATCCTGAGCAGCTCAAGAATGTCTAGATCATCATCAACAACTAAAATTGTTTCAGCCATTTTCCTCTTGTCCTCTCGGGATAAAAAATTGGAAGTTGCAGCCTTGACCGTTATCACCGGTATCGACCCATAGTCTTCCTCGGTGCGCTTCAACTATCCTAGAGGCAATTGAGAGCCCTAATCCGGTGCCGCCCTGCTGTTGCGTTCGATCGTTCCTGAGTTGCTGGAATTTATCAAAAACTTTTTCGCGGTCTTCAGGCGGGATGCCGGGGCCCGTGTCAATGATTTCAACATGAATCCCCTCGGCAGGGCTTACATTCCGCGGAGATGTTGATATTCTCACCGTCACTTTCCCACCATAGGGGGTAAACTTAATCGCGTTTCCGATGAGATTAATAAAGACTTGTCCAATCCGATCTGCATCGGAAATCAATACCGGCAGGCCCGGTTTAGCATCCAATAACAAAGCGATAGCTTTTTCATCCGCTTGCGGGCGGAGTTCTTCAATCCTCCGTCTAGCGATCCGGTCTACTTGGACCTGCTCCCGCTTCATCTCAATACGTCCCGCCTCAATGCGGGAGATATCAAGCAAATCGTTGATAAGGTCAGCGAGGCGCTTTGACTGGCGGTGTGCTCGAGTCAAACTTTCATACTGTTTCTGATTTATTCTCCCTGTTTTTCCATCAAGTATCAGCGAAATAAATCCGATAATAGAGGTTAAGGGCGTCCGCAATTCATGGGACACCAATGAAACGAATTCCGATTTCATCTGCTCTATTTCGTGCTGATGTGTGATGTCATCAAAGACATAAACAGTTCCTGCCACATTATTAGCCTCATCAGAAAAATGACTAGCTATAATCCGAAGCACCCGCTTTTCAGTATCTGAGTGATTCCGATTGACTTCCATCTCGGCAATCATTGCTTGGTGACGCTCTATCCGGTGCGGTGCAGAGGACAAGATTTTTAGATCAACCGTTTTTGTATGTGCAGTCACATCTGCTGCGCCGATTAATCGCTTCCTCCAAGTGATCGTGCCGATTTCCGTATCAACATCGATAAAATTTTGATAGCCAGCAGTTCTTCCAATATCCAAAAGGCGCTCAGCTACAGGATTAACATATAACACTTGTCCATCGAGTTCAACAACAACAAGCCCTTCACCGAGGTTCTCAACAATAGCGGTAAGCTTTTTCTCTTCTTGCCTTAGTTTCTCAACCGCAATTTTGAGGTTGTGTCGCATTTCATTAAATTTTTCGGCGAGTACTCCGACTTCATCATCGCTCTGAACGCGAATTTGACTGTCAAATTCTCCTTGTCCAATGCTGTCCGCTGCCGCCGCCACTTCCAATATCGGTCTTGCTATCCTTTGGGCAGCCCAGCAGGCAATAATTACAACGATACCGCTTGATGCAATGGTAACATAAAAAATGTACCTACTTAGCTTAACGACCCCGGCGTAAGCCGAAGAGGTAGGACGAGAAATAAAGAGTATCCAATTGCTAAAATTCTGTTGTACCTTCCAGGGTTCGGCAGTCGAAGCCCGAGTCCGCGCCCAACCGTAGACACGCTCTTCACCGAGGGCGTCCGTTTCACCGTCCGATTCATAGTCATAATACTTCCCACTACTGCCCTTTTTCCCCTCAATAATTGCTTCTTCTACAGCATTATTCATCTCCATGTAATTATCTATACGATATCCGCTTTCAGCCGAAGCTGCTATGATTTTACCAGAATCATTCGTTAAAACGGTATATGTTCCCGCTAGCTCACCTCGCGCCTTGACTAAACTGGCAAGCTCAGGCAGCAACAAAATTGTTCTGAGCACCCCGACTGTATTCTTTTCCTGTCGCGAACTAGAAATCTTAACATCTGTGCGTATAGGGAACGCGATTGGCAGAATGTATATCCCGCGCACCCTATCATAAATGACATCTTCCACAAATTGGTAGCCTATTCCATTATTGTAAGCTCTTTTCCACCACTTCTTGTCTTTTATGGTATACGGACGTTTCTTTGTTGTGTCGTAATCCAACTGTCGGTTGTTCGAGCGTAGGACGTAGCCCGAAGCATTTGTGATCGTTACCTCAGTTTTATAGCCAGCATAAGTCTCAAGCAAACGAACACTGTCTTCTAGTCGCGCCCATACGCTCAAAAATACTGCTTGCTGGCCTTGCGCACTATTCGATCGCACAACCGCTGCTTTGATGTTCGGCAGCTCCGCTTGAATGTTTGCGATCCGTTGGAAGATAGCATCATCTGCGCGTGCAAGTTTTTCTTCGGCAAGGAGTACGAGGCTTTCTCCAACATTGTCCTTGAGAGCATTCTCCCCAAGAATTTTTATGACTAATGAAACAGCAAACAACGGCATCAGGGCAACTAACAGAAAGAGGACAATCTGTTGACCTCGCAACCCGACCTTAAATCGAGAACGCTCCATAGGATCCTTACCTCCCGTCTTCATCACGGCAATTTTTGCGGGCAGGTTCTGTTTTGTTACATTAAAGCGGCACTAGCGCTCTCCTCTGTGTCATAAATTTCAACAACGGTTGCAAGCTGGGTTACCTCTAAAACATCGCGGACAGCTTTCTGTGGATTGAGCAAAACTAATTTACCGCCCGATTCCTGACAATATTTCACTATGAGTACAATCGCCCCTAACGCATTGCTGTCAATTAAGGGCACATTCATCAAATCAACAACTAGCTTACCGCTCGCTATTTGAAGTTGCTGTTTCATTTCCGTGCGAAATATATCAGCTGCATTTCCGAGAATTTTTCCCTCTACATGAAGAATAGGAATATTTTTTTCCCCAATTGTTGTATCGAAATTCATAGATTTTTCCTCAGTATCTTATTTAGCCAAATTATACTTTTGAAAATGCCGTTCTAGTTTCCTACAACGCGAATCTTTTAGGCTTCATGCCCTGCTTATACGACGCCTTGCATACGAAAATCTTTATTCTCCGCTGTTAGACACACTATCTAACACGGCACATCACAACATAACTCCGGTTAAATTTCGGGCTCGTAATGACGGTTTCAACTGTTCCGCCGAGGCTATTGAGACGCGTCGTACTTTTGTCGACTTCAGCTCTAATGTTATTCTCGATAGACTTGTAAGCTATCCACTTGCCGCCCACCTTTAGCAAGGGCAGACAATAATTTGCTGAATCTGCAATGGTAGCAACATAACGAGTAAAAAGCCAATCGTATGCCGCAAGGTGGACTTGGTTCTGTATAGAAACTTCCGCGCGCTCAGCGAGTATTGCAACGCTCCCCATTTGATGCAACTGCAATTGTGGAACAAGAAACTTTAGAAAACTTGCTTTCTTTTCTGAAGATTCGACGAGTGTTAGCCGGATCCCAGGCACATAGATTTTGAGTACAACTCCTGGAAATCCAGCACCTGTCCCGACATCAATAACGGCATCACCATCTTCCAAAGTAATGTATTTCAAGATACTCAGTGAGTCAAGAAAATGTTTATGAATAATCTCCTCATCATTCGTGATTGCGGTTAAATTCATACATGCATTCCAACGCAGTAACTCATCCCGGTATCGGGCAAGTTGTGCGACTTGATGTGTCTTCAAGGGAAATCCGTAATCATTAAACGCTTCTTTTAAGTGCTGTCTATAATTTACCAATTATTTTTATGACCATCAGCTTTCAGCCAGTAGGAGAATGTGTGATAGGTGCCGGCGACATAGATAGCGTCCACACGCCCTTCTGCCGACAATTATGTTGCGTTGTATCTATGAAGAACAACTGTTAATATTGAGACATCAGCAGGCGAAACCCCAGGCAGGCGCGAGGCTTGTCCGATAGAAGTAGGCCTGATCTGCATGAGTTTCTCACGGGCTTCCGCCTTTAACCCAGGAACATCCATGTAGTCAAATGACTCGGGTATTAGGAAGTTCTCCATCTTTTTGAATTGGTGAATTTGTCGCTGCTGTCGTTGAATGTAGCCGTCGTATTTAATTTGAATCTCTACTTGCTCCTTTACGACTTCTGACAGAATTTCCGGTGATGGTGCAAGCTGGCTTATTTCTCCATAATGAAGCTCAGGACGTCTCAGCAGTTCTGCCAAGGAGGTAGGTTGTTTTAATTCACCCGTTTTAGCTATATTCGTCCAGATCTCAATAGGCACGCCCTCCCCATCTCTAGTAAACGGTGGGTGTCCCGGTCTGAGAACGGTCTTCTGCAACCGCCTCAATTCTGTTTGGATATTTTCGGATTTCTTCTGAAATTGGCGATATCTATTGTCTTCGACGAGTCCAATCTGTCTCCCTACTTCAGTAAGCCTTAGATCAGCATTGTCCTCTCGCAATGTGAGTCTATATTCAGCACGAGATGTGAACATCCGGTAAGGTTCACGAATGTCCAAGGTGACAAGGTCGTCCAACAGCACGGCTATGTAGGCTTGTGCCCTGTCAAGAACAAGCGGTTTTTCACCTTTCACCTTTAAAGCTGCATTGATCCCTGCCATAAGCCCCTGCGCAGCGGCTTCCTCATAGCCGGTCGTGCCATTGAGTTGTCCCGCGAAATAGAGACCAGAGACGAGCTTCGTCTCAAGGGTTGACCGCAGCTGGGTCGCCGGAGCAAAATCGTATTCAACAGCGTATCCGAAGCGCATGATTTCAGCGCTCTCTAGCCCCTTGATACTGTGCACCATCTTCACCTGCACATCTTCAGGTAAACTTGCAGAAATTCCGTTTAGGTAGACTTCCTCTGTAGCTCTACCCTCCGGTTCGACGAAAACTTGATGCCCAGTTTTTTCGGCGAAGCGAACAATTTTGTCCTCAATCGACGGACAATACCGGGGGCCGATGCCAACAATACGACCACTGTACATTGCAGACCGATGAAGATTTTCACGGATAATGGCATGGGTTTTTTCATTCGTGTAAGTCAGATAACAGGGCAGTTGGGGCTGCGTAATCCGTTCGGTTGTGAAGGAGAAAGGGAGTGGTTCTTCATCACCAGGTTGAATTTCCATCTGGCTGAAGTCAATTGTGTGCGCATTGACGCGAGGGGGAGTACCTGTTTTGAGTCTACCAATTTCAAAGCCGAGGTTCAAAAAACTCTCCGACAGCTTCTCCGCAGAGGATTCCCCCGCTCTACCCGCCTTATACGAAACATCACCGATATGAATTATGCCTTGCAAGAAAGTTCCGGTCGTAAGAATTACAGCTTCACCCAAATAGGCAGTCCGCGTCTGACTGAGAATTCCAACGCATTTGCCGTTTTCAACGAGGAGCTCTTCCACGAGTACCTGTTTGATGTCAAGTCGTTCTTGCGCCTCTAAGACGCGTTTCATTTCATCTTGGTACGCCTTCTTATCCGCTTGCGCCCGACTCGACCTAACCGCTGGCCCCTTTTTGGTATTTAGACGCCGGAATTGAATGCCTGTTTTATCAATGTTCTTCGCCATCTCGCCCCCGAGGGCATCAATTTCTTTAACAAGATGTCCCTTCGCAAGACCGCCGATAGCCGGGTTACAAGACATTTTTGCGATTGTATCAAGATTGATAGTGAGAATGAGTGTTTCACATCCCATCCGCGCAGCGGCAAGCCCAGCCTCACACCCCGCGTGTCCTGCTCCAACTACAATAACATCGTAATGTTTCTGATACGTATTCATATCTCTTCCCTGTTAGCAAAGAAGACCACAAAATTTGATTAAAGTCCATCATAAATAATACTCATGACCAGGGTACCGACAACTTCAAGGCTTTTTGGACTACACTTGTCAACTGTGTCTTCAACCGTATGCCAATATGGATACGTGAAATCAATAATATTAACCATTGGAATACCTACTTTGATGAGTGGAACATGATCGTCCAAGATCGCCGCCCCTAAGCGTTGTTGGAACGGAGACAACGCGAGCGCTGCTGCCCGATCCCAGATTGCCTGGGTGAATTCGCGATTTGCACTCCAAGAGTAACCCTCTATTGGAATGCTCAAATCTTTATCCCCAACCATGTCTAGCAGTATGCCGTAGTCTGGTCGCCAGTTTCCCAGATTTTGGGCAAAGTAACGAGAACCAATAAACATGTCATCCGTCGATAGACCGTAGTCCTCCCCATCAAAAAGAACGATAATCACTCGACGGGGCGGTGGTCGTTGCTTTAACACCCTAGCAATCTCAAGAAGGACAGCGACCCCTGAAGCACCATCATTGGCCCCGAGAATCGGTTTATCTCGATTCTCGGGCTTTGGATCTCGGTCAGCAACGGGGCGCGTATCCCAATGCGCAGCGAGTAGGAGCGTATCCGCACTCGAGGCATTCCCCAGAACGGTTGAGGCAGCAGGATTAAATTCCGCTAAGATATTATTTAGTTGAAGTGTGCCCCCCTGTGTTTTGTGCTGATGCGGCTGGAATGTTACGTTATTCGCATATTTTTCTAGCTCAGTGAACAAATACTGCTGCGTTTGAAGGTGTGCTGGCGAACCGGGCGGGCGCGGTCCGAATTCACACTGTTTTTCTAATATTGCAAAAGCACGTTGTGCATCAAAGACGGCTGTTGGTTGTCGGTTACCAGTTATCGGCAACTCATTTGTGGCAGCACCTGCACGGGTTCCTGATAGAACGTCCTCTTTACCAACAGCTGACAGCTGGCCACTAACCACTATAAAGAGTGCTATGAGTACGAACGTTTGTTTTTTCATTTAAGCTCTTCGCCTACCCTCTAATGCCTTTGCAAGGGTTACCTCGTCAATATACTCTAGATCCCCACCAACCGGAATACCGTAAGCAATTCGAGTAACAGCGACATCAAACATTTCCAAGTGCTGCGTAAGGTAGAGAGCCGTCGCTTGGCCTTCAGTGGTCCAATTTGTGGCGAGTATTACCTCCTGAATAGGCTCTGTTGCTACAGCAGGTTGCCGAATCCGTTGAAAAAGTTTATTAATGCCGAGTTCATCGGGCCCAGTTCCATCTAATGGGGATAAAACGCCTCCGAGGACATGGTAAAGACCCTTATAGCCATTCGTTCGCTCAATTGCCCATAGGTCATCAGACTCTTCAACAACGCAGACGATCTGTTGGTCGCGGCGTGGGTTTGTACAGATATAGCACGGATTGGCATCTGTAATAGCACTACAAATACCGCAGTAACCTAAGAGATTCTTTACTTGTGCAATCGCATCTGCGATTTGGGCAGTCTCGCTATCAGGTAATTTTAGCATAAAAAATGCTAAGCGCTGCGCTGTCTTTTGCCCAATTGTTGGCAGTTTCTGAAGCTCAGAAATAAGTCTCGCTAGCGGTTTCGGGTATTCTTGCATTTTTTTACGATGGGCAGCCCGAGAGGCAGGCGTTATCTAAACCTTGCCCCAATTCCGGTTAGGGGAGTCCTGGAATCTTAAGTCCACCGGTTAATTTATTCATTTCCGAGGACATCAATTCTTGCGATTGTTGCAGTGCTTCATTAATAGCAGCGACAACCAAGTCTTCAAGCATTTCAGTATCATCCGGATCAACGACTTCAGGGGTAATATGGAGCGAAACAATTTCCTGCTGTCCATTGACGATAGCTGTTACCATCCCGCCTCCGACAGTTGCTTCAACTGTTCTATTTGCAAGTTCCTCACGGATCTCAAGCATCCGCTTTTGCATCTGTTGCGCCTGCTTCATCAGGTCATTCATTTTCATAGTTTTTCTGCCTCCAAACAATTTTATATCGTATACGTATAAGCGGTTGACGCCTTACAAAAATGCTTAGTACAATAGAAATTTCCTTATAAGAATATGTCTTTCATATTCGGACGCGGTTATTCGGTCCCTATAACTGTGGCCCTAAAGAGCGTCAGCGCTGTTTTAAGTTGTGGATCGTCCTCAGCCTCTACTTTCCGCATATGTGGCGTTTTCCGATTCTTCTGTTCGGGCATGTTCCTAGCTCCTGCGGCTCCAGGAACAGTTTCTAAAACAACTAGACGAATCTTTACAGGCTGACCGACAGCCTCCGTCAGCGCCTCAATTATAGCTGCTTTGTCGCGATCCATAATTACAGGGAAAGATGAAGGCAAACACCCGATTTCAACCACATCGGTAGCGTTGACAGATAGAACGGAGTCTGCAAGTAGACCATGACAAATCCTTGTAGGGAGTCCCGATTTTATCTCCTCCCAAAATTCAGGTAATTCTGATAGTGAACATATAGGCGGCGAGGTCGGTGAAGCAATCGATACGCCCGAGGCGGGTGAAGCCGGCGTTGCAGGTTGCTTGCCATCATATGCCCTCGCTGCACCGTTGCCGGATGTGGTTAAAGGAGGCCCCCGGAATGCAGTTTGTATATTTTTCGGGTTTTCAGATGAAGGTACGGCAACCTGTCGCGGCGGTATCTCCGCTGTTGTTGGAACCCCTACCGTATCAAATTTCCGCTCTAATGCCGATAATTTATCGACAATCTTTCCGAGGTAAATGCCTTCTTCAAGTGAATTAAGTTGAATGAATGCAGTTTCTAATTGGAGTTGCGGGTATCCGTACTGTCTGATCTCATGACTCGTATACATCAAGATTCTAACAATCCGAGATAGGCGCCTCACCGACATCTGTTCAGCCTGTTGTTTAAGTTCAGGGAGATCTGACTTAGGACTCTGAATAAGTTCGCTTAGGTTGCTGTCGATTGCCAAGAGTCGGAGATCTCGGAAATAGCTGATGAGTTGATCGAGACATTTCGACAGATCAGTTCCTTGCTTTGTCAAGTCATTTAGGGTTTTCAATCCCTTCGCAAGATGCCTTTTTATAATTGCTACAGCAAGGTCACGCAGCAGAGAAGACGAGCCGAGTCCAATAGTTTGCTCAACAGCCTCGATCGTCAAATCTTTTCCTGCTGAGGCAATGAGGCGCTCTAACAGGTTCTCCGCGTCTCGGAGGCATCCTTCAGACTGACGAGTGATGAGTGTGAGCACGTCCAAATCTACCGAAACCTCTTCGTCTTTGACAATCAGCTGCAAACGTTCTATTATCTTTTCGTCTTCTAGATGTCGGAAATCGAAATCTTGGCAGCGAGAACTGATGGTTTTAGGAATCTTGGCATGCTCAGTTGTCGCCATGATGAAGATAACATGTGGGGGCGGCTCTTCAAGCGTTTTAAGTAAGGCGTTAAAAGCTTCCGAAGACAGCATGTGTGCTTCATCTATGATATAGATTTTATAGCGACAGGCAGCCGGAGAGAGCTTAACGTTTTCGCGGAGATCCCGAATAGTATCGATGCCACGGTTGGAAGCAGCATCCATCTCAAACACATCCAGGGACCTACCGTGCGAAATCTCATCACAAAATCCACATTCGTTGCAGGGTTCCGGGGTTAGGGTCTCATCAAACTGGGTTTCTTGAAGGCGGTTAGGACAGTTGACAGCCTTAGCAAAAATCCGGGCAACAGTCGTCTTACCAGTGCCCCGTGGCCCCCAGAAGAGGTATGCATGTCCAACGCGCTCCGACAAAATCTGATTCTTCAGGGTAGTCGTAACGTGCTCTTGCCCGACAACATCACTGAACTTTTGGGGACGCCATTTTTGGGCGAGAACCTCGTAAGACATCGCACAATCCTTCCTTAAACGACATGAACTCCGGAATTGGGGGTTGCCAGTCCGATTAACACGCCTCAAAGTTGACTATGCACCCAGAGTTGACAAGCTTCTCCGAGCGTTGCCTACGTCGTTAGCTCAAGTCAGGCACCCTTGCGTCACACGAGTAACCTACCTACCGCTGCTTCCTTCCGGACCTGACGGGGTTCAACAAGCACTCGTTGCTCAAGACCCAACTATCAACACCACGTGCATAGGACAGGCCCCACAGAAACAGGCCGCATGCTAGGGATTCAGTCCTGCTTTAGCGGATTGCAGATACAGGGCACCGCTACCTCCCCACCTAGCATAGTCAAGACGTTAATTATCTGAATAGTTAAAAAGCGAGTCTGCTCCCTGCTGCCTAACCGGTGGACATCTAAGCTTGCTACGCCCACACGCTAATAGCTACAAGAATTCTGCATTAAAAGTGGCGGAGAGAGTGGGATTCGAACCCACGGTACTGCAAAACAGCACACATGATTTCCAGTCATGCCAGTTCAACCAACTCCTGCATCTCTCCATAAAATATATTTATCTCATGAAGCACAGAGGCGGACAGCGATTAGTACGACTTATGAGAATTGCGGTAAGTTTCACGCTACAAATCACTTCTTATCAACACTTCTTAAACAACATGAAATAGACGATCTAAAGAAAAATGGAGCAGACGGGATTTGAACCCGTGACCTCATCCGTGCGAGGGATGCGCTCTCCCAACTGAGCTACTGCCCCACAGACTGAAAGACTTAATCATCTGACAGCAATTAACTCTTCGAACACTACGATTCACGTAACAAATACTTAAAAACGGAGAGAGTGGGATTCGAACCCACGGTGACTTGCGCCACAACAGTTTTCGAGACTGTCCAGTTCAACCACTCCTGCATCTCTCCGCATTGACTATGGACCTTCGATTGTCGCCCACCGATGAATATCTGAAACATGATTTATGAGATTACTAGAGGTGCTATGATGAGATGTCCTGGCAGCACAGTAAACCTCGTTTAGACTCCCGCTTCCGCCTATTATTCATTTTTATCTCCGGCGACGTTTTTGGAAGAAGGACTTCAGAAGTGCACTACTCTCCTCTGCTAATACACCACTCACTAATTCAACCCGATGATTCAAACGGTCATCTTGTAGAATGTTATAGAGCGTTCCGGCTGCCCCGGATTTCGGATCTGCTGCAGCATAAACAACCTTTGGAATTCGAGCTAACACAATAGCTCCAGCACACATCGGGCAAGGCTCCAAGGTCACATACAAAGTTGTGTCAGTAAAACGCCAATTCCTAATTTTTTCAGCCGCCGCTTGCATCACCAATATTTCTGCATGAGCGATGGGGCTGCCACAGGACTCACGCAAATTGTGAGCTTGCGCAATTAAACTGTCCTCTTTAATTAGAATTGCGGCGACTGGAACTTCGCTCTTTTCTGCCGCTTGTTGCGCTAATTCAACTGCTTGCTGCATCCAAAAGACATCGCGATCCAAATTTTGTCCAATATAAGATTTGAAAGCGCCTGAGAGGATTCGAACCCCCGGCCTTCTGATCCGTAGTCAGATGCTCTAATCCACTGAGCTACAGGCGCATATTGTAGAACGGAGAGGGTGGGATTCGAACCCACGATGGCTTACGCCATAACTGCTTAGCAGGCAGTCCAGTTCAACCACTCCTGCACCTCTCCTTAACAGCGGTGGGAGTAGGATTCGAACCCACGATGGCTTACGCCATAACGGTTTTCAAGACCGCCGCTTTCGTCCACTCAGCCATCCCACCTGACGCTCTGAAGTTTATATATTATTATACTATATTTCAGGAAAATTGTCAAGTTAAATCAAATACACCCTGTTTTTCCGGAAGACGAAAACCTGACAACGTTGTAGATACACACCTCTAAGTCCTACAAGCAAAGACGGGAACACTTCTGCCGAATTCCCGCCTAGCAGTATACCTACCTATCTATTTTTATTAAAATCATAGCGTAAACGTCGAGGTTTGGAAATCCCACCGACCTCTTAGGAAGCTCTTTATTAAGTTTCCGTGTGCCATTCGATCGATTGATTTTGCAAATAGGGAAGCAGCATGCTCCGCAACCGCTGGTGTGCATGATGCAGGTGCGCTTTAACCGTCCCCTCCGACCTATTTAACAAAGCCGCAATCTCTTTAATAGCAAGATCGCTCCGGTGACGCAGATTAAAGACACGCCGCTGGCCAGGTGGAAGTTTCTCCACAGCCTTGCGAATGATGTGCCCGAGCTCCTCCATTTCAGTGATTGTCTCCGGGGACGGATCCGAATCCACCATTCTCAGCACCTCATCGGCATCAAATGATAATTCTTCAAATGTGAGAACTTTGGCCCGGTTTCGCTGACGTTGAAAATCTATACTGCAATTGATAGCGATCCTATAGATCCAACTATAAAACGTGGAGTCGCCCTTGAAATTAGGGAGCGCTTTAAATGCCTTCAAAAACACCTCTTGGCAGAGATCTTCTGCCGCTTCTCTATCGCGAATGCGCCGATACAAGAAATTGTATATCTTTTTTTGGTACTTCAGAACAAGCGGATTGAGGGCTTCTCTGTCACCTCGCTGGAAACGCTCAATCAGTTCATCCTCACACGCCTGATCAAGATCTGTGTCTGCATGTTCTAGGTCCGTAGGCGAAGTACGGAATTCTATCCTATTTGTCATTTGTGTTTTCTCCATGGGGAACAATATTTAAAGTTTGAAAACCTTCGTTTCATAGTATCAAATAGAAACAACGAGGCAAAATTTATACACCCTAACTGCTAAAAAGTTCCTTTTTTTCCCTATTAGACATACTCAGTGCAGTTTTCGTTCAATTTAAAATTCAACTGCTTTTTGTCGGTGTTGTGCAAAGAACGGGCGACGTCAAATGCGAAATTGACGCGTTAACCATCTTAGGGTATACTGACAACAGCGTTGAAACTTATAGAAGTCGTCCCTGGTTGTGAGCAAAAGAAGGTATTCTGATGCGTCGATATAGCATTCAAACGAAAATCGTTCTTCCGTTCCTGCTTCTTTTTGCCGTGGTCGTTGTTGTACTACCTTGGGTAGCCATTGAAATCTTTGCCTGGAAGTACAGCGAGCAATTTACGCGCGAAACAGAGGGATGGCTTGATACCATCGTGGAAACAGGATATATTGAGCAAGATCAGGAAAAACTTAAACGCGCCTACAGCGTTGAAATTATGATCTTCGGTTCCGATTACACGCTAAACTATCATACGTTTGACAAACTCTCCGATGCAGAGCAGGACTGGGCGAATTTGGCGGATAAAATGCGGCTCCATCAGGTCAAGCAGCGTTTCGAGAACCCAGACGAGACATCCGTTACACAGGACGTTACGCTTGCGGGAAAACCGTATAAAGTTTTTTATCTGCTGCTCGACTTCGGGCGTTTCTACTGCTTGCTGCGTCCGCTAGAAGCAATCGCCGAAGCAAAACAGACGTTCACATGGTATATGTTCAGCATCGCCATTCTCGTTCTTGTCTTGGTCGCGTTTATGAGTCAACAGATTGGAAAAAATCTGACAACTCCAATCAAGGTGCTAGTCGATTCCACTGCGCGCGTCGCCGCAGGCAACTTAGATGAACAGTGTGAACTTAAAACACACGACGAGATCGGAGACCTCGCTGCTGCGTTCAATCAGATGACCCTAGACCTAAAACAGTCAAGGGACCAACTAATTCAAGCCGAACGTTTGGCGACAGCCGGAAAAATGTCCGCTTCGTTTGCACACGAGATTCGAAACCCACTCTCATCTATGCGGATGCTAGCACAAATGTTGATGAAGAAACCCGATATGGCAACGGAAAAACATCAACAATCGCTCCGCTTTATTCTTGAAGAGATTGAGCGAATCGATGCCATCGTCAAAGGGTTGATGGACTTTTCGCGTCCGACAGCCCTTACCCTCAAGCGACAACCTATCGCGCCGCTCCTGCAGGGCATTTTAGACGTGATGGCAGCCAACTTGGCACACCATCAGATTCAGTTGATGCTACGGTTGTCACCCGAAACCCCAGAGGCTAAATTTGATTCAGATAAATTGAAGCAGGCGTTTATGAACGTTGTCCTGAATGCAATAGAGGCGATGCCACAAGGAGGGGTACTGAAAGTGACTACCTTTACAGAAAATGACAGCGTCTGCATAAAGGTAGAGGATACAGGAGCAGGAATACCAGAAGCGGATTTAGAACATCTCTTTGAGCCGTTTTTTACTCGAAAAACGAAAGGCACCGGCCTCGGATTGGCAAACGTGAAACGGATATTCGATGAACACGGCGGACGCGTTGAAATTGAGAGCGTTCAGGGTGAAGGGACGACGGTCTTGATGTGGTTGCCGGTGCAGGGTTGAGTGTCGGTATAAAGTTTGGTGCCTGTTTATGTTGTGCAGAGGACTCTCTCCTAAACCGGATGTAGGCTTCCTGTTTACACAGTTGGCATCTATTGTGTCGTCGGAAGTTGGAGTTTCCTCCTGCAGGCAGCAATAAAAGGGACGTGCTAGCTGTCAGCAGAAGCCTACCTGCCACCACGCCCCGGATTGTATCTTTGGCTCAACTCCACCGAGCGGAAACTTCTAAGCCCTTAGGAGAGAGGAACGGCTTGAACTGTGGAAGCTGGCATTTTGAGAATCTATTCAATCAGTAATCATCAGTTAAGTAAAACACTGATTTTGGGCCGCAAACGCCTGCATTGCAGGCGTAGAGTAAAATATGTTAAGTATTTAAGACTCAGGGCGATACAGACCTCGCACAACGAAAACCGAAGTCGTTGAACGTGCTCGTTGGCGCATCGTCGTAGCGGTCGGCGACCCGCACGTCCCGTGCTGCATAGTACCAGGAGCCGCCACGCAAGACGCGGGATGACTTTATTTGTGTATAGTTATCTAATATCAGGTCTGCATTGGATAACGTATTTACGTCTGACAGCGGATTACGAGACGGCGAACTAAAATAGTAGTCCTTGTTATACGCATCCAGACACCACTCCCAGACATTCCCCACCATATCATACAGACCATACCCATTCGCGGGATACACACCCACTGCCGTCGTCCCACCGACATTAAAGACGTAGTTCGCTTGTGTGCTGCTAATCGTGTTTCCCCAGGGATACTTCAGCCCAGACTTGCCACCGCGCGCAGCTCTCTCCCACTCCGCCTCCGTCGGCAGCCGTTTGCCTGCCCACTTCGCATACGCCACAGCAGCATACCAACTCACATACACCACCGGATGGTTCGCCTTGCCCGCAGGGTAGTTGTTATCATCATCCCACTGAGATAGGTAGTTTCCAGTGTGTAAACTGCTTGGAATCCGGCTCTTCTGCCACTGCGGGTTCGCCAACACAAAACGCTTGAAGTCCAAATTTGTCACTTCATGCGTATCTATATAGAACGCATCCACGTAGACGGTATGAATGGGCTGCTCATCCGAGTCAGAGTCTGCATCGTTGCTGCCCATCTGAAAATCGCCCGCAGGGATCAACACCATGCCCATAGGAGCGGTGTCCTCCTGAGTTCTGTTATTTATCTCTTTTGATTGGGGGCAGCTACAGAGAGTGACACTTATTAAAACAACGGTTGTCAATTTCCATTTAGACATGTTTCACCTCGTTTCATGCGTTGATTGTTGGATTGCCCACACCTGCATAGCGGGATCGGTGTAAAATCGGGGTTAAGTTGCACAACCTGACAGGTTATGCAACAAGGCACTGCCGTCGCCTTCCCGTTATGACTATTATAGCACACTTAGTATCTATTGTGTCATCGGAAATCGGAGTTTCCTCCTCCAGGCAGCAATAAAAGGGGCATGATAGCTGTCAGCAGAAACCTACCTGCTATCACGCCCTGAGGGTATATTTTATCTCATATCAGATGTTAATGAATAAAAGATTCAAGGGGATACAGACCATGCGCAACGAAATCCGGCACCGCCGTTCGTGTACGACGGTGGAAGGGAGTAGCGCTCGGAGACCCGCACGCCCTCAGCTGCGATGTCCCAGGAGCCGCCACGCAAGACGTGGAACAGTCCAGCTGATGTATAGTTATCTAATAACGTCTGAATATCGGGGGAACCCGATAGGGGATTCTGAGCAGGAGAACTGGCGTAAAACCCCTCGTCATACTCATCTAAGCACCATTCATCGACATTCCCGGCCATATCATAGAGACCATACCCATTCGGCGCATAATGCCCTACCGGTGTCGTCCCACGGACCTCATTGCCGTAGTTCGCATGACTTATGTCAATCGTATCTCCCCATGGATATTTCTTCCCGGCGAGTCCGCCGCGAGCCGCATACTCCCACTCCGCTTCCGTCGGCAGCCGTTTGCCTGCCCACGCAGCATAAGCCACCGCAGCATACCAACTCACTTCAACGACAGGATGGTTCGCCTTGTCCGCAGGGTAGTTGTTATCATCATCCCAATGAGATAGGTAGTACCCAGTGTGTAAGTTGCGCGGAATACGGCTCTTCTGCCACTGCGGGTTCGCCAACACAAATCGCTGGAAATCTGCGTTCGTCACTTCATGCGTGTCCATATAAAACGCATCTACGTAGACAGTATGAACGGGCTGCTCGTGCTCAAGAGAATCTGCGTCGTTGCTGCCCATCTAGGAGCCGCCACGCAAGACACCAAACCATTTAATTGAGGTGTAGGTATCTAATAACGTCTGAATATCGGGGGAACCCGATAGGGGATTCTGAGCAGGAGAACTGGCGTAGAACCCCCTGTCATACTCATCTAAGCACCATTCCCAGACATTCCCCGTCATATCGTGCAAACCATACCCATTCGCTGGATATGAACCCACTTCTGTTGTTTCAAAAAATTTTTTATGATCATCATAATTGGCACGACTGGAGTCTATCGTGTTGCCCCATGGATACTTCTTACCGGCTAAACCGCCGCGAGCCGCATACTCCCACTCCGCTTCCGTCGGCAGCCGTTTGCCTGCCCACGCAGCATACGCCATCGCACCATACCAACTTACGTTAACGACAGGATGATTCGTATACTCCGACATAGAACGGTACGCACCCGCTACAAGCTCAATGCGCGTGCCGAAACCGCCGATATCCAACCATATCTGACCCGCATCGGCATGTTTGCCCTTCGCATTGAGAAACACCGTGTATTCTGCGTTTGTTACTTCATGTGTATCCATATAAAACGCATCTATAGACACAGAATGAACGGGTTTTTCATGGCCTCTACCACTGTTGCTACCCATCTGAAATGTACCCGCTGGAATCAATACCATGCCCTCGGGCGGAGCACCCGGCAGATCTACAACGCCGCCAGCGTCCGGCGCATCCGGGACTGGCGCATCCGGAACCACGGACACCCAACCCGACGTGATATTCACAACAGAACCATTCGAATACTTCATAAAACCATCCTCGCGAACAAAACCATCGCGAGGACGATTCACATAACTCAAATCAGACAACTTCACAGCAGCACTCAGCTCGTCCGAGACTATCATAAACGCGCGAGACGGATGAACCCAAAACCCAAACGTCACCTCATTAACGTTCGGTTTTATCGCCTGGTCCGAACGAAGGATGCGGAAATAGATGCTATTGTCTGACCACGCATAAAACTTCCGAGTCTCACCCGCCAACAGATGATAATATCCGCGCGTCCGAAATCCGCTCGGAATATTGTCCTTTGCAGGACGCCACGTCGAATGGATCACATACAAACTCTCATCTGTCTGATTCGTTACATGGTTCGCCTTCCATTGTGCCGCTGCTAACTGAACAACCGAAAACATCAGCACCGCAACAGTTGACAGAACAAACACTGTCCTTCTCACACCATTTCTCCGTCTTTTCATTTATATTTAATATTTTTGATACAACGCACAACCTAACAGGTTATGCCACAAGTAAATCCTTACAAGCAACCGTGACACAATGCACAACCTAACAGGTTATGCTACAGCCGATTACTTCACTATCAACATTTTACGCGTCGCACGGAAAGAACCCGCCTCAAGCGTATAGAAATAGACACCGCTCGAAACCCGCTCGCCCGCATCGTTACGACCGTCCCAATACACCGATCGAGACTTGCAACGGTAGACACCGGGCACCTGATGCCCTAAGCCCACCGTCCGCACCAAACTGCCATCCGCTGAATAGATGGTCAACCTGACCTCAGCAGCCTCGGACAACTCATACGGTATCCACGTCTCTGGATTGAACGGGTTCGGGTAGTTCGGCAGCAATGCCGATTGCCGCGGCACCCCTATACTTTTCTCAGACGGCAAAAGTGCGTCCGTTCCCAATGCCGCTTGTCTGGCGCGCACAAGGGCGGGTTCCACCTCGCCCGGTTCAGTCGGCATCTCATCAGGTTCAATAATAAGCCGCAGGTCTATCTGCTGGAGTGTAGACGCGGGGATCTCAGCCGGCGATTGTGCCTTGCTCCAGGCGTGCAGGGCATACCCGCAAGCCCCGATAGCGAGCAGGGCAATCATCAGTTTCGGGATCGTCACATACATTTTCATTGGTAAATACTCCTCTGTTATAGGGTTTAAGGTCCCTCTCTTCCAACACAAGCGTGGACAAGAGGGTTTGTTATTATATCTATCTGTAATATAGGTTATGAGTCTATGCTACCTCTTCCGTAGCATAGGCTAAGGCACGCGCAGGCGCAAAAAAACCGCGACAGACGCAAACGCCGACGCAGTTCGGTGAAAAATATATAAACCAAAACGCTCAACTTATGTGGATACAGGAAGGGGGTAAATGCATGTTAACATCACAACACAGATCAACGGAACGCACGCAGCACACAGAACTAACACAGCACGCATGCCGCAGAAGAACAACTGACGAGCATCTACTCATATCCATGTCTATATGAAAGCTTCCCATCGTTTCTACCCTATATCAAATACCGAGCCGCTGCCTCTGCCGGTTATGGTTGGACGATCCGTTGTTGCTTGAGGGTCTCTATATCTGCTGCCAGCGCCTCAATCTGCTTTTCGAAGATACGTTCTTTTCTCATGCGCCACATCATGATCACCTGCGGCAGCCCGATGACGACCCCTATTATTACCATCAACCACGTCATCATTTTTTCTATACCGCCAATGCGTCTTTCTACACCGTCGATGCGCCCGTTTACAGCGTCGATGCGTCCTTCTACACCGTCGATGCGCCCATTTATGCCGTCGATGCGCCCATTGAGGGCAGCGACTTGAGTCTTTAAGGTCACGATGTCGGCTCTTATCGGCTTCAGCTCCTCGTTGATGATCAACCGGATCTTATTCAGATCGGCATCCGTTAACTCACAGAACACAGGCGAGGCAAGCACAAAAAAGAATACACAGATTACAAATACCTGTTTCATCACGCACCCCTCTCACGAATATTTTTGGTTACCTGTGCCTCTGCAACGCTTGCAGTATAAGCCGTTCGACTATGCAAAAGCTCTCTGTCCAACAAAGAACATCTCAATAATTATCAAGCCCGCGTTTTAATACAATATTAATTTTTACACCTATTTCGATGTTCTGTCAAATTAAATTATACGCCTATTTTAATCTTTTGTCAACTTTAAAAAAAGCCGAACCGCCTATCGATAGAATAGCAAATATTATATCGGCAATTTGATTGGGGGTCAACTTCTTTCAGATTTGCAGACACTTTACAAAAAAGCAGCCTACAAGCACAGTTGCACAGACTCACAGTCTATGCTACAAGAGAGACTGAGCTATAAGGCAGATTGAGAGGTTTAAATCCCTAATCCTTCGTCAATTTCGCGTTGGTATGTATTAATTGACTCGTCCAGCATGTCATCTATTTGAACAACCTCTCCGGTTGCGCCCGACTCAAGCAGGGCATAGGAGACTGCGACGGATCGGGTCCCTTGATATGCATCGACTTCAACGTCGCTGTTTCCTGCGATGGCTTCAGCGAAGTCACCGTACTCAATGGCGATAATTTTCGCGTCTACCTGTGTGAACGGCAGTTCGTATTTCCAGAGCCTGTCGCCTCCGAACATCTCTGTTGTGACAGCATCCAAGCGAAACTCTGGCACGAGATTCAGGAGCTTTTCGTCGCTAAGCGGCGCCTCTCCATCAATATTAAGGGTAATAGGACCACCACTTCGGTCTCCGGGAAGCGTCATGGAACCTCGGGATCCGTGGATTTTGCGGAGCCAACCGCCTTGCCCCCATGCCCCGTGGTCTTCAATGTATTGTCCCACAGCGCCGCTTTTGAAGGTCAAGGTTGCATAAGCCGCATCTTCTGCCGTTGCCTGAAATTCTGCAGGCATCTGGCGTTGCCATTTTGTGTAGACACCAGAGGGGTTAGAGCTGGACTCACCCGTCACTGCTGCGGAATTGTAGCGGATGGGTTCGTGAAGTCGTGTTTGCGCATAGACCGTATCAATGTCACCAAGCAGATACTCGATCATATCCGCAAAATGGACACCCACATCTAGGAGCAGTCCACTCTGATCTTTCTGGTGGCGCCACACAGATATGGTCATCCGGTTTGTGCCGCCGATTGCGTGATGAATGAGCAGTCGCGGCGGCCCGATGATCTCAGCATCGAGAAGGGCTCTTGCAAGGCGGTTGATTGGGTCGCGCCGGTAATTTTCTGCAACGCTGAGGACCGCCCCCGAGGCCTCGGCGGCGCGGCGGATGAGATTGCACGCTCGGACTGTCAGTCCCATCGGTTTTTCTACCATAGTGTGCCAACCGCGCGCCAGGGTCTCTATAGCAACAGTGTGATGGTACGGCGGTGTCGTCGTTACATCAACAGCATCTACGCCGACCGCGGCAAGCTCTTCCAGAGTCTTGACGACAGCGGGTTTTTGACCGAAACGTTCTTCAGCCTGTGCTGCGAGAGATTCTGCATTGTCGGAGACCGGATCACATGCTGCAACAAGATTAAATTGTGTCCATCCTGCACGATGCAGTTCCGCTAATCCATACATGTGTCGGTGTCCCATACCGCCACATCCAACGATCGCCAATCTGATATTATTCATTTTTGCTCCTCTTTCTTAGTTGGGGCGTGCTTCAAACCCCACCTTGCACAGCCTAGCAGACTATGCCACACCTATATCGCAAAACGTCAGTTTGCGGACACAAGCACAGCCTAACAGGAAATGATGCTACAAAAGCTATTGCACAGTTTAACAGAATGTACTCCAAACCCGCCTCGTAGCTGGGAGATGCTGTACGTCACCCACTTTAATTGCTAAGTACCGCTTCCAAGCGCTTGAGATCACTTTCCATCTGTCCGGCTTTGTCACGATAGAGCTCAGAGCGGGTTTGCACCTTTTTGGCATAGCGCTTACCTGTGCTGATGAGGGGGCCGCGAACCCTTACCCTGCCGGGGCCAACGTTGTAGGCGCCGAGCGCCAACGTCAAATTCCCCCCGTATTTCTTAAAGAGCTTATTGAAATATGTTAAACCGGCGTGCAAGTTCTTAGTCGGGTTAAAACGTTCATCTACTTTCGCATCATGCTTCGGCTTCCGTTTATTCTTATAATTTGGCACCTTAAGCCCAAGTTCTCGAGCCGTGTCTGGCATGAGCTGCATGAGCCCTGATGCCCCGCTTTTAGAGACAGCAACCGGATTAAAATTGGACTCAGTGTGAACAATAGCAAGGAGGAGCTCTATATCAATGCCGTATTCTTTTGCAATCTGGAGCGGTTTGTTTTGGGAATGTGCTCCGTTTTCGGGTTTCTTTGAAGCTCCTTGCTGTTTTCCAAAAAACATACCTATGGAAATAAGGTGTTTATGTTCAACGGCTTCGTGGTTGAGGTAGGTGTAATGTAGCTGCTTGCCGAGCTGATTGAGTGAGACCCCTATGCTCCATGCGGGTACCGGTGCATCAGTAGTAAAAGAGAACATTGAGCCGATCCGGGCAGCGATGTTTTCGTTTCCGATTTCTAAGCTCGTCCCGAAACCCGGGTCAGTAATGTTCACACGGTTATGCCACCGAATGATTGGGTGCGGGGTAAGCGATGCCCCGAGGGCGAGCTGTTGATCGAAAGTCTGCAAGACCGCTCCATTCTGATCTTGAATGGTTACCCCCGAAATATCCCGGAGCCGCAGCCCAAGCGTAACGTAAGGGTTGAGGCTCGCGAGTATGCCGATGTCATAATTTTGCGCCCAGAGGCTCCCGTAGTAAGGCGCACGGCTATATCCAGTGCTGCCACCCAATTGCAAGAATCCGAATTTCCTTGCGTAAGAGAAGAGCGCCTGATTATTACCGAGTTCAAAACTGCCGATGGGGTTAGAGGTGTGTTTTATTAGAAACCGGTCGCTGTCGTTTAAATCGAGAACGTTTATACCGAAAGTGCCGATAGATTTTATCGGGTATGCAATAGAGAACGCACCTTGGGATAGATCGTAAATCAGGTTGCCGCGTTGCAGCGTGGCGAGGCCGGCCGGATTCCAGAGCGGGCTCGTTGCATCATCCGCACTGCCAATAAAGGCACCGCTCAATCCAAGACCCCGTGTGCCAACCTCAGGCCTTAGATTGAGCGAATCGGAGGGCGCATTTTTCCCACAAAAAAAGTAGAACAATAAGAGAAAAATAGAGATTAAAAATAACCGGCCCCGGCTACTGTATAGTAAGATACTGATTCGGTTTTTCACTTCTGCCTTTGTGCCTGATTTCGAAATGTAAGTGAGGTGCTGTTGAACTCCCGGTGTTGCCTGAGAGTCCGATCACTTTTCCCTGAGGCACCCATTCTCCAACTTTCACTCTGATGCGATGTAAATGTCCGTACCATGTTGTGAAGTTGTCCTCATGCTGTATGCCGATCATTTTCCCGTAACCGCCTTTCCGTTTGGCAAAAATTACCTTACCTGCTCTGGCGGCATATACCCGGGTCCCTGTAGCAGCGCGGAAGTCGATACCCTCATGAAGCTGGTAGCGACCTGTTACAGGGTGAGTGCGGTAACCATATTTTGAAGTCACGACCAAAGGAACCCGGAGCGGGTTTGCGAAAAGCGAACCCGCTTCACCATTCGGAATCCGGATTCTTGTACCAATTTGCAGTTGCCGGGGCGAAGAGATACCGTTGACTCTCTGCAAGGCCTTTAGTTCCACGTTATAATCGCGCGAGATATCCCACAAGGTATCGCCTGCTTTGACAAAATGCCAAGTGTCCCGAGTAAATTTTCCAGGAATCAGCAGCTTTTTCCCAATTTGTAGCCGTGTGGACAGCTTAATCCTATTGGCTTGGGCGATCGATTTGAGGGGTACTTTATATTTCCGAGAAAGGTCCCACAAGGTATCGCCTTTTTGAATCAAGTGTTGCTGAACATCAGCACCTAACTCTATCCCAGGGAACGTGGTCATGAGCAAAATAGGTATAAAAAAGCGAACTAAATTTTTCTTCATTTCATTTTATTTGATGAATTAACAGATAAAATAGATTAGACCTTCTTTTTCAAGGTCAACAGGATTGGAGATAGCAAATCTTTACGAAATGCACTGTTATTCCCCAATTTTATTTTTAACTGTTAGTAAAACAGTTTTGGTTTCTGAAAAAATTTGCGTATCGGTATCGATTCCATCGGATTCGACTGAAACTACTTCGCTGATCACGGTTACAACGAGTTGGATAACTTCAACTTGAACATTTAACCCATTTAGGCTATCAGGAGCAGTCCAGACGACTACATTTTCGTTGGCGTTAGAGAGTTTGCCGTGTTTCGTAATATTCAGCCAATTCAACGAAACACTGGTTCCTCTAACGCCTTTCACCGAAGCCGTGAGTTCCGCTTCTGTGCCGGGTTCCATTGTTTTCTTTGTGACAGTGATTTTTATGTCGAGATCGGTACTCTGTGTTGGCTCTGACGCGTCTTTGTTTTCTGCAAGCTCAACGACATCATCGTTAGTTTTGGCCTTCTCTTCGGTTGTCTCTACAGCTGATACGGGGTTGTTTACGTTACTACCGCCACAGCTTGCTAAGTTTAATACCAAACCCATTAGAAGAATGTAGAAAGATCCTCTAAGAAATTCAGTTGTTCTCATAACACTATCCTCTCTTCATAGTTAAGCCTACAAGCGTTTATATATTATCTAAAATTAACGGACTGCTTGTCTTTATCAAGCAAATAGGCATAACATATAGAGAAAAACAGAGATTTTGTTCGTCGCTCTATGATCTGATGTCTCTTTTCTGAAAGTCCAATGCATCTTGAAGGGTGAAATTCACTTTACCAAGATGGACTCAGAAATTAAGCCTATTACCGTTTGAAAAGCCTTGCTAAAACAAACGAGTATGAAAAGAGTTGGTTACGGATAATCAAAGATATTGTAACGTGAGTTCGAAAAAAGATTTAGGAGGGTTCTTTTATAGCATAGACTGTTAGGTTCTGTAAGGTCCCTCTTTATCCAAAGATAAGCCAAATAATTCATCAAACTCACATTATTGTAGAATAGAGGGGTGGGCTGAGAGAGGTGCCTCTCAGCCTGAACTATGGTTATTTTGCTATGCTTTCTATTTCTTCGCGTAGGAAGGTAATAATGTCAGCGATGTCTTGGTCACTGAGGATGTCCGGGGCATAAAATGGCATGAGAGATCCACCTCCGCGGATTTTTCCAGCCCAGCGCGCCATCGTCGCGTCAATATTACGCGGTGCCCTAGACCGGACCAATTGAGGCCCAATCCCAGCTTTTTTAACCGTTGGATGACAAGTGACGCAGGCGCGTCCGAAAAGTTGCCAACCGTTGCTAGCATCGCCATCCATAGCAGCGATTTCCGCACCTATTTTCTTTACTGCATCTTTATCGAGCATCACAAGCTCAAATTCGGGACCTTTATTATCCCCGGAAATAACTTGAAAGTAAGCCATAAGCGCTTCGGCATGTTCTGCTGGAATTGCGGTAGGATTAACTTTCGCGTGTGGTACTCTCTGCAAGAAGTGCTCATAACAGAAACCTCCGCCCCCTGCTGCACGCGCAAAATCCGCTGCTTTAATCATCCCGTTTTTGGCTTCTCCACGATGAGGAACTCCAACTACGCTGTGTCCTGAACGAATTATACCATCCGGGTTTGCCGTCTCATCGAAATCCGCATGGCAGTTTGCACAAGTAAGCCCCGTTGCTTTTGATGGGTCAATAGTACCTTTAAAGGTTGGATCGTGGAAAAGCTCTCGCCCCAGTTGCGCTTTATCTGACATTTGAGCTTGTGTGAAAACGATAAATGCCATAATTAAAACGCCACAGAGGCAAAGAGAAATAAATTTACGCATCATAAACTCCTTTTTTTAAAGTGAATTTCTATAACATTCTATCAAAATTTTACGTTTGTTGTCAACCGATAAAGTGACTTTATCCGGTATTAAGAACCCAAAAGCCTTACACCCACATTATTAAAAGCATTTAAGTTGGGTGCAGGACAGCAATATAAGGCAAATTCCTATACCGCTGCGCGTAATCAAGTCCATAACCAACAACGAAAGCATGTGGAACCTCAAAACCGATGTAATCAATAGCGACAGAAACTTGACGGCGAGAAGGTTTGTCAAGAAGCGTGCAAACTTTAAGGGTTTTCGGGTCCAGAGACCACAAGTGTTCAGAAAGAAACTTCAAGGTGTGTCCAGTGTCAACAATATCTTCTACAATTAAGATGTGTCGCTGTTTGAGGTAATCGCTGCCACCACGAACAAGTTCCACTCTTGAAGGCCTCCTGCCGTTGTGATAACTCATAAGTTGCACAAATTCGAACCGGATCGGGACATCTCTAATTGTATTCTCAAGCTGTGCTCTAAAGATAGCACGCGCGAGATCCGCAAAAAACAATACACTTCCTCTAAGTACACAGAGCAAAACGAGCTCCTCGTTTTCGTAATCCATAGCTATCTCTGCACCGAGCTCAAGAATACGATTCTGAAGATTTGATTCAGAAATTAGAACAGATTCAGGAAAGGGGTTGGACACTGACATAACGCAAGTAAAGATATTGTCGCGTACTAGGTTTAAGCTTGAAAAGCTCGCTGCTTGTGTAACCTATCAGCCAGAGAATAGTATCTCCACAGACCAACAGCGGGATTCTATCGCGTTCGTGGCGAGGCACCTTGACATCTATCAAAAAATCCTTAATTTTTTTCGTTCCGCGCATACCGTACGGTTGAAACCGATCACCTTGTCGTCTATTACGCACCGTGAATGAACATGTATCTGCAAATACACTCCTCAATTTTTCATAATCAAATATCGCCTCGAATTTTCCATTAGGTATCACTAGTGTTTCATAAGAGGATACCTCACCTACTTCCGCAGCGAGTTCCGCTTTTAAAACCGGGACAAAGGTGTTGCCGGGAACACAGATCGGATAACTGAAGCTTCCCGCCCCGATAGCCGGCTTGGAGCCTGAAGTTGCACGTATCTCAAAAATGAGCTGCTGATACACCCTCCGGAACTCTAAACCGTTCGGGAGCGCCAATACAGCATGCGGTGTGTCCGATTCGATAAGATTCAGCATTGCCTCAGCGTGCACGAAATAGAGATCGCTCAGGTCACCCAACATCTCAAAGATGCTCTGCCGAAGCATGCGCCTCTGTAACGCCATGTGGTACCCACGAAATCTGGCCCTATCCAAGATGATGCTATCCGGCATGCTAGTTTTAGCTGTATCCGATATACGACAAGTCTCAAAAGCGGTCTGTGTGACTATCTTAAGGTACTCCGACTCAGCACTTAGCACCTCAGCAGTACGCCTTAATCCGGCTTTGATATTTGGATTGTAGGACGTTTCAAGCAGCGGTATCAATTCATGACGGATACGGTTGCGTAGGTAGCGTTTGTCTGTGTTGGTTGAGTCGTACAGCGGTTTCACACTTATAGCGGTAAGAAATGTTTCAATGTGTTCGCGTGTAAATCCTACGAGGGGCCGAATGATCTTAACGTCTCTAATTGGAGCGATACCTTTCAAACCGGTAGCACCGCTCCCGCGAATGAGGTTCATCAAAACTGTCTCTGCGATATCGTCCCGATGATGTCCCAAAGCTATCTTAGTAGCACCAACTTCCCTGCAAACAGCCTCATAAAATTGATATCGCGCCCTGCGTCCCGCTGCCTCTGTTGAAAGTTTCCACTCTTTTACCAAACAAGGCACCTCCGAACATCGAACAGTACACGGCAAATCCAAGAGCGATGCATGATGTAGTACAAAATCCGCATCGATGTCTGCGTCCGAACGAAGGCGATGATTTAAGTGTGCTACGTGTAATAGACAATCAAGTTGCGACCGTAAGGCATGCAAACCGTAGAGAAGCGCAAGTGAGTCCGCACCCCCTGAGACAGCAACAAGGACAATCTCACCCTTCTCGATCATTGCATGCTGCAAAATAAGGCGATGCATCTGTTGGATAAAGGCGGTTATCATGAGGTGCGCCTTAAAAGAACGATGCCGGTGCGGAGAGTTGAACTCCGGACAACACGATTATGAGTCGTGTGCTCTACCACTGAGCTACACCGGCACTTTTTCAGATAGGTCTTAAAATTACACCGTAAAAAACACTATTAAGTGTAACATATATTACACAAAAAGTCAAATGTTTTTATCTGATCACGCACATTGGGGAGCGTGTATTTGAAGAACGCATTGCTTCCGTTAATCTGTTGATGCGTTGATACCCATTGTTGAAGGATAGTTTATGCAATCGTTAATTCGATGAGACATTCATAAGAACTAAGCGTGTGTTTGAAAAACAGGCACTTCCAACTGTGTTTTCTAGATACCATTTGATACCTTACCGAAACACGCAAAGAAATTCAGGAAGATTGCAAGAGAGAAAGGAGAATTGCAGGGGCGGGATTTGAACCCGCGTCCTCCGGGTTATGAGCCCGACGAGCTACCTGACTGCTCTACCCTGCGATAAGAACTATCAAAGCAAATCATGGTCGAGGAGGGACTTGAACCCTCACACCTGTTTAAGGGCGACGGATTTTAAGTCCGTTGTGTCTACCGATTCCACCACTCGACCCGAAGATGCTACTATATAGTATATACTATACATGAGGCGTTTGTCAACTTTTTTTCACTTTTCTCACAGAAAATTGCAAATATCCCTATATCTAGGAGAATTCTACGATATTTCATGGAAAATGTCAAGGCCTAGTAAAAAAATCAGGACATTCTTTCTGCACACTTGACTTTTTTCTCTCAATGGCATATTATGTTAGTATTATGAACAACGTTAAACTTGCATCAGGTCATGAAATACCGATATTGGGATTGGGGACATGGCAATTAAGAGGCAGAGAATGCCAACGCATTGTCAAAGAAGCTATCGCCTTCGGCTACACTCACATTGACACAGCGTGGATGTACCAAAATCAACGTGAGATCGGAAAAGCACTCCGCGACGTTCGTATTAACCGTGATGACCTCTTTCTTACCACCAAGATTTGGGGAACGCATCTTAAGTATGCTGACGCCCTCTCCCAATTTGAAGAGTGTTTGAGCGATCTACAGATGGACTATGTGGACCTGTTGTTGATTCACCATCCCAATGATTCAACCCCGTTTGCTGAAACTTTTGAAGCTTTCCACCAGCTCTATGAAGCAGGGAAGGTAAAAAGCATCGGTATCAGTAATTTTAGCATTGATCAAGTTGCGGAGGCGTGCAAAGCTTCTAAAATCCCAATTTGCACAAATCAGGTCGAATATAATGTTCACACGAACCGTTCGGAATTGCGAGATTACTGCCACGCTCAAGATATTGTGATGACGGCGCACCGTCCACTGGCTGTGGGGAACCTCGTTGGCGATGCAACATTGCGCGACATCGGCAAAAATCATGGAAAAACAGCTGCACAGGTGGCTCTCAGATGGCTGGTCCAGCAGGACATTATCACGATTCCGAAATCTGGTTCAGTGCCGCATTTACGCGAGAATTTAGATGTTTTCACATGGCAGTTGACCGATTCAGAAATGCAAATACTTGATACGCTTGAGGCGTAAACTAGAAACCTTGCAGTCGCGCAATATATTATGAGCCTCTGCTTTCGACAAGCGATGATTTAACCCACTACGAACCTAAGTTAGAAGACGATAGAAATTTATGAAATTTGGACTGTTTTATGAACATCAGACCCCCCGCCCCTGGCACGACGGGACAGAGCATAAACTTTTTCAAGATGCGTTAGCACAAGTCGAACTTGCTGACAGACTCGGATTCGACTATATTTGGGAAGTTGAGCACCATTTTCTCGAGGAATACTCACACTCCTCTGCCCCGGAGGTGTTCCTTGCCGCTTGCAGCCAACGGACCCGCCAGATTCGGTTAGGACATGGAATCGTACTGATGCCACCAGGCTATAACCATCCGGCACGGGTTGCCGAACGGATCGCAACGCTCGACCTCGTATCAAATGGGCGCGTGGAGTGGGGGACCGGCGAGTCTGCTTCACATATGGAACTTGGAGGCTTCAATATCGATCCAAACCACAAACGCGAAATGTGGATAGAATGCACACGCGAAACAGCGAAGATGATGACGCAAACACCTTATGCTGGGTATGCCGGTCAATATTTCTCGATGCCACCGCGAAACGTGGTTCCGAAGCCGTTGCAAAATCCGCATCCACCTCCTTGGGTCGCATGTTCGAGTCGTCAGAGTTTGCGCCAGGCCGCTCGATACGGACTCGGCGCCTTAACCTTCGCTTTCGTTGATACAAACGAAGCTAAATTTTGGGTTGAAGAATATTATGACATCTTCGAAAAAGAGTGCCACCCATTGACACAGCGGGTGAACCCAAATATCGCCATGATCTCAGGTTTTTCATGTCACGAAAATGAAAAAACCGCGATCGCACGTGGCTTAGACGGCTTACGATTCTTTCGATTCGCCCTTGCTCACTACTACCACAACGGTTCACAGATCCCCGGGGAAACCAACATTTCGCAGCTTTATAGACAGACACCGCAGGATCCACCTGAAAGCAGAGCAGGAATCGGCACACCGGATCAAATACGTGAACACCTTGAAACGATGGAGGAGGCCGGGGTAGATCAGGTCGTTTTTATTCAACAAGCAGGGACAAACCGCCATGAAGATATTTGTGAATCCTTAGAACTATTCGCGAAACGTGTACTTCCAGACTTCAAGGAACGAGACGGTACAATAACGCAAAGAAAAAGCGAACGACTCGCCGGAATAATCGAGAAGGCGGAAAAACGTACACCCCAGCTGACTTCTCTCAGGGAAGTTCCCGTTGTTGATTCTTATCCCGTTCTTAGACAGAAACTGCAAGAGGAAAAGGCAGCACCCAGTCATACCAAAATGAGCGAGGACGGTAAAAAGTTTTTATTATCTATAGAAGGCGGGAAACGAAAAATAGGAAAAGGTTAAATATAGCGCTTTTAATAGATGGAGCAACAAAATAGATGCCTGAATTTTAAAAAGATTCGTAAGCATCAACCCTACACAAACGAAGAGGCGTTAGTTTAAGGTAGTAAGTGTATCCATAATAGCTGACAGAGATTCCAATAATGCGGATACTACCTGTGTTGAAGCATCGGGCAGATGGAGAATTTAAACGCTTGTAGAGTCTGAGGAAAATCTCCTTTGTGAGATGTCAAAAACAGAAGTAAGCACGCTACATATCAAAAAGTGGAATTCCCTATGACGAACAAAGGGTCCCATCACTCTAGCTGTGGGAATGTCAAAAATGTGTTGGTCATCGACGACGATGAAAAAATATGTTGGGCATTTGAGCAATTTCTGGAGGGCGAAGACTACCGCCCCAGCATTGCAAACAGCGCTGAAGAAGGTTTGATCCGCATCGAATCCGATAAGCCAGAGGTCGTCTTGCTTGATGTGAGACTACCAGGAATGAGTGGCTTAGAGGCATTAGGCGAAATTAAAGCCCGCCACCCGCAGGTAATTGTAATTATTATCACCGCCTATGACGACGTAGCCACAACAATAGAAGCAATGCGCCTACAAGCGTTCGATTTCGTTCCAAAACCCATTGATTTGGACATCGTTAAAAGTGTATTGGAGCGGGCCTTCCGTACACAATCTGTCCGTAGTACCTTGCCTGCAGCCGCTGCTGATGACTCGCCTCCGGTACCCGTTGAACACCGGCTCATTGGAAAAAGCAGCCAGATGCGCGAAATTTACAAACTTATTGGCGTTATGGCGAGCAATACGGTAACCGTCCTGATTGAAGGAGAAACAGGAACAGGAAAAGACCTTGTCGCCCGCGCCATCCACGCCGGTAGTGAACGAAACACGCAACCATTTATTCCGGTTGACTGTGGTGCACTGCCCGACGAACTATTGGAAAGTGAGCTGTTTGGTTACGAAGAGGGGGCATTTACCGGCGCGAAAATAGAAGGTAAGCCCGGACGATTTGAATTAGCTGATGGAGGAACCCTTTTCCTTGATGAAGTTGGAAATATGACCCCAGCGTTACAAGTCAAACTCCTCCGCGCACTGCAAACACAAGAAATCGAACGATTAGGCGGGACTCACACGCTCAAAGTAGATGTCCGTGTCATTGCCGCTACCAACCAAGAACTCGGTGACATGGTGAAGCAGGGGCGGTTTCGTGAAGATCTCTATTACCGTTTCAAACGCGTCGCACTCTATCTCCCGCCCTTGCGGCAACGCAGTGAGGATATCCCTTTACTCGTTACACACTTCCTGCAGCTGGTCCAAGAGGAACTTGCTAAACCAATTCACGGTATCTCTGAAGACGGAATGAAATTGCTACAAGATTACGCCTGGCCAGGGAACGTTCGGGAATTAGAGAATTGTCTCAGGGGTGCAGCAGCACTTTGCCGATCAGACGTGATTCTGCCAGACGATCTGCCCACAGAAATTCGTACACGCCCCCTTGTAGATCCTACGGAACCAACCCAACTCGTCGCCTCTTTTAAATCTGTTTTGCACGATGTCGCGAAAGAGGCCATCGCTGCAGAAAAATCCGGGCTTTATGAGGAAGTCGTCGCTACATTGGATAAAGCACTCATCGAATTGGTATTAGCGGAGTTCTCAGGCAATCATAGCAAGACTGCCACCTTGCTCGGCATGAGTCGAACGACCCTTTTAAAGAAAATTAAGCAAGGCGGCACCCAGTAGCAGAACACTCCGGGAGGCAAGCATCGTGGGTTCATGGATCCGGATCGCACATCGCGGGGCATCAGGCAGCGCCCCAGAAAATACGCTCGCAGCCTTCAAGAAAGCAATTGAAATTGGCGTGGATGCCGTTGAGCTCGACCTCCACGGGAGCGCCGATGGGGAAATTGTGGTCATACACGACTCGTCTCTGGATCGAACAACTGACCACGGCGGGGCCATTAACCAAACCCCCTTAGAAACAATCAAACAAGCGGATGCTGGCAGCTGGTTTGCTCCCGAATTTGCCGGCGAACCAGTCCCGACACTCGCGGAGGCATTGGCATGTATTGCCGAAGAAACCCTGGCCGTTTTGGAGATCAAGGATCCTCTGATAGCCGAAGCAGTGGTAGCAAAGATACATGAGACCCAATCTTTAAACCTAACCGTTATTATCTCCTTTCACACTGCCGTTTTACAGGCTGTCCGCGCATTAGAGCCAAGTATTCCAACGGGTTGGCTCATCGGAAGTCATAACAATCATGCCCTTCCTGAGCAGCTGTGTCAACAGTTAGCTGAACTCGGCAGCAGTTTTTTGAACGTCAATCATCACCTAATCACGGCAGAGTTCGCTTATGAAGTCCGCCGCCGCGGGATCGCCTTGTGGTGTTGGACAGTCGATGAGGTCATCCGTATGCGTGAAATGGAGGCTTTTGGGATACAAGGCATCACCTCAAACTATCCTGAGCGTTTCGTCGAGGTGTAATTCTAGTCAAAAACAAGATTTATCCCGCTCGCTTGTTTATCTCTTGCACCAAAATGTAATTGCAATGTACACAAGAATTGGGTAAGACAACAAAGCAGTTGACCAAGCAATGCCCTCTAATCCCCAATATTGCATGAAAACCCAATTGAGAAACGGGTTCAAGATAAGCCTGATAAGTGTTGCGGTGAGAACCGTTCGGTGTGCTTGACATGACAGCTGCGCTCGGATTAGCAATCTACTGATTAAACGCGGGAGCATCCCGATGAGATAGATACCGAGTAATGAGGCGATATGCGCCTGTCCGGTCTCCGATAATTTTCCGCGCCCATACAACAAAGCAACAATATTTAATCGAAACAGATAAAACAGCACAAGAAATGGGGCCATCAACACTAACAAGGCCAGAACACCGCGCCAGACGCTCTGCTTTACCTCAGATACGGGGCGATTTGAATCCCGCAGCTGCGCATCTTCCGAGTGAGATTCCGATGCCGAAATTTTCGCCCAGTGCGACAGCAAAATCGGTAAGGTGACACCAGTGAGCGTTTCAGGAATTGCACACAACCGGAGAGCGTAATCGAGTTGCGATACCGAGCGCGCCCCTAATGTGCTTCCCATTCCCCTGTCAACGACAGGGTTTAACCCGTCTGCGATCGCTGCACCCATCATAAGTAGACACTGGCGTAAGAACGATTGGGTATATTGTGTCTCTTGCCAATCGATGTTTAGGTCCTGGGCACGTAGATTTAAAACAGCGCAGCACCGGGGGAACAAAATAAGGATTTGGAAGATCTCACCAAGGATCAGCGCGATCGGTATGCTAAGCCATGTCAAAGAAGACTTGAGCAGATAGATAACACCAATCACAAAAACAGCCCGGAGTCCCTGGGCAATAACCGGAGGTTGAAAGGTTTGGTAGGTATCTAAAACAGCCTTGAGCATCCAGCGGACCGCAGAAACTATCGCAAAGATAAGAAAACCGCAAACGATACCAACAGTGCTGAAAAGTGTGAGTCCAACTTTCGGAAAAAAGAGTTGAGACACCGTCCATGAAATGCCGACCAAAACGCAACAGAGTCCGGGCATTACAGTGATATAGCGAGAAAATATGGATTGTACGCAACGTTGCGCTTCAGCCTCACCTTTTGCGCGGGCTCCAGCTAATAATGGAACAAGGACAGAATACGCAGAAGCTGCACTGAGCAACTCAATCAGGAATACAGCAATACTCCAATAGTAATAGATGAAATCCATCTCTGCTGTATCGCCAAACCAGTTAGCCAGAACAACATAGATGAAAAATGTGCCAGCTCGTCCCATTAAGCTGAGCGGCGCAACAATAAGGACATTTTTGAAAATGGAGGCCTCAGTTGGAGAGACATTGTTGTGCATGAGGCATCTGGCAGGTTACAGCGGAAAGTTCGGACCTCTCGAACCTCTGTTAACGGACACGTGTATCATGGCTTGTAAAGAATATTGAGTCCATTTCTTCGAGATATTGTAGAATTTTACGCCCGCTGCCACGGGACATTCCCTGCTTTCTGCGTTTCTGATTGAAACAGACGGCTCATTTCCCGGAAGAGTTGTTCTCGTGTTTCGACAAGGTTTGTCGTTTCCAGGGGATCACTAGATAAATCGTAGAGTTCCAACTGTTCGAAAGGTCTATTATGGAGCAACTTGATGTCACCCTGTCGGACAGCATGTTGGGCTTGACCGAGAAACTGTCCTCCGCCCTCCCTTCGCAACCAGTAAAGGGCACGCTCTGACAAATCCTGCTGTTCCCCTTGAAGTGTTTGCCAGATTGAACGTCCATCAATTTGATATGTGAGTGGTATCCCTACTACCTCACATACCGTGGGGAAGATGTCCATGAGTACGGAGACTTGATCGGTGATATGCCCTTCAGGAATATGTCCTGGCCACATTGCACAAGTTGGAACTTGGATCCCGCCCTCGTACATATCACCCTTCTGCCCGCGCAATGGACCGTTGTGTGCCCCGACCCTCATATCCCCGCCGTTGTCAGAGGTATAGATAACAAGTGTATTAGCGAACTGGTCGGTTTCAATAAGTGTATCAAGCAACTGTCCTATGCCGGCATCCATGTGTTCAACAAGGGCAATGTATTTAGCACGTTGCGGCGAAATGTCCGGTTCGCGTTCACGAACCCGTCTCACCCAATCGTCTGGCGGCTGTATCGGTGTGTGTGGGGCATTATAGGCGAGATAGAGGAAAAAAGGATCGGCAGACTGGGCTTGTGATCGAATGAACTCCATGCTCCATTCTGTGAAAATGTCTGTGGCGTGACCTCTTGGATCAACCGTTTCAAATCCGTGTCGCATGTAGTTTATATCGTGCCGAAGATGTGTGTAATAGTCGTCCATCATATCACCGAGAAAGCCACGGAAATGGTCGAAACCTCGTTTGCAAGGGTGGTTCTCTGGTTCAAGTCCGAGATGCCACTTGCCGATGAGTGCCGTACGATAGGCCTTTTGCTTCAATGCTGAGGGGAGTGTAATCGCATCCTGTCGAAAATAGCCCCAACTGTTTTCAGCATGGGTACGGATCACCCCCGGTACACCAACGCGATCAGGATAGCACCCAGTCATGAGGGCAGCTCTACTCGGAGAACAGACAGAGGAGTTCGCGTAAAATTGGGTAAACCGTGTTCCGCCTGCAGCAATTCGGTCAATGTTTGGGGTCTGGATTGACGGCCCGTTGTGTGCTGAAATATCACCGTAACCGTGGTCATCAGCAAGAATGAGAAGGATGTTCGGGGTGTTTGCCATAGTATCTCCTTATAGTAGGACGATCGGATGTCCTAATCAACGTTTTGCCATAAGAGAACACCTATACACAGAGCTGTTTGGTTTTAAGATTTTGTCAGATTTGGGTAATTCACCACAAATGACCTCGCGCCTGTGCATTATAGCAAACTTTATGAGTTAGGTCAATTTGAATCGGTTATTGGTTTCTGATCATTGATGAGTTAGCAAAATTCTGGGAGTTAGCTATGGGGGCAGCTATTCTGAAAAAGGGCGAGATTTGATTAAAGAGCAGAGAGACGATTGTGTTTTCATATCCGGTTGCAAGGCTAACCACAATCGCCTCAATATTGAAGATTAGTATTTCGCAAAGTCATATTCCTAAAAATTTTAGATTATTGGACTAAACCGAGCTTGTGTGCCGTGGTTACAATTTTTCGTCTTGTCTCTTTGACGAGTAGGCTGACGCGGGCTTCAGAGATACCTAGTTTATTAGCGATTTCACAATTTTTTTGATTTTCGCAGAGGAAGGTATAAACTTCTCGTTGGCGTGGTGTCAGCGTTTTTAAGAGAACTGGCAGCGCGGATACAAACGTCAAATTATCGATGAGTTCATCTTCGAACTCAGCGTGTGGATCTAGTGGTTCCCACAATTGAGAAGCGGTTTGGCCGGCTTCAGGGTCGTCTCCTACCTTACTGCTATACGGTAGCTCCCGCGCGCCGTGTCTGACTTCTTTACTTTTGGCATCCATCAAAGCTCCACAGATTCGTGGTCGGATGAATGTTCCGAAGTTTGCACCGCTGGCGTGTTCCGGATTGAAATGGGGCCCTTTTTCGAGCAACACAAGACAGGCGACTTGCAGCAAGTCGTCGCGGACATCAAGGCGTTTTGGATAAGCATTTGCCATGCAATCCGCACATCTGTTCAGATCTGGCAACAATTTTCTCACTGTCAGATCATCTGGGTGAAATATTCCGTGATGCTCATATCGCGGGCATGTTATCCCTTTCAATTCACATCTCAGTTTCATGAATGTATCCTCCATTTTTGAAAAAAGGTTTTTAAACCTTAAGATTGTCATAGATTATACACTATTTTGGCTAAACGTCCAAACCTTAAAAATAGAGCGTATGCAAATTGAGTAGAGTAACGGCATATTCTGCCGAAAAAGCCGGTATTGAAGTATGTCCCTAATCCCTTGATCCTCTTCATAGTTAAAAACAGATAAGCCTTTCGTGGAGCAATGTCTGTCATTAGTACTATTTGAGGGCCCCTAGAGAAAACTTGAACGGGAGTTTCTGCGCATTTTCGCGGTGCTGTTCGGGTATTGCTCTCAGTGTCGAATCAAGCAGTAGAATCGCCTCCGCTGCGATTTTCGGGAGGTTGTCTTTTAGCATGTTTTGTGCCAATGCAAGAATCTGAATGAACTCAAAGACGGTTGCTTCCTTCTCGCGCGATAATCTGAAATAGAGTGCTATCCATTTTTCCCTGAGGGCATGTTCGCCGAACGTGACATCGGCGTATTTTACAAGTTCAGCGTGCGCTGCTTCCGGCCGCTCGGGGAGAAGTTTCTGATAAGATGCGGCGTATTCACTGATTTTCTCGGCGCGCAAATTCTTTTTCTTTTTCATCTCTTGGGCAGTATCTGGCAGGTGATTTTCGTTTTTGGAGGCATCCACTGAATCTGTAAGTACGGCTTGATGTTGGCGGATGTGTTCAAAGTACTTTTGAGCGTCAATAGCAGTTAACATCCTTATTTCCAATTCAGACAGACGCCGAACATCCGAAATATATTCAGTTCCGTTTAGACTGATTCGGAAATAGAGGGGGACCCATTCTTCAGCTAGGATATGTCGGTTGAACAATTTTTTTGCGACGTTCTGAAGTTCGGTGTGTGCAGTTTCTGGGTCATTAAGGAGATGTTTCTTAAATACCTCTATGTGCTCTGCCCAAAGTGTCGTGCTGACTAGGTGAGCACGCGTATAGAATGGCGGAGAAACTTGTTGCGTTTCGCTGAAAGAGGTGCTAGTGATGAGTAACGCGAGACAGAGCATAGTCTTTATCAAGTGCATTGTATTTCCTTTCTGAGACTGGCACATGCCCGTGTAGATTTTAGGCTGTGCTCCGGAACATGCCTTGCATGTGCATATCTGATCAACGCCAGTGAATGGAGAAGAAATAACGAGATTTGTCAAAAAACTTGAAGTGTGTTAATCAGGTTTTTCGAGTCGATAAATCCAGACAAGTTCAATTCCATTAAGGTTAATAACGTGTTCTAATTGACCATTATAGATGCCTTGTTTTGGGGGCCACCCAATTTGCGAATCGCGGATATAGACAACTTCATACTGAATATGTGTGTCTGAAATCGGTTTTGAAAAGTGTATGTTCCCGAGAAAATAATATCTCAAGAATTCAGCGGCAATGAACGAAGCTTGTATGTTCATCTGTGTCGGGTTGTCTTTTTCATTCAGATATTTCGCCGCCATATCTAGTCCCGATGCATCTCCAACAGTGATAATTTTTGTGATGTCTGTCACCTTCCAGCATGGATTGTAATAGGTGCCATAATAGGGATGCAGTGCCAGAACGGGGATGACTTCAATGAGGAGGCCTCCGAGACATGTTATAACGATGAACGCCTTTTTCAGATCCCTTGCAAGTTGTCGGGAACGTATGTTCAGCCATGAGTAGCTCCATAGGAAAAGCTCCACAAACCCAACTGCTGCGATCACTTCTAGCATGACAAAGACAGGTAGAAGATACCGAGGGAACTTTTTGCTTGTTGCTGATAGGCACACAATGAATAGAGTAACCGCGGTACCCAGAGCGATTACTACCTGGAATTGGTGGAACCCCGCTTTACAACATTTTCGGCGTTTCCACGATAAGAGCACCCCGCAAATTGCTAAAGGCAGCATTAATGGGGTGCTTTTAATGGTAAGAGCAAACAGGTAGAAAAGCCATCCGGGATCGTTAATTACTTTTCCTAAAAACAAATGAGCAACATTATGAGGTGTTGTGATGGCCCAGTTAACCTTTTCTAGGACAACCGGGATGATTTGGAGTGTACGTATACAAGTGGCTCCTAGCACTAGGATTGATGTCCAAAAGACCAAGCTACTCAAGGAAGGCGTTTTCTTTTTTAGTTCTCCGATTAATACAAATGTTGTTCCCAACAAGCATCCGCCAAGGATACCAAAGGGGAGTGTCCAGAAAACCGGCCACCCGATAATCACAGTTAGCAAGCTGCAATTCAAAAAGTAAAGAGTTGTAGTAGTGCTTCGTTTCAACCATGCTGTATTTTCACTGGAGTTCCGAAAGAGGAAAAGACAAAACGGTATCCACGGCAGTAATATAAGAGAGTAACTTTTGCTCAGGAGTGCAAGGCCAAAAGTAATACCTGAGAAGGTAAGATAGCGGTGGTGTTGCCGTTTTTGGCAATAACATAAGAACAGCAGCACTGTCAGTAGGATGAAAGTGGCGGCAAGTGCGTCGGTGTGAACACGGCGTGTCTGTGCTATAAACATTGGAGAAAACGCTAAACCGATTACACCTACAAGAGATATCCATACCCCAAAGAGTCTGTGTAATAAAAGGAAGGAAACGGTAATTCCTATTGAAACAATTATACCAAGGATCCATCGGGCTACCGCCAGGTTTTTGACATCGATATCCAGATCTGTAAAAAAGACACGAAGCCCGGCGGCCCACATAGTTATCACACCCGGATGATATGCTATGATAGTTTCCGAAAACTCACCTTGCTTGATAGCAAACATGAAGGTCTTGCTTCTATTTAACCAAAGCGTTTCATCACTAGACCAATGTTTGTCTAAAGCGAGAATACGTGGCATTGCAGCAAGAATTAAAAAGAAGCAGAAAATCAATAGAAGTATAGGGGTTTTCATAAATGATAAGTGCAGCGACGCTGCGCCTTCAAAAGGCACAGCGTTTTTTGCAAGTTTCCCTACTTGTTAGGCAAATTTAGAAACTTGGATGATCTTTAGGATGAAGAATGTGTATGACAGGTTGAGATAGTAATACAGTAGAAGATTTCACAATCAGAAAGCGTCCAACATCCCTCATCGTATGTAAGTGATGCTCCAGGAGGAAGGCAAAAGCATGTGCTCCCAGTTATCTTAATGTGGCTCGTGGAAGTTGGGACGAAAACTACAACGCAGAGTGCAAGGATCGTCAAAATGACGACGAAAGTGTTGTGGTTGAACATAAGAAAATTCTCCTTTCTTGAGATTTTATCATATTATGAAAGTAACAGTGTGTTAGAGACTTGAGCGTAACGCTTGAAACTCAGAAACGCTCAAAAGAATGCTATTCAAATTAGCGTGATACAGTCTTGATAACTTTTTCTTCAGTGAGTTTGCGAGTCCGCGCGAGTCGACGATGTTTTTTTAAACGAGCGCGACGTTCTGCACAACAGCCGCAACCTTCTAGTTTCTGGACAGTTGCAATTCTATCTGTTCCTTGAGGAGTGGTCTTCGGCTCAGAAGGTGTATTCCACTCTGTAATTCCTTGTTGTGTCGGTGTAAGTGTCGGAAACGTAGAGCTGACAAAACCAATAACAATACCAAAAACAACAATGATACCGATGCTGTATAACAACTTTGTCATTTTCATTTTGACCTCATCAATAGAGTTACTGTTTTACTGAAAAACCGTCAGATGCTCAGGTTTTATAACAGCGTCTCCATTTTCCCGTGCGTTTTGTATTACTAAACGCATTCTATTGGCTGCTTCAAATTTACCTTCTTTTTGAAAAGAATCAGCTATCTTTTCAGCGGCACTAACAGGTAGTTGACCCTTTGCGTTTAAACGTTTCGTGTTAGTTATCGCCCGGTCAATTGCTCGGAGGCGATTGTGATCGGTGTATCCATTGAGTGCCTCATCAATCTGAGCTAACTGTTTTATCAGGGCGAGTCCCTGAAGGACAGTTTGGCGGTCATCAGAACTGTGAACGGTACGTCCGCCAGGTAAAAGTGTTTTGAGCTGTTCGTGGATAGATGCCCGTTGCTGTAAGAGTTTTTGTCGCCCTAATTCTTCAATGGAGAGTGCTTTCTCTGCGGTTTCTGCCTCAGCCTCGATTTCCACAGATGTTTCTGCTAAAATTTCTACTGCAGGCGCAGCGTTGGGTTTGGAGACGTTATCTGGTAACGCGTTCGGAGATTGAGGGGTATTTCGCTGTTCTACAGATACCTCACTGTTTTCTAAAACCCCTGTTTGTTCGGTGAGTTGGGAAGTCTCTGTTGACGGTCCTTCCTGCTTGCTGTTTTCAATTTGTCGCAGAAGTCGGATTGCTTTGATCTCTCCGACATCGCGTTTGATATGCCAACTATAAAGAAGACTACTCCCAACAAGTACACCAAAGAAAACGACACCCGCAATGTATATTCTATTTAAGAAAATATTCCGTAACATAAGATCACCTTTCCTATAAGGTTGATGGAAAAATGGGAAATAAGAGAAACTGAAGTTTGAAAAAGATTTATTCGTTCTTTCGTAGCATAGACTGTTAGTCTGTGCCTCTTCTAATGTTCTTTCGGATCTGCTGACGTTCTTCGCTGTTTTGCCAGGAGCTCCCGAAGTTCTTTAACGGGTATCTCATTGGCGGGATTCGGGAACAACGTTGCAACCGCTTCTGCAAACTCAAGCGCTGTCTCCGGAGAGACAGATCCTTCCTGCATGCGCTTGCCGGTATCCATAAAGATGTGGACTTCTGGAATATCCCCAAAACGTTTTATCAGGTCCTGACGTCTGTACTCATGGAGCTGATCCTTTGAAAGCGAGCGCCAATTTTGACGTGAGGCAGAGCAGCTCTCACAAAGTTTCTTAAAACCCGGGGGCATACCCGAATCCACGCTGCTCACCGCAGCTTCCTTCTCAACATCCTTGCTACGAGAGGTTTCATCGATGCCTGTCGATTTGGAAACTCTCAGTGGCAAAACAGGTGCAGCGCCAGCGGACATCTCCTTGAGATCATCGGTCGAGGCAGGCGTTTGCACGACACGTGGCGAAACGGGTGAAGCATTCGCCGCTTTCCGTGTCGGTTTGGGGGCTTCAGCGATTAGAGTGGCATCGCTGATAGCAACCGATTCCTGATGAGGTGGAACCTCCGAGAGGTTCGCCAGAAAGCGGTGTGTATCATACTTGATGTAGAACGTCCAAGCCAAGACGAACAAAGCCGCAGCGAGGATCGTAAAAACAACTTTCTTCATGGGTTTCCTCCTAATTTCCCGTACATACAAATGATATTGGTGTTTGACGCAGCGCCCCGCACCAACATCAATTAGATGAATAATACTGACTTGTCACATAGATGTAGTTGTAAGACGTGGTCTGTTCAACCGGACCATGCTGAAATGACTCCGGATGCGTCATCGTTTCAGCTAATATATTGATACTCGACCTTCGGATTAACAGAATCTTCTTCATCTAGGTTATCTAGATAAAACGAAGTTTGCCAAGGTGATCAACATGCAGTTTCAAGGCTTGATATTTGATCATTATTATAATACATATTAACGAGAGCTATAATACATATTAACGAGAGCTTGATAAATATATGGCTCATCTTTCCATGAACAAAAACCATGAGTATAAGCAAGACTAACCTTTTGATCTTCTTGCACACAACGGAGTTACTGATCCCTTTATTTGGGCCTCTAACCTTTTTTCAAACTCACGCTATTTTATAGCAAATAATGCATAATGTCAAATGTTTCTTGCACTCGACACAAAATCAATCGCTCGGACTGAATGTGTTCGACAAGCAAAGCATCGTAACGGGTTAGGGTTAACGACGAAGCGGAGGCGCTTGCTGAGTGCGGCAGACTTCCATTTGATATTAACATATTATATAGTATAGACATAAAACTGTAAAAGTTAACACCTAATTTGCGAATTTTTGTTTTTCATTAGAAATTATTGTAAATTTCTTAAAAACCTGTCCTCATCGCTAACTGTTAACCAGATGTTGCACCATCAGAATTGTATGGACACGCGATCCGCATTGTGCTATCCTAAAAACCACAGAATTTCATAGAAACCGCATGACAGAGGAGCTATGATGGCTAACGAAGACTACACTTCGCTTGTACCACATTACACATTCGCGGAGACATTGGAAGAACAATTAGCACAGTTGGAAACGAATCCACTGATGCAGAGGCTTATTGCTTCGCGACAGGCATACGAAGGCGATCCGCATCGTCCTATCTATCACTATATTAATCCTGAAGCGATGCTCAACGACCCGAACGGTCTCTGTTTCTGGCAGGGACGCTGGCATCTTTTTTATCAGGCATATCCGCCCGAAGATACACGACAGCATTGGGGGCACGCGATCAGCGATGACCTCATACATTGGCGAGACCTCCCTTATGCGATCTATCCGAACCCTGAAAGATGCTGCTTCTCCGGGGCAACACTTGTAGAAGAAGATCGTGTGATTGCGATGTACCATGGAACAGTCGTCGGGAACATGGTAGCCGTGTCTAGCGACCCACTTCTTCTCAATTGGGAGAAGGTCTCCGGCAAAGCGGTCATTCCGGCGAAACATGCGGATGGCACAACACCGGTTTATCGTGTTTTTGATCCGTGTATTTGGAAGAAAGACGGTATGTACTACTCGCTTTCCGGAGGCACGCTCCCCCACGGACCCGGCGGCAAACGTATCCGCGCTAACTTCTTGCTCCGCTCAGCCGATCTCGCGAATTGGGTTTATCTACATCCGTTCGTTGAAGATGATCAGTTCACGTTAGTTGGCGATGATGGTGCCTGTCCCTATTTCTGGCCCATCGGTGATCGCCACATGCTTCTCTTCTTCAGCCACATGAGCGGGGGGCAGTACCTGCTGGGTGATTATGACACTGAACGCGATAAGTTCGTGGTGACCACAGGAGCGAAGAACAATTTTGGGGCGGCATCTCCTGCTGGTGTCCACGCACCTTCAGCAACACCCGATGGCAAAGGCGGACTTATCGCTATCTATAATATGAATCCAGCGAAACCTACCAAAGGCTGGAACCAAATTATGACGCTGCCGCGCCGCCTGACGCTGCTCTCCAAAGATGAAGTCGGAGTTGAACCCGCCGGGGACATTGAGTCATTGCGGTATGCGCATCAGCGTGTCAATTCGATGGTTTTACCCGCAAACGAGGAAGTTCTACTGGACGGTGTATCCGGAAACGCGATAGAACTCGAACTCGACATCGATCCAAAGTCGGCTCCTATGGTTGAACTGAACGTTCTCCGTTCACCACAGAAAGAGGAGTTCACTCGCATCGCTTTCTTCAGAGAACGGGGGCTGCGCAACCCGGATAGAGCCAATCGTGTTCGCGATAGCCTCCTGACAGTTGATTCGTCATATTCGTCGATTGCACCGGATGTACTTTCGCGTGCCCCTGAGACTGGACCGGTCTCTATCGCCCAAGGCGAAACCCTCAAATTGCGGGTTTTTGTTGACAAGAGCGTCGTGGAAGTTTTTGCTAATGGAAAGCAGTGCGTTGCCGTGCGCGTTTATCCGGAAAGAGAAGATAGCGTGGGAGTGTCGTTGCGTTCACAAGGACAAGCTTGTGAGCTCAAATCGCTAGACGCTTGGCAGATGAAGAATATCTATGAATAGAAGGGCAGAGCCGAACACTACCGCCCAATATGCAGCAGGTATTTATACTGCACAGTCGATTCATGATTATAGACAGCAGCTGTGCCCAAGTAGTTTCTTACCACACTAATTTTCTTCCAAATAGCCGCGGTAAGTTCTCCGTCGTTCTGGGATGCAGGCGAAGATCTATCTCTTTCCACCCAATGTCCTCGCGGCAGTACGCCGTTGCCTGCATCTATAATAGTATTTTATTTCTTTCAATCAGTGAAGAGGTGAAGAGTTTTTCTATGAATGTGCGGCAGATCAGTTCCACCTGGCTAAAGTCTGGTGAAGGACATTAGTACTTTCACAATAGATATCTACAATCACGGAATAACCGAGTAAGTCGCTTTTATTGATTTTCTACCGAGAATAATGGTCAACTCAATGAAGTCTGCATCAATTAATACCCCCACTTTGTTTGGGCTAAACCAATCTAATACAAATAAGGACTTTAGGCAGGCAAAAGCATGGGGAAAAAATAGCTTTAATAACTGTTTCCCTATCTCACTATTATGTTACATGCAAAGCCAAAATATTGCCCCTGTTTACTTGGTTTTAGATAAAAATTCAGATGTTGTTGCTAAGAAGATTAGTGTCAATTCAATCTTTGGTGGGGCGTATGATGCTGAAAACGTTTACTTTGCTTTTGAGTATACTTATGGACAGAAGCAGCAATTTGTCAAAGGGACCTTACCACGCATTGACTTAGTAGTGATGGATAATTCTAATTCTGAAAATCCTTGGTTACGTGCGTTGGAGATTAAGTTGACAGCCTTACCTGATAATTCAACTTGCAACCTTTCTGAAGAGCAGTACGGCTGTGAACTTGTAGTGCGCCCGAACACCATTATTCATTTTACACTTGAGATTGTGACTGAATACGCCGAGCATCAGAACGAACTTTCAGAGATTCTACAACCTATTTTTCGAAGCGACTTTGATTGGAAATCAGAAGACAGCATATTAAAAAAAATGCCTCATATTATCCATATTATCCAATCTTTATTACTTACGAAAATGGACAATCAAATTCCACTGGTTATACAACCTATTTGGAAAACTATTGGAAAATCCTCTCAACTTCATGAAAACTGCTTAGATGTTTTCATCTGGAGTACGTTCGCTTTTGCAAAGTTGCTTCTGGATTCGGTTGAACAGGGGCGTTCTAATGAATTCTCAAGGGCAAAGCGGGCGGTTTTGTGGATTGTGAAAATGCTTTCGGACTTTGCCGTGGATGGGAGAATTGACCCACAGACTGTTAGTGTCGGGTTTGCCAGACAAACAGACAAAGCCTTTGCTTTGAGTGGAAGGAAAACTCACTCTTATATGTTCTGCAATGAACTTCTACATCCAAGAATCAAGAAAACTGAAATCAAAAATATTATCTTGGGAGAAGGCGAGAAGTTCCTGAGTCCAGAGAGGCGATTTGATGCTATTCTTGCCAATTCTCCAGATCTTTTCAGATAGAAAATAGGAGTATAAATGTCTCTGAAATTTGTTGATCTCTTTGCCGGATGTGGCGGCATGACACTCGGATTTCAAAACGCTGGTTTTGAAGCGGTTGCCGCTTTTGATGATTGGGAACCAGCAGTTCAGGTTTATCGTACCAATTTTGCGCATGATATACACAGACTTGATCTCAGCAATTGGCGGGAAAGTCTAACGATATTAAACGGACATCAGTTTGACATGATTATTGGAGGTCCTCCATGTCAGGATTTTTCGCAAGCAGGTAAACGGGATGAGAGCTTAGGAAGGGCGGATCTGACTGTAAATTTTGCGCAGATTGTCGCGCATACAAAACCTCAATGGTTTGTGATGGAAAATGTGGATAGGGCTGTGAAAAGCCAGCGATATAGGCAGGCAAGTGAGATTTTCATAGAGGCGGGCTATTCGCTAACCCAGCGGATTTTGGAAGCAAATCAATGTGGTGTTCCCCAAAAACGGAAACGACTTTTTCTTATCGGTGAGTTAGGATTATCTATCTCTGTAGATAGCAGATCCCTTGCAAGCTACTTGGATAACAACCTGATCAACGACCCGATAACAGTCCGCGATTACTTCGGAGATAGCCTTGGCATCACGCACTATTATCGACACCCCCGTAACTATAGTCGCCGCGCTGTTTTTAGTATTGATGAACCGAGTCCAACGGTGAGAGGGGTTAACCGTCCAATCCCGAAGACTTACAAAGTGCATCCAAAGGACACCGCCCCGATTGCAGCAGGGGTACGGCCGCTTACAACTTTAGAACGAAGTTATCTCCAAACGTTTCCAAAAAACTTTCGTTTTACTGGCTCGAAAACTGATTTAGAGCAAATGATTGGAAACGCTGTTCCTGTAAAACAAGCTGAGTACGTCGCACGTTGCATTGATACCTACGTTTGGGAAAAGAGAAATCCTTCGAGCCCAGCCCAACACGATTCCGTTCAGTTACTCCTATTCCGAGAATTAAGATGAAACAGTTCCTAAGTGTTCTTGAAACTTCTACGCAGTTCTCCTGAAGATAACCGGAGATCATCTATTATTGGGTAGATTATGAAGGTAATGAGAGATTCTACAGCAAAATTGCCTCAGATGATTTTGTAAATCAACTTACGTATGTGGGCATGTCCAGCTCATCAAAAACAGATCGCAAACGCTTTCGACCAATAAAGTTTTGCTATAAAAATTCAGAGAAAAATATATATGAATAATGTTGTCCAAAAAGTTACAGCGTTTATAATACGTGAAGACAGTGGAGTCAGGGAATTACTTGTCTTTAAGCATCCGACTGCGGGCATCCAAATCCCCGCTGGGACAGTTGAGGACTGTGAAGACGTTGAAACTGCTGTGAGGCGAGAAGTATACGAAGAAACAGGTCTACGTTTTATAGACATTGAAGGATATCTCGGTTGTATTGAGAATGAATTGGAAAGCGCTGAAAGAATAATAGCAGAGACAACCCAAGTTTACATCGAGCCCAATTTAAACGCAATACCCTACGCAAAGAAGCTGAACAGAGGACTGACCGTTGATTACCATGCTACACAAGACGACTTCACCTATCTCTCATATATCCAATACGACAAGCATCCTAACCCTACATGTATTTGCTATAACATCACCGGATGGGTACCGAATGAAAAAGTGAGTACACGGAAGAAAAGACATTTTTTCCATTTAACCACACAGGACAAGACAAAGAACGCATGGGAATTAGTGAGCGATAGGGGACATATTTTCAATCCGTATTGGACCCCGCTTTCACCGAAACCCAATATTATATCACCACAGAACGAATGGTTGGATTTTGTCTATGATCAGATTCTTGACGGGACCTAAATATACTCGAAATTCTTCCACAATCCGTTAACATAAATACGAAACTATAGTAGAAATAACAGTTAAGATGAGTTCAAGCGTCAAACCTACAATGCACTCTCCTCACACTGCAACCCCAAAAGCCATTGGCGAAATCCTCACTAGCTCATAAATACCTTACCGACGGTCTCCGAACCAAAACCAGCTGGCGTTAGAAAAGTTCTTTGGGCTGCCTTAAGACCATGAGAGATTGGAATGTCTAGGTTGGGAATCTGCTACTCCGGAAAACATGAGCAATTCATTTTTTGAAAAATTTCCCTAAATCTGCTAATTTCTGTCTAAATTCTATAATTGAGATTTTTTTTAATTGACAAAGAATGCACATTTGTGTAATATTGAGGTGCTAACGTGAAAACAGTGTTGTTTTTTATTGACAATGTTTGTCTATTTTGATAAAGTGGTTTTGTAATTGGCAGCAGCTAAAGTTTGTGAGGCGCGCCGAGGGTATTATAATCACCCATCGCCGCGGAGGATCCTGCCATGACCATCCAGCCACAAAGTACAAAGATTGCAATGAAGTTGCCTATACAAGTGGGAATTGTTCCTGTTAATCATTTCAACACTTCTTATGTGGAGGTCTCCGTAGAGGTGGCCTCCACACAAGCGTGAAGGAAAAATAGGAGATTAAAATGCGTATAGTGCCTTTACTCCTTATAGGTGTCCTTGTGTTATTATGTATCGGATGGGTTATCTTTTCCGAAGTTAATAAAAATAACTTTACCAACAATTTGTCGCCCGTGGCCAAACAACCTCTCCGGGATCCATCAAAAGTGCAGCAGCACATCACTATCTCTTCTTCCGCTGATGAGCAAACCGAAACAAAACTCACCCCGGAGAAACTCCAAGAGAGCTCTTTTGAAGTAAGGAAACCTATCGCGCAAAAAAAACAAGGTGCACCGGACAATTACGATTGGCGACAGGATACAGAGCCTGTCCCGAACGAGCTCAGAGAACAAACTAACCCCTGGCAGAATCAAGAACATGTGGAAAAAACAGCAAATGAGGACACGCTCATAACGAATCCTGAGACGATGGACCCTGATGCCTTATGGAACGCTGTACACAACCAGCTGATTGAACAGTTTGGGGACATCCCGGAAGTTTATCTGTTTACGGACATGAATCGGAAAATGGCGAAACATATCCCTCTCACATTAGATGAGCGGATAGCGGGCATTGAGGCTGCGCTCTACCTTTTTCCGCGCGAAGGCACCCGGAGATATCTCCAACGTCTTCGGAAAATCAGAGCGGATGTCAGAGCTGGAAAAATGAAAGAACCTGTCTGGGAATATAACAGAGAGCGTCGTGTTCAAGTGCGTTAGCCGGCCACCTGTTTCCCGGGATTCCCACTATTGTCTAAACCTGCCGAAAAACACCTCATCCACTTCACAATGAGGTACATACTGAGGGCAGCTAAGAATATAACCCGTCTTTCACGTTTTTCAAAGCACCCCTCCATAATCTAATAAAGGAGCATTTTATGTTTTCCGATCAAAAAAAACTCTCCTCAAAATTGAGACGAATAATAAAAGCACTTTTGTGTGCCTTTGTGCTCCTCACTATAATAACAACACTTTTGTGTGCCTTTGTGTTCCTCATCTTAATGATCATATGAATCGTGCAGCACTGATGGGCTTTCTGAAATTCCAATATGAGCTGATGCACCACACAGAAAGCGAAAAGACACGAGAAATTGGCGTGGAATATACTTTTAAGGTCTATCCGAAAGAGTGATTTTCGGAGGAACACAGTGGAACCAACTGTCCGGGCATCTTGAGTTTTTTTATAGCAATTTAGCAAAGGAAATAGAAAATGTCAAAACGATGGCGTGTAACCATTATTTTTTCCATTTTTGTTATAACAATTACGGCGTGGCAAGCTGCTAACTGGTACCGGACAACTAGAGCGATTCAAGAGTTATTTGATATAGTTGAAGAAGAATCGGAATCAAAGGTACAAGAGGGAGTACTAGAAAAGGAAGGGTTACCAGCAGAACACGAGAAATTTCTGGCAGAACACTCTGCGGCTGTAATGCTACATATCCCTCACATTGTAGACTATTTGAATTCGTTGTCAGCCGATGAACAGCATGCGTTTTTTAAACAGGTGAAAGCAACATTACGTGCTGTGGCATTAGAGCATGGTGAAACAAATCTGGAGATTTTAGATAAAAGTGTCGAATTGTTTGTCAATCAGCTCTTGGAGGCCGGTTTTGAACCTCGCTATTGATTCGCTGTGTGTCCCCGCTGATGCTCAGACCTTGCTAGAATGTGTTTAGGGAGATGAGTTACTATGAAAAAAGCGTTGACATGAAGTTCAAGTCTTGGTAAAATACATCAAAGTCTCATTCTTTGCGTTACAGAATTGGAGAATTAAATGCCGCCTCCGACCAACCGAGAAGTGATTACCCGTTGGCGCAATAAACCTGCTCCATTACTCCCGCTGCTCCATGCTTTCCACGATCGAGACGGGTTTATTTCAGAGCTGGTCCTGCGCGATATTGCAGTCGGACTCCGGATTCCACTAGCGGAGCTCTTCGGCACCTTAACCTTTTACCACCACTTTGCCCGTGAGGCACCAGGGCAGAGCTCACCACGTGTGTGCACGGGACCCGTTTGTCGGTTGCAAGGCGGTTTGGAAATTCTGGACGCACTCAAAGACAAAGGCGCGACACCAATGCCATGTGCTGGAAGATGCGACGAATGTGTGCCGGTGCTGAAAGGACATAAGGTGTTCGTAGGCAAACAAGTAGACGCACTTTCCGTGCAACCCACCCCTCTACCTCCACCACATCCCGGCGACGGTGAAGAATGTGTGTTTGCTGAGATACGCGAACCCGAACACAACACGTTAGCGGGTTACCGACGTACGGGCGGCTATGAAGCCTTAACGCGGGCAGTAACAACGCTTACACAAACGGATGTGATTAACACACTTAAAGAGAGCCAACTTGCAGGCAGAGGTGGTGCGGGGTTCCCAACCGGCATGAAATGGGAATCGGTTTTGAATGCCCCTGGTGAACCGAAGACTGTCGTCTGCAACGCAGATGAAGGAGAACCGGGATGTTTCAAGGATCGGGTTATTCTCGATTATGCCCCACATGCCGTAATTGAAGGAATGACCCTTGCAGCTTATGCGACCGGGGCAACGCGAGGTTTTATCTATCTCCGCTATGAATACCCGGAGACCTTAAAGAGACTTGAGCATGCCCTTGCAGAGGCAGAGGCAGCAGGACTGCTTGGCGATGCTATTCTTGGTGAAGACTTTAGCTTCCATATCTACATTCGACGGGGAGCTGGTGCTTATGTCTGTGGTGAGGAAGGATCGTTGTTGAATAGTTTGGAAGGAAAACACCCGTTTCCGAGAAACCGCCCGCCTTATCCTGTAACACACGGCTTTGAGAATTTACCCACTGCTGTAAACAATGTAGAGACTCTCGCAGCTGCTGTCAAAGTCGTTCGACACGGGGCAGCATGGTATAAGAGCCTCAGTTCTGACAAAAACTTGGCAGGGACAAAGATTATTAGCCTGTCTGGAGACATCCGGAGCCCGGGGAATTACGAGGTACCGTTCGGACTACCGTTAAAGACCCTCCTCTATGAATGGGCAGGTGGCGCACCGGAAGGACGCGAAATTCAAGCAATTACGACAGCCGGATTATCTGGTGGTTTTATTTTTCAAGATAACCTTGATATTACGATTGATGAACCGAGCTTCCAAGAGGTGCGGGCAATGCTCGGGGCAGCTGGAATTATGGTGTTTGATAGCACCCGTGATATGCTTGATGTCGCCCGCAATGCGATGGAATTTTTTGCTGAGGAATCTTGCGGAAAGTGTTTCCCTTGTCGTATCGGTACACAACGGCTGACGGAGCTTTTGTCCGAACCTCTGCAACCGAATTCAGAGGCAATAATTTCGAGAATCAGTGCGGTTATGAAGGCAACGAGCGCGTGTGGACTTGGAACAGCTGCACCCAATATTACAGACAGCTTGATTCGCCATTTTTCTTAATGGCTATAGACTTTAGGGCAGTTAGTGAAACGGCTATCGGGGTTAGGCTTCGAGTTTTTCTTGCTGACAGTAAACATAACGAAATCCTGACAGCTGACCACCATTAACGTTGACAGCTATTTTAAAAATGTGGAGTCGGGGGTTTATTTTTCTTTGCGGGATTGTGTTTGCTGTTGGTCTAGTAACAGGACCGGTGCAGATGCTTTTTCCGGTCTATGCAGAACGGATTTTAGAAGAAACTCCATTGTTTGCTGCCCTGCTGCGCGCGCTTCCGATAGGACTCGGTGGTATCTCAGCCCTAGTCGGGGGAACACTCAGTGACCGGTTTGGGCGGAAACCGGCCCTGCTAATTGGAATCACAGGGGCGGTGGTAATAGGCACGCTTTTTACAACACAAACGCCGCTGTTACTTTGGGGTATCCTCTGTTATGAGGGCATAGCGTCCGGGTTCAAAACTGCAGGCGGACAGAGCTATCTCATCAGTGCCGTGCCTCCGCATCGGTTGGGAACAGCAACCGGATGGTACTTTATCAGCATGACTATTGGCAATGCTGTTGGTGGCGCTCTTGCTGGTGAAGTCATTGACCGGACTGACTATAGCGTTTTCGGCACGGGCGGGGTGATTTTAGCAGGTGTGCTATTTGTAGGCACATGCCTCTTTCTACCGCGATTAGCAGGCGAACAACCTTCTGAGAACCAAGGAAATCATAGCGGAAGATGGAGGACTGCGGCATACCTGGACCTAAGTCGCCGGCCGGAGATGTGGATGCTAATTGGCTTACGCTTTTTCCCGACCTATTATTGGGGATCCGTGAACCTACTAATGCCGATCTTGATTGAACGCATCGCAGGGGTAAAAGCAGCTGGCTATTATGGTGCTGCTAGTCTTCTATTCGCTTTCGGATGTCAGCTAGCTGCAGGAAGAGCATGTGATAGGGTTGGGCATCGGGCACCCGCCCTCGTGGCAAACGTAATTGTTACGCTCCTCGCTTTTAGTGTGGCGTTCTTTCATAAATCGTTAATTACTTTGGAGGTTTTCGGGATACTTGGCGCGGGCGCGGCATGGGGTCTTTCGACGACTATTCCCCGATTTATCAATGAACTCACCGAACCGCATGAGAAAGGACATGGAGTAGGCCTGACACACCTGGCGTGGAGCACCGGATTTCTTCTCGGTTATGTCGCAAGTGGCTTTCTGATGAATATTTCTGTTCAGGTTCCGTTCATTGTCGCCGGAATTTTCTTAATTTTTTCGACAGGTATTGCTTATAGACTTTGGTCTACGAATATTGCGATCACACACTAAGTGAGGTTTGTTAAGGTAGTTTTTGGCATTAAGTGGGCACTTCGCACCGGACATTACCGAATTATTTTTTATTTTCAATACATTTTGTGCTATTCTTGCACTAAGAAAGGAATACTAATGATTATTGCAGAACTTGATTTAGAAAGTACAGAACATCGTGAACTCACCAATTCCGAATGGCGTTACGGCGATGGACTTGTCCCCGGGGAACCCAATGGGGGTTTAGTCGATCAATTGCCGGAAACTACTGCTCGTCTTGCTGACTATGATGACTCCGGCTGGCCTATTTGTGACGATATTCAAGAGTTCATCTCGTCTGGGTTTTGCTTCGGTTGGTATAGAATCACGGTGACACTTCCGGAGGAAGTTGACGGGATCTCTATCGCTGGTTCAAAGGTGTGGTTTCACACATGCATTGACGATTACGGGGAAGTCTGGATTGATGGCAACATCGACTTGGCTTTCGGGAAGTCAGGACGTGGTGCTGCCTCTGGTTTCAACGCCCCGCAACGCGTTGTTGTCACCGAAAGCGCAGAACCGGGTGAAAAGCATGTGATCGCGTGTCTGGCCGTCAACGGTCCTTTTGGTAGACCGGGGGGCGGCATTTTTATCCGTTTCGCTAAGTTAGAATTTGAACAAGAGTAAGTAGGTTTTGCCCTGTCACCGAAGGCTAATGATTGAAAGAATGGCAATGAACTAGGAGGCATGGAAGGTAGGAAGCATCGGAAAACGCCTAACCTTCCATTCCAATCTTCCAGTTTTTTGCTCTAGTCCTTTTAGAAAGGAAGTCGGTGTTAAAAAAAGCGGTTGTCTTGCTCAGTGGCGGCTTGGATTCAACAACAGTGCTCGCTATCGCTCGCGATGAGGGTTATGACACTTATGCAATGAGTTTTCGCTACGGTCAACGGCAGACGGCGGAACTTCAATGCGCGAAAAACATCGCTATGACATTAGATGTGAAGCAGCATAACATCTTTGATGTCAACCTGCGTCATTTTGGAGGATCGGCACTGACAACAGATATTGAAGTTCCAAAGAACAGATCTGATGCAGACATGGGAAATGGCATCCCCATCACTTACGTTCCCGCCCGAAACACAATTTTTCTCTCCTACGCGCTCGCTTGGGCTGAAGTTCTCGTTGCTGATACAATCTTTATTGGAACAAATGTTATTGATTACAGCGGTTACCCAGATTGTCGTCCTGAATATATAGATGCCTATCAAACGATGGCAAATCTCGCGACAAGAGCAGGTGTTGAAGGCAAAACAAAGTTAAAAATCCGCGCTCCACTTATAGATAAAACGAAGGCGGAGATCATTCAAATTGGCGCAGCACTCGGTGTCGATTATGCCCTTACCTTGAGCTGCTACGATCCAGATACTGAAGGTAGAGCATGTGGTGCGTGTGACAGCTGCCTGCTCAGAAAAAAAGGCTTTAAAGAGGCTGGTATCCCAGATCCGACTTTCTATTATAGGCAGAAAGAGGCAAACTAACAGCTCGCGCTACATAACAAATGACAAAAGCGGTTTTCTTTGATTTTTATTTTACCTTGTGTGTTTGGGAGCAGTCGCTGGAACTAAGACTCCAAAAGATTGCAGGACGCTATGGGCTTGACATTGACCCTAAACGTTACATAAAAGCACATGCGAACCTTTATGCAGAAGCATCAGGCTCCGATCCTATCGAGCACTCTCTTCTTGGAACAATGCAAGAAATTGTTGAGAGTTACTGCGAATTTATAAAGCAACTTGGCGTTCAAGAACATGTAGAACAGATTGCGTGGGAATTGTTGCAATCTGAACACTCGCTCTTTGCAGCGAATGCTGCGACACTCTACGACGATGTTATGCCGACCCTTCAGCATTTACGGAGTGCAGGCTTCAAATTAGCGATAGTTTCCAATTGGGATACGCCCTTGGATCCGCTTACCGAAAGATTAGGCATCTCCGATTATTTTGATGCTATTGTCGCTTCACACGATGTACGCGTCAGATCAGCGAAGCCGGACCCACATATTTTTATGTACACACTTGCAGCAGTCGGAGTTTCGGCAGAGGAAACAGTGCATGTCGGAGATACCTACGCAGCAGATATCGTCGGGGCAAAGAATGTCGGGATTCGTCCCATATTACTCGACCGGGATGGAACGCAAACCGGCAAATGGAGCGAGACGATCCAGAGCCTTTCAGAATTACCGGAATTGCTTAGCCCCTACAAACGTTCAAACGCTCGATGACATCGGAGCGCGCCTTGAGATTCATGTGTATGGATAAATTTAATTAAATCGTCAAAATCAAACGGGCAGGCGATATAATCATGGGTATGTTTTCCGTCGATAATCTTCAACGATTGTAAACCACTCTCTGTCCTGCTCCCAAAATTTAACTACTCACTAAACCGAGACCGCAATGCCCATAACCCTTGTCCAGGCTCGCTGATGTAAAAGAAGCCGCCCTCGTTGAAGCCATCAACAAGTTTTTCTGGATTGTATTGGGAAAGCGTTTCGTTTATCGGTGCCCACTGGTAGCCTACCGATTCAATCTCCATCTGAGTGAGGTGCTTTGTGGCGTATGTAACTTTGAAGCGTCCTTCGGTGCTGCCGTGAATTAGGTGGGCGGCGGCAGAAAGGTTTTCTTGCAACTCACGGTTTTCTAAAACGGAGTTGAGCGTTGCCTGGGTGCCGCGATAGCCATACTTTCGGATCAGCCTGTCGATTTCGGCATCCTCGCCGAATTCATGTAACCCCGGCGCGATGATAATTAATTCACTGTCGTCTGCCATCGCCATTCGTGTGCGGTAGATTGCTTTGTTGCCGAGCCATGTACTTTTAAATTCTCTCGGATCCAAGTAGACAACTCCCTTTTCTAAAGGCGTATCTAGAAAGGTCATGTTAACAGATCTGCTTAATTCTGCGGCAGTTTCAAAAGTTTGTTCATCGTCACCGATGTAAAGTCCACGCATCACACGTTTGCCAGTGGTATCCGCGTCCATAACACTCATAATGTACAAAATTCCGAGCCGCTTCAGATAGCAGGCATGGGCATAGTTGAGCACTTTCCTGACAGAAGTATCCGTCCGTCCCATCAAGCGTTCCATACCGTCTACGGCACCAAGGAAATGCGATTTGTTAATCATGTCAACCCCACCCACCCCAACAAGAATGTTTTTAAATCCGTTGGCAATGCCAATCACTTCGTGTGGGATTACTTGTCCGACAGAAACAATGAGTTCGTAGTTTCCCTCTACAAGGCGGCGATTTACGGCAACAGGTATGCTGTAATCGAGTTTGCCGCTTGAGACCTCCTCCACGAACTCGGATGGAATTTCACCCAAATCGTACAATCCAGTGCGCCAATTGTGAACGTGGTAGGTTGCCTTGGGCAAATTACCATACATTTCGGCAATTTGTTCTTCGGTCATTGGCGCGTGTGTACCGATAGCAGGGAGGATATCGAAAGTTGTGCCATTTGCAGCATTCCACAGCTTGTAGAGAATTTGGGTGAGTTCGCCGGCGTTTGAGTGGAGACGTGTTATATCGGGGGGAATTATCAACATTTTTTTCGGAATACCGCCTAATTTGAGAAGAGCCTTGTGGAGCAAGGCGAGCTTCTCTTCGGACGTGATAACGCTGTCTTTTCCACCGCAGGCAATGTAGGTTGGCATGATGTGTCCTCAATCCGTGGATACAAGCGAGGTTAGGAGACCTCGCCTGTACAACAAGTCAAAGTAGGTTTTAAATCTAGGCTTCACCCTTGGTTATAAAGGCAATTTTGGCGCTTTTAATGTCAACAGATGAAAGATTAGAAAACTCAATAGCGACAGGATCACTCTGCAACGACGTGATTTCTCAGAACCCCAATGCCTTGAATTTCGATTTCAACAACATCCCCAGCTTTCAGCGCGGTTGTTGTGCCGGGCGTCCCTGTAAAAATCGCATCTCCCGGTTCCAGTGTTACTGCCTGTGAAATGAAGCTCACAACGGTCGTTACCGGAAAGATAAGGTCGGCTGTGGTCTGCTTCTGGACAACGTCGCTGTTAATACGAGTTTCCAATTGTGCATCGGTGTAGTCAACATCGGTAGCGATGAAGGGGCCTATGGGTCCAAAGGTATCAGATGCCTTAGCACGCCACCACTGTAAATCATTGCTTTGCCAGGTGCGTGCACTCACATCGTTGCCGCATGTCACACCTAATATATTTGCAGATGCTTCTTCTGGTGTCGCTTTTCGAGTCTGTTTCTTCATAATAACGACAAGCTCGCCTTCGGCGTGGACTTCATTATCACCGTCCGGGAGTTCAATATTGCCGCCTGGGTTGTTGATACAAGATGGGGTTTTGATGAAGATTTCAGGGTTTTGAGGTTCCGGATCCCCACCTAAGTGACTCCGATAATTCAGACCCACGGCTAATACCTTTGTCGGTGTTGTCGGCGCGAGGAGTCTGACATCTGCCAATGCGACGGTCTCACCCGTTTCATTGTATTCACCAAATGGGCATCCCGAGAGGACGCTCATATTTTCTCCTGAAACGATGCCGTAACCGACTCTGCCATTTAATTCATATCGCGCAAATTTCATAATGATCTCCTTTTGGATTTTCCGGAGTTGTTTATAAGCCGAAACTTCTTGTATTTTATCGTGCATGAGACACTATGTCAATTGATTTTAACAGTTATGAACGGTTAGTATAGGTTGCTACAAGCTTCTGAACGTAGGTGATGTTGCATTTCGGTGAGATCAGTCTCAGTGGTCAACATGAGTTGCTACATAATTCTTTCGGCAATCAATCTCGGTTTGTAGAACGAGCCACTTCGCTGCTATGAGATTTCACCGGGTGCCGACAGCCACAATATCACTTGACTTTTCGCTTAAAATGTTGTAAAATTTTATACAAAATTAACACCTTCGTAAAAGACACGTGGTAAGATGTAAATGGTAAAAATTGGAATTGTTGGTGCCTCAGGGTATAGTGGCAGTGAATTACTGCGATTTCTTGTCAGCCATCCTGGAGAACTGCAGGTAGCACTCTGCACGTCTGAGACCTACGCTGGCCAGTGTATTGATAGTGTTCTACCTAACCTCCGCGGGTTTCTATCTGCTAAATTTGAAGCCTTAGACATTAGCTCTCTCAAAGAGAGAGCGGATGTCGTTGTTCTCGCTGTTCCACACAAGGTTGCCATGTCGTTTGTACCGCAAATTCTGGAACAAGGCTTGCGTGTTGTGGATTTTAGTGCCGACTACCGACTTAAGGATGCTGATAGCTATGAGAATTGGTATCGTGTGAAACATACAAGTACAAAGCTGATAGCACGGGCTGTTTATGGGTTACCAGAACGGTATCGTGACTGTATTCGTTCTGCACAACTCGTCGCGAACCCTGGGTGTTACCCAACGAGTGCTATACTCGCAGCGATGCCTTTTGTCACTCAAGGTGTCGTGGAGTTAGATTCTATCATCGTTGACTCGAAATCAGGGATTTCCGGGGCCGGTCCGAAGCCGAGCCAAAATACACACTATCCGAATCGAGAGTCTAACTTTGTAGCTTACAATATTGGTGTCCATCGGCATACGCCGGAGATTGAACAAGAATTGACGGTTGCAGCATCCGGAACAGTTCGTATAACGTTTACGCCACACCTTGTTCCGATGACACGCGGCATTCTCAGTACTGTCTACATGCGTCTTACGCAAGAAATGTCCACCGAAGAAGCTCTTGCTATCTATTCCGATTTTTACGAAAACGAGCCATTTATTCGTGTGCTTCCGCCCGGCAGATACCCGGAAACGAAAGCCGTCCTTGGTAGTAACTATTGCGATGTTGGCCTTGAAGTGGACACGCGGACCCGCCGCATCGTCGCTATGGCAGCAATTGATAATCTCGGTAAAGGTGCCGCAGGAGCCGTTGTACAGAACCTCAATCTGATGTTCGGTTTCAAAGAAACTGACGGGCTGAAAATGCCGGGGATGATGCCCTAGAATGGCTATCAGCTATCGAAAACCTTCAGTTTGCCTCGTAATGAGAATATAGATTCTAATTTTTAGAACCTTTTTCATCATTGAGAGACTGTTGTACCTCACCGAAAACCACCGTGAAGCAGATCGCTCATCGGCGAGTCCACCACCAAATAGCGTGGGACGGTGACTAGATTGAATAGTTTAAAAATTATGATTGTTGCTGGAGAACCTTCTGGGGACCTGCACGCCTCTCATGTTGTCGATCGGCTTAAGGCACTTTATCCAAATATAACTTTCTTTGGTATGGGCGGCGACGAAATGGAGAGGGCATCGGTGAAACTGGATTTCCACATCCGGGATTCTGCCGTCATGGGGTTCGCTGATGTCATTACTGTCCTACCGATATTTCTTCAGAAACAGGCGCATCTAAAACGCCGTATCTGTGAGGAGCATCCGGATGTGCTTCTCCTCGTTGATTTTGCCGAGTTCAACATGCCGTTGGCCAAGTTCGCTCGGAGCCGAGGGGTTCCGGTCGTCTACTATATCCCTCCAAAGGCATGGGCGTGGCGTACTGGTCGGGCACGGAAGTTAGCGAAGTGGGCTAACATTGTTGCTGCGATTTTTCCCTTTGAGGCGGAATTTTACCGAAACGCCGGTGCTAATGCCGAATTCGTCGGGCATCCGCTTGTCGATTTTGCACAAACCCCTCTCACTATACACGAAGCGCGGGCACAACTCAATTTAGATAAAGCTGAGCACGCCCAAAATGCCCATGTTATTGGGTTGATGCCAGGGAGCCGCCGTTCAGAGATTCAGCATATTTTGCCAGTAATGCTGAGATCTGCTGCGGACGTTACCAAAGTCTATCCAAATGTACAATGGATCCTCGCTTTAGCTCCAGGAATTTCAACTGATCTCATCTCAAAATGTCAGCAGGTGTTGGTAGACATTGAGGTGCCGCCCATAAAAATTGTGGAGAAGTCTGCCTACCCGATGATGCGAGCATCGACCCTGATACTGGTTACCTCTGGCACAGCTACGCTTGAAGCAACATGTATCGGGACACCAATGATTATCCTCTTCCGCACGTCAGCACTCAATTGGAATATTATCAGGTCTCTGTCTTCTCTGAATCGGAGTGGACTGCCGAATCTTATCGCTGGGCACGATATTGTTCCTGAGCTGCTACAGACAGCTTTGACACCGACAGCTCTAACAGATTTGGTTCTGGACTTCTTAGAGAATCCTGAGAAACGAGAAACACAACGGCAAGCGCTTCAAGCAGTTTATGCTCAACTCGGCACAGCCGGGGCTGCTGAACGTACTGCTAAGTTGGTTTTGGAACAAGTCAGATGAAATTTGCACTTTACCATGACCTCGCTTCGCTACATCAAAAACTTCTCTCCACCCGTTTACACATTCTGTTGATTCCGCTCAGCTGGCTCTACGCTTTGGGCATCTGGATACGAAATCGGCTCTATGCATTGAGTGTGTTTAGGGTACAAAGACTCCCGTGTACTGTTATCAGTGTAGGCAATATTACTGTTGGTGGGACAGGAAAAACGCCTGCTGTTATTGCTATTGCTAAGCATCTTCAAGAAAAAGGTATCCGTTTTGCTATTTTGCTCCGTGGCTACAAACGTAAGGCTCGTGCAAAGGTAACCATTGTTTCGGATGCCAGAGGAATGCTCGCTTCTCCAAGGGAAGGCGGGGACGAAGCGTACATGATCGCGAAACAGCTTAAAGGCATACCGGTTCTTGTAGGTAGACGACGCTATCTAGCTGGACAGGTTGCTCTTGAGCGTTTTGGCGTGGATGTCCTGCTCTTGGACGATGGGTATCAACACCGCCAGCTTGCTCGCGATATCGATATCCTTACCCTTTCTGCAACAGATCTCTTCGGAGATCCACCGAAACTACTACCGGCGGGAACGCTCCGTGAGCCCCCGTCTGCTCTTCGACGTGCAAATATTATCCTACTGACACATACCAACACACCTAACTTATCAGTGTCTGCCACAGAGACAGTGGAACGATTGGCTCCAAACGCATTGATTCTGGAAAGTGTTCATCAACCAACCCGTCTCTATTCACTAGTCTCTAAAGATAGAGACAACCAAAATAATATAAAAAGACTTAAAGGGAAACGGCTCCTAGCAGTTTGTGGAATTGGAAACCCAGCGAGTTTCGAAACGACCCTGAGGCGGTGTTCCGCAGAAAACGTTGAGTTATTGGCATTTCCTGATCATCACACTTATACCGAAAAAGATGGGCGGCGGATATATGCTGCGTTCTGGGCATCGAAGGCGGATATGATCGTCACCACACAGAAAGACGAACAGAAATTGATGCAGCTTGTAGGACACCGGAGGTTTCCGATATTTGTTTTAGAGATTGTTCTAGTCATTGCTCAAGGAGATGAAAAACTCACTAATGTATTATCGGCGAGTATTCGCGAATCGTAAGGATTGGCTAGCAGGAGTCTGTGGGCGGGGTTCCGAAATTCTTCCTACAAACAACCTAAAGGGTTTTGCGTTGTCGATCGAGCCACTTAACAGAGAAGTGGAGCAAGTTTTCCATGATTTTGTTGTTAATCTGCACATCTTCCTCTGTCTCATTTTTCAGGCTCGTGACGACGTATAGTCCTTTTTGGAAAGGAAGCAATAGCAGTGGGGAGGCGTTTTCAAAACCGTTACTCGGGAGGCCGGCGGCAGCCGTATTCGTTTTCGCAAGAGATATCCACTTTCCGAGCGGATCTAACCACATGTCGTCCAATCGGATAAAAGGCGGGTCCATAAAATCGTGATCTGTTTGAGAGTGTCCGTTCAGGGGGTTCGGGGATTGGAAGATGCGTGAACGTTTACCTTGCCGTGTGGGAAAGAGTTCGTAGGTTTCTTGGCATTCGATTCCGGTAAGCGGTTCTGGAATCCATCCGGTACCGCGGCGCTGTTTCGCATTGGCTTTGATGTCTTGTCCGGAGACGATGACGATACCGCCTTGGCCGACAAAGTTTTTAATCCTGTGTTCGGCATCGATATTCAGACGATAGCCGGATTTGTAGATTTCGCCATTGCCGATCCACAAAATGTCGGTTCTTGTGAGCTTGTCGGTACGCAAATTCTGAACCTGATTGCAAATTATATGGTGTCCCTGGATATATTCAAAACGTTCGATAACAGGAAATTCCACCTTAGATGTATTTCCAGTAAGTGCCATGAGTTTAAGGGGCATCGCGATTTGTACCTCCGAACGGATATTATTAGAGACTTTGATACCCCGGTTTTCTGGTTTCCAAAGCTTTCCAATGACGGTGGCCTCTATGTACACCAAAATCCGATGCCAAGTGCGTGTGCGCTTTACAGCCGTGTTTAAATTGCGCCTCTGTGGGTAAGCGAGCGGTGCTAGTGCGGCGTGCCGAATAGGATTACTATGTATCTGCTGGACAATAGAGGGGTATGCTGCAGTTCGACCTCGATTTATAGGCAGAAGTCTCCTATAGACCGGAGATCCGGGGCGAAGTATATTATCAAAGCGGTGAAAAGCGTTTTCGACATCCCACCGTCGACTGTAACTGGCATCAATAGACCTCAAGTCAATTCGTTCTTCGTTGATATTTGTCACGTACCCGTGAACAACGTTGATGCCGTGGATCGGTTCGCCCTCTTTATCCGTAATAGCGATGTTTTCTGAGTCACGCATGTCCAAAATAGCGTCCGTTAAGCCAGATAGACTGAAAAGCTCAGGTTGATATTTTTCAGCGCTTTCGACGATCGTGCAATAACGTCGTGGGAACACAATGTCTGCATCACGGAAGGAGCGAAATTTGAAAGATATTTTTTTGTAATTGCTGATAGAATGTCGGTGTCGAGTTGATACTCGATCAAAAGGTTTCACTTTACGATTAATGACGATATCCAACGGTAGTTCTTGAACGCTAAAGGCACGGATATGGTGTTTATATTTATAATCTGTCCCCCATTTCGGTGCCCCGTCCCACAAATGGATACTTCCAAGCTGGATGGAATATGGCGTGTTGTTTTCAAAGATAATTAGATCCCCTTCAGCGCGACACCGCAGACCTCGGTCATCCCGTACGTTAAGTTTGTTAAGATCTTTCTCAAATTTCCATTCGTATTCCCATTCGTCTTTGTAACCGTTGCCATCCGCATCCTTGACATTCATCAGTGCGATATGCTTATTGTTATAGTCCTTGAGAATAGCCGTATATTCCGTATCATCCTCACCAAAACGGACTCGGACTTTGATCCGGGTGCCAACCAGCCGTTCGATTAGGCGTTCATAACTTTCCTGCTCCAAATAACCTGCGGATTCATCCTTCAATTCCTGGAGCCTTTTATCAAAGTCGCCTCCCGCGGCGGATTGATATGCTTTACTGTACCTTGCCAGTCGTTTGTTGGCACCACCCCTGACACTGTTCCACACCATATTAATAGCTTCGTCGAGCGCTTCTTTGAGAGCGATGAACATGTTCCGAATTTTTCGCCCGATCTTGCAGAAGAGTGGGGGATGGTAGACACGCTCAAGTTCCCAGGTACGTTCGCGCAATTCGCTTGCATTCATTGAATCAAGATAACGAATATAGGCAACAATTCCTGCTTCACGTTCTTCATTGGTGAAGATATAACTCGGGGCATGCCCGCGCTGCCTTGACTCCTCAGAGATAATTTCCATACCAGTGAATTCAAGTCGCATCGTCCCTCGGTACCGCTGGCCGTCTTTCATCTGGAAAACCACGTATTTGTCCAAAAGTTTCTTTAGGAGTTTGTCTTTCCGAAAGAGCCTGATGATATATCCGAGGCTGCTAATCACAAAAACGAGGACGATAACGCCGATGTAAACTTGCGAATTCGCCCACCAGCTGCGTACCTGTTTCTGTGCCACTGCAACAACATTCGATTCCTGGCCCATAGCTGTGAACACAAGAGAAAATAGTCCAAAAATTAAGACGAGGAGGGATGTCTTAATGGGGGAGGCTTGCACACGATGCGCCAAAAGATTGGTTCTTTTTATGTTTTTAAACATCATGAAACTCCTCGGTTAATAGATACAAACTCCGTTTTCAGCGGCGATTCGCCGGATATTTGTATTCGCGATCGGAATTTTATCCGTTGGGAGATGTTCTATCAATCCGTAGCCGTCAGGATATAGTGCATTAAAACGTTTCAAAGCCACGCCGAGTTCCAGTTCTCCTTCACCGGGAACTTCTTCGTTAAGGTGAAGGAGTAGGCCGTTCTGTACGCTGATGTCTTTGATATGGGCCATTGGTGCAACGTGACCCATCACATCAAAAATATGATTAAGTCTCTCTTCACTGTTGTAGACCTGTCGAAGCGTTTGAAAATGGTTGACAAAATCCATGACAATGCGAAGCCTCTCAGAGCCGACACGCTCTACCACTGCCCTGCAAGTTTCAGGTGAATCCATAATTGAAACGGCATGGGTTTCCATAACGAGCGTCAGACCTTGTTGTTCAGCGTGTTCGGCAATTGGTTTCAAAGTATCAATCAAGCATTCCATTGATTCTGGGAGATGGTTGTCCGGATGTGATGTCCAGGCACCATCAGGATTTAGACTCCCTGGACGAAATAGGTAGTGGTGTGCATTAAGAGAGACAGCGGTCGCCATACCACGTTGGACGCTTGTAATCGCGGCTTTACGTACGTCGGTATCTGGATGAAAGAGGCATTCCTCATAAGTTATACCGAATTGCACAAGATCAAGGTTCGCATCTTCTAACATCTGTACACAGCGAGCACAAGCATCCGGCGACACTGATGGGATCTCTGTACTGGGAAAATGGAAACTTAAACCCGTAAACTCCAACGTCTTGACTTTTTCAATTTCGTCTAATGTAAGTATGCGGAAGTCCCCGCAGAGTCCAACGACACCGAGTCTCATAATTAATTATACCTCTTTTCTAGCTTACAACGTGAAGCAAGGTTTCTAAGTTCAGGGGGGTTAGTTCCCCTATAGGCTCGTTTTTGGCAAATGACAGAAGTTTGGGTTCTTCATCTAGGAAAATTCCCTTTTTTCTGTTACTTTCTAAAGGAGTTACTTTAACCTTGCAACCGATTGCTGCTATGGCCAATGCTATCTATCTGGCAATAACTGACCGGTATTTGAAAAATAATACTTGCCAAAAGTCAGGGCGATAGGCCTCCTTTCCTTGAACATTTTTTAGTTTCCAACTTTTCTAAAAGGTTTTTCGCGCGCTTGAGGTCTTTCGTGTTAAATCCTTCTGAAAACCAAGCATATATCGGTTCTAATAACGTACACGCGTCCTGGAATCGATTTTGGGTCCGCCACAATTCACATAGACTTAGCGCGGCTCGGAGTTCCCATGATTTCGCACCCTGTTGGCGTGCAAGTGCTAATGCAGTTTGAAAATAGTCTTCTGCTCGATTCAGTGCGGTTCGTTCTTTGTCTGAAGTCTCGTTTTCCTCTGAAATCATAAGATAGAGTTCTCCTTGTTGTCGCGTGAGTTCCGCAGCATAGGTTCGTTCCCCAGTTTGATCTGCAACAGATAGTGCGGAATCAAGGGTTTGTAAGGCTAAACTGTGTTGCCCTGTCCGCTGATATGCTTGGGCGAGTAGGGCGAGAAAAAGTGGAAGGAGCACTTCAGCGCGTGTTTGTTCCCACGCCTCGATACCTTGACAGATCATAGCGATCCCTTCTTGTGAATTGCTTTGTTCTGTGAGTGCCCATCCTTTCATCACCTTTGCAGCGGCTTCCCAAGTGGAAAAGCCGTGTTCCTGACATATCTGTAGCATCTCCGTTGCGGCAGCGTTCACCTTTTCTACGTTGGCTTCATACTGATAAAGCACAGTTTTAAAATGTAGCAGAACCGCATCGCTAAAAGGGTGATTTCTGTTCTTGCCAATTGTCTCAGCTTCAGAGAGTCGAGATTCGGCTTGTGTAGGATAACCGAGACACCACAGAAGTGGAGCAGAATAAGCGAGCAATGTCATCCCGGGGTCTGCAACATAGTGCAGGAATGTTGAGATCGGGTAGTGTTGCGGTTGATATATCTCAATTCCTGCATCAAGGTGCTCCCGAGCGCTCTTGAATTCGCTCAAATAATAGAGTGTTGCGCCGAGGGCACGCCGCGCCTCTACTTCAAAAGCGAGGTCTCCGACTTGCTTGGCAATCGTGAAGCACTGCTCACCGAGTTCACGCGCCGAGATGAGTCGTCCGCGTACGAGATGCGATAACCAGAGTCCAAATAAGACAGGGAAACGGAGATCTCGTTCATTGGTACCAGCCAAAGACCCAACCCCTACGTTCGGAACAAGCTTTTTGGCTTCAAGTGTGTCTAACAATTCACGGGCCCGTGTATAGGCGACTTCTACCTCTTCAGAGGCGTAACCCTTTGTCACAATCAGAGCAGTTCCGAGAGTCGTTTGTAATTCTAGTTCTAATTGTGCTGTTGCCTCGAGTTCCTGGGTGCTGGCGTTCTCTGATAACGTTTCGAGTGCTGCAAGTCCTTGTCTGATGTGCCGTGCACCTTCGATGTTTGCGGAACGTTCTAAGGCACGATGCCCGGCATGCTGCCAATAATGAACCGCTTTTTCGGGAAGTCCAGCCTCAGTATAGTGATATGCGACCAACTCGGACTGGAAATTTTCACTGCTATCCTGTAACACCTCTGCAATCTGTTGATGATACTGCTGTCTTCTACTCCTGAGCAGCGACTGATACGCAGTCTCTCGAAGCAATGGGTGTCTGAAAGTGTAGCGGACCTGATTGTCAGCCACCTCGTTTCGATTGAGAATGTATGAGTTCACTAATCCGGCCAATTCATTCTTTAGAGTTTCCAAATCAACAGAAGGATAATTCTCTAGATGAATACCTGAAGCGACCTTGTAAAGTAGTTGGCTTGTCCATTCTCTTCCGAGCGTTGCACCGAGTTGGATAATTTCCTTTGCTGGGCCGAGTTCATCTAATCGGGCAGTCAACAAGTCTTGTAGTGTAACAGGGATGTCCGTCGCTTGCGAGCGTGGTGTTGTGTCGCCTAGGCTATTAGATGTTAAGGAGAGTACTCCACCTTCGAGTACCATTTGAGTGAGTTCTTCGACAAACAGCGGCACACCTTTGGTCATTTCGACGATCTGCTTTAATAAATCTGACGACAGTAGTGTATCCCCCGCGACGTGCTGTATCATTGCTTCTGCTTCGATCGGTTTTAGAGCCGCTAACGGTAATGTGCTTGCCCATCTAGGGCGCAGGAGCTCGTCCAAAATTTCTCTGTCGAGGGCGGAGTTTGCAGCGTTCCGGTCAGAGGAGGTCAGTCGGTTTCCGCCTTTTTGAGATTGCTCATTGTGCCGGAAGGTTTGCACATTGGAACGACAGGACAAAATTGCGAAAATTCGGGATCTCTCGATTCGAGAGATTAAGATCGTAAGAAATTCTATGCTTGAAGGATCTATCCAGTGCAGATCCTCAAGGACAAAAAGGATCGGTTTTCGCTCGGCCATTTTCAGGAGTACTTGGACGAGAACTTCCAAGGTCTGTTGCCGGCGTTGCCGCCGTCTCCATCCTGATGGATATATGCGCCGTTGGACGGGTCTACTGTAGGTACGAGCCCCTATACCCGTTTCCGTTTGCCGCTGAATTTCAAAAGGTATCTCCAGTAATTCAGCGAGTAGTGGCAGCGCTTCTGTTGTGTCTGTTGTGTCTGTTTGCTCTTTGCTATCTGAATTTTCCGGTTGAACAGTCGGGACGTTATAGTCTTGCAATAAGTTTTCAAGTTTATCAAGCCGTGCCTGTGCCGTATCGGTGTTGGTAAATTGCACGATGTGTTCTTGAAAAATAGAAAGAACAGAATATAAAGGGCTATTCTGGTAATACGGTGAACATCTGCCTTCTATAATAACGGCTTCCTGCTGACGATCAACATATTCTTGGATTACCTGCACACAACGTGACTTTCCGATGCCGGCTTCCCCTTGAATCAGAAATGCTTGCCCCTGAGATGCAAGTACTTGTGTCCAACCGTGTTTGAGGGATTCGACCTCGCGATCCCTTCCGATAAGCGGGGTCAACCCGGTTTCGCTAGCGATGTCCAACCGGCTTTGTGCCAGGATTTCACCGGATACTTGATAGATATTCACAGGCTGTGAAATTCCACGGAGCGGTGCGGCACCGAGGGCATCACATTTAAAAAAACCTTCAACCAACTGATGCGTTGTATCACCAATAATAATGCTGTTTGGTGGTGCAAGTTTTTGAATTCTGGCAGCGAGGTTTGGCGTTTTACCTACGATATCAATTGCTTCAGGGGACTTTTCCTCCGAGATATGCCAAACAACAACAAGTCCCGTGTCGATACTGACTCGTACGTTGATTTCTACGCCGAAGGTCTTGAGAAGATATGGGTTCAGTGTCTCCATAGCGGCGACGATACCGAGTGCAGCTCTCACGGCACGGTGTGCGGTGTCTTCGTGTGCAATCGGGTATCCGAAGTAGACGAGGATACCGTCCCCGAAGTAGCGTGCCATATGTCCGCTTTGCGCTAAAACAACCTCCATAACGCATGTTCTATAGACCTCCAGTAGATGTCGGAGTTCTTCGGGATCAAGTCTTTCAGTGAATGCGGTGGAATCAACAATATCACAGAAGAGAACTGTTAGTTGGCGGCGTTCTGCTCCATGTGTTAATGCTGCTTCCATAGCGAGCGCACCAACAGCTTGGGTTTGGAGTGAACTTGAGGTATCACTGAGTGAATTTCCACATTCACCACAAAATTTGAATGGAGGATTCAAAAATCCACAGTTTGTGCAACGTTTATGCTGCATAATATTTTTTTGTCCCAGCACAAGGCGAGTGAAACATGGTTATCAATTGTCTGTCAGTTATTAGTTAAAACGAGCTCTGGTTCAATGGCCCTATCTCTTAACGAACAACCGATGACATATGGCTAAGCAGCAATTACTTTCTGAACTGATTCAGATATTCTTCGAGTTCGGTATCGCGCGGATCCAATCTGTAGGCTTCCTGAAAATGGTCAAGGGCTTTATCGGTCTTACCTACTTTCATGTAAAATGATCCGAGATTTCGATGTGCAAGGCTATGTGTCGGTTTCAAATCTAAGGCGTAGATATAATGGTCTCTGGCGCGCAAGAGCAAATCTTTTGTTGACCCGATGAGAATGTTGAGTGTAATTTCATTTTCCCAGCGTCGTCGATAAACTTCACCGCCAAGTTGTGCTGCGTGTTTCTCAATAACATCAGCGACTGTCTCATTTCGCGTTTTGAACATAATGACCCCGGAGGTTGTTTTCGCCACAGCAATCTCAAGCTCCGCGATGCCTTGAGCGGGAGTTTCATCTCTGAGTTCTTTTTCCCATGAGGGCCAGCTGGGGCCGGCATATCTCAGTCCGCGCTCGTAGTAAACGGTTCCGAGATCGTTAAAGACTTCAGCATTTTCAGGTCGCATCTTTAACGCCTGCCTATAAAGTTCGATGGCTTGTTGATATTTCCCGGCGTTGAAGGCATCTGTAGCGTCAGTGCGCAATTGTTTAAATTCCTCACTTTCCAGATTGACAGCAACATCTAATTCCGATGGGGCTCTAACAAAGAAGTAGATTCCGCCAATTAGCAAAAAAGCGATGCAAACAGTGATAAGTGTGGGTAATTGCAATTTCATGTTTTTTATTTCGCCTCCTGCCTACTGCGTTTGTTGTCCTTGAAGGTTTCTAGATCAGGTTTCAATAGTTGTGGAGAACAGGCATAGGCTAGTCTTTACTCATAGTGGTTATCAGTTAAGCATGTAGCAGTCGCAAACGGTATCTCCTATGACAACGAGCGACAGACAGCTGATAGTTGACGACTATTAAGAACACTTATCTCCGTCGATTGTTTCGATTAAAAGTAACAACAATTGTTTCATCAATACCGTCTCGTTCAAAGTAGAGTCGCATCGTATTTTGGGTGCGGGTTAGTTCGTCAACAACAACTTTAAAAATTTCGAGCGAGTGAATTTTAAAGTTGTCAATCCGATAGATAAAATCCCCACGCTTAAGTACATCGCTCAAACCGCTCCGTTTCTCTACGTCAGCAACAATAACCCCGAGGCGTTCGTACTTGCGAGCCATCGCCTTATCGAGTTGTGCAAGTGTTAATCCCCAACCGGTCGGTGTGTAACTCCATTCCAAAGTTTTCAACGTGAATTGGGTCTGTTGCTTTTTGCCACGTCGGACAAACTCACAAGCTATGGTTTCGTGAAGCGGTAGGAGCCGTGTGATTGTTTTAAAGTCTTCTACGCTCTTTATAGGTTGCCCCGAAATCGCTGTAATTACATCTCCGCGTTTAATGCCTGCAAAAGCAGCAGGGCTCCGCTTGTCTACTTCAGACACTAGAACTCCAATGTTATATAGTATAGACAGCTTTTCTGCTAAATCCTCGGTCAGAGGTTGGATTTCCTTCGCGCCGAGGTAAGGTGGGACAACGGTACCGTATTCAAGGATCTGCCGGATGACTTTTCTTGCTTTGTTGATAGGGATGGCAAACCCAACTCCTTGTGAACCGCCGCTTGTAGTTTTGATGACAGTGTTTATACCGATGAGTTGTCCATGTATATTTACTAACGCGCCCCCGCTGTTACCTGGATTGATAGAGGCATCTGTCTGAATCAGATTTTCATGGTAACGGTCATCGACAGCAAAAGCGCGTTCGGTGGCACTCACAATGCCGATCGTGACCGTGGGCTGTGCGTTGCCGATTGATAAATTAAACGGATTCCCGATCGCAACGACCCATTCCCCGATCAGTAGTGTATCAGAATTTCCGAGTTGAATCTCTGGCAAGACTGTACCTGTATCCACTTCCAAAAGCGCGAGGTCTGCCAAGTAGTCAAATCCGATAATTCGCGCGGCAAATTCTCGCTCATCAGAGAGCGTTACGGTGATGCTATCGGCATCTCTAATGACGTGATAGTTCGTCAAGATATGTCCTTTTTTGTCAATGATGATACCTGAACCCACTTCTCGGAGAGAACGTCTACGCGGGTAGAAGACATCGTCCCAAAACCACCATTCATTAAACGAAGTTCGTCTTTCGACGGTACGGATTGCACTAATATTGACGACTGCGGGACTAGCACGCTCGACTGCTGTGACGATTGCTGTCTGGCGCGATGCTGTGACAGCTTCTTGTGTATTCTTACTGCCGAGTTCTGCGCTGTGAGCATCTAGACAGAGCGGAGCAGCAGGCACAAAAATTTTGCATAGTAAGAATAGCAGGATACAACTATAGCGATGAGGTAAATATATCATAATCTGTTTTCTAAAACAATAGGTTAATGTTTCAGCTTGAGAGAGATGCGGTATCCCTCTAACCCTGGGTCTGTGTCCACAATTTTCTGCACTGCTTCAGGGCCTCGTCGTTTCGCGGGAAAATCTTCGGCTTTAGAGCACCTGAGTGCTACCCTTGCTCCGACTGCACTAGCAGCTCGTAGATTTTCGATTTTCACTTTGTCGAGCGTGTCGTAAGCGGTGTGACCGAAGCCTCTACCTGCTGAGGGTGTTTCAGGATCGCCCATGTGACATGAGGGCACACCTTTGAGGAAAAATGGAAAATGATCCGAGTAAGAATGTACCTTTTGTCCGACGGGCATATCGGCCTGCATCTGCTCACGAGCGTCATTAAAAAATGGCTCCAGTGCGTCCCAGCAATGGAGAACTATGCCTTTTCGGCCTGCCCCGCCCGCCGCATCCATATTAAGCATGAACCGAATATTGTTTAGCTCCAAGGCATGTGTGTCAACGTAACGGAAGGCCCCGGTAAGTCCGATTTCTTCTGTTCCGAAGGCGATGAACCGAATCGTTCGCTTAAGGGAGTCAGCTGCGTAGGCGGACAATACACGTGCAGCTTCCATCACGGATACCATTCCGGATGCAGGATCGTGAGCGCCTTGGGAAATATCATGTCCGTCATAGTGACACCCCAAAATTATCATCTCTTCACTCTTTTCATGCCCAGGCAGATCCGCGACGACATTCCATGAGGTGCGGGGTTCGTTAATGTCTGTCGTCTTGAGCTTGAGTTTGACGTGTCCAGCCCCTCGTGCCAATAGGCGCTTCAGGAATTCACCGTCCTCCTTACAAACGGATATACCAGGGACAGGCGCTTCTCGGTTGTTTTGAAGACTTCCGGTTTCGGGGCCAACTCCCGGGTGTTCGCTGACAAAAATAAAACCACTTGCTCCGGCGAGAACTGCTCGTTCAAATTTCTCCTTACGGTGTACCCACCTACCGAGGTCAGGCGGCGAGGCGCTCTGTGCCATTACTAGTTTGTTGACAGCGGAATCGCCGAGGTCCGCATATTCCGCAGGACTTCCGTATCCCACAGAGACAAGCTCGGTGGTAACATCTCCGGACGGACAATACGGGAGTGAAATACAGGGCAATGTTCTGTGAAGCGGTTCAATCACCTCAAGTGTTGATGCCCCCCGTGTCCAACCTGCGTAGGGATATGCTTCTAGTTCTACATTTTCTAGTCCGTAACGTTTAAAACACGATGCGATAAAGTTTGCGGCTTCATATTCCTCAGGGGTTCCCGCGAACCTTGCCCCATATTCATCGCACAAGACCGTCAAATTTTCCATCACTTCTTGTGAGGTGTAGATGTCACCGACCATCTGCCGGTCGATCTGCAAATAGGGGTTCGTTTTGCTCATAAGTTTCATTCTTCTTTTGGATTTGTGATAAGGTTTCCATTCTAGCGTTGGCAATCTTTTTTAATTGCCACGGATTAAGTATGTGAATCCGCCGGAAACGTTTCTCAACGATCTTGTGCTGTTTAAAGGTGTTGAGAAGTGTTTCTGTTTTTTCAACAGAACTACCGATTAATCGAGATATTTTTTTTGTGGACAGTTTGTGTAAGGTGCGCTGTGCCCTACGTCCTATCAGGGAGCGATTGTGCTTCGGTGCATCAGCGTAATTTTGTAGCAGAAGGGCGAGTCGCGATGCTGGACTCCGAAACACAATGTTTAAAAATGGATTCGCAAGTCTTTCCGCTTCTGTTATAGCAAAAGGTGAAACTGGAGATGTAAAAGAATGAAAGAATGAGGAGAAAGTCAATTTGTCCTTCCGGTCCCTTTTTGCTTTTCGAATCAGGTTCTTGCCAGCGTCCCATCTATGGAGATAATGCTGGATATAGCGCGTCAACGGCTTCTGTGGCGGCATCGTTAAATGTGGTTTTCGCTTCAGAAAAAACTGGAAGTTCTTGACATTGACGATACCGACAACAACTTCGGTAAGCGTCTCGGCAACGACATTGGGATGTGCTTTATCTTCTTTCCATTGAACTGCCCCAAACATTTCACCGGGTTCCAGTACTTCAAGAGAAACAGGTTCGCCTTCAGGCGGTGTTTCATATATCTTGACGCGGCCTTCTTTGAGCAAATAAACACCCTCGACGCAGAGCTGTTCTCCATTGGTTAATCGTCTGAAGGTTGTTAGTTGTTCAAGGACGTTCACATCTGCTTCGGAAAGGTCACGGAAGATATGTATCTGTTTAACAGACCAGAACCTTTCTATAACTTTTTGTTGTTTCACCATATTTTATACTCGTCCCGAAGGGGTGCTTGTTGGACATTACAGATTGCAGCTGAGTGCTGGGAATTTTAGTTAATTATAACGTGAGTTTGAAAAAAAATTAGGTTTTAGGGATGCTTGGTGAATCATTGCCTTATTATTATACTAAAGGAGTTCTCTTTGGAGAAAGAGAACACGGAGTTATTTATGAAATCCACATTAAAATAAAGTCCTTGACATATTTAACAATCTAAAGTATAATTAAAATGCAAACTGTGAAAGCAGATAATCTCAAGGCAAAATTAATAGGTTTCGTTAACCGTATCACAGTTAATTAATCAATGAGACGCATGAAAAATCTGTATACCAAGCCTCTATCCGAAACGTCGGTGTTATTTAGCACCAATGCCCCTATTCGTCGGTTTTCGTATCTAGTAAGACCTGCTGTTTTGTTGCTTTTTAGGCAGTTCACCCCCCCCCTTTATCTTCACACACAGCAAGTGATTATCCATTTACCCCAAAGCACATCCGCGCTCCACCTATCTATCTGCTTCGCGCCTGCTTGCCGCTTTCCCGAATAGCAAGCGATTATACGCATCTCACAGAAAAGTAATACAATACAGATTAGAGAACTTCTCTTAGTGAAAACGTTCTAACCTTATTATACTAAAAGGGTTATGTTTGGGCAAAGAAAACACAGAGCTATTATCAAACTCAGGTTAATTATAGCATTGTATTGCTAATAAAGCAAGTAGAATATAGTTCCGAAAATAGGATAGTCAGCTTCAATTTCTTTCATTCAACGGAGTTCCCTATGCTTTTTGGATCTCTAATTTTTTTCAAACTCACGTTAAAATACCAAAAAAGTAATTGCCAGCTTCACGCAAACATTTTGCTGGCTGCTAACGTTTGTATACGTCAGATACCGTTTTTCTACATATAGTTAAGAAAGGTTGCTAAATCTTATGAAAATATTTCTCTGCATACTAATACTCCTGTTCGTCCCGAGTGCTGCTTTTTCCCAGACAGGAACAATTGAAGGAATCGTTTACGATAGTACCACACAGAAACCATTAGCAGGCGTAGAGGTCAGAATTGTTCAAACCGATGAACGTCAAACAACAGATGAGAATGGAAAGTTCGTTTTCAATGCCGTCCCAGAAGGCATTTGCACCTTGATTACAACCCAACCCAATACTCAATTAACCCAGCAGACCCTAGTTATGATCGTCGCAGGAGAAACCGTCAAACCCGAGATTTACCTCGGAACAGCCGAATACCGTCTTGAAGAAGTCGAGGTAACCGGGGAGCGTGCCCCTAAGACTGTCAGCAAGAAGAGCATCCAAGCCCAAGAAATTACACGCCTGCCGGGCACAGCGGGCGACGCACTCCGCGCACTTCCAGCTATTCCCGGGATCGGCGTCGCAAACGACTTCACGGGCGAGCTGTATATCCGTGGCGGTTCTGATGACGATAATCTTTACTATTTCGACAGAGTCCCCGTCGGTTACCCTTACCATTTTGGTGGGATCGTCTCGTCCTTAAGTTCCGAAATCATCGATCGAATTGATGTCTACGCCGGGGGCTATGGCGCTGAGTATGGCGTGGATTCTCAAGCCGTGATTGACATCTATTCACAGCGCGATAGCCCCGCGGATCTGCACGGAAAATTTAATCTCAACCTTCTCTATTCAGAGGGGCTCCTGCAAGGTAAGATTGGTAAAAATGGGTTCTGGTATGCCGCGGGCCGCAGGAGTTACCTCGACCTCTTCATTGGATCATTGTCTTTTGACGAGGGTGCCATCACTGCTTTTCCGCGTTTCTGGGATTACCAACTCAAGGCCGGATACGATCTGAACGAAAGGCATCAACTCTTCTTTAATCTCTTCGCCTCAGGGGACCGGTTTGCACTGAAGCTGGATGGTGAAGACGTAGACGTAGATTTTAGAGGGAATACCAGTTTTGAGAGCGGTTTCGAAGGGGCGGGCATCCATCTCCGGTCGGCATTCACAGATCGACTCACCTCGTTTTTATCCTTAACCCGTTCGGATTTCTTGTTTGATATCAATGTTGGCTCAACCCTTGCCCTGAAGATTGATGCCCCCGTTTATACCCTCCGCGAAGACGTTACATATGAGCTGAACACAGTGCATCGCTTGGAATCAGGACTAATTCTTGGACTTGAGCCAGAACAGGTGACTGGTACTTCCATACGGATCCCCGATGATAGCGATGTCAACTTTGATATCAGACTTGAGGAAAAGGTGCCTTTAGATGAGTCTGCACTCGGGCGGCGCCTCGAAGGTTACCTGCAGGACAGGTATACAGTGTTGCCGTTCCTATCGGTTGTGTTTGGGCTCCGTTTCGATTACTTCAGCCGTATTGATCAACTTTCTATCCAACCGCGCGGGAGCGTGCTAGTGGAACTCCCAAATGCCACCGATCTTCAATTTGCTTACGGAATTTACAATCAGACACCACTACCAACGTTATTCCTATCACCAAATTTAGGAAACCCAGATTTGAAGTCTAGTCGGGCGAGTCACTATGTTCTCGAACTTAAACGGCAGCTTTCGCAAGATACAGAGATCAAAATCGCCGGTTATTACAAAGACTTAAGAGGTTTAGTGACTGCTGACGAAGAAGATGCATATCTCAATCAAGGCACGGGTTACGCGCAAGGTGCCGAGGTGTTTCTACGGCATCGCAGCGGGGAACGGTTTTTCGGTTGGGTCTCCTATGCGTACGCCATCTCTGAACGCCGCTATCGTCCGGGGGAGCCATATCGCCTCTATTCATCTGATCAGACCCACGTCGCTACAATCGCCGCAAGTTATAACCTCACGCCAACTTTGGAATTCGGTGCAAAGTGGCAGTATCGAACAGGGAACCCGTATACGCCACGTGAAGGTGCGACGCAGCAGATCGACCCGCGAGACGGACAGTCGCTCTTTATCCCCATTTACGCAGAAACCAATTCAGACCGGTTGCCATCCTATCATAGGTTGGATCTACGCATCAGTAAAACCTTCGAATTCGGCAGTTGGAAGCTCGGAACGTTCCTCGAACTCCTGAACACCTATAACCGTGCCAACTTGCTCGATTTCGATTACCCCGATGATTGTCTGACAGCAGAGAACTGCCGTGAAAGAAGAGAGGACATCAATCAGTTTCCCATCCTTCCTTATTTAGGGATTACAGCAGAATTTTAATCATTCTTTATAGGGTGAGAACATGAGACAGATATGAACCCTTTTCATGCTGACAGGCGTGTTATATGTCTTCACGCAAGCCGACGATGACGCGGTCAAGTCAGTTTCAGCAGAGAGCGACGCATCAGAGGAAGTTCACACCTTCCACAGAATAGAGACGGAAGCAGAACGGTAAAAAAAGAAACCGCGTTATATTTTTAGGGGCAGGCAATTCGGAGTGCGATAGGGAGCGGCGGGGCTCCGGTTCGTGCGCTAAACAGCTTACCAAGTGTGGGGATTCTAAACGATTTCGTTGGTATTCTGTCTGTGCGCGGCGGTGGGCCTGAAGACAATCTGTATTACTTCGATCGGTTGCCGTTGGGCTATCCGTATCACCTTCAGAGGACTGTTTCAACGCTGAGTTAAAATTAAGATTTATAGGATCTTAGGATTATCGGACAACGGAAAGTTAATCAAGTAGTACGAGATTATCTCGGTGTATGATTTCGTCGTAATCGCGGTATCCGAGGATTTTTTCAATCTCTTTGGTGTGTTTTCCTGTGAGTTTCGTGGTTTCTAGGGCGTTATAATTTACCAAGCCGCGTGCAAATTCCACGCCGTTTTCCGTGAGGCACGAAACGGTATCGCTATAGTCAAAACTCCCTTCGACGCGTCGGATCCCGGCGGGAAGTAGACTTTTACCGCCTTGCACGAGGGCATTCTGCGCCCCATTATCTACAATAAGTCTGCCTTTCGGAGGACGAGAATAGGCTATCCATCGCTTTCGTCCAGAGATACGTGATTGCGGGAGGAAGAGGGTTCCGAGGGGCTCACCCTTCAAGAGTCTTGTCACGACGAGCGGTTCTCGCCCGTATGCTAGGATCATCGTTTCACCAGATCCAGTGACAATGTCAGCAGCTTGCAGTTTTGTCACCATTCCGCCCGTGCCGCTTGTTGTACCAGCCTCACCAGCGGCCTGCCGCATCTCTCCTGAAATTGTCTTGACGGTGTCAATGAATTCTGAGTTCGGATTGTGTCTCGGGTCGGCAGTGTAAAGACCTGCTTGATCAGAAAGGATAACGAGGAGTTCGGCTTGGGCAAGATTCGTTACGTAAGCGGAGAGGGCATCGTTATCACCGACCTTAATTTCGTCAATTGCAACGGTGTCGTTTTCATTGATTATCGGAATCGCGCCAAAGTGGAGGAGTGTACGAAGAGTATCATTCATACGTGTGTAGCGCTTCCGGTCCGAGAAGTCGTCGCGTGTGAGGAGCATAAGCGCGGTGTGCTGTTCGTAATTACTGAACCGTTCTTCGTATGCCGCCATCAACCGAATCTGTCCAATAGCAGCGGCAGCTTGTAAATGCGGGAGCGTCCGGGGCCGTTGTTTCAGCCCGAGTTGAGGCCACCCCGCGGCGATTGCCCCCGACGTAACGAGAATAACCTCTATACCACTTTTTTTGATGAGGGCTAAATCGTGGACCAGCCCATCTAGAGCGACTTCATTGAGGTAACCATCATCTGTGATCGTGCTGCTACCGACCTTCACGACGATGCGTCTCACGCGCGACAGACAGGCGCGTGCCTCATTTGGACTGCACTGTTCTTGGGTTATAGGTGAACTCGAATTCATCAATCTTAACTGTGTCCCCTTCCGTCGCGCCTGCGCGCGCGAGGGCATTTATCACTCCAATATTTTTCAACTTCCGATGCAACAAAATCAATGCTTGTTCGTTTTCTATATCTGTCATTAGGACAGCACGCTGTGCTTCTGTGCCGCTGACGATAAATCTATCTCCGGTTTTAACGAGTTCAAACCGTGTTGCAGGCTCAGGTGGTAGTTCGAGGTTAACCGTGTTCGTCGTCTCCGCTTTCTTCCGAGCTCGCGTTTCAAGGTGTTGTAAGGAACGGTATGCCTGCTTCATGAGCACATTAATCCCCTCACCCGTAACCGCAGAGGTAGGAAAGATTTTCTGTTGACCGAAGTATTCCTGAACACGCGCTAGGTTCGCCTTTGCTTCGGGCATATCTATCTTATTTAGGGTAATAATTTGTGGAAGTTTCGTTAGTAGTTCGTTGTAATGTCTCAACTCTTGGTTTAGTTTTTCGTAATCAGTAATAGGGTCTCTTCCATCTGCTGCACTCAGGTCGATAACATGAATGAGCATCTTAGTCCGCTCAATGTGGCGTAGAAATTGGTGGCCTAAACCTGCTCCCTTGTGTGCCCCTTCTATCAGTCCAGGAATATCGGCGAGGATAAAATTCTGTTCTAGAGAGATGCGAACAACTCCTAAATTAGGCCGGAGTGTGGTGAACGGATAAGCGGCGATTTTCGGGGTCGCAGCGGAGGTTCGAGCAAGGAGCGTCGACTTACCAGCGTTGGGGTAGCCGACGAGTCCAACATCAGCAATGAGTTTAACCTCAAGCCGCACCTCGCGTTCTTCTCCGGGCTCTCCTCTCTCTGCGACACGCGGTGCTTGGAAGGTGCTGCTTTTAAAGCGAGCATTGCCCTTTCCACCGATACCACCACGTGCAACAACAACGGTTTGCTCGGGTTCCGTCAGATCTGCAAGCATCTTCAGCGTGTCCTGATCTCTGATGATAGTGCCGGCTGGAACTTTAATCAAATGGTCGGCACCATCGGCACCGCTGCGTCGTTTTCCCGAGCCGTGTCCCCCGTTCTCAGCGACCTGACGCGGGTTATGGTGTAGATCAATCAGCGTGCTTATTCCTTGGGTGGCGACGAGGATGATATTCCCACCGTTCCCGCCATCGCCACCATCGGGTCCCCCACGCGGAACAAATTTCTCTCTGCGAAAACTGATACATCCGTTTCCGCCATTGCCTGCTTTAACCTGAATTTTTGCTGTGTCCATAGGTCACATCTTAAGGTTTTTTGGTGTTAGGCAGCAACCGTAGTCATTGCACTATTCGGATTTCAAGCCCGCCAGTTTCTAGGGTGTCTCCACGATCATTCTCGTGTTTATTCGCTCATAATCTTAACATCGTTTACTCGTAAGCAATTATAAACTCGTCTAATCAGAGAGGTAATATGACCTTTTCCATCGGATATGTACTGACTAAGAGGAACGTAAAGGATTACCACTAGATTAAAGCATTCGAAATCCCGTTACCGCTATTGCTTCCCTGAAATTTTCAGTGTTAACGCGAGCTTCATCGAAATGGACGACAGCTGCGCCTTTACGCAGGTTCACTTTCGCGCGCCGAACGCCCGGAAGTTCCGTTAAGGCATCGGTTACAGTTTTGACGCAGTGCTCGCAGGACATACCGCTGATTTTTAACTTCATTTTTGCCATAATTCTATTCCTTATGTTGGAATCTCAATAATATTCCCTCCATGAACCACGTAAAAAACAAACACATGCTACGTTTTATCGAAAAACTGGTTGCTGGAAAGATAGCGTTTCTTTGTAGTCCTTCTTATATCAGCGGTGTTTTCCTATTCTCATGGTTCCCAGAATTGCAAATCTTCTGAAGAAATTGCCAACAGGGCAGTTTAGTGTTGACGTTCTATTGCAGCATCGATAATGGTAAGAGAAAACTGAAGTTAAAGTCATATATGTGTTTACGGAAATGAATTCAGGCAGTTTGCTTAGGAGTTCGTAGATCACACTTTTAGTTTTCGTAACGTTGAAAGGTTGACCTCATGCATGGTTTTCATTTCTGGTGTTTCAATGATAAGTGGGATTTTGGTAAAGCGGGGATCATTGAGAATATAAGTGAAGGCTGATATGCCGATATTACCTTCACCGATGTGTTCATGGCGGTCTACCCGGCTCTTATAGGTCGATTTCGCATCATTGAGATGAAAAGCTTTTAGTCGGTTTAAACCGACTTTATCATTAAATTGGCTGAAAGTTGCGGTACAATTATCTTCGGTTCGCATATCGTACCCGGCAGCGAAAACATGACATGTATCGAAACAGACACCGAACCGATCTGAATATTTCGACATACCAATCACATCACGTATGTGTTCAAAACGATAGCCGAGGTTTGTGCCTTGTCCGGCGGTTGTTTCGAGGAGAACAAGAACCTCCGGTGCTTCGGCATTTTCGAACAGCCGATCGAAACTCTCAGTCAACCGTTTTAGTCCGAATCCCTCACCCTCACCAAGATGTGCACCGAGATGCGTGACGATGTAGCGGAGTCCAAGGGTCTGTGCAAGTTCCATCTGTGCCTGAAAGGTTTGTCTCGATTTTTCGAGTACATCCGGTTTTGGAGACGCGAGATTGCTGAGATGGATGTCGTGAACGATTATATCAGAGATGTCAGCTTCTGTCCACGCCGCTCGAAACTTTTCACTTACAGCGTTAGTAGGTGTTTTCCCTCGCCATTGATTTGGGTTTCTCAGGAAAATCTGTATTGCTTCACAATTGAGGTTGGTCCCGTTTTTGATGGCATTGTGTATGCCTCCTGACGTGGATACATGAGCACCGAGAATCATATTTTTAGCGTGAATTTCGGTATCTACGAGGCACACCGAAAACTGGTATCTCCTTATACGGGGTTTACAATTCGGCTAAAATGTCGTAACGTCCAATTTAAAGATACTACAAAAATGCAACAAAGTCAAATCAAAGAGACAGATCGATTTAGTTCCGGCTATTTCCGACGGATGTTAATACTTTAACATAGATAAAAAAGGTTAGCGTTTTACGGCGGCTTTGTCCATCGTGTCCTTACTAAAATTCAGAACCGTTCAACGTGGAACCTATTTCCGAGAACGGATATACCATTAGTTAGTGTGGAGAAAATATTGACGAAACAATTTTCAAAGTTCCTATGTTGGGAGTGTTCCAACTACCCTTGTATTTTCAACACTCCGCTAGCAGACCCCTGTTGCCCCGGACTGTGTAACCTCAGTTTATACCTTGCTGCAGGAGGCATTCCCTGACGGACTTTTTGGAGATATAACCGCTATCCGCGTTATTATACTAAAAAGATTCTCTTTGAACAAAAAACAGCCAATTATTTTTCAAACTCCCGTTAATAGGTTAGGTAATTTAGTTTTCGCTATTTTCATGTGCTGTCTTTCATATGATTGGTATATCTATCATGGATGTACGACAGTCTTGACACCGCGTTGTGCAGCAGCATTATCGAATGCTGCTAGGCCGTGTTCAATTGGAAATCGATCGGTCAGGATCGGTTCAAAGTCGAGGGCTTTCTCGATGAGGAGTTGCCGCGATTCTTCGAGACTAGCACGAGAGAACGCCCAAGATGCCATCAGTTTGTGACCGCTGTAGTGTAATTCCTCTAAGTTCACGCGAATTTCTTGGTCTTCCGGGGCAAGCCCGAAGAAGTTGAGGCAACCGCCTCTACGTACAATCTTAAAAGCGAGTGCAATTGCCGAGGCGTTGTTAGTCGTTGCGGAGATGACGGTATCAACCCCGCCACGGGTGAGGTCTTGGAGTGCTGCGATAGCTTCACGCGACGGTTCAAAAGCTTGGTCGGCATTGAGCATTTCTGCTATCCTTCTGCGGTGTGGTAACGGGTCTAGCACATAAGTGGCTAAACCTGCTCGTTTTGCGAGTTGGGTGAACATTAGCCCGATAGGACCTGCACCGAGGATAGCAACGGAGTCTTTGAAAAGGGTTTCGCGCATAGCATTTAGACAGCATCCCAACGGTTCTAAGAACAGTAATTCTTCATATGGAATGCTGTCTGGGACTCGGATCAGTTTTCCAGTATCTACGCCGTGTTTCGGCATACGCATGTATTCGGCGTAGCCACCATCTACATCGTGTCCGATACCTTCGATGCTATTGCAGTACTTGTCAAGATCATTCTGACATTCTGTGCATGCCCCGCAGGAAAGCATCGGGTTGACGGTAACACGTTCACCGGTCTTGACATCCGGATGTCGGCTCTCTACAACCACACCCGCGAGCTCATGGCCCATGACGACGGGGGGCGTGTAATCGGACACATCTCCGCGGAGGGCGGCGAGGTCGGAAGCGCATATCCCGCACAGCTCCATCTGAATAAGCACATCGCCGGCAGTGAGAGTAGGAATAGGCACTTCGCGCACACGTAATTGCTGAATTTTTTCGAAAACAATAACTTTCATTTAAAGTCCGTCGTTTATAAAAAGGTACTACTCAAACTCGTAAGGTACCGTTTCTGCTTGGTGCGTCTTAGCAGATTTTTCCGCCAGGTCCATTATAGCGATAACACGCCGAGCGGATTCTGGTGTCACAATTAGAGGGGTGCCGTCGTTTAAATGTGCGACGATATTTTCATAGTAACTTGGCCCCGGTCTGCCGTGGTAGCTGACTGTCTGTTCTTTGGGCTTACCCTTGACTTCAGACTGCACTTTAAAGGCCCCATTTTCAGAAATAATCGCGCCGTGAGAACCGAGGAGTTTCCAGCGCGGGCCTCCGATTTTAGCGATGTTAGACATCTGGACGTTTGCCATCGCCCCGTCTGCTACAACTTCTCCACCGGCGAAACGAATAATCGCTTGGACGTGGTCCTCGTTGGTAATATCGTCCCAGACGAGATTCGGTTGATAGAAGCCGGTGACGTTGATCATCGGTGTATCAAGGACATTGAGTAGCCAATCGAGGTAATGTGCGCCCCAGTCGTAGAATTGCCCGCCGGAGATGGATTTGACGCTACGCCACCAATTCGGATCGGGTTTACCGTAGCCGCCCCCCCACATTTCGACGTTGAAAATCTTACCAATGATACCCGAGTGGACAAGTTCGCGGAGTGTCCAGAAGTCGGCGTCCCAGCGTCGGTTGTGGTGAACAGATAGCGTAACGCCGTTTTCTTCGGCGGTGCTGATCATCTCGGTGGCTTCCACGGTGGTGACACACATCGGTTTTTCAACGATAACATGTTTTCCAGCCTTGAGGCTTTTGACGGTTGTGCTACAGTGGAAACTATGGGGTAGGACATTTGCGATGATATTTACCCCTTCGTCGGCGTTGAGTTCGTCGACGCTATTATAGGTGCGGATTCCGGGAAAATCCTCTTTTGCTGCTGCTGTTCTTTCTGGATCGATGTCGCAGACAGCGACACATTCAATGCCGTCGGTGTGTTGCATCATATTTGCGTGGGCTTTGCCCATATTAAATGCTGCTCCATACCCGATGACGGCGCCTCTAATGGTATCTGCCATTATTTTCTAGCTCCTTACTCTTTCATATTGAATGCTATATTTTAGCACAAGACAAAAAAAGTGTGTGAAAATTTAGCAAGGTGTGGAAAAATTAATTGACACTTCTAAAAACCTCTGCTAAACTTTGGGGGCATGTTAGTGAGATCGCAGCAGACGCGCTTCGTTTACCAAAAATACCTTGTAAGCGTAGCTGCGCAACAATTCTTATAGGAGACCATTGAGGTAATTTATGGCTAAAGTTGGACTAATCGGCGTTGGGAACATGGGTGTAGGTATGTCAAGAAACGTGCTAAAAGCGGGGCACACGCTCACTGTTTACGATGTCCGTCCGGAACCGCTAGAGGTGCTGGCAAAAGAAGGTGCTCATGTTGCTGGTTCACCACGTGAAGTTGGTACCGCCGCAGACCACATCTTTGTGATGGTGTTGAATGTTGAACAGGTGAAAGATGTGCTCTTGGGAGAAGGCGGGTTGCTGGCGGGGCTTAAGCCGGGAGCCACAGTCATTTGTACTGCGACTATTGGACGTTCACAGGTCATGGAGATCGCTGAACTCATGAGAGCAAAAGGGGTTCATATGGTTGATGCACCTGTCAGCGGGGGTGCTCCCGGTGCAGCGGCAGGGACCCTCACAATGATGGTGTCGGCACCAAAGGAAACCTTTGAAGCATCGAAACCATTACTTGAAGCGGTAGGACGTGATATTTACCACGTCGGCGAAGAAGTTGGGATGGGGCAAACCGTCAAGTCAGCACTTGCTGTACTAATAGGCACAACTTATGCGGGTATTTTCGAGGCACTAACGTTAGCAGTAAAAGCCGGGGTCAAACCCGAAATGCTGCGGGATGTTGTCAATACGAGCGTCGTGGGGAATTTTCTCTTTAGAGACACAACAGAAAATATTTTGACGCGTAACTTCAAAGGGCAGAGCAATATTGGTACAATGTATAAAGACCTGAGCCTCGCGAAGAACATGGCAAACGATTGTGGAGTGCCACTCTTTACAGCGAGCGCCGCTTTTGAACTATTTCAAGCGGGGAAAGCAGTAAACCCCGATGAAGATAATTGGACTATTATCAAAATTTTAGAGAACATCGCGGGTATTGAAATCAAAAAGACAGAATAATTGTGCCCATGATTATCGTGAGAACACTACTTCGCGCTTTGAATCCCGCGCTGAAATAGAAATACGGAGGAAATCAATGCACAAACTGGGAACTATCACAGACGGAATCAGCCGAGACTTTGAGTACGCCTTGGATGTCATGGTAGAGACCGGCTTGGAATACGTTGAATTACAATACCTCTGGGAAAAACAGGTCGGCGACCTGACAGAAGGGGACCTCAAACGGGTCAAGAGCTTAATCGCGGAACGAAATTTAAAGGTGTCCTGTATTTCGCATCACAACTTGTCTGCAATCCCCATTAACACATCTGTAGTCGATGCTCTATATCGTTCACACATTAAAACCTTACGACGGTGTATTGATGTTGCACAAGCTGTTGGTACGAACTTGGTCCGGATTTTCAGCTTCCGGAAAGAGATGGTGCTCTTTGGAGCCGAACCGATTATTTCCGATGGGGCATGGTCGCTGCTGCTAAAACGGTTGGAAGAACCGTTGCAAATCGCTGATAACGCAGGTATCACGCTTGTCATTGAAACAGCGATCTCAGGCAACGTGACATCGGCGCTCCTCGCGAGAAAATTGATTGACGAATTAGACGCACCACATCTGAAAGTACTCTGGGATCCTTGCAGCTCTCTTTATTGTACTGAAGTACCGTATCCCGACGGTTATGAGGCTATCCGTGAGCATATCGCGCACGTACATCTCAAAGATGGCGTTGTGAATTTGCCAGCAGCGACTTTTGATTTCTGTAAAATGCGCCAAGGACAGATGGATCCTTACTACAAGGACATCGTAGACGCTTTGGATAGAGATGGATACGAAGGGGCGATCTCTTTAGAGAGCGTCTATACCCCAATTGACGGTACTCGCGAGGACGGGTTCAGAGAATCTCTTCCTATCTTTATGGAACTGATGGGACGATAGATACATTTGCTCAAAAGAAAAGGACACCGCCAATGCAGTTTAGCGGTGTCCTTTATGTTATGTACATCAGTGGCGAAACCTTCGCCACTGAATGAGATATTATTTCGCTTTCAAACTTCCCCAGGTGGTGAAGAGTTTACCAACGGGTTCGACAGAAACTGGACCATACTCACCGATGCGGATATCCCACATACCACCGACACCGGCGAACATGCTCCAACCGCCACCCCGTTCACTGACTTTCACTAACAGAATGTTAGGACCTGCCATCAGGTCGACTGAAAAGGTATCTAGAAAGTCGCCAGCTCCCCGGTTAACTGCATTGGTATGAACGACTTCACCGTTGAGCCAGACCTTGACAGAGTCATCACTACCGACTTTCATATCTACGCCGCTCTGATCTTCAGGGGCATCCAGGATGATCAAGCCGTAAAGCGAATGGTCATTGACATCGCCTTCGCCGAAACCGAGTTCATTGACGAGATCGTTGGCGTTGTTGCCGCCTGTATCAGCAATCTCACCCGGGGTCCATGCTAAGTCTCCCACCATATCACCTGCATTGGCGCCGTTTGCAGCGACCATGTCTTCGGTAACAGCGCCGCCGCTAGCTTCAGCGAGTGAATCGATGTCGGTAGAGTTTGCTCCGCCTTCATTGGCTTCCGTCGGAGCAATCATCCAAAGCCAAGGACCTGTGATTTTTCCACTTACGGGAGCAGCGAACGGCTTATAGACTGCGTTCACATCTGCATCGATACCGACGAACATGCTCCAACCACCACCGCGTTCACCTACTTTGACTAGTAAGGTGTTATCACCTGCCATCAGGTCGACCGCAAAGGTATCTATAAAATCACCAGCTCCCCGGTTAACTGCATTGGTATGAACGACTTCGCCGTTGAGCCAAACCTTGATAGAGTCATCACTACCGACTTTCATATCTACGCCGGCTTGATCACTATCAGACTCAAGCGTAATTAGGGCATAAGATGAATGGTCATTGACATCGCCTTCGCCGAAACCGAGTTCATTGACGAGATCGTTGACATTGTTGCCACCCGTATCGGCAATCTCACCGAGCGTCCACGCTAAGTCTCCCACCATATCACCTTCATTAGCGCCGTTTGCAGCGACCATGTCTTCGGTAACAGCGCCGCCGCTGGCTTCAGCAAGTGAATCGATATCGGTAGAGTTTGCTCCGCCTTCATTGGCTTCCGTCGGAGCAATTATCCAAAGCCAAGGACCTGTGATTTTGTCTTGGGCATCAGCAGTGTTTGCCAATGTTATGGCAAAAAGAGCCACGAGACATGTTAACCCTAATCCGAAAATTTTCCTATACATGAAAATCCTCCATTTAAATTTTTGGGTTTAGTCTAAAAAAATTAATGTTGCCCATTTTGTAATTTAAGGTTTCAGCATTATGTTGATACATACAAACATGGAACAACTTTCTGATTATATAATAACAAATAATTGACAATTAAATCAAGCAAAAATATTGTGTTTAGGGCTATTTAGTTTTCCAACAATCTTAATTTACATCTGGATATCCAGAAATAATTTGTTTTACAGATATCTCAAAACCAAATAACCCTAATAAACCTGTGTTGTTTCGATTGGTAGAAATGATTACTGCTTTGCGGCTCAATAAGAGCGTTTGATTTCTGCCCACTGTGCCGCCAATTTACCGGCGGGTTCAACGGGAAGTCCTTTGAAATCGAGGTTGTACTCCAAATCTGCGTCAATGCCGACGAACATGCTCCAACCACCACCGCGTTCACAGACTTTAACAAGGAAAACGTTATCGCCTTTTTTTAGATCCACCTCGAATGTGTCCAGAAAATCGCTAGCCCCGCGGTTGACAGGGTTGTTATGAACTTCTTTACCGTTCATCCATATCTTAATGGAATCATCGCTTCCGGCGCGCGCTTCAACGGCATTCTTCTTACTCTTTGAGACAACATTGATGACGGCATAGGAACAATAGTCGTTGATATCGCCCCCAGGTCCCAATTTGATTTTAATGAGCATATCGTTGATATTGTTCCCTCCGATGGCAGCAATTTCGCCTTCAGTCCATTGAAGTTTGTCCGGGAATTTAACTTTGAGAATATTGTCCGTAATGCCCTCTGTAGCGATGTCTTCTTCCGTTAATTTTCCGTTTGTTGCCTCTTTTATACCATCAATGTCAGTTGAAGCGGCCCCGCCTTGACCTGCGTCCATCTCAGTGATCATCCACAGCCAAGGCCCCTCGATTTTATCCGGAACAGCGATACATTGTGCCGTAAGAAAAGATGCGACGGCGCACACTGCTAGAAACGTAAATCTGCTTTTCATCTTTATGGCTAATCTCCTTATATTGGTTAAAATACTGTTTATTGATTTGTTGCTATCTGTCTACAACAGACGAAAACAGATAAGCATGAGTTACCAGAAATATTAAATGTACGCTCTCAGTTGAGTTTGGAAACGGCCTCCGGTTACTCTGCAGTTAACTGCTGTTGGACACTGGTAATTTTATCATCCATGTTTTGCGTTCTGTCGACCCGGGTACCGAACTTAAGCGTGGTTGTAATTCGGGGTGCGCCCATCTCATGGATGACTTCATGGCACCGTCGAATCGCCGCAAACAGGGTATCCCAATCCCCTTCGATGTTAGTACCGTAGGCGTGCAATTTCGTTTCCAATCCTGCTTCTTCAAGCACTTTTTCACATGCGGCAACGTACTCTGAGACCGAAACCCCTACGCCCATCGGAACAACGCAGAGATCTGCAATAACTTTCATGGGTTTTCCTTAATCGCCTTGTAATTTTCCAAAACGCTAATAAACTTCTCACTAGACCTTGTCTTCACGGCGATTGTACTCTGTGAGTACAGTGTACGGTTCGAATTGCCTAGATAGGTGAACTGTAGCACATCTACGATTTAGGCGTATCAGTTATTATACCTTATCTATTGACGTTTGTCAATGAATTTATTAAGTTGACAGGTCCGGGCGGTTTCTGATAAGATATAGTTGTTCAGTAGATTTATAGATACAGTACAAGTGTCGCTTTTGACATCGGTGCGAAAAGGAAAGCGGGGCGAATTTGAAAAAAGTCTGGTGAGTGGAAAAATGGAGATATCTAAGGATGACGTGGCAATTGAGGAGTTGTATCTAAATCGGACGCTGATGTTCGATCTTTCAGAAAGGAATTTCTGATGAAATTACTAGTTACGGGTGGTGCCGGGTTTATCGGTACAAACTTCATTCGATATTGGCTGCGACACCATTCCGACGACGCTATTGTTAACCTCGACCTGTTGACGTACGCTGGAAACCTCTCTAATCTGACAGATATAGCAGAAACCCACTCTCCCGATCGCTACAAATTTGCCCACGGTGACATTCTAAATGCTGGCCTTGTAGAAAATATTTTGGAAACAGAACGTCCGGATGTGATTGTCAATTTTGCCGCGGAATCGCACAACAGTCGTGCGATTCTACATCCGAGGCGTTTCTTCGAGACGAACGTGATGGGCACACAAGTACTATTAGACGCAGTTCAAAAGTGTGGTATAGAACGGTTTCACCACATTTCCACCTGTGAGATCTATGGTGAACTCCCCTTAGATTCACCTGACACGTTCAGCGAAAGTGGGCCGTATCGTCCGCAGACTCCCTACAACGCCTCTAAGGCGGCAGCTGATCATCTCGTAAACGCTTATTTTCACAGCTTTGGTACACCGATTACGATCTCCAATTGTGCAAACAATTATGGTCCTTACCAGCACCCAGAAAAACTCATTCCGTTGTTTACAACGAATGCGATCCAGAATTTACCTTTGACGCTCTATCGAAGCAGTCATAACCGAAGGGAATGGTTGCATGTCGAAGACCACTGCCGAGCAGTTGCTGCTGTTATCAAGCGCGGCAAAGTCGGAGAAACTTATAATGTCGGGAGCGGTGTAGAGAAAAGCATTGAGGAAATTAGCGACTTCATCTTGGACGTTCTCGATAAACCGCATCACTTAAAAACTTATGTTCCTGACAGACCAGGACACGATTGCCGGTATCTATTAGATTCACGGAAAATCGCCCGTGACATTGGGTGGGAACCGAAAATCCCATTTGAAGAGGGGATGTGTGAGACTGTTCAGTGGTATATGGAAAATCAGGAGTGGTGGCTTACTATCCAACAAAAGACTGATAGTGAAGCCGTTCAAGAGGATAAATGGGAAACGTTCTCCAAGAGGCAGGCCTCAGGCAGTTAACGACAGAAAACTGACAGCATGGAAACGACACGGATGTCTGTAATGCTAAGCGTTTTTTCAGAGGAGTCAACTACACTTGTGCTCGAATCAATTAGAACAACAAACAAGATTGCTGAAAAGGACTATTTATGGGTGAAACGAGAAAAGTTTTGATGATGAATGAGGCGGGGCGTATCTGGACAGGAGAACAGGAAACGCCTGCGCTAAAACCAGGGCAGCTCTTGATTGAAGTTCACGCTTCGATGGTAAGCCCCGGTACAGAACTAGGCGGTATCAAACGGCGACGCGAGAGTCCGGGGTCTGAAGCGTGGCAACGTCCCTTCGGGTATACAAACGCTGGTGTTATCATCGACAAAGTAGGCGACTGTGACGAATTCGAGATCGGTGATAGGGTGTCCGGCATGGGCGGAGGCTACGCGCTTCATGCCACCTATACTTGTGTACCGCATAATTTATGCGCGATGATTCCTGATAATGTCAGTTATGAGGAAGCTGCTTCTAACCATCTCGCAGCAACTGCCCTGCACGCTGTACAACGTGGGCATATCCGTATCGGTGAAAACGTCGTTGTTGCCGGGTTAGGTATCGTCGGACAGTTTGCATCACAGATAGCGAAAGCCGCTGGTGCCTATGTGCTTGGGCTGGACAGGTTGCCGCTACGAGTAGGTATTGCTGAAAAATCCGGGATACATCGGGCAATAAATGTTGCTGAGACGGATCCGATTCCTATTGCACAAGAATTTACCAATGGCTACGGTATGGATTGCGGGGTTATTGCTTTTGGTGGCGATGCAACGAGCGCGTTTCAGCAGATCCGAACGTCGCTGAAGACTGCACCCGATACGCACAAAGTCGGGCGAATTGTTATTGTAGGCGGGGCGAATATTACGCACGGTTTCGCAGCCGGACTTGGCAACGTGGATGTGATTAGTGCAGCTCGAACTGGACCGGGTTATCACGACGAGGCTTATGAACACGGCGCGGATTATCCGCCGGTGTTTGTGCCATGGCCAACACAGCGCAACTTGGAACTATCGCTACGCCTGATGTCCGAAGGTAAAGTTCGAGTAAAGCCTTTGATTACACATATTATTCCAATTGATCAAGCCTCCGAAGGATGTGAAAAATTAATCCAGAGACCGAATGAGGCTTTAGGGGTTGTTTTCTCTATGCAGTAGTTGTGTTGTGCAGTTGTACATCGGCAACATATCTTAAGTTTAGGACAGAAAATGGAAATTAGAGGTGCACGTGAAGCAGAATTAGAACAGGTGGTTGAACTGTGCTGTCTAGCGTTTAATCCTGATGGACATGAACGTTACTGGCAGTATATCAGAGGGGATAGCAGTTACAGACTTCCCCAGACCCGTGTCGTTGTGGTCAATGAGCGTGTCGTTTCAACCTTGCGTATTTGGGAACGTCGGATACGGGTTGGCGCGTCCCTCGTAATGATGGGGGGGATCGGTGGTGTCTGCACCCATCCACATTATCGTGGCGTTGGTTATGCGTCTGCCCTTATGCGAGATACAGTCTATTATCTACAGACGATAGGGTGTGATCTCGGGGTACTGTTTACAATTATTCCGGAGACTTTTTACCGTTGGTTGGGATGGACCTCTTTGCCCCTACAAGGTTTCAGCCTGACGTACGAATCGGCGCTGCGTATTGTAAGATCAGCGGATTGGCACGTAACAAATTTCAACCCAGAAACCGATTTGGAGGGGCTTGCAGCATTATACGATCTCGCCAATGCGGCACAGAGCGGAACTATTGCGCGAACGCGTGCTTATTGGGATATGGCACCTTCACGTATTCGCGGTGTTTTTCCTACCCTTATTGCGCGTCGGCAGGGACATATCGAGGGGTATCTCAACTATGAGATAGACCGAAAACGGGTGGAGGTGCACGAAGTGGGATATGACCCTGATAATCTGGGGGTTCTGGACGCACTGGCCTCTCACTTCTTACAAACCTGTGAAGTACAAGGAGTAGCGGAGATAGAAGGCAGATTTCCGCCTCAGCACCCGTTTGTGGAGCGGCTGATAGCGGGAGGCAACAGGCAGGTAACGCGAACAGAATACACGGGAATGATGCTCTATGCCGTTCAGCCGTCTGTATTTTTACGGCGCTTGATCGTCGAATGGGAATCGAGAATTGCAGTCACCGAAGGGAGATTTCCACCACTTGTTGTCAAATTGCCGACGCTTAATAATGAACAGTTGGTGTTGCGCCATAACGCCGACGGCACGCTGCAAATTGTCTCTGAAAGTGATGTGGACGCTGTTGATTTGAGTGTAGATTTAACTGAGGCAGATTTCTGGCAGCTCTTGTTCGGCAACTTTGGGTGGGAGCAGATAGGATCGGATTCTGCAGCATCCTCAGAGACCGCTGCGTTTTTGCGGGTTTTGTTCCCTAAACGTGATGTCATCTTCTGGTCTCCAGATCAGTATTGAGAAATCGAAATTTATGAAGCAACTTTCACTCTTTTTCGGGTGCAGTTTGTGAGGAACCAAGAATACGGAATTTGTGGAATCAGGAAAAGCGGGGAGGGCTATAAGTAAACAGAATTCACGGTCTCGAAAAAGGATGGAAAGTGATGAGTAAACGAAAATCGCAGTCTCGAAATCAAAATCAAGGTACCCAGACGAGTGCTTTTGGGACTCCTGGAAGAATTAATCATGATGCCAGCGAATTTTATGGAAGTAAGCTCTATGCGGATCATGCCCTTCCGGAACCCGACACATGGACAGAAAATCCTGTACCCCCCGAAAACCTCAATCAGCTTTATTGTACATCCAGTGCTCAGATGTCAGCTATTCCTGACAGCAGTGTCCATTTGATGGTCACATCTCCTCCGTATAACGCGAGAAAGGAATACGATGAGGATTTGTCACTGGCAGAATACAGAGAGTTTCTCTACGCCATCTTTACTGAGACCTATAGAAAACTGGTTACCGGGGGCAGGGCGTGCGTTAATATCGCTAACCTGGGGCGGAAACCTTATATCCCGCTGCATAGTTATATCATAGAAGATATGCTGGCAATAGGTTACCACATGCGCGGCGAAATTATCTGGAACAAAGCCTCAGGTGCGGGGGTTTCGACTGCCTGGGGGAGTTGGTTATCAGCAGCAAATCCTGTATTGAGAGATGTACACGAATACATCCTCGTTTTTTCCAAAGGATCCTTTTCACGGAAACGGAACGGAAGAGAAAACTCAATCTGTAAAGAGGACTTTTTAGAATGGACAAAAAGCGTCTGGACTTTTCCACCTGTTTCTGCCAAACGTATCGGCCATCCCGCCCCATTTCCTGAGGAGCTTCCGCACCGGCTCATTCAGCTCTATACCTTTGTAGGGGATGTCGTATTAGATCCGTTTTGTGGGAGTGGCACAACGTGCCTAAGTGCTTTGAAGTCAAGGAGGCACTATATCGGATACGACATTGAGGAGAGTTATATTGAATTAGCAACTGAGCGAATCAAAGCGTATGCTAATCAGGCGCGATTACCAATATAAACAGGCTTAGGTTGAGACTGAGATCGTGTAGGTTTCCTCACTTCTGTTCTAAACCTAACAACCGAAACCGACTGTTCCGCGTCGACCGAAGTACTATTTACACCTCATTGACACAGCTATCGCTGTCTAGACGGTGCAGCTCGCCGAGGTGAGGAATGGAGTTTCACTAGATCTCAGGATGCCTCTAATGCCTAACTTGAGATTTTTCATTGGCATCAGGCTTGACAACTTTAAATTTGAGTTCTCCGGGTTTAACATATCCAAGTCGTTTTCTGGCGAGTCGTTCTTTTGTCAGTGTATCACTTTTCAGGAGCTCGACTTGCTGCTGAAGCAGGTCCCGTTCGGATTCAAGTTTCCGTATCTCGGCGCGATAGGCTTTCTCAGCAATCTGTGCCTGCTGCCAGTCGCTGTAACCGTTCATGAATTGCCTGACACTGACAAAAAGTAGGCTGATAGCTATTATAAGTAAGATTGGACGAACAATACGCATAGGTATACCTCATTAGTGTTGTCAGCCATCTTTACTCGATAAGGAGGCGCCGTGTAACACAATTCGTTCTCCTTGGTTCCCTCCCACAGGCGCGACTGCCATAAACTGTTCTTAAAAGTTCTCAAATCAATAGTCGACAGTCTTTTACGGAAGACCTGCCAGATTATAGAAGACTTTTCTCCCAGCAAATATCGCATTTTCTGCCAATTCTTCTTCGATCCGGAGGAGTTGGTTATATTTACAGACGCGATCCGTACGAGAGAGCGAACCAGTCTTTATCTGACCCGCGTTCGTTGCAACGACCAGGTCAGAAATAGTAGTATCTTCGGTTTCACCTGATCTATGTGAAACAACAGCCGTGTAATTGAAACGCCGGGCGAGTTCAATAGCATCAAGCGTTTCGGTTAAAGTACCAATCTGATTCACTTTGATAAGTATAGAGTTACCGATTTGTCCATCAATTCCGTGCTGCAAGCGGGTAGTGTTAGTAACGAAAAGATCATCACCAACCAGTTGAACCTTGTTACCTATTGCTTCGGTCAGACGTTTCCAACCTTCCCAATCGTTTTCGTCCATTCCATCTTCAATGGAGATGATTGGGTATTTCTCACAGAGTTGGGTATAAAAGGCGACCATCTCTGCTGGTGATTTCGTTGATTGTGCCTCAGCTTTTAGCTCATAGGTCCCGGAGTCTCGATTGTAAAATTCACTGGAGGCGGCATCCAATGCTAAAAGGACATCCTCACCTGGGCAATAATGTGCGCGTTCTATAGCTTCTATGATCACGGCGATGGCTTCTTCATTAGAGCCCAAATCGGGTGCGAATCCGCCTTCATCGCCGACAGCAGTATTGCAATCCCGTTCTTGTAGGACTGCTTTGAGGTTGTGAAAGATTTCAGCACCCATACGGAGGGCTTCAGCAAAGCTTGCTGCTCCGGCCGGCATAACCATAAATTCTTGGATATCAACATTGTTATCAGCGTGGGAACCCCCATTCAGGATGTTCATCATCGGTAACGGAAGTTCTTTTGCGTTTGTTCCACCTATATAACGATAGAGGGGTTGTCCTACTTCAGCAGCAGCAGCTCTTGCAACGGCTAAGGAGACTCCTAAAATCGCGTTCGCCCCGAGATGACTCTTGTTCTCTGTTCCGTCAAGCTCAAGCATAGCAGCGTCGATATTGTTTTGTGTGAGAGCCTCTTCTCCGAGGAGCGCGCCGGCAATGACAGTATTAACGTTTTCTACAGCTTTCTGAACGCCTTTCCCTAGATACCTGTTGGCATCTTGATCGCGCAGTTCAACGGCTTCGTGTTCCCCTGTAGATGCCCCAGAAGGGACTGCAGCACGTCCACAGGCTCCTGAGGCCAAATCAACGTCAACCTCGACTGTTGGGTTACCACGTGAGTCTAATATCTCGCGTGCCTGGACATGAATAATTTCTGACAAGTTCTTCTCCTTTTTTTTAATAGCTATTAGCGATTAATTATCAGCTGTCAGTAGAACATGTGATAGTTGAAACGTTTATAGTGGCACAAGTGAGCCTCTAAAGGTCGAAGACCAATAGCTGATAGCTAATCCTCAATAACGGCATCGGCGAACAGGTACGCGGATGCCAAAAAAACTAAGCTGTATACGGCGAGAAGATTCAACCAAAACCTGTTTTCTAACCCGCCCGTTACTAAAAGTGAGACAGTGCATTTCGAGCCGCCTATAATGATTGGTACTACAAGCGGAAGTAGAATAACAGATAGAAGACTTTCACCGCCGTTCGCACTTGTAGACATACCTGCTAACAGTACACCAACAGAGCAAAAACCTAGTGTACCGATACTTAGTACACCAAACAGCTTCAGCAATATACCCACCGTTATTACGTCAAGCAGATCTAAGAATTGAAGTGCAATAGGGGTTATAACAATTTCTAATAGAAATAGAAAAACGACGTTGCTGATGACCTTGGAGAGGTAGACGTTCCCAGCATCGACACCGGTAAGTCGAATGCCGTGTAAGGCAGCGTGCGCACGTTCTATCGTAAACGAACGATTTAAGGTGATAATTCCTGCGAAAACAAATGCTGTCCAGAGGACACTTGCAGTTAATTTACCGCGTTCTGTCCTTTCAGGGAAGGTCGTACCAAACGCGAAAACGAAGATGAGAACAACAAGTACACTAAAAACGAAAATTAGCGCCAACGTTTCCTTTGAACGGAATTGAAGTCCAAGGTCCTTACGGATCAATGCGCCAATTTGACGAAACGGCTTCATGTTTATCTCTATTCAAAAGTATGTATTTACCTCTGCGTCGGATCAGTGTATTTACAGTCTCTCCTCATATGTGCGCAAAAGCGTTTCTGTCGAAATTTCATCTCTCTGGGCGACCTCTTCAAGTTCTCCATTTATCATAAAGAGAAACCGTGTGCCCACAAGATAGCCCAACTCTGTGTTGTGTGTTGTGATGATAATACTTGTGCCTTTTTGACGTTCGTGTGTAATACGCTCGAGGACGAACTGCTTAGCAGAAGCATCCAATCCAGAGAAGGGTTCATCGAGTAGCAACACTGATGGATTATGGAGGAGGGATCTAGCGATCATAAAGCGCTGCGTCATACCACGTGAGAAGATATGTAAGGGTTCATGGATAAAACGCTGCAGACCGACTTCAGTGAGAAGCTTTGTTGCCCGGCGTTCAAGCTGCTCAACGCAGTACATCTGCCCGAAAAACCTGAGGTTCTCGTAAGGGCTAAACGTTGGGTATGCCAAATGTTCATGAATGACAACACCTAATGACTCTCGGACGTTTGAAGTTGCCCCGCTCACATCTGTCCCTTCAATTTCAAGTTTCCCGGATGTCGGGCGGAGGAGTGTTGCGAGAATCTTGATGAGTGTTGTTTTCCCCGCGCCGTTAGGACCGAAAATCGCTGCCACTTCTCCAGGGCGAACTGAGAGGGTAGCATTTTTGACAATCGAACGAGGGCCAAAGTGTTTTGTGAGTCCGATAGCACGGATGCGCATAGTGTGAACGATTCCGTAACGAGAAAAAAGACATCGGGCGGGATAAGGACCCGCGCCATATACCGGAAGCCGACCTCTATTACCGAGAAGAGGACATAAAACGTAGGAAGTTAGGCAAAACTACCGATCTCACATTCTGTTTTACATCATGCGGCGGATGATAGCATCGCCTTGTTCTTTGGTAATGCCAAGTGGTTGATGCGCGACGGGGCCGTTTGCTAAAACGGGTTCCATCTCATGCAGAGCCCTGCGGCTGGTATCTTGATAGAACAACCCGGTCGGGATTTCGTCGCCCCATTTGACGGCTTGTTCAACTGCAGCCGACTTGTCGCTGGGGTCATGATTTTCGAGTGGCTTGACACGCGGTTTGAAAAAGTCGTAAGTGTTGTCCTTATTGAACGTGATACAAGGGCTGAACACATCAATGAGCGCGAAACCGCTGTGTTGCATGCCGTTGTACATCAGTTCTGTTAGCTGCTTTTGATCGCCGCTGAAACCTCTAGCCACATAGGTCGCGCCTGTAATAATTGCCATAGCGATCGGGTTGAGCGGGGCTTCTATATTACCAAACGGGGTGCTTTTGGTTTCCATCCCGATCATGCTAGTTGGTGAGGTTTGGCCAATCGTTAACCCGTAAATCTGATTGTTCATAACGATATAAAGTAGGTCAACGTTTTTCCGCATAGTATGGATAAAATGATTCCCCCCGATGCCGTATCCATCCCCATCACCACCGGTTACAACTACATTCATCTCGTGGTTAGCGAATTTGGCACCGGTTGCTACTGCCAAAGCTCGTCCATGGAGGGTGTGCATCCCATACGTTCTAACATATCCAGGGAGGTTAGAAGAGCATCCAATCCCGCTAACAGTGAGATGTTCATGGTTACCGCGTCCAGATTTAGCATACGCAGTTTTAAGGGCACTAAGTACTCCGTAGTCCCCACAGCCCGCGCACCAATCAGGGTTGACATCTGCTTGGAAGTCTCTTGCCGTAGGTGCACCTTGAATCGGTCTTTCTCGTTTTGCCATCTGATTCATCCTCCTTTATTAGACTACAATTTCTTGGTAGGGAATATAAAGGTCTGTCTTACCTGTTAAAATCTCACGGGCTCCATCAACAATATGGTGTGGCATAAAGGGTTCGCCATCGTATTTACGGATGTGTCCATCGGCTGTAAATCCTGTTTCACCGCGTAGGAAACGTGCGAATTGACCGGTATAGTTACATTCAACCACGATAGAGTGCCCTGATTTTGCGAGTATTTGATTGATTGCTTCTTCGTCCATCGGATAGAGCCATTTGAAGTGGATATGGTTGGTTGGAATACCAGCTTCCGTGAGTAATTCCGCAGCTTCCCCAATCACGCTGTGTGTGGATCCCCACCCAATGAGAGTAATTCGCGCATCTTCAGGTCCTTCAAGCGTGGGTGGTGGGAGAAGTTTAACGATACCGTTCATCTTCCGCTGGCGTTTTTCCATGATATCGCGCCGTTTATGCGGGTTTGTGAACTCATCACTAATCAGAGTGCCGTCTTCATCGTGGTCATCTGTGGCGACAACATGAACATGTCCTTGAGTGCCGGGGATCGCTCTCGGCGAGATGCCACTGTCGGTAATTTGATAACGGAGGTATTCACCTTCAGGCTGCACTGGACGACTGATAAGTGCCCCACGGTCGATTTCCGGCTGCCAATTGATGGATTCAGGGTCAAAAGTTGTAACGCCCATAGAGAGCGTGAGATCTGAGAGGACCATGGCAGGACATTGGAATTTATCCGCGAGGTTGAATATTTCTGGGATCGTATCGAAGCCGTCCATAATGCTCGTGGGTGCGGCAACAATTTTCGGAAAGTCGCCTTGGCTAGCACCGAGGATTTGCCATAGATCGCCTTGTTCGGTTTTGGTTGGGAGACCTGTCGAGGGACCACCGCGCTGAACATTAATAATGACAATCGGAATTTCCATCATACCTGCACTGCCGATGGCTTCCGACATAAGGGCAAAGCCACCTCCTGATGTTGCGCACATTGCGCGGGCACCGGCGTGTGCAGCTCCAATGATCATATTGGCAACGCTAATTTCGTCTTCACACTGGCGGACCATGATGTTTAGATTGCGCGCGTTCTGAGCCATCCAGTGGAGAACACCGGTTGACGGACTCATCGGGTAGGCAGCGTAAAATTTGACACCTGCTGCTGCTCCGCCCATAGCCATCGCTTCATTTCCTTCAACGAAAGCAAGCGGTTTCTGTTTTATAAACTGTGCTTCAAAGGCAGTGAAGTGTTCCGCCGCATAAGCGTAGCCTGCTTTTGCGACTGCGATATTAGCATCTGTTAATGCTTGTCCTTTGCGTTTGAGGAACTTAAGCTTGATAATATCCTCAAGTATTGTTAAATCTCCCCCGACCATTCTTAAAGCGACACCGAACATACAGATGTTTAGCATTAACTTCCTTCTATCGGTACCGTTGGACAGCTCCTTATAAGAAATAGGACAGAGTTGGATGTCGTCTCGTTCTGGTACAGCCTTAATATCATCACTGTTATAGATAATAGAACCGCCGGGGGCGACATGGGGAAGGTGTATTTCTAAACTGTTCCGGTCGAGTGCAATAATCAGGTCTATCTTATCGCCGTGGTTGGAGACAGGTTCGGAACTAATTCTGACGGTAAGGAAGGTATGACCGCCTCGAATGAGAGATTGGTAAGCACTATAAGTAAAGACGTGGAGACCGTGCCGAGCACAGATTTGGCTCATACTCTTACCAACGGTGTCAATCCCTTGACCGGGCGCCCCTCCTACAGCGATTACAAAATCGTACTTTGCCATCTTGGCTCCCTTCTGTTTTTCCGTATTCCACTCTGGTGTCGTACAATCTACCGAAAATACGTTACAACTCAATTCCATGACATCAGACAACACCAGATGGATAAACAAACAGATTGATTCTTTATTAATTACGTTGCAATATTTACATATTTATTCTTATTGATACACTTAAAAAGCATCTGTTTTTTAATTATACCACATTTGTGCCTAATTTTTCAAATTTTTTAAATTCGCTTACAATTCTATAAGTGCTTTCTTCGCTTCCGGCGTACCGATTTTTTCCAATGCGAACGCTGCATGGTGTTGGACACGTTCGGAATCATCTTCTAATGCCTCAATTAGCGCGGGGACAGCATCCTTGGCGGTGCTCTCAAGATTCGCAAGTGCATAAGCAGTATAGGTTCGGACCTCTTCCTCAGGATCCGCCAAAGCTTGAATGAGGACCGGTACAGCGTCAGCTGCAGCTGCTCCCATACCACTGAATGCCCGGACAGCGTATTCACGGAGTTGCTCATCTAAGTCTTGCAAAGCTTCGCTCAAGGCAGGAATAGCAGGTGTACCGATGCGGCTTAACGTGTCGCTAATGCATAGCGCGTGGTATCGTTCGACGATCGCCAATTCCGTCATGAGTGCAGGCACTGCGGGGGCCCCAATTTCTGCTAAGATATCGGAAGCTTGATCAGAAATGTCCCATAGGTTTTCAGCGAGTGTTTCGATTAGTGCGGGTATAGCCGGTTCACCGATAGCGATTAATCCTTTTTTTGCATCCACTCGGACATCGTCATTCGTATCTGACAAATCGTCGATTAAGTCAGTTATGGTAGGATCGTTGTCCATCGCGCTTATTCTCCTTTTTTAACGTATGTCAACATTGTGATAAGACGGTCAGACTGTTCGGGTCTCAAATACTTATAAAACCACTCAGAAAACTCGCGTTCGGCTCGGGTGAACTCCGCTGTCAGCTCCGGGACAGTTGCCTCTCCGATTTCTGCAAGTATTTCCGAAGCTTGATTCGCCATCTGTTCCATGTAAACCGGAATGGCAGATCCTTCGATATGTGTATAGAACTCGGCACCATACCCAGAAACATACCAACATTCTTGGGTAAGAACATCAATTAGCTGCGGAACAGCGGGGCTGCCTGTGGCAATTAATTCCGCTTTCGCGGCATCCCGAACTTTTTCGTCCATATGACCTAACATGACTATCAAATCAGCGATGTGGTGTTTGCTATGCATTGTTTCCCCTTTTTTGCTGTTCTAAGAGCGTAGTGAGGCGTTCTGTCTGTTCTCGACGGAGGCGTTTGTAGACGCGCTCCGAGATTTCCTGCCCCTCGTATTTATCATCAAGATGCGTAATGAATTCGAGTCTGGCGATGCGGACGTGCTCGCGATCCTCAGGGTTTAGCTTACGAATCCAGCCTTCATCTGGCAGTACTGCGGCATCGTCAGTATTCGGCTCCGTGTTGTTGACAGTTCGGATTTTGAATAGCGCAGCGACAAAGAAGCCGCCCGTTAATGCTGCAGCGACAACAATAAGAATCAACTGTCCGAGGTTGGATGTTTGTCCGGAGATGGCACCACGGGCAGCACCCGTGTTTACTTTAAATGCTAAGTCAACCGCTGTCCCTGCAGCGGAAACTCCGCTTGCTGTGCTCTGATAAATGAGATAAACACTATTATGGATCTGTTCACGTTTAGGGGGACCGAAAAACCCTGTGTTTGGGACAAGGCTGATACCCTCTTGAATAAAAAATAAGAACTCTGCAGTGTCAAAATTCAAGCCACGGGATAGATCCAATTTATTTCTTTCGACATGAAAGATATAAGTATAACCTAATTGTGATTCCCCGGGCGGTAGAGGCGTTGTGAGGATCGCTTCATTGGTGGCCTGGTTTATCGTAAGCGCTGTTGGAGAATGTGGTTGAAAACCTTCGATCTGTTTTGGTAGTGCTAAATGCAACCCGACTGTTTGCCCTCCGTGCTGTATTTGAAAAGGCAGGCTATCACGGTTTTCAACTTCGATTGCCTCAATAACTGTGACAGCACCGTCTGGGGCGTGGTCGGCGGGTGGTGGTCGAATAATAAAGGTATGCCTTTTAACCTGAATTTGCGATGTATCGTTCGTAAATGCACCAATGTTGAAATCGAGGGTTATATTTGGAGACCAAGTTGACAAAACAAGGTCTTTCTCGGTGTAGTCGGTATCTTCATAGAGGATAGAAACGGTGTAATGGAGCGTCGGATCGATCGGCAAATCTCTGAAACGATAATTCCCGTTTTCATCTGTCAACGTCTCCTGTGTCTCAAAGCTGTCAGCTTTATGGATCGTGAGGGTCATCTGATGTTCGACGATCGGTTTCTCACGTTTTTTGTCAATAACTGTCCCTTGAATGGTCCCTTGTTCTCCTGTTTGCGCATGAGAGGCAGAAACCCCGAAAATAATTAGGGCAATTACTAATAGCCTCTCGATGCGAGTCGCAGTGAGATATCGGCCCCGTAAATTATTGTATAAAGATAGGCGAATGTGCATATTATGTTCCGCGTTGTTGTTTAAATCTCTCAATTTCTGCTTCTATATCCGAGAACGATTCCTCTTCAAGTTGCATAATGACACGTGCTGTCTCTTGCAAAAGTGTCTCCCGTAATTCTTGGTAGTCGGCTTCGGAGAGTTTTCTCGTTTCGTAGTCTTCGTCGAGTTCTGCAAGGGCGGCGTAGCTGCGTTCACGTTCTTGTAGGAGAATTTGCCGTCGCTCTTCTATGGCGTTTTCAGACATTGCAGCGGCGTGTGAACCTGTCTTTGAGAAGATTGGGAGTCCGAGATAAACCAGGAGTGCAATTCCGAGAATTAACATCCATAAAAGAACGAGTGAAGACATAAAAACCCTTTTCAAAGTATGCTATTCGTGCAAACGAGTGTCTCGTTTATTTTTCGTCTTTGTATTTTTTCAATTCCGCTTCAACCTGTTTCAGGGTCGTATTAGAAATTGGTTGCCCTGATGCGCCTTCTCTATCAGTTGTTAGAGCTACCTGCCGCCTTGACTTTCTGAGCACAGCAAGAGCCACACCACCAAGGAGGACAAGAATGATGGCAGGTGTAATGTAGGCGATCAGATTGATACCTTTCGCGGGCATAACTGCGTAGAATTGCGGACCATATGTTTCAAGATAATTGGTTCGAATCTGCTCAACTTTCTGTCCAGCCAATAATCGATTGCGGAAATCGTTTTCGATATGTACTGCGGTGCCACATACACAGACTTCAATTGTCTCACGTTCACAGCCGCAGTAACAGTAGACTGTAGTGAGCAGCTCATTTAACTTGGATTCAAAATCCGACAACGATTCCTCTTGTGCATCACCTGCGCTTTGTGGTTCCGCAGGAACGAGCGAACAAAAAACGAGAAGCCCGGCAAGCAACAGAAACTTCGGAATTAGAGTAATATTGAATGTCGAAATCTGTTCAAATTTGCCGACTTTCATAAGCTTATCCAATCAAACCGCTTGACTGCGTTGCGATTTTTCAGCTATAGCAATAATTCCACCGATTACCATGACAGCGACTCCAATCCAGACAATCCCAATTAATGGGTTGTGATACACTTGAACGTTCACAATATCTCCGCCTTTAATATCTTGGGGCAGTTCACCAAGAGCGATATAGAGATCGTTTACGCCGAAGTGTTGGATCGCAGACTCGATCGTATCTTGTTCCCCTTGCCCGGCTTTGTAATAGAAGTGGCGTGCCGGTTCCATTGTCCCCATCGATTTCCCGTTCTTTGTAACATCAAAAGTGACACCGGCTCTGCGGTAGTTTGCGTATTCTTTCTCAAAAGAATTTTTCATTGTAAGTTCAAACGCGCCTACCTTCATCGATTCGCCGAGTGCTAAACTATCGGATTCAAGTAGGAAATAGCCTTTCGACCCCATAATACCTATGTAGAGAATCACGATACCGATATGAATGATATAACCGCCATATCGCCGCTTGTTGCGTTGGATGAGGAGGCTCAAACCGTTGAGAAAGGAGGTCTCTTGTCGTTTTGCACGGAGCCTTGCCCCGCGATAAAATTCGGAGCAGATAGCGGCAATTACGAAAACGCTCACAGAAACGCAGAGCACCGAGTAGATAGAAGATGCATTACCTCTCAATGCTAGAAATCCTAACGTCAACGCACCACCGATTAAACCGGCGATAAGGGGCCAAAAAAACATACGGCGAAAATTATTAACAGTAATTTTTTTCCATGAGATAATCGGCCCCGCCCCCGTTAAGAAGAGGAGCAGCAACCCTGGGATAATAACGACTTTGTTGAAAAAAGCTTCAGGGACAGAGGCCTTTTGACCATTGATCGCCTCGGAAATAATTGGCCACAATGTACCCCAGAGAATAATTAGCGTTAACCCGACGAAGAGCCAATTATTCAGTACAAAGGCACTTTCGCGGGAGAGCAATGACTCGAGGCGGTTCGCGCTTTTGAGCCGCTTCCAACGATAAATAATAAGACCGATAACTCCGGCACTTGAAGCAAAGATGAAACCGAGGAAATAACCACCGATGTCAGATTGTGCAAAGGCATGCACGGATGAGATAATTCCACTTCGGGTAATAAAAGTTCCAAGCAATGTAAATTGGAAGGCTAGCGTAATCAGAAGGATATTCCACAATTTGAGCATACTCCGCTTTTCTTGAATCATCACGGAATGCAGATAAGCAGTGCCGAGGAGCCACGGCATGAAAGATGCATTTTCGACGGGATCCCATGCCCAGTACCCGCCCCAACCGAGTTCACGATACGCCCAATTACCTCCAAGCGTGATACCGATTGTCAAGACAATCCAAGAGAAGAGCGTCCATCTGCGCGATCGGAGTATCCAGTCGCTGCCAACCCTACCGGAGGTAAGGGCCCCCACGGCAAAAGCGAACGGCACCGTCAGGCTAATCCAGCCGATATATAACGTTGGCGGATGGAACGCCATACTTGGAGTCTGGAGTAGCGGGTTCATGCCAGCACCATCTGGTGCCATCTGCCCATTCGGGAATCGGGCAAGAGGGTTGTAAACACCTTCTATTAAACCGGTGATAAGAATAATGAAAAAAAGTTGGACAATAGCGATAGGAATCAGAGCATGGTCTGCAAGAGTATCTCCTGTTTCTTTATTGTACCGTCGGTTTTGCCAGACGACAATCGCGCCAGCAACGGTAAGCAGCCAGAGCCAGAAAAGGAGCGAGCCGGACATTCGGCCCCAGAGCGCTGTGACTTTATAAAGAACAGGCTGTGCTGCACTGGAGACTTCAACAACGTAGCGCATTGAGAAATCATCAGTTACAAAGCCGTAGATTAAAGCACTGGTTGCAATACTGATAAGGGTGAAGGTGGCAACCACGGCGTTTCTACCGCTTTGCACAGCGTTTGGGTTTCGCGTGCGCAGCCCGATGCTCAGCAAGCCGATTGCCCACAAACCAGAGAGCACAGAAAGATATATGGCGGCCTGCCCAATTTCCGCAGTCATGCGCGTCTTTGCCTCCTGAAAACAGTGTTGTTAAACATGTTGTTTTTTTAAAGTAAGGTGTGTTTACTACTCGGAAATGTAAGAAGTTTCGCTTGTAGATGTAGCACTCTCAGCACCTTCATATTTTGAGGCGCATTTCGTCATAAGTTTAGAAGCGACTATGAGGTTTTGCGTTGCATCGTATCTACCTTCGACGAAAACGCTGCCACCATCAATAAAGTTATCCGGTTTGAGTCTATCCTTATAGATCACATTGACGGTTGCTATGCTGTCTCGGTCGCGGACAGCAAAAGTGAGCTTAAAATTAACGGCATCCCATTTGGAACTACCATCTGAAATGAGACCATCAACTTGGACGCGTTGATTGTCCATCTTGACCTTATCCTCCACAAGTGAAGCCGGCGTGAAGTGCCGGACACCGGTACTTTTAATTCCATCTACTACCAGAAACGCCATCGCGCTCAACAAGATGACACCCGCAATGATGATTTTGAGTCTTTTCTGTTTTTGCACCTGAACATCCTCCATTAATGCAAGTTAGGGGAGCATAATTTTTAACCACGCCGACAAAACAAAATCTTATATTTTTAAAATAATACTTGATTTTGCATTTAAAATCAAGTTAAAATAGTACAAAATCAGAAATACATGCGGAATTTTGTAAAAAAAAATAGTCGGCTTATTGCTTTCTGAAACTTGAAAGCAAGCAATTTGTTTGTTGCTACGTCTACTTTTATACGCATCCGCTGGCGGGTGTTTTTTAGCGATAAGAAGTGAAATTTTGGGTTTTCAGAATAGAAATAGTAGAGCTTTACAAGTTAATTTCACGTCCTATTAGTCAATGTCGAGAATGTACTAACTTTAGACCGCTTGTAGAGGTGAAAATGAAAGAAATCAAAATCGGATTTATCGGTTGCGGCGGTAATGCCAACGGGCACATGAATCGGTTAGCCGAAATTGAGGGGGCACGCGTTGTGGCTGTGTGCGATGTTCAAGCCGAACGTGCACAAAGTTCAGCTGAAAGACATGACGCCGATGCCTATACTGCACACCAATATCTCCTTGAACGCGATGACTTGGATGCAGTTTATATCAGCCTGCCTGTTTTTGTTCATGGACAACCGGAACTCGACGTTATTGCACGCGGTTTGCCCTTTTTCGTTGAGAAGCCTGTTGCCATTACTATGGACACTGCTCACCAGATTGAAGCCGAGGTGAAGAGAGCTGGATTGATAACCTGTGTCGGTTATCAACTCCGTTACCTCGGTTCCACGCAAATAGCACAACAGATCCTGCAGGGAAAAACCCTCAATATGGTTGTTGGTAAGTATTGGTGCGGCACCGGATATGGAGACCCGAGCGCGTGGCTCCGACGGATGAACAAATCCGGAGGGCAACTGGTCGAACAAGCAACACACACTATTGATATGATGCGCTATCTATGTGGCGAGGTAGAGACTGTCTACGCTGTGCAAGCCAATCGGGTTCTCAAAGAGACAGATTGCCCGGATACTAACAGTGTTACGTTCCAGTTTGCGAATGGTGTTGTCGGTTCGTTGACTGCGACTTGGGCTTATAGAGGTGACTGGTCGAACGCCAATGTCCTTGATTTGCTGTATGAGGGAGAACTGCTGAATTGGAATCCAGCAAGAGTCTCAGTTCAGGAAGATGGCACATGGGCGGATAAAACACAACCGAGTCTAACAATTGATGACGTTTTTGTCGAAGCGGTGCGAAGGACGGATACTTCTGCAATCTTGAGTCCTTATAGCGATGCAGTCAAAACGCTTGCAATATCGATCGCAGCGAACCGATCTGCCCAGGAGAACAGACCAGTAGAGATTTCGTCGATGCTGTAACGATGCATTTCAATTACAGCGAAAAGAAGCGTCTATGTCCCAATTTACCAGTGTTTCATCAAAATATCGTATCGCGATCGTTGGTTGTGGTGGTATATCTCACGCCCACGGCAAGGCTTGGCGAAACGTGCCAGAAATTGAAATTGTAGGGGCATGTGATGAAAAGTTTGAACCGCTTGTCCAATTCGCTACTGAATACAATGTCCAAAATACTTACAACGACCTTCGGCAGATGTTGGAAAAGCAGCACCCCGATATCTTAGTAATTGCGACGTGGCCCTCAAGCCATCTGAAAAATGTACTGGAGGCGGTCCGGGGTGGTGTCAAAGGGATCCTCGTTGAAAAACCCATTGCTATTAACGCCACAGAGTTGGAACAGATGATCCAGGTTACCGAACGTGCTAACGTTCTATTGATGGAAGGATTCATGTATCGCTATCATCCATTGACGCTCGCTGTGAAGCGGAGGATTGAGGACGGAGCAATCGGGGAGATCCGTTATGTACGATCCAGTTTTTCGACAGAACTCACAGATCGCCGGAATTGGCGGTTGAGAGGTGGTCTCGGTGGCGGTGCCGTTATGGATTTAGGCTGTTATTGCATCAACATCATCCGTTACCTCGTAGGTAGAGAGCCCGCATCGGTCTGGGCAACCGGCAAGTTTGAACCGATTAATAATGTTTGGGAAACACTCATTGGGACGTTGGATTTTGGCAATGGAGTTACTGGACAGTTGGATTGTAGTTTCGGTTGGACATGGCGTGAATGTTATGAGGTCGCTGGCACAGATGGGACGCTCTTTGTTCAAAGCGCGTGGGGTAACGCCGAGGGCGACTCACACTTCATGATAGATAGTGAGACGTTTAGTGTGAGCGGGTTAAATCCGTACGCCGCCGAAATCTTAGATCTGTGTCGAGCCGTGGAGAGTGGCACGCCAACGCACTTACTGATAGCCGACTCACTCGGGAATATGAGGGTTATTGATGCGTTGCATGAATCCGCGCACACCGGTCAACAAATAGCAATTGGCAAATAGCAGTCAGTGGTTAAGAATTTTTTGTAGCGGGAGAAAGGGATTCATCTACAAGAATCCATAACGAGTAGTGTATGTGCGAACAAGCGACTCAAAGCTAATAGCTAATAACTAAAAGTATAAGGGTAAACGATTGTGTTTGAGAAAATGATGAAGTATCCCATTGATGTCTTCCGAGAGGGAAATTTCTCGTTTGGTGTCCCGCTGCCGGGACTTCTGATAGCTATGCTGCTTATTGCGCTTTTTGCCACGACGGTGTGGGCATATCGTAGCACACAAGGACGTATCCGCCGCAGATTTCGAGGGCTTCTCATCCTTTTTCGTGTTGTGGTTTTCTCTATGCTCGTCTTCTGTCTCCTTAAACCGTTCCTGACAATTTATCAGACAAGCCCGGACGATTCCTATCTATTAGTAATGGTTGATCAGTCCAAGAGTATGCAGATTACTGATTCAATGGGCGGAGCGGCACGATTGCGGCGTGCCAACGAATTACTTTTCCGGGACGGAGACGGACTCCTTGAAAAACTCGAAGCTAAATTCAAGATCCGATTTTTTGGGTTTGATACAACAGCAAAACGGATTCCAAGCCAATATTTGAAAGCCGCTGCTGGCGAAAGTACAGATATTCCACACGCTCTCAACGAGGCGCTCGAGGATCTACATGGAATTCCGCTATCCGGGGTGGTTCTATTGACAGACGGAGCGGACAGAAGTGGTGCAGACATCGCAAAATTTGCAATGCAAACTCGAGAACGTAAACTTCCTATTCATACAATCGGTATCGGTTCGGAAACGGGCAATTCAGATCTGGAACTTGTCAAGGTAGATATCCCCCGCACCGCGGAAGAAGATTTTCCTGTAGAGATGTGGGTTACGCTAAAACGAAAGGGTTTTGCCGGAAAGAAAGTGAACCTCCAATTAACGAGCGCCGGACGTGTCCTGAAAACAGAGTCTGTTGACATGGATAAAGATACCTCTTGGACGCGCCAGATCCGTATAACTGACGATTCGTCTAATACAAAGACGGAACGTGTGTTGCTCAAATTTACGCCTCGGCAAGCAGGCACCCACAGATTCGAGGTCCATGCGGCGTTGGAAGAAATGGAAGCTGTCCCCCAAAATAACACCAAAACATTCTTACTGAAAGTTGCACCTACCAAGCGCGCAAAAATCCTGTTTATTGATGGCAAACCGCGGTGGGAGTTTGGTTTTATAAAACGTGCCCTTAAAAATGACCCGAACATCCAAGTAACTGACCGATTCTTGACCAGTGTCACTACGGATAAACAGTTTTATGGAGGCACGCTCTCAGAAGCATCCCACGATTTCGATTTTTATCCTGACGACAAGGCAACGCTTTTCGACTTTGACGCTATCATTTTAGGCAACGTCGACGCATCTGAATTTACCAGCGACCAGTTAGAGAATACCCTCGATTTCGTCCGTACCCGAGGCGGTGGGCTGCTTATGTTAGGCGGTTCTAGCTCTTTGGGTAACCATGAACTTGCCGCCTCCTATATTAACACACCAATTGCGCAGTGCCTTCCGGTAGAGCTAGAGCTTGGATCGCCGCCTGCCCCCTTATCACCGAGGCTCCCCGGCTCACGGTCTAGCGAGGACAAAGGTTATAAATTGCAGCTGACAGCAGATGGGAAGGTTGAAACACTGATGGCATTGGTGAGCAATTCTACGGAAAATGTCAAACGTTGGATGGATTTTCCTACGCTCATGGGATATAGCAAGGTAAAACGAGCGAAAGCGGGGGCAGTTGTCCTTGCTGAGCATCCAAGAGATCGGAACGAATTCGGCAATCGAATCCTTATTGCAACGCACAATTACAACGCCGGGCGTGTTATGGTGTTTACCCCTCACACCTCATGGCGATGGCGGATGCACATGCCACGAGAGGACGATAGTTATGAAAGATTCTGGCGACAGGTTGCCAAGTGGTTGACAACCGCACCAAAGGAGCATATCAAACTCGATATAGCAAAAACCGCTTATACCTTGAAAGAGCCAGTCGTGATTGAGGTCACTGCTACGGATCCGCAGTTTGAGCTGACAAACAACGCAAAACTCCGCGCCGTTGTCGTTGACGAGACAGGGAAGCGCAAAGAGCTGAAACTTGAACAGGTACTCGGTAAAGATGGATTTTACACAGCCCGTTTTATTCCGAATCGATACGGAGAATACACCGTGACTGCCACGGGTACGCTTGACGGTGAAAACTTAGGCGAACAGCAGAGTCTGTTTGAAGTAAAAACTTCTTATGCTGAATTCAGTGATGCTGAACTCAACGTCGCGCTTCTCAAAACACTTGCCGAGGGCAGCGGCGGGGAATACTATCGCCCTGAAGAAGCATCTCAACTGGCAAACCGGATTCCGCTTGTAGAGAGTGCAACGTCAAAAATTACGGACGTTGATATTTGGGATATGCCTTTGATTTTTGGTGCTGTTATTGTACTACTTGGGTTCGAGTGGTTCCTAAGAAAACGTGGGGGACTTGTGTAGTTCACACCTCAAACCTAACATCAGAAAGGAGTATTATGAGTCATAAAAGCGTCATGTTTGTCATTGCAGACGATTGGAGCCGCATTGCGAAGTGTTACGGGAACGAGGTTATCCGAACGCCGCACATCGACACCTTCGCAGAACGCGGGGTTGTGTTTGATCATGCTTTTTGCACAAGTCCATCCTGCGCTGTGAGTCGCGCGTGCATTCTGACGGGCCAACATAGTCATACACACGGGCAATATGGACACTGCCACGGAATTCACGGATTCCGGACACATGAACACATGCAATCGGTGCCGAAAATCCTGAAAGCACAAGGATTTGCTACGGCGTGCCTCGGGAAGAAACACGTTGAACCTGCCTCGGTTTATCCGTTTGATTTTGAGCCCAAGGTTGATGCCAGAAGCCCTATGGACATGGCATCGAAAGTGAAGCAATTCCTCTCTGAGAACGTAGATCAGCCCTTCTACCTCCATATCGGTAGCACCTATCCACATCGGGCAGGTAAAGGTTTCGGAAACCAGCAGGAGCATGCTGGGATTCAACCTAGCTCTTATAGTCCGGACGAAATAATTGTCCCGAATTTCTTGCCAGATGTTCCGGCTGTCCGTGAGGACCTTGCCGATTATTACGAAAGCGTTTCACGCTGGGATGCCGTAGTGGGTGCGGTCTTGGACGCGCTTGACACTTCTGGGCGTGCAGATGAGACCCTTGTCTTTGTTACGACTGATCACGCGATGCCGTTTCCCGGTGCGAAGGCATCAAGTTTCGATAGCGGACACCATTGCCCACTGCTTATCGCTAGTCCCACACAACAAAAACGGGGATTCCATAATCAGGCACTCGTCAATTGGGTAGACTTCTGCCCAACGATGTTAGATTGGTGTGGTGTTACGCCCCCGGATGGTGCGGCCACGCTTCCGGGTAAATCGATCCTTTCTATCCTTGAAGATGATAGTTCGCAACCGGGAAACGGTGAATGGGAGGAGACCTATTTTTCCCACTGCTTCCACGAGGTAACTAACTACTATCCGTATCGCGTCTTGCGAGGGCGGCGATATAAGTACGTCCGTAATTTGGCGTATCAATTGGAGACACCACTTCCCAGCGATCTGTTCCGATCCATCTCTTGGACAGCCGTGCGCAACGATAACGTTCAACAACTCGGGGAACGGCAGCGGAATAATTTCTTACAGCAGAGTCGTGAGGCACTGTTTGATATAGAAGCCGATCCGGCAGAATCAGAGAATCTCATTGACGTGCCGGCGTTACAAGAGATTGCCAACGAAATGCGTCAAAAGGTCCTCGGGTTCAGGCAGAAGACCAAAGATCCGTGGCTTGAGCAGTCCTTTCAGGAAGGCGAAACGCCGGCTTTTTTCTCATAGCAGTTAGCTATTTCAGCATGCAAAACTACGACTTAGAAGCGATGAATGCCCGCATCCAAGCAGATAGCGGGTACATACAGCGGATTCTCACAGAGACAGGGAAAATTATCGTTGGGCAGAGCGAATTGCTGGAAGGTTTGCTTATCGGACTGCTCTGCAATGGACATATTCTGCTGGAAGGCGTACCTGGTTTGGCAAAAACAACCGCTGTGAATGCACTCGCCCAAACTATCGATGCTTCCTTCAACCGTCTGCAGTTCACACCTGATTTGCTCCCAGCAGACCTCATCGGCACGCTTATCTACGATCAGCAGCAGGGCGATTTTTACACGAAAAAGGGCCCCATTTTCGCCAACATTATCCTTGCAGATGAGATAAACCGTGCACCTGCCAAGGTTCAAAGCGCGCTCCTTGAAGCGATGCAGGAACGGCAGGTCACGATCGGTGGAACCACATATCCACTAGGTGATCCCTTTCTAGTCTTAGCCACCCAAAACCCCATTGAGCATGAAGGCACTTATCCGTTACCTGAAGCACAAGTGGATAGGTTTATGCTGAAAGTTAAGGTTGATTACCCCTCACACGGCGAGGAGTTGCAGATCCTTCGGCGGATGACGACCGAAGAAATACATCCAATTCAGCAGGTGATTTCTCTTGGAGATATTATCCGATTCAGGGAGATCGTCCGTAATATCTACATGGCAGAGCAATTAGAAAATTACATCGTCGATCTGGTGTGTGCGACGCGGACCCCGCAGGCCTATCAGTTAGAAGAACTCAGCACCTTGATTGAATACGGGGCATCCCCGCGTGCGACTATCTTCTTAGCGTTTGCTGCGAGAGCTCGCGCGTTTCTCTCACAACGAGGCTATGTTACGCCTGAAGATATTCATGCCGTGGGCGCAGATGTGCTAAGGCATCGAGTGATCGTCAGTTATGAAGCGGAGGCGGACGGGCGTGATGTCGAGAGCATCATTTCGCAAGTGTTAGCGAAGATTGAAGTGCCTTGAATGTTCATTCTGGCGTGTGTCCAGCAACAGCTGATGCCCGAGCCCCCACACCTAATACGGCTAAAAACCCTTCGGAATCCGCGTGATCGAAGTTACCAACGGCTTCCATGGAAGCCGTCTCCTCCGAGTAGAGTGAGTGCGGGGCATTATCTGCGGCGTGGAATGTGACATTCCCTTTGTAAAGTGCTACTGTGATAGTCCCACTTGCTAATTCGGTCAGGGGCTCAATAGAAGCTAACAGGGCCTGGGTGGTGGCATCGAACCAATACCCTTGATAGATCTGCTCCGCGATTGTAGCGGCAACGCCATCAAGATGCCGGCGTGCGCGTCTATCTAAAATCAGTTGGAGTAGATATTCATAACACTTCCCGAGCAATTCCATCCCGGGCGACTCATAGACTCCGCGGCTTTTAATACCGACAAACCGATTTTCAACGGTATGAATGGCGATGCCCACACCATTCCGTCCACCAATGCGGTTTGTCTCCAACAGACTCTGGAGCGGTGTGACAGGGCTTCCGTTAATTTCAATAGGTCTTCCGCGCGCAAATGTGACGGTGAAGTGTTCTACATCGTCAGGTGCATCCTTCGGATGCACTCCCATACCGGGATTAATAAAGCTGGCAGCGGTTTTTAGGGATTCGAGTCGTCCCGCTTCATGCGTCAGTCCGAGAAGATTCGCATCGGTTGAGTAAGGTTTTTCGTGTGTGGCGGTAATCGGAAGGTTATGCGCTTGGCAGAAGTCTATCATCTCTTTTCTGCCACCGAAATTTTTGAGGAATTCCGGATCCCGCCACGGTGCGTAGACAGTAAAGTGCGGGTTGAGCATATTGGTGGCGAGCTGAAACCGGACCTGATCATTGCCTCTGCCGGTTGCACCGTGTGTCAAAATGGAAATGCCATGCTTTTCCATCTCCGGTTGGAGGGCTTTCACCGTGACATGTCGTGCGATGCCGGTTGTGTTCCAATAGCCGCCCTCATACATCGCCTGACACTGGATGAGCTGGATACCTGCTTCCGCAAGCGCTTTTTTTGCGTCTATTATAATGGCATTTTCAGCACCACAGGCCATCATCCGTTCTCGGATTTCGGAAACGTTTTGTTCGTCGGGTTGTCCGAGATCTGCTGTAAAGCAGATGACGTTGACCCCCTTATCAACCAACCACTTGGTGATGGTGCAACTGTCCAGGCCGCCTGAAACGGCAGCTCCAACGGTTTTTCCTTTTAATGTATCAATATTCAACGTAATCTCCAAAGTATTGTGTTTAGTTATGTTATCCCGGAATTATACCACTTTTTGTAGAAGCTTGCAAGCCGATATAGCGATGTTCAGCAGAGTTGTTTTGACTTGTGTTTAATAGGAAAAAGGGTTCAAAGGTGGGCGGGCATCTATTCCATCTGTTACTCAGGTTCAGCTATCGTTTCATTTAGTGTCTCGCGCCATGAGTTTTCAAATAGCATGCGGAAGGACATCGTTTTGCTATTGGGGGCTGTGATATCCATTGTGCCGTGCGGTGTAGCGTTTCGGTATGCGGTTTCTAAGGTTTCTATCAGTTTTTCTTTATAAACCGTATCGTTGTTGCCTTCAAGGTGTTGTCCTTTAGTTTCAAAAATACAGAGTCGTTGTGGTCCTGTTTGGTTCCGTTGGACACAGGCGATGAAGTCTGGGTAGATGCGTTCGCGTCGCCACCCTTGCAAGAAATATCCTTGTTTTGCGGCGATGCGGTGCCACCACTGAATTGCGCTGTGCTTGTCTAAGTAGAGCGCGAAGTTCGTTTCTAGCTGGTTAAATTCACCTTCAAATACCAGTTCAAAAATGTTAAGTTGTAGCAGATCTCCGTGTGGATGCGTCATCGGTTTGGCTTCGGTTGTGAGACTGACGACGAGCGTTTTTTCCAATTGGTAGTTTGTTAGGCTATCTGTGTGTAGGTTAAACTGGATTTTTCCGGCTCCTAACTTTTCTCGGAAAACGTTTTCAGCGAGTTTATCAACATGAGTGCGCAAACTACGTTTCAGGTACTCGGAGAGGTACAACCGGTGCTTATAAACCGTTTCCTCGTCGATCCCTTCTTCGTAGTAGGCGGTGAGGGTTGCTTTGACGATGCGTGCGGCGTGCCATGGATTTGGGAGAACATCGCCCAATCGCCTGACGAAAAACGCCACCTCCAAGTTGTGTGCGGCGCTCTCTTGCAGCTTCTTATCAATTACGGCCTCATCTTGGAGATGGATAGTGGCCCGTATCTCTTGAAGTTGTGCTTCGTCATCTAAGCTGATAGGTGCTATTGCGCCGAGTTGATGCCAGTCGATTGCTTTGAGGATGTCCCGCTCATAATTGAGCATCCGCCAGTTCCGCCCTTCCTTATGAAGCACACGCGGCAAAAAGATATCTACATTCCGGTATTTCGGTTTACGTTCAATGATTCGCTGAACCCGCTCTACGCCGTTACCCTCAACAAAATCTGCCAAGCCTGTTAATCCTTCTGCCTCTAATCCTTTCTTGACGTTCGCGACTGCTCTTTTAACTTCCTGATTGTAGCAGAAGACATAACAGCTGTCGAGTTCTAGTTGGTTTGTAGCGCGTGCGTAGGGTTGACGCATCACTCTGCCGATGAGTTGCGTCATTGCTGTTGCAGCTGTGGTGTTGTCAAGGAGGGTGAGTAGGTAAGCAAACGGGCAGTCCCACCCCTCTTTTAGGGCATCCTTAGTGATAATATAGCGGACAGGACAGAACGGGCTCATGAGGTCTATTCCAGTGAGTTCATCTAGCTCCGAGGATTTTACCTTAATTTGTTCTGCCGGCACCCCCAAAGCGTTAATCAGTTCTTCGCGAGCATCTTCGGCGTGCACCTTCACGCCGTCACGTTGATTTTTGCCGGTGCGGTCGACACGGATCACAGCGATAGGGCGGATGTAGCTATCTTCCGCTTGCTGAAGTTGTTTCGCGGCCCCCTCAAGTTTATCGCGTTCTATTTTCGTCTGAGCAAGAGTATACCGCCAATCAGAGTTCGGAAAATTTCGAAGGTGAATCGGAAGTTTAATCATCTCTTCTTCTTTCAGGGCAAGGCCAGAGATGTTGACGAGGATATTGCTGATACCGAGTTTCGGCGTGGCGGAGAGTTCCAACACGAAACGCGGGTTAAGCCTATTCACTGCTTCTACAAACCCTTTATTTCGGGCAGGGTCGGGACTTCCGTAGGCTTTGTGTGCCTCATCCAAAATTACTGTGGGACGGAGCAATTTCAGAACGTTGAAAAGACTCTGTTTGATGAGTCTATCTTTTGGATTCCGCGCAAGGATCCCGCGAGGCTGCTGTGGTTGATCGCCTGTTGCTGCCTCAAGATCTGGATATTTCTCTGATAAGGCTTGATGCTCCCGTACGTCATCCTCAACCGGAAAAAAAGATGCATAGCCACCTGTATCACGGAAAATTTTAAGAAATTCCTTGTTTCGGTTTCTACGTGCTGCGGGAAGCATAAGGAGCATTACGCAGAGATAATTCTCAATGTCCTGCTTTGTGAATCTGTCGTCTTTTTGGAGCAATTTGACGCGGCCACCGGAAGCACGATCAAGAATCTGCCGATACGGGTGCTCTTTGTTCCGAAAAGCGTCATACGTTTGCGCATAGATGGCTTTGGTCGGTACGAGCCATAGCACAAATCCGGTACCGAGTTTCAAGTGACGCACCGCCTCCACCCCTAACAAGGTTTTACCCCCACCCGTTGGGACTTTTAGGCAAACATGCGGTATAGGTTCACCCGAGGCACTCTCCCGTGAAATATGTTCTGGAATTAAATGCTGACCTTGTGTATCCATAATGCTGGGCAATGCAGCGGATTTTCGCAAATTTTCCCAGGCAGTATGTGGGTAATTCTCTGATTGCTTCGCTAAAGTTTCTACTTGTTCTTTCAAGAAGTCAGGAATGTTATCTGATACCAGATATTCTGTGGTTTTATCTGCTTGTTGACGCGCCGTCTCAAGCGATTCCAAATAGCGGTCCAATGTATTTAACACCTGTTGTTGATAGTCTTTGAGTTGCATTATGTGCTTACTCCGTGATGCGGTGAATGTTATAGGGCAGCTGGCAAAAAGTAATGCCCATGCGTGATAATTCTCTCTGACTGACGAATTTCTGAGCAGCATAGACATAGGCTATTTTACCAGTCTCTTTGCACACATCGGCTATCTTCTCGGCCCGTTCTCCATCGAGCGCAGATTCATTGCTCTCCAAAAATGCTAACGCCGGCTCATAGATGAGATAGAAACGGATGTTATCGGTTTCACCAAAGCAGTAATCTTGCTGCTTTGCGACAGAGGGCAATGCTTTACCGATTGCTGTGTAGGTGATGTAGTGTGCTAAATCTTCATAGGAAGGAAGAGCTTCGCCGGTGAGCATGCCTTCTTCGTGAATGGGTTCACCGAGTGTGCAGTAGGTGAACGCCCCGCCGAGTCCATTTCGCAAGTTTTCGTCTGTGGTGTTTTCTATGCCGTTGCTAATGCGTCTGATGCGTTCTGCGGTGATGGTATGTGCGTATGCTTCGCATTCTACGAGGATAAACTTTCGGTTGCCGCCATCTTCTTTGTTGAGTGCGAGGACGGCATGTGCAGTGGTGCCGCTGCCAGCAAAGGAATCAAGAATAATGTCTTCAGGACCGCAGGCGATTTGCAGAACGCGCTTTATTAGGTCAACAGGTTTAGGGTTATCGAAGGGGCGTTGGGTATCATGAAATATTTTCAAAATAGCCTTGCGCCCTTCGGTGCTACTTCCAACTTCGCTATTGTGCCAAATCGTCAACGGAACGATGCCTTGTTGAACGTCTTTTAAATATCTTTTTAAAAGGGGTCTCCCTTTTTTGTCTTTGCCAAAATAGATGCGATTTTCCGCAAGGTATCGCTTGGCTGTCTCTTGACTAATTATCCAACAACGTCCTTGTGGTGGCGCATGTGCCTCGCCTGTGTTGGGGTTTGTAATTAGATAATCGTAGTCTGAATTGTATGTTTTGACACTTAAGTTATCAGCAGCCCAAGGGCCCCTGCCATCGTGATCGTTAAACTTGTAACGGGAATCGAGTTTCTCGGAGCGGGGTAGAAGCACCCGTTTCCATCTGCTTTCTCCGGACAGGTTTTTGGCATAACATAAGATGAATTCGTGATTGGCGGACAGGTTTTTGGCATCGTTTTGTGGGCTATTCTTTTTTTGCCAAATGATATTTGCGACGAAGTTTCCTGAAAAGATTTCGTCCATGAGCGCTCGTAAATGGTGTTGTTCGTTATCATCGAGAGAAATGAAAATGACCCCATCGTCTGCGAGGAGTTCGTGTAGTAAATGGAGGCGAGGCCACATCATACAGAGCCATTTATCGTGGCGTTCTAAATCCTCAACATCGATCGGACTATTTTTCTTGAGCCACGTCTGCATGAGGGGGCTGTTGACGTTGTCGTTGTAGTGCCAGTTTTCGTTGCCGGTGTTATACGGTGGGTCGATGTAGATGCACTTAATTCTGCCTGCGTATTTGGGGAGTAGAGCTTTCAGAGCATGTAGGTTGTCTCCGTGGATAACAAGGTTACCGTCTAATGATAAAGAAGATGGATAATGTGTGTTGAGTGATTTCTCTGTGTCTACTTTTAACGTCCGGATGGGCACAGTGAGATGATGGCCGTATATGAATTGTTTACCTTTGAAGTCGAGCGTAGGCATTGGGTATCCTTAAAAAATAGAGGGTTGCTGTAATTTAGCGTTTCTTTTTCAATTAATAGCGCAATCTTAATACGTATGGGGTTCCTCTTTGAATGAAGAGAACTCTTGAAGAACCGAACAGGTTGTGTTGGGCGCGTTGAGGATGCACAGACTGACAGTCTCTGCTACAAGTCCTTTAGGGAGTATGCAGCGTATGACTAGGTTTAGACAATCGACAGGCCGTTCGCCTGATACACAATAGAGACGCTAGCGGTGAATCAGGCTGGCTATAGACGTGAGGTTTTTAAATTCTTTAGAGGTTTTCTGAACAAGTCCTCAGGTGTCCTATTTCGGTATCGGTTTGGGGCAAACCCAGGTATTTCGGGTTCCCTTCTCAAAGTTGGTAGGCGAGGTTTGCCACCTCGCCGATGCAGAGTAAAGTAATTCCCAATGATTCTGGCAACGGGTGGAGGAGTTGATGCTCCACGAGATGTAACAGAGCACTAATGTTGTGCTTTAACAGTTGCCCAAGTAGTTGCAAGCTTATCAGCAGGATCGACAGGTGCAGTGGCCAGGTCTTCCATGCTCCGCTTAATATCATCTTCCGACAACGCTCGATCCCAGACCATGACCTCGTCGATGATACCGTTGAACTTCTGACCAGTCGCGCCCCATGAGCCGACCATTGTATCTCCTGACGCTCCGAGGTATTCAATTCCAGCTTTGCCGGCATCTTCAGCGACTGATTCCCCATCGATATAAATCTGTCGTGATTTACCTTTTACATCCAACCAGAAACAGATATGTGCCCACTTGTCTGCTTTAACGGCAGAAGGGGCATCAAGATCGTTGGAATAGAAGCCCATGCGAACGGTGCCATTGTTGTAGATACGATAATGCAAGCTCGTATTTTGGGCGTTGACCTGTGTCTGTGAGAAAACGCACTGTTGATCTCCTCCACTTAGCGCCGGCTTGACCCACATCGTCACAGTAAAGCTTTTTTCGTTGAGTTCGATATATGGTACTTTTACTTCTCCTGCTTCGGTGAACTCTAATGCTTTCCCGAATTTACCATCAACCCAATCCGCGTCTCCTACGAGTTCGCCTTTGTTTCCGGTAGGCGACATATCCTCTATTGCATCACCTTTGCCTTCGTTTAAGGAAAAATAGAGTAGTAACTCCTTATCTTTAAGGTTTAACGCTGTGGCACCGAAAGGCATAAACAACAACCCTGCAAGTACACAAAGCGTGGGTAATATTCTATACATTTTAATAAATTTTCTCCTTCAGGGTAGTTTTAAGTGAATTGTAATTTTCTGAAACAATTGTCATATCTCCGCAGCAGAACAAAAGGATTCTTGCCAGATCCATGCCATAAACTCCTCGATGCTGGCTGAGCCAACAAGAATGCCCTATGAAGACAGATCCCGTACGACTTATTTGCTGTTATTATAAGTATAGCATGAATTTACAGTTAAGGCAAATCAAATATGCATTTTGCGTTGACACGGGAAATATTTTATGTTAGAGTCTCCACATCATGAGCTTTATTTATTCGACGAGGTTTCCTTGATTTTATTCTGGTTATCTAAAGCGAAAACGTTAGTCGACTTTTAACGGAGGTCTCTTATGCCGACAATTGAGAAAGTTTTTGATTCTCCGGGGCCGCAACCTAATGGAATGCAAGCGACAGAAGAAGGGCTCTGGATTCTCGATCAGCAGACCAATGAGGTACATCTCGTCTCCTACGACGGTGATATAAAAAAAGCGCTCGTCACTGGCTCCGACAGAGGCAGCGGTATCACAGATACAGGCGATGCGCTCTGGCTTGCGTCTACCTATAGTTGTGAGATCCTTTCGATCGATCCGCAGACGGGTGAAACGCTTGCCTCTTACGACACGCCCGGTGCTGGACAGACAGGGGCGCACGGTTTAGAATGGCAGGGCGATACGCTCTGGATGGCGGTGCCGCCGTCTGCCACTATCTATCAAGTGGCTGTTGAAGAGGGGTTCAAGGTGATTCATGCGTTCCCGGCTCCAGGGGATCGTCCCCACGGTATTGCGTGGGTTGGCGATGACCTCTGGTGTGTCGAGACGAACCATCGCGCAATTTTCCATCTCAATCCAGTGGACGGCAGTCATCTGAACAAAATTGAGATCCCGGAGCCGCATCCTGAGCCGCACGGGATGACCTATTGGAATGGGTATTTCTGGTACTGCGATGCCCACACTACAGCGGTGTGCCGCGTAGCGTTATTATGATCCAGCCCATTGGACGACTATTGAATATGCCGGCAAACCGTGCAGCGATGAATATGGCAGTAGATGAGGCGGTTCTGCTTTCACAAAAGGACGAGCCAAATCCGACGTTGCGATTTTATACATGGTCATCCGCGGCGTTCAGTTTCGGATATTTCCAAGATATTGCTTCAGAGATTGATGTAGAGGCGTGCCGGGCCAGCGGCATCGAATTGGTGAAACGGATGACAGGCGGAGGAACTGTCGTGCACGGATGGGATTTAACCTATACGCTTGTCCTTCCGCGCTATGCCGGTGAAAAAAGTGTCTCTGAAGCGTATCGGTGCATTGGGTTGAGTCTTGTTAAAGCGTTTAAAACCCTCGACGTTCCAGTGGAGTGCCATGCTGTGGGTTCTAAGACTGCTGATGCAGTTGCAAATCCTACTTACAAGAGAGGGGCTAATATTTGTCTGACAAATCCAGCTGACTACGACGTTATGTGTGATGGTAGAAAGTTAGCGGGGGTTTCTGTCAGGCGTAATCGGCATGGGATCCTGTTTCAAGGTTATATTTCGTTAGATATGCCGCCTGCGTTCACCCTTACTCATGTTTCAAAAGACCCGGAAATTCAGAAGAGACTGCTTGAGAGATCGACCGCTATCAACACAAGTGGACGTTTTGTATCTAAAAGCTCGCTCATTGGGGCAATATCTGAAACATTCAGCATCGGCGTTGCGTTTCATTCAGGTGAATTGTCATCAGTAGAACGCGCACAAGCAGAAACCTTGGCCAAAACCAAGTATGCCACAGTGGGGTGGAATTTTTCAGCGTAGCTTGCAAGCTGAAAACTTGCTATTCAAAAGACAGCGTAGCTTGCAAGCTGAAAACTTGCTATTCAAAAGAGCGTGTACCGCACCAGCTCCCAAAAATTTAATATAGAGCAGCGCAATGACTCACGAGCAAAAATCTACAGAGATGGTGCTTGTTCCATCCGGGGCGTTTATCATGGGTACCGATATAGAGCCTTTTTACGGTACCGCCTTAGCGAATTCGGTGCATGCAAAACTTGATGAGGCCCCGATGCACGTCCGCTTTCTTAAGGCATATCTGATTGGACGATATCCGGTAACAAATGCTGAATATGCTGTTTTTGTGCAAGAGACAGGGCATCCGTCGCCATCGCATTGGGAAAATGGGGGCTTTTCGCCGGAGGATGCCAACCTTCCGGTTGTCCATGTAAGTTGGCACGATAGTCAGAAATATGCGCAATGGGCAGGTAAGCGATTGCCGACAGAGGCGGAATGGGAAAAAGCCTGTCGCGGGCCTGATGGCCGGATGTATCCGTGGGGCAATATTTTTGCTTCTGAGGAATCTGACTCTACAGAAAGCTTGCCAGAAAGTTCACAGATTTTGACATCACATCTCACGTCTGTAGGCGTTCGTTCTTCCGTCGTCAGTCCTTACGGGGTCGGCGAGGCCGTTGGAAATGTCTGGGAATGGACAGCCGATTGGTATCAATTGTATACCGACACAAAGCGTGAAAAAAATAGGCGCGGCGTAGAGGATAGACACAAAACGATACGAGGCGGATCGTGGTTGGAAGCCTGCGACGGGACGGCTAAACGCTATTTTCGGTGTGCGAATCGTCTACACGCTCCGCCAGACTATGCCGCCGGCAACATCGGATTTCGCTGCGTTCGTGAAGCACCACCGGGCCACGTTGATTCAGTGCATGTACCTATGGAGTCGCTTGTTGATTACGTAAAGCGGCAGAAACTCGCGAATCTGCGGTTGCTCCAGAAACGGACAAAGAGGAACAGTTTCAAAGATATACTCATTGGCACTGTCCTGATAGGTGGAGCTGTCTACAGCCTTACAGTGAAACCTGAGTTGGTATTAGGGGGTGTAACGGCTAGTATTATCGGTGTCGGTTTTCTCTGTAGTGCTGGTATCAATTTTTGGAGAACATGGTGCGCCGTGAGGCGTGAAAATCAGGTGGCCTCTGATAATTTCTTGATCTGTGACTAAAAATTTTTGGGTATTGACGTAAATTTGGATTCCGTATAAATTTTTCGCAAATTAACGCATAGCGACTTAAGTCGCTTCTACTAAGGAGAAAATGATGAACCCGCTATGTTTAAAACACTGTTTGACTGAATCAGAAAGCCAGCAATTTGAAGAGAACGGTTTCTTTTCAGTTGAGAATGCCATTCCACAAGAGATGGTTGATAGATTGATTGCTGCTGTTGATCGGGTCGGAGCGGAACATCTAGGTAAAGAGGGCCTCCCAGCCGATGCGCGTTTCAATCTCCTTGATTTCGTGGGCAGAGGTGAAGCTTTTATCGAATTGCTCGATTGGCACACAACCTTCCCGAAGGTTTGGGGAATTTTGGGATGGAACATTAAGCTCTATCATTCACACCTGATTGTGTTGCCTCCGCTTCCGCCCAAGGAACGTGACACAGTGCAACGTCTCGGTTGGCACCAAGATAGTGGCAGACTGAACATTGAGCTTGAAGGAAACCCGCGTCCGCGCATATCGTTGAAGGTCGCTTTTTTTCTCACCGATACCTCTATTCCCGGACGTGGAAATTTCTCTGTGGTACCGGGCAGCCATAAATGGAATACCCTCCAGATGCCTGAAGACAGAACCGCGGATCCCGAGAATGCAAGTCCTGTTTTTGCTAAACCTGGAACCGCTGTCTTTTTTGACCGCAGGCTTTGGCACGCCGCTGGACGAAACACCTCCGACATCGTTCGTAAGGTACTATTCTACGGTTATAGCTACCGCTGGTTACAGCCTCGCGACGATATGACAGTAGCCCACTGGATGGAACGTTCTGATCCAATTCGTCAGCAACTTTTGGGCAAAAGCACTGGGGGGCACGGTTACACGTCTCCGGGTGAAAAGGATGTGCCGCTCCGCACGTGGATTCAGGAAAACATCGGTGCTGACGCGGTCGCGCGTTAGAATACAAAACGACAGACCGGAGCTAAACCTGTCCGCATACAGCTGACAAAGCAACCTACCACAGCCAAAAATTAGGTCTTTCGCAGTAAAAGATGGATAAGCACCAATCCCCTTCGCGTAAGCTTCTGTCTGGTTCAAAGAGAGGTGCTCGGTTCATTTTGGGTAAGTCCTATTAATGCTTTTGGCAATTCTAGAAAAGAAGAATGTATACTATTTATTGCATAACGTCACACAATTTTTCAAAATACCAAATAGATGACAAACACAACTTAAGGGTATCGTAATGGCACTATCACAGAGTTTGGCGAATTTCGGAAGAGGGAAAGAGCGTCTATGGTTTCCCATCCTGCAAGAACGCGGTTTCAAAGACTTGGAACTCGCAACTGAGCAGATGGATAAAGATAACGCCATAGATGCTTGGGGAATAGATGAAAAGACAGGGCGGAATAAGTATTTTGCCCTTCGTCTGCGGGATGAGACAAGCTATAGAGAACCTGCACTCACCAAATATAAGAGGGAATTCACCATTCGTTATGCCCGTCCAAGCGGGGTCCCTGTTGAGTGGCAGAAGATATTTCAAGCATCCTTAAATGTGGCAACCCCCGATTACTTCTGCTATGGCTGGGTGGATGCGAATGGACGGATTACTGATTATATTATTATCAATATCGAAATGCTACGACATTATGAAAGGCACGGGCACCTAAAGAAATATGAGAACAACCGACGCAGGAACTCTGACCCTCGCAGGTCTGAACTTGTGTTTCTGTCCTTGTCTGAACTTATGGCTCTGGACAAGGAACATGGGTTTATGGATAAGTTGTTCTTTGGGTATTCAGAAAATCATCCGATGCTGGCTACTCGCCCTCATCCAACCCGATCATAGAAAAGCAGCCGCTAGTTTCGCGTAAACATTTTGCTGGCTGCTAACGTTTGTGTACGTCAGACACTATTTTCTATAATATCCAGAAGAAAGGTTACATAACGTCATGAAAATATTTCTGTGCCTGCTAATGTTCCTTGTTGTTCCGGGGGTTGTCTTTTCCCAGACAGGAACAATTGAAGGGGTTGTTTACGATAGCAGCACACAAGAAGCGTTAGCAGGCGCGGAGGTCAGAATTGTTCAAACCGATGAACGTCAAACAACAGATGAGAATGGAAAGTTCGTTTTCAATGCTGTCCCCGAAGGTGTCTGCACCTTGGTTACGATCCAGTCTGAGACTGAATTAACCCAACAGACCATAGTTATGATCGTTGCGGGGAAAACCGTGAAGCCGGATATTTACCTCGGAGCACCGGATTACCGTCTTGAAGAGGTTGAGGTAACCGGGGAGCGTGCCCCTAAGACTGTCAGCAAGAAGAGCATCCAAGCACAAGAAATTACACGCCTGCCTGGCACGGGGGGCGATGCACTCCGCGCCCTTCCAGCTATTCCCGGGATCGGTGTTGCAAACGATTTTAGCGGGGCTCTTTATATCCGCGGTGGTTCTGATGAGGATAATCTGTACTATTTCGACAGAGTCCCCGTCGGTTACCCTTACCATTTTGGTGGGATCGTCTCGTCTTTAAGTTCCGAAATCATTGATCGAATTGATGTCTACGCCGGGGGCTATGGCGCTGAATATGGGGTGGATTCCCAAGCAGTGATTGACATCTATTCACAGCGCGATAGTCCCGCGGATTTGCGCGGAAAATTTAATCTCAACCTTCTCTATTCAGAGGGGCTCCTGCAAGGTAAGATCGGTAAAAATGGGTTCTGGTACGCCGCGGGCCGCAGGAGCTACCTCGATCTCTTCATTGGATCATTGTCTTTTGATGCGGGCGCGATTACTGCTTTTCCACGTTTCTGGGATTACCAACTCAAGGCCGGATACGATCTGAACAAAAGGCATCAACTCTTCTTTAATCTCTTCGCCTCAGGGGACCGGTTTGCACTGAAGCTGGACGGTGAAGACGTAGACGTAGATTTTAGAGGGAATACCAGTTTTGAGAGCGGTTTCGAAGGGGCGGGCATCCATCTCCGGTCGAGTTTCACAGATCGGCTCACCTCGTTTTTATCCTTAACTCGTTCGGATTTCTTGTTTGATGTCGATGTTGGCTCAACCCTTGCTTTGAAAATTGATGCTCCCGTTTATACCCTTCGCGGAGATCTTACATACGAACTAAACGCAATGCACCGCTTGGAATCAGGATTAATTCTTGGACTCGAGCCCGGACGAGTAACTGGCGCTTTTCCCCGGATACCCGATGAGGGTGAGGTCGATTTTGATGTCCGATTTGAGGAGAAGGTATCTTTAGACGAATCTGTGCTCGGCCAGCGCATTGAAGGTTACCTGCAGGATAGATATACAGTGTTGCCGTTCTTATCGGTTGTGTTTGGCCTCCGTTTCGATTATTTCAACCGTATCGATCAACTTTCTGTCCAGCCGCGCGGGAGCGTACTGGTGGAACTTCCTAACGCCTCCGAGCTTCAATTTGCTTACGGAATTTACAACCAGACACCGATACCACCGTTACTATCGTCGAGCTTAGGAAACCCAGATTTGAAGTCGAGCAGGGCAAGTCACTATGTCCTCGAACTGAAACGGCAGCTTTCGCAAGATACAGAGATCAAAATCGCTGGTTATTACAAAGACTTAAGAGATCTAGCGACTGTTGACGAGGAGGCTGCTTATCTCAATCAAGGCACCGGTTATGCGCAAGGGGCTGAGGTTTTTCTACGGCATCGCAGTGGTGAAAGATTTTTTGGTTGGGTTTCCTACGCGTATGCTATCTCTCAACGTCGCGACCGCCCGGGGGAACCTTATCGCCTCTATTCATTTGATCAGACGCATGTTGCCACACTCGCGGGGAGTTACAACCTCACGCCAACCCTAGAATTCGGTGCAAAGTGGCAGTATCGAACCGGGAACCCCTATACGCCTCGCGAGGGAGCAACCTCTCAGCCTGACCCGAGGAACGGACTACGTCTCTTTATCCCGATTTACGCAGAAACCAATTCAGACCGTCTCCCGCCCTATCATAGATTGGATCTACGGATCAGTAAAACTTTCGAATTCGGCAGTTGGAAACTCGGAACGTTCCTCGAACTCCTGAACACCTATAACCGTGCCAACTTGCTCGATTTCAATTATCCCGATGATTGTTTAACGCCACAAGATTGCCGTGAAAGAAGGACTGACATCAATCAGTTACCGATCATTCCTTATTTAGGGATTACAGCAGAATTTTAATCTTTTTTTATACAACGAGAACATGAGACTGATATGGACCCTCTTCATGCTGATAGGCACATTGTGCGGCTTCGCGCAAGCCGACGATGACACGGTCAAGCCTGTTTCGCGGGAAAACGAGGCATCAGAGGACGTTTACACCTTCGATGCAATAGAGACTAAGACAGAACGGTTGGAAAAGAAACCGCGTTATACTTTCAGGGGTCCGGCAGTCCAGGGAGCGATAGCGAGCGGCGGGGACCCGATTCGCGCGCTAAACAAGCTACCAAGTGTTGGCCTGCTAAACGATTTCGTCGGAATCCTTTCTGTACGTGGCGGTGGGCCTGAAGACAATCTTTATTACTTCGATCGATTGCCGCTGGGGTATCCGTATCACCTTCAGGGAATTGTTTCAACACTCAACGCTGAGGTAATTGAAAATATTGATGTCTATCCCGGTGGGTACGGGACAGAATTCGGTTCCAACTCACAATCTGTGATTGACATCTACTCTCGTTCCAAGACCGATACCTCTTTCGCTGGTACAGTCAACCTTAACCCAGTATATGGACAAGCTTTCTTTGAGGGAAACATAGGGGAACAGGGATATTGGCACACCTTTGGGCGGTGGAGCTACCTAGAGCCTCTTTTTGAATTGCTACCGCGCCTGCTAGAAATCGAAAATGACTTGACAACCGAGGTGCCACATTTCTGGAGCTATCAAGGAAAAGGAGTCTACCAATTAAGCAATGCTCACACGTTAGTTGTCAATGCTATCGCTGCGGGCGATTCTGCCAAATTGAATTTTACTCTGGACGAAGTGTCTGAAGGCGACCTGCCCGGGCTGCTCAGTTCAAATAGTCCGTTTGACTCACAGGGCATCCATCTCTATTCTGAAAAGAAGAAGCGTTTCAGTTCCGTTGTATCGTTGACGCGTTCATTTTCTCGCACAGAACTTAGTTTTGGCGACGGCTATTTCTATCGGGATACTGAAAGCGTCTATGCCCTACGGGGCGATCTCGAGTATTGGGTTAAATTCCCAACAACCCTATTGGAGTCCGGTTTTTCCGTTTCAAGTCTTCCGACAACACTGATTAGCAACGGCACGCGCCCCGTTGAAGAAGGGGATTGGAACTATAACTTCAGGCTTAAGCGAGATGGGAAAAAAATTATTACACACACATCTAAAATCTTGTACCCTCTTGAAGGGTACCTACAAGCGACGCAAGAGCTGCCTTCGGTCCATTATGCTGACATCTACGCTACTCTGGGTATGCGAACGAGTTATCTCAAGCTGACAGACACATTTTCACTTCAACCCCGCGGACTCCTCGGTATAACGCTTGGACCCGACTTTGCGAATGTTGATAGACTGTCGTTTTTTCCAATAGATATCCGCTTTATGTACGGCGTTTACATTCAAAACCCACGGCTCTACCAAGTGGTCCTTGGAGCGGAGAATCCTGAGATCGGCCCAAGTCTAGCAAGACACTATGTTATAACTATGGAGAAAGGGTTGAAACCGCGAATACCGTTAGTTTCGCAGATACGGGTAGGAGTCTCTGGTTATTACAAAAATCAGCGCGATATGGTTACTTACAACGAATCCGAAAGTCGCTATGAAAATCAGCGGACCGGCTATGTAAGGGGAATTGAGGTTTCATTGGAGCATGAAATAACTGACGTTTTTCGGAGTTGGCTCTCCTATGCCTATACTCTTTCCAAACGTCAAGACTCCGCAAGGGACGAGGAACGTTTTTATATGTATAGCACACCGCATGTTTTGGGAATTGGTCTGAATTATTTGTTAGGATCTTGGGAATTTGGCGCGAATTGGCACTATAAGAGCGGAGTTTTGTACTCACCTTTGTTAGACAGAGAACGGTATATCAACCCATTTACAAAAAACAAGACCTGGTTGCCGATTTATGGCGATCCAGAGCGAACAACAGCATATCATCGCTTGGATTTACGATTCCACAAAACCTTTTTCGTGACCGACAGATGGAAAGGCGGAATTACTTTGGAACTATGGAATGCCTATAATCGCAGCAATTTGCTTCAAGTTCGCTATAATTCAGACTTTACAAAGCAAGTCCCCATTGATCAATTACATATAGTTCCCTTTTTTGCAGTCGTCGGAACGCTTGAATTCTGATACGGTTTGCGTATCGTGTTTGGCATGAAAATAGGTACACCTATTTTCAAAACGAACGTCTAAATTATTACTATTTCATTAAGAAAAGTGCCTTAAAAAATTAATTTAATATCCCTTTCGCTAAGGGAGGTAACGTTTGTGGAGGAGCATCTATTTTCTCGCCTGAAATTTCAAAAAATTACTATTCTTTTGTTTATTATTACATTTTCGCAGATTGATATTGCTAGTGTCAGTGGTGAATCGTACGATCAGGAAGTAAAGGCGTATCGGACCTACCAAACCATCGAGATTGATGGGGATTTAACAGAAGAAGATTGGCAACGAGCAGAACCGATTGACAGGTTTGTGCAAATCGAGCCGTACGAAGGTGAAATTGGCTCCGAATCGATGGAGGTTCGGGTTCTCTATGATAACGAGAACATCTATTTCGGTTTTACTTGCTTCGATTCAGATATGTCAAAGCTTGTTGCAAATGAGATGCGCCGCGATGCCCAAGATCTGCACGAAAACGACACTGTATTTTTGATTCTCGACACATATAACGACAAGCGAAGTGGCTTTTTCTTTCGGATGAATGCTCTCGGAGCTATACAAGACAGAGCCGTAACAAACAGCGGGGACACGCTCAACAGGGATTGGGATGCCGTTGTGGAGTGTCAGTCGAAAATCAATGATACCTATTGGACTTCCGAATTGAGTATCCCGTTTAGCCAGCTTCGTTTCAAGCACGGCGGTCAGATAGTCTGGGGGATGAACGCCGGGCGCGAGCTCGCGCGAAACCAAGAAGAGATGATATGGGTACCCGTTCCAGCTTCCTATGGAGGCATGGCAAAGTATCGGACTGCCAACCTTGGAAAAATTGTTGGACTTTCAGAGATTACCCCTTCTCGGAATTTGGAAGTACTGCCTTACATCCTTCCCGGCGTGACTCAAATTAATGGCGATGACACAGGACTTGAGACTGAGAGAAAGCTTAAAGTAGGCTTTGATGCTAAGTATGGCATTACATCAAATCTGACTGCAGACATCACTTACAACACCGACTTCGCACAAGTCGAAGCAGATGAGGAACAGATAAATCTCACTCGATTTAACCTCTTTTTTCCTGAAAAGCGTCCCTTCTTTTTAGAAGGCGCGGGTCTCTTTGATTTCGGCATACCGCGCAGCAATCTCCGCCGCCCGCCACCTATGCTCCTTTTCTACAGCCGCCGTATTGGACTTGCAGAAGAAAGTGCAATTCCGATTATCTTTGGGGGAAAAGCAAGTGGTAAAATAGGTTCGTACGGTATAGGTTTTCTTAACGTCCTGACAGACGAGTTCCACGATACTAATACCGATGATGATCCTATCGACATACCCCGCACCAATTATTCTGTGCTACGTCTTACAAAAGACGTGGCTTCAGGTTCGCGTATCGGAATGATTGCTGTAAATAAGGACGGAGTTGGAGACTACAATCGCGCGGGTGGTCTTGATTTTGAGTACCGTCCCAACGATAACGTGGATGTTCGAGGTATGTGGTCTCGTACGTTTGAACCAGATGCGTCTGGACACAATAATGCCTGGTATCTCGGTTCCCGCTGGCGGCAAAACCGTTTGCGCTTGGAGGGAGCGTATACCGACATTGATGAAGATTTCAACCCTGGCGTGGGATACGTAAGGCGCACCGGGATTCGGCACTTCCGCGGAGAGATGCGTTGGACACCCGCGCCGCAAAGATTCAGAATTCGACAGGTTTGGACGGGACCAGAAATGAACTATCTGTTAAATCATGACAACGAATTAGAAGAGTGGGACATTTCCTACACCAATTGGTTGCAATTTGACAGTGGAGACTATATCCTTCTCAACGCTAAACACACCCTCGAACGACTCAGCGAGGTTTTCGAGTTTAGGGACGGTCTGGAGATTCCGATAGGGAGCTACTCCTCCAACGCATATCACATCCGTGTTGCCAGCAGTGAAAACCGATCAATCAGTACAACCCTCGGAGGTGGGATTGAGGACTTCTATAAGGGCGAAGTTCGCAGGGCATATGTAGAAACCACTCTTAAACCGAATAGACATATAAGTCTGAGCGCACAGTACCAATTTAATCAGATAGTAGACCTGCCGATCGCATATTTTACCGACGGGCAGCCTCGTCCCGTCTACGTCAACCTTTTTAGAGGTAGGCTTGATTACTCTTTTTCTACTGCACTCTTCGCAAAGTTCTTTGCCCAATGGAATACCGATACGGACGTTGTGGCTACCAACTTTCTAATCAATTACATCTATCGCCCAGGAAGCGATTTCTATTTCGTGTTCAATCAGACTTACGATACCGACGGTACCACGAAGTCTACACTCTTGGATTCAACGGTTGTCGCAAAAATGACCTATTGGTGGAACCCGTAATAGAAGTGTCGCAAATTGTTTGCATGTAAAATTGATAAAATTAATACGGAAAAGGAAGTATATTATAATTATTGCCGGGCCTTCGGACGAAAATTGTGTCAGCTCCCATAGCCCGTATTAAACCTTTTCTTGACTTTTGATGTCAAAATAGATTCGATAGTCTTAGTTTTTTGAGGTGCTCATTTCATTAGAACTTTTTCGTATACGGTCTATAACAAGCAGTACCTAAGGCCGGAGTTATCCATTCTTCTCTTTGTAGGTAGGAGGAAAAAAGATGAGTAGCAGAACGTCCGACATGCTTACCGGAATGCGACAACGTCGGGCAGAACGTAAAAAACCGAAGCGTTTTGTTGCCCTAAAGAAGGTTCCTTTGGATTCCCATCAACAGCACAAAATCTCTATTGCGCGAGCAAACGTAGTGCAGCATCCGATCACACAAAGACGCATCGGACAGAGTTCCACAGCGTTTTCAGTTGCAGTCTTATTTCACATAATTGTTGGTTTGGTCGTTAGTGCTTTTTTTATCGTTGAACAAATTGAAATGAATCAAGAAACATTTAATATTAGTATCGTCACAGAAGAGGCAAAAACCAAGCGTCGTTTCCGGCGTAGAGAGACCCTTAAGTTCAAGAATACCCAACAGCAGCAGAAGCAAGATATCCCAATCCAGAGACCGATAGTAACTGACCTGCCTCAATCGTTAGTGGATGATGGATTTGTGATTGATCAAGGGCAGGATACTGATATTGACTTATCCGCGCCGGATGCTGATGCGGGGCCGAAAATGATAGAGGTTGATCGAAATTTTGTCCAGCCGACTCGGACCTTGGAACCAAAGATAAAAGCACCAGATTTTGAGATACAACGTGAAGTTCCTTCACAGATTAACAAGCTTGATACTGATATATTAGACGAAGTGCCCGGGTTAGTAGGTGTGGATTTCGAGCCGGAACCTGGTGTCACAAACCCTCAGTACAAGTTTAGAGTAGAGCCGAAGTATCCAGCTCTCGCAGAAAAAGCGGAAAAGGAGGGCGAGGTTCTCTTGCAAGCAACTATTGATGAGAACGGCATCCCCCGAAACATCAAAGCACTCACGAACCTCGGATTCGGATTTGAAGAGGCAGCGATTGAAGCCTTGAAGAAGACAACCTTTCGTCCTGCTATGAAGGGCGGCGAACCGATCAGCAAGCAGGTTGCTATACCTTATAAGTTCAGGTTTAAGAACAACTGATCATACGGTTTAGAGCTATTTCTATACGCTCACGGCAGATGATCCCGCTGCGACTCGAAAAGCGGTCATCTTAAAATAAAGGATTTTTAGGAGAAGTTCATTATGGAAAAGGTCCGGAAATACCTTTATTTATTCAAGTTTTAACAACCCTTTCGCTGCGAAATTGCGTACTAAATTGACGACAGACTGACGGGCTGTATCGGCGACTTGTGTCTGCTCAAACGTTAATTTATCGTTTTCTGCTCTGATTGCTTCTACTTGCGATGCAGACATGTTTTCAAAAAATCGGTCGTTTACCGTAGAGGGTGCGTTGTGTAGTGCAACAGCTAAAGTCTGTGTATCTAATACTTTGAGAATCACTTTAATCGACTCGCTTTCCAACCTACTAAGTCCCTCAAAGGTAAAAAGTTGTTCAGAAATATTGCTTACCATCTCCGGATCTTTTTCTGCTAATACCTCTAACAATTGATTTTGATCATGCACGGCCATATATGATAGCAGTTTCGCAAGATTCGTTGTGCCTTTCCCCAAGAAAGCGGTTTTTTCGAGCGTCTCTTTAATTTCGGCAATATGCTCGTACCAGATTTGTGTTGCACGTTCTGCATCAACAACCTCCGTTGTAGCTATTTTCTCAGCAATGCTAACCCGTTTCTCGAACGACAACTGCGCAAAAAGCGTTCCGGCATGCGCGGCGAGGGTACCTCCACCGGAATCACTCTTTAGGTGTGCACACATTACAAAAAATACGGCAGCGTCGCTGTCTTCTACATTTTGCAAGGCTGCCAAAACAATTTTCGGATGTGTTTCGTCCAGCAGTGCTGTCAATTCTTCCACTGCACCTTCGTCTAAAAAGGATGGTATCGTCTGTGTATCTGTATTAAGAAGCAACACCTCGTACCTCCTTTTCACCTGCAACTACTTCTCCAATGAGAAAGGTCGATTCGCCAGAGGCATCAAGAGACGATATTGCAGCATTAACATCGTCAGGTGAAAGGACGATGACCATTCCAATCCCCATATTGAAAACCCTGTACATCTCATCTTCTTCGATGTCTCCTTTTGTCTGTAGAAACGAGAAAATAGAAGGGATCTCCCATGTCCCTTTTCGGATGTGGGCTACACACCCTTTCGGTAGTATCCTCAGCACATTCGCCGGGAGTCCGCCACCAGTGATGTGTGCTAGTCCTTTAATCTTGCATACCTCGCGGAGTGCTAGCACAGACTTTACATAACTCTTATGAGGCGTAAGAAGTGCTTCTCCAACTGTTTCTGAGAGTTTCGGTAGGTTGGTGTCAACGTCATAGTTGCCCTGTTCGAAGAGAATACGACGCGCCAATGAAAAACCGTTGGTGTGTAGACCTGCTGAGGCTAACCCAATGAGTTTATCTCTAGGTGCAATCGTGCTTCCAGTAATCACGTCTTTTTTTTCTACAACACCAACGATTGTGCCGACCAAGTCGTATTCACCGAGCGCATAAAAATCGGGGAGTTCGGCGATTTCACCACCGATTAGTGCACATCCAATCTCTCTGCAACCGGATGCCAGTCCTTCAACAATCTGCTCGATAACCGCTGGTATGACTTTGTTGATACCGATGTAATCTAGAAAGAAGATCGGCTCGGCTCCCTGCACAACGATATCATTTCCACAATGTGCGACAATGTCAAAGCCGACAGTATTGTGTCGTGACGCTTTAAACGCAACTTTCAGTTTTGTGCCTACACTATCTGTACTGGAGACAAGCACAGGCTCATCGTATGCTTTGAGTGCAAAGAGCCCACCAAAACTGCCTACATCGCTAAGGACTTCTGGGCGATAGGTCGTCTGAGCCAACCCTTTTAATCGTTTTATCGCCTCAGCTTCAGCTGCAAATGAGACACCAGCATCGGCGTAGGTCAACGACTTTTTAGATACCATCTGATTTTTCGTTTTCCTTTAATACTTTTCCCTTTAATAATTGTCTGCGAAGCGGAGAAATACTTGGTTTCCTCGGTTTCAAGAGGCTGATGATTAATAAGACGCCGCTGATACCTAAGGCAACAAGGACACCAATCTCCTCGGCTACCTCCGGGGCTAGGTTAGGGCGCAATTTTCCAATCAAAAACGGGAGAATTCTGCTCAGAACCATGCCGAGGATTGCACATCCGAGCAGAGATATAAGCGTATGTGTTCCTTGCGCTGTTCCTATCTGTTTACTACAGGTTTTGTACTGCATAAAATCTTCCCAAGTTTTGTACTGCATAAAATTTTCCTTTGAGTGCAACGTTCTGTCATCTCATCTCAAGACAAGAGGTCAGTCTATAATTAGGGGCAGCTGTTCCGAAGGCTCATCCACGAAGGGGACTGGATACTTTCCATCAAAACAGGTAGTACAAAAATCTCGTGGTGCTTTTACCGAATTGAGCATTCCATCGATGCTGAGATAACCGAGGCTGTCAGCACAAATATATTTACAAATCTCTTCAATCGTATGTGAACTAGCAATTAGCTCGTCGCGTGTTGGTGTATCGACACCATAGAAACATGAAAATTTATTCGGGGGAGATGCAATGCGGAGGTGGATGGCGGTTGCACCCCCTTCCCGAACGATTTTGATGAGCTTTCTACTGTTTGTTCCGCGCATAATAGAATCATCTACAAGCACCACCCGCTTGCCGCGGAGGACATCGCGCACTGGGTTCAACTTTATCTTCACCATGAGTTCTCTGATATCCTGTGTAGGGTTCATAAAAGAGCGTCCAACGAAAGTGTTTCTTGATAACCCTAAATCGAACGGGATGCCCGATTCCTCGGCATATCCGAGTGCAGCAATCGTGGCAGAGTCGGGGACCGGGATAACTACATCCGCCTGGACGGGGTGTTCACGGGCGAGCTGCCTGCCGAACTCACGGCGCGTGCTATTCACGTTCTGACCGAACATCATACCGTCAGGGCGCGCCAAATAGATATATTCAAAGATGCACTGCGATAATTTTGGTTCTCTCTCGCGAAAACGGAAGGACTCTGCCCCGCGATGTTCGGATCGTATTAATATTAACTCCGCGGGTTCCACTTCGCGTATCGGTTCTGCTTCAATCACATCAAGTGCGCATGTTTCGGACGCCAGAACATAGGTATCATCAAGTCTACCGAGCCAGAGCGGACGAAACCCGTGTGGATCTCGAGCCCCTATGAGCGTGTTTTTATCCATGCATACGAACGAATAGGCACCTTCAATACTTCGAAGTGCGTCGATAATTCTATTTTCCAAAATTTGCTGCCGTGAACGCGCTATGAGATGGAAAATGACTTCCGTATCCAAACTTGTGCTAAAGATTGACCCCACACTCTCCAGATGGCTTCGAATGTACGATGAATTGACGAGGTTGCCGTTGTGACCAAGCGCGAGGGGGACCTGCCTATAATTTCGAACCAAAGGCTGCGCGTTCTCTAGTGTGCTTTCCCCTGCCGTTGAATATCGGTTGTGTCCGATAGCGATATGCCCTTTCAGCTTCCGTAGAATATCTGGCGCAAAGACAGAGTGGACGAGTCCCATACCGTGGTGATATGTAAAGTTCTCACCATCTGACGCGACGATCCCACTACTCTCTTGTCCTCGATGCTGAAGGGCGCGTAACCCCAAATAGGTTAACTCTACGGCTTTTGGGTGCCCAAAAACACCGAATACGCCGCATTCGTCCTTGGGTTTATCATCATATTGCATGTTGATAGGTAAAACCTCCAGCATACAGCCTTAGATTTTCGCAACCGTTCATTAAAAAATAACCTTTCTGATATTATCTATCCCTGTTCCGGACTGACTTCGGCATTTTCGCCTGCTGCTAACTTATATCCGAATATCCCCCCGATAGGAACAGCAAGGATATACCAAATCTCGACCGGTAAGCCTAAAGATATCCATCCGCGCATGGGGAGAGAAACAACATACGCCAATGCCTTAAGCAGCGGAAGAAGCAGGGCCAGAATAAGGTTCGGTCTACCAAATATTTCCCACGGAACGTTAAGCAATGCCAATAAGCCGACGACAGCAGGTGGTCCTAAAAAAGCTCCTGAACAGAGCGGTTTTAACGGGACATCTACACCGAATTTCTGACTCACAAAACGCATACCTACACTTGTCCCTACGATGACAACACCGTACGTGGTGCCTATAGCGATGAGTAGAAACAGACCGACCCAGAAACCATGATTAATGCGAGCACCGATCAGCACCTGCCAAATAAAATTCTCAAATAGTAACAGGCATATCCAGCCGCCTAATAGCCCAGTGATACTCCCGCCAGCAATTTGTCCGAGCATTTGGACACTCTTTTTGTTCATATACAGTAGCCTTCTTTTTTCAAAATGACGATCCGATTGCTGTTTGTCCCGTGCTTGTTGTTGGAAACCCCCCAGCAATTTGCCGTTTTTGTGAAATATTGTTTATTAATCATAAGTTCTTCAGGAATAAGCCTTGCATCTAAAGATGCTTTAACGACTGCATCTTCTAAAAAGACAGTTCCGTTGCGGACCTCCCCGACTTCAAACGCCACTCTACCTCCCGGTTTTAATACCCGTCTGAGCTCTGTAAATACATCTGTCATCCGAGCAGCCCAGTTCTCCAAAGATTTCAATTGCCAAACCTTTGCACGTTCAATGTCTATACCACAAAACCACATGCGTAACCAGTTATCCTGCATATAATCGATAGTATCAAGAAAAGGAGGCGAAGTAACAACAAGATCAACCGATCCGTCCGCAATTTGCGGTGTTTTGTCTGCAGACTCAGTGAGAAGCAGGGCATCATTGCGAAAAAAAGAGTCCGGCAGACTCTGCCTTAACAAATATTTAGATTTTCGATAGATCAGTGCCTTTGTATCTCGATACTCTGGTTTTTGATTTCGATTTTTGTTGATTCTCCGTTGGGAATCAACCGATGCTGCAAGATTGGGCGGCAAGGTAAAAACTGAGAAAAAGCCAGCGGAATGCCCTGTTAAACGACTACATGCTACCATTTGTAGCCACGCATCGACCACGTCAGATTGATGACCTTGAAAATAGGTGCGCCATCCGTAGATCTCTTGCAGTGTCTCCTTATGAAAAAAGACGAGAAGCTCTTGGTCAATTTTCGCACTTGTGTTTAGATTTATCTCTTGCAACTGTTTTTCGATATCTACTAATTTTGGCGGGTTGAGGCGCGGGTACGTGAGAACTTTAGATAAAGGGTTTATGTCATTACCTATAACACGGTGTCCATAGAGTTGTGCTTCTATCAATGTCGTTCCACGGCCCATAAATGGATCATAAATGACACAACCCGGTTTGCAGAACTTCCGGATGAAATAGGCGGGTACTTGTGGTTTGTAACAAGCGCGATATGAAACTTCATGTAGGGAATGGCCGGTGCGCTGTTTTGCTGTCCAAAACTCGTCTATACGGGTGGGAAGCTCAATCGTATACTCTTTGGGTCTATTGAAATCAAAGGCTAATTGCATTATAGAGATAAGCAACCTCCCGCTGATGATAGATGTGCTAATTAAATTGCTTTACTATAGTGATGAGCATTTGCCAATATTTTGTGACTTACAGACGCTTCAAGTCTAACACTCACAGGAGTTGTAGGTTCAAGGAAGTCCAAATAGTGCCAATTGTAACGGTGTAATTGAAGTACAATCCGTCAGAGTGTCCGACACACAATTGATTTTTGAATTCTTTAAATAATATACCATAAAAATAAAAAAAACACAAATTTTCATTTGACACAATTTTGAGTCTGCATTACTATATCTACGAAGCCCAATTCGGAGATTCAATTTGTCATTGTAAGAAGCGGATTCAGTACCGTTTCCATATTATCTCGCTTAGGGTACAATTTGTTCTAGTTTGGAGGTTCTTATGTCGAACATTCTCGTGCTATCGGGCGACAATCACCGCTTTAATGTGAGTGCCCGTGTCATTCACGATTTTCTTTCCAAAGATACTGATATTAAAGCAAAACTCGTCGAGGACAAAGGGGTTTTAGCATCGTCTGAATTGGACACCTATGATGCATGCGTTTTTGGTACGGGTTTCACAAGGACAGAACGCCAAGGAGATGGATCCGTTGTGCGCGTCCCCGATTTAGCCACAGATCAAGAAGCAGGTCTCTTCCGGTTTGTCAGTGGAGGCAAAGGTTTGATCGGAATTCACGGTGCTGCATGGTGGATCGGAGGTCAGGCGATGGAGCTCGTCGGTGGGGCCGCGAATTGGCATCCACCCGGCTCGACCTTTACCGTCCATATTGCGGACAAGGAGCATCCTACAACCCAAGGCGTTGAAGACTTCGCTGTAGAAGATGAAATCTATATCTCTGCACACGATCCCTACATTCACGTCTTGGCAATTGCTGAATGGTACGGCAAAGCGCACCCAATGGCATGGGTAAAGTCTTACGGTTCTGGACGTGTCTTTTACACGACTTTGGGCCACGGCCCGGGAACATTTGAACGCGAGGGCATGCAAAAATTCCTTACACAAGGGGTAAAATGGGCAGCTGCGTCATAAAAAAACTCACACACGGCAATGGGCTTTCGTCCCTCGGTATTTTCAGGTGTACCTGTGATGTTCATCAGGTGCTTTCTTGAAAATACCGATAGCTGAAAGGGCTAGGTAGTAACCTGTGCCCATAGGCAACTGCTATTCTGCCACCCTACTACTAAAATCTCGGATGCCTACACTAAAAATTAAAACCATAGAAACTGAGGTTGTTGAGGTGAATCACCGCGGCAATTGGCTCTTCGTCAAGGTATTTGCTGACGATGGCACAGTCGGTGTAGGAGAGGCATCTCACGGTAGAAATGACGCTCATGTCCAGCACCTCATTGATAGGGTTAAACCCGCACTTTTGGGATGGAATGTCTTCCAACTAGAGGCGTTTCGGCAGCGTTTTTATCATGATAGCGAAAGCCATACTTATCACACCGCGCTCAGTGGAATTGAACACGCCTTGTGCGATCTTGTAGGTAAGAGGTTGGGCGTGCCGAGTTACCAATTGTTAGGCGGCAAGTGCCGGGAAAAGATCCGTCTCTATGCGAATATTAACCGCGCTACAGTCGATCGGAGTCCATCTGGGTTCGTTAGTAACGCAGAGCGTGTTGTTGCTGAAGGATTTACAGCTATCAAATGTGCTCCATTTGATAATGTTTCGACAACGAACATTTCAAGCAGGAGTCTCACACCTGCGATATGTTTAGGGATCGATCGGATTCGCGCAATTCGCGCTGCAATTAGCAGCGATATCGATTTAATGGTAGACTGCCACAGCCGTTTCAATCCGGGTCTTATCATACAAGTCGCAAAAGAACTAGAGGACTTAAACCTCTTCTGGATTGAAGACGCTGTCCCGCTGGACAATCTTGATGCTTTCGCGCATGTGGGCCGCTCCATAGGCATCCCAATTGCAACCGGTGAGTACTTGCGAACCCTCAGAGATTTTGATAGGTTGCTCAGTCATGCGGAGGTCAATTATATCTTACCGGATGTCAAACATGTGGGTGGAATTTCCGGACTAAAAGAAATTGCCATATTGGCTTCCGCACGCAACATCATGGTAACGCCTCATAATCCGAGCGGACCCGTCGCAACGGCTGCGAGCGTGCAATGCATGGCAAGTGTGCCAAATTTTGCCATTCTTGAATACGCTTGGGGTGAGGTAGAATGGCGCGCTTCCATTGTTTCCCCGCCAGAGAAGATCGTCGATGGATTCATTGAAGTACCTACGCGATCGGGATTAGGTATTACACTTTGACATAACAAACATCAGGAGGCTTAAAATGATAATGCACAACCGTGATTTAGAAATCACATCACCGTTTATCCGTTGCAGTTTTTTATTATTTCTGATTACCTTCATAGGTTGCATCGGAAGTTTGCAGACGATACAAACGGGGCCCAATGAGACTGTGCCTGAGATGGAAAAATCGCCGCGTCCGCTCACTGAACTCCAACTTTCGACACCTAAGGCAAATTATGCTGTGAAAGAGGATATCCCACTTGAAATCAATATTCAAAACGGTAAATTTGACCTACTCGTACCTTTTTTTACAGTCGCAACAAAAGGAGCTTTCACGCAGGTAGTCGTGAAAAACGCGAATGGGCAAGTTGTCGAACCGAAGCGCGCAATCACACAAGAGAATCCGCAGAAGTATGTCCAACATGATGGAAAATCTGTCCGCTGCATTCAGGGATTTGAACTCAAAGCGTCGGCAAGTCAGGAATTAATGCTGAAAGATTTACAGAGGTACTATCAGTTACAACCCGGCACTTACACTATAACACTCGAGATGGCATTAGAGGTATACCGAGAATCCATCGTCGAGGAACACCCGGAAGTGCTTGAACTAAAAAGAGATCTCGCTCGGCTTCAAAACGACCCGAATCTGCAAGCCGCGGCAAAGCAGGACGCTACGAATTATTATCAAGAACAGATTAAATTCATTCAAGAGAAACATAAGGATGAAGAGAAGAAAATCTACTTACCCGTCAAATCACGACGTGGGAAGGCATCGCTGGTATCCAACGAAATCAAGATAACGTTAGAGTAGAATTCTTCGTAGGAACCCGTTCATACCTCAACATTTCCTCTATTATTTTACTCCTAAAGTGTCAGTATTCCTATTGGTGCCGCTACTATTGACATTGCTACTGTAAGCGCACAGTCAGTTGCTATTGGCGAGTGCCTACATGGTATCTCCACCTTATCTACCACAAGAAAGGGCATTGGATTGTACTTTATATTTTCTTCTATTACACAGTAATTAACAGTGGCGGAGGTTGAACCTTCAGGCTTCCTGTTTCTAACAACATCCTGTTTGATCAAACGTCAGGGTTAAATTTGAAGATCGAGTGATGTTTTCGCGAAAAACAGGCCTGCCTACGATGTTCAAAACGGAGTGAAATTTTACTTGCAAATCAGTAGAAAATAATATATAATTTTAAGAATGAAATCGTTCATGCATAAAGTCTTTACGACATCGGGGTTCTCAAGGATAATCCAGAATGCTTTTTAACTTTGCAAATGTGTTAATCTTCTTAGTTGTTGGCAGTTTCTTTGTCGTTTTAAATCTGACTATATCTCGCCTTCTCCACACTAAAATATTCTCGGGCGAAAAGTATATACCCTATGAATGTGGTGAGGATCCGGTCGGTGACACGCGGATCAAGTTTAACACGCGTTTTTACGTTATCGCGCTTATCTTTCTAATCTTCGATGTGGAGGCTGTGTTCCTTTTTCCGTGGGCAGTTGTTTTCCGGGACTTTGGGCTCTTTGCGTTTTTAGAAATGCTCGTCTTCATTGTTATTCTTTTAGTCGGGCTTGCCTATGTTTGGGCAAAAGGTGATCTGGAGTGGATCCGCTCCACACAGTTGGAAGTTCAATCTCTACGGAGGGAAGAAAATTATGATAATTGATGAGAAACTAAACAAAAACGTTATTGTTACCTCGGTTGACGTTGTTGCCAACTGGGCACGTTCCTCTGCACTTTGGCCCATGACGTTTGGTCTTGCATGTTGTGCGATTGAATTTATGGCGACAGCCGCTTCTAACTACGACCTCGACCGGTTCGGTGCTGGGGTCCCGCGTGCAACACCACGCCAGTCTGACCTGATGGTTATTTCTGGTACGGTGACCCTCAAAATGGCGACCCGGATCCGCAGATTATATGAACAGATGCCGGAACCGAAATATGTCATTTCAATGGGGAGCTGTGCAACCAGTGGTGGCCCCTATTGGCAACACGGGTATCACGTCCTCAAAGGTGTTGACCGTATTATCCCTGTTGATGTTTATGTGCCGGGATGTCCACCACGGCCAGAAGCACTTATCGAAGGGTTGCTCAAACTACAAGAGAAAATTAGAACACAAACCGTCGCTAAACGTGCACATGTTCCGTTCTTGAAAAGGCTCTTTACCAAAACGGAATGGTACGAACTTGAGGCAACTGAAGCTGAGTCTGAGGCAGCAACACCGGCTGCGGAGGGCGGTAAAGCGGAAAATACTGCTTAGCACACCTTAGCGTCTAACGGTAGATGCAAATTTATAATTACGAACATGGAGTAGGAATTGCGTGAAACCGGAAGAAATCTATGAAGTTCTAACCAAGCAGTTTGGTGAAGCCATTCTCGCTTTTGATACTGAGCTTGCAGGTGACCCGAGCATCCACATTATCCCCTCAGCAATTGCCGATGTCTGCAAATATCTCGCCGAGACCAATGTCTTGGCATTCGATTCTTTGATGTGTCTCAGCGGTCTCGATCTGAACGCCAAAGATGAAGTTTTTGCTGTCGTCTACCACATCTATGCTATGCGACATCGGCAGAGCGCAGTCCTCAAAGCCCTCGTACCGAAAACGAATCCACGCCTTCCGAGCGTCTCACATATCTGGAAAACAGCAGATTGGCACGAGCGTGAAACTTATGATCTCTACGGAATTATCTTTGAGGGACACGGGGATCTCCGTCGCATCTTATTACCGGACGATTGGGAGGGGTACCCCTTACGCAAGGATTACAAGGAACCCGAATTTTACCGCGGCATGCGGGTGCCCTATTAAGCAGAGGATTGTGGGTTGCTGTGCAACACAGAAAACGTTACACTTTATCGTTTTTCACAGCTGATCGTCGAAATTAGAATGCCCGATACTTAGGCCGCACACAGGTTTGTAAACACAAATGCTAGAATATGAGATGTTACCCCGGTCTAACATTTTCATATAGGACAGGCCCCTGAATCACGACACAAATCTTTGCCAAAAAGACAGATTGAGATTTGACATTAGACTGCAAAAGTGGTATCATATATTGGTTGAGTAGATAGATGTCGGCAGTAACTTTGAGTTTTCAAGACCCATATTATGGAAGCAACACAACAGACTGAAAGTAAAATTATCGAATTAAAACCCTTCGCCGATGAGATGGTGGTGAACATGGGTCCTCAGCACCCAAGTACACATGGTGTGTTGCGATTGGAGTTGAAATTGGATGGTGAGGTTGTCCGTGAAGCGATTCCGCATATCGGCTACCTGCATCGCTGTTTCGAGAAGCATTCCGAAAATCTCTCTTATCCCCAAATCATTCCCTTTACTGACCGGATGGATTACGTAGCAGCGATGAACCAAAATTGGGGATTTTGTCTTGCCGTTGAGAAGTTATTGGAGGCGGATGAACGCCGGAGCTTTAAGGTGCCAGAACGGGCGGAGTACCTTCGGGTGCTCATCTGCGAACTGAACCGTATAGCCAGTCACCTCTTGTCGTTTGGAACCTACGGTATGGACCTCGGTGCGTTTACACCTTTCCTTTATGCCTTTCGCGACCGTGAGCGGCTACTTCTCCTTTTCGAGAAAATCTGTGGTGCACGACTTACCTATAACTATGTCCGCATCGGTGGTGTCTCCGAGATCATACCGATGGAGCCCGGCTCTGTTGCCGAGCAGAATTATTTAGATGAGATAGAAGGGTTTTTAGACTATTTTGAACCGAAGATTGATGAGTATAATGAACTCCTAACCAAAAACAGCATCTTCTCGGAACGCACAACAGGGGTCGCTGTTATGTCCCCGGGTATGGCCCTCAGTTATGGTGCTACGGGGCCCAACCTTCGCGGTTCTGGTATAGATTGGGATCTCCGGCGAGACGAACCGTATTCCATTTATGACAGGTTTGACTTTGATGTGCCTGTTGCCGTGGATGTTCCAGAATTAGGCTCAGTTGTCGGTGATTGCTGGAGTCGATACAAAATCAGGATGGACGAAATGAAGGAATCTGCCCGAATTGTTCGACAGATTTTAGCAGAAGGGCTTCCGGGTGGCCCAATTATGGCAGAATTGAAAGCTGTCCGTCCGCCAAAAGGCGAGATTTATTTTCGCAGTGAAGCACCACGCGGGGAACTCGGATTTTATATCGTAAGTGATGGTACCCCGAAACCGGTGCGTGTGAAGGGGCGTTCTCCCTGCTTTAGTGCGCTGAGTGCACTGCAGGAACTCAGTCAGGGTTTGATGGTAGCAGATATTATCGCCATTATCGGCAGTATCGATGTTGTAATGGGTGAGGTGGATCGGTAAACGCACTTGGCGGCGTAATATAGTCTATATTTTCCCTTGGGAAGATGCGGGGTTAATTTTGGGCAACCGGTTGTTAAATCAGATAAGGAGGTCAGATGTCGGACTTTAGGGCAATGCTTGCAAACCCATATTTCGGTGTATCTGAAGCTTTCTTTCCGAATATAAACTTGCAAGATGGACTCAATTGGGCGGAGGAATTTGTAAAGAACATTGTCGTTCCGCGTTTGCCGGAGGCGGTCGCCTCACATTTCCCTATGGAGTTAGGCACGGTCCTCGTTATGTTTGCCTGTGCTGGTATTTTCGTTGCTGTGGTTCCATTGCTTCCATTGGTGTTAGTACTTGCCGAGCGCAAAGTCGCTGCCCGTTTTCAGAATCGAACGGGCCCCATGCGAGTTGGCCCCTGGGGGATCCTTCAAACGTTGGCTGATGGGGTTAAACTGATCTTCAAAGAGGATTATATCCCTCCTCAAGGCGATAAATTGCTTTTCTTGCTTGCTCCTTATGTAATTTTTGCTTGCTCTTTTGCTGTTTTTGCTGCTATTCCGTTCAGTCAAAATATATTAGTGAGCGATTTTGATATCGGCATCTTCTACATCATGGCGATCTCCTCTGTCATCGTTATGGGTGTAATTATGGCGGGCTGGTCCTCTAACAGCAAATGGTCGCTCTTAGGTTCACTCCGCGCCGCCGCGCAGATTGTCAGTTATGAAATTCCGCTGGGCCTCTCTATTCTGACCATCGTCATGCTCGTGGAAAGTTTGAGCATGCAGGAAATTGTAGCAGCCCAGTCTAATGGTGTCTTTAGCTGGCTGATTTTTCGGACCCCCTTTACTTTTATCGCATTTTTTATCTTCTTTATATCTTCAATTGCTGAAGTTAATCGGACCCCCTTTGATTTGCCCGAAGCCGAGTCTGAGATTGTTGCAGGTTTTCACACAGAGTATAGCGGAATGCGTTTCGCACTTTTCTTTATTGCCGAATACGCGAATATGTTCGCTGTGAGCGCGATCGCTGTGACGCTTTTCCTCGGAGGGTGGGAAGGGGCATTACCAGGATACGATATTCTCGGCGGGCTCCCGGGGTTCGTTATAAAAACATTAGCACTCGTTTTCTTGATGATGTGGCTGAGATGGACCTTGCCACGCTTACGGGTAGATCAACTGATGAATCTCTGTTGGAAATACTTCATTCCGATTGCCTTTTTTAACATCTTAGGCACTGGCATCTGGGGACTCATTTTTCCGGAAGATACTCTGATTAGCACAAGCATTAGCTGCACGCTTATCTACATTGGGCTTATCGCTGCATATAAAATTGCTGGGCGGAGTCTTACGCAGAAGCCAGCCCCACAACCGAGTTAGGCGGGATCTGTACTCGCCAGTCGTTAAAGGAGAGATCTGAAAATGGACAAGTACATACGGAACATCTACAGAGGCATTTATACCGTCCTCGTCGGGATGCGGGTAACGATCAGGCAATTCTTTGAACCCAACGTCACGCACCAATATCCTTATGAACACGACTATGAAAGGAAACGAAACGTCCGGGAAATTCCGAAAGGGTACCGCGGGCAGCTTTATAACCGTATTGAAGATTGTATCGGATGCAAAAAGTGTGAGATGATTTGTCCTGTCGATTGCATTACCATTACAGGGACGAAGCTGCCAAAGGGCGAACAGTTGTGGGACAGCATGAACGTCGTGCATCTCAAAGATGGACGAGAAGTGATTGGTATCATTGAGGGCGACGACAAAAAAATAAAATCCGCAGATTCAATAACAATCACGAATGTCACCTCTCGCCAAGGTCCTCAGGAGGCCATAGACCGCCTTGAGCCCTCAGGGAGTGAGAGTCGAACCGAGATTTTTACTGTAGACGAGGTATCCCGCATTGTTACGCGAAATCCTGTTGTTTTCTACCTCGACCAGTTCGATATTGATATGTCTATCTGTATGTATTGTGGGCTTTGCACTGAGGTCTGCCCGACAGAGTGCCTTATAATGAAGGATACTCTCGAAGGTATTGAGTACTCAAAATTTGATAGAACTGATTTGATCTTCCATTTCGACAAGCAGGAGATGTATAGTAAAAGCGGTCCCGAAGTTTTAGAGACCACAGAGTAATTCATTCACGATGTGGCTGAGAGAACTACAAAAAATGCCTAAAGCTAGTGACACTGCAACAACGACTGCAGTGCGGACCTAAGCAAAGGATCAGCATGTCAAAGAACCTTGATAATTCGCTTTTGCTAGTTTAAAAATGGAATTTACACTTAAAACTTTTATTTTTTACGGTTTCGCACTTATGACAATCGCCTCAGCGCTTGTTGTTGTCACGGTGCGAAACATCGTCCATGCGGCCTTCTCGCTCATGGTAACGCTCTTTGGTGTTGCTGGACTTTACGTCTTCCTACAGGCGGATTTTCTTGCTGCAACGCAGGTAATTGTTTACGTCGGTGGTATCCTGGTTTTGATTCTATTTGGAGTCATGATGACAAGTGGGCGCTTGGAGATGCGAATCCATATTGAGCGTGGGCAGCTCTTATTGGGCGGTGTGATTGCCTTGACGTTGCTGATGCTGCTCTTGACGGTTATTGCGAATACCCCTGCCTGGAAGAACCTTAGTGATGATGGTACCGAGCTTCCACCAACAACTGAACGTATCGGGGAACTGATTCTCAATGGTCCCTTTCTTCTCCCGTTTGAGGTCGTCTCTGTCCTATTATTAGTCGCTTTAATCGGAGCCGCCCTGATTTCTCGAAAGGAGGTTAGGGACTAAATGACCTTACAACACTATCTTGTTGTTAGCGCGCTTCTATTTACGCTCGGTATCTTTGCCGTTTTGACTCGCCGGAATGCTATCAGTATTTTGATGGGAATTGAACTTATTTTGAACTCATGCAATCTTAACTTCGCGGCGTTTTCGCATTTTAGGACACCGCCAGAGGACATCAGTGGACAAATTATCGCTATTTTTGGGATCGTGCTTGCTGCCGCAGAGGCCGCTGTCTTTCTAGCAATCATTCTCGCTATCTACCGCGAATTCGGTAGCATCCGTCCTAACGAAGTGGATACTCTAAAAGGTTAAAATAGTTGTCTGTTATCAAGAGGTTCCCCGATTATCAACGCTCTCTTAAACGCTAGTCGAGACCGGGTAACTCAAAAAGAATAGAAAGGCTCAAAAATAGAAAGTATGGTTGTACCTTTAATAAGTCTCATCTTGCTCTGTCCGCTTGCTGCCTTTGCAACCTTCGGGCTTTCAGGCTTAGCGAAGCGGAGCGTGCCCCGGCAGGACTACCTATCTACGGCAGCAATGCTCATTGCGCTCGTTTGCTCGCTTTTGCTCTTGCGAGAGGTAGTACCTGATCCAGCCTCCCATACTGTTCAGTGGCTTTCGCTCGGCAGCGTTACCTTCTCGATGGGCTTTTACCTTGATAGTGTCACCGCAATCATGCTGATTGTTGTCACGCTCGTCAGTAGCCTTGTCCATATTTTCTCTATAGGTTACATGCACGGTGATCCGAGGTACCCACGCTTTTTTGCTTTCCTTTCGCTTTTCTCCTTTTCGATGCTCTTCTTAGTCGTATCAGATAACCTACTCGGTATCTATATCGGCTGGGAACTCGTTGGGCTCTGCTCTTATCTGCTCATCGGTTTCTGGTTTGAAAAGGACTCGGCTGCGAATGCATGTAAAAAAGCGTTCTTGACGACACGTGTGGGTGATGTCGGTATGTTTATCGGTATGATGATGCTTTTTACCAAATTCGACACGCTCTCACTCTACGGTGAAGGCGGCATCTTCGCCCAAGCTGCATCTCAATTAAGCACAGGCGATATGATATGGCTCTCTACTGCCGGTGTTCTTGTGTTTTGTGGTGCTGTCGGGAAATCCGCACAGATGCCCCTCCATACGTGGCTTCCGGATGCGATGGAAGGTCCTACACCCGTCAGTGCGTTGATTCATGCCGCGACGATGGTTGCCGCCGGTGTCTATCTCACTGCCCGGATGTTCCCAATCTTGACAGAAACCTCGTCTCTGATAATTGCTTATGTCGGTGGTATTACCGCACTTATTGCTGCAACTATTGCTATGGTTCGCTTTGACATCAAGCGAGTCTTAGCATATTCTACTGTCAGCCAACTCGGATATATGATGCTTGGCATTGGCGCGGGTAGTTATGTCGCGGGGCTTTTTCACCTTACAACTCACGCTTTCTTCAAAGCCTTGTTGTTTCTTGGTTCTGGCAGTGTTATCCACGCGTTTCATGCAATGCACACCGATGCCCACGGGCATGAACACGGTGCGAATCACGGTTCAGAACCCGTTCTCGGTTCTGATATTCCGCCGGACCAAGATATGCGGAACATGGGTGGTCTACGGCATAAGATGCCTATTACTTTCATAACGATGCTCATTGCAACGTTGTCTATTTCTGGTGTCCCGTTTATCTTCTCAGGTTTCTGGAGTAAGGACGCGATTTTAGCGGGCGTGTTAGATCGCGCGATGCAATGGAACTCTGTTCATCATTATGTGCTATTCGGTATGGCACTCTTTGCTGCTGGAATTACCGCGTTCTATATGTTCCGTCTAATCTTTATGACTTTTTTTGGCAAACCGCGAAACCAGGAGATGCACGCCGTGGCACATGAGTCGCCCAAGACGATGACTTTCCCTCTCGTTGTCTTGGCTGTGCTGAGTTTCCCAATCGTCAACACGCTCTGGTTCAACGTTGGCTACGTTAAACCGCCAGAGCAACTCCATCTCCATGCCCCGACACATGCTCGTGTGTCTCCAGACAGCAAAGTCAGTGAATCGGTTAGTCCGTTTTCACTTTTTGGGATTTCTGAAGCCGTTGCAGCGGAAGAAGGCGAATCCGACACACATGGTGCACACGGAGATGACGCACATCATGGACATAGTCCTGCGCATACCATCGCGATGATGTTATCTATCGTCGTTGCAGGGTTAGGTATATTCCTGTCCTGGTTGTTCTATCATAGACGGAGCTTGTCTGCCGAATCCGTCGCAACGACTTTCCGACCGCTTTATAATCTTTTCTGGCATAAATACTATTTTGACGAGTTCTACAACGGTGTTTTAGTCGCCTTGACAGTCTGGAAATCGAGACTCTTCGCCCGCTTCGATGAGACGATCGTTGACGGCATCGTCAACAGTGTGGGGAGGGCGACGCGCGATGTTCTTGCTGTACTTGTTAGCATTTTTGATAACCACGTCGTTGATGGGCTTGTCAATCGAGTTGCCGAGGTGACATGGTCGGTCGGTGGAAGAGTTCGTCGGATCCAGACCGGGGCGATTCAGACTTACCTTTTCGTTGTGCTGGCAGGAATAGTGTTGTTAATCTTAGTTTTCCGGGTGTTGTAAGGATAAACTCTATGGTATTGCTTAAACTGTTTCCGTTTTTACCGCTGCTGAGTTCTGCTATGGTTTGGGTTGTTTCCTGCCATCCGAACCGCGAAACGCGGCGTAAGAGAGCAGAGATATTTCTTATACTCTGTCGGATTCTAGTGCCAATATTTTTGTTTGTCGTCTATTTGATTTTCCGGTGATGGGATAAGGAGGCTCCCTACGAGATGTTATTGTCGCTAATGATTTTTATCCCGTTGCTCGGGATGATTGCTGTTTTACTGTTGCCGCGCGAGTCGGAGGAACTCATTAAACGTGTTACGCTCTTCTTTACGCTCGTTCCGCTTGCACTCGCTGTTGCTTTATTCATATCGTACGACCGCTCGGCTGCAGGAACGCAGTACGTCGTCAATATCCCTTGGATTGAGGCATTTAATATCCGATACCATATCGGTATCGATGGTCTCAGTGTAACGCTTCTGCTTCTCACCGCTCTCTTAGGTCCTATCTGTGTCATCGCTTCTTGGCGCAACATCGAAAAAGGCATCAAAGCATATATGGCACTGTTCCTATTGCTTGAGACTGGCATGTTAGGTTTTTTCGCTGCGTTAGATCTTTTCCTCTTTTACGTCTTTTTCGAACTCACCCTCTTGCCGATGTATTTCCTTATCGGTGTGTGGGGCGGCCCGCGTCGTGAATATGCGGCAATTAAATTTTTTCTGTATACGCTTTTCGGTAGTGTATTGATGCTGGTTGCGATGATTGCAGTCTATCTCAACAGTGGAGCCCCGGGCGCGCGGACATTTGACATACCTACGCTTGTTACCTTAGCTGCTACGGAAGGACATGCCCTGAACAACTTAAATTTCCAAATCTGGGTTTTCCTCGGCTTCTTTATAGGATTTGCCGTTAAGGTGCCTATCTTCCCTTTCCATACCTGGCTCCCTGATGCACACGTTGAAGCCCCGACAGCAATTAGCGTTATTCTTGCAGGCATCCTCCTGAAAATGGGAACCTACGGACTTGTGAGGATTAACATGGCAATGTTCCCACAAGGTATGGACTTTTTCTGCAACGGGACTGGCCCCTGGGGCAATAGCTTAGCTCTTCTAGGATTCATTAATATCGTCTATGGTTCTTTTTGTGCTTTGGCCCAGACCGATTTCAAGAAATTAGTGGCATATTCGAGCATCGGACACATGGGCTTCGTCATTTTGGGGCTCGCTGCTCGAAATACGGAAGGTATCACGGGCGCGATTCTGCAAATGTTCAACCACGGGGTTATCAGTGGGATGCTCTTTTTGCTCGTCGGTGTTCTCTACGACAGGGCACATCATCGTGAGATTAATGGGTTCGGTGGTCTCGGCGCAAAAATGCCTGTTTATACCGGCATTACCACGCTTGCATTCATGGCATCTTTGGGGCTGCCCGGCTTGAGCGGATTCGTCGGAGAGGCGCTCTCTTTACTCGGTGCTTATGACAAATTCAAGATGCTGACTATCTTATCAACAATAGGTATTGTTGTTGGTGCAGCCTATTTCCTCTGGACGCTCCAGCGGGTTTTCTTAGGGACACTCAACCCGAAGTACGAAGCACTCCCCGAAATAAACGGACGCGAAATTTTGACGTTGGCACCGCTCGGAATTCTAACAATCGTGCTCGGTATTTGGCCCAATTTCGCTATTGATATGTTCAGAGAGTCTGTTACCAACCTCGTAAACGTTCTACAGGCGATATAGGAGGTTTTTGTCAGGTATGCAACCTTTAAGCAATATCGAAAGCCTTCTCTATTTCAGTCCAGAACTCTTGTTAGTCCTTTTTGCCATCGCCGTTGTTCTCATCGATCTCGGTGTGAAAAACAGAGAGAGTGCCGCAGTTGCCTATATCTCGCTCGTAGGTATCGGCTGTGTGTTCATCGCAGTTCTTGTCACGCACGCCCAACTGGGTGAAGAAAAATCTGTCTCCCTCTTTTTAGGGATGATTCGGCTCGATGTTTTTTCTACATTTTTTAAGATCCTATTGTTGATGGCGACCGCCGCAACCATTCTTTTTTCTTTTCGTTCCGATGAACTCGATGGCCGGTTGAAGGGCGAGTACTACGCACTCTTGTTAGCGATCACCCTCGGAATGTTCTTGATGACATCTTCAACCAACCTGCTGATGATATTCATTTCGTTGGAAACTGTGAGTTTGACCTCCTACATTCTCGCTGGGTTTCTGACACATAGCCCGCGTTCAAGCGAAGCCGCATTCAAGTACATCACCTACGGTGCGGTTGCCTCTGGGACGATGCTGTTCGGACTTTCTCTTTTGTTCGGTCTGACAGGCACTGGGGATCTTGTACAAATTAGCGCAAATCTCACTGAATTGTTGGCAACAGGCGAAGTGTATCCGCTAGCTCTCTTAATTGCAATAATTTTCATCCTCGCCGGTGTCGGCTATAAGATAGCTTCCGTGCCTTTCCACATGTGGTCTCCTGATGTTTACGAGGGGGCACCTATCCCGATAACCGCGTTCTTATCGGTTGCCTCAAAATCCGCTGGATTTGCCTTGTTCATTAGGTTCTTCTATTCGGGATTCAGTAGTTCTGAAGTCATGCAATCCGTTGACTGGACGCTCATGTTAGCGATCGTCTCCGCTCTGACGATGAGCGTCGGAAACCTCGCGGCGCTCCCTCAACAGAACGTGAAACGTCTATTGGCATATTCAAGCATCGCCCACGGTGGGTATCTATTGATGGGGGGCGTTTTGCTCACATCTGAGGGGGTTGGGGCGATCCTCTTCTACCTCATTGTTTATCTCTTTATGAACTTAGGAGCTTTTTATGTGGTGGTCCTCATTGCGAATGAGGAAGGTAGCGAGATGATTGAAGGGTATCGCGGGCTCGCCTCACGTGCGCCGTTAGTCGCCGGAGCAATGGCGATTTTCCTGTTTTCACTAACGGGTATCCCGCCCTTTGCCGGCTTCTTCGGAAAATGGCTCCTCTTTGCTGCTGTTCTGGAACAAGGGTATTACTGGCTGGCATTTATCGGTCTGATCAATAGTGTTGTTTCGCTCTATTATTACGCTCGGATTGTGAAAGCGATGTATCTTGAAGATTCTGGTGAGGAAACCCCGCGCCCCTCCTTTTCCACCGGCACCTTTGCTCTCTTGAGCATTTTTGTTATTCCAACAATCCTCATCGGGTTCATTAATATCTTCTATACGCTCTCCAATATCTCGGTCTCGGTCATACCGATGCAGTAGGCATTTAAGTTGATGTGGGAACATCAGGCACAGGGGGGCTACCGTAGCAAGTCTCGTGCGGTGTGACCCGCAAAGTATTGATAATAAATTAGGTGTGAAAGGGAATAGGCATGTGTTGTGTGCCGTAACATAACCTAGAAAACAAAAAGGAGATCTAAAATGCGCAGAAGTGTATTCGCCCTATCCATTCTTGCCATGCTTATGTTTGCAGTTGCTCAGTTAGCAGAGGCACAATGGAAAGCGACCCTTATGACCAACAAGACAAATAAGCATTTGTATGTGATTCATTCGACATGGCGGCCTGCAAAGGACGATATTCCGAGCGGGTTTCGGACGCGCGGGTATTATCGTCTGTTGCCGGGTGAAACGCGAAAGTTTTATGCGTGGTCAGATAACAGCATCTATTTCCGTATCTCGCGTTCGGGTGTAGCGATAAAACCGGAGAGGAGCACGTCTACGTTTGACTTTTGGGTTAATCCGTATTATTCGTTTACGATAGCATCTGATAAGATAGGTGCCTCTGTGAGGTCGTCTGATTTGAGTTATGTGAGCGGTTCTCGGAAGGCGTTGGTTCAGAAGACAGGTTTTATGAAGCATTCGGGCGGTTCTAAAGTGTCGGTCACTTCAGCTTGGGTGCGTGTGGGTGGTCCTCTGTCGGCTCCTGCAGGCATGGTATTAATTCCTGCGGGCGAGTTTGAGATGGGCAGGAACGATGCAGATTCTTATCCGGGTGAGCAGCCCGTCCATACTGTCTACGTAGATTCATTTTACATGGATATACACGAGGTAACGAATGCCAAATACGCTGCGTTTTTGAATGCCATTGGTAAACATGTCGATGCCGGCAAGACCTATTTGAGGACCTATTTGGATATCGGCAGAGGGGTCATTGAGTTAGTAGACGGTGTGTATCGTGTGAAGGCTGGATATGCGGACCATCCAGTTGGTTATGTGAGTTGGTATGGTGCGATGGCATACGCCAGATGGGCAGGCAAGCGACTCCCTACCGAGGCGGAGTGGGAATATGCCGCCCGCGGCGGACTATCGGGACGCGATTATCCTTGGGGCGACACGATTGACAGGACGCGTGCGAACTACGGCAATAATGTCGGTTACAAGACACCGGTAGGGAGTTATGCGGCGAATGGGTATCGTCTGTATGATATGGCGGGGAATGTCGCTGAATGGTGTTTGGATGAGGCGATATACGACTTCTATTCGGTTTCTCCTACCTATAACCCTCTATCGGGTGCACCCAGTATCAGGTGGTTATTAGATAACTATACAGATATTGTGTCTCAGCGCATCTTCCGCGGCGGCGGGTGGGGCGCAGAAGTAAGACAATTGCGGGTCAGCTATCGCTACACTGGTACGTCGCCAGGTTACATGACCTCTGGCGTCGGGTTCCGTTGTGTGAAGCCCGTATCCCGCTGAGTCTGAGTCGCAGAATTCAGACGAGTGAAAAGATTGACAAGCCTTCGTGTTTAAGGTATACTTAAAGGAGCAGCAGGTATAGATGCCCGATCGTCTAATGGTAGGACGCGTGGCTCTGGACCACGTAGTGAAGGTTCGAGTCCTTCTCGGGCAGTTTTTTTCTGTTATATCAATGTGCCGCTATCGTCTAGGGGTTAGGACGGGTGGTTCTCAGCCACCAAACCGGGGTTCGAATCCCCGTAGCGGTATCTGATTTATCTGATTTAGAGGATCCGGATACTTTATAATAACGTCAACCTCACCCTTATAATGCTGGAGAAAAACTGATGCACGACACCCCAAAACACACGAACCGACTTATCCATGAAACAAGCCCCTATCTACTCCAGCATGCGCACAACCCGGTGGATTGGTATCCGTGGGGCGAGGAAGCCTTGGCACGCGCCCAGCAGGAGCAAAAACCGATCCTCTTGAGTATCGGCTACTCTGCATGCCATTGGTGCCACGTCATGGAACGTGAATCCTTTGAAAACGAAGAGATCGCTGCGGTCATGAACAAACTTTTCGTCAACATCAAGGTAGACAGAGAAGAACGTCCGGATTTAGATGAAATCTACATGAATGCGGTCCAGATGATGGCACGTCAAGGTGGCTGGCCCATGACTGTTTTCCTCACTCCGGATCTTAAACCTTTCTACGGCGGAACCTATTATCCGCCGGCCGATCGATATGGCAGACCCGGATTTCCGAAAGTGATGCACGCTGTGGCAGAGGCGTTCAGCGGTCAGAAAACACAAGTGCTGCAGCAAGCGGAGCAAATCACAACACGTCTCGCGCAGATAAGCAACGTTGCCGATCCACACTCCCATGAGCTTACTGAAGAACTCATGACTCAGGCGTTTCAAAACTACAGGTCTCAATTCGATGCGCAGCACGGCGGATTCGGTAATGCTCCGAAATTCCCGCCTAGTATGGGATTGCCTTTCCTACTTCGCTATTGGCACCATAGTGGCAACCCGAACGCCTTGGAGATGGTAGAGCTAACATTGGAGAAGATGGCACGTGGGGGCCTGTATGACCAAATCGGCGGCGGTTTCCACCGATACTCTACCGACGCCCATTGGCTGGTTCCACACTTCGAGAAGATGCTCTACGACAATGCCCAACTCGTCGTTGCTTATTTTGAAGCGTATCAAGCCACCCAAAAGCCCTTCTACCGGGACATAGCCGTGGAAACGCTTGATTATGTCCTTCGTGAGATGTACGACGCTGAAAACGGGGGGTTCTATTCCACCCAAGATGCCGATAGCGAAGGTGTAGAGGGTAAATTCTTCGTCTGGGAACCAAACGACGTGGAAGCCATCATCGGAGAAGAAAATGCCGAAATCTTCTGTGAGTATTACGACATCACGCCACAAGGCAACTTTGAAGGAGAAAACATCCTTCACATCCAAACCGCACCTGATGTTTTTGCTCGAAAGCTGCGTATGGATGTTGCAGAACTGGAAGCTCTCCTTGCAAATGGAAAACAAAAACTATTTGAGGAGAGAGAAAAACGGATTAAACCCGGGTTGGACGACAAAGTCCTAACCAGTTGGAACGGTCTTATGATTCGCGGTATGGCGATCGGATACCAACTGACAGGGAAGCTTGCATACCTTGAAGCATGCGAAAAATCTGCTGAATTCGTCTTGACGACGCTCACCCAAGACAGTGGGCTGCTCTTACGCACCTATCGTGATGGCAAGAGCCACCTTAACGCATATCTTGAAGACTACTCCTATTTCATTGCCGGGTTGATCGCACTCTACGAAGCCAGTTTTGAACCTAGATGGCTCACGGAAGCCGAGCGTCTTGCGTCCCTTATGATCGAACAGTTCGAAGACGACACGGGTGCAGGCTTCTTCTCCACCGGTAAAGCGCACGAAACGCTCATCGTCCAATCGAAATCTGCTTATGACGGTGCTGCGCCTTCTGGCGCGTCCATGGCGATCCACAGTCTACTGCGACTAGCCAAACATCTTGATGCCCCTGAATTCCACGACAAAGCCGTTGAGACACTGCGACTTTACTGCCATCAGATAGAAGGGATGCCATCCGGATCAGGTCAACTCCTCTGTGAGCTAGCCTTCCTACTGTCCACACCGAAAGAGGTTGTGATTGTTGGCAAAAGAGGCGATGTCAGAACGGAATCTATGTTAGCGGCGGTGCACAGCATCTATCAACCGAACAAAATCGTCGCCTTGAGTGAGTCTGCTGATGGGCAAACACTACCGCTCCTCGCTGGTAGGACCCAAATTAACGACACTGCAACGGCGTATGTCTGTGAGAATTACGTCTGTCAAGCGCCAACCACGGATGTCGAGGAGCTTGTGCAGCTGCTACAATAGCCAACGGACAACCCCGCAAGTACACTGCTGCACTGACACTCGCAACTTTACGTCCAGGATTTCATGATTCCTATTTTGGCGGTGACAGAATACCGATTGTGGAGGTATCAGTATGAGCCTTACAGGTCGCTTAAAAAATATTGGCATCCTAAAACAAGCAGAATTCTCATTGGGTGATTTGACACTCATCTGCGGTGAGAATAATACTGGTAAAACATATACCGCTTATACGCTGTACGGTTTCTTAGAGTCTTGGCGTAAATTTATCAATGTTCCGATTGATGATGCTCAGATTCGCACGCTACAGTCAGACGGCGCCCTCAAGATTGAGCTAACACCATATGTTGAAAAGGCAAACCAGATGCTTGCAGAAGCGTGTAAGAATTACTGCGAACAACTGGATGCGGTTTTTGCGGCCCCTGAAGGAACGTTCCAGCACAGTGAATTTCATATCGAACTGAGTACAATTAGTGAACGCGATCAAGGATTTAGAACTGAAATAGAAATCGATCAAGAACCGTTCTTCACTGCTTCAAAGGAAAGCGGGAGTAGGGTGCTAATATTTGCTCTGGCAGTTGACAGGAAAAAACAAACAAAAATTAATCCTATTTTTGTAAAGGATGCCTTGCGTTTCACTATCAGCAGTGCTATCTTCTCCAATTCTTTGCCGCGCCCTTTTATTTCCTCGGTTGAGCGTACAGGGGCGGCTATTTTTTCGAAAGAACTCAATTTCTCCCGGAACCGTCTGCTTGATGAAATCGGTCGGTCGGATCAAAAGATTGATCCGCTAGACTTGCTATCGAAATCGTATAAAAATTATCCTGTTCCCGTAGAAGATAATGTCGACTTTACGCGCCAAATTAGCGATATTGCGAAAAGAAAGAGCTTCATTGCTAAGGAACACCCTGAAGTCTTGGATGATTTTACAGATATCGTTGGTGGGACGTATGTGATTACACAAAGCGACCTGCTTTACTATCTTCCTAAAGGCACTAGGCTAAGATTAACAATGGACCAGAGTTCAAGCTCTGTCCGTTCGCTCTTGGATCTCAACTTTTATCTCTATTGTGAGGCCAGAGAAGGCGACTTGCTTATGGTAGACGAACCGGAATTAAGCTTGCATCCAGAAAATCAACGCCGCATCGCCAGACTCTTTGCACGACTTGCGAATTTAGGTGTTAAGGTCTTTATAACGACCCACAGCGATTACATCGTCAAAGAACTCAATACGCTCATCATGCTCAATCAGGACAAGGCTCATTTGAAAAGAATTGCTGAGAAAAATGGCTATAAAGATAGCGAATTGATTAATCTTGATCAGGTCAAAGTGTATATCGCGGAAAAAGCTTTACTGCCATTAGAGGATGGGCAGAAAAGACGAAAAAGAGGGTATACGCTTGTACCTGCTAAAACCCATCCAAGGTTTGGTATTGAAGTCAGCAGCTTTGACAAGACCATTAATAGTATGAACAGGCTTCAAGATGAAATTGTGTGGGGGGAAGAGTAAGTCTTGTGAATGACATACAGATATTGCAGGAAATGCTCAACCCTGATGCCCAAGTTACGCTGCATTCAAAACAGGGGAGGCCTTCTGTTCAATTAACCGACTTGCAATCTAAGGCGACTGTAGAAATAAAAGGATTACCACCTGACTCTATTGTCATCAGGGCAGAAGATTTTAAGAATCCGATTACTATTTTCAATGGGAAAAAGGGCGAACGCAAGCGGGCTGATTTCGTAATTGTATCCAACGACAAATACAACAGAAAATGGATTGTCTGTATAGAGACTCAAGAAATGGACTCTAAGTCTGCATCACACGTTACTCAACAATTAAAAGGAGCAGCGTGCTTTATCAACTATTGCAAATGCATCGGGAGATCGTTCTGGAAATCGAAAGGATTTCTTGATGGTTATCAATACCGATTTGTAAGCATTGTACACATGAATTTTAACAGGAGCAGACGGAGAACAGGACCTTTTCATTCCGCAGGAAAATTGCATAAGCATCCCGAAGACTTTCTAAAAATATCACGATGTCCTATGATTTATTTTCGTAATCTAATTCTGGAATACAGGTAGGAAAGGACAATAGAAGGGTCTCTAGACTTGATCAATTTGGTGACAATTACATCCGTAACATTTTTTCTTGAATTTAATAGAAAAATAGTCTATATTTAAAGGGTAACTTCAGCGGCGTGGAGCAAACATTGAAAAATTGGTCAGGTTTTCTCCAATTTCTATTGTACGGTATTCTGACCGTCGGTTTCGTCGGATGCGATTCGCCTAACGCTCAGAAACACACTTACGAAACACTTGCTTTTAATGTTGATGAATCCCGACTTGAACCGGCAGTAACAGACACTGTACTTAGGATCACACTAGCTGTACCGAAGGGTTGGGAAAAGATTGAGGATTCAATGCTGGCCCAAGTCGTTAACGAATTGGAGCCCCAGCTCACTGCCCAGGCCCTACAGATGGATCCGCGATGGATATTTTTCAATCAAGGTTCACGGGCAATGTGTGTCGTATCACACTTAAAGAGCGTGGAGAGTGCACCAGATGAAACTTTATTAAAAACCCTCTCTACGGCCTACCAAAACCAATTTCCTAATGCGACGATCCGGCAAACAGCTTTTATGAAAGAACCATTTCGCGTCCATCAATTAATGGTTATTTCTGCTGATTTTGTGCTTATTAAACTGATATGTGACGCACCAGAAGCGCTTGTTTTTGCAGTAGATTATAGCGTCCCCAAGAATGTCTACGCGACAGAACTACGAGCCATTGAATCATCTATTGGTTCTATTAATCTAATTCACAAATAATAGTTGTGCTCTACAGGCACAACCCAAGGAGAAACTTATGTTTAGAAAACTTTCAGCTCTTTTCCTTATCGTGGCAACGCTCTTCGTCATCGGCTGTGCCGCACACGTTCACAAGGTCGGTAAAGGTGCACAAGGCATCGATATGACAGTAGAACGACAATGGTATGTTTTGTGGGGACTCGTTCCAATTAACGATGTTGACACAAATACAATAGCAGAGGAAGCAACGGATTATGAGATCACAACCTCAGTGGGTCTAGTTGATGCCATCATCAACCTTGTTCTTGGTCAAGTCTCGGTCCATTGCCGGACGGTAACAGTTATGAAATAGCTGGCCAGCGAAGCCGGTGCTTCTCTGATCTTTCAACAGCTGACATCGGTTTCGCTTTATTTAGAATTAGCTAACTTTCACGGCACCAACTGCACTTTAATCGAATTCGTCCCTTTCTGAACCATCTCAAACCCGGTCAGATAGTCGTCCAGGGGGAGTTGGTGTGTCACGATATGCTCGACCTCTATTAAGCCGCGATGGATATAATCAATCGCCAACAGATAGGCATACGGTCCCAGATCGGCACCGTGGATATTCAACTCCTTTGTGTCCCCGATGATAGTCCAATCCACAGTCACTGGTTCTCGCATGACGCTGAATTCGACAAACGTGCCAGCTTTTCGGATCATGTGCAGGCCCTGTTCAACCGCCTTTGGATGTCCTGTAGCCTCGATATAGACATCGCACCCGTAGCCTTCCGTAAGATCCAACACCTCTTGCACGGCATCTGTTTCCGAAGGATTGATTCCGATATCCGCTCCCAACTTCTTGGCAACCTCTAGTCTGTTTGGTATTAAGTCAACAGCGATGAGCGTCCCCGGGTTTTTCAACTTTGCAGCTCCGATCATACCAAGTCCGAGCGTTCCTGCACCAGCAATCACAACGACATCTCCGAACTCTACGTTACCGCGTTGGACAGCGTGAATTGAGCAGGCGAGCGGTTCTATTACAGCTGCACTTGCCGTCGGAATATCAGAGGGTACTTTATAAACGATCGAGCTCGCCGGAAACTTCATATAGTCCGCCATGCCGCCGTTAACAACCGGTTGGAACCCGTAGATATTGTGGACTTGGCAGAGCCAATACTTTCCTGTCTTGCAGTAGCGGCACTCCCAACAAGGTACGATTTGTTCTGCGATGGCGGTATCGCCTATCTGGAGACCGTGCTTCTCCGCTGCCCCTGGACCGAGGTCTACGACCTCACCGATGAATTCGTGTCCAGGGATAACGGGTGCTTCCACGTATGGTTTTCGGTGTTCATCGCCCCAGAACAGCGGCGCGCCTGTATAACACTTGATGTCGCTTGCACAGATGCCACAAGTGCTCACCTTAATAAGGACCTCGCCGGGGCCGGCCACTGGCATCGGTACCTCTTCAAGGCAGTAATCCCACGGGGCTCGGCACATAATCCCGCGCATCGTTTTCGACATTTCTTTCCTTATAGACCTCACTACGGTTGTCTCCAGGAGCCAACCTCTGTTTTCTGCTTTAAATTCGCATCTTTTTACAATTGTCGGTTGTCGATGTAGGGCTGTTGAGTCTTATTTATTGCTACAAGTTTCTTTCTTGCTGCCCACTGATGGTTTCTGACAGCTACAAGCGCTTAAGATATGGTAAGCTGTGATCCCTAGCGAGACGTGCACGTTTAACGAGGCCCCCACCCCATACATCGGCAGGAAAATGATCCTATCACAAGCAGCAAGCGTCCGCTTGGTTACGCCATGGTCCTCGTGGCCCACAATGAGGCAGACTTTATCAGGATAGCCCACTTCATCGTAACGGATTGACTGTGCCGTGAGTTCCAAGGCAAAACTGGTGTAGCCTTCTGTTTTGAGCGATACAATTGCGTCTGCTGCCTGTTCGGTATATTGCCACTTTACGCGTCGGTGTTTGCCCCGCGCGACTTTGCGAACGAGTGGATGTGCCGGTTGTGCACTAATACCCGTCAGGATAACTTCTTTTACACGGCACGCATCGGCTATCCGAAATGCAGAACCGACATTAACCGGGTCCTGCACGTCTTGAAGAATAAAAACTAGTTCTGTCTCTGGCGGTTTCACCTTCTTCAGAAAGTCTTTGAGCGGTTTGCCGCGTAATTGTTTCATATCCGATCAAGAATCAACATCGAATGTCTATATGGCATTCGACAGGAATTACACATCCTTCTGAGAAGAAATAGGTTAAGCTGCTTTGCCCTGTATCAAACGCAGTCTCGCGCTCGTACGTGCCAGATCGACATCCAATGTGATATGAGGGTAATCGCTGATACCAAGATTGATAGCATGTGCGGTTTCGAGGTTGAAGCCCCACTCGATCCATTCCGGCATATCCGCCTCTGGGATATCTCCGGCAACGATAACCTTCATGATACTAATACCCTTCCCAAGAGTGTATGCGCGTTGGATGTATTCGAGATGTCGATCGAAAGTTCCACCTTCTAACATTCTGCCCTCTTTATTTGCTGTTGTTAGAATGACTTCAAGTTCCGGATGATCAATCACGGCATCCATAACAGACCCTGTGTAGATATGTGTGGAACACCCGATGCTCCGGATTTTTCCAGCAGCTTTTGCTTCCCGAAACGCCTCTAGGGCGCCTTCCCGCGATACCAAGTCTTCAGGCGAGGCGATGCCGTGTAGGAGTAAAACATCTAAGTAATCCGTTTGCAGCTCATGCAGGGAACGCGTAATGCTCACTTTTGCAGCTTCGTAGTCTTTCGCGCCGGTCTTCGTTTGAATGATGACTTCTTCCCTATTGATTTGGCGAACTGCCGCTCCGAGGTGCGGTTGACTCCCATAACCCTCAGCAGTGTCCCAGAAAGTGATACCTTCCTCCAGTGCCTTCAACATGAGTTTGCCCCCAGCTTCATAACTTTCGCAGGTATTGTTGAGATGTCCGGCACCGAAACAGAGACGTGAGATCTCTAAACCTGTTTTTCCGTATGTTAAATATTCCATTTTATCCTCCCATTCAGATGTAATCTAGAAAGCACAACTATGATTCTATAAACTGGTTGAAATCTTTCTTGATGTACTTTAACCGAATTCTACTCACGAATGCAATCCTTTTTTCTTGGCAATAAACCGGTTTGCAGGTATTATAAGGAAACTATGAGAAAACTTCAGGATAAAAAACATGAAGTTCAGCGGACATACCCTCTTCAATAATACTTACATCGAAATAGATATTGCAGAGGCACATGTTCAGGAAATCCGTGAGATATCCTCTACCAACAGCACAACACGGATCGCACCAGCATTGATAGACATTCAGGTGAACGGTTTTGCTGGCTTCGACCTCAATATTGCTACCGTTACACCGCAAGACGTTTGTGCAATGGTGCGCGCCCTCTGGAAAGTCGGCACCGGATTTTTATGCCCGACGGTTGTGACCGGGTCCTTCGATCGGATTTGTAATTCGCTACATGCCATAACGGAAGCAGCTAAGACAGATGCGTTGGTTGCCCACTCCATGCTCGGAATTCATCTTGAAGGACCGTATATATCTGCAATGGATGGGCCGCGCGGGGCACATCCTCCGGAACACGTCAGAGACCCAGATTGGGGCGAATTTCAGAAGTGGCAGAACATTGCTGAAGGGAAAATCGCCGTTGTGACCCTCGCCCCCGAGAAACAAGGTGCTATTCGGTTTATTGAAAAACTGGTGGCTAACGGGATTGTGGTCGCGTTGGGACATACGAATGCCTCTGCAAACGACATTCAAGCGGCGATTGACGCTGGAGCGAGGCTCTCTACACACCTCGGTAACGGAGCACACGCTTTAATCCAGCGACATCCTAACTACATTTGGGAGCAGCTCGGTGCCGATGCCCTCTGGGCAAGTCTAATTGTGGATGGGCATCACCTGCCTCCTTCTGTCGTTAAGTCTATCATGCGTGCAAAGACCCTTAGCAGATGTGTTCTCGTTAGTGATGCGGTCGCTCTAGCAGGCATAAAACCCGGTATCTACGAGTTCGCAGAAAAATCTGTGGAATTGACCGCCGATCGTTGTGTCCGCTTGGCCGGCACCGAATATCTCGCCGGTTCAGCCATTGAATTAGTACACTGCATCGAAAACAGCGTCCGGTTTGCAGGCATCTCGCTAGAAGAAGCGGTCTTACTCGCTACGCGACAACCGATGGCTCTGTTGAACGCGAAAGCACACGTAGAAGGAACCTCGAACTTGATTCTCTTTGAATGGAATGAAATGCAGTGTGAAATCAATCTAATAGCGACAATCATTAACAACGAGTTGGTGCACCACGCGGAGGGGGAGTGATGTCGCAGAGATTGGTTCGCTATAATAACACCTATGCAAAAAGAGTTTGGATCGTCGGGAGTCTTTTCGTTTTCTTTTTTCTGGCTTCGCTTGCAGCGCGGCAAGCGAAGGATGAACAGTCTGAACATTACGCCCGTGGGATGCACGCAATTCAGTTAGGGCTTTACGATGAAGCGATTGAGGCTTTTCATGCAGTCTTGAAATTAAATCCACGGAATTCTGAGGCGTACTGTGAACTCGGTGCGGTTCATATATTGAAAGAAAAAAACGATGAGGCTTTAGCGGCATATCTTCGCGCCTTAGAACTGCCTGCATCCTCGCAAACACACGGCGTTGCGCATATCTGCTTGGCGCGGATTTATCATTTTCAAGGCAAGTTCGCAGATGCTGAAAAGCACGGGCAACACGGCACCGCCTTGCTACCCAAGAACGCTGAAGCCTTTTTTCGACTCGCTGATGTATATGTACAACGCGGAAAACTGGATTTAGCACGACAGACCTATCAACAGGCACTAGCACTTGATGCTAATCTCGCTCCGATCTACCAAGGCTTAGGGAAAGTCGCGTTTCTCCAGAAGCGGTTGACAGAAGCCGGGCGGTATTATCAGAAAGCCCTGTCCCTTAACCTATACCATGCTGAAACCTATTACAATCTTGCACTTGTCCAGCGAGGTTTAGAACAAAATTCGGAAGGGAATTCTGCAACGCAGTATATCGAAGAAGCAAAAAACCTGATGGTATCTTTCCAGCGGATAAAAGCATACAACGAAAAGATAAGTCGATACCGTAGACATTTGATAGAACAACCGACTGCGTTGGAGCCACGGGTCGAATTAGCAGCGGCACACTTTGCAGTTGGGAACTACCCAGAAGCGATACATGCCTATAAAACTGCAACAATTTTACACCCAGATGTTCCTGCGCTCTACCACAACCTCGGTGGACTTTACATACGGAACGGAAAATTAACAGAGGCTGTCGAGGCGTTTCAACGAGTCATTCAACTCGACGATACCGATGCCGAGGCGTACCTTAACCTTGGTTGGATTTACGCACACCTCCGCAAATTCGATGATGCCCGGGTCTCCCTACAGATCGCAATCCAGAAAGATAAGAAGCTAACCTCGGCTTATTATGGACTTGCAGAAGTCTGCGTTCAACAATGCCGGTTTCCTGAGGCAATTGCTATCTATCGACAATTGACGGAGGCCGATCCGAGTAATGCTACCCCGTGGGTACGGTTGGGTGTCCTCTATCTCAAGCAGAATCAGGTTCCGGAGGCTGTACTCGTCTTTAAGCAAGCGATTGCAGTAGATGAAAACTCAGCAGATGCACATAACAACCTTGCCTGGCTATACGCAAAGCAAGGGCGGCAACTCGCGCGTGCTGTAGAATTAGCAAAACGCGCAGTGACATTAGACGCGAGCGCTTCCCACTTGGACACCCTCGCCTACGTATACTACTGCCACGGTGCGTATCGCGAGGCGGAACAAGCTATCTTACGAGCGATTGCTTGGGAACCGGACAATTCAGCCTACAAGGAGCGCTTGGATAAGATCCGAGAGGCAATGGAGGAAGCAAAAAGGCAGTGAGAGTCTTCGTTATGCGTCCTTGTACATGCTACCTATATCTCTTTTTTTTCGTGATATACACTGTGCTCAATCCATTGGTGGGACGAGCTGTCACGTTTGTTGAAATTGCTGGGGAATCCGGGATTGACTTCAAGCACACAGATGGTGAAAGTGGCAAACGCCTCTTTAACGAGCAATATGGTTCGGGGGGCGGTTTCTTCGATTACGACAACGATGGACACCTCGACATCTATCTGATCAATGCCCGGCCACAGGTAGAACAAGCGGACACTCCACTCCCTACCAACATTCTCTATCGCAACAACGGAGACAGTTCATTTACAGATGTCACCTCCCTGGCAGGTGTCGCGCATACCGGCTACGGGGTCGGCGCAACAACCGGCGATTACGATAACGATGGCGATGTAGATCTCTATGTGACAAACTTCGAATCCAATGTTCTTTATCGAAACAACGGCGACGGCACTTTCACAGATGTCGCTGAAGCCGCACAAGTCGCAGATGCAGGGTGGGGAACGAGTTGTGCATTCGCCGATTTTGACAAGGATGGATTTCTTGAACTCTATGTGACTAATTACGCAACCTATACCCTCGATGCACATAAAACGTGCTATCGACACAGTATTGCTGTCTATTGTGGGCCGAGTGCTTATCCGCCGCAGCCGGACCTACTTTACCACAACAACGGGGACGGTACCTTCACGGACTTAACCAGACAGGTCGGCTTGCTAAGCGTCCCCGCAGCACACGGCCTCGGAGTGGCGGTTGGTGATGTTGATAATGACAGCGATGCCGATATTTACATCGCCAACGATCAAGATTTCAACTTTCTTTTTCAAAACCGAGGCGACGGCACTTTTGAAGAAATCGGACTGCTCTCGGGCGTTAGTTGTAGCGATATGGGGAAAGCAGAGGCAGGAATGGGAACAGTCTTTGGAGACTACGACAACGACGGTAAGTTAGATATCACAGTCAGCAATTTTCAGAACGAGACCAATACCCTCTACCACAATCAAGGAGGTAACTTTTTCATTGATGCTACGATTACCGCCGGTATTGCCGAATATACGCACCGCTACCTCGGTTGGGGTATAGGCTTTCTCGATTACGACAACGATGGCTACAAAGATATTTTTGTCGCGAACGGACACACAATGGATAACATCGCCGAGGTCGATCGCTCCACGACAACACCACAACAGAACCAGCTCTTTCGGAATTTAGGCAACGGGGAATTTGTAGATGTCACAGCGCAAATGGGCGAAGGCTTCGCGTTACGTAAAACAAGCCGTGCAGCCGCTTTTGGAGACTATGATAACGACGGCGATATTGATATCCTGGTTACCAATTGGAATCAGACCACTGACTTGCTGAGAAACGACGGCGGAAACCGGAACAATTGGATACAGCTGAAAGTGATTGGAACCAAAAGCAATCGTTCCGCGATTGGGGCCCGCGTTAAAGTTGTTGCTGGCGGTCTGACGCAATATGCGGAAGTGAAAAGCAGTGGAAGTTATCTCGCCTTTAGCGATCTGCGGGTCCACTTCGGACTGAAAGATGCTGAGCGTATAGACCTATTGGAGATTCGATGGCCTAGCGGCATTGTTGATACAGCGACTAAACTTTCATTGAATCAGCAGCTAATAGCGATCGAGGGGGATAAAATCGTTTTTAAGTAACATTGCTATTTTTTCTTGAATAAAAAAAGTGCTTAATGTAAATTAAACCTATGGGAACTCCTTTACAGCATACTACACACTAAAAAAGGAGCTGCCCATAGATTTGGGACACAAGATATAAGCACCTCTACCGGCTTAAACAGCAACTTAGGTATGGAAATTGTAACTGTATCACTTTCCAAGTGAGGTGATTCTATTTCGCGTCTCTTTATTTAGACGAGCTTTATCCGGGAAAGGTTGATTTTTCGTTAAATTCTTATCCGGATAACATTCTACTAACTCTTAAAGGAGGCTAATTTCAGTGAAACTATTTATTTCTATGCTCACTCTCGCTGCATTGGCGATCTTTCTAACAACCCCTGCGGTTGCAGATATAAATGACGGGGTTGTTGCTGGTTGGACCTTTGACGATGGGAAGGTAACCGACGCTATCGGAAAAGCACATGGTGAACTCTTCAAAGGAGCTAAAATCACCAATGATGGTAAATTTGGCAAGGCATTGGATGTTGATGGAAATCAAGATTCACGGGCAGATATCGAGTTTAACCCCGGTCTTGAGGAAGTTATTGAGGGACCACATACTATCTCCTATTGGCTCTATGTCCGGGAGGGCAGAGACCACTCCGGGGTTTGGAAAGGCGAGAAGGTTGGTTGGGGTGCAACTTTCACCTTTCGTATAGTAACGACTAGTAGCAACAATTTGACCTGGGGAACGACCAGTGGCGGTACCCAAAACTGGTTTGCTACAGAGGGAGTCATCGAGCCGGGAGAGTGGTTTCATGTCTGTCAGACAGCGGACGGTAAGGAGGCTATAGGTTACGTGGCCAGGGATGGTGAAAAACCTGAAATACCCGCCAGTGGTCAAGCGAATCCGCAAGTCGCACCGGAACCCTACAATCTTTTTCCAGATCGACCTTTAGAACTCGGTGCCGGTCGAGGCATCGGTGGCAATGATGGGAACGATACGTTCCTTGATGGCATAATCGACGATGTTATCCTTTGGGATCGTGCCCTCTCTGAAGACGAAGTTGCTGAACTCGCGAGCGGTTCGCGTCCAGATAAAGCCCTTGCTGTCAAAGCGGAGGGCAAGATAACCACTATGTGGGGGACGGTTAAATCCTATCATCGCCGTGACAGTCTCCGCTAAGTGTTTAATTGAGGAGCTGAAAATAGAGCGGGTTTGTGAAATGTCTTCACAAACCCGCTGAGTTCAGGGCGAATAGGGCGCTATGAGAATTTATCTTTGCGGCAAATCATTGCTGTGATCCAACAGAACCGTTTGAGGAACGGGAAGCATTTGAGGAGAGAAGTATCTATCGCTTTGAGGATACGGAGGGTCCAGTCATAAAAGAGGGGAATAGAAACACATCTCTGCCAAAACAGCGCGCCCACTGCGGAGAGATGAAACTCACGATGCTCCAAGCTCTCAAATTCATCACCGATTGCCTCGACATCACCTAGCGAGAAGTAGTGCAACCTGCCGGAGTATTTTAAAAACGCTTTGCGATAAAGCCATACCGCTGGATGGTAGCGCATATTTTCTATAAAAATCGCTTTTCCTCCCGGCTTGAGAACGCGGTAACACTCCTTAGCGGTTTGCGTATGTGTTGTGAACACAAGTACAGATTTTGAGATAATAAAGTCAAAAGTATTGTCTAGAAAGGCAAGATTCATTGCATCCATGAGCGCGAATTCTACCGACTCGGCAAGTCCATATTCCGCCGCCCGCGCTTTACCTTCAGTGAGTCGGAAGGGAAGTAAGTCTATTCCAATCACGGTCGCACCAAGATTTGCAAGTAGTGTTGCAGTTCCCCCTGTGCCGGTGCCTAATTCTAGTATCTTTTTTCCTTCCAATTGCCCGATCTTTGGAAGAAGGTACTCAAAGATTGGAAAATAAAAATCTTCCCACCAGAGTAAAAGCGTTTTATCAAAAATATCGCGCGAGAAATCAGGCAAACTTAAATTTTCCCCATTTGCTGTAGATTATTAATACAGCGTTCGACGCATTCAAGCGGCGAGTAGGCGTAGCGCTCTTGTTCCACAATGTACCACTCCGTTCCGCCTGCAGTTTCACTGGCATGAAACACGTCATCCCAGGGGATTTCACCTTCACCAATGAGTGCGTTCTCATTGGTGGCGGAGTACTCTTTAAGATGCACCAGTTTAGATCTCCCCGCGTAACGTTCGATAAATGCTACAGGGTCAGCACCGGCACGCAGCGCGTGACCGATGTCAATTTGCATCACGACATCATCACGGGTGTTACTACCGAAGGTATCCCACGGGATTCGGCCTTCCAATGGTTCAAATTCGCCCGTGTGATTGTGATATCCGGTAGACAATCCTTGGTCAGCGATTTTTTCAGCGATGCCGTTGAAGATGTTTGCTGTGTCGCGCCATGCCTGTTGGGAATTCCGATATTCCTCGGACAGACCCGGCACGATCAGATACCGGTTGCCGAGAATTTTGTTAAATTCAACGGTTTTGGCAAGCTCCTCACCGAGAAGCGTGTTCAAGCCCGTGTGTGTCCCAGCGACTTTAAGTCCGAGGTCCTCACACATATCGCGTAATTCCTCAGCAGTGCGGTCATAGTAACCTGCAAACTCAACCCCTTCATAGCCCATTTGCGCAACCGCTTGAAGAGTTAAAGATAAATCGCCAGCGCAATCGTTTCTGACAGAATATAGTTGTAATGCAATCGGGATTCTATCGTTCATAAGGTCCTTCTAAAGTTTCTATAGGTGGGGTGTAATACATACCTATAAGGATTTACGACATCGGCAGGTTAACAACCCGTCCGCTATTTGCTGATACCAAACCTGCTTCAAGGATCTCTTGGGCATCCCGACTCACTTTGGCGTTACACAAGCCCTCGATGGGTTCGCCTGTTTCCAAGCAGTGAATGAAGTATTCTGCGGCGTTGCGTTTCCCCTCTGGTAGCGATTCAGGTGTTATCACCTGGGCATCCCCCGCTGCAGGATGAAGATGGACTTGGTTTCCACTGACCGCTAACGCGCCTTCAGTACCATAGACCACAGGATTCGGTGTAATATAACCCACCTTCTGAGTCCAAGATGCTTCCGTGATGCCAAAAGCGTTTCCGTATTTCATAACGATGACTGCATTATCATCGGGTATTGGGTAATCTTTGACGAAGGTACCGCGGAATGCTGTTACCTGTTGGGGCGAACCGAGGAGATATGCGCACATATCGGCACAATAGCAGCAGTAATCCATCAACGCTCCCGCACCGTTTTTCTCTTCATCGTAGAGCCACTCATAGAAGTAACGAGAGCATCCGATTTCCATGGGGCCGTTGTGTGCCGAACGCCATTTGAAGTAAAAAATGTCCCCAATTCTTCCATCTTTAATGAGATTCATGGCGGTATTGAGAGCTGGACTCCACGCCGTGGGCCAGTTCACCATTAGCTGCGTGTTAGCGTTCTCAGCAGCGGCGAGCATCCGATCAGCTTGTGAAAGGCGAGCAGCCATCGGTTTTTCGGATACAACGTGTATACCTTTCGCTGCCGCGGTTTCGACGATGTCCGCTCCGGCGTTGTTCTCTGCTGCCGCTTGGATGATGTCTAATTCCTCTTTTTCCAACAACTCTTGCCAAGAGTCATAGACGTTCTCAACACAGGCTTCTGCGCTGAATTGTGTGCGTAATTCCGCATTGACATCACCTGCCGCGACGATCTCAACGTTCGGGTGCGCCTTCCAATGACGGAGTTCCCCCCAGACGTGGTCGTGTACGAGAGACGCAAAGCCAACGCGATACGTTTTTGACATCAATATGCCTCCTAAATAATTATTCAGTTTTCGGTTATTAGTCTGAACCCGGATCCTTGTAATCTTAGGATTCATCCGAATTACAAGGGTATCTGATACTCACCTGAATCACAGGTCAGACTTCACCGCAATTTTAATCGCTGTTTCACCATTAATACGGTAGCCACCGTCAAGAGCTTTAAAGCCGTCTCCGACCTGTGAAAGTGGGAGCTGGTGGCTAATCATGTCTGCGAAAGGGAGTCCGCTCTGCTCAAGGATCGGTAGGCCGCGGACGAAGTGTTCGTAGCTGCTCCCCCAGATCGCCTCAACCCGAAGGTTTTTACGCATCAGCAACTGATTAATGTTGAAGTCAATAGATCCCATATCCACGAAGTGGCCGACCTCAACAAAGGTCCCACTCCGGCGGGTATATCCCAACCCTTCAGGCGTTGCAGGAAGGAAACCTGCACATTCAAAGACAATATCAGCCCCTTCTTTACGAGGAGTTTCCGTTTTCACAAGCTCGGTCCGTTCTGCGACGGAGGGAACTTTCTCAATGTCGATTGTTACGTCGGCACCGAGACGTTTGGCAAGTCTCAGGCGCCCTGCAGGACCTCCCACCATAATGGCTTTCACGGCACCGCTCAACTTGGCACACGCTAGTGTCACAAGCCCGATAGCCCCCGAACCTTGCACAACCACAGTGTCCCCAAGTTTTATTTGACCACGCATCGCTGCGTGAACGCCTACAGTGAAGGGCTCTGTGAGTACTGCAACTTCAGCGGATGCGTCTGTTTTCAGAAAACAGGTATTTGGAAGGGCTAGATACATGTAATCGGCGAACCCGCCCCGAAAATGCGGTGCCTCGTCCGGATTCCACTGAAACCCATAAGCCCCGTAGTTTGTTCCCGGGGCAAAGATAACTCTGTCGCCTTCCGTAATCGGTTTTCCGACATAATCTGTCTTGACCCCTTCCCCGATAGCCTCAACAATACCGACGTTTTCGTGTCCCAATAACACTTCTTGCTGGAAACCATTCTGCCAATTGTGCAGGTCAGTTCCACAGATACCTGCTAATTCCTGACGGAGCAGGACCGTATTCGGCTCGGGATCGGGGACTGGATATTCACGAATTTCAAAATCTTGACCGTGCGCAACCACAGCTCTTCCGATTCGACTCATGTATCTTTCCTCTCATCAGTTTTCGAGGGGCCAGTCAGTCCTCGATGCTTCTTATGCTTTTGCCCTCTTTTCAATTGGCAATTCCTTTATAGAAATCTAAGGGTGATCTGATTTTAGAACCGAGGTGTGTTCTGGCCCACTATCCGTAGATCAATTTCAACGCAAGTAACCTCAAGGCCTTATCTCGAATCCATCAGGGATGTGGCTTCCCGGTGAAAGTGAATTTGCGGCACTCACGCTCCGAGTGGCGCATCGCCAAAAGGCTAAGTAATTTACCAGCCTTTTCATTAGGTATATCTCTGCCTTTTTCCTCAGTGAATGATAACGATAGCGACAACCATGATTGGCAACCATAACACTTTGAAGATTTCCCAGAAAATGGTGAATCCTATCCAGAGCAACACTTCAACTAATACGGTTTTCTTGAGAGAATGATCACGATAATAACGATAGCGACAACCATGATTGGCAACCATAACGCTTTGAAGATTTCCCAGAAAATGGTGAATCCTATCCAGAGCAACACTTCAATCCCGACAATGGATGCTGTCTTGCCCCACGGGAAGCTTGCGCGGTACTGTTTTTTCAACCGGCGGGCGTATATCCACGAGACTCCTAATGTCCCGACAATAGCTAAAAAGAATAGGAGATTCACAAGCCCCTGAATGCCGTTTAAAATGCTTAACATGAGAGTTTAACTCCTTTTAAGTTTTCTTGCTATTATAGAGACATGCTATCTAAAAAAGATAGCGGAAACCTTCTTAACTGAAGTGTCTCACTGGATATAGGCTGCAACTTTAATGCTGCAAACGAACGGTTTGCGCTACCTAGAGGTACGGCAGATACGCTCTGGACAACTGTAAACCGCCATACTTTTCCCACGCATGAACCCTATTAAAGTAAGGTTGCCTTCTTGTGCAAGATCAACGGCGAGTGTCGATGCGGCAGAGACCGCGGCAACAATAGGGATACGGGCGAAGAGCGCTTTTTGGACGATTTCAAAACTTGCGCGCCCGCTCACCATCAAAATATGGCGACTAAGTGGTAACAGGTCTGTAAGCAAAGCGTGCCCTATCACTTTATCAACTGCGTTGTGTCGGCCAATATCCTCTCTGACAACCAGAAGTTTACCCGTTTCATCGAAAAGTCCAGCGGCATGAAGCCCACCTGTCCTTTCAAAAACAGACTGTGCCGCCTTTAACTGGTCATTGAGTTGATAAAAAAGGTTTTGATTGACGCACATTCCTGAGTTCAGCGCGGGTACTTGGTGTTTAACAGATTCGATCGTCATTTTACCACAGAGTCCGCAGCTTGCATTGGCATGGAAATTCCGTTGCCAACCGGATTGTATTTCAAAGTCAAATGCTTCGGCCAGACGAACGTTGACGATATTCTGTAGCGAGGAGAAACCGGTAAACGCTTTTTCGGGAGGCTCGTCCTCACAGTATGCAATAATTTCGATGGCATCGCGGGAAGTCACGAGGTTTTCTGTGTAGAGAAAACCCGATGCCAATTCAAAATCGTGTCCCGGAGTCCGCATCACAACGATTAAGCTCTGTTGTCCGACCCGGATCTCAAGTGGTTCTTCGACAACTAACTCGTCTTCAATCAGGGTCGGTTCGGTATACGCCCAGCGTGTAATAAGTTTTGTGGCTGTCGGTTGCATAGCTTTTTAGATTCGGACATCCCCGTGAGTTGCTTCATCGCACGCTCACAGATGCTAAGCCGTTGGTAGTCGCTATCCATGCCCGATTATTCGCGACAACGAGGGATTTTATCGCTAATGCCTCCGATACGATTTGAGGCGTACTTGTATCTTTCCACGCGCTAGAACGGGTGTGGTGCGTATAAAACAGATCGTTCGTTGCTATCCACAACACTAATGGTACTTCTGATATAGGAGGTAGCGGTTGTGCTTCTGTTGCTTCCGCTTCTACTAGCTCTGCAGACGATGTCTCGGTTTTTTCGTCTCTCTTCTCCTCAAGGTTTTCTTCAACGATAGGTGGTTCTATGACAGGTGAAGTATCAAGAGCTCCTTGAATGTAAATGTTCCGCAACGTGTTTTCATCGTCTATACCAGTATGGAGCGTTGTCAACTTTCCATTGCCACCATCCAAGTCGGCTCGGAAATAACCGTTGGATTTTTCATCCGCATTGAACCATGTAAATAGGAGCTGCTCTGCTGCCGTATCAATGCCAACGATTGTCATTTCTTCTCGAATTGCTGTTGAATGATAAGTATACCACTCCTCTATTTTTCGGTCAAATATTCCGATTACGCCATCTTCTGAGACACACCAAACCCTCTCGGGCGTGAGAAGCAACTTCTCAAGGTTATTCGCCGGAAGCCGACTATTTTGTGTATTGTAGACGAGCGGTGGATTGATACTGCCGCGCACCTCACGAATAACACCGATACCTGTTGCAAACCATGCAGCTGTTGCGTCCACTTTGATGTCCCTGATCCAAGCAGGGAATCCGTCAATTGGTGAGTATATCTGAATTTCACTTGTTAGCTTGTTGTAGTGAATCGCGCCTTGGAAGCGAGTGCCTATCCATACCTCCTGTGAGTTAACAGCGATAGCTCTAACATCTGGAACCGTCTCCACTGCACTGTTAATCAACTGTGGAATATTCTCAATCGAGATCCATTTCCCGTAGGCAGTCTCAAAAAGCATAATACCTTGCGGAGTGCCTATCCACAACTTTGTTTCATCGTTGGCAATCGTTTGGATCTGGTTGTCTGGAAGCCCGTCTGTCTTTGTGTAAATTGTCCACTCGGTCTGATCGATAATCTGTTTTGCGCGCTCCTTTAATCTTTCATCTATACTCGATTCGTAGATAAGTCTCGCTCCACTTGCAGCCTCTGCCGGTTTACCGAGTTTCAGATGCGTTTCAGCGCGGATAAGTCGTGCCTCATAGACCCACTCACTCGTCGGATAACGCATAATAAACCCCCGCAGAGTGTGGAGGGCCTCTTCCAACTGATTCGTTTCTGCTTGTAGTTTCCCTATCAGGAAAAGCGCTTTTTCACGTTCATCGGGACTATCTGGATGTTGTCTTATTGCTGATTCAAGGAGCAGCAGGCCCGCAGCCGCGTCTCCTAACTGTTCGGCGAGGAGAAATCCAGTGAGATAGCGCAAGGCTGGAGTAGATGAGTGTTCTGGATAATGGGTTAAGATTAACTGATAGCTATCCACTGCCTTAGCATAAGCCTCATTAGCGAGTGCAGTATCGCCAAACTCCTCAAAAATCGGGACAAGATCATAATTGGCTGCATCGAGAATTGCTACAGATCGGAAACGTTCCAACGCGCGTGTCTTGTCCCCATCTGCTTTGTAAAGCAATCCGAGCTGGTAGTGGGCAGCCGGATATTTCGGTAATTCTTCGATGGCGGCTTCAAAACGTCCTTTTGCTTTTTCAGGAAGACCTAACTCCAACAGCATCAGTCCGTTTCGAAAGTACTTTGCTGCCGTTCGATCTGCAACATGTGCAAGGTTTGATGTAAAATGAATGCTGTATCCTGTTAGCGGAAGCCGCAGGATCTGTCCCTGGTACCCTATTTCAAAATGGGTTTCGGTGGCACCGCGCCAAGTGCCGGTCAATCTATCACCGTTTTCACTCTCTACGATGACATATTGCTCGCTATGGGAAGTAGGTAGCTTGTCAGCAGGCAGCTGATAGACGAACAGAAAAAATAGTGATGGTATTAATGCAAATAGACGGTAAGTTTTCTGTTTTTTAGGTTGCATCTCTTTTAAAAACATCTGCTGCAGCATGATTTACCTTCAAAATATTGGATCAATGAATGTAGGTTTATAATACTAGAAACAAGAAGAAATGTCAAGGTCGATTAGGCCTAGAAGCAAAGCGATTTAGTTTTCCAAGAAATCCGCGTAATCTGCGACAACCTGTGATTATGATGATGCTCCAGCACTTTACTAAATCTTGTGATACGAACCCCGGTGCCTCTGTATCGAGGATAGCGTAGCAGTTAATCAGTTGTGTCAAGCAAATAAAACGACGATTTTGAAAAAATACGGCATAATAACGTGAGTTTAAAAAAGAGTGAGTAGGTTGTTTTGTAGCGTAACCTTTCAGATTGTGCAAGGTACTTACTGTAGCATAGACTGTCAACTTGTGCCTCTTCAGGGCTTGTAGCACAGCCTGTTAGACTATGCAAGGGGCCCCCTCTTTATCCAAAGATGAACCCAATAATTATTCAAGCTCGCGTTATAATATGTACTGTAGGAGTTTCAATCTTAAGCTTAAGACGAATCAAGTTGCAAGGTTTGACTTTGGTATTCAACGCAGAGTTCAACCGGAGCCAGAACGCCACAATCGGCATCAAAAAGCATGGGTGATTCATTTTCCTAGTACTTTAACTGACGGAGGATGCCAAAGAGCATAGAGAATCTCCTTTCCCTTAATAGTTCTGCCCCGCGCTAAACGAGGCTTGATACCAAAGCCGCCATCCATTATAATAGTATTAATCGTTTAAAATTCTCGATCTCATTCAATTCTTTTAAAGGTGCATCGAAGTCCACCAGTTCGCATCCAGCCTTTGGGGGTTAGCTTCATATCCCCGTATAGGGTTAAATAGAGTGTATCTTCTGTTACCGTAATACCTGTTAGGGAGGCGATTGCGAAAGAAGTCTGTTTTGCAGCAGCGCGCCGCGCGCCTTGTATCCCCATCTTGCGGCTTTGCAGCATAGCAGCCCGCTTCTGTTTTTGTTTAGCGGCTATCTGTCTTACAGGTTCGGAACCGAATACGAACTCAAGCATATTAGGACCCGTCCGCTGATTAAAACGAACAAATGGAAATGGATCATCGCCGTAACGTTTCGTAGTGATATAGCACTGTCCTGTGACACGCGTGCCTTGATTGCTGCCACTATAATGGTAAGATCCGTGGTTTTGGACGAATTCAATAGTGAGATTTTGGCGCGTAGATGCGACAAGTGCGGCTTTTGCACCAAGTATCTGTTGACTCGACCTTTCGTTGGTTACTTCAATACGCGGTAAACGAGGTGCATTTTCTGCCGAGGTATGTTCGTCTGCTTTGGGATTCCGAGGGTCTGGCGAAGTCGTCTGCTTACGGATGTTGGATGTTGCTTGTTGGTTTGTAGCGCCCTTAGAGAGCGGTTCTGTCAAAACGTTCGGCGAGTTTATCCGCTGCTGGCCCGCCGATTGTGCTTGCTTTGTGGTAACATTACCTTCTTCAACCTCTAACCCGACATATTGCCATTTGCCGACGAGGAGATTCCTCACTGTCTCTTTAATTTTCTCCGGATCGTGTTTTGCGCGTGCTTCATTATAAGCTTCAAGCAGGCGATGCCGCCGCTGTTGCGTTTCTTGCGGCGTTAGCACCGCACAACTAGCAAACACCATTGCTATAATGCCGAATATTGTTAACATTTTCATTGTCTATTTTCCTCAAAATGCCATTTGTCTAGCAGCTTCTTGGTTAAATCTACTCTCATGGGGCTCGAATCGATTTTCCTACGGGCATCCGCTTGTGCTGCACACAACCCTTCGCGTTCGTTTTGAACGTCTTGGTATCAGACACTGGTACAACAAGCGAGAATTAGATAAAAAAAACAGAATTCAACCTAAAGTGAGTTCGTATTTTCACTCCTCAACCCTCCGGAAGTAGCAATGCACGTCCCCGTTTTTTACCCAACCAGTGGGACCTAACTGCATCTTACCCGGCATCGTGAGATACAACCGGTCCTCCGTAACTGAAATACCAATTTCTTTTGCCGTTGCGAGCCCTTGCGGGTCTGCTAGTCCAGAGCTGCTCGCTCTTGCGGCGAAAAGGAATTCTGAGATTTCAGGGCCAGAACGTCTGAGGAATCGGATAAATGGGAAGGGTTCATCGCCGTAACGAATGGTGAAGATCCTAAATTGGCCGAAAATCTCCGTGTTCCCCTTTTTACCTCGGTAATAGTGGCTCCCTTTTTCTTCAAAAAAATCAAGTGTGAGACCTTTCAAATAATGGGATCGAAGCGCGGCTTTGGTTTCTTTAACATTTTCGGTAGCTGCACTCTCCGCAACCTCAAGATTTAGAAATTTCCACCTTCCGAGGAGTGGGTCGGTTATACCTTCTTTGACTTTGAGCTCGCTGTGTTCGTCGCGGAGCACTTCATAATTTTTGCGGAGCTGATCGCGTTCCGCCTGCATCTTTTGATATTGCACACTTGTGCAGCCCGATAGCATCAAAATAGAGATAGCGACAATAGTTAAGATTTTCATCACATTTCTCCTTACTGGTTGCTAATCTTACGCTTAGCATCGTATCAAATTCCTATTTAAATAGCAAACACATTAGGAGCTTCCAGACCGCCCCATCCGGTATTTGATGTCGTAGTTGATGATGAAGTCTAATTCCTCATCGCTGAAGCCGTAGTGCTTTGCGAGGACGCGGTCTATTTCGTCTATGATGTGCTTGGAATGTCGCGGATAAAACTCATCGTAGATGACCTGTCCAGTGGTCTTATAGGACGCTTTCTTGCGTTGTGCGTGATGCTTGAGATCTACCATCAAGTCCTTGCACAGCTGGGAAAGGCTCTGCTTGGTTTGCCGCTCCATATCATCTATCCCAATCGGAAAACTTCTAATTTCACGCAAATTGACGTGCCGGCAATCGGAAAGCACAACAAACCACCAGTAGAAAAGCGAGCTGTTCAAGCTTGCGGCGGCGACATAAGCGTCTAATTGGGTTCTAAAGTGCAGCGGTTTCATCTGAGTTGAGATTTTCTCACCGTCTCGCTCGTTCCAAAAGTAAGGGACAAAGTTCATTGCCCGCATCCAATGGTGAGGCGAATTGTGAAAATAGCACACATGCTTTCCTGTTTTAAAGTTCAAAATAGGTTTTTTAAAGTTCATGAGTTTTCTTGCGAGACTCTTCCCCACAGAATCCGCGATTTTTGGAAATGAACCTTCAACACAAATGTCTGTAATGTCTTCATAAACCATACCTTCAAACAAGATGGATCGCACTTCCGTGAACCATCTATTATACCGCGTGGAATATAAGGTGGATTCCATTTCCAAAGCTTTTTCTTCCGTAGTGAGAAAGATAGTAGCACGTATATGAGGTAGGTCGTCAAAAAGTTTCCCTGGGCTATCATCAAAATTAGCGAACCAACTTTTCCGATTTGAAGACTTGAAAAGTGATTGTGCGGGTATCATGCGCTTGGTACAGACTAAAGGGAGTTGCACGATCATTCCGATGGGTCCCTTGCTTAGCCGAAATGCTCTTTCAACGGACATCGCATATAGGTTGCCGCACGTTTCGGTTTCGTATCCTTTTACTGTATAATCCTTTTTGACTTTGCTATATTCTATGTAGGGTGGGTTTCCGATGATGACATCAAATCCGCCTTCTTTGAGGATGCTGTAGAAAGCGATGAACCAGTGGAAGGGCTTATGCGTGGCAAGCCATTTGTGGTAATCGGTGATTACCCCCCCCGCTTATATTATGTGAAGTGTTCACGCCATACTCACCCGCAAGGTAAAGGTTCAACTCATCTTCTAAGACACCCAGTCTCTCCCGCAATGCCTGCTTATCCGCACGCGTCACGACCCCGCCTAACGCCGTCTGTTGCCTGCGAAACGCTTGGAACAACGCATCCACATCCTCTGCCTTCTCCCGAAGCCGCCGCATCGTGTCGTCAAAGTCCAGCTTGCCCGTCACCGCACGCTCTACCGCATCATACGTTGAGAACCCGACGAGACTATTCCCCGACTGGATGTTGAAGTCGATGTCTGGCAACGGCTCTATCTGCCGCACATCTTCAATCTGTGAGACCATCTTCAGGAAGAGCCGGAGCTTACAGATTTCAACTGCCTCCGCCATGATGTCCACACCGTAGAGGTTATTTATCACAATAGACTTGAGAATAAAATAGGCTCTGTTCGGATGCTGCTCTATACGCTTAAGCGTCTCTCGGAAGTCAGCATAGCGCCGGCCACCTGTTCCAGGGCGTGCGTCAGCATCGTCGAGGAAGGCTTGCATTCGGTCGAGACACGCCTCATAGAGCGGCACGAGGATATTCACAGCGGCGAAGAGGAACGCTCCCGAGCCACACGTCGGATCCAGGATGCTGATGTGTCTGATCGCCTGCCAAAACGCACGCAGCAGCTCGGGGCCCTCACATCCCGCGATTACGTCCTGTGCGAACTGGCGGACATCTAGATTGTAGGTAATCAGATCGTTGATGCTGGCGACGTCTCCGTTGACCAGCTTCGCACGCAGCGTCTCGTAGCGCTGTCGTCTCGCAACGACTTCCCGCCATATCTCTGTCGGCAAGGCATACTCGGAAGGCGCAACGGTGTTCCAATCTGTGCGCTTAGAGACATCCGCAACCCCCGCAGCGATATGGGGCGGCAACTCTAATTCAGTCCCTTTGCTCACAGCCGGGTAGATATAGCGCTCCGGGGCATCTCGCAGCAACTGCCACACCGTACCATCCGCCGCAAACGCTATCTCACACGACCGCCGTGCCGCATCAAAGAGAAACGGAATAATCGTGTTTTTGCTGATATATTCGGTGATGTCTTCCTTCGTATAATAAGCACCCATCTGCTTCTGATTGATGTATTTCTCAAAGATATATCCCAGCACATCCGGGTTGATCTCCGTGTCATTTTTCAACGGGCGATCGTCCAAATGCCACTGATACGCATCAAAGAACCCGAAGAGCTGTTCAAACGCCGCATCCGGGATCTCAATATGCTCCCCGTGATGCGTCTCTATGGCGTGCTGCTCAAAGATGCCGCCGTTGAGATACGGCACATCCCCGAGGAGCCCGACCACGGTTCTGCTCCGCTCTGCCTCCGGCTTTGCGAACCCTTCAAAGAACAGCGGACAGAGAAACGCTCTATAGTACCGGTCGCTGCCACTCTTTTGCGTCTCCGTCAACGTGTGCCGCAGATAGTCTAGGTCATTGTTGAGGAACCCCTTCTTCTGAATGAAGTAGATGAACATCAGCCGATTCAGCAGGATAGAGACATATGCGCGCTGCACCTCGGCGTCCGGGATGCCCGTGAGGAAGGTCAGGAACGCCGTCTGCTCTCGCTTGAAGCGATCGTAAAACTTCTTGGTCACCCGCTCCGCATAGAACGCGCTCCCGACGCGCCCTGTCACGTCAGAGAGTGTCAGTTCGGCTTCTTCGTCAAGACTGAAGGCGATCGGCTCTAACTTTTGTATCAGCGACTCCCCCGATTGCGCCGTGTGATACCTGTGCTCTCGGCAGGCATCCGGCTTGCCCGGCTCCCTTCTGACCCACTGCCAGAGATGCGTTGTCCTCTCGGCATCGGTGTAGATGATAATATGCTCATGGGCGGAGCGCGCGACTTGCTGCTGGATCTTCCGGCGCAGCGCATAATCGGGGAGTTGTCCATCTGCGTCTGTTGCGTGGCATTCAAAGACGATCATGCCGCGTTTCTCTGCGACTGCGGAGAGGTGCCACTCGGTAGCGTCTACGCTGATATTTAGTGCTTGTGTGTAGTGCTCCCACCCGAGTGCTTGGGTGAAGAGGGCGCTAAAGTTAGCGGCTCTGAGATATTCAAGGATTCGTTCTCGATGAAGCATGGACGTTTTTTCCTATTCGTTGGTTTTCACACATTATACACAATTTCTTAATAACCTTCAACACTGTTTTTCGGAGGTTGGGCCAGATAAGTTATTGCAGCTGAAAAAAGGCTATCCCTTCGAACGGGGAAATTGTGCTATGGAGGCAACGCTATCAGTCTATGGTACAAGTTGCTTGCATGATGGTATAAAAGTGCTGACCCCTCTTTTTTGAAGCTCACGTTATCTGAATAAAAGAGTGATTGAGAAAAAACTTGCATTTTAATGTAAAATGTGTCAAAATATATTTAATCTGCTATTTCTGGTAACGCTGCGAAAAGTGTCAAATGTTCAACGTGTTCCGAGGACTTCAGAAACAGCGGAATAGGCAAAAAAAAACAAACCTGCCTCTTGGGGCGGTAAATCTTTAAAGAAAGCGAGAGGAATTCAAGTGAAATTTAATACTTTAACAGTTATTCTGTTTAGTCTCGGACTGATGGTTGTCAGTCTCTTTGCTGTCAACAGCAGTAGTGCCGCGATTGATCCTGGTAGTGTTGTAGGTATTTGGTTGTTTGATGATGGGACAGGTGGCATGGCGATGGATTCGTCAGGTAATGAGAATCACGGGACGATTGCCAATGCTCCAGTTTGGGTTGATGGGCGTTTCGGTGGTGCTTTGGCTTTTGATGGTGGAGGCAACTGTGTCAGTACAGGGCAGCAGCTTCTTAATGGTCGACGTGAGTTCACTGTCGTTGCTTGGGTGAAGCCAGGGAACATTACCGAGAATCGCGTCGGAATTATAGGACAAAACGACTCACCCGAATTCGGTTTTATTAATCCCAACACGATCATGTTGTGGACTCCAAGTGCTGGCGGCACTGAGAATCCATATCCGCATCCGGCGGGTGAGTGGCACCATGTTGCTGCTGTTGCTACCGGAGAATATACCAAGGTCTACGTGGACGGAGAGGCCACGATGCAAAACGGCAGCTGGTCGGATCACGGTAGATCTGACTTCAACGTGAATATTGGAGGCTGTGGTATTTGGGATGCTACTGGCAATTGGTTCACTGGCGCGATCGACGAAGTCGGTCTTTTCCATGCACCTTTGTCGGATGACGATATTGCTGACATTATGAATAATGGCTTACAGGTGTTCGGTGTCGCAGTAGAACCTGCGGGGAAGATCGCTGTCGCCTGGGGAATGCTTAAGCAGCAAGATTAATCGGATCCGGGCAGAAAAGCTGAGAGGGTAGGTTGTTTTCTTACTGATTTCCTAATAGCCCTCTTTTAGCACAACAAAAATGCCCTAGTTTGGGATCTGTGTAAAGCTAAACAGATCTCAAACTAGGGCAGAAATTTGCAAGCTGCACTGCAGCAAGCAAAAGGTGTCTTCACAAAGAAGACATTGCGACGGGGATTACATCCCCGTGTCGTTATACTGACGCTCACGGCGTTGCTCGCGAGGACGTGCCGGGTTAACTTTCAATGGACGTCCCATCATATCTTGACCATCCAACGCTTCTATCGCTCGTTGACCATCTTCTTGGTTTTCCATTTCAACGAAGCCAAATCCCTTGGAACGACCATCGTACCGGTCCCGGATAATTGTAGCCGTAGCAACCGGACCATACTCTCTAAAGAGTCCTTCGAGGTCCTCTTCCGTCGCCGTATAAGGCACGTTGCCAACGTAGATATTCATCTCGTTTCTCCTTGTAGAAATTATATGTACCCTAATTTGGTATTATGTACACGGCTGGGGCATCTACACGCCTCCACAGCCATCTTTCATAAAGACCCAAAAGGGGTGAAAGTACGGGAAAATGAGAAAACTGAGCACTGTCAGCATTTTCAAAGGCAGAAATTTGGCAGCAAGCGTAGGAAAGATTGGCAAAAAGTAACTCTTATCAATCTCTTGTTGGAGTCCCGACACATTGCATAATGAGAATGCTTCCGGTTCCAAATCGTAAAACTGTCAAAACACTACTCGTAAATTTGCCAGCGGACACTATCACATTTCCCTTAAATTTACGTTAAGTTAAATTATATCATAATTACTTTGCTTTGTCAAGTTTAATAATTTAATTGTAGGAATTATCATTTCGCTGTCAGCCAATTATCGCCAATACTTACCTCTGTCCGAAGCGGTACGCGAATAGACATAGCGTTTTCCATTTCCTCACAGACGATCTCCGCATGTACTTCTGCAAGCGCATCTGGTGTTTCAAGCACCAACTCATCATGAATCTGTAAGAGCATTTTCAGCTGCAACTTATCGCTATCGATTCGGCGCTGGACGCGGACCATCGCTGCCTTCATCAGGTCTGCAGCTGAACCTTGAACCACCGTATTGATTGCCAACCGTTCGCCGAGACTCCGCTGTCTTTGGTTAGAGGCATAAATTTCAGGAATAGCGCGGCGCCTGCCTGTGAGCGTCCTAACATACCCATGATCGGATGCTTGCTGAATACACTGCCGCAGAAAACGCTCTATCCCGGGAAAACGTGCCTTATAGTCGGCTATGAGTTCTGCTGCCTCCTTTACACTCATCCCTCTAATGCGGCGCGAGAGCCCGGTCGCGGAAACTCCGTAGATAATACCAAAATTGATAGTCTTTGCCTTATCCCGCAGCTCCCGCGTAACTGTTGCATCCGGCACCCCAAACACTTGCGAGGCGACTGCTGTGTGAATATCTAAGTCCCGGGTGAATGTTTCAATGAGTCTCTCATCTTCGCTAAAGTGTGCAAGAATGCGGAGCTCAATCTGCGAATAATCGGCACAGATTAATTTGTGTCCTTCAGGCGATCTAAAAGCGCGCCGCAGCTGGCGTCCAATTTCTGTGCGGACCGGAATGTTCTGTAAGTTCGGGCGATCGGAATTCAAACGCCCTGTGGCTGTTGTTAATTGATAGAGATGTGTGTGAATACGGCGGGTTTTCGGGTCGACTGCCGCCTGAAGCTGCGCTAAATAGGTGCTCTGTAACTTGCGGAATTGACGGTATTCGATGATTAAGCGCGGTACGCTCGTTTTCAGATCGTTGATATCTTCTCTCAGAGAGAGCTTCTCTAAAACCGTCACATCCGTCGAAACTTTGCCACCCGGTGTCCGTTTTACCGGTTTGAAACCGAGATTTTCAAACAACACCTGCGCCAGCTGCTTCGGAGAATCTATATTACACCGATATCCGACGATTTCATGAATTTCTGTTTGCCGATCATCAACAAGTTTGCTAATCACATTGCTTTGATGTTTGAGCTCCTCTGTATCACAGAAGATACCGTTATATTCCATCTCAGCAAGAACGGGAGCGAGCGGGGATTCTATATCTTGCACCAGGGCAGTAATGTCCATCTCTGCTAATTTGGGGGTTAGGAAATGATAAAGTCTTAGTGCGATGTCTGCGTCTTCTGCGGCGTAGATTGTCGCTTTCTCTAACGAGATCTCATCAATGGATCTATGTGATTCTGCATCTGCTTCAAAGGCGGCTCCTAACGCGTTCATTCCGTCGCTGTTTTTGTCAGGGAGTGCATCGTTTCCAACCGCTATTAACTCTTTAAAAGAGATCATTTTGTGATTTAAATAAAGGAGCGCCAACGTATCGAGATTATGTGAAGGGATCCGGGCATCAACCAATTGGCTCGCCAACAGCGTATCGAAGACAGCGCCTTGAAGCTTAATCCCGTTTCGGATGAGGATACCTGCGTCGAATTTTAGATTATGTCCACATTTAGCAAGGTCCGGATCTTCCAAAACAGGCTTGAGTTTAGAAAGCACAATATCGGCAGTAAGATGACTTTCAGGCTGAGGTGAACGAATAGGAACATAGACCCCGTGCTTTGGTTTCCACGAAAAACTCAGACCGCAAAGTGTTGACTCACGCTCTAAGCCGTCTGTTTCAGTATCAAAACTGATCATTTCTTGTGCCGAGAGCGTCTCAACAAGTTCTTTCAATTGGGTGTGTGTAACAATTGTCGAATAGTCTCCGGTTTCTGCGGTATCGTAGTCGCCTTTATTCAGAATAGCATCTGTCTTTCGCGCTAAAGCCGCAACACGTTCCTTGCGCGTTGTAGGTTGAGAGATTGTCGAACCCTCCGACTCAGCATCACCGCTAGCGAGCTCTGCTACGATCTGTTGATAACGTTTAAGCTCTAGTTCCTCGAAAAGTGGGAGAATTTTCTGGAGATCAAGTGGTTTGACACGAGCCTTCTCTAGTGAGAAATCTAGACTTGCGTCGCGCTTCAATGTCACAAGTTGTTGGGCGATGGCAATTTGTGAACGTGCCTTCTCCAGATTCTCACGACGTTTCCCTCTTATTTTATTAATATTTTCAAAAATGCCGTCAATGGAACCGTACTCATTAATCAATCGAGCTGCTGTTTTCAAACCTATTTTTTCAACACCGGGGACGTTATCGGAAGTGTCTCCCATCAATGCAAGCACATCAACAACTTGAGACGGTTTTATACCTTTCGCGTCCCACAACGCTCTAACGTCTATAATCTTATCCTTCTGAATATCTAACATCGCTACCTGTTCACAGAGAAGTTGCTCTAGGTCCTTATCTCTGGAGACAATAGTGACATCTACGTTGTCTGTCTCTGGGTTTCTGAGTACTGTCTCTATAACAGAGGCTATAATGTCGTCTGCTTCTAGGTCTGGCGCACCTAGTGTTAATATCCCGAATGCGTCAAGCAATTGTAAAATGCGGTGAATCTGTGTCACGAGGTCATTAGGTGGGGTGGAGCGGTTTGCTTTATATTCTGCATAAAGGTTATTGCGAAACGTTTTCCCTGGGGTATCTATCGCAGCGACGAGGTATTTCGGCTTAAGTTGCGATAAAATTCTGATCAACGTTCCGGTGAAACCGAATACAGCGTGTGTTGCTTCGCCAGTGATGCTACTCGTTAACCCGCTGCGGATGGCGTAATACGCTCGGAATATCTCGGCATGTGTATCAATAATATAGAACGTTTCTTTTTTTTTGTCTTGCATTTAACCCATTTTCCTCCTAACCCGGGAAATGCCATCGACGCAAAGAGTCCGAGGCTGACAAGCCAGCCTCTTGTCCGAGGGCAAATGCGGTTGCGATAAGGTTTCGTGAGCCGGATATAATGTCGCCTGCCGCGAAGAGTCCTGGGATGGGTTTTCCTTTGCTATCCAGCATTTGCATGTCCTCGTTTGCGACAATCAAACCTTCCTCGTCTTTCTGATAATCCCACTCTTCAAGAAATTTTGTGTTCGGAATTAATCCTTCATCGACGAGGAATCCGTGGAAGAACAATTCGGTACCGTCACTCATTTCAAATCCCAAAAGGTCTGTTTTTTCACCGATGTGTCGTCTGATTTTTGTTTCAACGATGTTGATTTTACGTTCTCGGATCTGTTCCAACACAGGTGGCGACATACCGTGGGGTCTGCCGTTCGTTAGGATTGTAATTTTATCGGTAAAATCCTGTGCGCCGATTGCTGCCTCATAGATGTAGTCACCAACCCCGAGGAGAGCAAGGGGTTCGTTGACGTGCAAATGTCCATCACAACGGATGCAGACGTGCCATCCTTTGCGGTTGCCTGCATAACGGAAGACGGTAGCGTATTGTTTATATAGCCGTTCTGTGCCTGGGTCAACCTCGATATCGGGCCACTTATCATCAAACCCAGCAGCGACGACAACTGTCCGGGCTTTAAAGTGCTCTACCTCTAAATCCGTGCCGCGCTTGCGTGTTTTCGTGGATGCTTCGATTTCAAACAAGCCGTCGTGCGTTTTTTTGAGTTTCATGACTAACCCATCGCGGATGTCGATACCGGTTTTGCGCTTTTCATCACCGATCATGAAGTCGATAACCGGTCTGCTCTGCATCCACCGCATGAGTTCTTTTGAAAAATTGGGGCCGATGATACCGGGGAACACTGGGGCATCTTCGATCTCCACTGACTTGGACCAATAAGCCCGCCCGCGGCTAAAGCTGACCTTTCCAGAATGAATCACCAAAACATGTCGCATCTGATGGCTCGCCGAAACAGCTGCTTGTGCCCCTGCGGGTCCTGCGCCGATTACTGCAACATCGTAAATCGCGTTTGTCATCGTTTTTCTCCTAATCTCTCAAAATCCGTATTTTTTCCACTTTTTACTTACCAACGCAATTACCTCATCAGACATTCGAATCTCCTCGGGCCATTCGCGTTGATATCCTTCTTCGGGCCATTTCGTTGTTGCATCAATGCCCATTTTTGAACCAGCACCCATAAGCGGTGCGGCGTGATCCAACACATCGACAGGACCTTCAACGATTGTTACATCTCGTTTCGGATCTACATTGCTCCCGACATAGAAAAGCACCTCTTCTACGTTTTGGACATCAACCTCCTTATCGACAACGATGATCATCTTACTAAACATCAGCTGTCCAAGTCCCCACAAGCTGTGCATCATCTTTTTCGCGTGATACGGATATCGTTTATCAATAGAAATCAGGGCAAAATTGTGGAATACCCCGAACAAAGGCAGGTTCATATCCACTAGTTCAGGGAGCTGCGTTTTAATTAGCGGCATGAAGATGCGTTCAGTCGCCTTTCCCATATAGCAGTCTTCCATCGGTGGTTTACCGACGATGATTGTCTGGTAGATCGGATTTTTACGGTGTGTGATTGCTGTGATGTGGAGCAACGGGTATTCATCCGCCAACGAATAGAAGCCCGTATGGTCTCCGAAGGGCCCCTCTATGCAAGTCTCACCCGGCTCAATGTAACCTTCAATCACAATGTCTGCATCCGCGGGCACGAGCATATCAACCGTCTTAGCTGGCACCATCTGTACGTTCGATTTTCGAAGAAAACCGGCAAAGAGCAATTCATCAATCCCGGAAGGGAGGGGGGCGGTGCCAATATAAGACATGACTGGATCCCCGCCAAGTGCAATCGCAACAGGCATCTGTTGGCCGACCTGTTGATACTCCCGATAATGTGCAGCACCGTCATGGTGGATTTGCCAATGCATCGCTAAGGTGTACGGGGTTATTTTCTGTAAACGATACGTACCGACATTTCGTTGGCCGGTCTTTAAGCTATGCGTGAAAACTTGCGGTAAGGTGATATATTTGTCTGCATCAAGAGGCCAGCATTTGATGAGCGGCAAGGCATCCAAAGATGCGTCTTCATCCGTCAAGACGATCTCTTGAGACGCGCCGCGTTTAACGGTTTTTGGCGGGAAATTCGCCAATTGGGACACGAATCGGAGAATTCTTACCTTATCAAGCAGCGAATCCGGAGCTTCTAGTTTAAGCAGCGCCTCAATTTCGGAGGCAATCTGCGAAAGGTTATCAACACCAAATGCCAGCGCCATCCGGTCAGCCGAACCGTAGGTGTTGATGAGTAGCGGCATCCGGCTGCCTTCAACGTTTTCAAATAGAAGGGCAGGGCCGCCCGCTTTACTCACGCGGTCGGTGATTTCACTAATTTCTAAGTCCGGAGATACAGGCGTTTTAATGCGTTTGAGTTCGCCTGCCCGGTTCAAGACTTTCACAAACTCTTCAAGGCTTGCGTATGCCATGCTAATCCTTTCCATTCTGTTTTTTGTAAATGCTTCTGTTTTTTATAAATACGTATTTACTCACTGCCCAATTTACTAGAAATCTGCTTGAGGCCTTGTCGATAATTAGAGTTTTCAGGATCAAGTTCCAACGCCTTTCGGATTGCCTGCTCTGCCTGTAGATAATCTCCACTTCGAAACTCGATAAGGGCAAGCGTATTGTAATAACTCGCTACGTTTGGATCTAACCGTGTGGCCTCGTGTGCATAATGTTGAGCTGCTTCCAATGTAACCCTTTGTTCGTTGTTTTTTTTAGTTGCTATTGCGCGTTTCGCACTTAGGCGTGCCAGGGCGTGATATGCCTTTGATAAACCGGATGCAAGGTAAGCTGCCTTCGCTGCCTTGAAATCCCCTTTTTTTGCTTGAATGTCACCAATAAGGTAGTAGGTTTCTGTCAAAAACGGCGGGTGTCCCGAGGATAGGTCGGCTTGCTCCGGAGCATCCGTACCCGCTAACGAAAGTTCGACCGCTTTTTCAAGTGCCGCTAATGCCGCAGTCGTCAGATCCATAGTGGATGGAGTCTCCAGTAGTTGTTCGGTGTCGTCTTTAGCCGTTTTTGTTTGCTGGGCATAACACAAACCCAGGTTATGATATATTTCAGCATTGCCGGGTGCTATCACTAAGGCTGTTTTATAGGTATCGGCCGCTGCTGCATAGCGTTTCTGATTCAGCAGAATAATCCCAATCTTCAGGTGTGCCTCTAAAAATTCTGGATCCATTGCAACTGCGTGCTGGTAATGCTCTAGTGCAAGTGCTGCCTTATTCTGCATGAAATATACCAAGCCGATTCCTGCATGCGCCTCCACAAAATCTGGTTGAAGTTTCAAGGCTTTTTGTTGTGCTGCCACCGCTTTAGCGTATCTCTGAAGCATTGTATAGGCAATACCGAGACCATTGTACGCAGGTGCGAGTTCTGCGTCCATTCCGACTGCCTTCTCGTATTCCCAAACGGCTTTTTCATAGAGTCCGTTTTTCAGATAGAGTCTACCGATATTAGCAAGGATCTGAGCTCGATTTTTTGTGTTCTGGGTCCGTTGCAAGGCCCCGCGTAACTGGTACAGCGGAGTCAATGCCGCTTTCCGTTTCTCAAAAAGTGCCATCTGCTCGCGTGCGGCTACCATATCTCCAGTACGAAAATAGGCTTGTGCAAGGTTATAAAGTGCCTCAACTAGTGTCGCATCGTGTGAATATGCCGTCTGATATGACGCAATAGCCTCAGTCCACCGCTTTTCTCGGGCATAGAGAATTCCGAGCTGATAGTGAGCGTCTGCGAATTCGGGGGCGACAGCAAGCGCAGATTTTTGATGGTGCATCGCTGCAGCGTTATCTCCGCGTTTACTGTAGACATTCCCAAGTTGGTGCTGAATCATTTCATCGGTCGGTTCCAGTTTAACCGCAGTCTTGTAAACATCAAGGGCTTCGGTGTAACGATATGTATTCGTGTAGACACTCGCCAAAGCCGCGTGGCTATACGCCGAATCAGGTTCATATGCAATTGAGCGCTGATATGCAGACATAGCATCTTCAAACCTCTCAAGCCCGGTATATGCAAGCCCCAAACCGTAATAAGCCTCTGCTAGCATTCCAGAGGCGTTAACGATATTTGTGCGTTCCCTAACCTCGTCTAAGGTTGTTATCGCCTGTTGACACACCTCAATGGCTTCCTTGTAAGCCTCAATCTGGAGGTAAGCCTTTGCCAGATGCAGTTGAGTCTGAATCTGGAAACTGCCAGTAGCTAGTGCTGCCTTATAGGTGCGAATCTGTTTGCTAATGTCTGCATCGCCAACTTCCTGGCAGTATCCATCTGGAGCCTGCCAAACGGTGAGGTAGCACGATACGAGTGCTACCGTTGCAACTGTGTAATAAGGAAATTTCTGCACCACTTGCTATTTGTCCGTATAATAGGATAGGGGTCCTACCTAAAAGGCCCGTTTGAGGCGCCCCCATGTTGTTGCAAGCTTCTGATTCGGTTCAACGTCGAGCGTATCTATGACATTATCACCGGTAATCATGACATCATCAAAGCTTGCTCCTGTTTCCCATCCCCACACGCCGATCATGCCTGTTTTATAGGTGCCGTCTGACTCTTCACTTTGAAGTTCACCGTTGATATGAAGTTTGAAGATATCGCCTTCAACGGTAACTTTGACATCATACCATTCTTCATTTCCTATCTTTACCTCTTTGGTGGCTGGAATATCGCTGTTAACGGCATTCCGCGTATCCCATGCCCCCTTGCTGTGCCGCCAAAGCTCGGATTTGTTGTTTTGAGTGTTGAGATAGTAGACGTAGTATTCCATCTCGCTTTGTGCCCGGAAGATCAAACCCGCCCAGCTGCCTTCATCTATCCGAATCTTCGCCTCAACGGTGTAATCACCCCATTCCTCTTCACCAACAAGAGCATGTTCTGCTTTTCCACCTTTTTCGAGTTGGTAGATACCGTCTTTAATTGCCCAATTTCCATTCGCAACTTCCCAATCATCGTCTTTTTCCTCAAATTCCCACAATTGCGTGCCGGCGAATGCGGATAATGAAATTACCGTACCAAAAAACAGAATAAAACCCAAAGTGGTTGGTTTCAGTGATCTCATAGCTATTTTCATAATTCTCCTCCATTTTTCGTCAAGATAGTTTAGATATTGTTAATATACCTCGCTATTACGACAATAGCGAAGAGACTATACATTAGAATAACGTTAAAGAAGAAAAAAAGCAATATTTTTCTCTTAAGATATAGGAAGATTGGGATCTTCGGTAAGAAGGATCTCTGAATCAGGATGCTCGTTTTAGGAAGCATCTCCTAATAAGTTGATCACTAACCACTAACTGCTGGCCACTAGTAGTCAAATACTACTTGCTTTTAAACACACAATCGCGTATGATAATAGTGTTGGAACGCTTGATCTCTATTTACGCAAAAATGATGAAATCGAAAGGAAAATATTGTGCACATACGAATTTTAATCCTGCTCTTTATAGCGTGTTTTATCAGAATAGAGACAGCATTTGCATCGATAAAAGTGGGGCTTATCTATGATGTGACGGGACGTGGGGATCTCTCATTTTGTGACGCTGCCTACGCCGGGGCCAAAAAAGCGAAAGACGAATGGGGGTTCAAGCTCACAGAGGTTACGCCAAGTCAGAGTACAGATACCGAATTGACCCTCCGCAGGCTTGCAAAACTTAAATACGACCTTATCATAGGGGTGGGTTTTCTTTTTCAAGAGCCGATGAAACGCGTAGCCGGTGATTTTCTGGATGTCAAGTTCGCACTTATTGACGCAATCATAGAGCAACCTAATGTTGCATCTCTTACTTACCGAGCACATGAGGGGATGTTCTTGGCTGGTGTCATTGCAGCGTTGAAAACAGAAACAAGGCGGATCGGTTTTGTCGGTGGAATGAAGGTGCCGCTCGTTGAGGCTTTTGAGGTTGGCTACCGGGCTGGTATTAAAGCGACAAACCCGGAGGTTGAATTTGTGGCAGACTACATCGGTGTTACCCCGCAAGCGTTCAACGATCCCACAAGGGGCAAAGAAATCGCATTGGCACAGTATAACCGCGGTGTGGATATTATCCTTGCTGCCGCTGGTGCCAGTGGTCTAGGTGTCCTTGAAGCCGCAAAAACAGCGCAGAAATTTATTATTTGGGTTGATTCTAATGGGAACAACCTTGCACCCGGTTTGGTTCTCACGAGCGTCATCAAAGGTGTGGAAATATCGGTCTATGAGACCATAAAGAGCGTCCAAGCAGGTAATTTTTCGGGCGGTCTAAAAGATTACGGACTTAAAGAGGGCGGTGTTGAATATATCATCGATGACGTTAATCGTTCGCTGCTCCCGGACAAAATTCTGGAACAAGTTGAAGCATTTAAAGCGAAAATTATAGCGGGCGACATCGTCGTCCCACACGAGCTGCAGTAGATATGGTACATCCACCTATTATTGAGATGCAAGGCATCAATAAGCGGTTTGGAAAAGTACAGGCGAATGTCGATGTGAATTTCACGCTCCGACGGGGTGAAATTCATGCCATTGTCGGTGAGAACGGGGCCGGTAAATCTACCTTGATGAAGATTCTCTACGGTTTGTATCAACCTGATGCAGGTGAGATTTTCGTTGATGCCCGTTCTGTGACCATTTCCTCTCCACGGCGAGCCATGCGACTCGGCCTCGGAATGGTGCAGCAACACTTCACCCTGATCCCTATTTTCACCGCACTTCAAAACGTTGTCCTTGCTAAAGAACCTCGTAAATTCGGCGCGTTGCTCGATTACCAGCAAGCGAGAGAACAGATAACAGCACTCACAATGCAGCTCGGTTTTGATGTGCCTCTGAGCACGCCTGTCGAATCTTTGCCTATTGGGGCGCAACAACACACCGAAATCCTGAAAGTCCTCTACCACGGCGCGGATATCCTAATTATGGATGAACCGACAGCCGTGCTTGCGCCACAAGAAATCGAGGGGCTTTTTAACTGCATGCGCATCCTAAAAAATAAGGGAAACAGTCTTATTATTATAACCCACAAACTCGATGAAGTGATGGCGATAGCAGACACGGTGACAGTAATGCGGCGCGGGCGTTCTGTCTCTACGTCTCCTATTTCGGATACCAACCCCACAGCTTTAGCAGAAATGATGCTCGGTGAACCTGCCTTGTCAAACATTCTAAAGCGGGAGCAGATCAAAAAGACGACACCGATGCTCCGTTTAGAAAAAGTTACACTTTCTGCAGATTCAGATACTAAAACGGAATTTGCGCAATTTTTCAACGGGTGGGCCCGCAAAACACGCTCGCCGAATCCAGGTCAGTTGAACAAGCCCCTCCTCAATGCGATCGATCTTGAAGTGTTCCCCGGTGAGATCGTTGGGATAGCGGGGATCGAAGGAAATGGACAGACTGAACTTGTTGAAGTTTTGACCGGTTTACGACACGTTCATAGCGGGTGCCTTACCTTAAACGGTGATCGGGTCGCCCACATACCTGCTGATAGACACCGGCACGGCATTAGCTTAAATGACCGGATTGACAATAACTTCATTGTCGGTCATCACAAAAATAGACGTTACTGCCGCCATGGCTTCCTCCAGCGAAAGTCTATTCGGCAGGCTACGCTGAACGCCCTGGATACATATCAAATTCAGGCCGGAGACATCGCGCATTCCATCAAAACACTCTCTGGGGGGAATCAGCAAAAGGTTGTTGTCGCCCGAGAATTGGAGAGCGCCCCTGAACTTATTATCGCCGCGCATCCAACACGTGGCTTGGATATTCACGCAGCAAGATTTGTCCACTCGCGGCTGATGCATGCACGCAACCGAGGCAAAGCCGTTTTATTGGTTTCATCTGAAATAGATGAACTGATCCGCCTTAGCGACAGGATTGCGGTGATGTACGATGGTAAAATTGTCGGTATTGTGAAACCAAGCGAGACAAACAAGCAAGAGTTAGGCGTTTTGATGCTCGGATTGGAAGGGTAGATATAAAAACTAACGCAATCAGTCGTTTTGGGATTGAGATTTGACATTTTTCACTAATCAATCTGTCTCTGCTTAGGAGGAAAGAATGATAATTGACTCACATACACATGCCTGGCCCCGGTGGCCCTATCAACCTCCAGTTCCAGATGATGAAAGTCGAGGTAACGTCGAACAGCTTCTCCACGAAATGGATCTGAACGGTGTAGATAAGGCAGTGCTTATTTGTGCCCGCATCGACAGGAATCCAGAGAACAACGATTACGTCGCAGCCTGCGTCAAGCGTTACCCGGATCGGTTAATCCAATTTGCGGATGTAGATTGCTCGTGGACAGAGACATATCACACAGATGGCGCAGCGGATCGGCTAAAAATTGCTGCGGAAACGTACACGCTTAAAGGTTACACGCACTACCTCAGAGGCGAGGACGATGGAACGTGGTTTTTTTCTGAGGAGGGGCAACGTTTCTTTCAAACAACTGCCGATCTCGGTTTAATCGCTAGTATTGCTATGGGGAGTCATCAGCATGAGGCGCTCCGGAGAATCGCAGCACAGTTTCCAACTGTCCCTATTCTATGCCATCACATGGGCGGTGCTTGTGCGGGTGAATCGCATCCGTATCCACATCTCAAACAGGTACTTGCTTCTGCAGATGTGCCGAATATTCACATCAAGATGTCAGGCTTCGCCTATGTCTCACAAATTCCGTGGGACTATCCACATTCCGACACACACTGGATTGTGCGCGCTCTCTATGAACACTTCGGCCCCGGTCGTCTCTGTTGGGGATCTGACTATCCGGTCGTTCGTAAATTTATGACGTATCAGCATGCCCTTGAGGTATTCCGGACGCACTGCCCGTTTATTCCAGAAACTGACAAAGCAGAAATCTTAGGTGGCACCCTCCGGCGATTGCTATCCAACGCTTGGAAATAGCCCCACCTCAGTCTCCAATCACACCAGATATAAGAGAGGAGAGCTAAAGTAATGATCCGTTTAAATTTGCTAATTTTTGTCATGTGGACAATTATACCTGCCGGGATTGTCTTTACACAAGACAATTGGACAAATCGCGGAGGTACTGTTAGTGGACGAATTACTGATACAACAGATATGTCGAATCCAATTCAAGATGTTAAAGTCGTAATACGCGCCGCAGACGGTACGGAATTTATAACAACAACTGACGCTAATGGATGGTTTGAGCACGCCGGTATTCCCAAAGGGAGGTACCTGATCAGCATCTACAAAGACGGATACAGTACCAGGCTCGGTAAACCCGTTACAATTGTTAACGGCGGTGCTCATTTCGTCGCACTCAAGATGCACCGAAAAAATAATATTGCAGATCTATTGCCAAGCTTTAGTGTTGTCTTTGCTCTGCTTTTTTGCGGTATTATAACATTCTCAATTTTTCTGTTCACGAAGAGACGGATGAGAGAAAAGAATGAATTCAACAAGAAACAATAGAGGTGTAGGTATACTTTGGATTTTCAGACATGTAATAGGGCAATTCGTTCACGAGAACTAAAGGGCTCTGCTGAAAACTTAAAAAGGTTGTTCTTTTTATCACTTTACGGTATAATTGTGTTATAATTACGTCTATTAAGGCAAATCTGAAAATAAAAGGGAGATATAAAAATGAGAGGTTTCTCTGTTTTTACAGCACTCACACTGATCTTGATAGCCGGTTTCGCCTTTGCGACTGAAACCCGGATCGTGCAAGGTGAGTACATAGAAGCGAGATCCGCGAGCGTTTATGTTGGAGCATGCCACTACGGTGCGGAATTCGTGGAGGGTGGCAAAGAGGCTACCCTTGTCTGGAACATCCAGCACGGAAGTTGGAACGACGTTTCGCTTGACGGCTTAACCGTCGTTGCTGTCATCAGTGCAAAAAGCAATCTGGCAATTGATACCGAGCCCCGTAAGAGCGTGTTGTACATGGATCCAAGCACAACAATAGAACAGCGTACTGCCCTGGGCGCACTGCTGAGAATAAAACACGCCGACGTTTTGGGTGAAGTCGTTGCGACACAAATCGCTGACATTGAGTTCTCGAAAGAGGGCACCAAGTACGATGTAACAGTCGGTGAAGTCCTCACCTTATCTGCTAACCGCTATCCGTGCGTGAATTGCACACAGCCACATCAAATCTGGTATAAGCCACTGACTGCAATTCAGAACGCTATTGTCGGCAAATCTGAAGTCTACCGGTATAAAGACTCCGTCCTTCCTATTGTATGGCAACAAGGTGAAGCAGTGAACAATGTATTTGTTGGCAATTTTTCGATGTAACCTATCAATGTCTGTAGTTGCCCGCTGGCAGCTACAGACTGTCTTATGAACCAATCCACTTTTTTTTATTTTTTTACAAGATCAACATTGTTGTCTATTGCTCTATCAGTGCTTGTTTTTCACACGGGATGTGCCGGCGGCAATACCTTTGAAAGCACGGGCAATGCGCTGATAGAAGCATTCAGTAATGTCAACATCTTCACGGATGCAGAGGAGGTGCAATTTGGCAGGACCTATGTTGAGCAGCATGAAAAAACGGTAGAACTTTACACTGATTCGGTTGTGACGAACTATATCAACGCACTTGGACAGTTGCTCGTCCGATACAGTGCTCGGAGCGATATGCATTACACGTTTAAGGTAGTGGATAAGAGCGGCGTTAACGCCTACGCTGTCCCCGGCGGTTTTATATACGTTCACTTGGATCTCATCCGGATGGCAAAAACCGAGGCCGAGTTAGCGTTCGTACTTGGTCACGAAATTGGGCATATTGTTGGCCGGCACTCCATGAAACGCCTCACACAAGCTTACGGCGTTGAAATCATAAAACAGCTAATTTTAGATAAAGACTCTGGTAAGACTAAGAAGATAATTACAGAAATTCTCGCTGCAGGTTTGCTTTTTAGGTACAGTCGCGACAATGAGCGTGAGTCGGATTTTTACGGCATTCGGAATATCTATGATGCAGGTATCTCGCCAGAGGGGGCAATTCAGTTCTTTCAGACTTTACGCGACTTAGAGAAGAGAGAGCCTTCTGCTCTAGAACAATTGATTTCAACACATCCAGTGCATAGTGAGCGGATTATGAACGCACAATCTCATATCAACAGTTTGACTCCAAAGTCAGGGTTACGGAGCGATTCATCTGATTTCCAAAAAGTAAAGCGGCGGCTGGGGCAAAAGGGGTAATGAACGGAACGCGGATACCGTACCTGACATTACATGAGTTCAAGAGTGAAACGCACATCAACAAAGGGTAACATAAAATTACGCCCTGTCATGTGGGTTAGAGGTAAAACCAATTTTGTCTGATGAAAGTCTACAACAAAGGGTAACACAAAATTACGCCCTGTCATGTGGGTTAGAGGTAAAACCAATTTTGTCTGATGAAAGTCTACAGGGACGTTTTGCCTATTACAGACCCCGAATAGAGCTTATCAATGAGGACATTAATGGACACACACGCAACACTTGAAGAACGGAAGTTTAAGCTAACTCCGGAAGAACGATTATCGTGGGATGAGAACGGTTACTTCATCCGTTACGAGGTTTTTACCAAAGAAGAAAACGATGTTTTAGCTCAAATTCCTGATGACATTGCCACTGGAAAACGTCCTTTTCCGGCTGCAAATGTTCAGCAAAACGCCTTAGTCAGAGATGGGAAAACTGAAGCATCCGGCCCCAAAGCGATGCACAGCATTCATCATATAAACCACTATTCTCCAGAGTTTCTAGCGCGCACTCGTGATCCGCGCCTAACCGATCCGATTGTTGACTTAATTGGTCCAAATATCTTAGGGCTCAATAATTTGTATATCTGGAAGGCACCGAAAATCGGTTTAGGGTTTCCATGGCATCAAGATAGATGGTATTTTAACCATCAGTATATATCTACTAAGACTGTTGGCACGTGGACTGCTATTGATGCTGCAGATGTAGATAATGGATGTCTATACGTCATCCCCGGTAGCCATAAATATGGCGTTCAACAGCATGAGGACCTTGAAGGATCACAACAGAACGAGTTTAAAATTGTACGCAGTGCTAAAGACGAAGATGGGGTGGCCGTTGAGGTGCCGCCGGGAACTGTAATATTCTTCAACAATGCACTGCTTCACAAGAGCACTCATAACCACAGCGCGCGCTTTCGGAGGTGTAATGTTGCCCATTATATCTTGGCAGATTCAGAGCGTGTCCCTCATAAGAAGGCGCACAAAGTTCGCCCTGTCATGTGGGTTCGCGGAGATGCCTACTCAGAAAAGATGGAACCTGTCTATCGTGATGTTTTGCCTTTCCCAGAATCTGAAAAAGAAGTGGTATGATTTTCGCCTCTACTGGCTCTCTGTGGCTATAGTGTTTAGTTCTGTATGAAGTGTCTCAGGCATGTTTGATCGGAAAAAGGGTTTTCTTAAGTAGATCCCCTGTGTAAATTGCGTTCCGCAAACCTTCGCATTCTGCGCAGCATCCCGGGCATTTGCTCACCTATTTTCGTTGTTTTTGAACGTTAGCGCTTTTCTAGAGTCCCGGAAACGGCTCAGCGCCGCCGAGTGCTGCACACCTACTCATGAGGATATCGGTTCATGTGCCTTGCAAGTTCACCACACCAATACCGTTAAAACTTGACAAATGATTCCCTATACGTTATATTGGCACGCAAAAAGACCTTCTGTGAGGAAATTTCTATGACAGGGCACCTCAATCCGAAGCTCCATCAAAACTGGAAAACGAACGGCTACCTGAAAATTCCAAGATTTTTCTCTGAGGAAGAGATGGGTACTTTGCTAGCTTGGGTATCTGAAATATCGTGTTGGAAACCGACACATAACAAGTGGATGCATCATTATGAATCCACACCTAGTGGACCGCGGCTCTCCCGTTCGGAAAATTTTGTGCCATACCACCCCGGTATGAAAGCCACCGTGACGAGAGGTAAGGTGCTAGATGTGGTTTCCGAACTCCTGGGTGAATCGGCTGTCCTCTATAAAGAAAAGATTAACTATAAATATCCGGGGGGAGGCGGTTACGCTGCCCATCAAGACGCACCTGCTTACAAGTTCGTTAACTACCATATCACCTGTTTGATCTCTGTAGACGCAGCCACTCCCGAAAGCGGGTGTCTCTATTTCTCATCTGGTAGACATCTGGAAGGATTCATTGCTTTGGATGAGAGGGGCTGCGTCGCGCCTGAAGTCGCCACTGCAATGGCGTGGACCGCCGTGCCAACGGATCCGGGGGACATCCTCCTATTCAGTTCATATGTGCCTCACCAGAGTTCAGTAAACTGTTCATGCCAACCCAGACGCATTATCTATCTCACTTACAATGCCCGTTCTCAAGGGGACTGGCGGGAGCAGTATTACACCGATAAGCGACAGACTTTTTCAGGATACGCGAAAGAGAGTTCAAACCGAGACAAACAAATCAGTAAAATAGCACATTTTCAAGGAAAAGTAGTGAACCATGACTTTTGATGATACATTTCAGATTTCAAGCGACATCGGAAAGTACGTTGACCCACGGCTTGCACAAGGAATGAGGCACGGGACAGCGGAGCAAAAAGTTGACACACTCTTCATGTACATGGAAAAGCATGGACACTCTTTCTATGATGAGGTAGTGACACAACTAGAGCATGCCCTCCAATGTGCTGCCCTTGTGCAGCAGAGAGAGGCAAGCCCTACACTGATTACGGGGGCATTGCTTCACGACATCGGACATATAATTTTAGACGAACACAATGCACGTGGCACCTTCTTAAATACCGACCTGAATCATGAAGAGGTTGGCGCGAAGTACTTGGAACCCTTTTTCCCAGAATCCGTCACAACCCCGATCCGACTGCATGTTCCAGCAAAAAGGTACCTGTGTACAACTGTTCCTTCTTATTGGGATGGACTATCCAACGCTTCAAAAAAGAGTCTTGAGCTTCAAGGGGGTACTATGACAGAGGAAGAACGAGAGGCGTTTGAACAGATTCCCTATTTTGAGGACGGGCTTGTTTTACGGGAATGCGATGATCTGGCAAAAGTGAAAGGATTGGACACACCGGCCTTGGATACCTATCGAAACATCGTGCAACGGTGTCTGCAATAGATCTCAATGGATCCGTTAATATTATTTTAAACAAAGGTATAAAAAATGAGTTACGAAACGATCGAATCTAAATTCATCGCAACCGCAGAAAAGGGAGAAGTTTCCGCCATATTGATGCGACCCGATAACGCGAAATGGCTGCTTGTCCTCGGGCATGGCGCAAGCACGAACATGCGCCACTTAACCCTCCAAACCATCGCAGAACGATTAGCAGATAGAGGCATTGCAACGTTCCGTTACCAGTTTCCCTACATGGAGCGCGGTGGCGGCGGTAGGGAATCGGAGGCAGTTGCACTCCAAACTGTTCGATCTGCTGCTGCCGCTGCACATAAAACCGCTGGCGATTTATCTATCCTCATCGGTGGACATTCCTATAGTGGACGTATGTCCTCAATGTCCGCGGCACAGGCACCGATTGAGCACGTCAAAGGGCTCGTATTTTTTGCATTTCCGTTGCGTCCTGCCGGGAGAGAGGGCACAGAACGGGCGCAGCACCTCACCGATGTTACTGTGCCGATGCTATTCCTGTCAGGAACTCGGGATAAATTGGCAGTCCTTGATCTATTAAAGCCGGTCTGCGAAAAACTCAGCGGCAAAGCGACCTTACATCTATTGGACACAGCAGACCACGGGTTCAAAATTCTCAAACGCTCACGTAAATCTACAGAAGACGTTTTTGTAGAGATGGCACGCGTTGTCAACGAATGGACTGAAACGTTGAGTTGATAATCTTTGTAGTTGCTACGCTGAACCTAAAGCTGCATCGCGTGTAACAGACTCCCGGGGCCTTATCAAGTAATTCGTAATTATAAATTCTATACCTTCACGGAAAAGAATTTGTCACTCAATTTCAATTCTTACGTTAGATTCTCATGTAAGGTACTTGAATCTTAATAGAGTCTAATCGAAAGTTCACGCCCTTCTTTCTATGCCGGCGTGTAAGGAGCTCCGCTTATGGATCGAAATGTTGAAAAATATCAGAAAGACCTCTTGTGGCAGACAACACTTGAAACCTTCTACCGTATCGCTTACGCTGAAAGTCTTATGACCTCCGTACTCCACAAATGGAGACCGATAGACGGGTTTATCAAAAACATCGTGACTGTCACGACAATTGCTTCAGTTATGGTCGGATGGATGTTATGGGGATCACCGACTGGAAAAATGGTGTGGCTCGCTATAGCAGGATGCGCTGCACTCTTAGGCCTGCTGCATGTCATCCTTAAAATTTCGGATCGCATATCTGATTTGAGCCACAACGCGCAATATTTTAAGAGTTTACGTCTCAATTTAGAACGATTCATCTATGAAATGGAAGTCAATCCAGATTTTCCACTAGAACCCTTCAAGATTACATTTGAACAGTATCGCGAGTGGTATTTGGTCGGTTCGCAGATGCTAAAGGACGATTTTCTTTTGACGCACCGACACCGCAGGAAAGTCCAAGACAAGCTGAACCAGCAAATGGGAGATATGATTTTATGAAAGTCCAACCCGTTGAAGCCGAAAGAGATACCGTTGATTATTCGGTAGGACAGCGCCCGATACACGGCGCTTATGAACCGCCAAACCGAATTCCGCAGTTTCGACCGCGACCGAAGGTACATCAAACACAGCCCTCTAAAAGGAGACCGCAATACGCTACAATTACTAAGGAAGCCACGCAAAGTACTTCGACTGAGGCAACCGCGAATTCGCTGTCGGCAGACGCAAAAAAAAGCAATTGATTTAATTTCCAAATTTCTCTGCATACCTACAAGAACGCCCCGATGCCGACATGGGACATTGGGCGATAGAGAATCTATCGCATCGCACCAGGGATGTCCTCTGCGGAGAGGACACCCCCCAGGTCCGATGTGGCAGCATTCCACAAATCAAATTACGAGTATAATATTTGCTATCCTCTCGATAGGCGGTTCGACTTTTTTTGAAAAAAGTTGACAGAACATCGAAATAGATGTATAATTAATATTGTATTAAAATGTGTGCTTGATAATTATTGATATGTTCTTTGTTGGATAGAGAGCTTTTGCATAGTCGGACGGCTTATATTGCAAGCGTTTCAGAGGCACAGATAACCAAAAATATTCGCCGGAGGAGTGCGTGATGGAAAAGGTATTTGTAATCTGTGTGTTCTTTTTTGTGCTTGCCTCGCCTGTGTTCTGTGAGTTAACGGATGCTGATCTGAATAAGATCCGGTTGATCATCAAAGAGGAGCTCAACGCGGAGCTGAAGCCGATAAGAGCCGACATCTTGACCCTAAAGACTCAAGTCGCTGCCCTCAATGGACGCATAGACGCTGTAAATGGACGCATAGACGGTGTAGAAGCGCGCATCGGTGGTATAGAAAAAATGATGACGTGGCTGATGGTAATAATAGGGGTTGTCATAGGGCTGCCACAGGTGATCATGATGTGGCGCATGAGAAAAGAACGTATCTTCGAAAAGCAGATTGAGGCACTGGCAGCAGATATAGAGACCCTCAAGCAACAACGGATCGTCCAACCATAACCGGCAGAGGCAGTCGCTAAAATAAAGCAACTAAAAACTAGAAAATCATCATATACGGAACGCATATGGAACGCAAACTTGATATTTATTTTGAAAAAAGTTGACAAAAGACTGAAATAGGGGTATAATTAATTAATTTGACAGAACATCGAAATAGGTGTATAATTAATATTGTGTAATTGGTTTATCAATAATTTCGGTATTTGATATAGGGGTAGGAACGATGGGAAGCTTTCATATAGACATGGACATGAGTAGATGCGCGTCGGTTGTTCTTCTGCGACGTGTGTGCTGCGTGCGTTTCGTTGATCTGTGTTGTAATGTTAACTTTGAGTTAACATTCACTTACCCCCCCCATATCTACATAAGTTAAGTGTTTTAGTTTATATATTTGTTCACCAAGCTGCGTCGGCGTTTGCTGCTGTCGTGGTTTTTTTGCGCCTGCTCGTGCCTTGCACGTTGCAGGCTATTTTTGTTGTTGCGTCGGGATAATCACTGTGATCGTTAACCGTAAAAAATAAGGAGTATGAAATGAATAATGTACTACCGGATCCCGGGCATGATTTGGACATAGCCTTCTCGTTCTTGTTGATTGCTGGTAGATGCACAAAATCTAAGGTAAGATGCAAACTGTGAATAGCATATCAATAATGGGACTTACGCAGATTTAGCAGGTCCTGAAGACAAGGACATTACGATACTGCTACAAGTGAGGTCCTTGGTCTCACAACTTAGAAGGAGTTATAACATGACGAAACTTCCGGCGAAAATCGTTATCCTATTAGGCATTGTCTGTTGTTTGCCGAACTTTCACCCCGGAGCTATCGCTCTGGAAGAGAAAAAGGTCGATGAGAAAACAGAGGCGGGAAAAATATCTGGAACAGAATTAAGCGGTATCCTATTCACAACAGGTGTTTTTCTCAGTAAGGTGCGGCATGAGGACAAGAAATGGGATGACGTACAGTATCCCGGCGGATTGGCGCATGTTCCGTTGTTGACCTGGCCCCTTCTCCGCAACAAGGGCGTTATGGCAGGTTTCGCCCTGAGCGGCGGCGTGGGGCTCAGCGGGCCAAATCTCACCGAAAACCTGCAAGTGACGATCGGGCCCAGTCTCCTCTTTAGATCCGAGAAATACACATTAGCCTACACCTTAGGGGGGATTGTCAGGAATGTGGGGCAGCTAAGACCCGGGATTTTTTTCAGTTTCACTGCCAATTTTAGCCTAGATACCCTGACGAAAACGATGACCCAACGAAATGGCAGTGTTATGCCTAAAAAGAACGCTAATAGCAGCGGTGACAACATTAACAGTGATGAGACACCTATTGGCAGAGAATCTACTGATGCCAAATAATTAATCTTAAGAAAAATAACAGCAGGATGATACCTCTCTATGAATGATTTTAATGATTTTAATAACTTTATTGCCACGCTTGAACTGCAGCACTTTCAAGCAAATGAATTGCTAATCGGAACTGGAGAAGAACTGAATGAAATTCCCCCACGCAATATGTGGGGAAATATTGTTCCGACGATTCTCATTCTGGATCGGCTGCGCGCCGATCTCGATGTGCCGATTCACCTGACTTCAGTGTACCGAGCTCCAGCTTACAATCATCTAAAAAAAGGACGTCCCCGTAGCCAGCATCAAGCATTTTCTGCTGCCGACTTTTGCGCCGAGGGAGTTTCCTCGGAAAGAACATGTGAGATTTTAAGACAATGGCAAGGTCAATGGTTCACATCTCCAGTCGCTATTGAGTGCAATCGCACTCGAGTTGAGGTCCCAGCTGGTAACGTTCCATATATGCCTCTGAACGAGCGTGAAAATAACGGCGGTTGCGAATTTCAATTCAATGGCGGGATTGGTCGCTATGCCACTTATGTCCATATCGACACGCGGGGGCGTAACGGCTTTTGGTCTCGAAGGCCTTTAGTATGATTCCAAGAGAATAAAAAAACATGCCCATACAAGTGGGAATGTAGCGGGTATTAGATATGTCGGTTGGATGTGATTATATCCGCCTCACCCGGGGGCACCAAAACGTATTGTCCTGATGCCGCTACTGGCAGGGAGCTTCAGGACATCTGCGGTCATCCGCAATTGAGTCAGACAAACATCCCTGCCTATACAAAAAAGGAGTATTTTCCGATGAAAACGTATGTGACAATCCCGAAACTGATGATTGCCCTGCTCGCTATCGGCGCCTGCGGCTACGCCCTGCACGCCTGGAGCAAGGCACAATCGCCCGCTGAGAACCCCTCGGCTACACTGCAAGTAGAAGTAGACCTGCGGCTTATCATTGAACCCGATGCGATGCCGACTGAACCGGGCGAATCGGAGCCCGCCGTTGTGCGCGCCAGACAAGCCGCATTGGAAAGGAGTGCGCGTTTGCTGTCTGAGAAAAACATAGCGGCACCGCGGCAATCAGCATTGCTGCCGAACTACCCGAACCCGTTCAACCCAGAGACGTGGATTCCGTATGAGCTGTCCGAGGCTGCTGAGGTCAGTGTATCCATCTATTCAACGGATGGCAGCCTGGTACGGACGTTGGGCTTAGGGCATCAGGTGCCCGGTGTTTACCGTAGCAAGTCTCGGTCGGTGTATTGGGACGGTCGCAACGATTCGGGCGAGCGGGTTTCGAGCGGTGTCTATTTCTATACGCTTGAGGCGGGTTCTTTCCGTGCGACGCGTAAAATGTTAATAGTGAAGTAATCAGCTGTAGCATAACCTATTAGGTTGTGCATTGTATCATATTAAAAAGAGGCACAGACTGTCAGTCTATGCTACAAGCACACAAAGGATTTACTTGTAGCCTACCCTGTTAGGTTGTGCCGTATATTAAACCTAAAGAATAAAGGAGAATTGAAATGAGAAGGACAATGTTTGTTCTGTTAACTGTTGCGGTGCTGATGTTTTCGGTTGCTCAGTTAGCAGCGGCGCAATGGAAGGCGAACCCTGTAACGAATCAGACCAATGAGAGTTTGTATGTGATCCATTCGACGTGGCGGCCTGCGAAGGCGGGCATTCCGAGCGGGTTTCGGACGCGCGGGTATTATCGTCTGTCGCCGGGTGAGACGCGTAAGTTTTATTCGTGGTCAGATAACAGCATCTACTTCCATATCTCGCGTTCGGGTGAGGCGATAAAACCGAAGAGTGGCACGTTGACGTTTGATTTTTGGATTCATCCGCTTCGTTCGTTTATGATAGTCTCGGATGAGCTGAGTGCGGCTGTGAAGTTGTCTGATTTGAGTTATGTGAATCGTCCTCGTGCTGGTTTTGTTCGCGAGGATGGTTTTATGAAGTATCCGGGTCGTTCTGTAGTGACTATCACGTCTAGTTGGGTATCTGCAGTGCCGGAGGCGCCGGACACTGGCACTGTTGTGGATCCGCCTGTTGCTGGCAATGGTGGTGGTTCTGATGGTACGCCTCCCCCTACTACTACCCCTACTACCACTACTGTGCCTATTGTCACTCCGCCGGATCCACCTCCGCCCGAGGGCATGGTATTGATCCCTGCGGGTGAGTTTCAGATGGGCAGCAACGATGCGGAATCTGGCACGGATGAGCAGCCCGTTCATACTGTCTACGTGGATGCGTTTTATATGGACATGCATGAAGTGACGAATTTGGACTTCAAGCGTTTTGTGTTGGCGAACCCGCAGTGGCAGAAGAGCCGTATTCCGGACAACTTGCACAATGGAACCTACCTATCTCGTTGGGATGATGACAACAACTATCCTGCGGGCAAGGCGAACCATCCCGTGGTGTATGTGAGTTGGTATGCTGCGGTGGGGTATGCGAAATGGAAGGGCAAACGGCTGCCGACGGAGGCGGAGTGGGAGAAAGCTGCACGCGGCGGCAAGTCGGGGCTAAAGTATCCGTGGGGAAACACGATTAGCAGCACACAGGCGAACTACGGCGGAAATGTCAATGATACGACGGCAGTGGGTGCGTATGCTGCGAATGGGTATGGTCTGTATGATATGGCGGGGAATGTCTGGGAGTGGTGTCTGGATGCGTATAACAAGGACTACTATTTTAGTTCGCCTTCTCGCAATCCGTTGTCAGACGTGAACACGCTATCCAATGTAGACCTGATATTAGATAACTATACACAAATAAAGTCATCCCGCGTGGAGCGTGGCGGCTCCTGGCGCGCTACGGCTCAGTCCGTGCGGGTCGCCTACCGCAACGGCTATTCGCCGGCGGGCGCGAACAGCTTCCTCGGTTTTCGTTGTGCGAGGTCTGTATCGCCCTGAGTCTTTACTACTTAACATATTATACCCCACGCCTGCTATGCAGGCGTGGGCGGCCCAAAACCAACACTTTACTTAACTGATAATTACCGATTGAATAGATTCTCAAAATGCCAGCTTCCACAGTTCAAGCCGTCCCTAAACTCTACGATGTGATTATGTGGCTCCTCGGACGCGTCGAAAGATTTCCGCGCTCCCAAAAGTTCACCCTCGGCGATAGAACCATCACTCTCGCCTTGGACACCCTCGACGTGCTCATCGAAGCCACCTATACGCGAAAACGGTTACATTTACTTCAGAGAGCCAACGTGCAGTTGGAGAAACTCCGGTATCTCATCCGTTTATCTCATGACTTCAATCTCCTCTCTACAAAACAGTATGCCTACATCTCTCAAGAGGTCAATGAAGTCGGCAAACTGATAGGAGGCTGGATACGCAGCCAATCTACTGCATCATGAAAACGCACAACCGACTCTTTGAAAAAATCTGCTCTTATCTGAACCTCTACGAGGCGGCTCAGAAGGCGCAACGTGGCAAACGTTTTCGGGCGGACATCGCCCGCTTCAACTTCCACTTGGAAAAAGAGCTGTATCAGCTCCAAGAGGAGCTGCAAACACAGACGTATCGCCCCGGTGAATATCGGGAGTTCTCTATCTACGAGCCGAAACCTCGCAAGATCAGTGCTGCCCCGTATCGTGATAGGGTGGTGCATCACGCCTTGTGTAATGTGATCGAGCCGCTCTTCGACCGGACGTTCATCTTCGATACCTATGCCTGCCGAAAGGGCAAGGGAACGCATAAGGCGGTGGACCGGTTCACTGCGTTCAGTCGTAAGAATACGTATGTGCTGAAGTGCGACATCAAGAAGTATTTTCCCTCTATTGACCACGGCATCCTCAAGTCGCGCTTCCGCCGAAAGATCCGGGACCCAAAAGTGTTAGCGTTGATGGATCTGATTGTCGACCGGAGCAACCCGCAAGAGCCGGTGCGTGAATACTTTGAAGGCGATGATCTGCTGACCTCGCTCCATAGAAACCGCGGCATCCCGATCGGTAACTTGACGAGCCAGTTTTTCGCGAATATCCATCTCAACGGGTTCGACCATTTTGTCAAAGAAGACTTGAAGTGTCGCTACTATATCCGTTATGTAGACGATTTTGTGGTGCTTGATAGAGACAAGGCGCGGCTCCATTGGGTAAAAGCGGAGATGGCCGCCTACCTGTCTCAGCTGCGGTTGAAGCTCCATAAGCACAAGTGCCAAGTGTTTCCGGTGAAAGCGGGGACAGATTTTTTGGGGTATCAGGTTTTCCCGACGCATCGTCGGCTCCGCCCGTCTTCGGTGAGACGTGCACGGCGGCGGTTGTGCGGCTTGAGAGATGCCTATAGTGCTGGGGAGATATCGTGGGCGGATGTCAACCACTCGGTGCAGAGCTGGCTTGGGCACGTTCAGCATGCGGACACATATGGGCTGCGCCGTTCTCTTTTCTCTGATACTATTTTTCGGAGGTCCTGACATACCTATTCTCAAAGCCGTGTTGCTTCCCGCCTGTTAGGCGTGAGGCACTCGAGGTTTCAAGCCGAACGTCCCGCGTGTTGCGTGGCGGCTCCTGGAACAATACAGCACAGAACGTGCGGGTCGCCAACCGCAACAACAATACGCCAACGAACACGAACAACAACAACGGTTTTCGTTGTGCGAAGACCCTTTGAAAGGTCTGTGATGATGATAAGTCGTTCGGACCAGATTGCCAGAGTTGATAGGCCTCGGATGTAGCTGGGTCCTATCAAGCGTGCACCCGTGAAGAGTCCAAGGCTTGGGCCCTGTGTTCCTCTCCGTTTTGTGGAGATGAGCCAAAGATACAATCCGGGGCGTGGTAGCAGGTAGGCTTCTGCTGACAGCTATCACGCCCCACTTATCTACTGCCTGCAGGAGGAAACTCCGATTTCCGACGGCACAATAGATGCCAAGTATGCTATAATAGTCATAGCGGTGGGGCGACGGCAGTGCCTTGTAGCATAACCTGCTGAGTTGTGTAACTTAACTCCATTTTACGCCACTCCCGCTATGCAGGTGTGGGCACCCTAACAATCAACGCATGAAATGAGGTGAAACATGTCTAAATGGAAATTGACGATTGTTGCTTTACTGAGTGTCGCTCTCTGTAGCTGCCTCCAAGCAAAAGAGACAGATAACGGAACTCGGGAGGACACCGCTCCTGCGAGCATGGTGTTGATCCCTGCGGGCGAGTTTCAGATGGGCAGCAACGACGCGGATTCTTTCCCGGCCCCGGATGAGCAGCCGGTTCATACCGTCTATGTGGATGCGTTTTATATGGACACACATGAAGTGACGAATTTGGACTTCCAGCGTTTTGTGTTGGCAAACCCGCAGTGGCAGAAGAGCCGGATTCCGGACAACTTACACAATGGGTACTACCTATATGATTGGGATGATGATAACAACTATCCTGCGGGCAAGGCGAACCATCCCGTGGTGAATGTGAGTTGGTATGCTGCTGTGGCGTATGCGAAGTGGGCAGGCAAACGGCTGCCTACAGAGGCGGAGTGGGAGAAAGCCGCACGCGGCGGCAGGTCGGGGCTGAAGTATCCCTGGGGAAACACGATTAGCAGCACACAGGCGAACTACGGCAGAATTGTCGGTGGGACGACTGCAGTGGGTGCGTATCCAGCGAATGGGTATGGTCTCTATGATATGGCGGGGAATGTCTGGGAGTGGTGTCTGGATGTGTATAATGGGAACTTCTATACTATTTCCCCAGTCTCTAATCCGCTGTCAGGTGCACCCGACATTAAGCGGTTATTAGATAAATATACAGGTGTTGATTCGTCCCGCGTGTTGCGTGGCGGCTCCTGGATCAATACAGCGCAGGTCGTGCGGGTCGCCAGCCGCGACTACGTTACGCCGTCCTTCGCGATCTACGACTTCCTCGGTTTTCGTTGTGCGAGGTCTGTATCCCCTTGAATCCTTTATTGGTTAACATCTGATATGTGAAAAATATACTCTCAGGGCATGATGGGCAGGTAGGCTTCTGCTGACAGCTACCACGCCCCTCTTATCTACTGCTGACATGCTGCCTGCATAGATGCCAAGTCTGCTATAATAATCATAACGGTAAGGCGACGGCAGTGCCTTGTTGCATAACCTGCTGGGTTGTGTAACTTAACTCTATTTTACACCACTCCCGCTATGTCAGGTGTGGACAATCTAACAATCAACGCATGAAACGAGGTGAAACATGTCTAAATGGAAGTTGACGATTGTTGCTTTACTGAGTGTCGCTCTCTGTAGCTGCCTCCAAGCGGAAGAGACAGATAACGGAACTCGGGAGGACACCGCTCCTGCGGGCATGGTGTTGATCCCTGCGGGCGAGTTTGAGATGGGCAGCAACGATGCAGACTCTCACACGAATGAGCGGCCCATTCATACCGTCCATGTGGATGCCTTCTACATAGACACGCATGAAGTGACGAATGCGGACTTCCAGCGGTTTGTGTTGGCGAACCCACAGTGGCAGAAGAGCCGGATTCCACGCAACTTACACAATGGGTACTACCTACATTATTGGGATGATGATAACAACTACCCTGCGGGCAAGGCGAATCATCCTGCTGTTGAGGTGGGTTGGTATGCTGCTGTGGCATATGCGAAGTGGGCAGGCAAACGGCTGCCTACAGAGGCGGAGTGGGAGAAAGCCGCACGCGGCGGCAGGTCGGGGCTGAAGTATCCCTGGGGAAACACGATTAGCAGCACACAGGCGAACTACGGCAGAATTGTCGGTGGGACGACTGCAGTGGGTGCGTATCCAGCGAATGGGTATGGTCTCTATGATATGGCGGGGAATGTCTGGGAGTGGTGTCTGGATGTGTATAATGGGAACTTCTATACTATTTCCCCAGTCTCTAATCCGCTGTCAGGTGCACCCGACATTAAGCGGTTATTAGATAAATATACAGGTGTTGATTCGTCCCGCGTGTTGCGTGGCGGCTCCTGGATCAATACAGCGCAGGTCGTGCGGGTCGCCAGCCGCGACTACGTTACGCCGTCCTTCGCGATCTACGACTTCCTCGGTTTTCGTTGTGCGAGGTCTGTATCCCCTTGAATCCTTTATTGGTTAACATCTGATATGTGAAAAATATACTCTCAGGGCATGATGGGCAGGTAGGCTTCTGCTGACAGCTACCACGCCCCTCTTATCTACTGCCTGCAGGAGGAAACTCCGATTTCCGACGGCACAATAGATGCCAAGCGTGTGAACTATAATTCCTACGTCCGACTTAGGAGAGGGCCCGTAGCACAACATAAACAGGCACCAAACTTTATACCAACATTCAACCCTGCACCGGCAACTACATCAAAACTGTCGTCCCTTCACACTGAACGTTTTCAATTTCAACGCGCCCCCGTGTTCATCGAGTATCCGTTTGGGGTTTCAGGTAACAACGCTAACACCAATTGAATCAGACTTTTTATTTTTGTCCTTCTAGCCTTTTGTAAACCCCCACATTCACTTCTAAAGAAGCGGTTCCGGTATTTTTCCTAAAGTCCGCGGCAGCCAGAGACTCAAATCTGGAATGTAGGTCACCAGCACCAACGCTATCAGTAACAACACAATAAACAGAAATACTGACCGGTAGAGCACAACGATTGACCGCTCAAACTTCATACTTGAGATGAATAGGTTCATTCCGACCGGTGGTGTCAGGTAACCGATTTCGAGGTTCGTCAGGACGATGATGCCCAGGTGTGCTTTGTCGATCCCAAATTGTTCAGCAATCGGCAGCAGCAACGGCACAACGATAATAACCGCCGAAAAAATGTCCATCAAACATCCGACAATCAGAAGAAAGATATTGAGCCCGATGAGTGTAACAACACGATTTTCTGTTATTGCTTGAATCCAGTCGAGGACAATTGTAGGTACATCGAGCGTGATGAGATAGTTTGTTAATCCTAACGCAGTGCCGAGGATAATGAGAATTGCGCCCACAAGCAGCATACTCTCCTTGACGATGCGCGGAAGGATTTTTACGGAAACAGAACGGTGGATGCCAATTTCCACGATACAGGCGTAGATAACCGTTAGCGCGGCTGCTTCGTCAAGTGTCACTTTTCCTGAGATGATTCCGCCTAGCACTAGAAGCGGTAACAACAATTCCCATTTCACAGCCCACAGCGTTCGGGTGAAAACGGCCTTATTGAACGGGGTTGTCTCAGTCCGTTTGATAACGCTCCACCCGCAACAGTAAAGGCTCAGAACACCGAGAATAAGCAGACCGGGAATAATACCTGCGAGGAACATCCTCTCAATAGGAACCTGGGCGATAATCGCGTAAAGAATAAGCGGCACACACGGCGGAAACAGAAGTCCGATACTTCCAGACGCGGTTACCAAACCGAGCGAAAACCTTTCAGGGTAACTCTGACGCAAAATCGGATATAACAACCCTCCGAGGGCGATAATCGTTACACCCGACGCGCCTGTGAAAGTTGTGAAGAAGGCGCAAGTGCCCAGAACAACCACGGCAACCCCACCGGGCAGCCAGCCGACACTTGCCCGCGCGAACGCGATCAATCGCTGCGGGGCGTTCCCTTCAGCAATTACATATCCGGCAAATGTGAAGAGCGGAATAATTAGGATCGTCGAATTTCTTGTGAGCCGATTGAGGTCGATAAGGATCGTTGAAATCGGTTCGCCTGCTGTAAGGTAACCGATAATAGATGCCCCGGCTAATAGGGCGAAGAGTGCGCCGCCGAAAAGCGCGAAGCCTACCAATCCTATACCGATTATTATCCCCATTAGCCCGGTCCTCCGTTGCTAACATCTAGAGGCTGCTCAATACTTGCTAAACGGATGCAAATCTGAAGAGCTAAGTGGATTCCGATAAGGACAAACCCAGCTGGGATAATGCTCTTTGCCCACCAGAGCGGGACGTTGCCAATCAATACAGCTTCACTTGACTGTTCATCGCCGAGGAAATCAAAACCATAGTATGCCAAGATTCCAACGACAATCAAAGCGAGGCAGTCAACAGCCAAATTACTCCAACGTGTGATGTTTTCGGGAAGAATTCGGTTGAGGACATCAATCCTGATGTGTCGTTTCTCACAAGTAGCGAGCGCAGCACCTAAAAAACACAACCAGAGCGTCATGTGCTGAAGCATTATATCGCTCCACAGCAGGCTTGTTTGAAACCCATAACGCAAGACGATTTTAAGTACTGCAAGTGCAAGCATCATTGCCACAATGAGGCACAGCAAACTCGTCTCAACTTTGCCGAGAGCGGTGTTGATACTGTGGAGGATGGAGATGTCTTTGCGTGGGTTTTGCTGATTCTTAGGGCTTACTGTCGAAAAATCGTCCATTATTCTATTGTCCCTGCGCTAAAACCTGAATTCCGGCCGCTGGCAGCACAGCAACCTTAGCGTCTGGCGGAAGTTTCTCAGCAAACAGGTTGATCAGTTCATCGAGATCTCGGAAGAGGCGTGCGCCTGGATGCTTCTTGTAGAAATCATCCACGGAAAAGTGTTCAGACCAGACGTGCAGCTGATCTTGCGATCCAAGTTCTGGTGAAGGAAGCTCAGATTCGGTCTGCTCCGACCGCTGTTGTATGAAACGGGCATAATCGATTTGTTCAAACAGCCCGTGATAGCAGATACCGTCGCTTGCCGGGTTAAGCGCTATCTTATACGCCTTGTCAAAATAACGCGCTGCCCAGAGCGCTTTGCCTGTCTGGATCGGGTCGCTATCAAGCGGATAGCAGTTTAGCACAACGAGGTCTGTCTCTTTTCGACTTGTTTCCGGTATTTCGGTGCCGTAAGTCTCCAAGGCGAAGTGTGCCCCTTTACGATGCGCCTGCACAAAATCACCAACAAACAAACCACAGATGTCACGCCGTTTGTTAAGCACAACATTGGCAATTACATCAAGACCGAGTATCCGTGCCACGGCCTCAGAAAAATCGCGATGATCAGGTTCACTGTCTCTTCTTTCAATAACGGCATGTCCACGACTTGGCGAGAAGGAGTGGAAATAGAACATTGTTGCGAAACCTGCGATGCCGGGGACGATCAATTTCGCGCCGCCGCCGAATCCGACAGAGCCGTGTGGGTAAATGCCCCCCAGACAGATTTTGAAATCCGCATCTACAACGACGCGATTCAGGTAGATCGGCATACCGTTATCAAGATTTCCTAATGCGCGCAGGTCCCCGCTCATAAAATCGTGGCTGGTTGCTTCATATTCTGCGGCAACGTCGGCTCCAATTTTTTTAGCGATTTCTTCGTTCGTCAAAGGTCTGTGGGATCCGCCTCCAACAACGAATCGGGTCTCAGATTTTGGGATCCCCGCTGCGGTTAGCTCATGTAGCAAGAACGGTATGATCGTTGCCGCCGGAGTCGGCCGACTGAGATCATCCACAATAATAGCAGCGCTTTTCTTGCCTTTCGCGAGTACTGAAATTGGCAGGGTGCCGATTGGTTCGGCGAAAGCCTGTTTGATTTGGGCATCAGTGAGCGCAGGTGCGTCTTTCGGCCCCAATATCTCAACCTCCCAGCTCCCTGGGAAGTTCAAATTCAACGTTTTATCCCCATACCATGCTCCGGAATGAACTGTAAAGGTGTTATTCATGAATGTTCTCCGCTTTATAATTTATACTAAAGTATAGATGCTTTCGCCCAGCGGTAGGCGAGGTTTCCTATATCGGAGTTTCCACCCTTTGCAGGAAAGTGCCTCCTGGGAAAAGCATCGATGCAGCCTGTCCAATTAATGCTAAACCTTACTATATTTAATGGTTATCGGTAGTTTCAAATTTGAGGTTTGCATCCACATTCGATTTAGCAGGCTAATACTCGTCTTGGGTTTCAAATGTGGATCTTGTACCCTTAATGGTTCTAGTCTCTTAGGATAAATTTTGCTTTTTCAAGAAGCAGTACATTCCTTTGATTGCTGCTGATACCGAAGCACCGCCGCGATGAATTCTCGGAAAAGTGGATGTGGGGCAAGAGGTTTTGATTGAAATTCAGGGTGGAATTGTGAACCTAGCATCCACGGATGATCGATCACCTCTGCGATTTCGACGAGGCTCTCGTCGGGCGACAGTCCACTAAAACAGAGTCCAGCTGTTTCCAATTGTGAGCGGTATGTATTATTAAGTTCGTAGCGATGGCGGTGTCGTTCTACAATAATTGGTTGTTGATAAGCGTTATAGCTTTGGGTGTTTTCTTTAAGGGCACACGGGTAAATTCCGAGGCGCATTGTCGACCCCAGGTCGGCGATCGCGCGTTGCTCAAGCATTAAATCTATGACAGGCTCCGGTGTTTCTGGATCTGCCTCTGTGCTGTTTGCTGCTTTTATATCTGCGACGTGCCTTGCAAACTCAATTACGAGGCACTGCATGCCGAGACATAATCCAAAATATGGGATTCGATTTTCACGAGCGTATCGCGCTGTGACGATCATCCCTTCAATCCCGCGACACCCGAATCCTCCGGGGACCAAAATCCCATCAACGTTCTCAAAAACGCTATCCAGGTTGGGATGTTCTGTGAGTGCTTCAGCGTCTATCCATTCAATCTCAACGGCGGCTTCATTGGCAATCCCACCATGCTTAAGAGCTTCTCGGACACTAATATAAGCGTCGCTGCCGGTTGTATATTTTCCAACAACAGCAATTCGGGCTTCGTGTTTCGGATTTTTCAGTTTTTCTACCATTGTAGACCACTCAGCGTCCATCGGTGGGCGTGTTTCAAGCCCAAGCCGTTTTAAAACGAGATGTCCCATACCTTGCCGTTCAAAATTAAGCGGGATTTCATCAATGCACTTTGTATCAAGACCCTGAAAAATGTATTCTTCACTGATACCACAAAGAAGGGCGATCTTCTGACGAAAAGTCTCCGCTAGCGGCTGGCTAGTTCGGCACAGCAACAAGTCGGGTTGAACCCCAAGTTCTTGGAATTTTCGGATGCTATGTTGGGTTGGTTTGCTCTTGCTTTCGCCATTAGGTGAAGTGTAAATGAGGGATACATGTAGGAACATCGTGTTCTGACGACCTACCTCGACCGCCATTTGTCGAATAGCTTCAACGAAAGGAGGCATTTCAAAGTCACCGATGGTGCCACCTATTTCGGTAATCACGATATCGGCTTCGTTATCTTTACCGATCTCATAGATACGGCGTTTGATTTCGTCGGTAATGTGCGGGATCAGCTGCACTGTTTGCCCAAGGTAATCCCCACGGCGCTCTTTCGCAATTACTTCACTGTAAATCGATCCAGTTGTGAAGTTAGAATATTGGTTAAGGTCTATGCCCAAAAACCGTTCATAGTTTCCGATATCGAGATCGGTTTCCGCGCCGTCATGAGTGACGAAGACTTCACCGTGTTGGAAGGGGTTCATGACCCCCGCGTCTACATTGAGATACGGGTCGATTTTAACCACGATAACTTTGAAACCCCGATTGATAAGTAATCTACCTAAGGAGGCGGTTGTAATCCCTTTACCAATGCCTGAGATAACCCCGCCTGTAACAAAAATATATCTTGTCATTTTTCTGTAGCTGCACCGGAAGAGGCGGGATGTAAACTGTTTTTTGGTATATCTGCTCCATTGTCTTTAGGAAAGTGTTCGCAAATTCCTGTCTGCAATGTAGCGTCCTACCTCTCTGCCTGCCTTGGTGTCTACTCCTTATCCTGTTCCTAAAATTTGTTTCACCCGCTCAAGATCTGCCGGAACATCAACCCCAATAAGGGGCATGTCAGTCTCGACGACATGAATATTGACACCGTGTTCTAAGAAGCGGAGTTGTTCTAAGCCCTCGGCAAGTTCATAAGGCGTGGCGTTCCACTTTGTGAATGCAAGCAGTTGCTCTCGGCGGTAGGCATACAAACCTACATGTCGATATACCGGAAATTTGTGTATTTCCTCTACATCGATTCTTCCAGGCATAGATGCCCGTGAAAAATATAGAGCGTCGCCCTGGAGGTTTGTAACAACTTTAACAACGTTAACATCCGAGTAGTCTCTACTTATTTCAATCCGCTGTTTTAGTGTACAGACTTGTACTTCCGGTCTGTCAATGAAAGGTTGTAGCATTATGTCAATCTGCACAGGTTCAAGCAGCGGTTCATCACCTTGGATGTTAGCAACAATATCACATGTTAATTGTTCGGTGACAACAGCAACTCGCTCAGTGCCAGTGGCGCACGGGCCCGTCATTTGGGCGTTCCCGCCGAATTTGGTTACCACATCGTATATTTGTTGGTTGTCTGTAGCGACAATAACTTCATTCAGTCTTTTAGCACGACACGCGCTTTCGTAGACATGTTGGACCATCGGCTTCCCCAGCAGATTTGCCAACAGCTTTCCCTCAAAACGGCTTGAGGCGTAACGCGCCGGAATAATTCCTATGCTTTGCAATCTTACGCTCCATCGGAACACGTTATTTTTTATCTTTCTTTTTCTAGTCTTGAATTAGTTTAACGCAAAAGAGAGTTAAAATCAAGATTTTTCCATTTCCGTTTGCAGATGCGACTAGAAAAGTGGTAGACTTTAAAACACAGAAGACTAATTTCTGTAAAAAAATAAATTGACAACCCGTATATGTGTATATGTATAAAGGAGATTTTGAAAATGAAACGGCATTTCCGATTTGCAACATTACCTTATAAACTACGTTCCTGCTTTGTATACATGGCCTTGGTGTGTGCTTTTTGTCTGCACACGACAGAAGTGGCACTATTTGAAGTGCAGTCTGCATCCGCCGAGGTTATGGATCCGGATTTAGTCCTGTATTTCGATTATGAGGATTTTGATGGGGACACCGTTGTTGAAAAGTCTGGACGTGGTTATGACGGTGCCATTAATGGAAAAGTCACGCAATCTGAGGATGGGAAATTTGGTAAGGCAGCCCATTTCGTATCCGGCAGTTTTCTTGATCTTGATGGACCCAATATCAAGCCTGAAGATATCCCAACCGAAGGAATGAGCATTGTGGCATGGATTAACGTTGAAGCGATCGCTGACATGGCGCTTTTTAATGCTCGGGCTGGCGATGATACATGGCTCGTCCACCCGGAGGCTCGCGGCGAGGGAAACTATCGATGGCTCAATCGGAGCCCTGGCGGCGCAACGATATTCGATATCCGCGCAGGGAAAAATAAAGCCAATGAGTGGATACATTACGCTGGCACGTTCAGCCGAGAAGCAGGACAAGCTGTGCTTTATATCAACGGTGTGAATGTCGGTGACCAAAAAGCACTCGTCGGTACAGGGATTGCCCCAGACTGGGACAATGGGGCACGCGTAGGGTATAATATTGATAACCAAAGACCCTTCACTGGACTGATGGATGATCTGAATATATGGAAGCGCGGTTTAACAGAGGAAGAAGTCAATGCTATTATGAACGATGGCCTTGAAGATTTTCTCGCTGTTGAGGCACAAGGCAAACTAACGACAACTTGGGGTAGGCTCAAAGCATCAAAATAGAGCTGGATTCCCAAACTCTTTAGACATATGGTTCCCTGCACCAGACTCCATCCGTTACTGGAAAGGGGTGCAGGGACAGAGCATCCAGGTAATTCTAAAATTTGCCATAAAGCAGAATAAATGAAATCAAAAGAGATGGGATTGATCTCTCATTTGGTACGTCGGCGCCCAGTATAATAGTGCTAGCAGTGTGTCTATCAAATGAGGCAAAACCTGAAAAAGGAAAAGGCGTGAGCAACCAACCGAATATCCTCTGGATTTGTAGCGACCAACAACGCTTTGATTCTTTAGGTTGTTATGGCAACAGCTTTGTCCATACACCGAATTTAAACAGCCTCGCACAAGAGGGTGTTCTTTTTGAACACGCCTATTCCCAAAGTCCAGTTTGCACACCGAGTCGTGCTAGCTTCCTCACCGGACGTTACCCGCGTACTACACGATGCAGACAAAATGGACAAGCAATTCCATCTGATGAGGTACTCGTAACGAAACTGTTCCATGATGCAGGGTACGTGTGTGGTTTAGCCGGTAAACTACACCTCGCGCCCTGCAACCCACACGTCTGCAAGGGAACAGAGCCACGTACTGATGATGGCTACGACCAGTTTTTCTGGTCCCACGATCCAAATGACGCTTGGTTCGCCCACGGCTATACACAGTGGTTACGCGATAAAAACCTGCATAGAGATACAAGACCCTTTCAAGAATCCGAATACGTCCAAGTGATTCCATCAGAGGCACACAGCCAAACGACGTGGTGTGTCGAGCGGGCAATGTCGTTTATAAGAAGTGCTAAACGTTTTGAACGACCGTGGCTTTTTTCTCTCAATATGTTCGACCCACACCATGCATTTGACCCGCCACTCGAGGCACTCGAGCGCTACCGTGATGTGCTTGATGATATACCACTCCCAAACTATGTTGACAGCGAGCTTGAAAATAAGCCGATATGGCAACGGATCGACCATGCTGGGGCCTACGGTGGAATGTCCGGCTATCCTTACAAAAACATGACCGATGCGGATCATCGGTGGATACGCGCCGCATATTGGGCGATGATAGATGTCATTGACACACAGGTGGGGCGACTGCTAAACTTCCTAGAAGAGATCGGACAACGTGAAAATACTATTGTTATTTTCACGTCCGACCATGGCGAGATGCTCGGTGACCACGGCATTTATCTCAAGGGGCCCTATTTCTATGATCCAGCTGTCCGCGTACCGCTGCTTATCTCTGGCCCCGGAATACTGAATAGTGGGGCACGTTCAGAAGCATTCGTGGAATTGGTGGATATCGCACCCACCCTGCTTGAAGCGAGTAACATGGAACGATATCCCGGCATTCAGGGGCAGAGCCTCTTGTCACTTCTCAATGGGAAAAAAGAGTTAAGTACACACCGTGATGATGTCTATTGTGAGTATTACAACGCAATGGGTTGGCATCGTGAACCCGCAGCGCATGCGACAATGGTGAGAAGCCGGCACCATAAGATTGTCGTTGCTCACGGAACTGGAGACGGAGAACTCTACGACCTCAACTCGGATCCCCAAGAAACAAATAATCTTTGGGATTCTCCCGATTATGCATCTATTAAATTGGAAATGCAGGGAAGACTCATAGATCGGATGGCGTGGACGGTGGATCCACTTCCTGAACGTCAGGCACCGTGGTAACCCCTGACGTGAAATTCATGTCTAGGGCTCTGGCGAGGTAAACTTTCTCTAATGGATCATTGGCGTGTAGAATATGGGTATCTTAAAACCTGTCTTATATGTATTTCGATCTTTTGCTGCTTTACAGCGGGGTTAGAAGCGAATGCTGAAGACCTCTTGTCACGTTGGGATCAAACGCTCTTTGATCGGATTTATGACGCACCACCGCGCCAAGAGTCGCTGTGGACAATCATGACGGGTATCTCGGATCTTGGAGATTATAGAGGTGTTATGGGTGCCTCGATTCTCCTCATGGCATATGGAAATGACTCACATCGAGAAACCGGAAAACTTTTAGCTTCAGCATATATGGGAGCAGGAGTCATAACGTTTGGCATGAAAAGATTAATAGGCAGGAAACGTCCGCTTGATGAAACCTTGGGAAATCCGGCGATGCCGTCAGGACATGCTTCTATTACTTTTAGTGTTGCAACCATTTTGGGATATCAGTATCCGAAATGGCGAATTCCCCTCTATATCGGCGCTGGACTCGTCGGTTTCTCGCGTATCTATTTGGGACGACATTATACATCAGACGTTGTGGCTGGGGCAGCAATTGGTACTGCAATGGGAATGCTGGTGTGGCACCACCGGGGCACGCTCCTAAAATGGGAATTTTAGTACGCATAGAACCGTTAGCTGGGACGATTAAGTGGCGCTATGCCTAAAAACCTTGACAATACAATTCATGATGTATAGAATATAATTGCTATAGGAGGAGAAGACTCATGATTCATAGAGAAGGTAGAATCTATTTCCAATATCAGAATATGATTAGAATCGCTTTGCTATTCTTAACCGGGGTACTCGCGGCTGGATGCGCTGCTGCACCACACCCTTCGATTGATGTCTACATGGAACCTATTGGAGAACGTTTTAACGCAGAGATTGATCAAGAAACTGGGACTGCAACCGTCGTGAAAAATGGGGTTGCTGTTACGATCGAACCACTTGATGAGGTAGAACTCTTCGCTCTTACTGAAGACCCAAAAGTGAATCCATATCTCATCGTCGAAAGAAATGGTGCCGTTGAACCTATCTACACGGTGTTCGGAATCACAGTCCATAATCGGCAGAACCGTCGTGTGTTGGTTGATGATAGAGCAGTCCTCATTGATGCAAAGAGTACGCAGTATGCGAATCTATCAGGCGATTACTTTGCTGTACTCTACGAGGATGTTGATGTATCGGGCGCCGATCCTTGGCATGCAGCCTCCGCTTATACTTCTGCGAATTACCACTCCTATTATCGGCACTACCAATCCTATGTAGATACGGAGGCATTAGAGTGGGAACGAATGGTGATAGAGGACAGCATTTTTAAAACTGCTAAGTTGTTCTCCGGGGCCAAACGAAGCGGGCTTTTAATTTTCGACCGGCTTCCCAAGGACGCTACAGATATTAGAATCGTTGTTCCTGGGGTTCGGATAGTCCATCCAGACGGTAAAGAGGATAGATTAGAATTTAAACTTGATTTTAGGCAGATCCTGCAGCAGGACGGTGAATCCCCTCGATTCTTTGATGAGGATTGATAGCGTGCAGAATTGCCCAAATACAGAGGGAGTATACTTAAAATGCGAAATTGGCTTCTCGGGTTACTAGTAATAGCACTCATGCCCACTTTGGGGTGTCAACCTCAAACCAAGGAATTAAAAGTTGCTGTTGCCGCTCCATTTACTGGTGGTAACGCGGCGTTTGGCGAAATGATCAGACGCGGCGCTGAACTCCGAAGGAAAGAGATTAATGATACTGGCGGAATCAACGGCATGACCTTGACGCTGCTTTTTGAAGATGATGCTGGCAAAGATTCGGAGGCAAGTCTCGTCGCAGAGCGCATCGCCAACAACTTGCAGATCCTCGCCGTCGTTGGACATTTCAACAGTTCCTGTTCATTGGCTGGCAAACCGATCTACCAACGCGCTGGTATTGTCGAGCTGTCGCCCGGTTCTACGAATGTAAATGTTTGTGAGGGCAGCGATTGGACCTTCCGCAATCTGTATCGAGACGATTTCCAAGGGAAATTTATCGCACAATATATTGATAAGGTCATGACAGAAATTCAATCTGTTGCTGTTTTTTTTGAGAATGATGATTATGGGCGTGGTTTAAGGGACGCATTCGTTGATGAAGCCAAAAAAACAAGGCTGAATCTCGTGGCTTCGGAAGCCTACGATCGCGATAATACCGATTTTAAGGCGCAGCTCACTAGTATTAAAGCCAAGAATCCGGAGGTAATCTTCATCTCTGGACTCTATAGCGAAGCGGGGTTAATTGTCAAACAAGCGCGCGAGACTGGTATCACTGCACAGTTTTTCGGCGCGGATGGTGTCGACTCCCCAGACTTCCTGACAATTGCCGGCCCTGCAGGAGAGGGGACTTACCTAACAACGCCTTTCACGTTCGGACCAACGGACGAAAAAGCACAACGGATGGCAGCCGCCTTTGAGGCTCTTCACGGTGTGCCGCCCGATACCTGGGCTGCGTTGACCTACGACGCTGTCGGAATGATTGCGGACGCTCTTGAGAAGACCTATAGTCCAGAAGCATCCGTTGCAGATAATCGCAAAGCAATCCGGGACCATTTAGCATCCTTGGACACACCTGAAGAAGGTTACACCGGTGTTACAGGGTTGACCTATTTCGATATAAATGGAGATACCGTTAATAAACCTGCTTACGTGAAAGTTGTCAAAAATGGGCAATTTGTTGCAGCAGATCAACAACTACTTGAGTTAGATTAACTTTCTGAAGACGAGTTTTCTGCTTATCGCAATGTAAAGGTACTAGACAACTGAGATCTCTCTATAGAATTAATACCTGAAGGAAAATATGGCGCAATTTTTGGAGCAGATTATTAATGGATTGGTATTGGGCGGCATTTACGCGCTCATCGCTGTCGGTTATACCATGGTTTATGGTATTATCCAGCTGATTAATTTCGCTCACGGCGAAATCTTCATGTTCGGTGCTTATATAGCGCTTATGCTGATAACCCTTTTCGGTATACCTTTTTGGATAGCGTTGCCGCTGAGTATGATTTTATGCGGCATGTTAGGCATGCTGATCGATTTGGTAGCATACCGACCGCTTCGGAACGCGCCCCGTTTATCTGCGTTGATTACAGCAATCGGCATGTCGCTTGCATTACAAAACCTCGCGCGCATGATTTGGTCAGCCCGTCCCCGTCAGTTTCCTTCCGAGATTCTTCCCACTATCTTTCTCAGTGAGAATGCACTTGGGCTCCCCGGTGGTGCAGCTTTACCTTATCGGGATGTATTCATTATCTTATTAGCTCTTGTTTTGATGATAACTCTGAACAGATTAATTTATCTGACCAAGATAGGTAAAGCAATGCGAGCGTGTGCCCAAAATCCCGTGGCAGCGAATCTCATGGGGATCAGGACAAACCGAGTTATCGCTATTACATTTATTATCGGCTCCGCCTTAGGAGCGGTTGCAGGTGTGATGGTAGGTTTACGTGAAGTGGTTACACCAACAATGGGCTACTATAAAGGTGTCGCTGCTTTTGCAGCAGCTGTCCTGGGTGGTATAGGCAACATCACAGGGGCAATGCTCGGCGGTATCATAATCGGGTTAGCCGAAGTTTTTGGGGCTGGATACATCTCCTCAGGGTATCGGTTAGCAATTGCCTATATTATTATGATTGCGGTAATTGTTATCCGTCCCTCCGGACTGTTTGGAAAATCAACAGGACATCGCGCTTAGCATGAAGAATCAATTGACTCCTAAAAACATTACCCTTGGCTTATTTGTCTGCTTTTTACCGCTGTTAATGTATGGCCTAGATGCCGTCACCCTCTTTTTGTCGTACCAGGATATTTACCTAGGTCTCCCCAGCGGAGATTATATGCTTCGGATTATTGCTCGTGCCTATCTCTATATGCTTCTTGCTATCGGACTGAATATCGTGTGTGGATTTACAGGACTCCTTGATCTCGGCTATGTCGGTTTTTATCTTATCGGAGGCTATACAGCCGGGCTGTTGATGACGAGACTCGGGTTGACTTATTGGATTGCCTTGCCACTCGCTGTAGTCAACGGGGCATTATGGGGACTGTTACGTGGAGCACCTACTTTACGACTCACAGGTGATTATTTCGCAATTGTTACCTTCGGATTCGCCGAATTGCTTTTCCGTATTGTGAAAAACGAACAGTGGTTGATTGGCGGGCCGAACGGGTTTGTTCGGGACATTCCATCCCCTGTCATTTTTGGGCAAGTGTTCAATCAGAATTGGCATCACTACTACCACATTCTTATCCTGCTGATCTTGGTTATCTTCATTACATACCGTCTGCAGCATTCACGCGTCGGTAGGGCCTGGGTGGCGATTCGTGAAGACGAACAAGCCGCGGAGAGTATGGGCATCAACCTGAGTCGTTACAAAGCTCTAGCGTTTGCAGTCAGTGCGGCAATCGGGGGGTTAGGGGGCGGCTTCGTTGCACAATTCCAAGTTAACATTAGTGCCCCATTCTTTGAATTTTGGGAATCGATTCTGATTCTCTGTATGGTCGTCCTCGGTGGTATGGGGAGTATAAGAGGAGCGATGATAGGTGCAGCGATTCTCGGATGTTTGGGAGAAGTTTTAAGACCGGGGGTCATTATCCCATACCAATTTGGGAATGCCCGCTATCTTATTTTTGGAGTTATCCTCATCCTCTTAATGCGTTTTCGTCCTGGGGGCTTAATGTCCAAAAAGGTATAGTATAATATCAACTGCGAAATTTGTGAGACCATACTACAACAAAGTATAGGATCTCACAGATGAGTAGAATTAACGCACACGCTACAAAGTATTGGAATTGTTCTTGATATTTGCTGCCTCTGCGGATTTTAAATTTCTGTCTTTTGAGGTGTGCTAAGTCTGACCGTAGCTCGGTAATCCCAGCAGTTGCCTGATAGTAATTGCCATTCCCTGCTTTGGCAATTACCTTGAGATAGGTTTCATCTAAGACTGTTAGCACAAGTTGTCCGTTGGCATTGCGTTTGTAGGGTGTTGTTTCTACCTCTGTACCCGGCGGAAGCGGAATCGGGACAGATTGAACAGGATTACCCACTCCGACACAATAAACATGCACACCTCCTTGCCTCGCCTCTTTTGCTGCTGAGGTAGCTTCTTCCCCGTGATCCTCCCCATCCGTAAATAGAATCAGAACTTTCTGTCCGCCGAAATCAGCATCTGTTGCTGTAGAATCGTTTTGATCCGACATAAGTCGCTCGGTTGCCACTTCGATGGCATTGCTGATTCGCGTACCGCTATGGGCAAGTGTCTTCGGCGTGATTGCCTCTAAAAATTCTATGAGTGTAGTCGTATCGCTTGTTAAAGGGCATACCACGAAGCTGACTTCAGCGAAGTAGAGTAGACCAAATCGGTCTCCCTTGAGTTCATCTAGGAGCGAGAAAATGATCTCTTTAGCCTGAGTCAATCGCCGAATAGATGTTTCACTTTCTGCCAGCATACTTGTTGAAATATCCAGTCCAAGCATGATGTCCAATCTCTCCGCAACGGGTTCAGGTTTCGAGCCCCATTGTGGGCGCGCTATTGCGAGTGTTACAAGTAGATAACTCAGTAGGAGCAATCCCGCTTGAGCTTTATGGCGGTGTGAGGGCGCAGGGTTGACATCGCTGGAGAATCGCTGGAGCGCTTTCTGTTTCTTGCATAGTCCAAAGAGCAAAAATAGAGTTAAAAACGGGACTGCCCATAGAAAATGGAGGAATTCTGGATGACCAAAACGGAGCCAGCTCATTTGTTAACTATTTCTCTTTGAACACCGCTCTATTAAATTTCACGGTGGTTTTTGGGGCATTTCGACTTAATCTATGTTTTTGAAGCCGTCCACGATAACAGCTTTGAAAAATGGAATCCAGGGAACCCCTGCTTTTATATTGAATTTACCGCTGTTATTATGAGGAAGATAGGATAGAATTCCGAGCACGTTCAAAAATTTCGATGGCATAAACAAGATCCGCCTTGGATGCAATATTGAAGGAGATACCGAAATTCTTCACTGTCACGTTAGGCAAATTAGCTCTGCATTCAGCAATTTGGAGCGGCGTAGAATCGCCATGAACATCAACGCGGAAATGAGTCGCTCTTTTTGATGGATAAGTGTCAAGCCACCAGCGTCCACCAATAGTCATTCGGAGTTTGGCGATACGCGGTCGAAACGTTGCTCCGCATGTATCTACATACGCCAAAAATTCATGGACAATCTGTAAGAGTGCCTCGTTTCCTTCTAGTGTCTCAATGAACAACGAGAGAGTCATGAACTGCTGTGCCGTGGTGCGATAAACCCGTTCTTCTTCCTTGACAAGCGTTCCTCCTAATACCGTTTCGGTAGCGATTAAAATTTCATCGGGCGCGTGGTAAGAAAAATAGGAAATATAGGTGAGATCAATTCCCAACGTTCGTAGGTATTCGGCGACTTCCAAAACCCGCGTGTCAACCCCCTCCGAGACGAGGACTAATCGCTGGTGTTGATTGAATGCCGATCGCCGAATATTGCCCAATTCGCATTCAAAGAATTCACTATGGAGGGCTGTAAGTGAAGAAAATTCTTTTCCCTGTTGTTGACACCATCGATAAGCGAGCTGCTCTAATTCTATGTAGGAGAGCTGGGAAATTCCAGCTGCGTATTCCAGAATCTGAGTGATTGCTGTTCGAGACGGTTTTCCTCGTTTGAGCTCAATAATTACACAATTACCTTGCCGATCTAGTGCCAATAGGTCGATTTTTTGTTTTGAAGTGCTCAGTGGTGGTTGTCTACTGATGACGCAAAGCGGTTCACCGAGGACCAGTGTTGCATCTTTTTCGAGCAGGTCCTCAAAATCACGTTCTGCCCCAAAACGTAAAGGTTCCAGTTTTCCAAATTTCCTGTCTTCCCAACGGTAAACTTCCATAGTATCTTCGTATTTTTGCAATGTCTATAGTTTATCTCATAAAACGTGGATAGTCTTTATTGATAAGTCCTAAGTCATTAAATACATTGTCGTAATCAGAGAGTCTATAGATTGAAATTTAGCCAACGGATGTGTTCCCGGTATGTGTCTACTTCTGCCTTAATTCTTGCTTGATCCCAGCTATTTTTTTTCCCTAAGAATTGTGAGATTTGAGGGGCGATGTTGAGCCCTTGACCTGGTGTCCAACCGATTCGGGTGCGTCGCCAGAGAAGATCGTCCAATGTCATCGCCATCTCGCCCCAATAGGCATAAACAAGTTCTGCTTTTATGAACGGAAGAGCGGGTGTTATTGGTTCAGTAAGCGTTGCGTCTTCACTTATGAAGTCTTGAATGGCGAAATACCCTTCTCCGTATCGTTTAATGAGGCGTTCCGCGTCAAGGTTTGATGGTAACGCGCGATTCTGACCTGAACTTGACACGCCTCCTACAGCATTGGGCAACGGAGATGTCGCGGTTTTACAACGTCGCGGAACATTCAGAATTGGAGCAAGTCGATTTACTGTTTCTTCTGCTATATGTCTGTGTGTAGTGAGTTTGCCACCATATAGATACATCACCCCGCTTGGGCTTTCTGTAATGAGGTGCCCCCGTGAAATGAACTCAGTTTTTGCAAAATCTCGACGGTACGGATTCGCTGCAACAAGTGGACGTGTGCCCGCATAAGCAGCGATGATAGTGTCGTTATTGAGTGTTTTGTCCGGAAAAATTCGCTGCACCTCTGAAAGCAGGTATGCTACTTCAGCAGCTGATGGACGGACCGACGGTAAACCTTCCTCTGGTGTCGTTTCAGTAGTACCGACGATAGAGGTATTGTGAGCACCGGGCAAAATAAAAATGACGCGAGATTTGCCACCGTGCTGTCTTTCCGATCTTGTAAAGGCTACTAAGCCGTACATCCCCGAGTCGTCTACTTTTCCGCATCTAGGTAAGACGAGATGAATGCCTTTTGCATTCTTTGTTACAAGGCGTGGGATCCCGTCGTAACTTGGGTCTTTACGCCACACGTGATCACTCCAAGGCCCTGTCGCTGATACAATTTTTCGCGCAGAGATTTCGAAGCGTTCCCTAGAAATAACATCTTCAACCATTATTTTGGACAAACGCTTTCCATTATTGGAGGGACTCGGTTGATCGACAAAATCGAGAAACCGGACGTAGTTCACGATAACAGCACCATGTCGATGTGCATCTTTGAGTGTCGCAAGGGTTAATCTTGCATCATCAACAGTACTATCCCATAGAATGACACAGCCTTTTAATGTGCTCGTCGCAATAGGCCCGATCAAGTCTTGGATCTTTTGCGCGTCGCGAATTGCTGTCGATTTCTCCACACTATCTGTTTGAGAAAGGTAATTGTAATAGTGTGAGGCGAGTTGCATACCAACTAACGGATATGGATCGCCTTTGTAACAGAGAACTGCTAAAGGGATAGACTTGACAAGATTCGGTGCGATGTACCGGAGGATCTCACGTTCTTTCCGGGCTTGTCTAACGAGACCGATGTCCCGTTTCAAGAGGTAGCGAAACCCCCCGTGGATAAGCTGCGATGTCGCGCTGCTCGTTCCACTTGCAAAGTCGCCTTTCTCAATTAACCCTGCCCTGATTTTCCCATTCAGCGCAAGGTCTCGAATTACACCCGCGCCGACGATACCGCCCCCAATAACCAAGACATCTAGTGGTTCAGTCTGGAGAGTTTCAATATTATTGGATCGAGTTTGAGCTGAAAATTCTTTTGGCATTTTATGTACTTAACTTCAGTTATATATTACTTATCAAATGGCTATGTAAGGAAACTTTGCGAATAGCATGCAGGATCCCTGATGTGGCACCCGCCACCGGCTTCGTCAATAAGGGTAAAAATATGAGTTGAGAACAAGCCCGTTCAGTGATCGGTAAATCTCCTGCTGCATAAGTTTTAAACTGCTCCCCTATATTAACCGTACAGAGATGACAGCGATTGTGCATATACATATCAAATCCGTGTCTGAAGACAGGTAAAGTGTGGAGAAGTGGGCATGGATTGCTGTTTGTCGGGAAACTGCCTGAAAACAGCGGCCTACCGTCTCCAACAAGGAGCGGATAAGGATTATTGTTTGCCAAGACCCCTTCTTTTTGAAGTCCTTCTGCGAAGGCCGGGGCCGGAAGTCCGTTCATCTCCTCTGCATGATAGCGGATAGGCAAACCGTAGAATCCTGCTGATTCGGTGCCTTCATAAGTTTCGACAGCAGAAACGCCCGGAATCTCTTGCAATCCGTCCGAGATTTCTTGGATATAGGCGCGGCGATTCGCGTTGAGCTCATCAAGTTTCTTCAGTTGAACAGAAGCGATGCCGATAGCAAGAGGATGGGCCCGAAATTTAATACCTAAGCCCATCGGTGGTAGATGTGGATAGCGCAATTCATCATCTCTAGCTTCGCTTATGGCACTAAAGGAACGATTGACCTGACCGAGTAGACATGCACGTTCAAAAATTGATACATCATTAGTTGCAAGCATTCCGCCCTCACCGCCACTGACAGGCTTGTTACCTTGTAAACTCCAAGCGCCTACCTTGCCGATGCTTCCGCACTGTCTACCTTTGTAAGATGCACCGTGCGCGTGGGAGCAGTCCTCAATGACTGCTATCCCGGTTTCCTGACTGAGTGCTATCAGGGCATCCATGTCACACACATTACCCCACAAATGGACCGCCACAATCGCTTTCGTCCGTGGTGTGATGTGCCTCCGGACATCAGCAACGTCAATGAGTAGTGTTTTCGGATCCACTTCGCAGAAAACGGGTGTTGCCATCAGCGCTAGCGCCGGTGTGATTGAACCTACCCAGGTGTACGTCGGGCAGATGACTTCATCTCCGGGTCCAACCCCGACTCCAAACATAGCACTATGTAATGCTGCTGTGCCGTTAGTAAGGCTCAAAGCAAATCGAGTTTGGTGACGTTCACGCCAGGTTTGTTCAAATTCGTGAACAGTCGGAGAGGCGCCGGAAAGCTCGTTCCGCAGAGTCATGTCATAAACAATCTGGGCTTCTTCTTCTGTGATTTGCTTCCATGTGTCTAACTTCGGATAGGGGGCCTCAGAAGATGTTTCAAAGACAGGTAGTCCGCCTAAGATCGCGGGAATATCTCTTCGGCTAGTCTTAAGATGTGGCGATTTCTCTTTGTGCATCTCTATGGAGTCTCCTCCGGTATCTTTTTTTACGGTTTCATACAGTTCTTCTGTAAAATGGAAACTGTGAATTCCGACTCCTTATTGTAGAAGTAGGAGCGATCGCCAAGTGCTGCCTGCTTGCAGACAACCCAGAGAAACCTAAAGCTGAATAAACTTAAATTTCTCGAATCGTAAAGTGTTTTTAATCTGGCGCCTATGTTATACTTAAGAGTTGTATTGTGGATAGATCCAACATTAGGCATAATAACATGTCTTGAAGATTTTTGTCAAATTTCAATAAGGTGGAAACCGTGAATTCCGACTCCTTATTGTAGAAGTAGGAGCGATCGCCAAGTGCTGCCTGCTTGCAGACAACCCAGAGAAACCTAAGTTTCACAGAGAATTGAAAAATCTTGAATATCCCAAAAGCATTCGCTTCCCTGCTACAGGATAGAACGGCTCAAATCAAGAATCTGTTTGTTAATTACTGCATGCCTCCTCTTCTCGCTTTCTCTGTTTTTTTTCTTTTGTGTGGGCTTGTACTCCAGATACGCGGAAAGGATCCCTTTGAGTTCTACAGCATCATCTTTGTCAGTGCTTTTTCAAGCCTTGACGATTTTGGTTATGTGCTGTTCAACGCAACCCCGCTTGTCTTTACAGGACTCGCTGTGGCTATTGCCTATAAGAGTGGATTGTTTAACATCGGTTGTGAGGGGCAGCTCTACGTTGCTGCGTTTGCTTCCGCCTGGGTAGGCATGTACCTGCCGCTTCCTGCTTTTTTGTTGATTCCTCTTTGTATAGGAAGTGCAATGGTTGCTGGTGCTGCATGGAGTGCCGTCCCGGGGCTCTTAAAAGCGAGATATGGTGCGCATGAAGTCATCAATACCATCATGATGAATTTCGTCGCGTTTGCCCTTATGAATTATCTTGTTACAGCTGTGTACCAAGAACCCGGACAAATGATTCCCCAAACTCCGGAGATTTACGAAGCAGCGCGGCTTCCACGATTAGCATCTCTGTTCCCTATTCTGCCGAGCAGCAATCCTCTAAATGTGAGTTTTTTATTTGCTTGTGGATGTGTCCTGTTCTGCTATGTCTTCTTAAAATACACTCGTTGGGGATACGAACTTCGATTGTTTGGAAACGCCCCGGATGTTGCCGTTTATGGTGGAATAAATCCGCGAACCGTGACAGTGTGGGTAATGGCATTAAGTGGAGCAGTTGCAGGGTTAGCCGGAGTGGCTGAGGTGTTAGGATATCGTTATCGGTTTCTGGATAATTTCTCATCGGGGTGGGGTTTCACCGGGATTGCCGTTGCCCTTTTAGGGAGAAATAATCCTTCCGGTATTTTGGTGGCAGCTGTGCTCTTCGGATTATTGAATAAGGTCGCCTTAGATATCGAAATTTTGTTAGAGATTCGGCGCGGCCTATTTCTTTCCGGACAAGGCCTATTAATTATCTGGTTGATTTGCACAGAGAGAATTGCGTGGAAGAAAAAATGATTTTTGAATTGATCCCAAGCACTTTGCGAATGGCAACGCCATTAGGGTTTGCCACGCTCGGCGGGATTTACTCGGAACGCGCCGGGGTAATCAACCTTGCCCTTGAAGGGATGATGCTCATCGGGGCATTTGGCTACGTTGTGGGAACCCAAGCTTCTGATTCAACATGGCTTGGACTGCTTGTAGGCATGGCGTTTGGGTTTGGGTTCGCCTTATTGCATGCCGTTGCGACTATTACTTTTCGGGCAGAACAAATCGTCACTGGAATAGCAATTAACATTTTAGCATTAGGAATTACGGAGTTCCTTATACCTATACCTGAGCAGGTAGGCGGACTTCCACAATGGGAATTCCCACTTGTCGGTTCCTATAGTTTTCTAGTTTATCTGTTACCTGTACTGACTGTAGTGAGTCATATTTTCCTCTTTAAAACACCGTGGGGGCTTCGGCTGCGGGCTGCAGGTGAATCAACTGCGGCACTTGCATCGATGAGTCTCAGCCGCGCAAAATGGCAATACTTAGGCGTTCTGATAAGTGGTATCTTAGCAGCGATTGGAGGTTGTTTTCTGGCATCAGAAGTCCACTATTTCACCAAAGGTATGACTGCAGGGCGCGGTTATCTCGCGATCGCAGCGGTCATCTTCGGAAATTGGAGGCCTTTGAGCGGGATCGCAGCGTGCTGCCTCTTTGGGTTCACAACTGCTTTAGAGTTCGTAAACCGATGGAATGTACCAGTGCAGCTACTCCATAGCTTGCCCTATATCTTAACAATGATTGTCCTCGCTGGATTTGTCGGAAAATCACGTCCACCTGCAAGCTTAGGAAAACCCGGGGCATAACCTTCTTGCTTCATCTTACGAGAAGTTAGGCTTCCTCACTATCATTGACGAGTTCGTCACAGTTAGGGTGACGACTGTAGTAACCGTAGGATTTAGCCTGTTTTGGATCAATCATATTGCAAAGCACACCGATTCCTTTCGTTGGAAATGCTTCCGTTAGATCACGTATACCGGTGAGAATGTCAGCCCGTCGAGTTTTCGTGATGTCAAAGACATAAACAATAACATCAACCATGTTTGCCAGAATCATGGGATCCGCCACAGCGCGGATTGGCGGCGAATCGATGACTATCACATCATATTCTGATTTTGAAAGTTCCAACCAATGTGTCATCATTTCTGAGTTGAGAAGTTCGATTGGGTTAGGTGGAACGGTTCCACTCGGTACCAAATGCAAATTAGGAATACCCGTCGGTTTAATCGTTGTGTGCAGTATGTCTTCTGCGTTTTCGGAGTTCAAGTGGATGAGAGCTTCGCTCAATCCCGGCTTACGACTATCGACGCTCAGCGCAGTGGATTCAGAACGAGGCAGGTTGCCCGTATGCTCAGATTCGAGAGGTTCATCAGTTGAAAAGATATTGTGTTGGGTGGGCCTGCGCATATCCGCATCTATTAATAGGACCTTATTTCCTCTTTGTGCGAGTGCAACAGCGAGATTAGAGGCAGTAGTGCTTTTGCCTTCGCCGCGCATCGCGCTCGTGACGAGGATTGTTTGCAAAGGTGTCCCCGGGTTCAAAAATGGCAATTTTGCTTGTAGAACCCGGAATGCTTCTGCTGATCCTGATTCAGGTGCATCGTGAACAATAAGTGGGAGTCGGTAAGTTCTGCGTTTTTTTATGGAAGGCAAAATACCGAGAAAACTTGGAGATTCAGGCATCGCATCTAGTTGCCGCACAGCCTCCTCTAATCGCAGATATGTATCTTTGAAGTAATTTTTGGCGACAGCGAATGTTACGCCTAGTAGCATTCCGACAAATGCCCCTAAAGCGAGGTTAAGTTTTAACCGCGGTTTCAGGGGTTCTTCTGGTGCACGTGCTGCGTCTAATACCTTAATGTTTTCTGTTCGTGATTGAGAGAAAATCTCGGATTCCCGCATCCGCGTTTCTAAAGCTACGACTTGTGCATTGTAGATTTCAATATCTCGTTTGAGCCGGTAGAATTTCAGTTGGTCGGGCGACCATTCTCGGAGTTGGGTGAAGTGTGCTGCTATTTGGGCGGTAACTTCTTCTTTCTGTTGTCTGAGACTAGTAGAGTTTGCTTGTGTTTCGTTTACCTTTTCTGAGATAACTTGGTAGAGCGGATTGTAGGAGGATGTTGTACTTGTTATTTTTTTTTCTTCTTTATCGAGGCGTGTCTTTGTTTCTCTAATTTGTTCATCTACAGAAGTGACCTCAGGGTGTGTTTCATCATATTTCCCTAGAAGCGCAGCACGGTCAATTTCATACTGGTTCAAACTATCCCGCAGCTTAGCATGTGACGGGTTCTGTCCGACTGTTTCTGAGATAGTATTTTCTGATAACTTTTCCAGTTCCTTTTGATAAGTAGCAAGTTTCAATTCGGCACTTGCTAGGAGGCTAATCAATTCGTGTTCCCTAACTTGGAGTGCCAAAATGATTTGTGCTTGTGTGCCTCCTTCCGCGTTTAAGGTAATCTCTGGGTGTTCTTGCTGAAAGGTAAACAGTTCGTTCTCAGCTCTCGTAAGGTTTTCCTTGGTCTGATTTAGGAGCTCTTGCGAGAAAGGTTTTTGCCACCAACCCATTTCTTCGGCGGTTTCTGCTTCGACGGCTGCCTGAAATACCTCAGCGATCTTGTTGACCAAGTTTTGTGCGCGTTCCGGGGTCCGCTGTTTCACGGTCACAGTGATCACATTCCTATCGAGTACTTCTTCCACCTTTAATTGTTCTTCAATGAGGGTCTTGATAAAGAAATCTTCCCACTCAGTAGGCGTAAGATCCCCTTGTTCTGTGGCATTTGGATCGAGTTCAATATTTAGCAAGCTAGCAAGCCATTCTACAGAGCGCGCTCGATAGACAGGTAACGGTTCAAGCAGTCCCTCTTCTTTGAGTTGCTGTACTGCCGGCGCGACGACAAGGTCCCGCGACTGTAATTGGGCAGTGTAGGCGCCTAAAGAAGTCCCGTTCAATAATCCTGATAACGGTAGCTGCGAAAGCAGTGTAGAAGCTGGCTGTTTGTCTACCATACGCAGCACTGTTTCTGATTGATAAACAGGCGCCGTGAAATCAGTCACAAGAAACGCGCCAAAAACGGAAAACACGAAAATGAAAAGAATACTCCACTTGTTCCGAAAGAGGATCCAAAAATAATCTGATAGTCGAATTTCCCTAATTTCTTCAAAGTATCTATCGGTTGTTTCGCGCATATCTTACTTTAACCTCTAATTTATCTCCCTAAGATATTGAAAAGCAGATTCACAAACGATATAGCAGATGTAATAATTCGCCAATCTAAACGTATCCGTTCACGAATTCGGAGTTGATCTTTCGGATGTAGATAAATATCCGCCTGCACAAGATCGAAGTTTATTTCCTGTTCTGTCCCGTCTGCTCGCGTTAAGATACATTTTTTAGGGTTTGCTCTGTTCTCATCAAATCCTCCTGCCATGACGATAGCCTCTCTTAGAGGCACCGGCTCAGTAATCACGTATTGCCCCGGCTTCTCTACTGCTCCCGTCACGCTTATTTTTGCCTCAGCGAGAGGGATGTACAACGTGTCACCCGGGGCCATCATAACATTTGCATTTTCTGCGGATAGATCTACTAAAGTGCGTTTTTCACTAGTGATAACTTCTGCGTTGTGCAGGTCTGCGAAATTTGATCTCGAACCACCAGCAAGTTTCAACACCTGAATCGCGGGTATTTCCGGGGTTGTTATACGATAGACGCCCGGGGAAGCTACGGCCCCTATGGCGCGTACAGCGCGCTGTTGATAGATAGACGGAACAAAAATAATATCATGGTCTTCTAAAGGAACATCGGGACCACCATCGTCGAGCAGTTGTAGATAATTAACTTTTCTGTACAGTTTCCCACCACGCCAGATGTAAATGTTGCTGAGGTCAGCGGTTTCATAGATGATGTCTGCTGATGCCAATGCTTGGAGAAGATAAACCTGTCCGACTTCAAAAATATGCAGATTGCCCCGCCCGCGCGACGTAACTGCCCCAAAAACGAGAATCGTACGCTTCGGCTGCATAAGTGTCACAAACACGCGCGCCGTTGGAAGCTGTGCTGAAAAAGCAGCCTGCATCTGTGCTTGAAGTTCTGGGACGGTGAGACCGGTCGCCTTGATCAGCCCAATGAGTGGATAGGATACATAACCATCTTGTTGAATTGGTACTGGAATTCTGTCTTTACTATATTCCGGGTAACCATCGACGGTAACGACAAAACTGTCACCGATTTGCAGTCTGTATGTAGAAACTTGCTCGGAAGGGTTTTGATCTTCCGGTGTCGTTTCTGTGTTGATAGTAGGATTTTCCGCTGGAGGTTCTCCTGCCAAAATCGATACAGGGAAACCGATTTGTATGATTAGCAGAAACGGAGCAAAACCACTAATAGTAAGTTTTAGGAACTTACCGATCGCACTCAAAGAATGTCCGCGTAAAGGAAGGGTATTCATAGAAAATTACAGTTAACCTTTTCCAAAAGATTTTCGTTTTTTTTGTTGCCTTCAAGGCACATTTTGCAAGCATACCTCATATATTTTAGCAGCTATACGCCGGAAAAGCAAAACAAATCATGCGCATTGTCTATAGACAACTTGTGTTTTTAGTTACAAACCACGGCACTTCTCTTCAAAAAAAGAGTGTATTGTGCGCTTGCACTCACCGCGCAGGATATTGAAACCTGCGTTGTCGAGCTCAAATTGTGTTATCCAAGTAGTCTCCACACGTCCGTTTAAGACGTGGCAAACGGGTCGAAAACTCGAGAGCGAGACAGGTAGCGATCTTCCGGCGCGATAGCCGGGCGTACCGACATCGTCCTGATGTCTGAAGGCTAGCAAGTTTCATTATACCTTAAACTGTTGTCAAATACTTTTCACCCAAAGAATAGGGAATACCCTTTTTGACCGTCATCTCCTTAACTGTGCTAATATTCAACAACCTATAGTCATCTTATCTCGACTTATGCTATAATTTGATAGACTCTGCTATCTAAAGCGCAGGGGATCTTTGAAAGTGAATACTCGCTTTTTGGTGCGGATTGTGGCATTCCGATATCGGTTGAAGTCTGCAAGGGTCGATCACAATCGCAAGTCTGATACCAGCTAAGACGAAGGTGGATGTTCCAACCTTTATTATATTTATCGCAGCGTTTACGTCTCTTACGAGGAACACGGGCAACATCTTTCCATGTGCGTTCCCGATTATTGCTTCCTTTGATTTTCCGTGGATGTTCGCGTTGTGTCCCTGAAAGATCATTCAGAGAGGTTTTATAGAATTCCGGAGACATGTATAGTCTCCGGTGTGAACAAGTGAACATTGTTCTGATACTGAAGTCAAAAACGGAACAGGGCGAATCGGAAGCAGCTTGCCCATCTTAGACAGCATTTCGGAAACGATGTAGTCTATCACAACGAACATATAGAGACCTCCGAGACCATCTTTCTTTAGTATGATGATTTTGATATGATCCAGTACAGGTCGGCTTCGGTTAAAGCGATAGCGTTTATCGTGTATCCGAACTTTATCACCATAGAAGCTGTAGCTATAGCGGACAGGGTGAACTAGTAAGGTTTTCACTAGGAACGGAATTGATGCGGCCGCTTAGCAAGAGCAGCGAAGAAACTTTTATATCCTTAATGCAACCTTTTGAGGAGATTGTGTGTGCCCAGGAGTGCAACTCATGCCAATGTGCAAACACTTCAGAGGGCAATTTACGCAATATCGTGAACTCACGAGACATGTCATTATAAAACATATACGGAAAGCCGATCGAATGCGCGGATCGTTTCTGCCTAATAAGTAGTTCCAAATATCGTGTACTATCCGCGTCAATGGCTTCAAATTGTGATTGCGTTTCGCACGAAATAGTTTGTGGAGTGTTCTATACAATGGTGCTTCTCGTTTCTCGCTTTAAACCGTAAGAGCGGGTGGCAGAGATATTGTCTGGAGACAGTACTAATTATGTTTGCCAACGAGATAAATATATCATACATTCGCGTTTGTCAAATTTATTCTTGACACAAATCATTAACTGCCACTACAGCTCCGACACAGAGGAACGCGGGTTTGTAGCGGGGGATTGGATAAAAACGACCCACAGGAGGCCTTTACAACTATGACAGCGAATCTCGCTATTGCGTACTTACTTCTAAGTGCGCTTCTCGGAACGGTTACCTTAATCTGGGGCATTTTTCGGTACAGACGGAGTCAGCAGCGCCGGAGAGGTGCGTTCAAGATTCATGCATATCTGCTTTGGCTCCTCACCTTACTCATCGCAGTGAGCAGCTTCATGCCGCTGGCGTACCTCTACACAGAACACCTCTGGTTCGAGAGTCTCGGACACCTTGATGTTTTCTGGGGATTACAACAGATCCGGTGGGGCATCTTCGGGGTCTGCTTTCTTGTTGCCCTTGGATTCATGAATGCCAATGCTGCTGTGGCGAATGTCCTCTGCCCAGAGTCCCGTGAGTTTCGTCGTTGGACACACATGCGGACATTCTCTTTCCATCGTGCAGTGTTCTGTCTGACCTTCATTGCAGCACTCCTCCTTGCAACACCGATGTTGCTATTGGACGATATATATTTAAGGTATCGGAATCAGCCAACGGCAGTCAGCAGTCAGCAGTCAGCAGTCAGCAGTCAGCAACCAACATCTGATAATCATTTCGGCAAAGATCGAAACTTCTATCTCTTCAGTTTCCCACTCCACCGATGGGTTAGCCTCTGGGTGCAGGCAACACTTTGGGTGACGTGCATAGTCGTTGGACTCCTCTATAACTTTTACTATCGTCGAGATGCTCACACTATGCAGCGTGTGAAGCGACACATCATCTTCCATGGATCGGCGCTGTGGTTGCTCCTCCTTTTCGTCGGTGGGTGGCGGAGCTATGTCAACCTCTGGAACAAGGTTTACACCCGTCCGTTGACCCAAGAACTTTCGTCTCTCCACGGCTTGTTCTATGTTGATTTCCACCTCGAAGGTGCGACATATATCTATTGCGGTGTATTAATCAGTATTGCCGCGGCGATCGTCTTCAACGTGTTTTGGCGGAAACGGTTTCTATGGTATGCAACGCTCGGGGTATGGGGCTTGAGTTATCTATTCCTCATCCATGTATATCCATTGGCACTCCACCTCTGGGAGGCCCGCATCAACGTGTTGGATAAAGAAGAACCGTATCTGCATCGACACATTGAGGAGACACGTCTTGCCTTTGAACTCGATACGATTCTGACAGAAAAGCGCGGGAAAGGGCTTGCTACATTGGACATGATCAAAGAAAACGAAGAGATTAAAAAGAACATTCAAATCTGGGATCGGCGTGTGCTTTACGAAGCACTCCGCGAGGCACAGATTCAGACGCACTACGATTTCCATCCGTATACAGATGTTGATAGGTATCGCGTTGGAGACGAGTATCGGCAGGTCCTAATCGCCGCGCGCGAAGTGAGCCCAGAAGAAGATATCGTCGGGTGGGAACCCTTGAAGTTACAATACACACATGGTTACGGAGTCTGTGTATCCCCGGTAAACGAGTTTATCGAGGATGGGTTTCCGAACTTTTGGGTCGGCGATACCCCGATCCAAAGCAAATATAAAGAACTCAGCGTCCAACGTCCACAGATTTATTACGGAGAGATGACGAACAACTATGTGATTGTCAACACACAGCGCAACCTTAATGAGTCTTCAGGTACCGTAGCCTTGCCGCAAACCCCTGGAACGTGGGAACGACATGCCTATACTGGGGACGGTGGTGTTCCCTTAGGAGGTTGGTTTCGACGGCTTTGTTTCGCCCTCCGGTTCGACTTCTTCCGGATCCTGCGTTCCGAACGGTTGACATCCGAAAGCCGTGTCATGTTCCTCCGGAAAATCGGGACTCGGCGCGGCGATCAACTCATTAAGGATCGGGTTGCACACATTGCTCCCTTCCTCAACTATGATCCTGATCCTTATATCGTGATTAGTGGCGGTGAGCTCTGGTGGATCATCGACTTTTATGTAACGAGCCGTTACTATCCGAACGCCCAAGTCTATGTTGACGACACAGCGCGGTTAGCAGAAACCCAGCTCTACGAGGAACCTAACTTCGAGAAGTTTAACTACATCCGAAACTCAGGAGTCGCTGTCGTCAACGCCTACACGGGTGCTGTTAGTTTCTATGCCATCAAGAAAGATGAAGCTGTGATGCGTACCTATCAGAAGGCGTTCCCTGATCTCTTTAAATCCGTATCGGAGATGCCCGAAGGGTTGAAAGCACATCTCCGGTATCCGGACTACCTCACACGGATTCAAGCCAAAATGTATGGGGCCTATCACAGGCGTGCCGACGATTTTTACCACCGACGCGATCACTGGCTAATTCCGAAAGAGGCGTACTACTCATCGGAAGCCGATCAGGAGATGATGCCGTACTACGCTATGCTCAAACTGCCGGGCGAGGATACCTTAGAATTCGTGAACATGATTCCGTTTACACCGCCGAAACGCGAGAAACGGTTAAAGGCATGGATGGTTGCACGGTGTGACCCACCAAACTACGGAGAGCGGATTGTC
>OZ219751.1:0-120895 GCA_964291315.2 Candidatus Poribacteria bacterium | reverse complement strand
AGGTGAACGCAGAATAAAATACTCCCTACACTTACGCTGCTGATATGCGTTATTAGAAGCCAACGATAGGCGGTTGTTGCCCCGACAATCATCAGATACCCTCCGCTGATAATACCAATGGTTATCCCGATGATTCCTATCTGTCCAAACATTGAGATTCGTCTCAATTGTCTATAGGCATAAATACTAAACGGGGGTATCAGTGCGATACCGATTCCAACGTGGATCAGAACGTTGAGGATATAAAAGATCGTCGGTTCGCCGAAGCTAAACAGATAGGCACTGTTTATGAGTAGAATGAGGAAGATAGATAGGATAATTTTTCTCACAGGGTTTCTAAGTCCTCCGGATCCATTCGTAGGAGAGCCTGTTTCACGGTTATTCAAGGTTTATCCTGCAGTATAGCCGCCGTCAATCGGTAGAGCGATGCCTGTAACGAACGCAGATTCGTCGGAGGCGAGGTATAGTGCGCCGTAGGCAATCTCCTCGGGTTGAGCGAGTCGACGCATCGGATGTCTATCCGCAAGTTTGCGATACTCCTGTGGTGTTTTGACAACCTCGGCGACTAAGGGTGTTTCAACGAATCCGGGGCAGATGCAGTTAACACGGATATGTTCTTTTGCGTAGTCGAGTGCCATACTGCGGGTAAGATTTGTGACGCCTCCTTTGGAGGCGGCGTACGCAGCTCGGATCTCTGCGCCGACGAGTCCGTAGATAGAAGACAAGTTGATGATGGAACCTCCGTTTTTTTTCATTGCGGGAATTGCGGCTTTCGCGCAGAGATAAACTCCTGTTAGGTTGACATCCAAGCAGCGGTGCCAATCTTCCTCCGGCAAATCGGCGACTGGAAGTCGCATCGCAATCCCGGCACTGCTGAGCAGAATATCTAGTTTTCCGTATCTGCTAACGGCCTCTGCTACCATTCGTTCTGTGTTAGCTGAAATTGTGACATCGGTTTGGACGTAGACTGCTTCGTTGCCTATGTCCTGTATGTCCGCAACCGTTTGCTTGGCTCCTTGTTCATCTATATCAGCCACGACGATTTTTGCCCCATGTTGGGCGAAAAGGATTGCAGCGGATTTTCCGATCCCGGATGCGCCGCCTGTAATGATGGCTATTTTATTTTTCAGTCGCATTTTGTTTCGTTACTCATTGGTTGAGGTATTTATTGTAAAAATTTCCAGTAAATAGTATGACGAACGGACACAAATAGCAAATATTATATATCTTAAGGACGCAGCGAGGTGTGGGAAACCTCGCTATGAAATAAAAGAGGCACCGTTTTCGTACCTACACCCAACCAGCAATTTAAAGTCCTTTTTCTGTCCATTCTGCTGGGTTGACTTCCGGTTCACCGATTTGATTTGTGAGTATTCCGATGTTTTCAATCTCAAGTTCGATAATATCCCCGGGTTGAATCCAGCGATCGAGTTCCCATCCACACCCTTTTCCGACGGTGCCAGAGCCTAAGAATTCACCCGGATAGAGCGTTTCTGATTGTGAAACAAACGAGATCATCTCTTCAAAAGAGTAATACATATCTGACGTATTACCGTCAGCCCAGACTTCATTGTTCACTCTAGCAATCATTCGGAGATTGTAGGGGTCTTCGATCTCATCGGGCGTAACGAGATAGGGTCCCATAATGTTGCTGTTATCGAAATCCTTGCCTTTAGCGGGGCCGAGTGCCATTGTCATGTGACGGAATTGAATGTCGCGTGCACTGATGTCGTTATAGATAGTATAGCCGGCGATATATCCGTTTGCCTCTTCTATAGGGATGTTTTTCCCTATTTTGCTGATGTAGACTCCCCACTCTAGTTCGAAATCGAGCTTCTGGGTGTAGTTGGGCCAGGTAACGATGTCCTTGTGTCCGGCAATAGAGGCTGGGCTTGTGCTGCCGCGGTAATAGTTCGGCAGTTTGAACCATTCTGGGGAGATTTCCTTGCCAGTGATGCGTGCCGCGGCATCCATATGAGTTTTGAATACTCCGAAGTCTCGTAGGCTTGCTGGATAGGGAAATGGTGCCAGGAACTTCACATCACTAAAACCATAAATAGTTGCAGACGCGTTCGCGCCGCCTGCCATCTCCTCAATGTGAGCTTGTGCATCAGGGAGGCGATTCTGTTCAAAGAGTTGGGTCATATCTGGAGCGATTGCAGTGAGATCAACGATCTGCTCATCACCAATCCATGCCCCGATTTTCGCGCCAATATCTACGGATTTGGTTTTAAAGGTAACAAGTTTCATAAGTATTCTTTTTAATAGTTGTTTCTCCCTATTCAAACAATTTTGTAGCATTGATTATATGATAGATGCATTTAAGAGTCAAGTTTTTGCAAAAAACTGAATAGGGGCCATGCTCTCCAAAAATGCGTTTTATCCAGCGGACATCCTCTTTGAGTTGTCTCACACCGAACACAAGCAGCGTTTGGAAAGTGTGAAGGATGCGGCCCATATCCTCTATGTCTGTTTTCCGATGTCGCTTAATACCGAGACGACATTCAAGCATTTTTCTCCCCCTGGGTGTCCTGATGAGGAGTTATATACCAAGACCGCTGGGAAACCCGCGGCTCGCGATAGATTTATCTCCGCCCCGTTTATAACACCATGACCCAGTAGGTTGACGCATAGGAGACGGTACCTATATGAAGGCAGGAGCGTACTTTTCGATTTCTCTCAACTCAGCCTAAAGGAAACCAAAGCTGATGTAAACTTTTTTAGGGTTACCTCGTATAATATATTATAATAGAAAAACTTCACAGGTAAATTCAAAAGGAGAAAGAGATATGAAGTTGCAATTAATTTTAGCACTCTTATTGCTTTCGGCAATGATGGGACTTATTGGGTGTTACACACAATTGGGCTATCATGCATCTCCTGATTTTGATCAGAGATACCGTAAAGTTTTGGAGGGAGTGGAAATGGAACACCGGGCCAAATCGGAAGAAGAATCGGAGTCAGAAAAACCTGGCGCTGATGAAGACTCGGAAGACTACTACAAACCACGGAAACCCATCTATCGCAAAAGGCACGTCCCCTCTTATCGGTACGATACTTATTGGGTACCTTATGCGCCTTACTACGCGTATCCACCGGCATTTTACTACCCTTACCCTTGGTTCTATGGAGATGCCTATGGATACTACGGAGGTTACTATTCGTCTTATAGATACCATCGAATCTATTATCCGTATATCAATGTCTATAGACGGTATCACGGTGGTAGTCGATATATTCCGTTCTCGCGGCATAGCTACCGTAATAGAGGTAACTGGCGAAATGAACATAGACGTTCGTGGAGTTCACGGGGCGTGACCTCGCCACGGGCAAAATCGGAGCGCCCCCAGCGCCCTACAGGGAATCGGAATGAGTAAATAGTGATTAGCTATCGGTTGCCGCTTAGCGTGTGTTGCGGCGGGACAATGAACGGAAAACTTTGGAAACTGCCACGCCCGCTAACTGAAACTATAATAAATAATGGAGGGATCGAAACGATGAAACGAGCATTGTATTTAACACTTATTTCTCTGTTTGCTACGGCTTTCTTTGTGCCTATTAGCATAGCACAAGTGGAAGAGATCGCGATCGGAAACACATTTGGTGTCGGTGCCCGGACAATGGGTATGGGCGGTGCTTCTCTCGGACTTGCCGACGATTTCACTGCACTTTATTGGAATCCGGCTGGAATGGCGCAAATTCGAAAGTTCGAGATGTTTAGTAGTCTCTCACACAATAGAACAAACGCTGATGCTTACTTCTCCGGTGATATAGCGACCGGAACGAGTCGCTCACAGATGCGCCTGAATTCCATTGGGTTTGTTTATCCGTTTCAGGCGAGCCAAGGAGGTTGGGCAATCGCTTTTGGTTACAATCGTCCGCAAAACTTCGATTATCAGACTGCGATTCAAGGGATTGATCCGAGTTCCGACACGGAATTCAGCGGGTTTGCCGTCGATGAAATCGATGTCAACACCGGGGGTATTGGGATCTGGAGTTTTGGCACTAGCGTATACGTTTCAAAGCGGATCTTGATAGGAGGTTCATTGGATTTCTGGCAAGGGGACAGCCTTAACGAATTGGATACGACGGCTACTGACATTGTGGATATAGATAGTGAGTTGGCCAATTTCAGATATGACGACGAGATTGACCGGAAATACTCAGGTATAGGTAGTAGGATAGGGATTCTTGCACATCTAACAAATGAGATTAATCTTGGTCTAACTGTAGTGTCTCCTATGGAATTAGGGGTCGATGAACACTGGTATCAATCAACGCTGGAGGTTTACGATGATGGCGAAAAAATGAGGGATACCGTAAGTGGTATCCAAGCATTTGATATTGAGCGTCCGTTTGAAGTGGGAGCGGGAATTGCTATGAAATTGTTTAACAAGCAGCTAATTTTAGCTGGCGACATTCAACTTACAGATTGGACACAGACGCGCTATGATCCTGCTCCGTCAGATGACATCTCACAAGCTAATTTTGAGCAGTTCTATGCGACCACACTTCAGGCCCGGGTGGGTGTAGAATATCGGGTGCCCGGCATTGATACGCACATCCGTCTCGGCTATTTTCGTGATACAATTCCGTTCACGGATGCGAAGATTGAGGATGTGCGCGACTTCTTGACAGCCGGAGTGGGTAAAATATTTGAGGATTCCCTGAAATTTGACGTTGCCTATATGATCGGTACGTGGCAGCGGAGTCGGAAACAACTGACAACGGAAAAATTGACGCATCGGGCGTTTGTATCAGCAGCGTATCGGTTTTAATAGTTATCAGTTATCGGTTAAGAGTTGTTTTTAACAATCTCTTCAAACTTGGAATGATCCAGGAAGTGGTAAGCTTTTTTTACAGAGCCCGTCTTCAACTGACAACTATTAAACGAGTTGAATGTAGCCCATCTGTGCCCCATCGCCTTTTCGGAGTTCGCCCCGGATGATACGGGTGTACCCCCCACTCCGGTCTTGATAGCGGGGGCCGATGTCATCAAAGAGTTTGCGTAGGACTGCATGTTTGTCAATATTGCTTGCTTCTTCCCCTCTTCTCGGCCTATGATGTAGATGGGTTCCGTAGAGCATTTTTGCAGCTTGTCGGCGTGCGGGGAGATCCCCGCGTTTGGCAAGTGTAATCAACTTTTCTGCCACGCGTCGGAGTTCTTTACACTTTGGGAGTGTTGTTCGAATCTGTTCATGCTTAAAGAGTGCGGTGGCTTGATTTCGAAAAAGTGCTTTCCGATGGCTGCTGGTTCGCCCGAGTTTTCTCCCGCTTTTTCTATGACGCATTGTTTACCTCCATGTGATCGGTGTCGTAAAGAATTAGGTGGGTGATTGCAAGGATCGTTGTTCCACGTCTTCTTCATCGATTTCCGCGTCATCCATATCGTCGAGCTTCATTCCAAGAGAGAGTCCCATGTTAGCGAGTTGTTCTTTAATTTCGTTGAGCGAGGTGCGCCCGAAATTTTTGTACTCTAACATGTCCTTTTCCTCTTTTGTAACGAGTTCACGAATGGTTTTAATATTAGCAGTTTCGAGACAATTGCTGGCTCGAACAGAGAGTTCGAGTTCTGCAACTGGCTTGGCTAAGTAGCGATTGCGACGCAGTTTTGCCTCATCAATCTCCATTTCCGGTTCGACGTAGTTTTCATCGAATTCTGTAAAAAGTTCAAGTTGTTGTAGTAGAATTCTCGCTGCTCGAGTGACGGCTTCCTTTGCTGTGATAGTAGCGTCGGTCCAGACTTCGAGGTTGAGTTTGTCAAAATTGGTTGTGTCGCGGACGCGAGTTTCTTCTACCCAAAAGTTAACTTTCTCGACAGGTGAGAATTTTGCGTCTACGGGAATCAATCCGATTGGCTGGTTTACCGGTCTATGTTCTTCAGCGAGAGAATAGCCGCGGCCGGTCTGTACGTGAATCTCTATATCCAACCCCTCGCATTCATCAAGCGTAGCAATGTGCTGATCAGGATTGATAATCTGAACGTCTGAGTTCGGATGAATGTCAGCTGCGGTGACCTCACCTGATCCTTCTGCTTGGAGTTTGAGAGTTATAGAAGCATCGTTAGTGATTCTGAGGCGTACTTCTTTGAGGTTTAGAATGATTTGTACGACATCTTCAAGTACCCCAGGAATTGTGTCATATTCATGCTTAACTTGTTCGATTTGAACAGCTGTAATTGCTGCACCCTTGATTGAGGAAAGGAGGACTCGGCGCAAAGAATTGCCGAGCGTTGTTCCAAATCCGCGTTCAAAGGGTTCAGCAGTATATTTTGCATAATTCGGGCGTAAGGACTCGATATCAGTTTTCAGCCGCTCGGGTATCACGAGCTCGGACCTTATCATCGATTTCCTCCTATAGAATTAAAACGAGTGTTAGAACGCGCGCAAACTGAGCCTTGTCTTGAACATTATGCAAATATTCGGCTCATAGTTTTGCGTCGGTAGCGTATGACTAGATATGCCCTGCGTTCCTTGTGTGCTGTGGATCTTTTCGAGTATCTTATCCGTGCAGACACGCTGTAAGAGTGTCATATGTACGGCACTCAGTATCAATCAGTACCGGATTTTGCATGGAATTAGACCTAATTCAGTCTGGGGATAGACTAAACCTATTCCTTGTATTATATCCATCGCTTGTCTTATATCATGCGTGTAGCATTAGGCGGATAACACACACGGTAAGAGCACGTGCCTACCTAGAGTAAAGTTCAATGATGAGTTGTGTTTCAAGGTCTGTGGAGATCTGCTCTACCACGGGTGCTCCCTGAACACGTCCTTCTGCTTTTTCGGTGTCGATATCGAGCCATTCAGGTGCGCCGCGATGCTGTGCGTACTCTAAGGCCTCCAGAATAACAGCGAGATTTCGACTGCGTTCGCGCGGTGCTATGACATCGCCAACCTGTACTATGTAGGAGGGAATGTTAACGCGCGTGCCATTAACAGTAAAATGGTTATGTTTGACGAGTTGACGAGCTTGGTTTCGAGATGTTGCGAAGCCGAGTCGGTAAACGACGTTATCTAAGCGACGTTCAAGAAAACTGATTAGATTCTCACCAGCGATACCACTCTGTCGAGCAGCTTTGAAGTAATAGTTACGAAACTGTTTCTCAAAGACACCATAGGTACGTTTTACTTTTTGTTTTGCGCGTAACTGCCTCCGGAAGTTATTTTCGCGTCCGCGTCGTGGTGGTGTCTGTCCATGCTGTCCTGGTGGATAGCTGCGGCGTTCAAAAGAACATTTGGGACCACTGCATCGACGCCCCTTCAGAAAGAGTTTTTCGCCTTCCCGTCGGCATAATTTACAGACTGAATCTAAATATCTGCTCATTCGTATTCCTCAAACCCGTCGTCTCTTGGGGGGACGACATCCGTTGTGTGGGATAGGAGTCACGTCCTTCATTAGTGTGATTTCAAGTCCGGCTGCAGCGAGTGCCCGTATAGAGGATTCTCGGCCGGATCCGGGACCTTTGACCCTAACTTCTACGCGTTTCATACCGTGATCCATTGCTCTGCGTGCACAAGCTTCTGCAGTCTGTTGTGCAGCGAAAGGCGTAGACTTTCGCGAACCGTTGAAAGTCATACCAGCATTTGCCCAAGCAATAGTATTTCCATTTAAGTCTGTGATCGTAATAATTGTGTTATTGAAGGTAGCCTGTATATGTGCTATTCCCTCTGGGACGTTCTTGCGTTCTCTTCTTCTTCCACGCATTTTTTTAGATTGCTCCTAGGAGGTATCTCCTTCTTTTTAGCAGTCAGTCATCTAGGCGTTCCGCAGGAGTAGCAGTCGGAAACCTTCATGTCGTTCGCTAATGTATGCAGCCGGTGAAGACATTGGTAACACCTACAACAGCTCGTTGATTGCTAACCGCTGACTGCTGACTGTGAACTATCCGCCCTTGCGTCCAGCTTCTTTGGCTTTTCGCCCGACGGAAATGGTCCGTGCTTTTCCCTTACGGGTGCGAGCATTGGTGTTTGTACGCTGGCCTCGGACCGGTAATTGTCTACGATGGCGCAAGCCGCGGTAACTGTTGATATCCATCAGGCGTTTAATATTCTGATCGACCTCGCGACGCAAATCCCCTTCGATTTTATAATCAAGAATCTTATCTCGAAGCTGGCTGACCTCGTTTTCAGCGAGGTTGTCTACCTTTTTTCCTGGGTCAATATTGAGATTGCTGACGATTTGGGATGCCGTGTAGCGGCCAATACCGTAAATCGCTGTTAATGCAATATCCACACGTTTGTTTCGGGGCAAATCAACCCCTGCGATTCTTGCCATGGTTTTCTCCTTTTTTATAGCAGTCAGCTATCCGGGCGTTTTACTGTGATCCACTGTCAACCGGATAGTCATCAGTTATCAACAAACAGGTTTTGTATTAGGACCAAACGGTATCAACTTCCACATGACTTAACTGACTGCTGACTACTAATAATTATCCTTGCCGTTGCTTGTGCTTCGGGTTTGAAGGACAAATGACGTGAACAATCCCTTTTCTTTTGATAATCTTACATTGGTTACACATTTTCTTAACAGAAGGGCGGACTTTCATAATTATTTCTTTATTATCTCTTTCTGGCAATAGGACTTAGCGTCGTCTGCCTTTAAGTTTTCGATCTTTGAGGAATCCTTCATAATGGCGTACTGTTAGATAGGATTCAATTTGTGACACTGTATCTAAGACAACGCCTACTACAATTAAGATAGAAGCACCTTCGACCATGTTGCCTACCTTAAGCTGGCTTGTAATAACAATCGGAATTACTGCGATAGCGGCGAGAAAAACTGCGCCCGGTAGCGTGATTCTTGTGAGTGTCGTGTTGATGTAATCTGCTGTCTGCTTTCCGGCGCGGATACCCGGGATAAAACCGCCATACTTCTGCAAATCCTCTGCCATTTGGACTGGATTAATTTGAACAGCTGTATAGAAATAGGTAAAGCCGATAATCAACAAAGCATAAAAGGTGAGGTACAAGGGTGTGCCTCGAGCAATAAGTGCCGTAGCAGACGCTACCCATCCCCAGTCACGCGGTAGAAAGTTAAGCATAGTTGGTGGAAACTCAATCAGCGTAATAGCAAAGATAATTGGGATCATGCCGGCAGCGTTAACACGGAGGGGCAGATGTGTTGATTGTCCGCCAACGACTCTGCGTCCGCGTATTTGTCTTCCGTATTGAACCGGAATTTTCCGGACAGAGAGTGTTATGAACACAGTTCCCATGACAGCAACAACAACGAGAGCGACCAAAAGAGCGAGTTGCAAGATTCCAAACTCGGGTCTTGTCACGAGATTGTTGAAAATGGTTGTAACGCCCCCCGGTAACCCTGCGATAATTCCAACTGTAATAATGAGCGAAATGCCTTGCCCAATGCCGCGCTCTGTTATCTGTTCGCCGAGCCACATAACGAAGGATGTTCCAGCAGTAAGAGTTAACACGACGAGGAAATGCCACCAAAGGTTAGGGTCTCTGACGATATCTCCCGCTTGTCCAGTTATATTTTCGGGATTCCGAAGAACGATGCTAATTGTTATGCCCTGAATGATACTAAGTATAACTGTTCCGTATCGGGTGTACTGGGTAATCTTCTTTCTCCCATCAGGTTCTCTGGATAGCTTTTCCAAAGAGGGCACAATAACGGCGAAGAGCTGCATAATGATAGAGGCAGTAATATAGGGCTGTATTCCGAGTGCAAAAATAGTCATCTGACTAAAAGCCCCGCCAGAAAACACGTCAATGAACCCAATGACATTACCGCTGCGCTCCATGAGTTGTTGAAAAAATGCTTCAAGTGCCTGGTCATCAATACCGGGAAGTGTAATATGGGCACCAAGGCGGTAGACAACTAGGAGCAACGCTGTAGAGATGATACGTTTTCGCAATTCGGGAATTTTAAAAGCGTTTTGAAATGCCTTAATCACTTATTTCTTTTCCTCCTCACATGCAAACTGTTAAGCAGCGTCCCTGGTGTTTGCATGGCGCCTGAGAACTTGGGCTGTACCACCCTTTGATTCGATCTTTTCTACTGCAGTTTTTGAGAAACGATGGGCTTGAACCTTCAACTGTTTTTCGAGTTCGCCATCCCCGAGTATTTTTATCAGAGCATTTTTCCGTTTAATTAGGCCTGCTTTGCGAAGGACTTGCGGACTGATAACAGTATCATCATCAAAGGTATTGAGAGTCGCTACGTTAATAATATCGTATTCGAATCGCTTGTGGCCAGTCCTCCGTGGTCCCCGCTTAGGGATACGTCGGACCAGAGGCATCTGTCCGCCTTCGAACCATGCTGGAATTGAACCACCAGATCGGGACTTTTGCCCTTTGTGCCCTCGACCACAGGTGCCCCCATGTCCTGAAGCACTCCCCCTACCGACCCGTTTTTTGCGGCGGGTAGCACCAGGTGCAGGTTTCAATTCGTTGAGTTTCATCAGGGTTTACTCCGTTCCTTATAGTTATAGTTTGCGAGGCTTACAGCCGCGCTTTTGATTTCTGACTGTTAACAATTAACAACTACGTTAGCGTCTTTTGAGTAGTTCTTCGACCGACATATCTCGTAACCGTGCCACCTCATTGACATCCTTGAGCTGCTTCAACCCTAGCATAGTGGCTTCAGCGATATTTTTCATGTTCCGAGAGGAGAGACATTTTGTTAACGCATCTCGGATCCCTGCGTATTCTAAGATAGCACGGGTTGCGGGGCCAGCAATGATACCTGTTCCGGGGCTGGCCGGTTTCAGCAAAACTTTTGCAGACTTGAATTCGCTGACAACTTCATGCGGGAGCGTCCCGTTGACAATCGGTACCCGAATTAGATTTTTTCGGGCATCGGCAAAACTTTTCCGGAGTGCACCAGGGACTTCACTTGCACTGCCAAATCCGATACCGACAATACCGTCCCGATTACCAACAACGGTCAGGGAATTAAAACTCGGAGTGCGTCTCCCTTTACCAACTCGCATAACACGGTTGACTGCAATCATGTGTTCTTCAAATTCAAATTCGTCAGGATTGATTTTTTCTTTGAGCAAAAAAAACTCCTATCGATTTCTGGTTCTGTTTACCGCAGGTACATCTACGGTGTCAGAATCCGTATTTTGGGGTAGTTAGAATTTCAGGCCCTCTTTCCGTGCGGCTTCAGCCAGCGCTTTTATTCGTCCATGATAGAGATGCCCACCCCGGTCAAAAATAGCGTCCACAATTTCCTGTTGCTTAGCTTTTTGTGCAATAAGCGTACCAACTCGCTGTGCAGCTTCTGTATTACCGCTATTTGTAAGCGTCCCTTTCAGTTCCGGAGACAAAGTAGAGGCTTGGGCAAGCGTTACACCAAGTTCATCGTTAATAAGTTGAACATAGATATGTTTTAAGCTTCTGAAAACAGAGAGTCTCGGCCTCTTGCCGGTGCCGCTAATCTTTTGACGGATACGCTTCCGGCGGCGCAAGTGGCTCATCCGTTTCTTTTTTTTGAGTGTCAAGGGTTCTCCTTATCGCAATTAGCACGCCTACGTTTTACAGAGCTTTAGAAATTTGGCTCTATGGCGCGCAAATCCAACAGCATTAACTAGCAGTTGTTCCTTCCTTATCTCGGACTCGCTCACCCTCGTAACGGATGCCTTTACAAGGCTTATAGGTTTCGGGTTTCTTGACTTGACGAATCGAAGCTGCCACTTGTCCAACAAGCTGCTTGTCAATCCCCTTAACAATAATAGGTGTATGTGCCTGTCCATCTATGTTTTCGGAAGATTCAACGCTTAGTGTTATCCCTCCAGGTGGAACGTAGATAACAGAATGCGAATAGCCGACATCAAGAATTAAATTGTTCTCACGGTTGATTTCAGCGCGGTACCCTGTACCTACGACTCGCAGTCTTTTCTCAAAGCCCTCCGAAACACCGGTGACCATGTTAGCGATGAGACTACGTGCCAATCCATGCAAGGCTTTATACTGTTTAAGTTCACTTTTCCGCTGGACGGTAAGGACATTTTGGTCAAGAGTTACATCGATCCCTGCGGGTAGCTGCCAATTAAGGCTGCCTTTAGGCCCATCCACTTGAACACTAGTTTTGTTTAAAGCGATCTGTACCTTGTCCGGCACTGGAATCGGTTTGAGTCCAATACGTGACATGCTATTTCCCACCTCACTGAGAGGCATCAAAAAATCTTACCAGACGTAGCAGAGGACCTCGCCTCCAACTTTTTCGCTTCGGCACTCAGGCGTAGTTTTCAGTCCCTTGGATGTCGACAAAATAGCGATACCAAGTCCGCCATAAACGCGGGGTAGCCTGTCGGACTTAGCGTAAACGCGCCTGCCCGGTTTGCTGATCCGTCTAAGATTGGTGATGACCTTTTCTCTTTTCGTATTTCCGTATTTCAAATAGATTCTTAAAATCCCCTGTTTTCCATCTTCAATTAAGCGATAGTTTCGGATGAAACCTTCTTCTGACAAGATACGTGTGATCTCAAGTTTGATTTTTGAAGAGGGGATTTCAACGCGTTCATGCCTTGCCATATTGGCATTGCGGATACGCGTTAGCATATCTGCAATTGGATCGGTCATTGACATGAAAGATTCTCCTTATTTCATTGTCATAATAGCTATCAGAGTTAGTTATCGGCCATTAGCGAAGAAATTTTGGGGTAGGGACAAAGTCCGCAGCTGCGACACGACTTAACTGACTGCTAGCGACTATTCTCTACCAACTTGCCTTTCGAACACCGGGTATTTTACCGGCCCGGGCGAAGAGGCGAAAACAGATACGACATAATGCAAACTTACGAAGATATCCGCGCGATCTGCCGCAGCTTTTGCAACGGCTGTATTGTCGTGTTCGGAACCGCGGGGTTCTTGCCTGTTTAGCAATCCATGATTTACTTGCCACTTTTGGTGCTCCTTTTCGTTTAACGATTCTGAATTGAAGATATCCAATCGTTAGCCCCCCTTTGGAACCTAAAAGAGATTTTTGAATCAATTTTAGATCATCGTTAACAACGGTGAACGGTTGGAGACGCCCCTAGCCAAAAAATTACTTTCGGAAAGGCATTCCTAACAACCGTAACAACTCACGACCCTCTTCATCCGTTAACGCAGTCGTAACAACAGTTATATTCAACCCACGAATATCGTTAACCCGATCGTAACTGATTTCTGGGAAAATGAGCTGCTCTGTCAGCCCGATAGAATAATTCCCACGACCGTCAAAAGCATCAGGCGATACACCACGAAAATCACGAATCTGCGGAAGAACAATATTAACAAGACGATTGTAGAACTCATACATGCGCTCACGTCTGAGGGTAACTTTACATCCGATTGCCATGCCCTCCCTCACCTTAAAAGCGGAGACAGATTTTTTGGCATGAGTGATGATAGCGCGTTGCCCTGCGATGAGCGTCAATTCTTCGACTGCATCTTCTAATGCTTTTGGGTTCTGAATTGCCTCCCCGACCCCAATATTGAGCGCGATTTTGTCCAATTTGGGAATCTGCATTACATTTTTATAATTAAAATGCTTTAACAACGCAGTCATGACTTCCATTTGATAAAATTTTTTGAATGGGCTCATGGGCCTAATATCCTATAGAAACTGCCTATTGGGGACAGAACGCTTTGGAAGTGCGCCTTGTTCAGCGCATCTGAACGTTCTAGTAGGCTTAAGCATCAACCTTTTTAAGGTTGGAAATATGAATAGTCCCTTCACGTTCAACAACCCCACCTTGCCCCATCTGATTCGGCCGGAGGTGGCGTATAACAATGTGAATACCTTCAACAACAGCTCGCTGTTTCTCAGGGAACACCTCTAAAACGACCCCTTGTTTTCCACGGTCTTGCCCGCTGAGAACTACGACTGTATCATCTTTTTTGATATGCAGTTTTCGTCGTGCCATAATTGTCCTCCTAGATAACCTCAGGGGCGAGCGAGACAATTCGGGTAAACGCCTTTTCTCTGAGTTCGCGTGCGACGGGTCCGAAGATACGTGTTCCACGCGGTTGGTTCTGCGGATCAATGAGGACCGCTGCATTCTGGTCAAATTTGATATAAGAACCGTCGGTGCGTCGATATTCTTTGGTAGTGCGGACCACAACTGCGCGGACAACTTCCCCAGCTTTCACCGATGTATTAGGGGCTGCTTCCTTAATGCTTGCGACAATCACATCGCCTACCCGGGCATAACGGCGCCGGGTTCCCCCTAACACACTAATGCACATTAATTTTCTCGCGCCAGTATTATCGGCACAGGTTAATCGAGTGTATGATTGAACCATTTTTGTATTCTCCTCTAGCGTTTCAAAATTGTTAGTTTTGGAAACGTTAGAGTAGGGATGAAACCTTTCCTTTTCAAGTACCAAACCGCTGCTGTTGGAGGATTTGCTCCATACCTGCGGTAGAAACGATGTCCGCTGGTTGTAGCGGTACTTAATCACCTGCGGGCTGTACCGAGCTCACTATCGTTTGAACCCGCCATCGTTTATGACGGCTGAGCGGTCGGGTTTCGATAACCTGTACCACGTCACCGACATTACAACTATTCTGTTCATCGTGAGCTAGAATTTTCTTCGTTCTCCGAACTACCTTTTTGTAAAGGGGGTGTTGATACCGCCGTACAAGTGAAACTGTGACAGTTTTGTTCATACTGTTGCTCGTAACAAGCCCTGTCCGGAATTTGCGATGTCTTCGCCTTTCCTCGTTCAACTTTATCCTCCAAATTAGCCATCGATTTCCAACGATCTGCAGCCAGGAGCCAACCTACTGTGAGCGTCCTCGTAGGACAGTTTTCACACGTGCGATGTCCTTGCGAATTTTACCGATACGTGTTGTGTCCTCTTGTTGTCCTAAGACGCTTCGGAATTTCTGGTTAAACAACATCTCTTTGAGGGAGCGTAGTTGACTTTCCAATTCCTCAGTTGTCTGACTTCGTAGTTCATCCGCCTTCATTTTTCCGATTCTCCTTAAGTGTTGTCGAAGTTACCAAGGTGAGTATGCCCTGGTTATTTTCTCCAACTGGAGTTATGGACGAAATTAATCATTCCGTGCGACAAATTTAGTCTTGATTGGCAATTTATGGGCAGCTCGTTCAAACGCCCCTTTTGCATCTTCAAGTGAAACCCCGCTCAGCTCATAAAGGATTCTGCCGGGTTTGACGACAGCAACCCAAAATTCAGGAGGACCTTTTTTGCCACTCCCCATGCGGGTTTCAGCAGGTTTTTTACTAACCGGCTTGTGGGGGAAAATTTTGATCCAAAGTTTGCCTCCACGGCGTACATAGCGTGTAATAGCGACGCGAGCGGATTCGATTTGATTGCTTGTAATCCAACCAGCTTCCATTGCTTGTAATCCATATTCGCCGAAGTTAATTTTAGAACCTCGGACCGGTTTCCCACGGCGTTTTCCGCGATGCACATTTCGGTGCATTACACGTTTGGGCATTAACACCTTACATGCCTCCTTAAAATAAAATATGTTAGCGGCGCTATGAACTATTTTCGGAGTTGCTACGGTCTCGACGTTGTCGGGGCCGATCTCTCCCTCTGCCTCGCTGTCTGGATTGTCTAGAAGGTCCATCTGATTGGCGCCGAGCTGAACCTTGTCCTCTGCCTTGTTGTTGTCTAGATTGCCTAGAACGTCTATCCGATTGGCGCCGAGCTGAACGTTGAGATCTAGCATTTTCGCGCTGCCCGGATTGACGCCGCGGAGCCGATTCGCCTTTTAACTTATCTGGAACCCCAATAATTTCGCCCTTGAAGATCCATGTTTTGACCCCTATTTTACCGTATGTTGTATCCGCCTCGGTAAACCCATAGTCAACATCAGCCCTGAGGGTATGAAGAGGTACTCGTCCTTCAAGGCTGGATTCGGAGCGTGCGATCTCCTTGCCGTCTAATCTACCACTCACCATGATTTTAACGCCCAACGCGCCAGATTGCATTGAACTTGTGATATTCTGCCGCATTACCCGTTTAAAGCTCGCGCGGCGTTCTATTTGAGTTGCGACGGCTTCCGACACAAGTTGGGCATCTAGTTCAGGTGCCCTAATCTCTGATACATTAATTTGCACTGGACATCCAACGTGTTTCTGGAGTGCTTCTTGTAATTTTTCAGTTTCTGCTCCACGGCGGCCGATGACGATACCTGGGCGGGCGGTATGGATATTAATACTACAACGGTCTGCCACGCGCTCAACTTCGACGCGCGAAATCCCGGCGCGTGCTAGTTGCTTTTTGACGAACTCCTGAATCCGAAGATCCTCATGGAGCCATTTGGCGTAATCCCGATCGCTGTACCACTTCGAATCCCATGTCTCAATGATTCCTAAGCGGAATCCACGCGGATGAGTTTTTTGTCCCACACAAACCTCCTATCAGGTTCTTTCTGATTTGCGTCGTGAAGATTGAGCTGCTTCGCGGTTAGTAGTGTACAAATGTACATGCTGTTACTCACCATTCTCAGTACTCTCCTCATCGACGATGACAGTGATGTGGCTGCTACGTTTTAGAATTCTATTCGCCATTCCGCGTGCACGCGGTCGTATCCACTTTCGTGTAACCCCTTCATCAACTTGAATCTTTTTGATGTATAATTCTGCGATATCAATGCTTGGGTTTTGATATTGTGCGTTGGCAGCGGCTGACTGAATCAGTTTGTAAATTATGGGTGATGCAGTTTTATGCGTAAAACGTAGTTGGCTTAAAGCATCCACAACGTATTGATTGCGGACAAGATCGGCTACCAAGCGTGCTTTCCGCGGCGCAACCGATGCGTTCCTAATCCTAGATATGGCTTCCATCAGTGTCTCCTAACAAAAGCAAGTTTCTAAATTTTTAGCGATTAAATCTGATTCTAGGTCTCCGATTGTCAAGAAACGTTTCATAATTGAAAAAAGGCACCTTAACAACTTCGAGGTGGCAGGGCTATCGAGAATACTGCTCAGACCGAATCGTCAAAAGCTATCTGCCACCACCTGAATGAGAACGGAAGGTCCGCGTCGGCGAGAATTCACCGAGTTTGTGTCCTACCATATTTTCTGTAATATACACAGGGAAAAATTTCTTCCCGTTGTAAATCGCCAAGGTATGCCCTACTAACTCAGGAGTTATCATTGACCGGCGGGACCATGTACGAATAACCCGCTTGCTGCCAGAACGCTCCATAGCATCAATTTTTTTGACAAGTTTAGGGTCTATGTAAGGACCTTTTTTGAGAGAACGCGCCATTATGTTTCTCCTTTATTCGCTATTTACGTTTTCCGAAAATGTAACGTCCTGATTTCTTTTTCGGGTTCCGAGTTTTATATCCCTTAGTGGGAAAACCCCACGGAGTGACAGGATGTCTACCACCGGAACTTTTACCCTCACCGCCACCATGTGGGTGATCGATTGGGTTCATCGCCACACCTCTGACTTTTGGACGTTTGCCGAGCCATCTTGAACGTCCAGCTTTGCCAATAACAACTTGGCTAACGTTGCCGACCTGACCGAGAGTTGCCATTGCTTGCGCTGGGACGAGTCGGATCTCGCCAGAGGGTAGTTGAATGCGCGCGTACTTCCCTTCCCTGTCGACCAAAGAAGCGGCAGCACCTGCACTCCGAACCAATTGTCCACCTTTACCGGGCTTCATTTCTATATTATGGATTGAAGAACCGAGCGGAATCTTTTCAAGTGGCAACGCATTTCCAACTCGGATCTCTGCGTCTGCCCCCGAGTTTAGCACGTCACCAACCTGGATGCCGACGGGTGCAAGAATATATCGTTTTTCTCCATCAAGATAATGAAGAAGAGCTATGTGCGCGGAGCGGTTTGGATCGTATTCGATGGCAGCAACTTTCGCCGGAATGCCAAACTTATCGCGTTTGAAATCAATGATCCGATACCGGCGTTTGTGACCACCGCCGCGGCGCCTCACGGTTAGACGACCGCTGGTATTCCGCCCAGCCATCTTTTTGCTACCTTTGACGAGAGATTTTTCAGGTTCGCTCCGAGTAATCTCTTCAAAGGTATAACCGGTCATAAACCGGCGACTTGGGGTTACGGGTGAATATGTCTTAGGCACTGTGAGTTCCTTATTTGCTTATACTATATAGATTCAAAGGCCTGGATAGTTGCGCCTTCTCTTAGCGTAATAATGGCTTTTTTCCAATGTGATCTACGCCCACGTTGATAACGCAACATCTTGCCTTTAGGTTTGCCTCTAACGTGCATTGTGCGAATTTTGAGGATATCTCCTTGAATATCGAACAATTCTTCTGCCGCTCGACGAATCTGAGGTTTGGTTGCGTTTCGATCTACCACAAAAACATACTTATTAGATTCGCGAAGAACCGTGCTTTTCTCTGTAATCAGCGGTTGTAATATAACCTGATATACATCCTTCATGAGTGAATCTTATCCTTTTGGCTCAGAATCTATGTTAACGAATTTAGATTCCAATTTTTCAACAGCTTTCTCGGTGATCACTAATGTGTCATGCCACATAACTTGATAAGTATTCAGCGTATTCCAAGTACAGGTATTGACTTGAGGAATGTTCCTTGCAGACAAATGAATATTCTCATTAGGTTCATCAAGTATGATCAACACCTTCCCTTGTGCGTTTACAGATTTTAGCATGCGAACCATGTCTTTCGTGCGGGGTCGGTCGAGTGTAAAATCTTCAACAAGAATACACTGCTGATTCTGGAATCTATCTGTGAGTGCGCTGTGGAGTCCAAGGTGTCGGACTCGTTTCGGGGTATACTGTCGGTAACTTCGGGGTTTGGGTCCGAATGCTACACCGCCGTGAACTCGATGGGGAGATTTCGCGTGTCCGACTCGGGCTCTCCCCGTTCCCTTTTGGCGATAGAGTTTTTTCCCAGAGCCTTTCACGTCACTCCGAGTTTTTGTTGATGCTGTGCCTTGCCGCTGGTTGGCGAGGTAGGCAACAACACACTGGTGAATAACAGGGGCGTTTACCGATGCTGAGGTAAACACATTTGCTAATTCTCTTTCTCGAAGGACCTCCCCGGACCTGCTGTGTACGTCTAAAGTTGACATGTTTGTGTGTTTGTTTCCTTTCGGCAATCATTCGATAATTGTAATTGCTGGCCTATGTGCTCAGTGCTTTAGATGCCTTTTTAATTAGAAGGAGGCCGTTAGGTGGGCCAGGAACAGCCCCTTTTACGACCAATAAGTTGAGATCAGCGTCGGCTTGAATCACAGATAGGTTTTGGACAGTATGTCGTTTGCCCCCGTATCGACCTGCCATGCGTTTCCCTTTAAAAACACGAGATGGTGTTGCACTTGCACCAATGGAACCAGGGCGACGTAAGTCTTGCTCGCCACCGTGGCTTTTCTTCCCACCAGAGAATCCCCATCGCTTCACGACCCCTGTGAACCCACGTCCTTTTGAGGTTCCCGTTACATCAACAGACTCTCCGACTAAAAAGATACCTGCATCAACGACTTTACCTATAGAAACATTTTCGAGGCTCTGGACCCGAAATTCCCGCAGGATGAACGCGGGGTCCACGCCAGCCTTCGCGAAATGTCCTCGTTTGGGCCGATTCGTACGGCTCTCTTTTTGTTCGCCGAACGCCAGTTGAACTGCTTGGTAACCGTCCCTTTCTTTCGTTTTAAGCTGAACGACAGAACAGGGGCCTGCTTGGATAACAGTGACCGGTATCGCTTTTCCTGACTCCTCAAAGATTTGAGTCATGCCGACTTTGCGGCCTATAATTCCATTAATCATTTTTCTTGCTCTCCACAACAGCCAAGACCCGCTTACAACAACGTAATCTTGACATCGACCCCCGCCGGCAGGTCCAACCCCATCAGGTTATCAATAGTTTTCGGAGTTGTCTGTGAGATATCCAGTAGACGTTTATGGATACGCATCTCAAACTGTTCGCGCGACTTTTTGTCTTTAAACGTCGAACGTTGAACAGTATAGAGATGCTTTTTTGTCGGCAATGGAATCGGGCCAGAAACCGCTGCACCTGTATGTTTTGCTGTATCAGCTATCTGTTTTGACCATAGGTCTAGTAGCCGATAATCAAATGCCCTGAGCCGGATCCGAATTTTTTGATTGTCCATCTTTTAGTATTGCCTTCACAAAGTAGAATAGCGGTCAGCAATCAGGTCAGTTTGCTTTGCAGACTATTCAACGCCTAGTTAAAATTGGTTGAAACCCTAAAAGTCTATGAGTTTCTATTATTCTTCTTTGTTGAGAGTCGGCAGCTGACAGCTATTTCGCTGACGCTTTAAAAAGGCAGAGCTGTCGTTCTGCCCAAATTTATTACTCAAGAATTTTGGAGACAACGCCGGCCCCGATTGTCTGTCCACCTTCTCGAATTGCAAATCGGAGCTGCTCCTCCATCGCAATAGGTTTAGACAATTCAACGGTAATCTTTGCGTTGTCGCCGGGCATAATCATTTCGATGCCTTCAGGCAATTCCATTTGTCCGGTTACATCCGTTGTTCTAAAATAGAACTGTGGGCGGTATCCGCTAAAGAACGGGTTGTGGCGTCCACCTTCATTTTTTGTAAGAATGTAAGCTTCGGCCTCAAATTTCGTATGCGGTTGAACGGTTCCTGGAACAGCTAATACTTGACCGCGTTCGACTTCATTGCGGTCAACCCCGCGGATCAAGGCTCCAATATTGTCTCCGGCGCGTCCCTCGTTGAGGAGTTTACGGAACATTTCAACCCCTGTGACGACTGTATTCTGCGTTTCACGGAGTCCTACAATTTCAACGGAGTTTCCAACTTCAACAATGCCCCGTTCAACGCGTCCTGTGACAACTGTCCCGCGTCCACTAATCGTGAAGATATCTTCGATCGGCATCAAGAACGGTTTTTCTATGTCCCGTACAGGTTCCGGAATGTAATCATCGACGGCTTGCATGAGTTCACGGATCGATGTGCATGCGTCGCTATTGGGATCGCCGCTGCCCTCCATCTCTTCATAGGCTTGAAGGGCGGATCCTGTGATAATAGGAATATCATCACCAGGGAACTCATAGTCACTTAGCAATTCACGGACCTCAAGCTCAACAAGTTCAAGTAGTTCTTCGTCATCAACCATATCCGCCTTATTCAGGTAGACAACGAGGGATGGTACGTTCACTTGTCGGGCGAGTAGTACGTGCTCACGGGTTTGTGGCATGGGGCCATCAGCAGCAGAGACAACAAGGATTGCCCCGTCCATCTGTGCTGCTCCTGTAATCATGTTTTTGATATAATCAGCGTGTCCTGGACAATCGACGTGAGCATAGTGCCGATTTTCAGTTTCGTACTCTACATGTGCAGTATTAATCGTAATACCACGCTCTTTTTCTTCAGGTGCCTTGTCGATTTCGTCATACTCCATGACGTAATCTTCGTTGGCAAGCTTAGAGAGCACCATGGTAATCGCCGCGGTGAGAGTTGTTTTACCATGGTCAACGTGTCCGATTGTTCCAATATTAACGTGTGGCTTAGTCCTTTCAAACGTTTCCTTAGCCATTTTTGTCCGAGCTCCAATAAAATTGTGTTATTTCGGGTATCGTAGACGCGGTTTTCAGTACTTTCACTATAGATGTGCAATTTTGTCTTAAAACTGCGTATCCCGTTTCTATAAGATTGCTAAACGCGCTGGCATCCGGCAATCCGTTTCATTTAATCAATAGAGTACCTGCTTATAGGAAGAGATTAAGCTTCTACAATTCAGGCACATCACAAATAGTTAACATTTTCCTGCTGAAATTAAGTCCTCCATTACACTGGCAGGGACTTCGTTATAATGTGAAAATTCCATAGAGTAGTTAGCTCTACCCTGTGTGAGTGATCTAAGTATTTTGACGTAACCAAACATTTCCGAAAGTGGCACATCAGAACGAATGACTTGAATGCGAGATTTTCCTTGCACTTCCGTTTCACGTATCTGCGCGCGTCGGGCATTTAGATCGCCGATGACCTTGCCAAGATATTCGTCAGGGACGATCACTTCAACATTCATAATCGGTTCGAGAAGTGTCGGCGTAGCGCGTTTCATTGCGTCTTTGAGAGCCATAGATCCCGCTATAGAGAACGCCATTTCCGAGGAATCGACAGGGTGATGCGATCCATCAACGAGCTTCACAAATAGGTCAACCACCGGATAACCTGCAAGGACTCCGGCATTCATAGCGCTTTCAATTCCTTTTTGCACCGCTGGAATGTACTCTTGTGGAATAACTCCGCCCTTTGTTTCATCGATGAATTCAAACCCGGTCCCCTTTTCGAGAGGTTCTACTTCAATGACAACGTGCCCGAATTGGCCTCTACCACCGGATTGACGCACGAAACGGCCAACAGACGTAACCGAGTCAAGAATCGTTTCTCGATAGGCGACTTCTGGGTTACCAACATTTGCTGAAACATTAAACTCGCGCACAAGTCTATCAACGATGATTTCTAAGTGAAGCTCACCCATTCCGGAAAGCAAGGTCTGTCCTGTTTCTGGATCTTGATGTACCTTAAAAGTAGGATCTTCTTCTGCAAGTTTTGAGAGGGCGAGATTCAACTTATCAATATCGGATTGTGTGCGAGGTTCAACAGCAATAGACATTACAGGTCTCGGAAATACCATTGTTTCTAATGCGATATGCGCCTTCGGATCACAGAGTGTATCGCCAGTTGAAAGGTCTTTAAACCCGATAGCTGCGATGATGTCGCCTGCATAAACGGCTTGATGTTCTTCACGTTTATTCGCGTGCATTTTCATCAAACGTCCAACCCGTTCATGCTTGCCGGTCTTACTGTTGTAGACCGTATTACCTTTCTGAAGAACACCCGAATACACACGGAGGTAAGTGAGTTTTCCAACGTGCGGATCTGTTGTAATTTTGAACGCTAGTGCACAGAAAGAATCATTTTCATTGGGTTCCCGTATCTCCTGTTCCTGTGTCTGTGGATTGAGACCGATGACAGCAGGGACATCTGTAGGAGCTGGAAGGTAAGAAACAATAGCGTCCAAGAGCGGTTGGACACCTTTATTTTTTAGTGCTGTCCCGCAGAGCACAGGGACAATTGTGCCTGCGATCACGCCATTACGAAGTCCTACTTTAATTTCTTCTGGTGAAATTTCAATACCGTCTAAGTATTTGTGAAAGAGTTCTTCGTCGGTATCAGCAATAGACTCGAGGATCCGTTCACGATACTCATGGACCATCTCCTGCATTTCTTCTGGAATGTCGGTTTCTTGGACGAGACTTCCGTCGTGTCCGGAGGTTGTAGATACGTTCCAGATTTGTCCTTTCATTGAGATGAGGTCAACAATGCCAGTGAATTGTTCTGCTGAGCCGATAGGCAATTGTACCGGAATGGGGTTGGCCCCCAGGCGCTCTTCCATCATTTCAATAGTGCGGAAGAAATCTGCCCCGGTTCGATCCATTTTATTAACAAAGGCGATTCTAGGTATGTCGTATTTATCTGCCTGTCTCCAGACAGTTTCAGATTGCGGTTCGACCCCGCCGACTGCGCAGAAAACGGCGACTGCCCCGTCGAGGACACGCAGTGAACGTTCGACTTCGACAGTAAAGTCAATATGCCCCGGGGTATCGATAATGTTAATTTGGTGTTTTTTCCACTGGCAGGTTGTTGCAGCGGCAGTGATTGTGATTCCGCGTTCCTGCTCTTGGACCATCCAGTCCATGGTGGTGGTGCCGTCGTCCACATCACCAATACGATAAACTCTACCGGTATAATACAGGATCCGCTCAGTCACGGTAGTTTTCCCGGCATCAATATGCGCCATGATGCCGATGTTTCGCATGTGGGGTAATTCCAAGCGCTGTGGGGTATTTTGTTTTTTATCCGCCACGGTTGAGTGACTCCTATTATTTTATTTTTTAATCTATTGTGGTGCAAGGACCGGGCTCACGGTTTTACCATCGATAATGTGAGAAAGCGCGGTTAGCATCTGCCATCCGATGTTGATCCATTTTTCTACGAATCGCGCCGCCTTCATTCCGCGAGGCCTCCATTATTTCCCCAGCGAGACGTTCAGCCATCCGTCTCTCACCGCGAGAACGTGCCGATTGGATAATCCAGCTGAAGGCCAATCGTTGTTTCCGCTCTGCCTTCACATCAACAGGTACCTGGTAGGTCTGGCTCCCGACACGTCTGGGTCGAATTTCCAATACTGGTTTGACGTTGTTAATCGCTTGCTTGAAAACAGTAAAACCGTCTTCATTTGTCCGTGACTCTATAATCTTAAAACTCTCGTACAAGATACCCTGAGCAGTGCTTTTCTTTCCATCTAACATGAGGCTGTTAATAAACTTTGAGACGAGTTTGCTATTGTAAGTTGCATCAGGGTTAACGTCACGTTTTGTAATATTTCCACGTCTCGGCATGCTTTTTCCCTCCGTTGTTTAGCCGGGTTTGCGTGCACCGTATTTTGAACGCCCTTGGCGGCGGTTGTCAACACCTGCAGTATCCAACTTGCCACGAACAATGTGATAACGGACGTTGGAAAGGTCTTTGACGCGTCCACCGCGAACCAAAACGACCGAGTGTTCTTGCAGGTTGTGGTCGATTCCTGGGATGTAACACGTGGCTTCGTAGCCAGAAGTAAACCGTACACGAGCAACCTTACGCAAAGCCGAATTGGGTTTATTAGGGGTTACTGTTTTCACTTGTAAACAGATACCACGCCGCTGGGGACACTGCTGCAACACCGGCGACTTGGTTTTCTTCCGGTACCGTTTACGCGGTTTTTTGATGAGTTGGTTAATTGTTGGCATTTTGCACCTCCGCCAGACCATATCCGTGGGCTTGTCAATTAAAAAAGCCCCACACGGGGCATCCTAATTTTAGCAGAACAAATTAACGTGGAATGTTAGACATGACGTTAGAATGTTTCTGAATAGTTGCCCCCGTTTCTACAAAAAGATTGAATTAGGGTTTCCAAGTTAAATATTATACAGTGTGAATAATGAATTGTCAAATTTTTTTTTCAAAAAAAGCAGAAAATCAGGAAACTTTACAAATTTTCTAATTTTTGAGCAATTTTCCACGTAAGACGACGTTCTGAACGGTCAAATTTTTGTCCACAATAACAATATCCGCTATTCTCCCGGACGCGATAGAACCGATCGATGTGGACACACCTAAATTCTGCGCCGGGGTCAATGTGGCCATCGTTAACGTCTCTTGGAGAGAGTACCCCCAATTCATAACATTGCGGATCCCGTCTATAAGCGTAATTGTAGCGCCGGCAAGGCGTTCGGTAGGCTTACCGACATCAAGCCACATAGCGTTATTACGTACGTATTTTTTCGTGCTACCGGCTTCAAAGGCAGTATCTTTCTCACAAATTGTGTCGTCACTGAGACGATAAGCATCAATAGCAGGAACATAAATTGCTGATGCCCGCCAGTCATCAGTGGGTACCCCTGCAAGTTCAGTACAATCTGTGATCAACCCAACAGCCTGGATTCCCTTTTGCTGAATCAAGTGGCTCCCCCAAAAAGGGTGTACATGATGCTCATCAACAATGAGTTCTGCGTGGATATCTGGGTGAGCGAGAACGGCTTCTATTGCCCCGAGTGCCCGATGGTGCATACCGCTCATACCGTTGTAGGTATGTGTGGCGCGCGTCACGCCCGCATCAATCGCCGCCATTGCTTGTTCATAAGTTGCATTCGTGTGGCCCATAGCAATGATAATGTTATTGTAAGCGTCAACCCCGTACTTCGCGAGATGCCTAACAAACTGGAAGTTTTCATCGTTTTCAGGAGCGAGGGAAATTACTTTTAAAGTACCGTCAGAAGCTGCCCACATGGTGTGAAACTCTTCAAAGTTCGGCGGTGTAATGTACCTGGCGTTTTGTGCTCCGTTTTTGGAGAGGCTCCCAAATTTTCCTTCTACATACGACCCCAAAATCTGTGCCCCGTCTACTACTGGTTCATCAACAACATGTGCAATAGTCGTTAAGGCACTGTTAATCTGCGTCATGCTCCCCGAGGAAATGCCCAACACCAACGAGGTAACACCATGACGAGCGTGTGCGCGAGCGATCGTAGCAATATCCTCAATCTTACCACTCATGCTACTACAGCCACCGCCGCCATGCGCCAAGCTATCAATTAGCCCCGGAATGACAAAACATCCTGAGGCATCGACAACGTCGCCTACTGGCTGAAGTGTATCCGGTGTTATGTCTGAAATTGTGTCCCCTTGAATGACAACGCTTCCATGCCCATAATGCGTTGGGGTATAGATATCACCATTTATAATCGTCAGTTTTTTCATATTTCTAAAGTGCTCTGAGTTTTATTATATTCGTCTAGGCATCAATAAAATATTTTGCGCCGGAAATCGTAGAAATGGGACATCTCCAAAATCTTCTTGAAGTCCCAATGAAGTATAACAGACGTGTTCTTCGCTATGTAAACGCCCTGAATGTTTTCTCGTTTACGTCTCAACAAAACAGCAGTAGCATTGCTAAATATTTTTTTTAAAGATCCCATTGACGAGTCTAGGTTGAACTTTTATCACCGGTCCTTTGTATAAAACTGTGATTTTCTAGATATTGTAAGAGCTCAGAGATATTTTTAAGACACAATGCATTTCCCGATTTGATGCCGTTTTTCTATTTTGGCGATGCACGAGATATATGAGCCAATAGCCGAGCGTGCAAAGAATATAAAGTGCCTGGAAATATCAATGATCGATACCTCTTCTGTATTGAGAGAACACGTAAAAGCTAACAAGACCTCGGGAATCATCATAGTACGAATAAAGAAGATTTGTCACCTTCCGAACTGTAGAGGGCCAGATTGGTTTGAATAGGGTAATGTTTTCAACAAGCCTTTTGCAGACAGTCAACGAAGTCTCGGAACCATATTCAAAAGAACTCAGAGCATACACAAATTAAACACAGGTTTCTGTCTGTTAGGTTAAATAGAAATAACGTTGTGTGCAATTCTACCCTTTCTCTTTAAAAACAGGAAACTGTACGGATACGGATTTCTCTCATCAGGTTCGCAGTTAAGGCGTTTTACTTCCTTCCACACTGTAATGTCAAATTCAGGGAAATAGACATCGCCCTCAAATGTAGCATGAATCTGCGTAAGGTAGAGTCGGTTTGCGTGTGGTAGAAAAGCTGCATAAATAGGGGCCCCACCGCATATCATAAGTTCTACGGCACCCTTACACAGTTCGAAAACGGCATCTACTGAATGTGCGACGCTACAACCTTTGGGACCCTTATAAGCTGTGTTCCGCGTAAGTATGATGTTGTGCCGCTTACCCAAAGGTCGTTTGAGGGTCTCAAAAGTTTTGCGTCCCATAACGACAGGTTTCCCGACTGTCATGTCGCGAAAATGTCGCCGGTCGGCTGGCATCTGCCACGGGATGTCGGTTCCGTTGCCGATAAGGCGCTTTTTATCCATTGCTGCGATCATTGAAACTACCATATCTTAAGGGACCCCTCTTGCCTCATGTTTCCCAGTCTTTATACTACTCAATACCTGCTTGACAAAATAGATTCCTGTCTCTTCTCACATGTGAGATACGGTTTTGATTTTCTCACTTCCGCTCATTCTTTCTGATTACCCGTTTAATATGTGCATACTTAATCCTACTTCAAAACAACCATCTTTCGCAGTAGCGAAATTTCATTAGTGTGTAATTGATAGAAATAGGCTCCGCTTGCAACAGGTTCCCCAAAGTTATTATAACCATTCCAATAAACAGCACGATTTTTGTTCGTATAGTAGGAAGTTGACAGCCAAGCAGCAAAGTCCGGACCAAAGTGCTGTTGCACAGATATTCAACGTCACGACTGCAGGTTCGGCTAATTGATAAGGAAGCCGAGTATCAGGATTAAAAGGGTTTGGATAATTCGGTAATAGTAGGGTACACTTCGGTAACCTATCTGTCACTATGCTTTTTAGAAAATTGATAACTTGTTGATAAAAGTCTGAAGTGTACCTTTGTTGATAAGCCAAGGTTATCCACCTCTGAATTTCTTCCTTTTTCAGCGAGACAAACAGTAGCGAGAGGGAATTAACATTCTGTTCATCAAGAGCTCTTGCCACAAGGAGTATATCGCCAGCATCAACCACTCCATTTTCATCAACGTCAGCGATATTTTCTCCGGCCTGCCCAAAACGTCCTACCACTTCCGTTATATCATCAAGGGTAACGATGCCGTCACCATTAATATCCTCTTTGGGAACGAGGCGGAAACATTTGTTTGAAATGTTTCCTAATATATCAATAGTTTGAAGGGTTACTGTGTCAATCGATAAGCCGTTAAGAAAAAAAGAAAATTCATTGTGTGTGTTGCTATTAAGAATTTTCGTCTCAATCAATTTATTGCCGGTAGTTGGATCGCTTGTGGTAGTTGGAATAATCAGCTAAAAAAGAATCTTGTCATCTGAAGAAGTGACTGCCGTTACCGAGTAAGATCGCAATCGATGCCGGAAGAATCAGTTCACAACATCCATAATTTTTGTTCATCCGGTTTTGATTTCTTTATTAACTGTTGCGTTTCATGTCTATTGACCTGTACTACCAAAGCCTCCGCGAGAGGCTGAGTTCACCTCCTCAACCTCATTCCATCTTGCTGTATCTACGCGTACAAAAACGGCTTGCGCGATCCTGGTGCCTCTCTGAACATTCACCACCTTATCTGTGAAATTGTAGACCTGAATTTTTAGTTCATCTTCTGCCCCACAATAATCGTTATCGACAATGCCTACTCCTTGCGGTATCATCAGCCCAAATTTGCGCGGGGTGCTGCTTCTCAAGCAGACCATTAACGTATAACCGGGCGGTGTTTCAACGATGACGTTCGCCGGAATGAGAGCGATGGAATGTGCCTGAATCTCTGCCGATTCTCGGCAGATCAAATCAAATCCGACAGAACCTGCTGTCTCATATTTCGGCAATGGGAGAGTTTTGTCTATGCGTTTGATATTAATTTCTATTGGCATTAGGGAACTGCGACTCCTGCTACCTTGCATTCCACGCGATAAAGCGAAGTGCTCGCTGTGATGAAGAGACTTTTCCAGCTATCACCGCCCCACGCCAAGTTAGCTGCGCGTTCGGGGACAAGAATAATCCCGAGGTGTGTTTTATCTGGTGCGAAGACCCAAATTCCATCAGGTCCCGTCAGATAGACATTTCCTCGCGTATCTACTTTCATTCCGTCAGGCTTGCCGTTATTCCCATCTTCCTCACCAAAGACTCGTCCATTTGCAATTGTGCCATCGGATTGCACATCAAATGCGCGGATATGCATTCGTTCGGTGTCATTGATATAAAGGATCGATTCATCAGGTGAAAAACAGAGACCATTAGGTCTGTCAAAGTCATCAACGAGAAGCGTTAACGTGTCCCCATTGCGAGACAAGCGATAGACCCCCTGAAAATCTAGTTCTTTCTCTGACAGGCTTCCATATGCAGCACTTAAACCGTAAGGTGGATCGGTGAAATAGATGCTGCCATCGGACTTCACTACGATGTCGTTAGGGCTATTCAAACGTTTCCCTTCATAATGGGAGGCGATTGTGATGACTTGTCCATCTGCCGTTGTACGCGACACCCTACGGTTTTCATGTTCACAGGCGATAAGGTGCCCCCCTTTATCATAAGTCAAGCCGTTTGACTTTCCGGATGGATCCCGGAAAACGGTCATACCGGAGGCAGCATCCCATCTCCGTATCTTATTTGCCGGGATATCACTAAAAAGTAGGAACCGCTCCGTAGCATGCCAGAGGGGCCCCTCGGTAAATTGGCAGCCTGTTGCTAGTTGTTCGACAACTGCTTCGGCATCAATCAATCCTAAAAGTCGTTCGTCTCGTACGTCAAGTGCCATATTTTCCTTAATCATATCAAAACTGATATTTGGGAAATTGTAACGTTTGAAACGTTCCAGTGATATGCATAGGTCGAGTGGAACGTAAGAATGCGGTGTTTTTGCTTTTTGCCGAGGATCATCTGCGGAATCCAATCCTCACTGAGAAGTTTACAGATCGCTATCGGGAGGTTGCTCCTACAAATGGTAATGAAAAATTCAGTGTTATCTACCGGATGAACACCAATAAGTCTTTACAGAGCTCTAGAATTTCCCTTGACTTCTCTTTCTAACCTATGTTATCCTAATAAAAAGATATAAACATTCAAAGCCTTAAACGTGCCTGGGGCGACTCGAACGCCCGACCTTTAGCTCCGGAGGCTAACGCTCTATCCAACTGAGCTACAGGCACATAAGTTCAAAAGCAAGCAAGATTTCAAACTCATATATGTCTTTAGAAATATTTTAACAAATTCAGAGTCTTTTGTCAAGTTTTTTCTCGAAAATCCAATCCTAAGGAGGATCAAGATGATACATAATAAATTTCACAAGTTCTCGGTCGTCGTGGTTCTGGTTGTTTTTCTGTTTAGTTTTGCCCCGGATATCGTAGAGAGTCGCCGCGGCTCCAGGGGAGGCAGGAGCTACAGCCGCAGCCGCAGTTACAGCCGCAGCTCAAGCAGACGGAGCTATACACCAAAACGATCCACTCGTTCTACTACAAGTAGAAGTTATTCGACCTCACGGAGTAGGAGCTCCACGACTCCAAGAACTTCAACATCTCGCACAACACGGAGTACTGGAAGCACCTACAATAGAAGTAGCACATCATCGAAGAGTACGAGTACTCGTGCTAGCACTACAGCACGGCAACGGCAAACTGCTACGAACCGTGCTAGAGTTACACCAAGTAGTACGTCAACTCAAAGCACAACAGCAGCTCGGAGTGCGACACGTGGTCAACAACGACAAGTGAAAGCTCAAAATCGAAAACAGGTACGACAACTCAAGGCGGAGAACCGTAGCCTGAAACGCCAAGTTAGAAGAGCTAACCGGGATACGGCACGCGCTCGGCGGCAACAGCGAGAAACTATCAACGTCAACAATTTTGGCGGTTATTATCCCAACATGGGGTATTCAATGTATAGTTTGGGTGCCTCTATGGCATTCAACAACCTTTTATTCGGTATCTATTTCCACGACTACTACAACCATGCGATTCGGCATAGCTACATGTGGCACTATCACCACCGAAATTATGACCGATCGCATTGGAGTGCCGAGAAACAAGCAGAATACGAACGTTATAAGGCCTACTACGAAAGTCAAGGCATCGAACCAAACTCGAATTACGTAGATCCCGGCACCAATCCCGATGAAAATTATACCGCAAGCTATGTAGAAGAAAATCCCGATAAATTTTATGGGAAAAATACGGAAGTATTCACTGTTGAGGCACTTCCAGATGAAGAAGCTTTAAAAGCAGAACTGCTTGCAACTGTTGAAGAAACACCAGCAGTGACAGCAAAAGCCTCCAAAACAACCTCAACACGTGCACCACCAGAAACGCGCACAGTTGTCCTTGAGAAGAAAGCCTCAGGTACAACATGGTTTCTCCTTATCTTCGGAAGCCTCCTCGTTGTTGGTGTAATTATGTTAGTCATGTATAATAAAGGTTATTTTTAGGTGATAGGATGGCACTATTCGGTAAAGGAAAATCGCTGTTTGGCAAGCGAAAAGATACTGACTCAAAAAAAACAGAACGGCACGAGCTAATCGATATTCCGATTGATAGCATGATCGAACTCCGTGACCTTACCACGTATGAAGAGACAGGGGATACATCACATGCTTTCAAGCTTGTTACCCGAAAGAAGTATGAAAGGGGCGCCCTCCTGCGCTATATGTATCATATCCGGGACGCAGAGGAGGAAGTCGTCATTGGTGTTGACCATGTAGCAGGAACGAAAGAAGATTACGAGCTCTCCCGGTGGTTTGTTGATGATGAGTGTGAGATCGGTGATCCGTTGCCAGACGAGATGACTCTCTATTTTCCAGACCCAGATAACGAACACAGTGAAACCGCGGTTGAATACAGTCGCCAAGAAGTTGTTCCTGCGATCCTCACTGTCACAGATGTTACAGGAGAAGAGAAATTTGAGGCTGAACTCCACGAATATATCGCCGGTGAGGACAAATTTATGTCTATTGAACTCTGTGGAGGTTGGCTAACCTTCTATGTTGGCAAGATGATTACCCGTTCCGATATAGAAATCTATCCTGCATTAGAACCAGAACCGGCTCGCAAATAATTGAGGATGTCCGAACAAACAGTAGAACGAGGCTTCGCCGCCTCGCTTTACTGCTGGAATTCAAATGCGCTTTCAATGTGCTCAAGGTGCAATAACTCAGACTGATATGACAGGTGGATGCCAATAACATCAAAACGACAAGGGGTATCCCAGAGTTCTTCTGACTGTAAATATGCCGAGGCTATTTTTGAAATTTGTTTCTGTTTTTGTTTGGTTACAGCCGCTTGTGGTATCCCAAATTTGAGGCTTCGCCGCGTCTTAACTTCCACAAAAACAATAAATTCTCTGTCCTTGACGATTAGATCTATTTCTCCGCGCTCCGCCCGGTAGTTCTGTACAAGGATTTTACACCCATGTGCTTTGAGGTGCGCGATTGCCAACGCCTCCCCAATTTTTGCAGTGCTCAAGCGTGAACGATCCATGTTTATCTTCCGTTAGTAATGCGCGTAGGAAACTTACGGACATAGTTCGATGTGATCATCTCACCGAGAGTTTAAAGGTGTGTCGATGAATATCGGACGCGCCAAACTTTGCGATTGCTTGTCGATGCTGTGATGTCGGATATCCTTTGTGTTTGGGGAATCCATAAGTGGGGTAGGTGCGATCCAGCTCAATCATGAGCCTGTCGCGCGTGGTTTTAGCGATAATAGAGGCAGCGGCGATCGAATAACTTTGGGAGTCCCCCTTTGGAATAGCCTCGCCGGGAATATCTACTTGCGGAAGATATAAACCGTCAACGAGCAGATAATCGGGCTGTGAAGCCAGTTTTTCAACAGCCTCCTGCATTGCTAATAAAGTAGCATTAAGAATATTTAAACGGTCAATACCGTGATTATCGATGGAGCCGATGCCTATCGACACAGCGGTACGGTAGATTTCGCCAGAGAGTTGGTTCCGCTGCTTGGCGGATAACTGCTTGGAATCATTCAAACCGTCAATCTCACAATTAAAGGGTAAAATGACGGCAGCGGCAATGACGGGCCCCGCCAGTGCGCCTCGGCCTGCCTCATCAATGCCTGCAATCTGTCGATAGCCGCTTTGCCGGGAAGCAACCTCAAAAACGTTCATTTTCATCAAGCTACCTTCTGCGTTCTTTGACGCGTGCGGCTCTACCAGTGCGGTCGCGCAAGTAATACAATTTTGCGCGGCGGACTGCCCCATATCGAACGACCTGGATGCTCTCAATATTAGGTGAATGAAGGGGGAAGGTTCTCTCACTTCCGGTGCCGAAAGCGACCCTTCGGACCGTAAATGTCGATCGTAATCCGCCGTGCGCTCGACGAATAACGGTCCCTTCGTACGTCTGAATGCGCTCCTTTTCCCCTTCGCGGATACGGGTGTTCACCTTGACGATATCCCCCGGGCCAAACTCAGGAATATCACTTTTCATATATTGGCGTTCAACAGATTCAATTAAATTCATTATCAGTCCTCCTTGTGTAGCGGACGTTTCGCTACATCTTAAGATAGATCGGCAAGCTGCTGAAAAATAAAGAACGCCTACTTCGTTTTACTTTGCCAACCCTTCCCTTTTAAGAATAGCAATGTCTTCCTCGCTCAATTCCAATTTCTGAAGTAGATCAGGACGGTATTCTGCTGTGCGCTTGAGTGCTTCTGCATATCGCCATTTCTCAATATCTTTATGAGCCCCACTCAAGAGAACTTCGGGGACATTCATACCTGAGAACTTAGCTGGGCGTGTGTAGTGGGGATAGTCAAGCAAGTCATGACTGAATGAATCAGCATGTGCAGATTCATAATCGCTTAGCGCTCCTGGGAGCACTCGTCCAATGGTATCAATTACAACGAGTGCGGCGATTTCCCCTCCACTCAAAACATAGTCCCCGATGGAAATATCAGTTGTAACCAACCGATGCCGCACGCGCTCATCAACCCCTTTGTATCGTCCACACAAAAGAATGAGATGCGATTCCAAGGAAAGCGATTCTGCAAGTGGTTGGACCAACGGTACCCCCTGCGGTGTGAGGTATACAACGTGCGCCTTTCTAGTCCTATTCAATGCTGTAACCGCTGCAAAAATAGGTTCAGGCTTGAGAATCATGCCTGCACCACCACCATAAGGATAATCATCCACAGACTTGTGCTTGTCGGTTGCCCAATCGCGAAGATTATGGAGTTTGACGGTAAGTTTACCTGCGTCCTGAACGCGTCTGAGGATACCGGTTTTTAACGCAGGCGCGAGTATCTCTGGAAATAAGGCGAGAACATCAATTTTCATTTTCCGTACCGGCTTGCTAGCAACATCCTATATTTTCAGTTGATCTGCTTATGTTGTGTAATAACCGAAATTCCTATTGTTCTTCTGACCTTGGGTATTCAATTAGCTCAAGAATAACTCTTTTATTCGCTTGCAGCCCTGCGGTATAGAGAACACTTCTTATGGCTTTAACGGTCCGTCCATATCTACCGATGATTTTTCCTAGATCCTCTTCGGTGACAGTCAACTCTATAATAACTGCTGTTTCGCCGGTTACTTCTTGAACTACCACCTGCTCAGGATAATCCACGAGAGATTTTACGATGTATTCAATCAAGTCTTTGAACATAGTTGACCTTCAAATTTCGGTAGATGGGTGCGGTACCTACTTCTCCGGAATTTTTTGAATAGGCTCTACTCTTTTTGAGTTTCATCCGGATGTTGCTTGATCGGTTGCTGCTTCAGCGAACCGGCTGCCTTCTTCAGCCTCAGTTGCTTGTGCATCAGAGGGTTCTGCATCATCTATCTTATCTCCATCTTCGCTAACAGCGGCCTCCGGCATCGGTTTCCCTAATTTCTCGTACTCAAATTTTATTAAAATTCCGCGTTTGGAAAGTAGCCGTTTCGCTGTATCGGTCGGTTGTGCACCGCGTCTTAACCATTTCAGAGCCTTCTCTTCATCAATAGAAATTTCTGCTGGATCTGTCAACGGATTATAATAGCCGAGGCGTTCTAAAAATACGCCATCTCTCTGTGCACGTGCGTCGGCCGCGACGAGTCGATAAAACGGACGTTTCTTTCTACCATGGCGTTGTAATCTAATTCTGACTGCCAAAAAAATACCTCCTAATAGGATCTACGTCGTGTCTATAAGAAAGGTGGAGCTACGCTCGTACCTATCGTTATTTACGGCGCCTCCGTTTTCGGGGTTTTCTCGATGTTTTACGCTTTCGACCTGGAAGCGCACTTATTTTCTGCCCCATTTTTGTATTTAAACCGGCCCCCATCTGCGGCATACCTATTGCCGCCTGCTGATTCAACATACGATTCATCATTTGTAGCTGGGAAACCAACATATTCACCTGATTTACAGATGTTCCACTACCTTTGGAAATTCGGAGTTTCCGACTTCTGTTCAACAATTGAGGTTTTTTTCGTTCCTCAATCGTCATTGAATGGATGATCGCCTTCGCTGTTTGCAAGTGGCTTTCATCCGGTGTGAGATTTTTAACAGGCAATTGGTTCTTAAAGGGCATGAGATCCAATAATTGATCCAAGGGTCCCATATTTTTAAGCTGCTCAAGTTGTGTTAGAAAATCGGTAAAGTCTAATCCTTTATTTTCTGTAAGTTTGCGTTCAAGGTGCTTTGCTTGATCTTCGCTGAAGATGTTTTCGGCTTTCTCAAGCAAAGTTTGGAAATCGCCCTGCCCGAGAATACGTGAAGCCATTCGCTCCGGATGGAACTCTTCCAGCGAGGATGCCTCTATCTTTTCACCGACCCCGATGAACTTAATCGGCTTGTGTGTAATATGACGGATCGAAAGAGCGGCACCTCCACGGGCATCACCATCCATTTTAGTGAGGATAACACCGTCAATATCCAAATCGTTGTTGAAGTTCTCGGCCACATTTACGGCATCTTGTCCTGTCATTGCATCGACGATCAGTAAGACTTCAGAAGGATTCACACATTTCTTAATCTGCCGAAGTTCGTTCATTAGTTCATCATTGACGTGTAAACGTCCAGCGGTATCAATAATAACACACTTATGTCCGTGCGCCAAAGCTTCCTTGACCGAAGCCTCTGCAATTTTAACCGGAGAGTTTTCTGTAAGCATCGAAAATACGGGCGTTTCAGTTTGTTTGCCGAGGACCTGCAACTGCTTAACGGCAGCTGGGCGATAGACATCGGCTGCAACGAGAAGCGGCTTACGACCGTCTTTACGAAATTTAATAGCTAATTTTGCTGCTACCGTTGTTTTACCTGCCCCCTGCAATCCGACCAGCATCACTACTGTGGGACCGCTGGGTGCAATACGAATTTGTTCTGCCTTACTACCCATCAACAGAGTCAGTTCTTCACCAATAATTCGGGCAATTTGAAGTTCAGGTGTAAGGCTACCGAGTACCTCTTGACCTAGAGTACGCGCCTTAATCTGCTCTATAAATTCGCGTGTGACTTTATAGTTAACATCTGCTTCCAAGAAAGCACGCCGCACCTCACGCAAAGTATCAGAGACGTTACTCTCGGTGAGCTTTCCTTGTCCTCTGATTTTTTTTAAGGTACCTTGTAACCTAGCCCCTAAACTCTCAAACATGATTGACGCGTCCTTGTTCTTATCAGGTGCGAACAGTGGTTATGGCTCACGATTAGTGTCTTACGTGTAGTGTACAACTATCAATTTGTTTTGAAACATTATGAAAGCACACCTACCTGCTGAGTATAATTGTGATTGCAAAGGCACGCACCACATACTGATTTTTGATTATACAATTATAGCAAATTTAACCACTGATGTCAAACTTTTTTTTGACTTGACAGAAATCGTTGTCTATGCTAAAAATAGAGTATGAAAATAAAAACCGTCACACAACGCTATCGGAAACTTGCACTATGCAATCTGAATTTGCAAACGGTACCCTATAGCCTCCTTATTCCGCTTATCTGTATGCTAATAGGTTTCTATTCTGGCTGCCAAAGTGAGACCTTTAATCTCGATGTTGGCAGTTCTAGTTCAGAAATAGTAGAGAAGTCGGGTAAATTGATAGAGAATGAGATATGGGATGGCCGTATTTACATTAGCGACACCGTTGTTGTTCCGAAAGGTGTCACACTGACTATCCGTGCCGGGACAATCGTCGGTTTTGAGCCGGTAGATACGCCTATCCAACTTATCGTGCATGGGGAACTTTACGCCGAAGGATCGCCAGAGCGGATGGTCGTTTTCGGGTCTTTAGGAAGACAGCAAAAACGTCAACAAGAGTCAACAGCAGAGACAATTCCAGCGACCGCGATGGGGATGGAAGAAGGGACGAGGGGTGCAAGAACGCAGCAGAAACCCATCTCCGCTGATCCACCAAGAGCAGGAGACTGGGCGGGGATCCAGATTGAAACCGAAAGCCCGAATAGTCGCCTAACATACTGTCGTATCCAGCATGCAACTATCGGCATCACGTGCCGAACAGACTCTGTGCAGATTGAGAGGTGCCTCATCAGTGAAAATAAAACAGGAGTTCTGTCTGATAACACGAGTCCTACTATTACCAACAACGAATTTAATAAAAATGGCACAGGTTCACAATTTCGGGGGGATTCATCACCAGATGTAGAGTACAACGAATTCACTGCCAACAATTACGGTATTATATGTGAAGGTGACTCTCGCCCGCGTATCCAATATAACATTCTTCGCGCGAATTACGAGAATGCTATTGTCTGTTACTCTACCGCCTCACCAGAGATAGTCTCCAACAATATTACGCTGAATGTCGGTTGGGCAGTCTACGATGGTGGCAGGCTGCGAGACAACTTTATTCAAGGGAATAAACAGGTCGGCCCTAATGTAACGGAACTCGGTGTCGGAACACAAGGCGATCAATTTTACGGTGTAGACGAAGCGTTTAATCCGAGAACCTCGCCAGTAACAGAAGCCGGTGTGCAGCGAGAAAATTTTTAGTAGGAAATTAACGGAATGAATAGCTTTAAAGCCTACTTAGAGCTCATTCGCTATCCGCTTTTTGCGGTTCCGATTGTCGCGACACTCCCCGGTATACTGATTGCAAGTGACGGAAATTGGACATGGCGCGCTACCGCAGCACTGTTGATCGCACTGTGTGGTTACTTCGCCGGAATGATAAAGAATGACTACTTTCATCACGAAACGGACCGGCAGACAAATCCAGAGCGTCCACTACCATCGCAACGACTCACACTACGACAGGCACTTATACCGGCAAGTGTTATTTACGGACTGTGTGTAATTGGGGGTTTTTGGCTTAATATTAAAACAGGGCTGTTGGTAATGGGCTTGGTTGCTATTTCGCATCTCTACAATGCTATTTTTAAAGCGAAGGGCATCTTGGGTAGTCTCACACTACCGTTGGGCATCGGGCTTCTGAGTATTTTCGGGGCCTTAGCGGTGAGTGGTACAGTGCCACGTTTAGTCTGGTACGCTTTTGGGGCTATAACGCTCTACGACTTAGGTACACACATTACCACAACCTTCAAAGACATTTCACGGGACAAGCAGCTTGGCATCTTAACAACACCAATCCAGATTGGTATCCGACCAGCGCTTTTGCTGTCCGCTGCTGTTACGGTTCTAGCTTTCGTTATTGCTTTCTTGCCGTATTGGTTAGAACCGGACCTTCAAAAATCCTATATCGTTTGGGTCCTGCTAGGCATCATTACCACTGTCAGCACCCGAGTCTCACTCTATCTCGAACCAAATGAGAAAAATGGATACTTCGCTCTGAAAGGCTCAATGATAGGCTCAATCTTCTTCTTTCCCTGTCTCATCGGCACACAGGTGTCTATCACCGTTTCCACCGCTGTCATTTTGCCACTGCTATTGATGACACTATTTTTGCTAAAAACAACGCACCAAGAAGTCTGAAAACCCCTAACTAACAATTGCATAACCAACAATCTTAATGAGGTTGATTATCAAATTATGAAAAATATTGTTTTGCTGATTACCGATACTTTTCGGTATGACAATTTAGGCGAACGCGCAAAACGCCCCATCCGCACGCCGATGCTCGACGAATTCGAAGCACACCGAGCAACCGCCATCGATAAATTTTATATGAGCAGCTTCCCGACGGTGCCAAACCGCACAGATATTATGACTGGGACAGTTGGGTGGCCACACTATCCGTGGCAGCCGATTGACCTGAGCGGTCGGAACATCACAGCGCAACTTTTGAGCGAACAGGGATACGCGACGCAGCTCATCTGTGACACCCCCCATCTGTTTAACACACGGTTTCAGCACTGTTTCGATGCCGCTTTCCAGCATCGTGGACAAGAAGGAGACAAACCGCTTCTCCATCACAATGACGAAATAAAAATCGTTATGCCAAATGAGAAGACACGACCCCATCCATCATACAGAGGACAAACGCTGCCAAACACCCACCGCTGGACAAACCGCTATTACCAGTACGAAGCGGAGACATTCTCCAGCAGAACCTCCGAAACCACAATTCGATGGTTGGAAGAGAATCACCGGGCGGGGCCCTTCTTTCTCTGGGTAGACTTCTTCGATCCACATGAACCCTGGGACCCACCCGAATATCTCGTCAAACGATACGACCCAGATTATACCGGACCTCCCATGCTACACCCGAACTACGGTCTGTCATCCCTGTTTACGGACGCGGAGTTGCATAACCTCTGGGCACATTACGCAGGTGAATCAGAACTCACTGACCGGCATATCGGACGGATTTTGCAAAAAGTGGAGGATTTGGAGTTGTGGGACAATACCATCCTCGCTGTACTATCAGACCACGGAATCTCTATCGGCGAACACAACAGAACTGGAAAATCCAATATCGATCCGGAAGATTCACGCTACTGGCCGACGTATCCCGAGATAAACCACGAAATGTGCCTTATCGCCGGAGCAGAAATACCCCGCGGACAACGACTCGACCTCATCGCTCAACCGATGGATATTATGCCAACGCTCTGTGAATTGGCTGAAGTTAACTTAGACCCACCGAAGCCATTTGAGGGACGCTCCTTCGCAGATGCACTTCTTAAAGGTGGCGGACAGCATAGGGAGTATGCCGTAACCGGATGCCATATCGCTGCCCAAAATGAAAGTGTGCCACGCCAAGCAACAACCCCCTTCCTCGTCACGGAACGTTGGAGCTACGCACCCATCGGCGAATACGGTAACCCCGAACTCTTTGACTTACCCGTAGATCCGATAGCCGAGAACAACATCGCCGCCAATAACATGGAAACCGTCAAGGAGATGCATCAACTATTTATGAAACATCTCACAGAACACAGCGCACCCGAGAAGTTCCTTAACCTCTGGAAAGAAAAACCCTCCGCGGACGGCAGAGGTAAATGGTCCATCGATTATCCCAAGGAACCAGAGAAGTAGAAATTAAATTGATAGAAGAAGGGAATACCGATATGTCCCGCACTTTTCTTCAATAAAACCCAAACCTCTTTTGAAAAGTTTGAACACAAAACTTAGACAACCGAAAAACATAAAAAGGGCGTGATAGCCACCAGGAAAATCCTATCAGCCATCACGCCCTTGTTTGTATCTTCAGTGCCTTTCAGCCGTTTTTTATCTCAAGATAAATGGCATGCGGCAATAAAGAGTTAAGGAGAAACTGACTTCACACACCGGAAACCGAGATCGTTGCCCGTACTCATCGGATAACTATAGCCCCGATTCGATATACGCATATCAAATGCTGAATCCCGATATGAGCCACCCCGCAAGACGCGAGGAGAACTAATCTCCACATAGTCATTTATCGTCTCACTGTCAGCACCCGACAACGGATTATGCACAGGCGAAATCGCATAGAAGCTGTCGTTATAACCATCCAGACACCACTCCCAGACGTTCCCAGTCATGTCGTACAGACCATACCCGTTCGCCGCATAACTGCCGACTGCTGTCAGACCGCCAGTGTTCCCACCATAGTTCGCCTGGGTTGCGTCTATCGTGTCACCCCAAGGGTAGAGCTGCTCTGCTAAACCGCCGCGCGCTGCGTATTCCCACTCCGCCTCGCTCGGGAGTCGCTTACCTGCCCACGCAGCATACGCCATCGCACCATACCAAGTGACCTTAACAACAGGACGATTCGCATACCCCGATTTCGCACAATACACACCGTCTACTAACGCAATGCCTATGTCAGCATCTGCGATATTCAACCAAGTCTTGCCAGCGTCAGCGTGTTTGCCTTTCGCATTGAGAAACGCAGCGTATTCCGCGTTCGTCACCTCATGCGTATCCATATAAAACGCATCTAACGATACCGTGTGAACAGGACTTTCATCCGCATCGCCCGTGGTGCTGCCCATCTGGAAGGTCCCCGCAGGAATCAGCGCCATGTTCACAGGAACAACCGAGGTTGTTGGAGGCTCCGGAGGCTCCGGAGACGTTGGAGCACCACTAACAGACTGCGCACAACGGAAACCAATGGTGTTGAACACGACATCCGGGGGATTGCCACCGCGCATGGACACCTCTACGTAGTAACGTGACTGCCAATAGGAACCGCCACGAAGGACGCGTCTAGAATCAACATCAACTTCTGTATAAGTATCTAACAACCCCTGAACGCTGAGCGCACCCGCCAACGGATTCCGGGCAGGTGAACTTGCATAGTAGTCACTCAGATATCTATCCAGACACCACTCCCAGACATTCCCGGCCATATCATACAGACCATATCCATTCGCCGCATAACTCCCGGTAGGTTTTAGGCTCGCGTTCAGCCCCAGCATGTTGTAGTGCGCACGGCTGGCATCTATCGTGTCGCCCCAGGGGTAGAGCTTACCGGCCAAACCGCCGCGCGCAGCATATTCCCACTCCGCCTCAGTCGGCAAACGCTTGCCTACCCACGCAGCATAAGCCATCGCAGCATACCAATTCACATACGTAATAGGATGGTCACCCTCACCCGCAGGATAGTTGTTATCATCATCCCAATGATATAGGTAATAACGGGTTGTGTCTTTGGGTAAGTTTAGAAAATCGTTTGAGATAAAATTGCCCTTCTGCCACTGCGGGTTCGCTAACACAAAACGCCTGAACTCCGCATTCGTCACCTCATGTGTGTCCATATAAAATGCATCCAGCGACACGCTATGAGCAGGCATCTCATCGTCCCTGCTCCAAGACGGGTATTCACGAACAGGATTGTCGTTACCCATCTGAAATGTACCCGCCGGAATCAATACCATGCCCGCAGGTGCCGCAGGAATTACCGGAGACGTGGGCGGCGTTGGCGTGCCATCATCACCGGCATCCCCGTTACCGTTATTCCCAGCATCCACCGGAACTACCGGCACCCAATCAGAAGTCACTACCACGTCAGAACCGCTCTCATATACCATAAAACCATCCGAACGCTCTAACTTCGACACCGAACGATCCGAGTAACTCAGACCCGACTGCTCTACTGTCGCAGCGACCTGATCCGAGACCAGCCGAAACGAACGACGCGGATGCAACCAGAACCCAAACGTCTCCGAACTCGCCTCCGGTTTTAACGCTCCCGCAGCATTGGCAATCCGGAAATAAATCTCGTTATCCGCCCAGGCATGAAATACGCGCCCCTTCCCTGAACGAATGCGATACGTGCCGCGCGTCCGAAACCCCTCCGGATAACCTTTCTTCGAGTTCTCCAGCTTCCACGTCGCGTAGACTACATATAGGTCGGCTTCCGTGGCATTTGTTATCACACTCGCTACCCACGCAGGCGGCGCAACATCTTCACCAGGCCGACCCCCATCGTCTCCGAGTTCGTCATTTGGCGGAGCAGTCGGCTGTCCATCTAGCAACACCCACTCCTGCGTGACAACCACTTCGGAGCCACCCGTATAGCTGACAAACCCCTCCAATTGAGCCAACTGATTGTTCGGACGATCCGAGTAAAGCAGCTGATCCGTTGTCACAGAGGTATCGAACGTCTGTGAGACGACGCGGAAGGAGCGCTTCGGATGAGCCCAGAACGCAGAAGCCGTCGTGCCGCTATTCGCTTTTATCGCACCATCTGCGTTTGAAATACGGAAATAGATACTGTTAGTGTCCCAGGAATAGAACACTCTGGACTTCCCAGGATCAAGCCGGTAGGAGCCGCGCGTCCAGAACCCTGCGGGGATGCCTTTGTTGCTATTCGCTGCCTGCCATGTGCTCTTGATCACATAGATCTCTTCGAGTGTGTTATTAGTCACCAGGTTCTCTTGCCATTCTGCCGCCGCGAACGGAACGCTCACAAACATGAGCAGGACGAGTGTGGATAGAATGGAAAATGTTATTCGCAATTTTGATCTCCTTTTCAATATTGTACCTCCTAAAAGCAGGAAGATATTTATCTTAAAATTCTAATATTGTTCGACATCACTTCAACGATAGATGCCTCTGATCTCTATCAACGTCATGCAAAAAAACACCCGCACCAAAAACATAGATTTGGAAAACGGGGCACGGATACAGAACAAAGAATAATGAAACAAGAACGAATATTTAACAAAAAGATAATTTTTAAGGGGGGGGTAATAACAAGAAGTTAAAATAGATACCCAGATAAAAGATAGAAAGCTACTGCATCGCGACACCTTCACCCTCCTCTCTTTACTCGGTACATTAACAACTCGGTTGTCCATCATCTCTTGTCCTCAATACTCAAAAAAGCTCTAACGTGAGAGAGCCTCTCTTTTGTAGCATAGACTGTCAGTCTGTGCATCCGCATAATAAAATATAACACATTTTATACCGTTTGTCAAATATTTCTCTATTTTTCACTACAGCATCAAAAAGAGAGCTCGATCCACATGCAACTCACAGATGCCCCACCGCCTTTGAAATCCGTTTTAAGACCTCATTTTTACCAAGCAATACAACAATATCAAAGAGACCCGGTCCGAAGGAGGCTCCTGTCAGTGCAACCCGCACTGCCTGCATCACACCAACGCGCTTGATGTTCTGATCATCCGTGTATTTCCAAATAGTCGCTTCAACTGTCTCTATATCGTATGTAGGAAGCTCTTCCAAAATTTGTGCGATATTCTTCAGTGTCATGCGCGTTTTCTGCCGCTTTTCCACGGAGCCCCCCCACCATTTCTTCACAGCTTTTGGATCGTACTCAAACTCATCGGTAAAGAAATAGCGCGTCTGCGGAATAATGTCTTGCAGGGTTGTGAGGCGCTCGCCGACCGCTTCCACAATACCTTCCAACCAGGCGCGCTCCTCTGTTGAATCCAGCAAACCTTCTGCTTGCCAGAACGGGATCACCGCGTCTGTCCGTAACGGAGTACTCAGTTGATTAATATAGTGGGAGCTGAGCCACTGCAGCTTCTTAATATCAAAGACACTCCCACTCTTCCCAACCCGTGAAAGGTCGAATTTCTCTATAAGCTCTTCAATAGAGAAAATCTCCTGCTTGTCATCATAGGACCAACCGAGCCGAACAACGAAGTTCAGAAGCGCTTCAGGCAGATATCCTTGATCACGATAGCGGTTAACGGCAACAAGGTCACCGTGATGGCGCTTGCTCATTTTTCTCCCACTACTATCCAAGACCAACGGAATGTGCGCAAACTGCGGAACCTCTAAACCGAGGGCATTTGCAATCGCAATCTGCTTCGGTGTGTTGTTGAGATGCTCTGTTCCACGAATGACGTGTGTTATCTGCATCTCTGCATCGTCGATAATTGAGGTAAGATTGTAGTTCGGCATCCCATTTGAACGAACAATTACCTCATCCTCAAGGGTTCTCGGATCAATATCGCGGGAACCCAGAACGATGTCATTCACACGGATAGGAGAATCAGGCATCTTTATCCGCACAGTCGGCTTTCTGCCTTCAGCAACAAAACGTTGGACGGCTTCCGATGTCAGATGCCGGCACCTCCCGTCATAGGAACGCGGCTGCTTATCGGCGCGAGCCTGTCTACGGAGCTCCTCTAATTCCTTAGGTGTGCAATAGCAGTGATATGCACAACCAAGTTCAAGTAACTGATCGACGTATCGCTCATAGACTTCCCTCCGTTCTGACTGGACATAGTGCTTATCCCAATCGATGCCTAACCACTTTAATGCTTTGTAAATCTCGCGCATGGACTCATCAGTGGAACGTACTGTGTCAGTATCATCAATTCGGAGAATAAATTTACCGTTGTGTTGTTTGGCAAACAACCAGTTAAATAAAGCAGTTCGGGCCCCGCCAATGTGCAGGTACCCGGTGGGAGAAGGTGCCATCCGGACGCGGACTAGGTTCTTAAGAGCTGCTGTTGTTCTGCTTAGAGTATTATTCATTTTTGCCTTTTTGAATTTTCGCCCAACTATCTCTTAGTGGTACTGTGCGGTTGAATACTAATTTCTCGGTTATTGTATCTGGATCAACACAAAAATAACCTATTCTCAGAAATTGATATCGGCTTTCAGGCGTTGCACCAACAAGCCCCGGTTCAACCTTGCAGTTGTACAAAACCTGCAAAGAATTTGGGTTGAGGAATTGCGTCCAGTCAGCATCGGCTGCTGCATTCTCCGGCTCGCGTTCTGTAAAGAGAGGGGTGTAGAGACGGACCTCAGCATCGGCTGCGTGTTCGGCAGAAACCCAATGCAACGTACCTCTTACGCGGCGTCCATCTTCCGACCAGCCGCCCCGCGTCTCTGGATCATAGGTACAGTGAATCTCAAGAATCTCGCCGGTGTTCTCATCCTTCACAACAGAATCACACCGGATATAATAGGCATGCTTGAGCCGAACCTCTCGACCAGGAGCTAACCTAAAAAATTTCCGAGGCGGCTCCTCCATGAAATCTTCACGCTCAATATAAATTTCCCTCGAAAATGGGATCTCTCGTGTGCCAGCGTTCTCATTCTCTGGGTTATTTTCAGCATCAAGCATTTCGACTTGTCCCTCTGGATAGTTGTCAATAACGACTTTAACCGGATTGAGAACAGCCATGACGCGCGGGGCATGTTGATTTAAGTGGTTCCTAATAGAATACTCAAGCTGCTGGATCTCAATGAGGTTATCAGCTTTTGAAACACCGATGCGCCTGCAAAAATCTCGGATAGATTCAGGGGTATACCCACGACGGCGCATTCCAGAAAGCGTGGGCAATCTCGGATCATCCCATCCATTGACGTGCCCCTCCTCAACGAGAACTTTGAGTTTCCGTTTGCCTAAGACGGTATAAGTGAGGTTTAACCGGGCAAATTCAATTTGTCGAGGCTGATAAATCTCTAAGGATTCTAAAAACCAGTCATAAAGCGGGCGATGGTCTTCAAACTGAACATCACACAAAGAATGTGTTATGCCTTCAATCGAATCAGACTGCCCGTGAGCGAAATCGTAGGTCGGATAGATACACCACTTGTCCTGGTGTCGATGGTGATGTGTCCTGAGAATACGGTACATCACGGGATCACGCATATTCAGGTTTGGGCTTGTCATATCAATTTTCGCGCGAAGTGTGCAGAAACCGTCTGCAAACTTACCTTCTCGCATCCCGCGGAACAGCTTTAAGTTCTCATCAACAGGTCGGTTTCGATAAGGGCTATTTTTCCCCGGTTCAACTAAGGTGCCACGATAAGCGCGAGTCTCGTCTAACGTCAAATTACAGACGTAGGCAAGCCCTTTTTCTATCAGTTTCACGGCGTATTCATAGAGCGTTTCAAAATAGTCCGAAGCGTGATACTCCCGGTCTTTCCAATCAAACCCGAGCCAACGGACATCCCGTCTAATCGCGTCTACGTACTCACTTTCTTCTGTGATCGGGTTACTGTCATCAAACCGTAAGTTGTAGAGACCATCATAATCTTCCGCAATACCGAAGCTGATACAGATAGCCTTGGCGTGTCCGATATGGAGGTACCCGCTCGGTTCTGGCGGGAATCGGGTATGGACCCTACCTTCATATCTGTTTAGTTTAAGGTCTTTGTCAATCTCTTGACGAATAAAGTTTGTGTCGGAAGGTTTGTTAGCTTCTTCTTTCAAATGGGAACCTGAATGCTTCATATCTTAATATGTTCTGTGTTAGGTGTATTACAGAAACCTCCGCTCCGATGAAGGGGCATGTTTATAGATGTTAGAACATTTTGTGAGTAATTATAACTTCAAAGCACCACAAAGTCAAGATTTTCAGTTTTCGGTCTTAGACATAGGATCCCATTTTTTTCGAAAAATTTTGCAATCTTTTTGCCTTAAGATTGTATCTAACAATACAGCGAGTTTCCTGTCGCAAACTTATGTTTCTCAAAAACAAGGGGTTTTAACTTGGAACTACTGAACTTGAGGAATTGCTTTTTTGCACAGTGTCGAAAAATATGGATATAGCGCTTGAAAACAGGCACAGATGTTCATTATCTATAAGAGATTTCGTCCCTACGGTATCTATTTATAGATGTTCAGCATACGGCAGATTTCTGGTGAAAGTAAAAACTCAGGATAAGGTTCCTAAAGATACGAGGTTCCAATAGTTACAAGATTAAAAATGGTTTGTTTTTCAAGAGATGTAACCTTTTCCGTAGAACATCGTTTAAATGTTATGTTGGAATTTCTACTTTGAAGTTCTTAGACAATTTATTTTAATCTTTTAGAAAGGGGCGAAGTTATGAAATCTGCCAATATGCGGAAGAAAAATAAGAATCGTCTATGCTTATATGAAACTGCTCTATGTCTTGCAATAGCAAAAGCGCGTCAAGATGAGTTTCGCTGGGAACGTTTCATCGATAATTTGTCCCAAATTTGTGATACATTTGCCCACCAAATTGCTGCCGATGATGTGAACCTTTCTAAGTAATCCCAACATTAAATTGTAAGTGGACGCATTTCCTTAGAAAGCTTCTTGAAGTTTAGGATGACTTCCAAAGATTTTTACAAGGGATCGTGCCAATTTTTCCGGATCGTGGCGAATGACGTTCATTTGTACACCCCCGAGCCATGTCCCGAATTCAGTGACGACCATATCTCGGATCAGATCCGCTTCAACAACAAAGATCCCTTCAGCCTCAAGATTTTCTTGTTCAGGGTTATAAGAAACCTGTACTTTTGAAGCATCAGCAACCTGCATTGTTTCAACTGACAGCGATGAAATATCTTTCGCCAAGTTTAGAACGTCCATAAGATGTTGTGTATCTTCATAAAGCATCGTCAGTCCTTCCTCGGCGATCGACCGAATTCGAGTCAGCTGGGATACCAATTCTTTTCGGACATATTCTTGCATGACCTCAGTTGGGGCGGGTTGGTTGTTAACCACGACGTAGTCTATTGGAATTTTTGCGTGGTCCCAAATAGCGTTGACGTGGTCAGTAACGGAGTATCCATCAGTTTCCCCGGGTTGTGTCATAACGTTACAGACATAGATTTTAACAGCGTCTGAACGTTGAATTGTTTCGACGATGCCGTCGATAACTAGATTCGGCATGATACTAGTGTAAAGACTACCGGGTCCAATGATAATCACGTCAGCGTTAATGAGTGCTTCTATAGCTCCTTCGTGGGCTTGGCACTTATAGGTCTCATCGTGAGAGTGATCTGTCTTTCCATTCTCACGCGGTTCAAAAAAGACTCGCTTGATTGGCTCCCGATTTTCCCGGACCGGTATGGTGGACTCGCCTCGGACGATTTCTCCATCCGCGAGTTCTGCACACAAAACGGTATAGTCCAATGTGACAGGAATAATCTGTCCTCGAACCGAGAGGAGCCTTGATGCTGCTTGAATTGCCTTGGGAAAGTTGCCTTCAAATTTCTCTGTTAGCGCGGTTAACAAGAGATTCCCGACGGTATGTCCACCGAGTTCACCGTTGCTTGAAAAGCGATATTCAAAAAGCCCCGCGAGCTCATCGGCATCGGATAAGGTAAAGAGGAGTCTGCGAATGTCACCAGGAGGCAGCATGTCAAATTCTTCAACAAGGCGTCCTGAGCTTCCACCATCATCGGAGACGGTAACGATTGCTGCCAAACTATCCAAATCAATAATATTATCTCTGCCTTTTTCCAGATCGGCATAGTGCTTAATTCCACTAAGTAAGGCGGATAAACCGCTGCCGCCTCCGATGCAGGCAAGTTTCAAAGCCATAATTTCTCCAACTGGAATCGCGGAACTTACTTATATAAACTGGGTAGAAGCTTCGGGGTTTCCGCGGTATATATGCATTTCGCCTTTGCAAGGCTTTAGAGTGCAGTACAGTAGATAACGTAGTTAATATGAAATCTGTTTCAGTAAGACGCCCAGGGTTTCGAGCGTTTCGTCGCACAATCGTTCCGCCTCTGCTAAAGTCGGTGCCTCGCTGAAGATTCGAATCACAGGTTCTGTGCCTGACAGACGGATATTCACCCACCGATTATCCCAGATACGCTTGACCCCATCTGTGAATTCAAGAAGCGGGCCATTCTGTGTAGCAGTCTGCTCTTTATAAACATTTAAAGTGAGCTCAAGGAGGCGTGCTGCTAGTTCTTGTGACGGGATTTCCAATTTCTTTCGACACATCTGATATTGCGGCATGTTTTCGACAAGCTGCGTGACTGTACCTTCAGACTCGGCAAGGTATTGTACGATCGCAGCAATAGAGTTAATACCGTCTGTTGTGTAGAGAATGTCAGGATAAATAACGCCGCCGGTGCCTTCTCCACCAATAACTGCTTTAGTTTCATGCATTTTCTCAACGACCCACCCTACTCCGACTTTTGTGCGATGGAGTGCGACACCGTGCCTTGCTGTAATATCGTTTAACATTCGGCTCGTAGATACTGTAACAACCACATCGCCTTTAGTCTTACCGAGGATGAAATCGACAGCGAAGGCGAGTGTCCATTCGCCGCTTAAGGCAACCCCGCGCTCTGTAACGATAACGAGCCTGTCAGCATCACCGTCATGGGCAAAGCCGATATCTGCCTGAGACGCACGAACAGTCTCGCAGAGCTCACCTAATGCATCAGGCGTAGGTTCAGCAGAACGGCGAAAGTGTCCATCTAAAACACAGTTAAGCGGAACAACTTGACAACCAAGTTTTCGCAACAGTGCTGGACTTATGACACTGCCAGCCCCATTCCCACAATCTAATACAACTTTCAGTGCGGCTTTTCGAATTAAGTTTGGTGAAATCCACGCGGAATGTAGAATTCGCTCTACATGGCAGGCTACTGCACCTTCGTAGAGCTCAAGCGTTCCTTGCTCATTCCAAGAAGCAAGTCTGAAATTCTCCGTTTCATAAATCTGCATCAATTTATCCCGTTGGGCAGGGGTAAGAAGATTTCCTGATGCAGAGGCGAATTCGATGCCGTTCCAAGCGATCGGGTTGTGGCTGGCTGTAATAGTAATGCTGCCCTGTGCATGGAGTACTTTCGCGATTAAGAGGACAGTCGGCGTTGGGCAAATTCCTACATCGATAATATGGCATCCGGTGGCAAAAAGTCCTGCTAGCACAGCGTGTCGGACCGTTGGGCTGGAAGTTCGGGAGTCTCGTCCGACAACTACTGTCCTCCCACGGACAAAGGTTCCGAAAGCCATCGCGAACCGTGTGATGACGCGGACATCAAGTGAAACACCGATCTCCCCACGAACGCCTGAAACACTAATAATAGGTTTTTCTGCTTTAGCCATATAGTCCTCTCTGAATTCCTAGTCAGGGTTTCCACGGGATACGCATATCCGCCACGCGCCCAAAAAACAGCAACTGCCTATCACGAGTTGCCATACCCCGACAAGATACCACGGTTTCGGATACATGAAGATGTATGAGGGAACCGGGGTTAGTTCATAGATCAAGGGGTTTCTAAAGATGTCCAACCCTTCAAAAATACAGCATACAGCAATAATTGGGTTTAAGTGCAAAACTGGCAAAAGGAAGGGCTGAAGATTATCCACGTAACGCCCTAAAGGATTGAGCAAAAAAGCTCCCCCGATTAAAACACACCATAAAAGAGTAGCACATTCTGCACCGAAGATTGGGGCTTGAAAAACCTGTGCTGCCCATACCCCAACAGCCGCCGCCGATACACTATAAACCGCTAATATAAAGGACATCTGCAATACCTTGGCAAACGAAGCATCCATGATGAAGAAAGCGCCGGCAGCTGATAAAAGTATCCAGTATAATAACGGAACCTGACTCACCAAAAGCATCCGTAACAGTTGCCATCCAAAAGAGATTGGGCTGAGGCTGAGCAGCGAGGCATTAGTACCTGCAGATAGCTCGGCAGAACATGCCTTGAGAAAGCTAGTATGGCAAGTGTATGCGGCGAGATACGGAGCGGTCAGAAGCACAACACATATTTGTGCAGCGAAGAAACATTCCACGGGTAAACCGAAATTCGCTTGCGCCAATAGTAGGTAGATTAACCAGAGCAGAAAACTTGCTGTCGCACTGCAAGCGAACAGTGTTTTTAGGAAGCGATTTCGATTCCATATGACCGTATACATAACAGGTTTTATTTACTTTCTGTCTGGCTGTTTTGCCACAAGACTGCTTCAGCAAGAGAGATAAGGTTTGAGTTAATAACCAATGCTAGCTTATATACCTCAACTGTTTCTTCAATTTTACTGAGTCTGACATAAATGTGTCCGATCCGAGCAAATGCTTCGAAGTGATAGGAATTAAGGGAAACAGTTTGCTTGCAATTACGAATCGTTTTACGCCATCATTCTTTAAGAATGAAATAAGCGATTAGGTGTTGTTTATAGTCTTCAGCAAAGAGCCAGGCTTTTCAGTTACCCTAAGTAAAAACCCTACTGCTTCATTAAAGTGTGTTCCATGGTCACCATTTTTGAGTGACTCTTTGAGCTCTGGAATTACCTCCGAACCACCTACTAAAACTAAACGGGCAGCAAATCCTGCGGCACGTCTTAGCAACGGATTTTCCTATGAAGATAGGCTTTGTTTTTAGAAATCAAAAGTCGCTTGACTTTTCCTCAACTCTGGAATTCCTGAACATTAACGGGGCTAATTCAGAATATCCATTGCTCCTCCACACAATCAGATCTTGTTACATTGCCGATTCTAAGGTAATTATAGCAGATATCCATTGGAATGACAATCTAAAATTCCAAAGTGTAAGAAAAACCTTGCAAATTGAGGAGAGTACTGTTACAATGTTCTTCACAGACAAATTTAAGGTAGCAAAACACATGATAGAGGAGCAACACACGGAGTTTGAAAAGACGCAAAGTTTTTATTCTTTGTATTGATGCCGGAAGCCACGACTACCTCGCTGCAAGTGACATCCCGAACATCCGAAAATTGGCAGAAACTGGTTTTTACCAGCACGCTAACGCTGTCATTCCATCCGTTACGAATGTGAATAACATAAGCATGGCGACGGGGACGTTTGCCGAGACGCACGGGATCACAACCAATTATCATGTAGATAGAGCAACTGGCGAAGGCGAATTCATTGAGGATAACCGTTTCTTACTTACACCAACGATTTTTGAAGTAGCAAAAGCCTGTAAGTTTGCTGATACAACCGCCCTGTTTGTAGCAAAGAAAAAATTGCTACGGATGTTGGAAGCTGGCACTGACATCTCAGTTGCCGCTGAAGATCCACCTGCTGAATATATCCAGACCGTTGGACCTACTGAACCGATCTACTCAGCTGATATCAACTGGTGGTTACTTCGCGCTGTACGAGCGACCCTACGGACAATAGATCCAGAACTTGTCTATTGCTCAACAACAGACTGGGTTCAACACAAATACGCGCCCGATACCGCTTTGTCTAAGCAGCACCTCTCAGAATTAGATAGGATTATCGGGGATATTATTGATGACGAGCCGGAGCGTGAGATTTATATTACAGCAGACCACGGGATGTTGGAGAAAACATCTGCTGTTGATCCTGGACGCGTGCTGACAGAGCACGGTATTCCGGCAACTGCTATTCCGATTATCAAGGACCGTTACGTCGCACACCACGGCAATTTGGGTGGTGCTGCATACGTATTTCTCGAAAACCCCGTTGACACTGACAAAGCGATTCAGACGCTCTTGAATACAGCGGGTGTGGAAGAAGCATATCGTGCGGAAGATGCTGCATGCACATTTCGACTCCACCCTGAACGGATCGGTGACATTTTTGTATTAGCAGATGAAGCTACCGTCTTTGGCGAGTTAGAAGTGGCAGCAGAAGCGACTGCTGTGCGTTCACACGGTTCGCGCCACGAAAGTTATGTGCCGATCATTGGTTACAACAGCCCGTGGTCACCAACAGATTTTGAATACAACCTTGATGTTGGAAGACTATTTTTAGAGAGCTTGTCTTAGGTGTCTAATGCATGTCCACTTGAGAATCGCACCTATGCAAATACATTAAGAAAAACAAGGAGGCAAAATGCTGAAAGAAAAAGAGAAAAATGAGGGTTGGATATCCATATTTGATGGTAAAACGCTCAAGGGTTGGGGGACCACGGGGAGTGCCGAAGGTTGGATTATTGACGACGGTAGCATTCTTTGCACGGTTCAGGGTGGAAAATATCTCTATACCGAGCAACATTATGACAACTTCACGTTATCGCTTGAGTTCAAAACTGAACCGAAAGTGAACAGCGGAATTTTTGTCCGATGGGCGGATCTTGACGATGCAGTTCAGAGTGGTCTTGAAATCCAAATTCTAGATACGCACGACAAAGAACCGACTGATAGCCACGATTGTGGTGCACTCTACGATGCCTTGGGACCCACTCGGAACACTTGTAAACCTGCGGGCGAGTGGAATCAAATGAGTATCACATGTGACAGAAGTATCATTGCTGTGACACTCAATGGCGAAGAGATTGTTCGTGCAGATTTAGACGAATGGGATACCCCACACCAAAACCCTGACGGTAGCAGGAATAAATTCGGCATCGCACTTAAAGATTTTCCCAGAAGTGGGCATATTGGCATTCAAGATCACGGCGGGAAGATATGGTGTCGCAACATTAAAGTCAAGCCGTTGTAGGAACATCTATAGCAGTCTGTAGATCTGTCAGCTGTATGCAGACTCGATCTAACGATCGCGATTCCGCTTAAAATGAAGTCGGAGCCGAAACGAAAACAGGGACATTAACAAGATATGTGAAATTCTGTGGACACTCTGACCAAAGTTGTGATATACTGTCTATACTATGCCAACGAATCTTCAAAATATACGAAATTTCTGTATCTTAGGTCATATTGACCACGGGAAAAGTACGCTCAGTGACAGGATCCTTGAGCATACTAATGCACTTGCTGATCGTGAAATGCGTGACCAAGTACTTGATTTGATGGATTTGGAACGCGAACGCGGTATCACGATTAAGGCGACCGCTGTTAATCTCCACTATCCTACCGCGGATGGAAACGGCTACGAACTCAACTTGATTGATACGCCTGGCCACGTCGATTTTACATACGAGGTTTCTCGGAGTCTTGCAGCGTGTGAAGGCGCGATTTTAATTATTGATGCTGCACAAGGGGTTGAGGCGCAAACCCTTGCAAACGCCTACCTTGCGATTGATAACGATCTTGAGATTATCCCAGTTGTTAATAAGATTGATCTCCCCACAGCGCAACCGGATGAAGCCAAACGGCAGATAGAAGAAGTTATCGGTATTCCGGCTGCCGATGCACTTCTTGTTAGTGCTAAGATGGGAATAGGTATTCCTGCTATATTGGAAGCGATTGTCGATCGAATTCCGGCTCCCGCAGGCGACCTTGATGCTCCATTGAAAGCACTTGTGCTTGATTCCGTCTACGATAATTATCGCGGTGTTGTCATGTATACGCGAATTTTTGACGGTAGTGTGAAACCGGGAGAGAAAATTCAGCTGATGGAGACAAAGCAATCTTACGAAGTTGAGGAGGTCGGTATCTTTACACCAGAAATGCAACCAACGACCGAGCTCTACACTGGGGCAGTGGGATACTTGATTGCAGGCATCCGGGAGATTGATAAGGCAAAAATCGGGGACACCATTACACACCGCGCAAAACCGACAGAGGGCCCGCTTCCGGGTTATCGCGAGATGAAACCGCTCGTATTTAGTGGATTGTATCCGGCAGATACGAATCAATTTCATGCCTTGCGTGAGGCTCTCGATAAACTACGTCTCAACGATTCCTCTTTCAATTTTGAGCCCGAGACCTCGATCGCTCTCGGTTTTGGATTTCGGTGCGGTTTCTTAGGGTTGCTCCACATGGAAATTATCCATGAACGCCTTGAGCGAGAATTTGGACTCTCGCTTGTCCGGACCGCACCGAGTGTTATGTATCGAGTTCACCTGAAGACAGGTGGGTATGCCTTGGTTGGCAATCCAGCACATCTTCCTGAACCAAACGATATTGATCATATCGAGGAACCTTATGTGAACATTGAAATTATCGTGCCTCGCGAGTATATCGGAAATGCCATGGAACTTTGTCAGAAACGTCGGGGTATATACAAACGATTGAACCAATTGGACGTAACGCGTGTCCAATTATTATATGACCTTCCACTCAGCGAGATGCTGATCGACTTTTATCCTAAACTGAAATCGCTAACACGGGGATATGGATCATTAGAATACGATGTTGGATCATACAAAGCTGAAAAACTAGTGAAGTTAGATATCTTACTCAATGGTAGGCCCATAGATGCCCTCTCCACGATTCTACCGCGGGATACAGCAGAGACGCGTGGGAAAGCGTTGGTCAACAAATTAAAGGAGTTAATTCCACGGCATATGTTCGAAGTTCCGGTGCAAGCGGCAATTGGAAACAAGATTGTTGCCAGAGAAACGGTTCGGGCACTCCGGAAAAACGTCACTGCGAAGTGCTATGGTGGGGATGTGACTCGAAAGCAGAAATTGTTGAAGAGACAAAAAGAGGGCAAAAAACGGCTCAAACAAATTGGAAATGTTGATATTCCACAAGAAGCATTCACCGCAATACTTGCTACTGAAGAGTAATATCCGGCTAGAACCACTAGGGATTTAGCATTGGGAAAATGAAGATACCGTTTTATCAAGGGTGTGTTGAGGTTTTTTGTTATTCCATTGGGTTTAATGGAGGATACATTTCTTGTCGGTGTCCAGATTTTGGTTTGTAGGTTTATTTACAAATCAAAATTCCTGTCAGAACGGATTTTTCCACCATTTCGGAATCCTGAATATATCCGGATGGGTAAAAGTTATGATGACTATACTTTGACAGCAAGATGGTTTAGACGTAAGTTTCCAGAACACAAACCGCTCGCTGTTCCAAAAGATTGATCTTTGCGATGGGTGTCAATCGCGAGTAGAATCGTGATAGTTGTGTGTGCGGACCTGCTGCCGTAGAGGATATTGAAGGATAGGTTTTTATGGTTGTGTGGTCGGTTGTGGATCGTTCTATAAAGTTCGTGGAAATATGGAAGAGGATTAACAGTATCAGATTCAATAGAATCGGCAAACTCATCTGACCGGCATCTGTTTTCACTGAGGTGAGACGATAAATAAAGTAAATAGAAAAAGAAAGGAGTTTACCGCTTATTAACAGCGGTTTCATAACACCAATGAGTCCGGATATCCAATTATCAAAATGGCAGAAATTTCGGAAGACTGTCATATGGGAATATACCCAAGTTATCGTTGTTGCGCTGATTCTCGTTTTTGGATTCATACGTCCTTTTGTTGTTGAAGCTTTTAAAATCCCATCAGGTTCGATGGAAGACACGCTCCTGATTGGAGATCGGATTCTTGTCTGCAAGTTCATCTACGGTGTTAAAATTCCGGGTACGGATATCAAGATATTTAATTTTCATAAGCCCACCCGGGGTGATGTTTTCGTTTTCATCCCGCCACATGATCGGGAACGAAATTTTATCAAGCGCATCGTAGCTGTTGAAGGTGATACGGTTGAAACCCGTGGCAACACGCTTTATGTGAACGGAGAAACGGTTGATGATAACCACTATACGAAACACATGACGTTCAGCCACTTTAAAAGAGGGGACTTCCCGCCATTTCGTCAACCGGAATATCTGCCCGATGATGAAACATTTTCGGATTACGCTTTAACGGCAAGCCAATTTAGCCGCAAGTTTCCAAAAGGTAAACCTTTTACTATTCCGAAGGGGATGGTTTTCGCGATGGGCGATAATAGAGATCAAAGTAGCGATAGTCGCTCTTGGGGCCCGGTAGACGTAAACGACATCAAGGGACAAGCGTTCATGGTATATTGGTCATTTAATGCGCGTCCGGCGAAATTCTGGGAAGTCTGGAAACTAGTCGGGAATGTTAGATTTAACCGAATCGGCAAAATCATCGAAGCCTATCCATGATGGGCAATCGCAAAAAACGTTATAGTAAGCCATCTGATGCATCAAGACAGACGACATCTCATCATTGGAACAGCGGGACACGTAGATCACGGAAAAACCGCACTGATTGTCATGCTCACTGGCATGGAGACAGACAGACTCAAGGAAGAGCGTGAACGTGGCCTGTCTATTGAATTAGGCTTCGCTTACTTCGATTTGCCAGATGGCTCACGTGCCGGCATCGTTGATGTTCCCGGACACGAGAAATTTATCCGAAGCATGCTATCGGGCGCTTACGGCATGGATATCGTTCTTTTTGTGGTAGATGCAAAAGAGGGATTCCAAGAACAGACCCTTGAACACTTGGCAATATTGGATTTGTTAGGTATTTCAAATGGTGTCCTCGTCATGACGAAATCTGATTTGACAACGCTCGATGAGTTGAAAGAAGCCACGGAAATGACGCAGGAAATGTTTATTGGGACAACCTTGGAAGGCATTCCTACCGTTGGTGTCTCTTCTATAACGGGTGCTGGTATCGATACTTTAAAACAAATTATTGTTGAACAAGTAGCACTCGCAACAAAAGTCGAAGAAACTGATGGGATTCCGCGATTATACGTTGACCGAGTTTTCACTATTCAAGGATTTGGCACTGTTATCACGGGCACCCTTATCGGTGGTTCTATTCACCAGGATCAGCGGATGGTTATTCTTCCGCAAGGGGATCCTGTACGGGTGCGCGGAATACAAGTGCATAACGAACCTGCCCCTGTTGCGCAAGCAGGGCAAAGAACAGCACTCAACCTATCAGGCCCTTCTGTCCAAACCATTCAACGCGGCGATGTACTTTGCCCCATCGATTTTTCTCAAGTCACCGATAATATAGATGTGTCATTGCGAATCTTGTCCTCATTTCCAAGGATCTTAGAGCATTGGAGTCGCCTACGAGCATATATCGGAACCCGTGAGATATTTTGTCGCTTGATTATGTTAGTAGACGAGGCAATTCTACCGGGAGACACCGTGCAAGCTCAACTTCGTTTAGAACACCCGGTTTTAACGTTTAGGGGAGACCGAATCATTCTGCGAGATTTTTCAGCACAACATACCGTTGGGGGCGGTGAGGTTATCAATCCTTTCGCTCCCAAACATAAACGGTTTACGTCGGAAACCGTAGCCACTTTAGCACAATGGAAAGAGGCTGATAATGCCCAGATAGTTAATATCGTATTGAAAAATAGCAGCACGCTTTGCGTACCCGAGCCTTTCCTCCAGTACTATCTCCCGCATTCACAGCAGGATGTGACCGCAATTTTAGGTAGATTAGAAGCTGATGGGGAAATTGTACATTGGGATAAATCTAGTAGGAACTCTTCAGTCTCCGACGCTTCTCGGACTGCAAAAATCAAAGAAAAAATGTTAAAGGCGTTAGCAAACTTTCATGAAGCACACCCCCTTCTTCCAGGACAAAATGCCACACAACTCCGCGGAGAAGTCGCGTTGGACGAAACAGGCTTTGAGAAACTAGAGGGCCAACTCATTATGGAACATCAGGTTGTTAAAGAGGGCAATCTCCTCCGATTGAGTTCCCATGAAATCCAGTTTTCTCAAGAAGAAGAAACCGCTAAAGAGAAATTAGAGAAGTTGTTCTTAGAAGCAGGTATTCACCCTCCAACACTCAATGAATTAGGTAAGCTACTGCCAGACTACACGCCTAAGGTGCTTGAATCAACCTTTTTCGCGCTTCTACGCTTGGGACAGTTCGTTAAAATAGGAGAAGGTTTTTTCATCCACACGACTTCTCTTGAAGAAGGACAGAAATTATTAATTGCTTATCTTCGTAAGAATGATATGATAACTGTTGCCCAATTTCGCGAAATTGCCCAAACCTCTCGTAAATATGCAGTCCCGTTCTTAGAGTATTGTGACAGTCAAAATCTGACGATCCGAGACGGGAATGTCCGAAGGTTGCATCCGCGACAGTTGCAGGTATAGTTATGCAACATTTAAATGATGGGGGAGGATAGGGTCCGGTGGCCCTACCGGTCTTCAAAACCGGCTTGTCCATGCAAGTGGATAGGTGGGTTCGACTCCCACCCTCTCCCGCTATCTTTATAGCAAAGCAAGACAGCTAGGACGTAATAATGTTAAAAGACCTTCCAATTGTCAACACGAACAGACAGCATCATAGGCATCCGGAGTGGATTAAAGCGCGGATTCCAAGCGGTGGGAATTACGTTGAACTCAAAAAATTAATGCGCGATTTAGAACTGCACACTGTCTGTGAAGAAGCACAATGTCCAAATATCGGCGAATGCTGGAACGGTCGGACTGCAACCTTTATGATATTAGGTGATGTCTGCACGCGGCGTTGCATGTTCTGCGCTGTCAAGAAGGGATCCCCGGGCGGTACCCTTGATACTGACGAACCGAGACGCATTGGCGAGGCTGTCGGTTATCTAAAACTTGAACATGTTGTCATCACATCTGTCAATCGGGATGATCTTCGAGATGGTGGTGCCAGCGTCTTTGCTGAATGCATCTCGGAGGCACGGAAAAACCACCCCGGATGTACCTTGGAAGCTCTTATTCCGGATCTCGAGGGCAATTGGAAGGCACTTGAGGTCATCGTACAAGCACGCCCTGAAGTTCTGAATCATAACACGGAGACTGTGCCGCGTTTGTACCGTCGTGTCCGCCCGTACGCTAACTACCAACAGACTCTAAAGCTGCTCGAAATAGTTAAGATGCTCGACACCGAGATGCTCACAAAGTCCGGACTTATGGTAGGCCTAGGCGAAACAGTAACAGAAATCTTAGAAACGATGCAGGACATCCGTAACACAGGATGTGATATTCTTACGATCGGGCAATACCTTGCTCCTTCCACACGTCACTTACCGATCCAACGCTACTACACCCCTGAAGAATTTGATGAACTCAACGAAACTGGAATAGAAATGGGGTTTCGACACGTGGAATCAGGCCCCCTAGTGCGAAGCTCCTACCGCGCCGGAGAACAAGCAAAATTAGGGAAAACTAACCGCGTTGCAGCACACACTTCCCGTGCTACCCTTCTACTCGATAATTCACCATAAAAGGTCTTTTCCTGTTTACATAAAATCTGATTTTTGATAAATTAAGGCCTAAGGTATCCATTCCTGATATATGGCTGATGTACGGACAAGACTATAGAAACTAGCGTACTTGCTAAACTTGAAATAAAAATGGTTATCAGTTGTTAGCAGTCAGTAACTTGAACTGGTTGTAGGCATCACAACCGTTCTCGACCGCTTACCTTCTCTTGACAACCAATAGCCATTAAGTAATCTTTTTTACCAAGAGGGAGCTGGAATTAACTGAAAGCCACCGTGAAATAACATGAAACGGTGAACAAAGTTAAAAGAAAAAAAATGATTCATGTAATTATTAATGGGGCATGTGGTCGTATGGGTCGGCTCATTACCCAAGGGATCGCTCAACAAGATGATATGAAACTTGTTGGGGCGATTGAATACCCTAAACACCCGCAAATCGGGACTGATGTTGGAGTTGTGGCGGGCATTGGTGAAACTGGCGTGACGATTACAAGTGAACTTGAAGATGTACTTGAAAGAGCGGATGTCGTCATCGAGTTCTCGAATCCAGAAGCAACCTTGCAGCACCTCCGGCAAGCTGTTAATGCAGATAAAGCCATGGTAATCGCCACAACCGGTTACAACCCTGATGAGCTTGCAACCGTTAAAGAACTGGCATCCGAGATTCGCTGCGTGATGGCACCAAATATGAGCTTGGGCATCAATGTAATGATCCAAGCATTAGAATTAATTGCAAAAGCCCTCGGAGACGATTACAATATTGAAGTAATAGAGGCACATCACAACCACAAAGTAGATGCACCGAGTGGAACCGCACTCCGTCTCGCAGAAACCGTCGCCATAGCCTTGGGACGTGATTTAGTAGAAGCAGGTGTTTACGGGCGTCGCGGTATTGTTGGGGCGCGGACGCAACAGGAAATTGGCATCCACGCGGTTCGCGGCGGTGATATTGCGGGCGATCATACCGTGTTATTTGTAACTGAGGGTGAACAATTAAAAGTCGTCCATCGTGCACACAGCCCAGAAGCGTTCGCTAAAGGGGCGATCCGCGCGGCAAGGTGGGTCCTCAATGCTCCTAAAGGTTTGCACGATGTCAGTAAAGTTCTTTTCGAAAAACAGTAAGGACGAATCGTATCTTTAAGTAAACTTGTGATGATTCGTGTAGCTATCATTGGAGTCTGTGGTCGTATGGGTCAATGCATTACGCAAAGCATTTCCCAACAAGTTGACATGGAACTTACTGGGGCTATCCAATACACAGGACATCCACAAGTTGGGACTGATGTTGGAGTTGTCGTAGGTATTGACGAGATTGGAGTAACTGTAAGGGGTGAACTTGAGGATGTGCTTGAAAACGCAGATGTTTTCATCGATTTCTCAAAACCTGAAGCATCTGTGCAATATCTCCGACAAGTTGTAGCGGCGGGCAAAGCGATAGTTATTGGAACAACAGGTTTCAGTTCTGATGAATTGGTAACTGTTAAAGAATTGGCATCCAAGATTCGCTGCGTGATGGCACCAAATATGAGCTTGGGCATCAATGTAATGATCCAAGCATTAGAATTAATTGCAAAAGCCCTCGGAGACGATTACAATATTGAAGTAATAGAGGCACATCACAACCACAAAGTAGATGCACCGAGTGGAACCGCACTCCGTCTCGCAGAAACCGTCGCCATAGCCTTGGGACGTGATTTACTGGAAGTAGATGTCCACGATCATCACGGTATGGCTAGTGTGAGACCTGAGAAAGAGATTGGAATTTACGCGGTTCGCGGCGGGGATATTGCAGGTGATCACACCGTGCTTTTTACAACTGAGGATGAACAATTAAGAATCGTCCATCGATCTCACAATAGGGACGCATTTGCCAAAGGGGGGATCCGCGCGGCAAGGTGGGTCCTCAATGCTCCTAAAGGTTTGCACGATGTCAGCAAAATTCTTTGTTAACGGTTATCAGTTATCAGTTATCAGTCTTGAGTTGAAGAGATGTTTGTCGTATGTGCACAATATACAGCTACTCCGATTAATTGATGGCTGTCTCCTGATAACCAATAGATGTTTTATTTTCCTGCTCATAATTATCCTACCTATCGCGGGCTGTGAGAACAGTGCATCTAAGCGGCAGATACGGTACGAATGGAAAACGGTTATGGAAGGTGACTGGAGCTCGCACCTCTACGATGTCCACTTTATTTCTGAAAAGCAGGGCTGGATCGTGGGCAATGCGATAGATGTGGTCCCAGGTTTAGATCTTATAGAAGAATCTGAGAGCTTAATCATCCATACTATCGATGGTGGGCAGACATGGCAGAAACAGAACAGTGGCGTTTTCGGTAAACCTCTGCGTAATGTCTATTTTCGTTCTGCCTTAGAGGGATGGTGCCTCGGAGAAAGTGGTGTGCTCATCCATACCATCGATGGTGGGCAGACATGGCACTCCATTGAAACGGGTACAGAAGATAATCTACACGCCATGTTTATAGGAGAAGTTGTAGGCTGGATAGTTGGAGATTGGGGAACACTGCTCAAAACAATCGATGGCGGAAAGACCTTTATTAAAGCTGACGGGAGCGTGTTTGGTAGAAAATCCCTAAAAGGGGTTCACTTTGTAGACGAAAATCAGGGATGGATTATCACCTATAATACACCAACGTCAGAAGCAAACTTCGGAGCTGCTCGCGTTCTGTCGAAGCGCGAAGAACCGTCTTTGCCATTAACCGGTAACCCCTCCGGTTACATCTATAGAACAACCGATGGAGGGGAAACTTGGGAAATACAATTCTCAACAGAGCAAGCTCTTTTCGATGTTTACTTTATAGACAAACAGACAGGCTGGGTTGTGGGCGATCAACGGAGCGTTTTTTCAACAACCAACAGCGGAGAAACCTGGGAATTCGTCACAGATGGTAGCAATCAACGACATAGAAGTAGTTATGGACAACCGGAGTATCTTGGCAATGAACCGTTACACACCTTTACACTTTATGATATCGATTTTACGGATTCCCAAAATGGTTGGATTGTTGGCGACTTAGGGGTTATTCTTCACACTTCGTCCCGCGGGAAAGGCAAGTGGAAACATCAACGCGGAGGCCCGCGTTTCCACAACAGTGCAGATGCTGTCTTGTTAGGTGTTGACTTTATCTCTAAACAGCTGGGGTGGGCGGTCGGTGAAAATGGCACAATCTTACATACTCGGAACGGTGGTATAACCTGGGAATCACAGTCAAATCCGAGTCATCTCCTTATGGATGTCTGCGCTGTCTCTTCAAAGGAAGGATATGTTGTCGGCGATCGTGGTGCTATTCTACGAACGAAGGATGGCGGATTTGTCTGGGATGCACAGGATAGTCGGACGACCGAATGTTTCGGCGCTACGTACTTCGTGTCCCCAGAGAAAGGGTGGGCAGTTGCAGAAGCCGGGGTAGTTTTGTATACCGCAAACGGTGGAAGCGTCTGGCAACGTCAAGCCTCTGGAACTGAACAAGAGCTACTCGCTGTTTTTTTTGTGGATGAAGAAACAGGATGGTGCGTGGGGAGTGGTGGGGAAATCATCCATACAAATAATGGAGGGAAAACATGGCAACGCCAAGAGAGTGGGACGACTTGGAACCTCTTTGACGTTCACTTTACGTCAAAGCAGCGCGGTTGGGCAGTCGGAATGAACGGTACTATTCTTTCTACACTCGACGGGGGTATCTATTGGCAGCTTGCCTCTATCAGCAGGAGCCACCCATTCTTTCTCTTAGACGCTGTCACTTTTGTCACGGCAGACAAAGGATGGGTGGTTGGACTAGATATGCGCAGTTTGGGTATGGATGGTTTGATTCTCCACACAGATAACGCGGGGAAAACATGGCAACGCCAAGAGAGTTATACAGCTAATTTCCTCGACGATGTATTTTTTTTATCTGAAACAGCTGGTTGGATTGCCGGAAAGGAAGGGCTGGTCCTACACACAAAGAACGGTGGACAAAATTGGAGACCACAGCGGACAGATACCCGAACAGACTTGAAGGCCATTTATGTAAGCAACTTAAACAACGGTTGGGTAGTTGGTCAAAACGGAACCATTCTTAAATATGAAGCCGTTCGATAATTGTTAATGAGGTCCACATCAAAGGGCGAACAGCATGATCTACGGACAGAAATATTTATTTGACTTGCAAGGCTTCATTTGTTAGATTGTGATGTAAAAGGCGGCTGCTTTGCTGCTATACCGGAGACGCATAAGAGCAATTTCCATAAACCTTGCGGCAGTCATCCGAATGAAGATCCTGTATCGACACGGATTCCTGCCCGGGCAGTAGACGCTATTATTTTTTATCGAGGCACTAACACAAGGTAAGGTTCTGTTATCAACGTTTCTGGCAAACCGCGGCCGACGCTCTATTACTGTTATAGCGTTGGTTATGGGTAGTCAAAGTATGTACTTTATCCAAATGTTATGGAAAACCTTAGTGATACCCAGCAGGCAATCCTTCAACTCAAATATTTTTTAAATTCTTTACCTTTACACATGATTTTAAGTGATGTGTATTGTGAAAAAGTGTAATTAGGAGATCAATTTTGATTACAATCGCAGAAAGGTTACAGAAACTTCCCCCCTATCTTTTCGTGGAACTGCGCCAAAAGATGCAGGCAGCACAAGCAAGAGGCGTTGATGTAATTAGCCTCGGAATCGGTGATCCCGATGTTTCGACCCCAGATCCGATCGTCGAAAGTCTCACATACGCAATCCAAAACCTGAAAGACCCCGACCGCCACCGTTATGGGTGCGACAATCCAGTTGCCGACTTTTCAGAGGCAGTTTTGAGTTTTTATCAACGGCGCTACGGTGTTGCGTTATCGGAAGATCAAGTTGTGATAACACTCGGAAGTAAAGATGCTATTGTCAAACTAGCATTGGGCATACTGAACCCCGGTGATATTGGTATCGCTGCAAGTCCCGGCTATCCTACTTACAATATCGGACACGTTTTTGCAAGTGCGACGACTTATTATGCGCCACTTCTCCGAGAAAACAATTTCTATGTCGATTTTGATGCTATTCCTGATGAGATAAAACGGCTTGCTAAAGTCCTCTGGATCAACTATCCGAACAATCCGACAACAGCGACCGCAGACCTCGATTTTTTCGAGCGTGCGGTGGAATTCGGACGGGAAAACAATATTCTCATTGCACACGACAACGCCTACAGTGAAAACACTTACGATGGATACAAGGCACCGAGTATATTGCAGGTAGAGGGAGCTGCTGAAGTAGCCGTTGAATTCTTTTCGCTGAGTAAAGCGTTTAATATGACAGGGTGGAGATTGGGCTTTGTCGTAGGTAATCCAACCGCTGTAGGTGCTATTAAGACTGTTAAGGATAACATAGACAACGGTTCACTCCGTGCTCTTCAATTCGCGGGTGCAAAGGCGCTCTCCGTGGCAGACGAAGTCACACCCGCAATAAATGCCATCTATCAGCGACGACGAGATATGGTAGTAGACGCACTTACAGATAGCGGATGGGATCTAGAAAAACCGAAGGCGACAATTTATATTTGGGCTCCTGTTCCACCACGTTTCGAAGGTTCAAGCCGTGCCTTTGCAACAGCACTCCTCGAAGAGGTCGGGGTTGTGTTGACACCAGGGATAGGATACGGTCAATGGAGCGAGGGCTATTGCCGGATCTCGCTTACGTATCCGGACCCGGTAATCGATGAGGCAATTTCACGGATTCGCGATTTCGCGCACTAACCATTAGATGACGCTCTTGTATCAATGCTATTTATACAAAAAACCTATAAGCCAAATTTCCACTCAAAGCAACAATGGACGGAGCGCTCAGAAGATAGCGCCTGACACAGAGAATTTTTGACTCGTACCTCTAGGCGACAAAACGATAAAATGATCTTAGAGCACACAAAGCTTATGGCAACCCCTAACCTTCGTTTAGCAAGTTTCATAAACTTACCGGCTCCAGCAAAAATTTTGATGCTTATCTTTAGTGTAGTTTTTGTTGCAATTTCTGCTTATTTTGATACTCACGCTGAGCAGATACAAACTTACACTGTTGCTGATGGTTTGGTGGGGCCCGTCGTTCCTGTTATTTTCCAGGACAGCCGCGGGAACCTCTGGTTCGGTTCTGATCAAAATGGGGTCAGTCGCTTTGATGGAAACACCTTTGAACCGTATTATGGGTCTTTAAACCCCTCGGAATTGCTCTCTGCCAAAGTGGGCCCCGGGGCACTACTTGGACAAACCCTACAAATCGTTGAGGATAAGTGGGGATACATATGGTTCCTCACACGAGTACCCTCAGAAAGAATAGGACGAGTGAGCCGATTCGATGGCAACTCAATCAGTCTAATCGGCAATGGCAACTCACTGATTGCCGATCACCTAGGGAACATATGGGTTGGAGGAAAACAGCGACTGACGAAATATGTTGCAGATACCCAACACCCACCACAAGCACAACCCAACGAAATTATAGGCGAAGATTTACTCGGTTCAACATATTTGACCATCAACGTTATCTTCGAAAGTAAAGACGGAACACTGTGGCTCGGCGGAAGTGTAGGCGAAAATCAACAAATAGGAGTTATCCTGAGCTTCCGAGAAAGTCATCAGGGAAACGAAACGCTAAGCCGCGAAACAACGAACAAAACAGACGACAGCACACCGCACACGCAAGCACGCAGCGGGTTTGTACGTTACGATGCTGAAAACTTTCGCGTTGTAAAAACCACAGTTGCATCAGATGGACAGAAGGTTGTACGTTACCAGCCCTCAAACTTTCACACTCCGGGAGGAATCACAGCAATTGCCGAAGATAACTCAGGGAACCTTTGGTTCGGTGGCTACAACCTCCTTCTACGTTTTGACAGAAAAAACTTTGAGCAGATTCTCCCCGCAACTTCCCGGTATAAAAGCTCCGCCTCAAGCACCCCTCAGGAAACAACTATAAATCGGAAACGCAACCGCAAACGTGCCAGACGACGTTCAATATCAGCCCTTCACGAAACAGCTATGAATCGGAAAACCCCTACAATTCAGAGCGATAGCCAAGGACGCGTCTGGTTCAGCGACGAATATACCACAAGATGGTGGGACGGCTCACGATTACGCACACACGAAAACCTATCAGGATTTCTTGAAGCTGAAGATGCCTGGGGTAATTTATGGTTCACTAATGAAAAGGGTCCACAGCAGTATAATGCTGATCTTGAGCCAATTTCTTATACTGCCAGCAGCGGTCTCGAAAACGATCATATCCACACGATTTTTGAAGCTGTTGACGGTAAATTGTGGTTTGGACACAATAACGGTGTAATGGCGTTCGATCCGATTCCGGCTATCAGTACCCATGCCGGTCTTGGCAACCATAGAGTGCGACTGATCTATGAAGACAGTCGGGGTTATCTCTGGTTTAGTGTTCGCGGAGGTGTTGCTCGTTATAACGCGGAGCTCGGAGAGCTGACTACAGCTTCACTACTCTTGGGTTTGACTCAAGATGGATCACCATCAGCACAAGTCAACGCTACAGACAGGGATCAAACTCGGTTGCGTTTTCGAACTGAAGTTACAAAAATTTTTGAAGTTGATGGACACATCTGGTTTGTGAACTCTGTAGATCCAAGACGATCTCAGAGGTCTACCCGATATACCTTCTTCCGATATGCAAATGGAAAATTCGATGAAGTCACTATCTCCATCAAAACACGAATCGGACCCGGCGGAGAAGGAGCAAACATCGAACCTGAAGTACTCCTTACAGAAGGAAAACACCGATGGCTCGCTTTCGGAGGACACCTTTTTAAAGCCGATACTTCCGGACTATTACACTTTACGAATAGCAGACTCGGCAAACTCCAGCAAATTCTGTTTGAAACAACTACTGAGATAGACCAATATGTCTCGGCTATAAAGAGTTTCCAGTTTGGAACAACCACCGAGATAGATCAAGCTGAAACTCCTATTACTGATCTATATAAAGACCTCAATGATAGGCTCTGGGTGCACTTCGGGAACGGAAAGGTTCTACGTTACCCCAAAAATCTGGAACGCTTAACAGCCAGAACACGGCCTATCGTCCCAGAAATACTCCCCCTTAAAGCAACAACCCTGTTAAAATCCACAACAGCAGGAAAATGGTACTTCAACGCAGTAACAGGAAAATTGATAATGTGGAGTGAGACTGAACTCTACGTTCCACACACTCTTGAAGGTGGGTCAAGCTCAGCACCACTTGCGGTTTGGAAGGATCCAACACAGCAGAATAACGAGATAACTTTTCTTTTTTCAAATGCTCTGAGGACATACTTAGGAACAAAATTGATAACGACTCGAGATATTGAACTTGCATCAGTAAATGCTTCATTAACTTCCAAGGATGGGAGCCTCTGGTTAGCTACATCCCGTGGAGCCGTTCGCTATGATGGAAAAGAGCTGACAACATACACAACAAAAGATGGATTCCTTGTGAACAACGTGTCGGATGTGATAGAGGATAGCAGTGGTAATATCTGGTTTGCAACAAGAGGCGGGGGAATTGTTCAATATGATGGTGAAACCTTCCACACACGTACCACCAAAAACGGCTAGCCCACAACAACATATCGAAAGTTTATGAATCAACAAATCAAGACCTATGGTTTGCTACAGAAGGCGGAGCGACACAGTATACGCCTACACGCGGCGGACTTCCACGCTGTCGGCTGATTACTTTAGAGGCTGACAAAACCTACACGCAGCTCTCATCTAAATTAGGGCTGCCGGCGCGCGGTAGCAGAAATATTACCTTTGATGTGCAAGGGATTAGTCCGCTCAGGGAAGGGCTCTCATACCAATTCAAATTGCTTGGATTGGGCACACAAAAGTGGACTCATGTTTCGGCAGAAATGATTTCTTTTTTAACAACAAATCCCAATGCTTCATCTGAGGGATGGGTGAGTCCGCTTACATCCGAATCAACAGATGGGCAGCTCATGAGTAACAGCGGAGTTAAAGTGGGGCTTCAAAATCGGAACGGTATACTGCGCATCCGATACACCGGCTTGAAAGCTGGAAATTATAGTTTCCTCGTTAAGGCATTCCGAGAGGACTGGCCCTACACACATCCACCGGCGGTCGTCGATTTTAATATTCAAGCACCTTTCTGGACACGCTGGCGGACTTATCTACCGACGTTGATTTTTATCACGGTTGTTTTTGCATTGTTGGGCCGTCTAATCGTTAATAGACGGCACACGGTGCAGTTACGTAACCAAATGCGTGAAAGTGAAGAAAAGGAAATAAACCGTATTCGCGCTGAGCTGAACGAAGCACAGAATATCCAAATGGGGCTTCTGCCTACAGAAGCACCTGATACGAAAGGGTTTGATGTGGCCGGAATGTCGGTGCCCGCGACACAAGTAGGTGGCGACTTCTACGATTACCTTACCGTAGCGAATGGGCAAACAGCAATAGTGGTAGCAGATGCCGCTGGAAAAGGCCTGCGAGGCGCGATGAATGCGGTGCTAACAAATGGAATGTTGTACGAAATCTCACGTTTCAAATCTGATACGGCTGTCATTCTGAGCGACCTCAATTCAGGATTAGCACCGCGTATGTATGGACCGAGCTTCATTGCGCTCAATCTTGCACTTCTTGATGAAACTAAGAGACAAATCGATTATGCTAATGGTGGTCAACCGTACCCCGTTCTCAAGCGCGGTGACGATATAATTGAGATTGAAAATAGCGATCTCCCTCTCGGCAGTATGAAAAGGGTGCGATATGAATCTGAGACGGTCGATTTAAGTAAGGGCGATATTCTAATTTTTTATACGGACGGTCTTATTGAGGCACTCAATGAAAAGGAGGAAATGTACGGAACTGAACGTTTAAAAGACTCCATTTCACGCATCCCTGACGGTTACAACGCAACAGAAATCGTTGAGCATGTTGTAGCGGATGTCCGCAGCTTCGTGGGCGAGGCAGAGCAGTATGACGATATGACAATCGTCGTTGTCAGAATTCCGTGAGATGCCGTGAGAACATGAGACGTTCAGTGTAACTAAGAAGAGGAACTCGTCAGGCATTTCTGAAATCAATGACAGTTTGCCGATACTCCTCGGGGAGACCGATATCAAATCGGTGTCCCTTAACAAGATACCCTGAAAAACCGTCCGCTTTTCGTAACTCATCTAAACAAGGCGTGAGTTGGAATTCGCCCCGCTCACGGAGATTATAGGTAATATTTTGTTCTATAAACTCGAAAACTTGGGGTTGAAGTACATAGATGCCGAACACCGTCAAAAAGTGGTCTATATCCATTCCGTCAACATGTAGATGCTCCATTGCATACTCAGCATCCGGTTTTTCATAGAACTCTGTCACCGAAAGTAGCGAGTTTTCCTTTTTCCACGCGCCAGTGACACATCCGAAGTTTGATAATTGCTCAATCGGGGTAACTTTGAGGCCAACTACGCTGTGCCCTACTTGCTCATAAACCTCGACGACCTGTCGTGCACAGCATTTTTCCACATCTGAACTGTAGAGATGATCACCGAGCATAAGGAGGAAAGGTTCGTTGCCGACCCATTCCCGGGCACTATAGACAGCATGTCCGAAACCTTCTTGAACGTCTTGTGTCACGAATGTCACACGCCTCCCTAATTCGAGTAGCGAGTCGCAATACATCTTGTTTTCTTTGCTGAGCTTATTAAAATGTTCAATCGGGGGAGGCGTTTTGAAAAATGATTCGAAGAGTGCTGTATCACCGGGTTGTACAATAATGCAGACTTCCTCAATGCCAGCGTTTATCGCCTCTTCAACGATTGCCATAATTACAGGTTTGGCGCGTCCAGAGCGGTCAATTATAGGGAAAAGCTCCTTTTTCATCGCCTTTGACGCTGGAAATAAACGGGTTCCAAACCCTGCAGCAGGGATAACTGCTTTTCGGACGTGTCTCCCGGCCTCAATCACCAGCTTTAGGCACGACATCTTCAAATCCCGCTCGATAATCTCAATAACTTTCTGTTGGCTTTCTTCATCTTTCACAATGAATTGGGCGGACCCGTCGCCTTGCGACCCAACGCCTTTACCGCCCCAAACATAGGTCGAATTGCTTTATAATTCAGGACTCTGTGGAGAACAGGCGCTGTCAATTGGGATGGACATGCTGGAATTAGGTGTTTGTCGAACTCTGCTTGCGCGCGTGTCATCAGTTTGCCTACGGTTTCTGCATCTCCGTTACGGAGTGCTTGATATGCCGCTTGTGTAATTTGAGCACTCACTGGACCAAGGTAGTGTTGTACACTTTTTTCTAATTCGCTATCGGCGAATGGATAACAGTGATTTAATTGGTTCAATATCAAGCGTGTATCTTTACCAGCTCCGAGGTCGACAATTACAAGGTACAGGTTTTCTGGTACGCTGATTTCTCGGACATCAACTCGGTCTCCATCGAAGGTCATGAGAATAGGGCGTTGGTAGGCACAGCCTTGATCCATTCGTCCACAGCGTGAAGGTGTAGTCGTTTCGCCTCGATAGGCGTATTCCATTTCACCGCGTGTTGTCATCTTAAGATCATACGTACGATTGAAGGCGCGTGCCACCAACACGCTAATAGCTGCACTTGAAGACAATCCTTTTTTGACTGGTAAATCAGTGAGATAATTATCTATTTCTAGTCCTTGGACGCGATAGTCGGTTAAAATCTGATATGCGACCCCGGCAGCATAGCTAAAAAATCCCCCCTTTTCAGCCTCAGCGAGCAGGGCATTTCCCTCCATAGGCAGACTATAGGGACCGTGGCGAGTGCCATCACTGAGAGTTGTATTCAAAATCAGACGGGTTGGATGCCGTTTAATCTCAGCAAATACCCCTTGGTTTGTGCTAGTTATTAATGTATAGCCCTTTTCGAGCTCGGAGTTATTTAGTCGATACCTAGCCGCCCAGTCACTGTGTTCACCGAACAGGCAAATTCTTCCCGGCACAAAAAGTTTCATGAAAACTCCTCTGATCTTAAGGATCAAAATAGTACAAATTGCTCTTAGGTTGCCTTTAATTAGACGAAGATATGGAATTTGAATTGAAAACCGAGTTAAAAACTTCAGATTGAGTTTGAGGTCCCGGATTTATGACAGCCTATCGATGCAGCTGCGCCCATTGACATCTTTGTCGCCATTCATCTGCCTTCAGTGTTGTCCCGAGGGGCAACCCTTCACTTTTTGCGATTGCAGAAAACACTCGTGTCGCGGTCTCATAATCTTTCTGATGATATGCGTTGATGCCTATTGTCCTCTGGATGTCTAAAGTGATGCTTCGATATTGTCGGTGCGTCAGCTGTAGCGACGTTGGGGTTCTATGTGAATCTTTACCCTGAGTCTCCGCTTTCTCTAAGAGCATCGCAGCGCGTTCGAAATATTGATTACTGCTCTGCCATGCTCCTTCTTTATGAAGCAATTCGCCCGCTAAAAGGTATGCCAACCACATGTCCGGGTCGGTTTGTATACATATTGACAAGTTCACCATTTTTTCCGATGCCTTTTTAGATTCTAACAGCACAGCACGGAGTAAATCTCGCGGGGAAAAATTTTCCGGCCCCATGGGAATCGGTTGGAGATTCTCATCTGTTGCGGGCATATCAGGATAAGAGAGCGCCACAATTCGTTTGATACGTCTTAACTCAGTCGTCTCATGTTCTGTTTCCAATGAAAAGTATATGTCCAATGCTTTCTCATGAACATTCTTAAGCCAGTAGATGTCCCCTTTTAACAGCACTGCCTCTGGACTGAAGCGTGTATCTTGTTCGTTTGCGATATAGGTTGCTAAAGAGAGAGCTCTGTCATAATCTTGCATTCTGTAGGCACTATACATTAAACCGCGCAATGTACCGAGACTCTTAGGCTCGGTTGACAGCATCGTTTCAAAGGTTTGAGTAGCAGTGCGAAAATCTTTTCGGGAGTATGCATGCCAGGCAGCGTCCCGCAAAGCAGCCATTTTATGGGCACAAACCCGCTCAAAAACACTACGCTGCTGCAAACGGTAGGTCGCGTAAGCTATATCGTCGTCTTCCAAAGGTATATTCTCCAAAAATTCAACCCACTCCCTCTCCAAGGCGTACAAATTCTTTCCATAATGTTTGGAAAAATTTCCGGTAGGAAAAACATTCTTAAATTTCTCGAGACCATAGGTGTCAAAAAGGAACCGAACGAAGGATCCCGCCAAAAGATAGCTCTGGGAGCCTGCGTACTGCCAAAACCCAATCCCCATGATGCTTAGTAGGGGTGGGGCGACCTCCATCTGACGCATCGCTTTTGCCCATTGGTGGCCTGTCAACCTACCTTCATTCCAATCCGCAGCGACTGCTATTCCTTCGTGGAGACCTATCTTCAAACTCACTTTCAGAGGGGACCAAGGTACAGTAAAAACGTGGGCTAATTCATGCTTTAACACCGGATGCGGGAAGCCTTGTGCATGGATGTGAAACCCATACCCAAATGGGTCCTCTACGGACGTATGACGTGCACCAATTAACCGCTTTTTTTGTTCGGGGGAGGCATAGATATATGCTCGGACTTTCCGGGACAGCGTTGCACCTTCAGGCATGAGGTAGGCGGACAATTGGGCGTACTGAAATTCACAATCCTCGGCAATCCGATCAATCTCGGTATCGAGTTCACGCGCATAGAAAATTTCAAAGTGTGTTGTTTCTCGGAATCCTCCGAGTTCTTGTGCGATGTCCTCGCGAGTTGGGCGAATACCGAGTGCCCCGGCGTAAAATTGAAAACCGAGTAAAATGAGGGTTAATAGATATAGCGGCAGACGTTTCCTAAGCGGGGCCACCAATTTACACCATCTCAATTGGGGCATCCATCCTGTTTTTCTACTAACCTCACATAAAGTGACAGTAAGTCCCAAAAATAAGAGTATCCAGAGCAACGTTTCCATCCGTGCAATTAGAAGCGTCCGTGTTATCTGAACAACAAAATCGTAAATTGGTCCTGGAAAATACCCAAAAGTGGAGTGATATGCAAACACTGGTGGATGAAATATTAGATTAATAACCATCGGAACATAAGAAAGCAGAAGATAACTCAGATATGCCAAATATGCTAACCATCTTGTTTTGAGCCAGACTCCGAAAAATACGCCCGCCGCTGTAGCATACAAACAACTGATCAACGGTAAGATAACAAAAAAGAGGAATCCTTCTCTAAAATCGCAATTCTTGGAACGAAAAGCATTCAGCAAGATTATGAGAAGCGGCAGCATGAGTAAACTGATGTTAGATATCAGTGCGTTCCAGAAACATCGGAAGACGATTTGTCTGGATGAACCTGCAAGTGCCTCAGGGTTTTGCTTCATTTGTTGCAGTGTTGTTAGTGTCACATGCGCACCTGTGAAAGAGATACCGAGCGCCATTACAGCACAAAACTCGTAAGCAAGGATGTCAAATAACGGCACATTGGTAAGCACAAGTGCTAATGCGCCAAGCGCAGCAAACCACAACCAATATGAAAATGACCTATGTACCATAGGTTTCACAAGCATCTTTCGAAGATTAAAAGTAGTTTTTATTCTTTATTCTACTTGGATGCCTCCTTCTTGTCAAGGAGAATTTGAGTGGCACTACTGTTGTTGAGTTCTCTGGTTTTTCTGAAGGAAGAAATCATGATCTGGAGCTTGTTCCTACAAGAAAATGGAATCAGCGTTGAATGTGTGTATGACATCTATTGGGGATTCGGAATCGCCCCAACGGAAACGCGCTAGCAGAGCGTTTCCGGAGCAATTAATAATGTCTCGACGCGCCGAATTAGAACAGCGTGTGTGTTTTTGTTGTTGATTGAAGCGTGAACCTATTTTTAGAATTTGCCATAAATGGCATTGGTTTATGTAAAATTTGCTTGCAGCTTTTAATAAAATATGTTAAAATATTAACATAGGTGTTTATGTGCGGTGAAAAACCGGACAAAGTCGCAGCAACATAACCGACAAACTAATATAGGAAGGTAGTGCCTTTAATGTGCACCCTCAATAGGAGAAATAACCATGGCAAATGGATTCACAAGATTTTTTAAGGCTATCTGGTATACACTGACAGGCCGCGCGCATGAATCCGCGGATAGAATGATGGAAAACCCTGAAGCCGTCAGAGGGGCTTATGAAGACATCATCAAGGATAAAAAAGGGAATATCCAGCGTTATAAGCAAGCAATCGGACAACTCATTGCGATCGTGGAACAGAAGAAATCTACGGTTAAAAACCTGACTGACGAAGTCGATCGGTTTGAAGAACTAAAATCAGGGGCAATCGCCAAGGCACAAGAGACAGCTACGGCATTGCAGGGTGAAGGGTTGACACAGGAACAAGTCAAGCAGCACCCTGAATATACAAGATGCGTCACTGCTTACCAAGACTTTAATTCCAATTTGGTGGAGAAAACCGAGCGCATTACAGAATTGGAAAGTGAGATTGAAGGTGCACGAGCTGATGTTGAGTCACATAAACTTCAGATCACTAGTTTACATCGTGATTTAGATAAGATTAAAACTGAACAGTCCGAGGCAGTTGCGGATCTAATTACGGCTCGAGAACAAGAGGAAATTGCCGATATGCTTTCGGGCATCAGTATGGATGGAACCTCTGCCGAATTGACTCGAATGCGCGAAATACGCGAGAAAGCAAAGGCGCGGTCAACAGTTGCACAGGAATTAGCCGGAACGGATTCAACGAGCGAAGAGGAAGAATTCCTTACAGCTGCGCGATCTTCCAGTGCTTCTGACGAATTTGATGCCTTAATTTTCGGGGCACAACAGACCGACACACAGACGAAGACTGAACCCGATAAGGCAAAAACGGACTCAGATACTGAATTGCCGTTATAACGTGATTCTCACAGGCCTGCTATGCAGAAAAAAGGGGGTGGGTAGCTTATAGCCGTTAAAAACCCAACCTATACATTCCGTCAAGACGCCGGAATGCTCATCAATTCAGGAACGTCTCGTAGTCTTGTCTTGTCCGGAAATATCCACGACCTCTTTTTTATACGTGAGGGAGAGAATACAGACTACATTCCACTCGTCCCTTTTCTAACCTGCAGTTGGGATATTCCCGGATTTATCCTGATAGTTTACGAACTCAACGGACCCATACGGTTTTCCCAGGACGCTGAACGAGAAAAGGTTAAGCAGGCGTTCAATGTATGGCGAGGGGTAACCGAGTCGGGGTTTGCCACAAATGCAAGCATAAATACGCGCCGCCCTATTAGTGGTTTATACGCTTCTTCTGAGACTGCCGATGTTTCTTTTACACAATACACGAACGATGCAATCGGCAGCCCAACCTTGGCACTTGAACTCTTACGGCAGTTGTGTCTCCTCTCCCGAAGTAGGAACACACAAGGAAAAAAATTTTTAAGAGAAAAATTGATCATTTTCATTGAAGCGGCAGATATGTTGCTTCCAGAAGGTGAAATTCGGAGTTTGTCGCTCCCGGATAGACACCGGATCAGCATCGTTCAAGATTGGATTTCGGATTCTAATTTTATGAACGGGAACGATACTGTTATCTTCATCACAGAATCCGCGAGTCTTATGAACTCTCGAATTATCAGGCTGCCGCAGGTGGTCACCGTCGAAATCCCATCACCGGGAATGGAGGAGCGTCAACATTTCATTTCATGGTTTAATAACACACCGAAACTGACAGAAAAACCGCTAAATCTTTGGGGCACGCAAACCCAACTGGCAATGCTTACAGCGGGCTTATCTATACAAGCACTGCGCCAGCTCCTTCTCTCTGCACGCTATTCTGGCAACAAACTGCAACCCGAAGACGTTATTAATAAAGTTTCTGAATTTATCCAAGGCCAGTTAGGTGAGGATGTCGTAGAATTTAAGAAGCCTGCACACAGTTTCAACGATATCGTAGGCAACCAAAAACTGGTAGATTTTCTCAAGATACAGTTGATCCCACGCATCACTTCAACGGGTCCCGATTCAATCGCCGGAATGAGTGTTTGTGGTCCGATCGGCAGCGGGAAAACTTTTATTTTCGAGGGGCTTGCCGGTGAACTCGACATTCCGGTTCTGGTTCTCAAAAATATTCGAAGTATGTGGTTTGGACAGACAGATGTCATTTTCGAGCGACTCAGACGATTGTTGATGGCGCTTGTGAAGGTGCTTATCTTCGTTGATGAAGCAGACACACAATTCGGTGATGTTGGTAAGGATGCGCATAGCACAGAACGGCGTTTGACCGGAAAGATACAGGCAATGATGTCGGATCCGCAACTCCGTGGGAACATCACATGGCTCCTCATGACTGCGCGCATCTATAACCTTTCACCTGACCTACGACGAGAAGGTAGGGTTGGAGATATAGTGATTCCAGTGCTCGACCCGAGCGGGGAAGACCGTAAGGCTTTCCTTCGCTGGACGATCGCTAAAGTTGCCGCTGCACCACTCTCTGAAGAAGCAATTGAACAGATCCTGGAACTCACCGAGGACTATTCTGCTGCGAGCTTTGCTTCACTACGTTCTGATCTAGAGGCAGTGAGTCTTCGCAAGGGGCATCAGCCAACCTCATCCGAGCAAACAAGCAGATTAACGCTCGATGAGATCATAGCTGTCGTCGAAGATCGGATTCTACCGGACATCGGTCCGATTCGACGTTACCAAATTTTGCAAGCCCTCGTTAATTGCACACGGAAATCGCTACTTCCGGGCGAATACTGTCCAGAAATCAGAAAATCTTGGATGAAACAGATTTCACAATTGGAAGCGATGGGCGTTAGAGGGTGATGACCTCACCACTCGCAGCAGAACGATAACCAGCGCAGATAATCTCGACAGAATGCGCCGCAAATTCTGCATTCATCTCGCTTTCTACATCTTTCTCAACACAATCTACAAACGCGCCGAATTCTCGCGGTCCATCATCTCCACTGCTGATATCTATCCACTGCTGTTTAGGTCGCATCCCAATTCCAGATTGTGTGCTACTCCACATGCCCATTGGATCGAGTGGGTGTGGTTCTGGTGGTTCAAACGCTGGTTCAGCAGCAAAAACTTCTAAGCGATTTGCTGAAGCATCAAACGTTAAAGAGCCCTCAGTGCCGACGAGATGTACCTTCCGAACGCCGCCTTGCGCGTGGCTCTGCCAACCATAGCGTCCGCCCACAATTGTTGCAGTGATCCCACCGTCTAAGGTCAAGACTAAAGCACCGAAGTCCTCAAGTCCGCAATTGCGATGTTCCTGAAAAAAATAATTTGCTGTTTCACCAAAGACACGCTGCGCTCGTTTCTGCGTTAACCAATTTACCATAGAAACCGCATAAATACCAACATCAAACATCTCGGGCTTGGCTTCAACGAAACTGTAGTGCTCTAACGTCGGTTTTTGGGTTCTCTTTTCTCCAATGGGTGCAGTGCCCGGATGCCCCTTTGAGAACATAACATCGCAATGAATTGCCTGAAGTTCACCGATACGCTTGCTTGTTAACGCTTGCTGAACCGTACGCGCCCACGTACTATAAATATTGCTAAACATCTGAGATTTCACTCCGTTTTTCTCAACAGCGGCAACAATCTTGCTGGCATCTTCCGGATTGAGCGCCATCGGTTTGTCAAGATAAACATGCTTTCCTGCTTCGGCACATTTTGCCCCGATGCGCCCGCGGCGTTCTACATCCGTGCAGAGACTGACAATATGCACATCCTTACGTGCCAACGCCTCATCAAGATCGGCAATGAAGGGTAGATTTAACTCCTCTGCAAGGGATTTCCCCAAGGCAATCCGCTCTGACGGTCCGTCCAATTCATCCGCAAAGGCGACTAATCGACAACGCTCATCTTGTGCGAAACTCAAAGCGTAATTCTCCTGATGTGTACGATGTCCACCGAGCAAAAGAACACCATATTTATCGTTCTGTTGCATGTCTACTCCTCCAAACTTACAGGTTGACCGCTTTCAAGCGATTCGGCGATAACCTCTATTAGTTCACCGGTATCGCCGAATTCTGGCAGAATCGCGCCCGGGTAGTGTCTACCCATCGGCGTTTCATGGTAAATAACTCCTTTATTTCCAACCAACATAATATCAATTGCAGTTTCTACATCAACCCGATTAACACTTAGCAGTGCCATCTGTCCCCCTATATAAAGAACCATAACTGTGACCTGTGTTGACTGTTCATCTTGTTGGGCATAGATGTCGGCAGGCGGTGAGGGTATCCAGGCATTTGCGAGGGCCAACACCTCCGCGAGTGGCGGCAGCAGATCCTCACCGTGATCGGCGATGTGAAAAACACACCGTAGGAACACAGGACTACCAATCCGATCCTTCTCAAGTACGAATTGAACAGATTCTTTAATCCATTCCATCTTTTCGCCTCCTTTTCCTATAAAAGCAATCATCTAATTGTGGCACTCAGACTCGCGAGATGCAACAAAAAACGTTGACACACCGATCACATTATGTTATATTTCTAATAATCTGTTTTGGCCTATAATTATGCCAAAATCCCTTAAATCCGATCAGCAGGTTTTAAACCATCTGGAGGAAAGCTATGCCATTGAAAACCCTTAAAGAACTTCTTGCAGAAGCAAAAGCAAGTGTTGGACACATTGCCCCTGCCGAACTCGCGGAGGCCACAGAAACCATTATTCTCATAGATGTGCGTGATGAACCTGACTACGATAAAGAACATCTACCGGCAGCTGTTTCTCTACCACGCGGCTATCTTGAGCTCGATATCGATGAGATCGCCCCTGATTCGGATACACATGTTGTTACGTATTGCGGCGGTGGCACGCGTGCAACACTTTCCGCACATACGTTAAAAAGCATGGGGTACGAAAACGTTTCAGTGTTAACCGGAGGTTTCCGCGGTTGGAAATCCGAAGGACGACCAACTGAAAAGACAGATACATAAACGTCTTCAAACATTTAGAGTAGCATAGATAAGAGACCTTGTCAAGGCCAAGGCACCGATTCGATAGAGCGATCTCGCTCTTCGTAAACGTGCAACTGGCCTAGTTCACATTGCTTGTGATCAAAATTATAAAACTAGGATGAATGAAGGAATATGCGCAACAAACACATCTTCTTAGGATTTCTATTTCTCACGCTTTTCATTAATGGTAGCAATGCAGAAAAAAAACAATTAAACGTCTTTACCTGGGCGGGGTACGTCAGTGATGACCTTCGTGAAGGATTTGAAAAGGAATATGGCGTTACCGTTCTCGTCGATACTTATGCTAGCAACGAGGACCTCCTCGCGAAGTTGTTAGCTGGAGCAACAGGATACGATATCATCATGCCGTCTGATTATATGGTATCAATTCTAATCAAACAGGGGTTGTTAGCAGAATTGAATCGTGAAAACATACCGAATTTTCAGTACATCAGTCCACTGTTCCTTGGAAAATACTTCGATGCCGAAAACCGATACGCCATCCCTTACACGTTCGGCACCGCGGGTATTGCGTACGATTCCTCAGTCGTTACACCACCTCCTGACAGCTGGGCAGTGCTTTGGGATGCGCAGTATAAGAATCAATTCAGCATGCTAGATGATCAGCGTGAGACGATCGGTGCTGCACTTAAGATGCTCGGATACAGTCTCAACACAACGGATCCAGAGGAAATCAAAGCTGCGAAAGAGAAACTCATCGATCAAAAACCGCTCGTAAAACAATACAAAAGCGAAGCCGAAGAACTTCTTACCGCGGGTGATGTCGTTATGGCGCACTGCTGGAGTGGGGACGCTTTTCGGGCAGTTGAAACCCATCCCACAATACGATACGTCATCCCGAAAGAAGGCTCAAGCCAATTTATTGACGCAGTCTGCATCCCGAAGTTCACATCTCATCAGGAACTCGCCGAACAGTTTATCAATTACCTGTTACGTCCTGAAGTCAATGCTAAGATTACGGTCTTTACGAAATATGGGACATGTGTACCCACGGCGAAAAAATACCTGCCAGAGCATTTAAGGGAACATAAATTTATCTACCCCACGGAAGAGGTGCTGGAATCTCTGGAGTGGCTGAAAGACCCTGGAGAGTTCACACTGCACTACAACCGTGCCTGGGAAGAAATAAAGGCGAAATAATGAAGTAGTTACCGCAAGTTCATCCAGAAGTCCTTTCGCTTATTAGCGTTTTTTCAATCCATATAATCTAAAGGGGGAAAAGTTGAGCAGACCTAATATCCTATTTATCATGTCCGATGACCACGCTTCACATGCTATCAGCAGCTACGGTAGTCGGATTAACCAAACACCGAATCTCGATCGTATTGCAGATAGCGGTATGATTCTTCAAAACTGTTTCTGTGTGAATTCTATCTGTACACCGAGTCGTGCGAATATCTTGACAGGGCAGCACAGTCACCTCAACGGTGTCAAAACGTTGTCAGATACGTTTGACGGGAGAAAACCGAACGTTGCGAAGTTGCTACGTGCAAGTGGCTACCAGACAGCAATGATAGGCAAATGGCATCTCGGACACGGGGGCAATGCAGACCCAACTGGTTTTGACTATTGGAACGTTCTGCCCGGGCAAGGACTCTATCACGATCCAGTGATGCTTGAACCCGATGGCAAGAAAACTCACAAAGGCTATACCACCGACATTCTCACTGATTTTTCATTGGAATGGCTGCAGAACCGGGACAAGGAAACTCCGTTTTTCTTGATGTGTCATCACAAAGCACCTCACAGACCGTGGGATTCAGACGAGAAACATGCACACATGTTCGAGGACGAAGATGTTCCTATACCGGATAATTTCTTCGACGATTACGCGAACCGTTCAAATGCTGCGAAGGAAGCGCAAATGCGTGTTTTCGGACACATGAACGAAAGAGATCTCAAGATTGATATACTTGGCCCGCCGCCTGAGGGGCTAGCGGAACAGGAGCTGGCGAACTGGCAATATCAACGTTATATCAAAGAATATCTCCGGTGTGTTGCCTCGATTGATGACAATGTCGGACGGATGCTAGACTATTTAGACGATGAGGATATTGCTGATGATACTGTGGTCATTTACACCTCCGACCAAGGGTTTTTCTTAGGGGACCACGGTTGGTACGACAAGCGATTCATGTATGAAGAATCTCTACGGATGCCTTTTCTCGTCCGCTATCCGCGTGAAATTCAATCCGGTAGCTCTTGCGACGCAATGGCATTGAATATAGACTTCGCGGAAACCTGGCTTGACTATGCCGGGGTCTCGATCCCAGATGATATGCAAGGCACAAGTTTACGTCCTATCTTTAGTGGCAAAACCCCTGAAGAGTGGCGGACCTCAATGTACTACCGCTACTGGATGCATCTGTCCCATCATTATGTTCCAGCACACTATGGGATCCGGACACACCGCTATAAACTCATTTACTACTACGGTGAAGCACTCGGTACAACCGGATCTATTGATGAACCCAAAGAACCAGAATGGGAACTCTTTGATCTAAAGAAGGACCCAAACGAAATGTGCAACGTCTACGACGATCCGGCATACGCGGACATTGTTACTGAATTGACTGCAGAACTCTATCGACTCAAAACAGAAGCAGGCGATGAAGAATAGCTGTTAGTAGTCGACTATTAATCATCAGCCATCAGAAATCAGAAATCGCCGCTGACTTAAAGATAGTTAGTTCTATTTGCCAAATGGTGATAGCTAATAGCTGATAGCTGACAAACCCAAAAGTGGAAAAATAAAATGGCACCTCAGAATCCATTGAGCAAGATTGAACCCGGTATGAAAGTCACTGCGCAAATGTCGCCGGAACCAAGTGAATCTGATTTGCAGCTCGCCAAACAGATGGATGTCGAATACGTTGTCCTCTGGACGAATGGCGAGAATGCAAACTACGACTATTTCATGAGTCGCCGTGAGATCTTTGAAAACGCAGGACTCAAAATTTACGGATTCGGCAACAGCGATGTCCACAATCAAGATGGAATAGTGCTTAACTTGGAAAACCGGGATGCGAAAATTGAACAGTACAAGCGCTATATCCGGGATCTCGGTAGAGCCGGAATCCCATATACCACTTATGCCCACATGGGTAACGGTATCTGGAGCACTGGACAAGAAACCACTCGCGGCGGGGCAAGTGCAAGGGCATTTAAACTTGATGCAGCACAAGAAGGACATTGGGCAGGCAAGCTGTATCCGATGCCGCTCTCACATGGTCGTGAATACAGTGAAGAGGAAATTTGGGATAACTATACTTACTTCATCCAGCAAGCTGCACCGGTGGCTGAGGATGCCGGTGTGATGATAGGCATCCATCCTGACGACCCACCTGCAGTGTATCTTGCTGGTATTCCGAGATGTATATTCAGCAGTTTTGAGGGCTATAAGCGCGCACTCGAAATCGCCGATAGCCCGAATGTTGGTATATGTTTCTGTGTCGGTTGCTGGTTAGAAGGCGGTGAGCTCATGGGCAAAAATGTCATTGAATCAATCCGCTACTTCGGAGAACAAGGCAAAATCTTCAAAGTCCATTTCCGCAACGTAGATCAACCGCTCCCCCACTTCGTTGAGACCTTCGTCGATAACGGCTATCAAGATATGTACGAAGTCGCAAAAGTGCTCCGTGAAATTAACTTTAACGGAGTGCTGATTCCGGACCATATCCCACAAATGGCGAACGATCATCGCGTTGGAACAGCGTATACAATCGCCTATATGAACGCACTTGTAAAACGAGCAAACGAGGAGTTCGGTGGGTAAGGATGCTTGCCTCTATCGTCTTTCTTATACTAAACTTCCGTTGACAGTGCGGAAACACGGAAAATTTTGACGGGGCCGACTTTCTCCGTTCGAGACAAAATGGCTAGTCACAAGAAAAAATTACTATCGTTTTGTGGGGAAAGACAGATTATCAGGCTGTCTGGTATAAGAAGATCGGAGCGAGTTATGGAAACCCCAACCTCATACGGTATACTGTTTACCTTTGCGCGGCACGGCGATATGGCGCGCCTCATCTGTTTAGAAAGCACTATCCGTGACGCATCAAACGCAAAGCTGTTTTTCGACCTGTTTCGGACCCGCTGAAAAAAAAAGCTAAACTTTTCGGGCTGAAAGGTATATATTAAAGCACAAGGTTAGGGGTGCGGTGTTTTAAAAAACGAAACGTTTTTTACTCAAACGCATAACTGAAACGATCAGGAGAAAAAAGAATTGCCTTGCAATGAAAAGCTGCCCCTTTCGGTCCTATAGTGCGCCCCATTTTTTCTGAATCGCTGTTTAAAAGAGAACTCAGACTCGGGCGGGTGTTCTTAGACTCACAAATCAACCACCGTGATGGCGATCGTTTATCGCTATCACTTCAGTACCGTTCTTTCTCAATGACCTCAATACAAAATTTGGTATGAAAACCCATGAGGAATATTACGAACGAATTCGGAAAAAAACGCGCCTCATCATTACCGTATCCTTTGTTGTTCTGCTTTTCACATTAGGAACTTTGTGGACAAAATGGATTTTTGAACCGAAGATCCACACAGAAACAACGGAAACGATTTATAAGATAACTCGACCCGAAAAAACTTTGCCGAAACGCCACTCTCAGGAGGTAGAAGAGACATCCGAGCACGAACAGCCCACAAAAGAAAGTGAAGAGAGGCGCGTTCAAACAGATGTCATTGACCCAACAGGCATAGAAACGCATTTCACGGAGAACTCACGCGATACCGCGCGTGAAAAACTACCGACCCCCTCCGCCGATGTTCAAAACACTGATCATGATGCCGCAAAAGCAAAAAGTGAATCTGATAGGGCGGCCTGGAAGGAGTGGAACGCGGAAATCGACCGTGCATTAGCAGAAAGCGTCGAGATACAAGCAGAGGCAAAAGCTGCAATCGCAGCGGCTATCCCCCCGATTCTGGAACACTTAAACACGCTTTCGCCTGAAGAACAACGTGAGTTCTTGACAGAAACAAAAAAACAGATGATACGTATGTCTCCGCCTGAAATTCAAGACCGGGTCATGGAAAATCCGGAACTCGCTGAACAAGGGTGGAAACTCTTCTTACAATTACTCGTTGAACAAGGCTATAGGCATCCAAGGTAAATCCTTCGGACTATGAGAACATGTACGGGTACAACAACGGTCCGTGATGTTGCCCTTTTGTGCAGCACTTGTGCTTGCAGATAAGCACCTTTACCTCCGCGGCAAAGGGGACCTCATCTGTTTTAACGTCGGGGCAGGAGAAAAATAATCACGGCTTCCAGAGTGTTGCTTCAATAAATCGCTCACCATCCGGCTCCTCATCAAAATAGTAGACCGTCACCACAACGCCATCAGGACGTTGAATCGTACGCGGATAACCCACATCAGAATCACCACCATTATCGCGGAGAACGATCTCTTCACCCCAAGTTTCACCAGCATCACCACTCAACTTAGCACAAATCCGATACGGCGCATCCCGATAACCATAGATCAGACACAACCTGCCGTCGTGAAGACAGGTCAGCGTTGGAGGATTCCCACCACGCCCTGTATTCTCTACAGGACGATTCATATACCGCCAGCTCCGCCCATTATCTTCCGAGGCGTAGAGATCAATCCAATTCCTACGCTCCTGCCAACCCGAACGAATAGAATCACCGGCACCGCGACAACGAACCGCCACAAGAATCTTTGAATCAGATAGTCTAACACTTGCAGGCATAATCGCGAACCCATCAGGCTCCGGTCCAATCTGAGACAATAACGAAAAGGACTCGCCACCATCGCTCGTCTTAGCGCAAAATATCAAGCCCTCTTCACCATCTGATTTCGAGGCAGTGAGAAATAAAAGGCATTCGTCCGCACTTGAAATCAGGTAATCTGTCCTAGCAGCAATACCGGTATAGCCAAACATCGGGAGTCTATAGGGACCATCCCAACTCTTGCATCGGTCTACAGAGGTATAAAACCAGGAGTATGCTCCGTCTCTCAGCCCTGATCTGCTGCACATCATCGCAAAATCAGGATGTGTAAAGCAGGCACGTCGCCGCGCAACAAACGAAACCTCTGATCTCAGTCTATGCTGTTCTTCCACATGCTCATCTGCAGAAAGTGTACCCCTAGCAGGTAGACGACACGGTGTCTCCGAAACGCTCCACGTCTCACCGCCATCTAAACTACGAGCCTGCATCCCAACAAACGGTTTATCCCGATCCCGGCGATGAAAACCACCATCTGATTTGTGATACCCAACAGTGAAACCAACCACGATCTCATCATCCCACGACCAAATACCGTAATTCGCCGGCCAACCAGCATAACGCCCCGGCTCACGATAGAGTGTAACGTGTCGCATCCTAATTTCGATTCTCCTTCTCTAATAATCGCTTACTCTGTAAGCTCATTTTTATTTAAATCCAAACCCTATTTCAATCCACTAACTCAATACACGCGCAGTTTCACGCGACACAATGAGTTCTTCGTTCGTAGAAACAATCAGGATCTTGGTGCGACTGCCGGCAGCGGAGATATCCGCCTCCGCAGTGAGTTGCTCATTTTTCACCGCATCTAAATAAATCCCGCACCACTCTAACCCCTCACAAACTTTAGCACGCGTTGCCGCACTCTTCTCCCCGATACCACCCGCAAAAGCGATGACATCCACACCGCCAAGTGCAGCAATATACGAACCGATATACTTTTTTACGCCATAAACGTAGGTATCCAAAGCGAGGCGCGCCTTGTCGTCACCTGCTTCTATCGATGCTTCCACATCCCGCATATCACCACTGGTTCCCGAAATGCCCTTCACTCCGGAATCTTCAACCAACTGCCTGCGAATGTCATCTGTAGAAAACCCTTCTTTGTCCATCAGATACAACACGGCAAAGGCATCGAGTTCTCCACACCGAGTGGATTGAATCATTCCATACTGCGTCGAGGTTCCCATCGACGTATCAATAGATTTCCCATCTTTGATCGCACAAAGAGACGAACTACCCCCAAGGTGACAGGAGATAATACGAAGCCCCTCTCCTGATTCGCACCCCAGAAGCTGTGGCACACGTTCCGAGATATACCGATGTGAGGCACCGTGATACCCATACCGGCGAATCTCATGCAGTTCAACCCAAAAACGTGGCACCCCGAACTCCGCAGCGTAATCCGGAATGCTCTGATGAAACCACGTCTCAAAAACAGCAACAAGCGGCATTGTCGGCAGCAACGCCTGAAAAGCACGGATAGCCGCAATATACGCAGGATTGTGCACCGGAGCAAGTGGAATCGACGCCTCAAGAGCCGATATTACATCTTCGGTAATCCTCGCCGAACGCCAGTAACCCTTCGCCAAGATCGTCTTGAACCCAACACCGTCAAGTTGCTCCAGACTAGCAAGGCAACCAACCTCCGGATCAGTGATTAGACAAACGGCATGGGCAATCGCAGCAGCATGCGTCGGGGCATCTATTTCGCCTTCAACAGCCGGTTTACCCGGCACCGCATGTCTAAAGGCCGATGCAGAATTGCCAATGCGCTCCACACCTCCCTTGACAAGACAACTTGTCGTCTCTATGTCAATAATTTGGTATTTGAACGAGGTGCTTCCCACATTCACACAAAGTATATACATTTAATTACTATTCCCCGATGAAAATTGGAGCTTTCTCAAGTCGCAAACCCCTATTAACAAAAAATTTTCATGTTCAATTTACCGCTTATCTGCTTTTATGTCAAGCAAAATACGAGAAAACCAGAGCCATTCAATTGTCGAAGCGTCCCTTACATGTATGTCGATTTCTGATAGAATAGATCTCATTATACAGTCCATATTCTGGGGTGAACCCTGAAGTGATTTTCTGAGACGAGGAGGGCTCGTTCCGGATGGAATTCCACCAGTTCGTCGGTGCCGGCCTCGTTGAGGTATCCCGTGACGCGTGTGCGTTCCGTGTCCGCTCGGTCCTGTCGGCCGCAAGTTTTGCGGCGAGGTTGCAATCTACAGATTGCATAGCTTACCACAAAATAGATATTTTTTTATCGTCTTTGCAAGCCTGTTAAGTGCCCCGGTAACGTTTCGTCTATTTCGGGGATGCCCGTTCTGAGGTATTTCGGATCGGTTTGGATGTCGGCGGGATAGTGTATCTCCCAGATTTTAACATCAGCGGTTGCATCCCGGACAGCGGGGTAGATCGGGACAAAGATGTCGGAAAGTTGACCGCGAAAGTAAAGACGGATTGCAAGGCTATTCCAACCGATGGTAGGAATATAGTAGGAGGCTGCAGGGAGTTGGTCCTCATTAAAAACAATCAAAACGCCCCCGTGCTCATTTTTATGTTCTGTGGTGACGAGCCCTTTGTTGACCAGAGCAACTGCCGGAATATCCACCGTTTCGCCCGTTTTGAGCTTCCCTCTGACGGTCAACCCGTTTTCGGAAGGGAAGTCAAAGTCAAAAAATTCTATCGGGATACTGGCGTGACTGCTAGGTGCAGCTCTGTGTTTCATCACTTTTGGTTCTTGCCTTTGAAGCGGCGCGACCGTCCATTGGATGTCGCCTTTTTCATCGCTGCCGAGGTTTGAATAATAGTCCGCGTTGAAAAGGGTATCTTGTGCGTCTAACATTAGATGTGTCGCACCGTGTGTTTTCAGGAATTCCAAAGCCTCTCTTACAGTGATGGCGCAGTGAACATGACGGTTATAAAGATGTATCCAGTGTTGTATGTAGTGATCCGGGTCAATAATGGTTTTTACCCCGCCAAGTACATTCATGAGACTGCCGTAGTTCCAAGTTCCAGCAACGACTGCAGTAGAGGGCAGTGCGTCTTTCATCCAATAGAGAGGTGCCGCGAGTTTGCTGTTGCCAGGGATCGCTTGACGCATGTGTATGGCGGCAGCCAGAGTCCCGTTTACATGCCCGCCGACGGGTGCCCAGCACATGATGAGTGTGAGTGTTATTCCGAAGAGGGCTGTTTTCAAAAGGGTTCGCGGTATTTTTTCTTTTACTTTGTTCCCGTAGAAATCGGCGATGAAACAGAGGACATCCGCGCTAAAGAAAGCCAGGGTGGATCCCAGAAAGAAATCGTAGCGTCTTGCATCGCGCGCGAGCGCGCACCAGAAAATCAACCAGACGATGAAAGCGATATAGGCAGGGGACTTTTCGGGGGAAACGTGTCTGCGTACTGCAAGAACAACGAATCCAAAGACACACGCGGCAATCGCAATACCAAAAAAGAGATTGCCTGTTTCAGTCCCCCAGAGTCCATCTAAGAGACTACGATAAAAGGTAGCGAGCGTGAATAGAATGAATGCTACACTCAATAACAAACCGCCTCTTTTCCAAAATCGGACGACAACCGCAACGAGTCCGAAACATCCAAGGACAAAGACGCTGCCGTAACGTATCATCCAATGTTCAACAAAAGGATTCTTCAGTTCACCTATATTTTGCATCAATCTGTTTTGGCTCAGAGGCACGGTGGTACTGGCAAAGGTATCTATCTGTATCAAGGTATAGCCGAGCGCGAAGGAGAACAATACAGCCGAGTGTTCGAATGTGCATGGAATTAGTCAGAAGGTTCAGCGGTCTCCAATGCTCTCTCAACAAAGTGAAGGAGCGTCTCCGCCTTGGTAAAGGCATACCGCAGCCGGCTCAACAGAGCAGGATCTTGGAGGGCAACCCAGATGATGGCATCAGAGCGGCCCCCATGTTTTTCAAACATAGACGCCAGCCAGCGGGCATCCGCAGCTAAGCAGACACGCGCCATACTCTGAATCGGAAGCATATAGACCGGGAACATCTGGGTACTGTTATGGAGGTTCGGTTTCCCCTCTATTTCAATGCCAAAACGGCGTTTCATCATTGCTTTGAATTGCGGCGTTCGCACCAGTCTCGCCGGCCCTCTGCCACTCAGGCGGAGCCCCTCGGTGCGGCGATATGCAGGTTTATCTCCGCCAAGATCTATAGCGGAGAGAACCCAACTTACCGTCACTTTGTGGTGAATGATGAAATGCTCGGCATCCGTCACTTCGTCGAGGCTACCAACCTTGAAGTATTCCCTATAGTAGGTGAGATAACGTTTCTTGGACGGAAGTATCGTGTAGAGCCTATCGTCCACAAGCGGGACATCTCCGTTAACAACCTTGGCAAATGCTAGCGGCACCGATGCCCCTGGATAAACCGCCTCAAGAAAGTTTTTATATTCAGCAGACTCCGCGAGTTCGTGCAGTTGTTTGAGGTCTCCACTGAGGATATCCCCAGGAAACTTCTTTTTCAAGCGAGCGAAGGTCTCTGCCTCCAAGCGGGACGGATCACGTAGGGCGCGCGGCTCCTCCGCTGCAAACGCACTGACATCACAGATAAGAAAAACAAAAATAAAAAGCGAGCAGCATATTTTCACTCGGGGTCTCCAAATACACCAACCTATGTGTGTATCTTTCATGTTAGTCTGTCTCCTCACGGGGGTTGAGAACCCGTTCAACGTGCGGCACTATCTCCGGATCCAATTCTTTCAGTCTCCGAAGCCCTTCTTGCGGTCCATATTGCCTCAAGGTGGTCAGAACACGCGTCAGACGCTGCTGTGAAAAACGTTCAGTGAGGGATTTTTCAACATCCGCATCAGTGAGTGCCTTTTCAACGTCCGAAACGGACAGTCGGTTAGAACCCTCTGGGAAGCCGGTCTCAATGCGCTCGGGCTCCTGTTCATCTCCAGACAGACGGCTCTGTTCAAAAGACACGGTCTGGCTACCTTCGCCGCCGGGCGACGCTTGAGCCCCGCTGTTTTCTTCGGCGGCATCAGGGCTACGCGGTTCGGAGGTAGCGTTGGCAGACGCGGCGGGCTTTGCCTCCACAGCCGACAATTCCTCAAGGACACTCGCCGCATTCTGCTGTATCGACTCAGCCCAAGCATAGTCGCCCACATGACCATTGAAATACTGGCGGTTCCAAATATAATTCGCCCTGTCCTGCCAAAAATCCTTGAGTAGCCCCGCAGCATCTTTGAAAGGATACTTAAGGGCAAGTTCCGCTATCTTTCTCCGCATGTCCGGCTCATAATAACTCGCATCTCTCCCCCCTGGAAAATATTCCTTGAAATATCTTTCTTGGAGTATCCTCCCAGAGCCGAGCCCTTGTGATTCAAGAAAGTCCCACCACAGCGACAGATTCACCCCAAACGTTTCTCGCTGCTTTCGGAGATATTCTCGGTATTCCGGGGTCTCCATTGCTTTTTGTAACCCATCTATAACCGGATCGCTCTCTGTGCCTCGGAAAATACGGGCCGCTTCGAGCGTCACCTCCTTGGACCGTTCGGCTCGTTCTTCGAAGGTCAGTGTCTCTTTCCCTGCGTCTCTGGCTTTTGCATCCTGCGATGCCTCGGAGGTCTCTACGAAGGAGGCATCGTCAGATACTGCTTTGTGTATCGTGACAGGCTCCAGGTTTCTCGGACGAAACAGATGCCATCCGACACCACAAAGTATGAAGACAATTAAGAGAATACTCAGCGCATAAATACCTCTGATTTTCATCATAACCCCCTGTCCTAATCATTTTCGTTGTGTACGATCCGCCCCGGATTATGGCAGGTGTTTTCTCGTCGATCTCCGGTGAGAGCACCACCGCCACACCGCTCTAAATCTATGAGCGGCTGCCGCTTCCAAAAACGCGACTATTTATATTACTAGCTAATTTATACACAAACACACGTTATTTGTCAAGAACATTCATCGGAAAAGATACGCCTCACGCCAACTTAGAGAAATATTCGCATATTTATGGAAATATCACACTGAAAAAAACCGATAAATCGGTACTAACCCTAAAATCTATACTGAGGCATTCAATACAGCCGAGCGTTCGAATGTGCATGGAATTAGTCAGAAGGTTCAGCGGTCTCCAATACTCTCTCAACAAAGTGAAGGAGCGTCTCCGCCTTGGTAAAGGCATACCGCAGCCGGCTCAACAGAGCAGGATCTTGGAGGGCAACCCAGATGATGGCATCAGAGCGGCCCCCATGTTTTTCAAACATAGACGCCAGCCAGCGGGCATCCGTAGCTAAGCAAACACGCGTTATACTCTGAATCGGCATCTCGTAGAGCGGCATCATCCTCACCTCTATTCCAATGCCAAAACGGCGTTTCATCATTGCTTTGAATTGCGGCGTTCGCACCAGTCTCGCCGGCCCTCTGCCACTCAGGCGGAGACCCTCGGTGCGGCGATATACAGGTTTATCACCACCCAGATCTATGGCGAAGTGAAGCCACTTTCCCGTCACTTCGTGGTGAATGATGAAATGCTCGGCATCCGTCACTTCGTCGAGGCTACCAACCTTGAAGTATTCCCTATAGTAGGTGAGATAACGTTTCTTGGACGGAAGTATCGTGTAGAGCCTATCGTCCACAAGCGGGACATCTCCGTTAACAACCTTGGCAAATGCTGGCGGCACCGATGCCCCTGGATAAACCGCCTCAAGAAAGTTTTTATATTCAGCAGACTCCGCGAGTTCGTGCAGTTGTTTGAGGTCTCCACTGAGGAGATCTCCAGGAAACTTCTTTTTCAAGCGAGCGAAGGTCTCTGCCTCCAAGCGGGACGGATCACGTAGGGCGCGCGGCTCCTCCGCTGCAAACACGCCGACATCACAGATAAGAATAAAAAGAATAAAAAGCGAGCAGTATATTTTCATTCGGGGTCTCCAGATACACTGCTGCCCAGAGGCGGCTGCGTCTTCTCTGTGATATGCTTGTTCACAACGGCTTTGATACGTGCCCGGAGAACTTCGCGCGTTACCTTGCAACAGGCGCAGTCTTTTTTCTTCGCTACAGGTGTCCTCGAAGCAGGCATCGCCGGCGTTATCACACGCGTTGCGGAATGTGGCAACGTATCTGTAGCATATCCTATGAACACAGCTACAATGGCAAGGAGAGCCAGGGCACAGGCTCCAATCAATACATGTGTATCTTTCATGTTAGTCTGTCTCCTCACGGGGGTTGAGAACCCGTTCAACGTGCGGCACTATCTCCGGATCTAATTCTTTCAGTCTCCGAAGTCCTTCTTGCGGTCCATATTGCCTCAAGGTGGTCAGAACACGCGTCAGACGCTGCTGTGAAAAACGTTCAGTGAGGGATTTTTCAACATCCGCATCAGTGAGTGCCTTTTCAAACTCCGCAACGGACAGTCGGTTAAACCCCTCTGGGAAGCCGGTCTCAATGCGCTCAGGCTCCTGTTCATCTCCAGACGGACGACCCTGTTCAAAAGACACGGTCTGGCTACCCTCGCCGCCGGGCGACGCTTGAGTGCTGCTGTTTTCTTCGGCGGCATCAGGACTACGCGGTTCGGAGGCAGAGTTGGCAGACGCGGCGGGCTTTGCCTCTACAGCCGACAATTCCTCAAGGACACTCGCCGCATTCTGCTGTATCGACTCAGCCCAAGCATAGTCGCCCACATGACCATTGAAATACTGGCGGTTCCAAATATAATTCGCCCTGTCCTGCCAAAAATCCTTGAGTAATCCCGCAGCATCTTTGAAAGGATACTTAAGGGCAAGTTCCGCTATCTTTCTCCGCATGTCCGGCTCATAATAACTCGCATCTCTCCCCCCTGGAAAATATTCCTTGAAATATCTTTCTTGGAGTATCCTCCCAGAGCCGAGGTCTTGTGATTCAAGAAAGTCCCACCACAGCGACAGATTCACCCCAAACGTTCCTTCATCCTTTCGGAGATATTCTCGGTATTCCGGGGTCTCCATTGCTTTTTGTAACCCATCTATAACCGGATCGCTCTCTTTGCCTCGGAGAATACGAACCGCTTCGAGCGTCACCTCCTTGGACCGTTCGGCTCGTTCTTCGAAGGTCAGTGTCTCTTTCCCTGCGTCTCTGGCTTTTGCATCCTGCGATGCCTCGGAAGTCTCTACGAAGGAGGCATCGTCAGATACTGCTTTGTGTATCGTGACAGGCTCCAGGTTTCTCGGACGAAACAGATGCCATCCGACACCACAAAGTATGAAGACAATTAAGAGAATACTCAGCGCATAAATACCTCTGATTTTCATCATAACCCCCTGTCCTAATCATTTTCGTTGTGTACGATCCGCCCCGGATTATGGCAGGTGTTTTCTCGTCGATCTCCGGTGAGAGCACCACCGCCACACCGCTCTAAATCTATGAGCGGCTGCCGCTTCCAAAAACGCGACTATTTATATTACTAGCTAATTTATACACAAACACACGTTATTTGTCAAGAACATTCATCGGAAAAGATACGCCTCACGCCAACTTAGAGAAATATTCGCATATTTATGGAAATATCACACTGAAAAAAACCGATAAATCGGTACTAACCCTAAAATCTATACTGAGGCATTCAATTGTCGATAATGGAATTTGATAAAATGAAGTCTATTCTATCAGAGGTAGCGGGAAATGTCCTCCCGCTTCTGATAGAACCATACCGTAACATACACATACCTAAACTGCGCTTGACAATTCAATAGCTCTGGAGAAAACTAGAAACAGAATGGGTGAACCTCCGTGTGGTGATCTTCTGTCCTATAACCTATTACAGTGTGCAAGCCACTTGTAGCATAGGTTGTTGGTTTCGTGTGTCTCCTCAGGCCCCGTCAAAAACCTTACATCCCCCACAGACGATTTATCCTTGAATTTCTTTGAATAATAGATATAATAGTTATAGATCGAAACTGCACAGATCAACCGAAGTTGAGGCTAACCCTCTTCAAGGAGAACTTAACAATTGAAACGATTGATCGTAGGAATAACAGGCGCAAGCGCAGGCATATACGGAATCCGGCTGCTCGAAACGCTCACAAAACATGCGGACATAGAGGTACATCTGACCATCTCCTCCTCCGGAGCGCGCGCGCTGTCAGAAGAACTCCAGATAGAAATAGACCTCGATAACTTTAAATTGGAATCACTCATCGGCACATCCTCACCGAAAGTTATCTACCATCACCAATCAGACATCGGTGCACCTATCGCAAGCGGCTCTTTTCGAACACAAGGAATGATCGTCGCGCCTTGTAGTATGGGGAGTGTGGCCTCTATCGCCGCAGGCATCTCGCGGAATCTCATACAGCGCGCCGCCGATGTGTGTATCAAGGAAAAGCGTAGACTGGTACTCGTGCCACGCGAAACGCCCCTCAGCTCTATTCATTTGGAAAATATGCTCAAATTGGCACGCATGGGGGTATGTGTCTTACCTGCAATGCCGGGATTGTACCACTTCCCAAAAACTGTGGATGATATGTTTAACTTCGTCGTAACAAAAATTTTAGATCAGTTTGGGATAGATACGAAACTCATCCAACGGTGGAAAGAATAGCGATTTGTTGTAGAGCCGCCATCTCCAACTGTCACACGATCTATCAATGTTTGTATCGCTGCAGGACTCAAGATAACTACATCGTCTATGACAAGAATAGCAGGCGACGCTGAACCCGTCGACTCACCGATGTATTGTACCGGAAGAATAAGATCGAGAATGCTATTGATCCAGCTTCCTGAGTGTTAGGACTTTTGAATGCTTGTTGGTGCGATTTAGATCTAGATTCGACCTTAACAATAGCAGGCAATCCCTATCTATTACAGACTCCTATCCTGATTTCGTTGATTGTAACGCGTCTGCCACAAGGACCACAGGACCGTTGGAATAAGAGGGAGTGCTGCCATTCCCCAGAGAATCGTGTGGAGCGGAAACCGATCTAACAGTGAGCCTACGACTGCTGTAGCAACGCTCGCCATAAGTGTAAAGAAGGCAAACTCCGTACTGAAAATGCGTCCTCGGAGCTCATTCGGTGCCCTCTGGAACAAGAGCTGGGTTGAAAAAACCCATATCATTCCACCGCCCACGCTTCGGACAAATCCACCGATAAGTACGGTTGTGAGATCATAGATCGGAGCAGTAATAACGAGTCCAAATGTACCAACGAGGTAGCCGATACTAATACTTATCCGAAGTAACCTATCTTGATCGCCGGTCCAACGCCGTGTGAGAATGGGACCGATGCCGCTACCGATCCCGTTTACACCATACATAAGGCCTAAGCTGATCGCCCCGCCGCCTCCGATGACAAAGTGGGTGTTCGCGATTTCTATTTGTAAAATCTGAAATCCGGAAGAGAGTAGGAGGGCCAGGGCTGCTTTATGCATCGCAATGAAAAGAATGTCAGGATCCCGGAACATGTACCGTAAGGCACTTAGCTTTGCCTGAGCAGGGGTCCCGGGGGCAACAGAAGGCGGCCCGGGCAGCTTAATTGGAAGTAGAAAAGCAGCTGAAACCAAAAACGTCAAACCGTCAACAATAAAAGCTGTTTGGATGCCAAAGATTCCGGTTGTTAAACCGCCGATCATTGCACCAAACGCGAGCATTACTGACCACGTCGCAGCCCCTAGGGTGTTAGCGGCACCGAGTTCTTGTGCGGAAGTGATGTCCGGCAGAATAGCACTCCGAGCAGGACTGAAGAAGCCACTCACTGCAGACAGTAGCATTGTGAAGGTATAGAAAAGCCATACATGACTCTCGTTCCGGACAAAAAGGAATCCGAAAACAATAAAGGCACGTGTAATGTCAGTGATGATTAAGAGGTGCTTTCGGTTGTACCGGTCTGCGCATATTCCCGCAATCGGGGCAATCACAAAAGGGGCCACCATTCGGATTGTGAATAGGATCCCCATCGCGAGTCCTGACCCAGTCAATTTAGCGATTAATATTGCAGACGCGATAAGATTAAACCAGTCACCGAGGAGGCTAGCGACTTGCCCCGCCCAGAGACAACGGAAGTTGAGATTGCGGCGGATGAGTTCGAAATATCCAACCGGTCTCCTCACCTCCGATTGACCTTCCTCTGCACGTGGTGTTAGAGAGCTTTCCTGTTTAGACAATTAGAGATTCCACCGTCCGTTGATCGGTTTCTAGTAGTTTTCAATATTCCGTGCCACTACCTCTTCATAGTCGACAGACTGTCCGCAAGAATTTGCTTCACAGATCGATTTTGCGCGGAGACCTACTTCGGCATCAAGTAGCGATTGCTGCGATCTTGTTGTCGGGTTTTGCTGCTGCAATAATCGCGCGGCTTGCTTTGACCGTAAAGCCCATGGGTTTTCCTACCATGACCTTGTCTCTGTTGTTAAAACACTTTATTGCGAAATATGCATTGAGACACCCATTTTCCATCCTGTCACGACCGATAATTGCAACTTGAAGCACCATAATATTCCGCTTTTCGTCAGAAATACCAAATATGATATGGATTAGCATATCACGGATGCTTTTTTTTAGCAAGGTATGTCTGTCTGAATCGTTAGCTGTCAGCAATTAACAGGAAGTGATAGGACGTTTAGTCTTATGAAAAAGGTAAAGAGTGGAAATGAAAGAGGCGAGATCGGAAAATCCTTCCAATAGCAGGTCGGAGTGGTTGAAGTGCTTCCAAGCGAGAGGCGACCGTTAAAGTTTCCTCCCGCATTGAATTGCACTGGTAGTGTTGATGAACAGATTAGTTCTTTAGGACTAAGGAAATTCTATTCCCCGCTTTCGGCACATCTTGCGAATTTTGTTAATCGCGCCCCCTATCTGCTTCCCGTTTCGTGTGATACCAAAGAGGTGTTGACTGACAACACGCCGGGAGATACCAAGGATGCAGCCAATCTCTTCTTGGGTTTTGCCTTTATAGAAGTAGAGATGAACACACTCGGCTTGGCGGTGAGTTAGGTCGTTTGCGATAATCTGTCGGATCTGTTCCAAGACCATTTGCCGCTTGAGATGACGAGCTACGGTATATTCGTCGTCAGGTGCTCGATACCAGAGACAGTCCTCTGTAGTAAATTGATCAAAATACTCCGGTGGGACCGGAACCTCCCAAAAGTCTGAATTAAACTCGGGCATAGATAGACCGACTCCTCACATGTGAGGCGACCACGCCTATGCCATTTCAATCAAATCGTCGATAATGGGCAGAGGCACCATCGCCGTGGACTATATGTTTTCAGATAAAGTGTGGCGTGGTTCAAATTTAGCATCATAGGTACCTCCTCCTTTTCATTTTGTTTGTAGTTTAGAACTGTTGAAAATTAAAAAATGTTAGCAAAAAAACATCCCTTGCTAAGTACATAGGATAGTATATCAAAAATTGGCATCCCCTACTAGCGAGATATAGGCAGATCCACTGTCGGTCGTGCTAAAATTGCTGCTTCGCTTGCACGAAAACCTGCTAAGGCCCCTGGAGTCGATGGTCTCTGTGGACGGCCTTGGGACCCGCTGCTGGGATAGTATCTTCAGAGATACTTCCTATAGATATTCATTTATATTAACACATTTCAAGAGGAAAAGCAAGTTAAATTAGACTATGGTGCCTGCTGCATCTGGCATCGTAAGATCTGCAGTTTGGGCAGGAAAATAAGATAAAAAATATGCTATGAAAATTCAGTTAGCCCTATTTTTAACATAAGATAAGAATAGCATATATCGAAAACAGGGGACAGAGGGATTTTAACCCCCTGCCCCTTCCAAAGCGTGCGACACTAAATGTCACACCACAAGGGCGCAACACTAAGTGTCACACCTCCTCTGGTTTGCTAACATAACAAATACCTCCTTTTCCGCGATACAGCGGTAGTAGGATACCATTGCCATAAGGAAAATGACAATGATTCGCTTATACACATCTTCGGATGCACTTTTATCAATTAATCTGAAAAAACTTCCGAAATCCCGGTACGAAGAAACTTCACTTTGCGCCCGGGCGGATGGATTTCCAAATCCCGACAATATCCCATTATATTGAATAAAACAACAAATTTACAATAAAAGTCAACTGAACAATTGGTGCTTTAGAATAGCAATAGAGAAAACATAAGCAAAGGGGCAAATGAATCTTCTACCCGTCAGAGCATGTACCGGCATTCTGCACCAAGGTAAAGCGTTATCTTTAAGGGGTTTATTGGGTTTAATCAGGTATATACCGGCGATTCCGCACTAAAGTATAAGGGAACACAGTCCGGATATGCGAATGCGTCCGACAAAAGTCTAGTATCGGAGTTCCGTTCTACCGGGAAAAGTATAGAAATAACCGTTATTCCTCAAAATAGGTAAAGTAGGAAAAGTGCTTATCTTCTTTTTCGAGCGTGGCCGGTATATTGACAACCCCCAAAATTGCTACTAGAAGAACACCAAATACCTAAAAAAAGAATTATTTTTCTTTCTCAAAAAACGCTCCTAGAGGGGTACTGAGGCGTGGAAATACCACTTCCTCGTCTATTGGCGTGTCGCCTTCCCATTCGCTGCGTTCAATGCCCATCATGTAGTTCTGTCCTACAGTATCTGTGTAACCGAGGTACCGAAACCCTGCATTCTCAAAACAGATGAGTGCGGGCCCGTTGTCAACGGATACGTGTACCGTGATATGCTCGGCATTGAGTTGCTCAAAAGCGTAACGGGTAGCTTTAACGAGTGTATCTGTGCCATACCCACGAGCACGGTAATCGGGTCGAACGACAACGAATTTGATAGTGACGGTTTCGGCTTCATGCTGAAGAAGAATAAACCCCACGAGGAGTCGCGTTGTATAGAGTTCGATAGCAAGCGGGTGTGTCCGTTCTTCTGCACTCCAACGGTGCCAATCCTTGAGAAAGGTTTCAAACGACACCCGCGCTGTGTAAAGGTATTTTCTGATGGCCGGTCGGTTTACCCATCCCCAAATTTGACGGAGTTCATTCTCTGTAGCTTGATGGAAACAAAGACCTCCGCTATAAAGTCGTTCGAGCTGATACAATTCACTGCGTAACCCTTCCAATTGCGCCGAGTGCATACCGACTTGGGCACTAGCAGCGCGCACCTTCTGCCGATTCGGGCGATCCATAAATTTTGCCTGCTTCACCCTATTTTCAAAATATCCAAGCTTCTGCTCGCTTTTCTCAATAATGCGAAGCAGGTTTTGAATAGCGGCCGCCCACTTTTGAGGATCGGCGTTTGCGTCGCGTGTTTCGACCGGTTCGTTTCTTATTCGAGTTTCGTTCATATCTCCCATCCTTAAATCCGGAGATCCGGAGATAGCTTTCATATCGGATTGGACTAATGTCCTCCATTTCAACTGCTCGCCTGACAGCGCAGGCAGGTTCGTGTTGGTGCGTACAAGCGGCAAATTTGCATTCTGGGATATAAGCGCGCATCTCCGGGAAATGAATATCAAGTCCTTGTTCATCATCAATTTCAAGCAAGCCGAGGGTACGGATACCGGGTGTATCGGCAACGAAGCCGCCAAACTCGAGCGGTAGCAGTAGAACCTCGGTTGTAGTATGGCGACCTTTGTGCATACGTTCATCCACTTCGCCTGTACGGAGTCGCAGCCCGGGTTGTAATGCATTGAGCAGAGAAGATTTCCCAACACCTGATGAACCCACAATTGCTGAAATTCTATCCTGCATCACCTCCCGCAACTGATCAATCCCCCTACCGGTTATGGTACTTGTATAAACCACTTTATAACCTAATTCTTCATATAAATTGAGCTCACGTTGAACACTCTCCAATTTTGCTAAGTCGATTTTGTTAATACAGATGACAGGTTCAACGTCAGATGCCTCTCCGGTGACGAGGAATCTATCAAGCATACGCAGTTTGAGCGTAGGGTGGCGCGCGGCAAAGATGATGAGTAACATATCGAGGTTGGCAACGATGACCTGCCGCCAACCGTCCATACGTGTGCGTCCGAACTGGGTGGCGCGCGGCAAACATTCCTCAATGTATCCGCTCTCTGGCGTAGATAGGGCAGTAGAAATACGAACCCGGTCGCCTACTGCAAGTAAATCAACGTAGGGCATCTCTTTTGTTTCGTCCAGCCTCCGTTTCTCATCTTCAATGAGTCGGTGACGCAAAGTACAAGTATAAGATTGATTACCGACCTGTACCTCATAAGCGCCCGCGCGCACTTTTATTACAATGCCTTCCATCTTTAGATTGCCTATAGGAGGTGCATCATCTATGCACACATCAAAAAGAATAGGCTTTCGACTCCTTTTTACAATAGAGCTGACACGGTTGAACAAAACTCAAAAACCTCTGTTAAAAAGAAATCTATAACAGAAGATACCTAAGCCCCTGGGCTCCGCCAGACGATGCGTCCACGCGTGAGATCATATGGAGAAAGTTCAACGGTAACCTGATCACCGGGAAGTACCCAGATTTTATGCTGCATCAGTTTGCCGGCCAGGTATGCTACAACTTTGTGATCGTTATCTTCTAACATCACATGAAACAAATTACCGGGTAAGGATTCCAATACTGTTCCGAGTACACGAATAGCTGCATCTTTAGTGGATTCTTGGGTTTCTTGTGTTATTTTTTTATCTTTCATTTTTCTTTCTCCTTTTTTTGATAATACTGTGTTAACTTTATTATTAATTTAGATATACTTTATCAACGAATTGTTCGGAAAAAAGTTGACATGGATGTTTACAAATTGTAAAATACGCAATTAGGGATTGAATTTCGAGTTTTCTGATCTTAAGGAGAAAAATAATGAGCCACGCCTTACCTCTCTTAGCCTATCCGGACCTTGAGAACCAAGTCAGGGCAATGGAGGAGGATGGATATGCTTATCTACCGAAGGTTATCAAAGGGTCGCAATTGGAGGAACTTCGTGCTACGATGGATAGGTTAACTGCTATTCCTGAGAGTTTTGACAAGCACGGTACTCCAGAAAATGGAAACGGTTTTCTCAACAAACATATTAATAACGCTTTTAATCGCGATCCGCTCTTCCTACAATACCTCGACATGTCCCCGGTTATTGAATTAGCGGAAGCAGTACACGGCAAAGACTGTCACGTCATCGGGATGACGGCATGGATCACAGGCCCAGGGCGTCCTGATCAAAGTTTGCATGCAGATTGGCTGCCTATTCCGCTTCCATCGGATATTTTGAAGGATCCGCGCGTCAAGGTCCCGATTTTCATTACGACTGCACACTACTACCTAGACGGCCTCTACGAAGACCTCGGGCCAACGAAATTCGTGCCGGGTAGCCATCTTTCTGGACGGAGCCCGGACGGTGAAACAGAGTGGGAAGGTAATCAAGAAAAAAGTATTCTTTGTAATGCTGGTGATGTCGTACTTTTTCGAAGCGAAGTTTGGCACCGCGGAACAGCAAATCGGAGCGATCAGACTCGATATCTCTTACAAGTGCATTACGCGAATAGAATGATAACCCAGAAATTCCCGCCCTACCTGAATCGGTTCCAGTTCAATGACGACATCTTGGAATTAGCAACGGATCGTCAACAACGCTTAATGGGCAACCATCGCCCGGGTGCTTACGATTAACGCACCTCTCTTTCAGAAAACGGAAATCTTGAGTGAGGGTATCAGCTTCTGTTGAATAAAAAAGATACCATTGGAACATCCCCAAAGCCGGTAGTGATGAGCGAGGAACCACGGGGGAAGATTATTGCTCTTGCGTTGCTCCTTGCGTTTCTTTGGGGTGGGAATTCGCTCGCGATCAAAGTCGGCTTAGCCGATTTTCCACCCATGGCGTTGGCATTTTTCCGTTTTGTGATCGGGCTGTTTGTTATCGGGGGTTGGGCCCTCTTCCGTCGTATTCCGCTTCGGTTGTGCCATGGAGAACTCCCGCGACTGATTCTACTCACTACGATTTTTATACTCCAGATTATCACACTGAATACCGGTACGCTACACACCTCTGCCTCGCGCTCAACCATTTTTATTAACGTCTACCCTTTCTTTACTGCCCTGTTTGCACATCTTTGGATTCCGGGAGAACGACTCTCTGTTACGAAGACTTTAGGGATTATTTTTGCTTTAGCGGCGTTTTTGTAACTGTCGCCCCGAAGCTCGGACACGGTGAAATGAGCGTGCTCGGAGACCTCATTGTCCTTGTTAGTGGATGTTTTTTAGGGCTGCGTGTTGTGGTAACAAAGCTGCTAATCCAGTCGATTCACCCGTATCGTCTCCTGTTCTGGTTGTTAAGTCTGAGTCTGCCGTGCTATCTGATTATGAATTTACTGTGGGAACATGGAGAACCGATGCAGCTGACCTTGGTTGGGGCTGCAGCACTGCTCTATCAAGGGGGCATCATCGCGGGGTTCTGCTTTTTAGCTTGGACATCTATACTTGAGAAATATAGCGCGAGTAAACTCGTTGTTCTCTTCTTCGCGACCCCTTTGTCAGGAGTGCTGTTTAGCCATCTGATTTTAGGGGACGAACTAACTATTAGTTTGCTAGGAGGAGCTGTTTTGGTGGCTGGTGGAATTTATTTGGTGAATATGCGGCGGGAACGCGGTTAAACTTTCTAATAGCAGGCAAAGCTTTCAGTCCTTATATTTGCCTTCTCGACTCTTGCTGCCTTGGCCCCGGTGCAAACCAACTACCAATAGCCGATAATCGCTTGTAGTTAAGGGGCTCACAATCGCTGCCTTTACACTTACGGACTGCTGCCAGCAGAAAACAAATTGACAGGCACTTACCAATTAAGATATACTTTAGAAATAGATAACCCGATGAGGAAATAGCAATGAGAACCTCCAGTATCCGGTTGCTAGCAATCAATGAAATGAGTAGGCATTATGGCGGCGTCATTGCATTGTCAGAAGTGACGATGTCGGTGCACCCTGGACAAATTTTTAGTCTAATCGGCCCCAATGGTGCTGGGAAGACAACCCTCTTCAACTGTGTTACGGGTCTCGATAATCCGACGTTCGGCACTGTTGATTTTTTGGGGCAATCGATCACTGGATTGCGTCCGGACCAAGTCACGACACTTGGTATCGGTAGAACTTTTCAGAACATCAGGCTCTTTACGGAACTAACAGTACTTGATAATGTCAAGATCGGGCGGCACCCGCGTACCTCAAGTAGTTTTATCGGTTCGGTATTTCATACGCCGGGACAGCAGAAGGAGGAGACTGCAATCACCGCAAAAGCACATGATATGCTGGAATTCGTCGGATTAGACGAGCTGAGCGAACAAGCGGCGGGTAACCTCTCTTATGGTGACCAACGCCGGGTAGAAATCGCGAGAGCCTTGGCAACTGAGCCAAAACTCCTACTCCTCGATGAACCCGCCGCAGGCATGAACCCCCAAGAGACACAAGAGCTTATTGAGCTCGTCTACGCTATACGTGAACAACGTGTTACGGTTCTCCTCATTGAACACGACGTTAAATTGGTGATGCAAATCTCCGATTGGGTAACCGTCCTTGACCATGGCGAAAAGATCAGCGAAGGCCTACCAGCAGATGTCCAAAACGACGAACGGGTCATTGAAGCGTATCTAGGAAAATCTAAAGAAGATGCTTGAACTGAGAAATATACACACCTATTACGGACAAATTCGAGCTGTACAAGGGATATCTATCACTGTTAATGCCGGCGAGATGGTTTGCCTGATCGGGGCAAATGGCGCAGGTAAATCAACAACGTTGATGACGATTTCGGGCATCTACACACCAGTAGAGGGAAGTATCCACTTCGAGGGTGAGGATATTACAAAAACGGCAGCGGAACAACGAGTTCCACTCGGTATTTCACAGGTCCCAGAAGGGCGGCTTGTCTTCCCGGATATGAGTGTTTTGGAGAACCTTGAGCTTGGTGCCTATTCAAGAAACAATAGACAGGCAATTAAAGACGATTTAGACAAAATTTTCCAGTCTTTCCCTAAGTTGTACCAACGGCGGCGGCAACGCGGCGGTAGCCTCAGCGGCGGTGAGCAACAGATGTTGGCCATCGGACGGTCCTTGATGGCACAACCAAGACTCCTTTTGCTTGATGAGCCCTCCTTAGGATTAGCACCCCTGATCGTTAAACAGATTTTCGAGATCATCCAACAGATTAACGCCGATGGTACGACTGTGCTACTCGTCGAGCAAAACGCACAACTGGCGTTGCAAGTCACCGACAGGAGCTACGTCATGGAGACAGGTAAAATCACTATGGAAGGTACGTCTATCGACCTGTTAGCCGACGAACGCGTGAGACAGGCTTACCTTGGAGAATAACCGATATGTTACCCAAAACGGTCGACGCGGTCAACTCCTATCAGAAGCCTAGAAAATACCGAAGTCGAGATATGGAAATCTTTCTATAGAGGAATTATAATGTATCCAACACTGATTGATTTTGGCCCTGTTGGTATCCACTCTTACGGTTTGATGCTAGCGGCTGCGTTTATTACAAGCGTTTTTGTTATACAGTATGAGTTGAAACGGCGGGGTTTTGTGCCAGAACAAGCGTCGACAATTGTCATGGCAGCGGCTATTGGTGGGGTTATCGGGGCAAAGCTCTATTCCACACTTCTCGATGGTTCGATAAGCGTCCGCGAGCTTTTTTCGACGAGTGGATTGGTTTGGTATGGCGGCTTGATTGGGGGGAGTCTCGCTGTGACTATAGTTGTCCTCCGATCTCCGAACCCGTATCTCCCTACAATTGACATTATTGGCCCGACGCTCTTATTAGGATATGGCATTGGTCGCATTGGATGTCTCCTCGCTGGTGATGGAGACTATGGCCCTCCGTCTGATCTCCCCTGGGCGATGACATTCCCGAACGGGACTGTCCCAACGGATATTCCTGTGCACCCGACACCTATATATGAGTCGCTGATGTCAGTTATACTTTTCGGGATCCTCTGGTCGCAGCGCCGGAAGTTTGAAAATGTTCACGGAACAGTTTTCGGTATCAGCTTGATATTTTTGGGGGTAGAACGGTTTATTGCGGAATTTTGGCGGGTTACGCCGCGTGTGTTGGGTTGGATGTCGGCGGCACAAATTTTTAGTGTTGTCGCATTTTTTATAGGGTTTGGGCTGATCTTCTGGTTGCAGAGTCAGCGACATCCTGCTGCAGCGGCATCATCGGTGGAAGGTTCTACGTCATCGACAGCGTTGCCGTTGTCTTCACGACGTAGACGACGGCAACGGAGAAGGTAGCTGCTGAGGTTAGAAAAACCACCTATCTATGAACCGTGAAAATAAAACCTTTACCTCCATATCATGGAACAGACGAGAAGGGGAAAATGGTATGCAAACGAAACGGATTTGTCTCTGGTCGGGTCCTCGGAACGTGTCTACTGCCCTGATGTACGCCTTTGAACAACGCAGCGATACTCAAGTCGTTGATGAACCGCTTTATGCCCACTATCTCTACAATACCGATAGGGCACAAGCACACCCGGCACCCGCTGACGTGATGGCATCTATGTTAACGGACGGTGCAAGCGTAATCAGGAAGGTGATCCTCGGCCCTTGCGAAAAACCAGTGCTTTTTATAAAACAGATGGCACATCATCTCATCAATATTGACCGCGGGTTTCTCCAAAAGACGCTGAATGTGTTTCTCATCCGTGACCCACGGGAGATGCTGCCTTCGTTAGCGAAAGTGATTGGGAAACCGACGTTGGCAGATACAGGACTGAAAACGCAGCACGCTCTGCTTCTAGCGTTGCAGGCTGCCGGGCAGTCACCACCGATTCTTGACGCACGGTTGCTCTTAGAGGATCCACAGAATGTGCTCTGCCAGTTATGTGAACGGTTGGAGCTGCAGTTTGAGCCAGGAATGCTGTCTTGGCATGCCGGTGGAATTCCCGCAGATGGGGTTTGGGCAAAGTACTGGTATCAGAATGCACATCGGAGCACAGGTTTCGCCCCGTATCGTTCGAAGTCAGAGCGGTTTCCAGTGGAGTTAAAGGATGTTTTGGAAGTGTGTTCAGGGTATTATGATGAGCTCCGGACGGAGGCGATAAGTAGCAAATTAACAGTTGGCTGTTAATACGCGGCCTTTGTCCCTTTTCCAGAGCTCACAACTTTGTAGCGTTCCCATCTATCAATTGATACAAAAGTTTTTGCTGATGACTAATTCCTACTGATCTTCACCTAGAACCTCAATCAGTCTCTCCAAAACCGCCTCTGTTTGTGCCTTGCTCTTTGCATGGCTTTGACGCAACTGCTCCAATAACTCCATTGCCGTTGGAGGTGCTTCGCCCTCTTCCGGCGCATTGACCGCCGGTTGCCCGAGGAAAAGTACGTTCAACGCTTTATCTAGCGTCTTCGCCGATGCAAGCTCACTCGATCCCGCCTTCACCACAACCATCTCTAATTTTGGACGGCGCGGCTGCGTATCATCCCCATTGTCTTTTTCCTGCCGCTTCGCTTGCAGATAGATCGCCTCGACGTAGAAAAGCGCGTCCTCAATCGGTATGATGAGTAGATTTCCACGAATCACATCGCTTGTTTCTTTCCAACCGACCTGTTGCTGCCCTGTCGCTTTGTTAATGTCTTCTTCGACCTGTGTGGGTCCTGCGACATCTGCACCCTCCGGCAATATATAGACAATCCGCTCTCCGTAGTTTGGTGGGTCACACCGTGCAACCATCCATGCCTTTAACCGTTTCTCGCGTTTCGGCGGTGTAAACGGAATCATGTTCACGAATTCTAAGGTATCCTCGCCCGGCAGTTTGAGCATAGCGTAGTACGGCATCATCTCCTGATCGGCTTCCGATGAGTAGTACGCCTCTTTCGGAATTAGCCAGTGATCGCGTCGGTGGTAAAAATCGTCGGCACGCCTGTGATAGGCCCCATACATTTTGGCTTGAATCCGTGTGAGGTAGTCCGGATACCGGAGATGTGCTTTCAACCCTTCGGGCATCTCCGATACGGATTTAAAGAGATCAGGGAACGCCTTCTGATAGGTACGCATCACAGCTTCATCTTTCTTGATGGCATAGAAACTAACAGCACCCGTGTAGGCGTTGACGACAGCGACTCCTGAGTTTCGGATGTAGTTAAACTTCTCGAAGTTAGGTTCCTCGTAGAGCTGGGTTTCTGCTAACCGCGCTGTGTCGTCAACATAGACTTGGGCGTTCGGATAGTAACGGCTCGTTACATAAAAGTCGATGATCCACCAGAGCTCACCGCCACTAATCACGATATAAGGATCAGGATCATAGTTGAGGAAGGGAGCAATGTGTGCAACCCGATCCTTAATGAGTTGATCGCCGCGCCGAGTCCCGATTTTCCGGAGGAACATGACACGGCTTTCGGATGTCAACCGTTCGGAACGCAGGATCCGGAAGAAGTCGAACCGGAGGGCGAAACAAAGCCGTCGAAACCAACCTCCTAAGGGAACACCACCGTCCCCAGTATAGGCATGTCGTTCCCACGTTCCAGGGGTTTGCGGCAAGGCTACGGTACCTGAAGACTCATTAAGGTTGCGCTGTGTGTTGACAATCACATAGTTGTTCGTCATCTCTCCGTAATAAATCTGTGGACGTTGGACGCTGAGTTCTTTATATTTGCTTTGGATCGGGGTATCGCCGACCCAAAAGTTCGGAAACCCATCCTCGATAAACTCGTTTACCGGGGATACACAGACTCCGTAACCATGTGTGTATTGTAACTTCAAGGGTTCCCACCCGACGATATCTTCTTCTGGGCTCACTTCGCGCGCGGCGATTAGGACCTGCCGATACTCGTCTCCAACGCGATACCTATCAACATCTGTATACGGATGGAAATCGTAGTGCGTCTGAATCTGTGCCTCGCGGAGTGCTTCGTAAAGCACACGCCGATCCCAGATTTGAATGTTCTTTTTAATCTCTTCGTTTTCTTTGATCATGTCCAATGTAGCAAGCCCTTTCCCGCGCTTTTCTGTCAGAATCGTATCGAGTTCAAAGGCAAGACGTGTCTCCTCAATGTGTCGATGCAGATACGGTTCTTCTTTATCCAACACGTTGATGCGGGCCTCCCAGAGGTGGAGTGCCAATGGATATACATGGATGAGGAATAGATAACTCAAGCCCCATACCCCGAGCGTTGCATACCATAGAAACCGTTTCCGCCAAAACACGTTGAAGACGATCGCCGCGGCAATACTGATTAATACACCGCAATAGATATATGTCGCACCTTCGAGGTGGAAATCAACATAGAACAAGCCGTGGAGAGACGAAAGTTCTTGGGTCAACGGACGGGTGTAAACCTTGTTCCAGAGGTTGACATAGCTCCGCCACCCACCGACGAAAAGGAGGAGCAACCACAGCGCCGATCCATGGAAGATGATGTGTCGCTTCACACGCTGCATAGTGTGAGCATCTCGACGATAGTAAAAGTTATAGAGGAGTCCAACGACTATGCACGTCACCCAAAGTGTTGCCTGCACCCAGAGGCTAACCCATCGGTGGAGTGGGAAACTGAAGAGATAGAAGTTTCGATCTTTGCCGAAATGATTATCAGATGTTGGTTGCTGACTGCTGACTGCTGACTGCTGACTGCTGACTGCCGTTGGCTGATTCCGATACCTTAAATATATATCGTCCAATAGCAACATCGGTGTTGCAAGGAGGAGTGCTGCAATGAAGGTCAGACAGAACACTGCACGATGGAAAGAGAATGTCCGCATGTGTGTCCAACGACGAAACTCACGGGACTCTGGGCAGAGGACATTCGCCACAGCAGCATTGGCATTCATGAATCCAAGGGCAACAAGAAAGCAGACCCCGAAGATGCCCCACCGGATCTGTTGTAATCCCCAGAAAACATCAAGGTGTCCGAGACTCTCGAACCAGAGGTGTTCTGTGTAGAGGTACGCCAGCGGCATGAAGCTGCTCACTGCGATGAGTAAGGTGAGGAGCCAAAGCAGATATGCATGAATCTTGAACGCACCTCTCCGGCGCTGCTGACTCCGTCTGTACCGAAAAATGCCCCAGATTAAGGTAACCGTTCCGAGAAGCGCACTTAGAAGTAAGTACGCAATAGCGAGATTCGCTGTCATAGTTGTAAAGGCCTCCTGTGGGTCGTTTTTATCCAATCCCCCGCTACAAACCCGCGTTCCTCTGTGTCGGAGCTGTAGTGGCAGTTAATGATTTGTGTCAAGAATAAATTTGACAAACGCGAATGTATGATATATTTATCTCGTTGGCAAACATAATTAGTACTGTCTCCAGACAATATCTCTGCCACCCGCTCTTACGGTTTAAAGCGAGAAACGAGAAGCACCATTGTATAGAACACTCCACAAACTATTTCGTGCGAAACGCAATCACAATTTGAAGCCATTGACGCGGATAGTACACGATATTTGGAACTACTTATTAGGCAGAAACGATCCGCGCATTCGATCGGCTTTCCGTATATGTTTTATAATGACATGTCTCGTGAGTTCACGATATTGCGTAAATTGCCCTCTGAAGTGTTTGCACATTGGCATGAGTTGCACTCCTGGGCACACACAATCTCCTCAAAAGGTTGCATTAAGGATATAAAAGTTTCTTCGCTGCTCTTGCTAAGCGGCCGCATCAATTCCGTTCCTAGTGAAAACCTTACTAGTTCACCCTGTCCGCTATAGCTACAGCTTCTATGGTGATAAAGTTCGGATACACGATAAACGCTATCGCTTTAACCGAAGCCGACCTGTACTGGATCATATCAAAATCATCATACTAAAGAAAGATGGTCTCGGAGGTCTCTATATGTTCGTTGTGATAGACTACATCGTTTCCGAAATGCTGTCTAAGATGGGCAAGCTGCTTCCGATTCGCCCTGTTCCGTTTTTGACTTCAGTATCAGAACAATGTTCACTTGTTCACACCGGAGACTATACATGTCTCCGGAATTCTATAAAACCTCTCTGAATGATCTTTCAGGGACACAACGCGAACATCCACGGAAAATCAAAGGAAGCAATAATCGGGAACGCACATGGAAAGATGTTGCCCGTGTTCCTCGTAAGAGACGTAAACGCTGCGATAAATATAATAAAGGTTGGAACATCCACCTTCGTCTTAGCTGGTATCAGACTTGCGATTGTGATCGACCCTTGCAGACTTCAACCGATATCGGAATGCCACAATCCGCACCAAAAAGCGAGTATTCACTTTCAAAGATCCCCTGCGCTTTAGATAGCAGAGTCTATCAAATTATAGCATAAGTCGAGATAAGATGACTATAGGTTGTTGAATATTAGCACAGTTAAGGAGATGACGGTCAAAAAGGGTATTCCCTATTCTTTGGGTGAAAAGTATTTGACAACAGTTTAAGGTATAATGAAACTTGCTAGCCTTCAGACATCAGGACGATGTCGGTACGCCCGGCTATCGCGCCGGAAGATCGCTACCTGTCTCGCTCTCGAGTTTTCGACCCGTTTGCCACGTCTTAAACGGACGTGTGGAGACTACTTGGATAACACAATTTGAGCTCGACAACGCAGGTTTCAATATCCTGCGCGGTGAGTGCAAGCGCACAATACACTCTTTTTTTGAAGAGAAGTGCCGTGGTTTGTAACTAAAAACACAAGTTGTCTATAGACAATGCGCATGATTTGTTTTGCTTTTCCGGCGTATAGCTGCTAAAATATATGAGGTATGCTTGCAAAATGTGCCTTGAAGGCAACAAAAAAAACGAAAATCTTTTGGAAAAGGTTAACTGTAATTTTCTATGAATACCCTTCCTTTACGCGGACATTCTTTGAGTGCGATCGGTAAGTTCCTAAAACTTACTATTAGTGGTTTTGCTCCGTTTCTGCTAATCATACAAATCGGTTTCCCTGTATCGATTTTGGCAGGAGAACCTCCAGCGGAAAATCCTACTATCAACACAGAAACGACACCGGAAGATCAAAACCTTCCGAGCAAGTTTCTACATACAGACTGCAAATCGGTGACAGTTTTGTCGTTACCGTCGATGGTTACCCGGAATATAGTAAAGACAGAATTCCAGTACCAATTCAACAAGATGGTTATGTATCCTATCCACTCATTGGGCTGATCAAGGCGACCGGTCTCACCGTCCCAGAACTTCAAGCACAGATGCAGGCTGCTTTTTCAGCACAGCTTCCAACGGCGCGCGTGTTTGTGACACTTATGCAGCCGAAGCGTACGATTCTCGTTTTTGGGGCAGTTACGTCGCGCGGGCGGGGCAATCTGCATATTTTTGAAGTCGGACAGGTTTATCTTCTCCAAGCATTGGCATCAGCAGACATCATCTATGAAACCGCTGACCTCAGCAACATTTACATCTGGCGTGGTGGGAAACTGTACAGAAAAGTTAATTATCTACAACTGCTCGACGATGGTGGTCCCGATGTTCCTTTAGAAGACCATGATATTATTTTTGTTCCGTCTATCTATCAACAGCGCGCTGTACGCGCCATAGGGGCCGTAGCTTCCCCGGGCGTCTATCGTATAACAACCCCGGAAATACCCGCGATTCAGGTGTTGAAACTTGCTGGTGGTTCGAGATCAAATTTCGCAGACCTGCACAACGCAGAAGTTATCACTAGTGAAAAACGCACTTTAGTAGATCTATCCGCAGAAAATGCAAATGTTATGATGGCCCCGGGTGACACGTTGTACATCCCTCTCGCTGAGGCAAAAATAAGCGTGACGGGAGCAGTAGAGAAGCCGGGGCAATACGTGATTACTGAGCCGGTGCCTCTAAGAGAGGCTATCGTCATGGCAGGAGGATTTGATGAGAACAGAGCAAACCCTAAAAAATGTATCTTAACGCGAGCAGACGGGACAGAACAGGAAATAAACTTCGATCTTGTGCAGGCGGATATTTATCTACATCCGAAAGATCAACTCCGAATTCGTGAACGGATACGTTTAGATTGGCGAATTATTACATCTGCTATATCGTTTGTGAATCTGCTTTTCAATATCTTAGGGAGATAAATTAGAGGTTAAAGTAAGATATGCGCGAAACAACCGATAGATACTTTGAAGAAATTAGGGAAATTCGACTATCAGATTATTTTTGGATCCTCTTTCGGAACAAGTGGAGTATTCTTTTCATTTTCGTGTTTTCCGTTTTTGGCGCGTTTCTTGTGACTGATTTCACGGCGCCTGTTTATCAATCAGAAACAGTGCTGCGTATGGTAGACAAACAGCCAGCTTCTACACTGCTTTCGCAGCTACCGTTATCAGGATTATTGAACGGGACTTCTTTAGGCGCCTACACTGCCCAATTACAGTCGCGGGACCTTGTCGTCGCGCCGGCAGTACAGCAACTCAAAGAAGAGGGACTGCTTGAACCGTTACCTGTCTATCGAGCGCGCTCTGTAGAATGGCTTGCTAGCTTGCTAAATATTGAACTCGATCCAAATGCCACAGAACAAGGGGATCTTACGCCTACTGAGTGGGAAGATTTCTTTATCAAGACCCTCATTGAAGAACAATTAAAGGTGGAAGAAGTACTCGATAGGAATGTGATCACTGTGACCGTGAAACAGCGGACCCCGGAACGCGCACAAAACTTGGTCAACAAGATCGCTGAGGTATTTCAGGCAGCCGTCGAAGCAGAAACCGCCGAAGAAATGGGTTGGTGGCAAAAACCTTTCTCGCAAGAGCTCCTAAATCAGACCAAGGAAAACCTTACGAGAGCTGAGAACGAACTGTTTACCTTTCAGCAAGAACACCCAGAGATTACCTTAAACGCGGAAGGAGGCACACAAGCACAAATCATTTTGGCACTCCAAGTTAGGGAACACGAATTGATTAGCCTCCTAGCAAGTGCCGAATTGAAACTTGCTACTTATCAAAAGGAACTGGAAAAGTTATCAGAAAATACTATCTCAGAAACAGTCGGACAGAACCCGTCACATGCTAAGCTGCGGGATAGTTTGAACCAGTATGAAATTGACCGTGCTGCGCTTCTAGGGAAATATGATGAAACACACCCTGAGGTCACTTCTGTAGATGAACAAATTAGAGAAACAAAGACACGCCTCGATAAAGAAGAAAAAAAAATAACAAGTACAACATCCTCCTACAATCCGCTCTACCAAGTTATCTCAGAAAAGGTAAACGAAACACAAGCAAACTCTACTAGTCTCAGACAACAGAAAGAAGAAGTTACCGCCCAAATAGCAGCACACTTCACCCAACTCCGAGAATGGTCGCCCGACCAACTGAAATTCTACCGGCTCAAACGAGATATTGAAATCTACAATGCACAAGTCGTAGCTTTAGAAACGCGGATGCGGGAATCCGAGATTTTCTCTCAATCACGAACAGAAAACATTAAGGTATTAGACGCAGCACGTGCACCAGAAGAACCCCTGAAACCGCGGTTAAAACTTAACCTCGCTTTAGGGGCATTTGTCGGAATGCTACTAGGCGTAACATTCGCTGTCGCCAAAAATTACTTCAAAGATACATATCTGCGATTAGAGGAGGCTGTGCGGCAACTAGATGCGATGCCTGAATCTCCAAGTTTTCTCGGTATTTTGCCTTCCATAAAAAAACGCAGAACTTACCGACTCCCACTTATTGTTCACGATGCACCTGAATCAGGATCAGCAGAAGCATTCCGGGTTCTACAAGCAAAATTGCCATTTTTGAACCCGGGGACACCTTTGCAAACAATCCTCGTCACGAGCGCGATGCGCGGCGAAGGCAAAAGCACTACTGCCTCTAATCTCGCTGTTGCACTCGCACAAAGAGGAAATAAGGTCCTATTAATAGATGCGGATATGCGCAGGCCCACCCAACACAATATCTTTTCAACTGATGAACCTCTCGAATCTGAGCATACGGGCAACCTGCCTCGTTCTGAATCCACTGCGCTGAGCGTCGATAGTCGTAAGCCGGGATTGAGCGAAGCTCTCATCCACTTGAACTCCGAAAACGCAGAAGACATACTGCACACAACGATTAAACCGACGGGTATTCCTAATTTGCATTTGGTACCGAGTGGAACCGTTCCACCTAACCCAATCGAACTTCTCAACTCAGAAATGATGACACATTGGTTGGAACTTTCAAAATCAGAATATGATGTGATAGTCATCGATTCGCCGCCAATCCGCGCTGTGGCGGATCCCATGATTCTGGCAAACATGGTTGATGTTATTGTTTATGTCTTTGACATCACGAAAACTCGACGGGCTGACATTCTCACCGGTATACGTGATCTAACGGAAGCATTTCCAACGAAAGGAATCGGTGTGCTTTGCAATATGATTGATCCAAAACAGGCTAAATCCTACGGTTACTACAGTCGTCACCCTAACTGTGACGAACTCGTCAATGATAGTGAGGAAGCCTAACTTCTCGTAAGATGAAGCAAGAAGGTTATGCCCCGGGTTTTCCTAAGCTTGCAGGTGGACGTGATTTTCCGACAAATCCAGCGAGGACAATCATTGTTAAGATATAGGGCAAGCTATGGAGTAGCTGCACTGGTACATTCCATCGGTTTACGAACTCTAAAGCAGTTGTGAACCCAAAGAGGCAGCACGCTGCGATCCCGCTCAAAGGCCTCCAATTTCCGAAGATGACCGCTGCGATCGCGAGATAACCGCGCCCTGCAGTCATACCTTTGGTGAAATAGTGGACTTCTGATGCCAGAAAACAACCTCCAATCGCTGCTAAGATACCACTTATCAGAACGCCTAAGTATTGCCATTTTGCGCGGCTGAGACTCATCGATGCAAGTGCCGCAGTTGATTCACCTGCAGCCCGCAGCCGAAGCCCCCACGGTGTTTTAAAGAGGAAAATATGACTCACTACAGTCAGTACAGGTAACAGATAAACTAGAAAACTATAGGAACCGACAAGTGGGAATTCCCATTGTGGAAGTCCGCCTACCTGCTCAGGTATAGGTATAAGGAACTCCGTAATTCCTAATGCTAAAATGTTAATTGCTATTCCAGTGACGATTTGTTCTGCCCGAAAAGTAATAGTCGCAACGGCATGCAATAAGGCGAACCCAAACCCAAACGCCATGCCTACAAGCAGTCCAAGCCATGTTGAATCAGAAGCTTGGGTTCCCACAACGTAGCCAAATGCCCCGATGAGCATCATCCCTTCAAGGGCAAGGTTGATTACCCCGGCGCGTTCCGAGTAAATCCCGCCGAGCGTGGCAAACCCTAATGGCGTTGCCATTCGCAAAGTGCTTGGGATCAATTCAAAAATCATTTTTTCTTCCACGCAATTCTCTCTGTGCAAATCAACCAGATAATTAATAGGCCTTGTCCGGAAAGAAATAGGCCGCGCCGAATCTCTAACAAAATTTCGATATCTAAGGCGACCTTATTCAATAATCCGAAGAGCACAGCTGCCACCAAAATACCGGAAGGATTATTTCTCCCTAAAAGGGCAACGGCAATCCCGGTGAAACCCCACCCCGATGAGAAATTATCCAGAAACCGATAACGATATCCTAACACCTCAGCCACTCCGGCTAACCCTGCAACTGCTCCACTTAATGCCATTACCCACACTGTCACGGTTCGCGGATTTATTCCACCATAAACGGCAACATCCGGGGCGTTTCCAAACAATCGAAGTTCGTATCCCCAACGAGTGTATTTTAAGAAGACATAGCAGAACAGGACACATCCACAAGCAAATAAAAAACTCACATTTAGAGGATTGCTGCTCGGCAGAATAGGGAACAGAGATGCTAATCGTGGAAGCCGCGCTGCTTCGTAAATCTCCGGAGTTTGGGGAATCATTTGTCCGGGTTCTTGGTACACAGCTGTAACAAGATAATTCATAAGGGCAAACGCGACGAAATTCATCATGATGGTATTGATGACTTCATGCGCACCATATCTCGCTTTTAAGAGCCCCGGGACGGCACTCCATGCAGCACCAGCAACCATTGCACTTCCTATACAAAGAGGAATCAACAAAAAAGCAGGAAGCGGCAGGTACATGCCTACCCAGGCGGAAGCAAACGCAGCAACGTAGAGCTGCCCCTCACAACCGATGTTAAACAATCCACTCTTATAGGCAATAGCCACAGCGAGTCCTGTAAAGACAAGCGGGGTTGCGTTGAACAGCACATAACCAAAATCGTCAAGGCTTGAAAAAGCACTGACAAAGATGATGCTGTAGAACTCAAAGGGATCCTTTCCGCGTATCTGGAGTACAAGCCCACACAAAAGAAAAAAAACAGAGAAAGCGAGAAGAGGAGGCATGCAGTAATTAACAAACAGATTCTTGATTTGAGCCGTTCTATCCTGTAGCAGGGAAGCGAATGCTTTTGGGATATTCAAGATTTTTCAATTCTCTGTGAAACTTAGGTTTCTCTGGGTTGTCTGCAAGCAGGCAGCACTTGGCGATCGCTCCTACTTCTACAATAAGGAGTCGGAATTCACGGTTTCCACCTTATTGAAATTTGACAAAAATCTTCAAGACATGTTATTATGCCTAATGTTGGATCTATCCACAATACAACTCTTAAGTATAACATAGGCGCCAGATTAAAAACACTTTACGATTCGAGAAATTTAAGTTTATTCAGCTTTAGGTTTCTCTGGGTTGTCTGCAAGCAGGCAGCACTTGGCGATCGCTCCTACTTCTACAATAAGGAGTCGGAATTCACAGTTTCCATTTTACAGAAGAACTGTATGAAACCGTAAAAAAAGATACCGGAGGAGACTCCATAGAGATGCACAAAGAGAAATCGCCACATCTTAAGACTAGCCGAAGAGATATTCCCGCGATCTTAGGCGGACTACCTGTCTTTGAAACATCTTCTGAGGCCCCCTATCCGAAGTTAGACACATGGAAGCAAATCACAGAAGAAGAAGCCCAGATTGTTTATGACATGACTCTGCGGAACGAGCTTTCCGGCGCCTCTCCGACTGTTCACGAATTTGAACAAACCTGGCGTGAACGTCACCAAACTCGATTTGCTTTGAGCCTTACTAACGGCACAGCAGCATTACATAGTGCTATGTTTGGAGTCGGGGTTGGACCCGGAGATGAAGTCATCTGCCCGACGTACACCTGGGTAGGTTCAATCACACCGGCGCTAGCGCTGATGGCAACACCCGTTTTCTGCGAAGTGGATCCGAAAACACTACTCATTGACGTTGCTGATGTCCGGAGGCACATCACACCACGGACGAAAGCGATTGTGGCGGTCCATTTGTGGGGTAATGTGTGTGACATGGATGCCCTGATAGCACTCAGTCAGGAAACCGGGATAGCAGTCATTGAGGACTGCTCCCACGCGCACGGTGCATCTTACAAAGGTAGACAGTGCGGAAGCATCGGCAAGGTAGGCGCTTGGAGTTTACAAGGTAACAAGCCTGTCAGTGGCGGTGAGGGCGGAATGCTTGCAACTAATGATGTATCAATTTTTGAACGTGCATGTCTACTCGGTCAGGTCAATCGTTCCTTTAGTGCCATAAGCGAAGCTAGAGATGATGAATTGCGCTATCCACATCTACCACCGATGGGCTTAGGTATTAAATTTCGGGCCCATCCTCTTGCTATCGGCATCGCTTCTGTTCAACTGAAGAAACTTGATGAGCTCAACGCGAATCGCCGCGCCTATATCCAAGAAATCTCGGACGGATTGCAAGAGATTCCGGGCGTTTCTGCTGTCGAAACTTATGAAGGCACCGAATCAGCAGGATTCTACGGTTTGCCTATCCGCTATCATGCAGAGGAGATGAACGGACTTCCGGCCCCGGCCTTCGCAGAAGGACTTCAAAAAGAAGGGGTCTTGGCAAACAATAATCCTTATCCGCTCCTTGTTGGAGACGGTAGGCCGCTGTTTTCAGGCAGTTTCCCGACAAACAGCAATCCATGCCCACTTCTCCACACTTTACCTGTCTTCAGACACGGATTTGATATGTATATGCACAATCGCTGTCATCTCTGTACGGTTAATATAGGGGAGCAGTTTAAAACTTATGCAGCAGGAGATTTACCGATCACTGAACGGGCTTGTTCTCAACTCATATTTTTACCCTTATTGACGAAGCCGGTGGCGGGTGCCACATCAGGGATCCTGCATGCTATTCGCAAAGTTTCCTTACATAGCCATTTGATAAGTAATATATAACTGAAGTTAAGTACATAAAATGCCAAAAGAATTTTCAGCTCAAACTCGATCCAATAATATTGAAACTCTCCAGACTGAACCACTAGATGTCTTGGTTATTGGGGGCGGTATCGTCGGCGCGGGTGTAATTCGAGACCTTGCGCTGAATGGGAAAATCAGGGCAGGGTTAATTGAGAAAGGCGACTTTGCAAGTGGAACGAGCAGCGCGACATCGCAGCTTATCCACGGGGGGTTTCGCTACCTCTTGAAACGGGACATCGGTCTCGTTAGACAAGCCCGGAAAGAACGTGAGATCCTCCGGTACATCGCACCGAATCTTGTCAAGTCTATCCCTTTAGCAGTTCTCTGTTACAAAGGCGATCCATATCCGTTAGTTGGTATGCAACTCGCCTCACACTATTACAATTACCTTTCTCAAACAGATAGTGTGGAGAAATCGACAGCAATTCGCGACGCGCAAAAGATCCAAGACTTGATCGGGCCTATTGCGACGAGCACATTAAAAGGCTGTGTCATTCTATGGGATAGTACTGTTGATGATGCAAGATTAACCCTTGCGACACTCAAAGATGCACATCGACATGGTGCTGTTATCGTGAACTACGTCCGGTTTCTCGATTTTGTCGATCAACCGAGTCCCTCCAATAATGGAAAGCGTTTGTCCAAAATAATGGTTGAAGATGTTATTTCTAGGGAACGCTTCGAAATCTCTGCGCGAAAAATTGTATCAGCGACAGGGCCTTGGAGTGATCACGTGTGGCGTAAAGACCCAAGTTACGACGGGATCCCACGCCTTGTAACAAAGAATGCAAAAGGCATTCATCTCGTCTTACCTAGATGCGGAAAAGTAGACGACTCGGGGATGTACGGCTTAGTAGCCTTTACAAGATCGGAAAGACAGCACGGTGGCAAATCTCGCGTCATTTTTATTTTGCCCGGTGCTCACAATACCTCTATCGTCGGTACTACTGAAACGACACCAGAGGAAGGTTTACCGTCGGTCCGTCCATCAGCTGCTGAAGTAGCATACCTGCTTTCAGAGGTGCAGCGAATTTTTCCGGACAAAACACTCAATAACGACACTATCATCGCTGCTTATGCGGGCACACGTCCACTTGTTGCAGCGAATCCGTACCGTCGAGATTTTGCAAAAACTGAGTTCATTTCACGGGGGCACCTCATTACAGAAAGCCCAAGCGGGGTGATGTATCTATATGGTGGCAAACTCACTACACACAGACATATAGCAGAAGAAACAGTAAATCGACTTGCTCCAATTCTGAATGTTCCGCGACGTTGTAAAACCGCGACATCTCCGTTGCCCAATGCTGTAGGAGGCGTGTCAAGTTCAGGTCAGAATCGCGCGTTACCATCAAACCTTGACGCGGAACGCCTCATTAAACGATACGGAGAAGGGTATTTCGCCATTCAAGACTTCATAAGTGAAGACGCAACGCTTACTGAACCAATAACACCCGCTCTTCCGTTCATAAAAGCAGAACTTGTTTATGCCTATTGGGGCGAGATGGCGATGACATTGGACGATCTTCTCTGGCGACGCACCCGAATCGGTTGGACACCAGGTCAAGGGCTCAACATCGCCCCTCAAATCTCACAATTCTTAGGGAAAAAAAATAGCTGGGATCAAGCAAGAATTAAGGCAGAAGTAGACACATACCGGGAACACATCCGTTGGCTAAATTTCAATCTATAGACTCTCTGATTACGACAATGTATTTAATGACTTAGGACT
>OZ219750.1:0-650350 GCA_964291315.2 Candidatus Poribacteria bacterium | reverse complement strand
ACGAATCAAACCGACTACCATGTAGAACGTCGTCGATTTTCCAGCACCGTTTGGCCCCAAGAGCCCGACTATTTCACCTTGCTGTACCGACAAGCTCACTTCATTGACGACAATGGGGCCCCGGCGTGTATAACGTTTTACGAGTCTGTGTGCTTGGAGTTCTATTGCCACGATTTCTAAATTACGACACCTTACCTTGATTGACCCATAGGGTCATTGTAATGAAATTCATAACGCTTTAAGACAGACCTAACGGCCCCATCATACCGAGTGTTGACAAAAAGGTTTTGATAGGTAAGCAGTCTTAGCGGACATAATTCGCTCAATCGCTCTCGGAGTCTTCGGTTTCATCAGTCTTATCTGTGCTATTGACATCTTCAGCATCTGTATCAGTTTCATCTTCCGAATCGGTATCCTCAGACCCCTCAATATCTGCGTCAGGTTTTTCTTTTGCGTCCCCGTTTGCCTTGGGCATATCAGCGTTAGGGTCCTTCTCAATTTCACCTTCTGTTCCATCAAGCGTAGCTGTAGAAGTTTCATCTTCAGTAGTGCTTGCACCACCTTCGGCATCTGCGCCAGTTTCTGTCTTTACTGGTTCTGCCTGTGTAACGGTAACCTTAAATTTAACACCGCCTTCGCCAGTCTGCTTGCCGGTTGTCCTATTAAAAGTGAAAAGTTTGGTTTCGAGCCGGTCTCTGTTCTGTAAAACCACAACATTCTCTTTCAGCACAACAGTATTCGTCAAGTTGTTCATGATCGCCTGATCACAAGTAGCAAATATATCTTGATCACGGATTTCTACACTCCCCACGGCAATAACTTCCGTTGTTGCCCCCGTTTCCGGATCACTCTTGAGGGTGATTTTATCAGCATTGAGGAATCCAATTTCAACGCCTTGTTCGTTATATCGGACAGTTTTGGCTTCGTCGATAAGAACCGTTATGCCCTCTTTCTCAAATCTTTCCATTCTCTTTGAAGTGCCAGTAATGGTTTCTGTAGTCGATCCAGCAGCGCTGCCCCTATTGGCACTTGCGCCTTCTTCATTTTCAGAGTTTTCCGCTTCCAGCACACTGTTTTCTGTAGGTGATGCCACAGCGGCGGGGGCTTCGGTTTCCTCCGCATTGAGGACTAAAGGAACAACACATATAAAAAATAGAAAAAGACCTGTATAAACAAAATTACACAATTTGTGAAAGTAAAATCGTTGCTCAGGTCTATTCCTGCACAACAGGTGTTCTGTGATATTTATCTGTTTTCTCATCTTTTGGGTAAAGTTTAAATCGATTATTTTTCATTTTTACCGTTTCAAGCGTCGGATTCGCATACATCTCGGTTCCGACCCAGGTGGAATCTCCACGTATAAGTGTTACTTCCTCCGGGGCATACAACCTACCTGCCCGACTCTGCCAATGGAGGTGTTCAGTATACAAAATACCATTCTCGCTGACACCGACGACATGTCCTGATAGATAGAGATCGTTTTTCTTGCTACCTGTCAGAATCTGTTTGCCCTTTTGACTTTTCAAAGTCATAAAAACGACACCGTCTTCAAAAATCTCAACAGTTGGACTTTCAACTTCAACATAATTTCCGTGGAATGCTGAGGTATCACCAACAAGTGTCCATTTGACCAGCCCCGCTTCAGTATGCTGTGTGGAAAACTGCTCCAATTGCTGTGTCGGAATTGCTTCCACGGGTTCGTCAGACGGACCAACGAGGGTTTCCGTACTTTTGCAACACGTTAGGCAGAAAAGCGAACAAAGATACAAACACATGATGATGCAACTAAGGTTGTGTTTTCCATCGTCGATGCATCCAAATCCACTGTGCTGGGTACCGCCGAACGTAGAATTCAATAATCTTTGTGAATTTCTGTGTATTGACAACAAGATCCTTCTCTTTTACATTTGTCCGCTGCAACATCAAAGGCGGCTCAATAATCGCACGGTGTGAACCATCAGGCTGACGAACAATAAACGTCGGTAGTACCGGTGCCCTTGTCTTGAGCGCAATAGCGACAGGACTATACGGTGTATAGGCGGGTCTACCAAAAAAATCGACAAAAACACCGCTTACACTTGTGTCTACATCAGCGACAATACCAAGCAACTCGTTGCGTTTAAGGCATCGAAGAGCGTGCCGAACTCCTGTATCCCGATCAATCACAGCATATCCGGCTTGTGCCCGGTAACGTGAAACTAAGGCGTTTAAGCGAGAAGAACGCAGCTTGCGAGCAATAGGTGTCAACGGAGCAATCGTAGCAGAAATACTTGCTGCAAGCAATTCCCAATTCCCGAAATGCCCTGTCAGAATGATAGCTCCTTTCCCTTGTGCAAGCGCCTCCTCCACATGCTGGATGCCTTGAAAACGGACATATTGCTGAATTTGTTTTGAATTCATGTGAGGCAATTGCATAAATTCTAAGACAGTCTTGCCTAAATTTTCAAAGCACTGCTTCGCTATCGCCCTCATCTCGTGTTCATCCACGTAGTCCAAGCTGGCACGTAAGTGTTCACATGTTAACTTCCTTTGCTGCGGTGCAATCCAGAATATGAGAGCTCCTAACCGACCGCCAATAGCCAACATAACAGAACGAGGCAGTCGAGATACAAAGAATCCAATTAATTTCGCGGTAAACTCGTAACACCAGTCTTTCATTATTAATTAGTATACTAAATTTCTACCAAAATTACAAAGAAATTTGCAGAGTAGCAAGTAACGCCTATCAAATCTAGACAATTTTTTCCATTTCTTAATTACTTCCGCTTGCAGTCCGAAAATGCCATGCCTCTTTCATAGCATCCTCTGTTTTTAGTTACGAACAACTTCGGTTCTCTTCAAAAAATAGTCAAAGCTCACCAAGCTGAAAACTAAACAAGCCCGGCGAAATAGCACTTGCATCTCATCGCAATTGCAAGTAAAATCTGAAACAGATACAGAACGGAAACCTCTATGTACACCACTGAAAACATCAATAAGCAGATTGTTAATCTCGCGCTTCCAAATATCATCAGCAATTTCTCTGTCCCTCTTTTAGGAGCAGTAGATACCGCTTTGATGGGACGATTAGAGCCCGAATACTACCTTGGAGCAATCGGTATCAGCGGGATTATTTTCAGCTTTATCTATTGGGGGTTCGGTTTTATCAGAATGGCAACCACAGGACTCACCGCGCAAGCCTTCGGGGACAATAACACACTAGAATGCGGACACCTGCTCATACGCGCTACATGCCTCGGTATCACGTCAAGTCTATTACTGTTTATCTTCCAATGGAACCTTATCGATCTCAGTTTCTTATTTATTGATGCAAGTCCTAAAGTGGAACAACTCGCCCGTATTTATTTTCACATCCGTATCTATGCTGCTCCGGCGACACTGTGCCTCCATGCATTTCACGGGGTTTTTCTAGGTTTACAGAATGCACACTATCCCATGTTGTTGACGATTATGGTGAACTTTGTCAATATCATCTTAAATTTGGTGTTTGTACAGGTACTCGGTATGAAAGTGGCAGGCGTGGCATTAGCAACCGTTATTGCGCAATATATAGGAGCACTTTTAGCAGTTCTACTCTTCTTCAGACGCTACCGAAGTCTCCTAGCAGCATGGGACATCCGAGAAGTCTTGGACCTTCCGAAACTTAAGCGATTTCTAGGTATTAGCGGCGACATTTTTATTCGTACGCTCTGCCTGGTGTTTAGCAACGCCTATTTCACAGCAAAATCCGCGGCTTTGAGCGATACTTTTTTGGCGATTAACACTATTCTACTACAATATATTCATCTAATGTCCCATGCAATCGATGGGTTCGCTTTTGCAGCAGAGAGCTTAGTCGGCAAGTACAAAGGAGCAGAAGATACGCTAAACCTCAAAGAGACTATCCGCCAGATATTCTTTTGGGCATTTCTGTTCGGCATCGCGATTATGCTAACTTTCATGGTTCTTGGAGAGCAAATGCTACACCTTTTTACAAATCAGATGCCGCTTATTGAAGGAGCAAAGCCTTACCTTATCTGGGTAATCGCAGCCCCGATTGTTAACGTTGCTGCTTACATTTGGGACGGCATCTTTCTAGGAGTGACTGCCTCTAAGGCTTTGCGGAATTCCGTAATGGTGTCAACCCTGGCCTACTTAATTGCTGTCTACCTGCTCACACCTTATAACAATCACGGTTTGTGGGGAGCGTTAACAGTCCTCCTCGTTACCCGTGGCATTTCGTTGACAATACTGACACCGAAATACCTTTTCAAACCAAAGGGGCTCGGATAGACAGAATATCTTCACAGACCTACCAAAAGTCTAAGGCGAGTTTGATAAATATCTGGCTCGTTTTTGAATAAAGAGAAACCTTTGGTACACCCAGATCGGTTCGAAAAAACTACAGACGAGAAAACAGGTACCGCTGATAGATAAAATAAAAAGGTTGAAAACGGTTTTGGATTTATGCTAAACTTCAGAAATAGTACATGCTATCAGGAGGACAATATAAAATGCCGAAATTTGGTGTCAATTTATTACTCTGGGCAGATAAATTTGACAGAGAAACCGTAGACTTAATTCCGAAAGTGGCAGAGATGGGGTTTGAAGGTGTCGAAATTCCTATCTTTGATCCGGACACGGTAGATATTCCACACACACAAGCCGCCCTGAAAGCCACGGGGCTCGAGCCTATCGGGTGTAACATTATGGGCCCCGATAGGAACCCGATTGATGCAGATTCTGCGGTCCGAGAAGCCGGGAAAACTTACCTCAAGCGCGCAATCGAGATTATCGCCGAACTAGGCGGAGATACGTTCGTCGGACCCATGTATAGTGCAGTCGGTAAACTGGTTGGTAGAGGCAGAAATCAACAAGAATGGGACTGGTGCGTTCAAGGGCTACAAGAAGTTGCTGAATTCGCAGGACAACACGGTATTACGCTCGCTAGTGAACCCCTCAATCGATTTGAAACCTATTTTATTAACATCGCCGAAGACGCTGTTAAACTCGCGAAAGCAGTAGACAGCCCGTACTTTAAAGTACACCTTGATACGTTCCACATGAACATAGAAGAAAAAAATCAAGCCGACGCGATTATCACGACCGGTGAATTCTTACATCATGTTCACTGCTGCGAGAACGATCGGGGAACTCCGGGTACAGGCCCCATAGATTGGGACGGTGTGTTCGGCGCACTCGCCAAAGTAAACTATGACAGATGGCTGGTGATTGAATCATTTACACCCGCGGTTAAAGAGATTGCAGCTGCAACGTGCATCTGGCGGGACATCGCACCGAGCGCTGAAAGCTTGGCGACAGACGGTCTCGCGTTCCTTAAGCAGAAAGCAGCGCAATATCTATAGCAACAACCCTTCCGTAGGAGTGCGATTTATCGCACGTCTATTAGAAAGTACCATACCTAAAATCGGAGGGATTGAAATGCGCTGCATAGAAGCGATCGGCCTGCTCTGCACAATACTCCTTGCCATTTTTTTAACGAGCGATATTGTAGCACAACACGCTACATCAAACGAGACGGAAACCAACCTTGCTACCGAGGAATCACAATTTCTTAGTAACATTCGACAACTCACCTATGACGGCAAGCGTGCTGGAGAGGGATACTTCTCCGAAGACGGCAACGCTATCATTTTTCAAAGCGAACGCGAGCTGGATAACCCGTTCTACCAAATTTATATTTTAGACCTACTGACGGGTGATACGCACCGCGTCTCCCCGGGTATTGGTAAGACAACCTGTGCTTTCTTCCGCCCCAGGACCGACGAAGTGCTTTACGCTTCAACACATCACGATGCCTTTGCAACAACAAAACAGGAAGAAGAGCTCAAATTCCGAGCATCAGGAAAAGAACGCCGCTATAGCTGGGATTACGACGCAGCAATGGATATTTTCTCGGCAAATCGTGATGGCAGCAACCTCAAGCAACTGACAGATGCCCCCGGATACGATGCCGAAGCATCATATTCACCCGATGGCAAGCACATCGTCTTTTGCTCACTGCGGGATGCATACCCTAAAAGCCAACTATCTCCTAAAGAGTTGAAGCAACTTGAAGTAGATCCATCTTATTTTGGCGAAATTTATATCATGAATGCCGACGGGTCAAATCAGAGACGTCTGACAGACTCCCCCGGATACGATGGAGGCCCCTTCTTTACACCTGATGGTCGACACATCGTCTGGCGCCACTTTACACATGACGGCAGCAAAGCAGACATCTACACGATGCAGGTAGATGGTTCAAACATCCAGCGATTGACCGATTTTGACAGTGTGTCGTGGGCACCTTACTTCCACCCAAGCGGAACCTATGTTATTTTCGCTTCTAATAAACCCGGATTTTCAAATTTCGAGCTATATCTTGTTGATACAAAAGGTAGGCACGAACCCGTTCGGGTTACGACAACCGAAGGATTTGATGGACTTCCCGTCTTCTCGCCCGATGGAAGACACCTGTGTTGGACCTCCAACCGCAATACTCAAGAGGTATCACAGCTTTATCTCGCAGAATGGGGCCATGAAATTGCTTTGGAAACACTTGCAGCAGCACCGAGACATAAACACTCACCGGAGCATCTCATAGGACAGGCTTCTAACCCAAAACCGGGAAATAAAAAGAAAACGAGCGTTCGACAACATGTCGAATTTCTTGCCGATGACGCACTAGAAGGCAGAATGACTGGTTCAGAAGGGGCAAAACGCGCTGCGGAACACATCGCCACACAATTTGAAGAACTGAACCTCAAGCCTGTTGGTGATGCACAAAACTATTTTCAAACTTTCGAGTTCACCGCGGGCAGGCGGATTCTACCGGAAGGAAACAAGTTCTATATCACGCTTCGAACCCAAGGTTCTGAAAAAGTATTAGAATTTAGGGTAAAAAAAGACTTCCAACCGCTCTCTTTCTCTCGTAACGGCGTTGTTGAAGGCGAAGTAGTATTCGTTGGATATGGATTATCAGTCCCCGGCGAACTCGGAGAAGGATATGACGCTTATGCCGGGTTAGATGTGAAGGATAAGGTTGTTGTTGCACTCCGCTATGTCCCTGAAGAGGTTGAACCGGAACGTCGACAGCAATTGAATCGATATGCCGGACTCCGTTACAAAGCAATGCAAGCACGAGAACAAGGAGCGAAGGCGTTTCTCGTCGTCGCGGGACCTAACTCTCCAAATGCTGGCAAACTGATCCCTCTCGATTTTGACAGCAGCCTCGCGGATTCCGGTATCGTCGCCGCGTCAATAACGGATACCGTCGCGAACGCTATCTTCACCGCGTCCGGTAGAAATTTAAAAGACGTTCAATCCGGGCTTGATATGGAAAACCCGCACTTCGTAGGGCAATTTCCGTTGCCCGATGTCAAAGTCAAAATCGTCGCCTCTATAGAAAAAGTGAAGAAAACCGCTCAGAATGTAGTCGCCCTTCTCCCACCACAAGGGTTAACAGATAGCACCGAATACGTCGTTGTCGGAGCACACTATGACCATATCGGTTACGGTGAAATCGGCTCTCTCGCAAGAAAGGAGGAAGTGGGGCAAATTCACAACGGGGCAGATGACAATGCCTCTGGAACTGCTGTTGTATTAGAATTGGCACTAACCCTCAGTAGAGCTCACCGAGAACACCCTGAGAAATTTGGCAGAGGCGTTATCTTTGCACTCTGGTCTGGAGAAGAACTTGGCCTTATCGGATCAACCCATTTCGCCAACCACCCGATCATCCCTTTAGAGAAAGTAACTGCATATGTCAACTTTGATATGGTAGGACGCCTCCGTGAAAATAAGCTTATCTTACAAGGGGTCGGCTCATCGTCCGTATGGACCAAGCTGATTGAAAAACGGAACGTTCCAATCGGTTTTAATCTGATGCTACAAACAGATCCTTACCTACCGACAGACACGACTGCCTTCTATTCGAAAGAGGTACCGGTACTCAGCTTTTTCACGGGCGGACATGAGGACTATAACCGTCCAACGGATGACATAGAAACGCTTAATTATGACGGACTTGACCGGATCTCCAAATTCGCATACGGCATCATTTTGGATTTAATTAGTGGCACAGAGCGTCCGGAATATGTTCGGGTTGAGCGGAATCAACCAGAAGAAGGGAGTAGGGAGACGCTGCGCGCGTATCTTGGCACAATCCCGGACTATACAACAGAAGAGACAGGTGTCAGACTCTCAGGCGTTCGCGCCGGCGGACCTGCCGAGAAAGCAGGTTTAAAAGGAGGCGATGTTATCGTAGAACTTGGAGGACAGAAAATTACCAATATCTACGACTACACCTATGCCCTTGATGCGGTGAAAATCGGTAACCCTGTCGAAGTTGTCGTTCTACGAGACGCGAAACGAGTAAAGTTGACAGTTACACCCGAAGCCCGGAATTAATCTACCTCTGAGACACCGTTCGCATTATATCATATAACCGAAGTCAGCTCTCCTAAACCGGTTTAGCCTCAAACCAGAAAGAACAGTGTACTCCCAATTTTATGTATTTCATTTGACTACAAGAGGAGAATCTCGTGAATTTGAAAATTTTTAAATTGTCAATGTGTGTGCTCGTTCTACTCTCGGGCGTGCTGCTGTCCGCGTGCAATAGGATCCAGGACATAGGAATAACTGATGAAATGGTCCCTCCATCCGACACCGACATTGTGCCTACGCTGAAAGTAGGCGTGATTCGTCCATATCCACTCTATCCAAATTTTGGTGAAGGCGCAGAACTTGCTCTATCCGAGATCAATCAAGCAGGCGGCGTTCTAGGGAGGCAAGTCGAGTTTGTCTATAGAGAGGAGCTCACCGAAAACGTTGTTCAATCCGCTACAGACTTAATTACACAAGAAAAGGTAGTGGCAATTTTGGGACCGCTGTTTTCAAGTCATGCCGTGAAAGTTGGACCCGTTGCTACGGTCCCGGTACTCCCGGGCGCAACAGGCGCAAACGTAACGGACACCGGTGACTTCCTTTTCCTCGCAGCAAGTTCCAATGTGTTGCAGGCAAAACTTATGGCACAATTCGCAGTTAGTGAACTCGGGGCGAAAACAGCTGCAATGATCTGGCAGAACGAAGATGTCTATTCTATCGGTTTCATTAAAGCATTCGATGCTAACTTCCAAGAACTCGGCGGCAGCATCCTTGCCAAGGAAACCTACGAAAAAGACGACACGACGTTCGAAACACAGCTCATAGCCATCAGAGAGGCGGACCCGGATGTACTCTTTCTCGCAAGTTTCCCACCGGAAAACCCGCTTATAATGAAACAAGCGAGAGACATGGGAATCGAATCCATCTTTATTGGCAGCGATGGTATGGACGATTCATTGATGTTCAAGGTCTTGGAAGATAACACATCGCTTGAAAACACCTATTATTGTACACACTTTGATCCGGATAAAGTAGAATTTATCTCTGCATACGAAACCATGTTTGAAACCCCCGCTAACGGAATGGCCGCAAGTGGCTACGATGCCATGAAAATATTAGCAATTGCACTTCAGGCAGCGGAATCGACAGATCCAGTAGTGATTCGGGACGCAATTGCTGCGATAACCGATTACGAGGGAGCCACAAGCATTTCTTACTTCGACGAGAACCGCCACCCTGTCAAAAGTATCAATGTCTTCCAAATTAGTGACGGGCAGAGGAAGGCTTACCCAACTAAAATAGCACCTGAGATTAGTAAATCTGAGTAAGTACAAAACATCTCAAACAAAAATCGTGCTTCGACAGAATTTCAATTGCTATTTTAGCACACCTTACTTCGTTTAAGAACTAAGCCAATTTTGTTACTGAAACGCCAGATGTGCGACAACACCGGCATGGTCAGAAGGCCACAATCCAGAGGTCAACCGCTCCGAGGGTTTATCCCCCACAGTATGTGTTCGAATAGAAGCAGGAAGCTCCAAGTTACGGACGAAAATCTGGTCAATCCGTATAGAGAGAGCATTCATCTCATTTAAGAGGTCGTTTTCTTGACAACAAGTGTCCCCAGTCTCTTCGGAATCCAGCTGCCAAACATCAGAATATCCTGCTGATAGTAAAGTTTGATAAGCAGCACCGTCAGTTGCCCTTGTATTAAAATCCCCTAACAAAATAATCGGTAAGGTTTCGTCTCCGAGAACATCAATCAATTCTTGCGCTTGTGCCTCCCGACTCTCCTGTACAAACGCCTCTAAGTGTGTGTTCACAAAACGATAAGTGACACCGTCAACAGTAGCATCTACGGCCGTATACCCCCTCTGAACTTCAAGAGCAAGCATGTCGATTGTAAGCAGATTTGCATAGTTCGCACTCACAGGACGTGATGTCACAACATCGCTGCGAGCCAAAATTACATCAAAATCGGTCAAGCGGACATCGACTATCCCGGCATCAGTGAACATTGGCATTTCGACATCAATGTTTTGGACCTGGGCAGCAACCCGATAGTTTAAACCTTCTGATTGAAGAGCGTCCATCAGGACTTGGAGAAAATCTATGACAACTTCTTCAGCTGGAACAGTCCCGCCCGCAATGCGATCCCCCGGGCTCTGTCGCCGAATTAGCGAAATCTCTTGCAAACCGATGAGATGCGGACGATACAGTTTTATAGATTCAGCGATCGCTGCAGCGCGCCCTGGGAAATCAGATGCTATGACGTTGTTGTATATGTTAGCAACTTCCGTCGGCACTTGCAATACATTCTCTACGGCCAAAAGTGCATCTACACTGCTACCGACATAAACGTTATAGGTCATCACTGTAAGCGGCTCCGCATCCGGGGCAATGGCATCTGGTATCATCGACATTTGTATTTTTTCACAACTCGAAAAACTCAACAGTATCCCCAATAACAGAATCCCTGTTTTCACAAAAGAGACAAGTTTTGAAAATCTATCATAACAATTTATTTTTCTCGACATATTCATCTCCAACACCTCAATTTTGTAATTGAGGCTACTTTGCTAATCAGTGATCTTTTGACCACCGCTAGTATTGATTATTTATCATCTCTGAAGAAACTTACACCGAAGAAGAGCGTACCACAAATCTATTTATGTGTCAAATTGAATTGTCTTGTTACTTCCGCTTGACACTTGCCTATCATTCCACTTATACTTAAGAGAGTTTTCTAAAACGCTATGGAGGTATTGTAGTGAGATACTACTATCAATCTTGTTTGTATTACTGGAAGTTAGCACTTATATGCCCTTTTATGACAACAATATTCCTTATTGGATGCAGTCACACAAAGGGCGGGACGGAGTTCTCTCAATCGACCCAGCTCATTGGGGCAATCACCGAGATAGACGACCACGGTAACGCTGTGACTGACTTAGTAATTGCACCGTTTATCACGCGTGGCTGGGAACTTGGCGATACGCTCAAAGTAACCTTTGCAACCGGGCAGAAAATTCAGATAAAATTAGTTGAAAACTATGGAGATGTTCCTGTAGGTGACTATTTAGGCCGGTTTTCGACCACCACGAAACGCTTTAAAATCGCGATTAATAGCGGGAATATCGCCAAAACACTAGAGTTGGAGAGCCCAAGCAGAGTAGTTCTTAAGAAAGTAGATTCCCCGGCAACAGATTGAAAAGCTCTGCCACGTCAAGTGGACAGCTCTTCTCTACTTTACAAATACAAACGGTTCTTTAATAAAAAAATATATGATAGAGGGGTAGATATAGAAATGCTCTTGACGCTTAAACAAGCAAGCAAATGGGCTTCAGAACATCTCAGCAAAAATGTTACATCGTCAAATATCTCCTATTTAATCCAATATGGGAGGATTGAATCCGTTGTTAGCAATAGCGTAACGTTAGTTCCCATGCAAAGTCTTGTGGATTACTACAGCCTGAGTTGTAGAGAGACGCGATGGAAGGACCAGCTCGGAGACGATTTAAATTGGACATTGGCTTTTGAAAAGGTTAAAGAGGCAGAAACAACAAAACACGTTCACCGGTTACATCCGTATAAAGGCAAATTTATTCCACAGCTGGTAGCCTATTTCTTGGATTTGCATACTGACAGTTTTAAGCGAGATGTCTATTTTCAGCCGAGCGATATTGTGCTTGACCCATTTTGCGGAAGTGGGACTACCTTGGTACAAGCCAACGAATTGGGTATGCACGCGATTGGCATTGACGTTTCAGCATTTAATGCCTTCATCAGCAACGGTAAAGTCGGAACATATAATTTGACTCATCTGTATGAAGAAAGCCAAAAAATCACAGCATCGCTCAAAAATTTCGTCGCTACATCTGGGGTAACCGAATTTGAAGCTAAACTCTCAGAAATGCTTGTAGATTTCAATAATCAACACTTTCCAGCCTCTTTCAAACGCCAAGTCAGATCGGGTGAAATAGATCAGAAGCAGTATGGAGCTGAGAAAGAATCCATTTTTTTAGAAACATACCATAAACTTGTCGCCGAGTACCAAATTGACACACAGATACTTAGTGACACCGATCGTTTCATGAAAACGTGGTATTTTCTCGGGGTCAGGACAGAGATCGATTTTGTTCACAACGCAATTCGCAAAGTGGAAGATCTGTCAACACAAAAAGCTTTGAAGCTCATTTTAAGCCGTACCATCCGTTCCTGTAGAGCCACAACACACGCAGATTTAGGTACATTGCGGCAGCCTGTAACGACGACCTATTATTGTCGGAAACATGGGAAAGTTTGCAAACCGCTCTTTTCAATCCTGAGATGGTGGGAGCGATATAATAAAGACAGCATAGCACGATGGTCTGAGTTCAGTAAATTAAAAACGGATACCTTTCAACACTGTATCACCGGTGATTCACGGACAATCGACATCTTCGCTACGCTAAAACAGGTAGATTCGCAATTCACAGAAACTTGCCAAAAACAACTGATTAAGGGTATTTTTACTAGCCCACCGTATGTTGGCCTCATCAACTACCACGAGCAACATGCCTACGCTTATGATCTCTTTGGATTCAAACGGCTAGATGAATTAGAAATTGGTCCCTTATCTAGAGGAAAAGGAAGAGAAGCAAGAAAAACATATATTCACGGCACAGCGGAAGTTTTCAAAAACTGTAAGCGGTTTTTGGCCGATGATTACGATGTCTTTGTAGTCGCAAACGATAAGTTTAACATGTATCCGACTATCGCTGAAATAGCGGGGATGTGCATTGTCAACCAATACAAACGCCCCGTCTTAAACCGAACTGAAAAAAATCGAGAAGCAGCATATTCCGAAACGATATTTCACTTGAAAGAAAAAAGGAATTGACGGATGCCCTTACAACGACAAACAGCAATTAAAGAAACAATTAAAAAGTGTCTAAGGACTAAATTTCGGTATTATAAGCCTGAAACTGATAAAATGCCATTTCACTACCGTTTGCTCGGTAAGGATAGAATGGCTTTATTTTCATTTATCCAGTCCTTGAATACAACATTTGGTGTATCGATTTATGAGCCAGTGGCTATTGCCCTGGCGAGGTAAAGGTTTAAGGTCGTAGAAACACAAGTTAAACCCTTTAACAAAATTAGCTCGGAAGCACACAAGCAAATTCAGACTATAATGAATGAATTAACGGCGGCTAATAGAGATCCCGACAAATCTATAGAAATAGAAAAGATCAGAGAAGTTTGCTGCACTGGCACCTTAGAAACAGTTAAATTGACTCAAGTAGATGTCTGGATCGAAAACCATGAAGATGAATTGTTTTTAATCGATCTGAAAACTGTGAAACCTAACAAAGGAAATTTCGAGAAATTCAAACGAACACTATTGGAATGGGGTGCCGCTGAATTAGCCCGAGATCCCAGTGTTGTTGTAAACACAATGATCGGGATCCCCTACAACCCTTATGCACCCAAAGAATATAAACGATGGACAATGAAAGGGATGTTAGACCTAAACCACGAAGTTTTGATAGCAGAAAATCTCTGGGATTTTTTGGGTGGTGAAGGCAGTTACACAGATCTGCTAGATGCCTTTGAGAAAGCAGGTCTTGAATTAAGGGATGAGATTGATACTTATTTTGAGAAATTCAGATAAATTTTCCGATTCTTAACGGGCTTTTTATGAAAGTTGATAATGCTTTTGATAAAAGAGAATTACTGAAACACCTCGTTACTGCCTACAAGCTACCGTTGCAGTCGATAACCTTTCTTCCTGAGGGTGAAGATAGTTACGGTTACATTATTGCTTCCGAAACAGGTGAAAAATATTTTGCCAAAGCCTCAACTTCTGTGCCAAGCAGTCGCTTGCATGTAGCCTCACTCTTGCGGCACCAATGCAACATATCCGGTATCGTGGCACCTTTGAAAACACAAGACGGGCAACAAACTATGGCATGGCAACACTTCCAAGTCTCGCTGTTTCCGTTCATTGAAGGTAAAACTCGCTGGGATCTGTGGAAAGCCGGAGCAGATTTCACGGACACCCAACTTTCAGAAACAGGAGCCTTACTTGCAACAATCCATGGCTGTTCAAATACAATCGCATCCAATCATCTTACATCAGCAAAATACGATCTACCTTTACGACATGAATTTCACACAGTCCTTGAGGCACCTTCGAAAAAAACAACACCGCAGAACCAATATCAGAAACAGCTCCTTGAATTACTCATACAACACAAATCAGAGATTCTGCAGACCCTCGAAAGATACGAAAGTCTTGGACACTCGGCAGCAGCATTACAGATTCCTTTCGTCATTACACACGGCGATCCGACCCCTGGCAACCTCATCCTAGATCTCGAGAATCGACTTCATTTAATCGATTGGGATAGTGTGTGTTTAGGTCCACCCGAAAAAGATTTGGTCGCCTTCACGGGGGAACGGTTTGAGGTGGTTTTGGAAAGGTATCTTACCGAGAGCGAAGAGAAAGCCTCTCTATATGCGGATATTTTTGGCTTCTATATCTACGAATGGACAATTAATGAAATCCGAGATTACGGCACCAAGATTCTCTTTCGGCACAACAACGCAAAACAGAACGAATACGACTGGGAAAGCCTGCAAGACTACCTTCCGCCGAATCGAGAGTACATGGAAGATGGAATCGAGGTTATCCGAAGAACACTGGCACAATATCAAAACGTTTAGCATGCCGAAAATTTAAAAAGGAGTAACGTAGAGGCCAGAAATTTATTTTTCTCCTACACATCTAAATATGGAGGTCAGTTAAACAATGTCCAAAATTAAATCCGTGCTACTTTGGGAAAACCAACGGCGGTATATCCGAGAGGCGATTGATGCCGGTACACTCAAGGGCGCGATTATTCCAACAGGCAGCACAGAACAACACAATGAGCACTTGGCAATGTATCATGATACACAAAGTGCAGTGCATGTCTCTAAATTAGTAGCCGAAAGGTTATTTCCACAGGTTGTCGTCACGACACCCTTAGCGATCGGTGTATCCGAGCACTGGATGGACCACAAGGGTACCTTGACACTCCGCCCAGAAGTCTTCGGTGAGGTGCTATACGATGTCGCTGATAGCGTGCATCGACATGGAATCGACAACATCTTGATTGTCAACGGGCACGCGGGGAACGCGGGGCCAGTGAACGATCGGTTAAGCGGTTACCGAGAGAAACTCGGCATTAATATCGTATTTCACTCCTACTGGGAAGCTTATACTGAAAAATTGGTCAAGGTGCAGATGGAATCCGGCATTTGTCCGGGGCACGCAGCAGAATTCGAGACAGCGTTCGCGCTCGCTGCTTTTGCGGAAAATGTTGATTGGAACGGTGTAGATTACGACAGAGCAAAACTTACGATCTCTAACGAAGAACAAGCAAAAGAGGATAGGGAATATCACCACCAAGCCAAGTTAGCAACGGTTGAAAAAGGACAAGCGATGATTGATGTCGCTGTGGAGTGGCTAGTAGAAAAAATGCAGGTAATGCTCTAATAGGTGTGAGTTACCGTTGGTTAATTAAGAGATACGGTTATTGAACGAGAGTACTCTTTTAAATGAGAACCCGCCGAGTGCAACCCGTGCACTCGGCGTTGATCCGAACTAATAAGGTTTCTAGTGTCCCTCAATAGCCTTCCGTAACCCGCCACCATGCTCTCGCCACCAACTGTAGAGAATAGAGATATCCGTGCCGATGCAAAAATGTCGTACCCCCATGTCAAGATAGCGTTTCGCGTCATCGGCACTTCCAATTTCAGCACGCGGCGGTACGCCCATCTTTATTGCGGTTTTAAACACCTTATCTTGTACCTCACGGATTTCAGGATCCCCGCGCTGACCAACCATTCCAACACTCATAGAATAATCTGAACCGCCCCATTGAATCATATCAACGCCTTCAACAGACAAGACCTCCTCAAGGTGTTCAACAGTGCCTCTCTTTTCTATCATAATAACAACAACGACATCACGGAGCGCCTGGACGTATTCTGGACCGCCGCCGTACCCCATATAGGAGAAACGGCGGGTCGCCACACCGTAACTGCCACCATCTTCAGGGGTATCGGCACGGGTAATACGAACGCATTCCTCGACATCTTTGACATTCTGACAGTCTGCGTAAAGAACGCTCTGGAAACCAGAGCCAATTGCGCGTTGTGCGATGAAGCCGCGTGGCTCCTGGTCAACTTTAATCATTGTGGAGATATTGTGAAGTTCAGCTGCTCGGCACAAATTATCGAGATCGTGCAGATCAAACGGGCCGTATTCGCCCACAAATTCGACATAATCGTACATCCCAGTGTGCCCAATCGCTTCAACGATGGAGGGCCAGGTAGTATGGATATGCGTGCCAACAGTAGGTTTGTCAGCAGTTAACAGTTCTCGGAAGGTGTTTCTTCTCATAAATTGCTCCTCTGTTTTGAAGTATAGGTGACCCTTTTGAATATGGGCTTGCAGGCTGCACCCTAAAGCAAGTCCATATTAACATTAGCAGAGATACACACTTTTTTCAACAACTTTTAACAGCAGGTTTTGAATTGCAAGCCATCCCCCACGGGGTTCCTGTTTTTTTATCTCTAACTCTTTTTTCAAACTCACGGTATAATGTAGCATGGCTAAAAACTGCCATCTATTTCAGGCTCCGTGCCAATACCTTTGATTTTTCGCTTGACACCATAAGGTCTATTCGTGTAAAATTGCTAAAATTAAAAAAAATGAAAAATTGGTGATAATATGAGGGAGGCACACCCCGTGAGCTTGTTCCTACAATAGCAAAATCTAAATAGAAGGAGAAATTCACATGAAAAACATCTATATAACCGCAACGATACTGTTAATCGCCTTGCTGACCCTCGGCGGCCTCTTTGGGTGTGGTCAAGATGCACAGATACTACAACCTTCAGTTGAAGAACCTGAGGTGTCTGCTGCACCGGCTATGCCGGTAGCAGTAGTTTCGGTAACGCATTTTAACAGTTAATGGCTCCCGAAATCTTAGTTCTTTTAACTAACTCGGCAATCTAGGCCACCGGGTTTTTTATATAGTTTTGGTGTGGAGAAAAATGAGGTCGCACCCAGTGGTGGGAGGGAATAATTGCCATGAGTATCACAGGCTCCGGTGTGAGAATGGGAAGGAAACGGATGCTGATTGAAACACGGATCGATCTGCTGAAAAGTCAGACACAGTTGGAACACTTGCAGGATCGGAACTTTAGGAACTGCGAAGTCAATAGATACGCACCGTTGCCAGCGTGCAGTTGTCAGAGCATAAACCGGCCCCGAACGACTCTGAACTTCTGCAAAATAGCGCGGAACCCCGCTGCCCTAAATTCTAACTCTTTTATGAAACTTACATGAATGAGAAAAAATGGAAAACTTGATCGCATTACCAACAAATTTTTCTGATTATTTGAGCATTGAAAACGCAGATATCCGCTTCGAAGAAGCGACTGCGGTTGCAGAAAGCGTCATAGGAGCCGGTGTAAAGCTTCACGCCAATATGGATCACGCTGCGATTTTCTGTGATCCACCGCACCTTGTGGCAGAGGGTCTAAAACGACTCGGTTACGTCAACGGATGGGATGCGCGGTGTTATCCATCCCCTGTTGATGGTTACGATTATATCAATGTCTCTGCACAATTGACAGCGGCTAGTTCTGCCCGCAGCGAAGGATGGTTTGACTACGTTGCTGTTGTACATCCTATTGACAAACTAGCACTACAACATATGCTTAGCCAAGGATATGGGAACCCGTTTATCCATCATCTGACCTGGGGACTTGTGCCGCCTGAACGAACGACGGCTGATGACTTTGAATATGCGAACCGCGTTGTGCCCTTCATGGTGGAAAAACGCCAAGTTATCGGGGAGGCAATCGGCCAGGCTCCTGGCACTTTGATTATAGCGCTGCCAGAGAACGTCGTCGCGCACCCGAAATTTGAAGAGGCTCTACCGACATGGTTGGAAAACCTTGATGAAGAAGAATATCAGGTAGAGTCGATGCAGGGAGGCGGTTTTCTGATTCAGTTCTTTGTATTGACAGGCGGCAGGATTGAGGTCGCATTGCGCTTTGACACAACGCAGACATTTAACCCGAAAAGCGTCCATAAAATTTCAGAAGATGAAATCAGTGCCATACAAGAAAATTAATTTGATGTCAATCCATGAAACACATAAATTAACCGCAGTTTATGGAGCGTTTGAAACACCTACGACTCTACAGATAAAATCGTGCATCTGGTAGCAGCGGCTCGTTATCTCAATTTTAGTACAAAAATGTTTCTCGTCATGGTCTATCTTAGAGATCCTGATAAAGATAAAAATTTGTAATTAAAAGATGAATATGGTATAATATATGAAAGTAGCTTGATAACATCAAGGAATCTTTTTTAATCCAATCCAGAGAGGTTGAAAAAAGGATGCAAGATCACAATTTGAATCAAAATTATAAATTGAAATAGACTAGATGCAGCCTTTCTCGTTACATTAGACGGGAGAGGTTTTTTGTTTATATCGGCAACGCCATACATTGATATAGGATGAACAAATGGAAATGCGCGAAAAAGCTCAAGTTATGAATGCTGAGGAAATTCGTCGCGCTTTACTCAGAATCGCTCACGAAATTTTAGAGCAGAACCATAAGCGGATCGGTGATCTTGTGCTCGTCGGCGTTAAAAGTCGAGGCGATATTATCGCCCACCGCATTGCTGAAAATCTTGAATGCATCGAAAACATTGACGTTGCTGTCGGTGCCATTGATGTCACGCTCTACCGTGATGATATTAATCTGTATGAGAACCAAATCCAAGTTAACAGCACCGAGATTTCTTTTGATATTACCGGAAAATGGGTCATCTTGGTAGACGAGGTTCTCTATACAGGCCGCACAGTCCGCGCCGCAATGGATGCTCTAATGGATTTCGGTAGACCCGCAGCAATCCAACTAGCTACCCTGATTGACAGAGGCCATCGCGAATTGCCAATTGCTGCTGACTATGTCGGCAAAAATGTTCCGACATCCCGCAAAGAATTTGTTCGAGTGCAGCTCGCCGACGATCGTGGAATAGACGCAGCAATCATTTACGAAAGAGAGGATGAATGAACAACGCAGTTATTGCTAACGGGCATATCATCGATCCAGCTAATAACATTAACGGAAACGGCGATCTCGTTATCGTTGATGGCAGAATTGCCCGAGTCAATGTTAACAACAAGCAGCAATCTGCGGGGAGCAACCAGCAAAAGAACTTTGTGGACAGAAAGTATGTGGGGCCACAAATCCCTCCTATAAGATCTGAGAATCGAGAACCGAAAACCGAGAACTACTCTGATGTCTACGATGCAACGGGTTTGATTGTTGCCCCGGGTTTAATTGACATGCATGTTCACCTTCGTGAACCGGGGTTTGAGCATAAAGAAACGATCGGCACCGGTACGGCTGCGGCAGCAGCAGGTGGATTCACATCGGTCGCTTGTATGGCGAATACGTCCCCGGTGATAGACACCCCTGAAAGGGTTGAAGAAATTTATGATATCGCTAGAGAAACTGCAAGCACCAACGTATTCCCTTTTGGTAGTATCACCAAGGATCTTGCCGGCAATGAACTCACCGATATGCGTGGCATGCATTCCGCTGGAGCAGTCGGTTTTAGTGACGACGGCATCACAGTCATGGATGCCGCACTTATGCGCGACGCACTCGCCCTGAGCGCAGAACTCGGTTTCCCGATTATGGTTCACTGTGAAGAACATAACCTCAACGCCGGCGCTGTCATGAATTTGGGGGAAACTTCGCGAAAATTAGGGCTTACCGGTAGTCCAAATGCGGCGGAGGACATTATCGTCGCACGCGATATTCTGCTAGCAGGGATGACTGGCGGGCACCTTCATGTGCTCCATGTCAGCACAACGGGTGCGGTTGAGTTAATACGGCAAGCCAAAGAACGAGGCGTTCATGTAACTGCCGAGGCGTGTCCGCACCACTGGCTTCTTACCGATGTAGAGGTAGAAAAGCACGGAACAAATGCAAAAATGCATCCGCCGCTACGCACAAAGGCAGATATAGATGCGATTATTGAGGGGTTGCGCGACGGGACAATTGATGCAATTGCAACCGACCATGCACCCCATGCACCTTTTGAAAAAGCACAAGGCATGCTTGAGGCTCCGAACGGAATTATTGGCTTGGAGACATGCCTACCGCTTGTATTTACGTACCTGGTCCAGCCGGGACATCTTACATTGAGAGAAGCAATCGCAAAAATGACCTCAATTCCAGCAAATATACTCGGTATCAACCGCGGGACACTGTCCGTCGGTGCAGCCGGAGATGTCACCGTCATCAATATTGATTCGATTAATCAAATTGACATAACAAAATCTCGATCAAAAAGTCGAAACACTCCGTTTGCGGGGTGGGAAGTTAAAGGCTGGCAGACAATTACACTCCGGGAAGGGGGAAAAATATGAAAGCGATTCTAGCATTAGCCGACGGAACAGTTTTTGAAGGTGAACAATTCGGGGGAACCGGGGAAACAGTTGGCGAGGTTGTCTTTAACACCAGCATGACGGGGTATCAGGAAGTTTTGACCGACCCCTCCTATAATGGGCAAATCGTTACAATGACATATCCGTTGATCGGTAATTACGGCTGCAATGAAGGAGATGTTGAATCCATGGGCCCACAGCTCGAGGGGTTTTCGGTCCGTGAATACAGCGCATACCATAGCAATTGGCGGTCACAATGGAGCTTAGACACCTATCTTGCCGAGCACGGCATCATCGGCATCCAAGGAATTGATACCCGGGCACTCGCCCGCCGTCTTCGGGTGCGCGGTGTTATGAACGGATGCCTCTCTACAGAAAATTTGAATCCCGAGTCCCTTGTCGCGAAAGCCAAAGCATGGCACGGCTTAGTTGGTTGGGATTTAGTCCAACGTGTGACATGTCCGAATGCCTACGCCTGGCAGCACCAAGAAAAAAACAGAGGCAACGCTAAATACCGTGTAGTAGCTCTCGACTTCGGTATTAAATATAACATCTTACGTCAACTCACAGAACACAGATGCCAAGTTCAAGTCGTGCCAGCACAAACAACCGCTGAAGAGATTCTCGATGCGGAGCCAGATGGAGTCCTTTTATCAAATGGTCCGGGCGATCCGATGCCAGTCAAGTACGCAATAGAGACAATAAGAGGTTTGGTAGGCAAAAAACCGCTTTTCGGCATCTGTTTGGGGCACCAACTTTTAGGGCTTGCCCTCGGTGGGAAAACGTTCAAACTGAAGTTCGGACATCGCGGGGCGAATCAACCCGTCAAACATCTCGAAACCGACCGGGTCGAAATTACTTCACAGAACCACGGATTCTGTGTCGACATTGACTCGCTACCGAATAATGTTGACATTACCCATGTGAACTTAAATGATAACACACTAGAAGGGATACAACACCGGGAGTATCCAATTTTTTCTGTGCAGTATCATCCGGAGGCATCTCCAGGGCCCCACGATGCAAGTTATCTCTTTTCGCGCTTTACAGAAATGATAGAGGCGGAAAAGCGTCAGTAGTTACGACTAGCATCTTTGAAACGAAAAATTTCTTATTTAATTGAGAGCTCATAAACGATAGCCGAAATTAATCATGCCAAAGCGAACAGACATAGAAAAGATCTTAATTATCGGATCTGGTGCAATCATTATTGGCCAAGCGTGTGAGTTTGACTACTCCGGAACGCAAGCATGTAAAGCACTTAAAGAGGAGGGGTATGAGGTTACCCTCGTCAATAGTAACCCGGCTACTATCATGACCGATCCGGATTTTGCTGATCAGACATATATTGAGCCGATTACAGCAGACACAGTAGAACTCATCATCGCTAAAGAACGCCCACAAGCATTATTACCAACGCTCGGTGGGCAAACCGCTTTGAACGTGTCTGTTGAACTTGCAGAATCCGGCGTATTAGATAAGTGCGGGGTTGAACTCATCGGTGCCAAGCTACCAGCTATCCAAAAAGCAGAGAACCGCGCTCTTTTCAAAGAGGCAATGCTAGAAATTGGATTGGCGGTGCCTCAGAGTGGCATCGCGCACTGCGTGCAAGAAGCAATGGACCTGGTCAGACAAATTGGCTTCCCGGCAATCATCCGGCCAGCATTTACCCTCGGAGGGACTGGCGGTGGAATTGCTTATAATATTGAAGAATACGAAAAAATGGTCACAGCAGGCCTCACCCTAAGCCCAATCAATGAATTGCTTATCGAAGAATCGGTTATTGGGTGGAAGGAATTTGAACTGGAAGTGATGCGAGACGGCGCGGATAACGTCGTCATAATATGTTCAATTGAAAATGTCGATCCTATGGGAATCCACACCGGTGATAGCATTACCGTAGCCCCCGTTCAAACATTAACAGACAAAGAATATCAATTAATGCGGGATTCGGCGATTAAAATTATCCGCGAAATCGGTGTTGACACAGGAGGCTCGAATATCCAATTTGCTGTTGATCCTAAAACAGGTAAACAAGTTATTATTGAAATGAACCCGCGTGTCTCAAGGAGTTCTGCCCTCGCCTCAAAAGCCACCGGATTTCCGATCGCTAAAATCGCCGCAAAATTGGCTGTCGGCTACAATTTAGACGAAATCCCGAACGACATTACGGCTGAAACGCCTGCATGTTTCGAACCTACAATAGATTACGTTGTTGTCAAGATTCCCCGCTGGGCATTTGAAAAATTCCAAGGTACCGACGCAACGCTCACAACACAAATGAAATCGGTCGGCGAAGCAATGGCAATCGGTAGAACTTTTAAAGAGGCACTACAGAAAGGATTACGTTCATTGGAAACAGGTTGGACCGGCTTGGATAATCATCCGCTAGATGAACTTCCGTTGTCCGAACTTCCGAGTAAACTGAGCATTCCAAACGTGCAGCGTATCTTTTACATCAAGGCAGCACTCACTCGTGGCATGAGCATTGAAGAAATTAATGCCTACACACACATAGACCCGTTTTTCCTCTACAACCTGAAGGAAATCGTTGATTTTGAGCAGACTTTGTCCCAAGCTGATGCCCAACAATGTGTAAAGCAGCATTTGCAAAGCGCTGTTTCAAATCAGGCACCACAGAACGGTGGATCAGGCAGCGGGCCAACAAAGCACCTCTTGCAACAAGCAAAACAATTCGGGTTTTCTGATCGCCAGCTAGGGGCCATCTACGATGTATCTGATGAAACTATCCGTAAATGCCGAGAAGATCTCGGTATTGAAGCCACTTTCAAAACAGTTGACACTTGCGCCGCTGAGTTTGAGGCGGAAACACCTTACTACTATTCTACCTATTCGAGCGAAGATGAGATACGTCGGTCTGATGAACCGAAAATTATGATCCTCGGCGGAGGACCGAACCGCATCGGACAAGGCATCGAATTCGACTACTGCTGTGTCCATGCCGCACTTGCCCTCAAGACCGACGGTTACGAAACCATTATGGTAAACAGTAACCCGGAAACTGTCAGCACGGATTATGACACTTCTGACCGCCTCTATTTTGAGCCGTTGACGTGCGAAGACGTTCTAAACATTTACCACAAGGAGAAGCCCCTCGGTGTCATTGTTCAGTTTGGTGGGCAGACTCCTTTAAATCTCGCCATCGAGCTCAAAGAGGCAGGTGTCCCTATAATTGGCACGAGTCCTGAAGACATTGCTCGTTCTGAGGACAGGAAACTTTTCAAAGCGGTGCTAGATGAAATCGGACTAATGCAACCGCCTAACGGCACAGCGACATCAAGCGAGGAAGCTGCCCCGATTGCCGCCACGCTCGGTTATCCGGTTATTGTCCGTCCTTCTTATGTCTTAGGCGGACGTGCAATGCAAATTGTTTACGATGAAGAACTCCTGCACGAATATATGCACTCTGCTGTCCAAGCCTCACCTGAACATCCGGTACTGATCGATAAATACCTTGAAGAAGCAATCGAAGTAGACGTTGATGCTATATCTGACGGAAATCTCACCGTCATCGGCGGTATCATGGAGCACATTGAAGAAGCAGGTATTCATTCAGGAGATAGCGATTGTGTGTTGCCACCGTATACACTCGTAGATGAACAGATTGGACAACTAAAGACTTTCACCTACGCCTTAGCACAAGCACTACATGTGCGCGGTTTGATGAACGTCCAATACGCGATAAAAAACGATGAAATTTACGTACTTGAGGTAAATCCCCGGGCGTCTCGAACCATTCCTTTTGTTAGCAAAGCAATAGGGGTGCCGCTAGCGAAGCTTGCAGCGCGCGTGATGGCCGGCAAAACGCTCACTGAACTCGAATTCACACGCGAAATTGAACCGGCATATTTCAGCGTCAAGGCACCGGTTTTCCCGTTTAACCGCTTCCCGGGATCGAATACCCGACTTGGCCCCGAAATGAAATCCACGGGAGAGGTAATGGGCATCGATACAGACTTTTCTCGTGCGTTCGCAAAGGCTCAAAAGGCTTGCGGCTACACACTACCATTAGGCGGAAAAGTCTTCATCAGTGTTAGAAACAAAGACAAACGTTCAATTATTTTCATCGCTAAGAAACTCACAGATATGGGCTTTGAACTCATCGCTACACATGGAACCGCGAAGGTCTTACTCCGCAGCGGGATGAAGGCAGAACTCGTCTTTAGCATCGGAAAAGGAAGACCAACTATTCACGATTATATCAAAAATCACGCTGTTGACATGATTATCAATACACCGAGCGGCGATTCACACCGCTCGAATGAACTGTTAATTCGCGAGATGGCAATAACACACGATATTCCGATCTTCTCAACTATTCCTGGCGCAGCTGCAGCCGTTCACGCTATTGACGCTCTGCAACGCGGAGATATCACTGTCAGGTCTCTTCAAGATTATTCTCGGACCCTTTAATAGTTATCAATTATCAGTGAAAAGCGTGGTAGCTGCCAGCGTTCTCACCTACCATAATAACTTACTGATAACTGATTACTGAAACTAAAAAGTATAAAAAGGACAGAAAAATGGAAACGAACGACTCTATACAAAGAAACACCCTATGGGTTCAAGCCTTCGATCGGGTTCTCGAAACGTTGAATCTTGATATAGAACGCCCCGTGAGTGTCTTGAAAATCGCAGATGGTAGGGAGGTCCTCATTGTACAACCGAACGCCTTTACCATCTCTCGCATTTATACAACCGGGCGTCCTGATGGGCTACGCCCACACGGTGTGGCTTCCTATTATGATTACTTTTTCGCAAAGTTGCAGGCACACGAGGAAGAGCATGGCACTCAGGAAAGATTCCAATTGGAATCAGAGGAATGGCAAACTCTCTTTGAGGAGTCCTTCCATCGCTACACGCGCTATCTCCTATTTGCAAGTATTCAAAGATGGAAAGACGTTCAACGGGATACCACTACTAATATCGCTGTAACAAATTTGGCGCGCCGATATGCCCCATCTGATATCGCTTGGCAGAGCTATCAATATAAGGGGTATATGCTGATGATGCACAGCATCGCCAACGCAGAATTAAGTCTGCAAGAAGATGACAAAGCAGCAGCATTACAACACATAGACACGGGGATTCGACAGATCGGCGAGTTTTGCGGCGAATGTCTCCGCGAGGAACAAGGCGAAGCAGAAAATATTACACGTGAACGCTACCTCAGTAACCTCATAGAATTTCGTTCTGATTTGGAAGCATTTGACACAGACGTCACAGAAGCAGATAGTGATGAAGACGATATCCTAGCAGAATTGGAAAGACTATTAAACGAAGACGATACATAGCGTAACTTACCTCCTATCAAACGCTTTAGTTAAGAGAATACAGGGAAACCAAATTCGATCGCTACACCTCTTCTGCTTCTACAGGCACCTGTATAAGGATGCCACCAAGGAACAAAAACGCGATGCCTCGGGTGAGAACATGCAGCTGTATGCCAAAATCAAACAAGCTAACACCGATTGGAAAAGCGAGTATAGAGATAAAAAACAGATATGAGGCAATCTGATTCCCCCATGTCCTGAGTGCAGAACTGTAACAAAGCGCTAATAGCACACAGAGGAAGGCACCGGTCATGAAGAGAGCTTCCGCCCATTCAGCCCAGAGCGTATAGAGTGCTGCCCCAATTGAAGCAGTAGCAGCTGCGCTTGTCAATTTGGATAGGGCACCCAACGGGGCAGTTTGCGAACAGTGCGCTATCAATTCCACGATAAGCCACGATACGGCAAAAGTCGCTCCCAAGATGGTTCGTGTGCTCGCTATAGAATAAAACAGACCGCAACTTGCTAACAGGGTCGGGATTAATAGGATAAGTGTTACAACCCCTATGCCGTGAAAGACCGCTGTTTTATCCAGAAGCGCAAACCGTTCTTCCAACTGGACGGAGGAAATAGATGATAAATCCAAAATAAACCAAATGCTTGACGCGAGCATCAGGAAACCGCTCAAGATACTAGTGAGTCCGCCGAGTCTATACAACGAAACGAGTTTTCTATCCATTTATTCCTCCCAAAAAATTGTGAATGAGGTTCTTCATAATACACATTATAATGTTATAGTCTATCAAAATTCTCAACTTCAAACAATACTTTTTTGGATTAAGTAAGAGAACCTTGATTAGGAATCCGAGATATTGTGGAACACACTCCAACTATGGACACACAGAAGACCGTGCTTATTGTAGATGCCAATCAAGCGGAACGTGAACTCATCTGTGAAACATTAGCAGGCAAAGGGCTGCGTCTGGTTGTTACAGGCAATATGTACCAGGCATTTCATCATATTGAACACCTGAAAATAGATATCCTTATCGCACAGTTGAAGGCCAGACAGATTGATGGGTTGGCACTGGTGGAGGCGGCAACACAGCATTATCCAGATGTCGGTGTAATTTTTATTACAGAAACCAATATCTTAGAAACTGACATTGGTATCAGAGCAATGCTTGCGTACAAAGACACTTACTTTCTGCCAAAGCCGGTTAACCCTGTTCATCTAGAAGCACTGTTGCATAGAACCCTCGAAAACCAACGCTTGACGTTCGAAAACCGGCAGCTCCAATTACAAATAGATGAAAATGAGGGGCTGCGTCGTTTGACAGGCAAATCAGCCGAAATCACTAGGACCCGTGAAATGATCGCCCAAATCGCACCGACAAAAGCGACTGTGATGATTTACGGAGCACGCGGCACAGGGAAAGAATTAGTTGCCCGAGCGATTCATCACCGCAGTTTGCGCCCCGGTTCCTTGATAGCATTCAATTGTGCAACACTGAATGAGAACCTTGCTGAGTCGGAGCTCTTCGGACATGAACGGGGCGCCTTTAGTGGAGCATACCATCAACGCAAAGGCAGATTTGAACTTGCCCACGGAGGTACCTTGTTTCTTGATGAAATTTCACAGCTGAGTTTATCTAATCAGGCACGTCTTCTGCGCGTCCTCGAAGAACGCGAATTTGAGCGCGTCGGCGGAGACAAAACAATTCAAGTTGATGTCCGAATTGTATGCGCTACAAACCACAATTTGGAGGAGGCATCTAAAAAACGTGCCTTCCTTCCTGACCTCTACGATAGACTTAATGTAATCCCTATTCATCTTCCAACGCTTCAAGAACGGATTGAAGATATCCCCTTACTTGTTAAAGACTTTCTTAAAGAATTTTGCCTACAAAACAACAAATCTCCGGTAAACCTCTCACCAGAAGCCATCAGAACACTGATGAAATACAAGTGGCCTGGAAATGTCCGAGAACTGAAAAACTGTATCGAAGGCCTTGTTGTGATGTCTACCCAAACTATAATCCAACAGATCGACTTACCAGAACGCATCCTCAAAGCGACCGGGATAGCGTTTTCAAATTTACCCACAGTCCCCAACATCTGGAAACCAACTGACGCAATCGACGAGAAACGCCCCTTAAATGTGGAAGTCGGCATGTCACTTGATGAAATCAACCGTGAAGCCCTACGAGCCACCCTCGAATCCGTAGACAATAACAAAGCAAAAGCAGCGGAAATATTGAAAGTGAGCCGCCGTACGATTCAACGAAAAGCAAAAGCGTACGGTTTATGTGAAAAAGAGGGTTTATAGCGCGCAGCTATCGGGCATCGGAAACCGTCTGAACTACGATTTACCGGATTATCAGATTTACCGGGACTAGACCTTCTAATGATAGCAAATCTTAGAATCATCTGAACCTTAGTTCAGATTCCCTCCGAATTACTAACTGCTATTTACTGACTACTACTCAAGAGCTTCTGCTTATTCGCATAAACCTGTTTATAGTAATCTACGCGCTTCAATTGTGAAGCCGCTGCCTCGTCAATAACCACAATTGTTCGCGGATGCATCTGTAGAACGGAGGCGGGTACCTCTGCTGTAATAGCTCCTTCCACAGCGTGCGCGATTGCATCTGCTTTCGACTTCCCACTTGCTAGCAGCAAACACTGTTTAGCTTCCATAATCGTGCGCACCCCCATTGTAATGGCCATTCTCGGCACGGCATCAAGAGCCCCACCGAAATGTGGAGCGTTCGCCTCCAAGGTAGCCTGTGTGAGCGTTTTAATGCGGGTCCGAGAACCCAGGGAAGAACTGGGCTCGTTAAAACCGATATGTCCATCCTTCCCAATGCCGAGCACTTGGATGTCAATACCACCAGCACTTACGATTGCTGCTTCATATCCTTCGCAGAATTCTTCATGTGCCACTGCAGTACTTTGTGGAATATGGCAATTCTCCTTCGGAATATTAACCGAACTAAAAAAGTACGTCTCCATGAAGGTATGGTAACTATACGGGTGACTTGGCGGGATTCCGACGTATTCATCCAAGTTAAAAGTCGTCACCTTCGAGAAATCAAGCCCGTCTGTTTTGTGCATCCGTATCAAGACTTCGTAGAGGCCAATCGGGGTGCTGCCCGTAGCAAGCCCCAAAACGAGATTCGGCTTTTTTAATAGAGCGTCCCGAATAATTTCTGCTGAAACCACTACAAGCTGTGCATAGGTAGGTTGAATAACGATTTCCATTGATTTCCTAGATTATTTCCAAGCGGGGTAGTTAGCGCAGACAGGGATCGTGTCGTTCTCAAATTCATCAAGACATTGGCAAAATTCCATTGGACTAAGAAGAAACTCATTCCAAATATTTTCGAGTACAAGCGTAACATTTTTATTGTTTGCTTCAGGTATCAATTTACGAATTTCTGTCCACGAACGTTCATATGTTTCGAGCCGATCAACATCATTTTCGAGGGTACCGATCTCAAAGCAGTCAAATCTAGCACCACTTTTTACCTTTTCACCCAGTTTTTTCTTTCTATTGTGACCGCAAATTTATTTTTTACGGTACTTAGTTGTAACTTGTGCTTCCAAAATTTTCAGTCGTAACTTACTATATTCATCCGTATCAGGTGCTAACACAAGTGCCTGATTAATCGCAGCTAAGGCATCATCATATTCCGCGTTGCGGTAGTAAGTGTAGGCGAGTGTGTCGTAATTTCTTGCTGTTGGCAGCAAGGTGACTGCGTGTTCAGCTAAGGCAACTGCTTGTTGTCTCTCTTTACCGAGTCCTGCATAGAGCCGCGCCAAGCTGTTATATGCCTCTGCTGCCGTATTATCCACGGCAATCGCCTGTTTGAATGCCAACATTGCTGATTCAAATTGGCGCCGGTTGATATAGATGACCCCTAATTTTACCCACACTTGTGGCTCATTGGGGTCAATTTCTGTGGCCTTCTGATAGGCATAGGTTGCTTTTTCAAGATCGCGCCGTTGAACGGATATCCGACCAAGGTTCAGGTATGCTGGTAAATAAGCTGGATGTACCTGCGTTGCGACTTCATAGATCCGGAATGCCTCCGTTAAGTTATCATAACTCTCATGGAGTTCCCCGAGTTTGATGTAAAGCATGGGCAAATTCGGATTTGTGTAGAGGGCTTCACGGTATTGGTGCATCCTATCCTCATAAATTTTCAAATGCCGGAACTGTACCATAGCGATTTTAGCTTGTTCGCTGTCACCAAGCCGTCGGTATATGAGCGCCCGTCGATAATGTGCCTGCAATAGATACTGGTTTCGTACGAGCGCAGCGTCGTAATACTTCACAGCTGGCTCCAAATGACTTTGCATCTCTGCAACTCGCCCCAGCCCGTAATAGGATTCAGGATGGCTTGGGTTCAAGCGGATCCCTTCATGATAAGCCTGTTCAGCAGCATCAAACTTACGTTGGAGTGCGTAGACATCGCCAAGATGAATATACGCTTCGGCTGTTTCAGCCAAATGTGAAAGAGCTTGTCTGAGATGGCTTTCAGCTAATGCTAACCTGCCTTGCGCTTTGTAGACAATACCTAAATGAAGGTGAGCATTCGCATGAATTCTCGGCTGTCCATTAAGTGCCAATGCATTCTGATATGCTTTTATCGCCTCACTCAAGCTATTGAGCTCCTGATAGACAATACCGATATAACATTGCGCGAGACTACTAATACTCTCGGATGTATCGCATTCTTTTCGGATAGCTTGAAATTCGGTGAGTGCCAGATGGTACTGTTCAGTATCAAGGTAACGGACACCGCGTTCAACCCGGCTGTTGATTTTCTCTTCCGTATAGCACCACCCCCGCATGAGTAAAAATAGAAAGAAAAAGGTAAGAGAAAAAAACAGAATCTTCATGATGGAGAACAGGCGGAATTGATCAGTGCGCATGCGTAGGCGAAGAAATAGATGTAGGACGGTACAGGAACCGTCCCTACATTTGGAAGATGAAGTTAGTAGCGATGCCTTTTGAGTTGTCCCCACGTAGTAGAAATTTTGTTATCAGGTTCAACCGGGAGCAGTCCGCCCTCCATAACGCTTACAACCTCTTTTCCACTAAGGGCTCTGTTGTAGACATAGAGATCGTCGATGTAAAAACGGGCAGCACTGTAGCCGGTTTTACCGATATACAGTTTTTCTCCGCCTTGTAGATGTTCTTCCGGTACAGCGTTTTCTTGAATCTCTTTGCCATCAACGTAAAAGATCAGTTTAGCACCGTTTTTCACACCTGCAAGGTGATGCCAATTACCGGTTTCAAACTGGTCGCCTTCTCCATCGGGCCCGGCACACTCGGTTCCTTGGTTTCCAGGATTGAACCGCCAATGAATATTTAAGGTATTGGTACAGGTCGATATACCCGGAGAACGATCAGAACCCGGGGCCTTTTTCGCTACAATTTGGTTCCAATTGCCATCGTTGCCTTCGATAAAGTTAAGCCAAAACAGAAAAGTGTTATCCTGATATTCTTCCAACTCTTTGAATGTGTCAACAGTCATACTGGAATTGCCTTCTCCGCATTCCAATGACCCATTTCCGTGGACGGCCTCATTGGTAGAAATCTTTGCGTTGTCAAGATTCCCGTCATTTCCACCACCAGTTTCATCCTTAACGATGCCACCTTTTGCTTCGTCGAAACTAAAGTAAACGATCAAACCGTCGTCTTCAACCATCGCATGTGTAAAGGCTGCAGGGACTACCATCAGTAGGGCGACAGCTAACAAATATATCATTGAACGCATGAGTAACCTCCTCATGTCCAAAACAGGTTTATTAGGGTACAGTGCAAGTCGCTTGCTCATAGGGCACTGTTCGATGCCCATAGTTAAGTTAGAAAGAGACTCACATTTTAAATTACCGGGGTAGTTTACAAAAACCCATTAATTATGTCAAGAAAAATCTGTCCGCTACAGTTCCTCAGTCTACCGTGGAAACAGATGATGTCCGGTTTTAAATTATGATATACTTTTAGATAAGGTATAATTCGCGGGTTCGATAAATATCTGGTGCAATAGCCGATAGAATATAAGACCAGCAATCAACGAGGGGCGCAGTTGTACCCGGTAATGCTTGCATATACATATACGAAGAGTGTCTCACTGTTTATTGCGCTGCAAAGGAAGGCGTAGGTAGCAGATAACCAAGATTATCAAGTGAAAGCGGTTATGCTGTCTGTTATGGAGAAATAAGCAATTGAAAAAAGAAGAAAAATAATTTATACTTTGAGGGAGGAGTGCTCTGTGTGGGTTGTTTCTACAACGACCGTATCGAGATCAGGGAAAACCAGTCAGTGCAAAATGCAACGGTAACCATCATTGCAGGTGAAAGGTCCGGAGAGTACACCATGACTGACAGAAACGGTGCCTACACCTTCCCTGATGTCAAAAAAATGCCTTACAGGTTCACGTTAAAAAAAAATGAACCCAAAGAGGTAACGGTGTACCGTACAGAGCCCACTAGGCTTGCAAACGGAGTGGTGTCGAACTCTCCGGTGTGGGTAGATAACTCCCCGAAGACAACGCAAAAAACTCTAGGAGCTATTCTCATTTTACCGCTCCTAACAGATTGAAGTGGACCAGGAAGTGGTTTCCGAAATCTTAGTTCTTTTACGTAAACCCGGCAAATGACGGATCAATCCTGAACTCGTCCGATTCACTTGATGTGGATGGCAATTTACGTGATACCGAACTGACGGAACGCGTCAAAGCCGTAGGTAAGCAAGATACCGAATTTTCAGAAATTCGGAATTCAGTCTTTAGACGTTGCTGCAGATTCTGAATAGTTAAGAAACCGTTCATAATCCAAAGCAAACTTTTTAACAATTGTAGATCATTACGAACAATGTTCAGGGTACCCAGTACTAATAGCTTAAAAAATTAAATGGACACAATACACAACTGGAATGCTTGGATTGGCACAGACGAATCAGGGAAAGGCGATTATTTCGGGCCGCTTGTTGTGGCAGCTGTCTACGTAAACGCAGAGTGTTGTGAAACCTTATCAACTGCAGGTATCACAGATGGAAAAACACTATCACAACGGCGCGTTCAACGCCTCGCCGAACTGATACGCTGTCGCTATGAGCAGCATATCGCCGTGGTAGAAAAAATGCCCACTGACTATAACGCCCTTTACGATGACTTCCGCAAACGTGGACAAAATCTAAACCACCTGCTTGCCTCACTCCATGCAGAAGCAATTTTTACACTAGCGGATCGGGTAGGCGCGAAACACGCTTTGGTTGACAGATTTTCCAAAAACGACCTCATCAAGCCCCAGCTCACGCAACGGACAAACGGTGTCCCGCCTCTACAACTTGCAACTTCTTCTCAACCCCCGAGTAGACACCCCAATCGAACCTTTCTGGAACTCGAGATAGTCCAAGTGCCAAAAGCGGAACGGGATATTGCGGTTGCTGCAGCTTCTATTATTGCTCGTGACACCTTTTTGAGGCGGATAGATGCACTGTCTGAAAAATATAAAATGACCTTACCCCGAGGCGCGCACCAAGTTATTGATGCCGGCAGAAAATTTGTTCGATTGCACGGAAGTCCCGCCTTGGAAGATATAGCGAAAATCCATTTTAGCTTGACAGATGCTGTCCGCGCTTTGTAAAGCTCTGTCTTAAATTTTTTAGCGCGAGATAAATGATGGAAGACTTGTTTAGCGTCCACTACGCCGAAGTTGGGCTCAAAGGGAAAAATAGGATATTTTTTGAAAAACGGCTCGTAAGCAATATCAAAGTTGCTCTGCGCGGGACTGGCTATGCAGAAGTAAAGCGACTTCATGATAGAATTCTCGTACGGCTTGGGGAAAACGCCAACATTCTTGAAATTAAGAAACGGCTGCAACAAGTTATGGGAATCGCCTATTTTGAGCTCGCTTGCTCTACGGAAAAAGACATTACTGCTATCAAAAAGACCGCCTTAAAGCAAATCCAAGGAAAACCGCATGCATCTCTTAAGGTCGAAACGAGACGAACCGATAAAACTTTCCCCTTAACTTCACCCGAAATCAGTGCCGAGGTCGGCGGGTATCTCCTCGAAAAAACCGGATCACGGGCGGATATGCATAATCCGGAGCTCGTCTGTTGGATTAAAATAACACAGAAAAACGTCTATATTTCCACAGAAAAGATCCCCGGTATTGGGGGATTACCGGTTGGTGTAAGCGGGAACGTGCTTGTCATGTTGTCAGGCGGGATTGATTCTCCTGTTGCTGCGTGGCAAATGATGAAGCGCGGTACGAAAGCTGTTTTCATTCACTTCTATAGCTATCCATATACAGATAAAACTTCCTTGGAGAAAGTGACAGAACTCGCTCGAATTTTGGCAGCCTTCAATTATCGGAGCGCTGTCTATCTAGTTCCATTCGCTGAACTCCAGCAGATTATTGTTACTGGAACCCCAGCACCGCTCCGCGTTTTGTTGTATCGACGAATGATGACCCGTATCGCGGAGCGTGTCGCGACCCTGGTAAACGCGGAGGCACTCGTTACAGGTGAGTGTCTCGCACAAGTCGCCTCACAGACGCTGACGAACCTGCGGACCATCGAAGCAATTGCTGACATTCCAATTCTTCGTCCACTCATCGGTGAGGATAAGACTGAAATTATCGAAAAGGCGCAACGGATCGGCACCTTTGAGGTATCCACACGGCCACATCAGGATTGTTGTTCCCTCTTCGTGCCGAAGCATCCTGCCACTCGGGCCTCGCTCGCCGAGTTAGAGGTCGCAGAGTCAAACTTAGATATAGAAGCATTGGTTGAAGAAGCACTGAACAGTCTTGAAAAACGGGTATTGGGTTGAATTTGTTTCGCACATAAGAAACTGATAGATAACATATGATAGCATGGACTCGGACAGATGGTTTCTCCAAAAATATTGATCATTCGGCTCAGCTCTCTTGGCGATATTGTACTCACGACCCCGGCTATCCGAGCTGTGCGCTCCAATTTCCCCAAGGCATACATTGCTATGCTCGTAGGGAAACAATCTGCTGACATCCTCCGTGGAAACCCACATCTCGACGAAATAATCACGTTTGATAGACTTTCCAAAAGCAAAAATACTGCGGAGATGTGGCGGACCGCCCGCATTTTACGCAAACGCAAATTCACACTAGCTATTGATCTGCAGCGGAAGTTCCGCACTGAGATGCTAATGTACCTCAGTGGCGCTGTCGATCGGATTGGGAAGAGTTGGCTTTGCACTGTTCGTGTCTCTGAACAAGGCAACAAACACACAACAGAACACTACTTCGACCTATTACGAGCGGCAAACATTCCAACGGAAGACCGGGAATTGGAACTATTTCTCGATAACTCGGAGCGGAGAGCCGCTATGAAGATCTTCAATACAGCTGGTATTGCTGATGGCAGGTTAAAAGTAGGACTCTTTCCGGGCGCTGGGTGGAAGTTACGTGAATGGATGCCCGAACGCTTTGCTGCTATTGGAGACAGACTGGTAGAACATTTCGACGCCGATGTTCTCATTTTTGGCGGACAAAAGGAAGCCGAACTTGTACGGAGAGTTGCGAACCTGATGAACACTCGCGCTGTCCGATTTGCCGGTAATCTTCAGATGCGACAATTAGCTGCCTGCATTGAACAGTGTGACCTCTTTGTTACTAACGATACCGGGCCGATGCACATTGCAGCCGGAGTCGGGACCCCGATCGTTTCCCTATTCGGCCCCGGCAACCATATCCGGTTTCAGCCGCTTGGAACCTTACACCAAACCATCCGCCACGATGTATCCTGCAGCCCGTGCAAGCAATTTACAAATAAATGTAAAGATAATATCTGTATGAAAGGCATCGAGGTAGACGAAGTCTGGCGTTCTATCACGCGTGTTCTTAGGGCAAAACCATAGCAGTCTTCTATGAAATCCGCTATCCACACGTCGCCTCAAAGACGCGCAGATGATTTTCGCCAAGCACTTTTCGGATATCCTCATCGGAATAACCGCGATCACTTAATTCCTGCGCAATTTTGACGAACTCGCCCGCATCTTTGAGTAAGTCGCCTCCACCATCAAAATCTGAACCGATTCCGACATGGTCTATCCCTGCAATGTCGATTGCATAGGCAAAATGATTGAGGAGTTGGGCCAACGGCGGCATTTTTGTCCAACCGTCCACGCTAATAAATCCAGGTACAAAGGTAATACCAACAACACCACCATTAGCTGCCAGAGCTTTCAACTGCTCATTGCTCAAGTTTCGTGGGTGATGGCATAAGGTCCGGCAATTGCTATGAGAAGCGATGACGGGCCGTTCTGAGATTTCCAAAACATCCCAAAAACCACGCTCACTAATATGGGAAACATCGACAAGCATCCCTAAACAGTTCATCTCTTTGACTAACGCCACACCGAATTTTGTCAAGCCACCGCCGGAATCTTCCTCCTCATTTCCTGTTGATGCCCACGTATTTGGATTATGGGTTAATCCGATTGAGCGAACCCCCAACAAGTAAAGGGCGCGGAGGATATTCAGACTTCGTTCAACGGCTTCGCTGTTTTCAATAGCAAGAACTGCCGCGATTTTGCCAGCAGCTTTTGCCGCTCGAATATCTTTCGCTTGGCGCGCCACACAGATATCCGAGTAGTTGGCTGCTATTTCTGTATCAAACCACCCGAAAGCATCCATAGCATACGCAAGATGGTTCTTCCATGCGCGTGTCACATCAACAGCAAAAAAGGCAGCATCAATACCGCCCTTCCGCATTTTCGGGATATTGACCTGGATCCCAATTGCTTCCTCTTCGGGTGGCACCGGCCCACGCAGATACGCAACGGTTCCGACAGGAACTGTCGGATTCTGGCAGTCTTCATCAGCAAGACTGACATTACCCCGGCGGATATGTGCTACAATAGCATCATTATGTGAATCAATTACGACGGATTGGTCATGCGGTACCGAGATCGGGAGATCTGATCGTGTCTGGCGGTTTTTCTGTTCCATAGTTTTCAGTCTTAACTCAATACTGTTTGTATGGTCCGTTCGGCGATATCCGGAGTAATTCGCAACGCTGTCGCGACAGTGTAAGGTAGTTTATGTTCAGCAACATAATCGGATAGGCCAACAAGCGTCTCAGCAATTGCATCAGTAGAAAGGAGCGGGCACCGGTAGTTAATCTGTAAACACTCCAACGCATGACGATACTGTGTCCAGGGTTGAGATTGCAATGCAGCCATCAGCAAAACGCCGAGCCCCACTAGTTCGCCGTGTAAAATAGGACCTCCATTTTTATCGGAACTGTCGTGTTTCCCCTTAACAGACGTTAGATATTTTTCAATTGCATAGACAAAATGGTGTTCGCTCCCTTCTTCTACGCGGCTATGTCCACACAGATAACAGAGTTGAACTTCCATACAAAGGAGATCTAGTAGAAGCTCCAGACCTATCGGCGTTCCACGCCCGATCTCGCGGACGTTATCAAGCAGAGTCTGAAGTAGGGTAGCACCCATATCAATTGCTTGCGGTGTAACCTGCTGACAAGGCGGGTTTTTACCCATTTTCTCGGCTTCTTGCCAATCCCACATTGCTGTTGCAATTGAGAGAACATCCGCAGCACCGCTAGCACGCATTGAGGCCGGAGCATTGCACAAAAGATCGACATCTACAATAACGGTGTCGGGTACTTTTGAAGTGAGATAGCGGACACACCCGTTTTCCCTAACACCTGTCGCATCAGTGAGAAAAGCATCCGTTGACAAAATTGTCGGAAGAGCAACTAAAGGGAGCCCATTTGCCGCTGCAACATACTTAGCAAGGTCAATTGCTAAACCTCCGCCGATTCCGTAAACCACTTCTCCTTCACACGCTTTGGCAAGCGCGGTTACGTATGTTTGCGTATTCCCATCAATATAAATAAGTTGTTTCGGGTTTATGGCAATGCCAGCAACAACTGCCCATGATGGTTCCGTTGTCAAAACAGTAGCGTCACGTTTGTCATTAATATCAGCAAACGCACATTTGACAATACTTGGCAGCCTTCCACTTTTGTCATAAGAACAATCATCTCGCAGCATCAGAGTCCTCTTCCGATATTAAGTAAACTCACTTCAGTGCAGACACATCCATCAGATATATCTGCGGGGAGTCTTCGTGAGCTGAATCACCAGTAACAGTCGCCACCAGCCGACCAGCAACGGTGCAGATCACACCGGATATCCAAAAAAACTGTCCATCATCCTAGAACTCGCCCAAAACAACCTTTCGATTTTCGGCAATGTCGACGAACGAGCCACCCAATCGCTAAGAGATCGCTGGTAATAGAGGGGCCGTTTCCGCATTTGGAAGGAAAGCTTTCAGGCTGTGAAATCACAGCTGCAACTACTACAAGAGTAAGTAGGAGGTTTTTCAGTTGCACAGTAGGTTCTTTTACAATAGACCGTAGTTCCATTTTCATGTCCCCCTTTGTCTGATGGACTTATAGGATAACACAAGCAAAGAGACCTTCACAGAAAAGTAACACTTTGTCCTCTCAAAACAGAAAAAATAAATATCACAAAACGTTCAATTAACAAAATAATAGGTCCCGCTAGAATTTTGAAACTAAATTCATACTCTATCGTTTTTTCTACCAACTATGAGAAAATAAACGGTTTCTCTGAATGAGTATGTACCTTCCTTAGAGATGCAGCATGTGCTAACCTTTTACTTTATCAATCACATTTGATGCGACGGACGCTGAAAAATGCAATTTGCAGCAAAAACGGACATAGGTAAACTTCGTGATACAAACGAAGACCGATACTATTTCGATACACAGCTTCAGTTGTTTGCTATCGCCGACGGTATGAGCGGTCACGAACGAGGGGGCCTAGCAAGTAAACTCGCGCTTGATATTATTCAGCAGTGGGCCCAAGCAGAAACATCTCTACATAGCGATTTGGGCCCCATGAAGAAGCTCGGCGTTTTGAGCTCCCTCGCTGAAAAAGCGAATCAACACATCTACACTGCCTCCAAAAAGAGTAGCAAAGCCTGCAGCATAGGAACAACTCTGATTGCTGGCTTTGTTACGTTCAGTTACCTTGCTTATGTCCATGTCGGGGATAGTCGACTCTACGTTCTGCGCGACGGCAAACTCACACAAATAACAACAGACGATTCTCTGGTCCAAAAAATGGTCGAAAAAGGCGAAATAACGTCTGAAGAAGCCCGTGTCCATGAGAAACGGAACATTATCACACAAGCAATCGGACTGAGACGAACAGTCACCACCAATGCTGACACCCACCCACTTGTCCGTGGGGACATTGTCGTCGCCTGTACCGATGGCTTACACGACCTAATTGTAGACGACCAGGAAATCGCTGGCATTATTATGTCTGCTGCCACCCTTGAAGAAGCGTGCGATAATCTTGTCAACAAAGCACTCAACTACGGCGGCACAGATAACGTCACGGTGCTCCTTGTAAGCTGCGATTAGCCTCTGCCTGTTGATTTCCGCAGGTCTCTACCTCTTTAGGAAGCAATCTACCCCTGAGATGTTTCTTCCTAGCTCTTCCCAAAAACCAAGGCCCCATCCGGATCCACAGCGTTTTCCGAATCGTCGTCTAACTGATACTCTAGAGGCATAGGCATTGTTAATTCCGGTATTTCAATTCGTTTAGCTTCCGACCACAAGCGTTCAAGGTTATAATAGGCGCGCCTCTCGGCAAGAAAGACATGAACAACAAAATCGACGTAGTCCAATAAAATCCAATCCGCTTTACGCTCGCCCTCCTGATGCCAAGGCCGTTGGCCCCAATTCGTCTCAAGTTCCTCAAGGACAGATTGAGAAATACCTTCCACTTGGATATCGGAAACACCACTGAAGATCGCAAAAAAGTCTGTGAAACACTCAAGTTCTCGCAGATCGAGAATAACACCATCTTGTGCGCGCCGACTCATCGCGGCAGAAGCCGCAGTTTTTACTATCTCTAACGTGTTATGTTCTGCCATTTGATTTTCCTTACTGCTCTCCGTTACTGCTGGATGTGCACAGGCACCGGCTCTGAAATTAATTACTAAGATTAGTAAACATTTTGTTGTATGTATGAAGGGTGTTCGGATGAATCATCACCCCTTTTTGTAGCAGATCCTCAATCTTCGCGCGCGCAACATGATACACTGCACGTTTCAACTCTGTGTATGCAAACTTTCTGACGATATGAACTCCACTATGCGTACGCCTCGGCTCCGCAAAGTCCGCGACATATAGCACTTGAGAAATAATTCCCATCGACGGGTTTCCAGTCGTATGGTTGCGAATCGCTTCAAGTATTTCAAACTCAGTTACCTTAAACCTCTCTAGCGCTAGTTCTGCCCCGACAAGTGGATGTAAAAGTGAAGGGTTTAATTTCTCAACCGGATCAAGACAAATTTTGTACCGTTCTATTTCTGTATATAACTGCTGGGAATTCATCCACTTCGCGCTGTCGTGCAAAAGTGCAGCAAGGTTAACGTGCCATATATCTGCTTTGTGCGCGCGTGCCAAGCCAATTGCCATTTCTTGTACAGAAAAAACATGCTGAAGGCGTTCCGTACTTAATTTAGCTGAAAGATAGGAGCAAATCTCAACCGATTTCGCGTGTGTCCGAAGTGCTTCTAATATAGACCTGGTTCTACTGCTTTGTGGATTTAGAACGTTATCAGATATTTCTTGTAAGTTCATATCCGTCAACCTCTACCGCTTAACCCGCATCATCGTCGAGGTCAATTGCTAATTCGATAAGGAGCTCCTGATCGGTGTTTGATGATACCGTGCCCGGCAACGAGGTACTGATAGTGTATTCCTCATTCAACCATTTTGCCAAATCCACTGCTTTACACCTAGCACTACAGAATGGAAAATTTTTCGGTAAAGGGGTGCCTTCTTTCCACGCCAAATCGTAAACTGTTCCACACATACTGCAATTATGCTGCATATCTTCACGTCCTTTGATACAACTCATGGTGATAGATGTAGGATCGAACTTCCTCTGGTACAAGATACCGAATTGACAACCGCTTGCTAACCCGGTTTCGAATTACTGTAGCAGATATATCAACACCCGTTACTGGAAATGTTGTAACCCGATTGCGCACCTCTAGCGGCACTCGATTTAAATCGTAATTCGGACGCGTTGTCGCAATCATAACGCATCGCGATAAGACTTCATCAAAGTTTTTCCAGATTTTATACTCAATAAGCGAATCCGCGCCGATAATCCACCCGAGTCTATGGGTACTTCCGTACTGCTGCTCCAGGGTTTTTAAGGTATCAATGGTGTATGAAGGCCCCGCCCGATCTAATTCAATACGTGACACTTCAAAATTCAGGTTTCCTGCAATTGCCAAGCGTACCATTTGGTACCGGTGTTCGGGAGCGATAATACTAACATTGGAAACTTTATGAGGCGGCCTAGCAGAAGGAATAAACAGGATTTTATCATAGCCCAGCCCAGTTCGAACCTGTTCTGCACTTAGTAGATGTGCATAATGGATCGGATTGAATGTTCCACCCATGACTGCAATCCTTTCAATAGTGTTCAACATCAGAATGTCCTGCGGATCCTAGCTCAATTCAGTAAACGCAGCCTCTCTTCGTTATGTTTAAAGTATATAAGTTTGCACGCGAGAAGTCAACCGGAAAATTGTGTGGCGTTAACTTCGACGGACACGAGCCTTGTAATCATCATAAGCGCGTTCAATTTGCTTCGCTGATTCTTCAGGGCCGAGGAAATGAGCCCCCGTCAGTACAACAGGCGGTTTCCCGCGCGCTGTTAGCAACTCCGCAACTTGGCACTTAATGGCATTCACTATAGACAGGGTCCCGATGCTGGAGGTGGGACCTACCGGATAGGTTAAATTTGGTATTTCTACTACAGCATCCCCAGGCGGATTACAGTTATCAATCGTTAGATCAGCAACCTCAAACAGACGTCTGCCAGAAGGGTGTTTTGAGGTAGACGAACGACTGTGTGCAACTGAACTTATTGCAACGACCGGAAGATCCCGCGCCTTAGCACCCATTGCCATTTCAATAGGGAGGATATTCGCCCCAGAATTAGAAAACACTATTATAAAGTCGTGCGGACCGAAGGTAAAGTTGCGTAGAATTACTTCTGCATATCCTGAAACATTTTCTAAAAAGAGCGCCTGACGTTGGCCGTTGCAGCCGACAACTTGATTGTGAAATGTGACAGCTAACTCGACGATAGGGAAAAAACCAGGGAAACTTCCATAGCGTGGGAAAATTTCTTCAACAGCCATACGGGAATGTCCGGAACCGAACAAATAGACGAGACCTGCTGCTGCTATTGTCTCGGCACACATCTCCGACACTTGTGTAATTGCTTCAGCTTGTGTAGCCTCAATCTGTCTCAGAACCTCTTGCGCAACGTGTAGATAACGTAAATGAGAATTGCTCATAATGCTATAACCTCAATTGTGTAACTGTAGAATATCAGTACGAGGTCAGGCAGAAAGAATTTGATTTTAAACTTAAGGAAACAACTTGAAAGCCCATGTTGCAGAATATCATTATTCTATCACAATCCTGACACGACGGCAATACTTTTCCGAAAATCATTTAGTATCAGAATTGAATTTTAACGGCCGAACTCACAGAGCTCACACGGAGCTTTTTTGGTACAATAATGACGAAGGCGAAAATAGCGGGGAACGGATAGCGTTTGCCGCGGACATCTCGAAAATCTGGGGACTCTGCTAATATGCCAAGGAAGTGGCCCGTTTTCTTTTTCATGGAGCACCTCAGAATATGCGTTTGTATAATGAGGTATATCCTATCAGAGGTGGCGTGAAAAGGCACGCTATCTCTGATGAAACCGTGGAGCGACATACCCACACGTAAAGGACACCTCGACAATTGAACGGTTCTGAATTTTAAAGCAATCCGTATCCGTTTTTCTGTTTATTTTTATATAAAAAGGGTAACTTGGCAATATCTGGCCTCGAAGCGCATTTTCGGATTTTTTTAGGGTGCCTCGCTCATATTCCCATTTTGCCCAAAATAAACACAGAGCAGACAGAACGAATATTGGTGTTGATTCATTGATGTCTAATCAGCGAGGTTTGGCAGAATCCGCTGATCTTTCTGGCGGTGTGTTTTGAAGGTGTCGTGAGGATCAAGTGCCTTGTTTTAATCCGCACGTAGTGCCTCCATTGGGGAGAGCGATGCGGCTTTTATCGCAGGATACAGCCCAAACGAGATACCGATGACCGCAGAAAAGGTGACCGAAATCAATATCCATTCTGTCGAGAGAACCGCCGGCCATTCGAGGACGATTTTGACGATGTTGACAGCAAGGTGTGCCATGCCTTCACCTGCGAAAATCCCGAACCCAATACCCAGCACGCCTCCTACACCACACATCATCATTGCTTCTATGAGAAACTGCAGCAGAATGTCCCGGCGTTTGGCACCAACTGCCTTCCGAAGCCCGATTTCGCGCGTGCGTTCGTTTACAGCAACTAACATCATATTCATAATACCAATACCACCCACAAGCAGCGAAAAACCGGCGATGCTGCCGAGGGCAATCTTGATCACTTTGCTTATTTTTTCTAGCTGTGCTATACCTTTTCGCATCTCAAAGATATGGACGAAGCTATCTTGGTTTCTGTGTCGTTTGCGGATAACCGCTTTTACTTCCTCAATCGCCTTTGGCATATCCTCAACCCTATGCACGAAGACTAAGACGCGCTGAATCCGATCATTACCTGTGAAGCGTTTTTGCACGGTAGATATCGGGAGGAAGACAAGCGTGTCGAAACTCGATCCGAACCGAAGAGTCCTGCCTCTCGGCACAAAGGTCCCGACAACCGTGAAACGTTCTGCGGCACGCCGCCCCGCTTTTCGACCATATCGATCGTAGTGGCCGACATCTCTTACGATTTTGATTTCCTGTCCCAAAGCGGAGTTCTCTCCAAAGAGAGCCGTCGAGACTTCATCCCCGAGGACACAGACTTTCGTTGCGTTCTCCACATCTTCAGCGGTGATAAAACGTCCTTCTTGGAGATCCCAATCCATGACAGTTTGATAGGTAGCATCTACGCCATTATATCCTGCGCGGGTTTCAGTGCCACCTGCGGCTTGAATTAGCACACCGCCCGAGTCCCAAATTCTCGGGGTGACAGCACTCACCGATGGACATTCCGCTGCAATCGCCAAGACATCGCCATATTCGAGGTATTCGTTATGACGGACTTTCACCCATTTATTCCCTTTCCATTCATATCCCGAACGGAACATTATAAACTGATTAGCACCGCCCAATTTCTGTGCGTCTTGTCGCACAATTTCCTTCGCACCATCACCGATCGCTATCATTGCCAGCACCGAGGCAACCCCGATGAGAATGCCAAGCGTCGTCAGCAATGAACGCATCTTATTTGCCAGGATTGCGGTGCAGCTCATGAAGAAAGCTTCGGTGAAATGCATCGGATGTCTCCAAAAGGTGAAGAGAGTTTTTCGTTTTCTTGAGAATCCTAGAACGAAGAACTAGTGGATGAACCAGTTATTGATCGTTTGGATCGCCGGGGGTCGCAAATTGTAAGCGATACAACCGGGCATAGAGCCCGCCGCGGGCTATCAACTCCTGATGTGTGCCTTGTTCCACAATTTTCCCATTTTCCACGGCAAGAATCACATCCGCGCTCAGCACAGTAGACAATCGGTGTGCAATTACAAACGAGGTCCTGCCCTTCATCAGTCGTTCTAACGCTTCCGTGACACCCCGCTCTGTCTCCGAGTCGAGTGCGGAAGTGGCTTCATCGAGAAGGAGAATCTTTGGATTCCGAATCAGGGAACGAGCGATGGCAATCCGTTGCCGCTCACCCCCGGAGAGTTTGATGCCCCGCTCGCCTATCTCTGTGGCGTAGCCCTCTTTGAGCTGCGTGATAAAGCCGTGGGCGGTGGCAGCGGTGGCAGCGGCTATGATGTCCTCCCTTTTCACGTTTTCCGGGTGTCGAGCACCCATTCGGATATTTTCTTCAATCGAACCTGAAAAGAGATAAGGATCTTGAAACACCGTGCCGATCTGCGATCTCAAGGTTCTCAATTTAAGTGTCGTGATATCGTGTTCATCAACCAAGATGTGTCCTTGCGTGGGTTCGTAGAAACGCGGCAGCAGGTTGAGAATCGTGCTTTTCCCTGCACCGCTGGGGCCCACGAGTGCCGCGGTTTGACCGGGCTGCACCTCAAAACCGACGTTCTGAAGGACTTCTGTAGTTCCATTGTAGTTGAAATGGACACCTTCAAACCGGACACTTCCTTGCAAGTCAGCAGCCTCAATACTATCGTTGGGTTCGGCTCGATTTTCGAGGAAAGCGAACACCCGTTTTGCCCCCTCCCCGGTTCGGAGAAGCTTTGGATATTCATCCTGGGCGACCCGATGTAGCGGCAGGGTGACCAGATGTAAATAACGGTTTGCCATCCACAAAAAACCGACGCTGATGTGTCCGGCCAGCACCATTTTCCCACCGATGAGAAAGAAAAGCGGATGGCCCAACCAAGAAGCAAGGGGGCCAAGGGTCGTCAGGCCCCCGATTAAGGTTTGATAGAGTTCAGCACGAATGAGGGTGTCTATTGAACGCCGAATGCGACCCATGTCTCGCAGCTCATGACCGAGGGCTTTTATCTCTCTCGAGCCCGCAATCCCTTCTTGAAGCCTTGACGAAATGCTCTCTTTCTCCTGCAAGACCTGCTTCGAAGCGTTTTGCACAGGCCTTCGAAATAGAAAGGGGAGCCCAACAACGGCAAAGGCAAACGGAATACTAAAAAGCCCCAACCATGGATTCACCGCGAACACAAACGTCAGAGTAATGACAAATTCAATCCCCGAGAGGAGCATCCAGCCACTTGACAAAATCCCTCCCGCAGCCGACTCTGTATCGGAACTGATGTTAGCCATGATCTGCCCCGTTGTGTGATTATCGTAGAAACGGCACGGGAGGAACCGCAAATGTTGGTAAACCTGCAGTTGCATATCTCGGCGGGTTTGACAAGTGACGTTTCTCAGAAGATACGCCAAAACCAGATTCGTGAGATAGGTCGCAAGGGCGATACCCATCCACAAACTCACAAGGACAGGTAGAAAATCGGCATCTTTCGCTCCAAAGACCCGGTCCAGCAACTGCCCTTCTATCCATGGGTTGACCAAGTAGGTAGCCCGGTAAACGATCTGGAGGAGCACACATAAAAGGGCGATACCCCAATAGGGTTTGAGATAACCCAACAAGCGGATCGCTATGCTGCCACTCCCCAAAATCAGTTTCTTTTTGGACGCGTTCAAATTTTTGTCCCCCTACACATTACCGATTGGAACTAAAGATTGTTTTCTGATTCCCACTTTTTTCATAGTTACACCCAACATCACAAGAACCGTGGGCGAGAAACGTGGCACAACCCAATGGGAAAAATTCAGGTGGGGCGTATGCCTTCTTGGCTTGAACTTTCTTGGAGTACGCTTTCAACATTTTAAACTTCTCTGTTTTCGCGGATTGCTGTGCTGTATGGAAGGCAAAATCTGAAAGGTGTTTTGAAGCCTTGGCAATCCATCTCTATTCTATATAACGCGAGCTTGATAAATATTTAGCTCATCAACGAAATATAAAATGTCAAATTTTTTATCTCTTTTTCAGATTCCTGTGGAAATTGTACTTCATCCGTAAACATTCGTCAAGTTTTTAAATTTTTACTGCTGTTGAAATTACAGTTTATCTATAAATACTTATCAAATTTTTAAATTTTATCTCCTAAACTTGTGGAATGTGTCCGCATCGGAATTGAATGGCCCTGGATAATTCCGAGATATATCTTGACTTAAATCGCTGCTTGGAGTACGATCATTAATAAAAAATTGGAGTTACAATGAACACGCCAGACCGCCCAAATATTCTCTGGATTTCTTTAGAGGATACAACGCCTCGTTTTGGTTGTTACGGGGACACGCTTGCCCGTACGCCCAATATTGATCGGCTTGCCACTGGTGGGTGCCGGTTTCCGAATGCATTTTCGACTGCTGGTGTCTGTGCACCGAGCCGTTCTGCAATCATTACCGGTATGTATCAGACCTCAATTGGTACACACCACATGCGAACGACACACACGAACGCGGAAACGCCGAAACTGCCAACCCCATATTCAGCACTCCCGCCTCCATACGTCAAGGTCTTCACCGAATACCTCAGAGGAGCAGGTTATTACTGTACGAACAATAGCAAAACCGACTATCAGTTTACGTCCCCTATCACAGCATGGGATGAGTGTAGCGACACTGCACACTGGCGAAATCGCGAAGAAAGTCAACCATTTTTCTCAATTTTCAACCCAACGGTTACACACGAAAGCGGTATGTGGGAACGCGGGGACCGTCCTTTGACTACAACCACAAACCCTGATGCCGTGCAATTACCACCCTATCTGCCCAACACACCGAAAGCGCGGCAAGCATTGGCGCGCCAATATGATAACATTGCAACTGCTGATACCCGTGTCGGAGAACTCCTCGATCAACTAGAAAAAGATGGCCTCGTAGAGAATACTATCGTTTTTCTTTGGAGCGATCACGGTGAAGGACTGCCTCGCGGAAAACGGTGGCCGTATGATGCCGGTATCCGTATACCACTGATTGTAAGGTGGCCTGATGCGCTCACCGCTGGTAGTGTCAGCGAACAATTAGTCAGTCTGATTGATCTCGGTCCAACAGTTCTATCGCTCTGCGGTGTAAAGTCACCTGAACATCTACAAGGGCACCCCTTCCTTGGGCCAGAAAAGGTTGAACGCGAATATATCTTCGCGACGCGCGACCGATACGATGAATCTTACGATATGGTACGTGCTATACGTGACAAAAAGTATAAATACATTAGAAATTACTACCCTGAAAAACCATATCTGCTCTGGATTCCATATCGTAATCGGCATCCGATTATGCAGGAAATGTGGCGGTTGTATGCAGAGGGAAAACTGGAGGGCGATGAGGCGGTTATGTTCCGCTCTCCACGTCCCGCTGAAGAACTTTACAATGTCAAAAAAGACAGATATGAACTCAACAATTTGGCGACAGACCCTGAACATCAGGATGTGCTGAAACGAATGCGCGATGCACTGTCACAGTGGCAGACAGATTTCGGGGACATGGGAGACATATCCGAAGAGCAGATGGTCAAGCAATGGTATCCTGACCGTACGCAGCCGCAAACAGCGGGGCCTATCTTTATTCCGATTAACACCGAACAACCCGGTACAACAGTAGTACACGAGGGTTACGAATGGTCAACACCTTTCACTTTACAACTCCACTGCTCCACACAAGGTGCATCAATTGCCTACACAACCGAGCAAGGGGATGATACACGCTGGCAGTTATATACCGGTCCGCTACGTATACCAGAAGGCGAAACTACCGTACGAGCAAAAGCGATCCGCATCGGTTATAGCGAGAGCGAAGAAAAAACAATTCATCTTAAAGTTTCATAAGGAGATTATCAATGGCAAATCAGAACCACCAAGACTATTTTGTTTATGTCGGTACCTATACGCACGGAGACAGCGAGGGAATTTACGTCTACCGCTTAGATGGCGCGACCGGCGCCTTAGAATACAGCAGCAAAATAACAGGCGTTGAGAATCCATCATTTTTGGAGATACATCCGAGCGGGCAGTATCTTTTTGCAGTCAACGAACTCAACGAGTTTGAGGGCAAAAATAGTGGTGCCGTCACAGCATTCTACATTCATCGAGAAACAGGGGAGATTAGTTACCTCAACCAACGCTCGACCAGTGGGGGGGCCCCCTGTCATCTGAGCGCGGACGCTACCGGTAAATGTCTGCTCGTGGCGAATTACGGAGGTGGGAGTGTTGCAGCTTTCCCAATAGAATCAGACGGGCGGCTCGGCGAAGCCTCTGATTTTGTCCAGCATGAAGGATCGAGTGTCAATCTAGACCGGCAGATGGAACCACACGCTCACTCAATCATGATCGATGCCAGCAGCTGTTACGCATTCTCGCCCGACCTTGGGATTGATAAAATTCTTATTTATCAGTTAGACGCAGAAAATGGCAAACTTACGCCCAATACACAGCCGTGGGCTCGCGTGCATCCAGGTGCTGGCCCCCGCCACTTTGACTTTCATCCCAATCAGGAATATGCATACGTGATTAACGAATTGGATTCAACTTTCACTGCTTTCCGGTATGACGCGAACGCGGGAACACTTACAGAATTTCAGACAGTTTCCACGCTTCCCGATGATTTCGACGGCAGAAGCCACTGCGCCGATATTCACGTCCACCCTTCCGGGAAATTCTTGTATGGATCCAACCGTGGACACGATAGTATCGCTATCTGCGCGATTGATGCAGAAACGGGGGAGCTGAGTCCTATCGGTTATGAATCCACTCAAGGAAGAACTCCGCGAAACTTCGCTGTGAATCCGGAAGGCACATTCCTCTTTGCAGCGAATCAACAGACAGATACTGTTGTGACGTTTGCCGTCAACCAAGAAACCGGGGAATTAACTGCAACAGGCCACGTAACAGAAGTACCAACCCCTGTCTGTTTGAAAATGCTTCCGTGTATTTAAATAGTTGCCGATAGTCCGAGCAAGTTACTACGCCACCTTTGAGCAATCAGTCTATAAGGCGAATCTTCCTACTGCCACTAACCTGGCACTGATAACCGAAGCGGAACGATCTGAAAGCGAAGCGGCCCAGCAAGTATTAACGCCGCTGTCTGCGGAGTTCTTGAAGTTTGCCCCATGGATAGATAAGACAACGGTTACCCCAGTCTCGGTAAAGTCCAACGAGTTCTCTGAGTTTTCGCGGATGCTTGGCGGCAAGATCATTAATCTCTGTGCGTTCGGCGGCTAGATCGTAGAGTTCCCAATCACCCGGAAATTTGCAAACCAGTTTCCAATTCTCTTGACGCACTGCACAATTGCCCTCATGTTCCCAATAAAGTACCTCTTTATTGTTGCTCTTCCCCGCGAAAATCGGTACTAAACTCGTTCCTTCTAAGGGTAAAATCGGTTTCCCATCGTGTTCTTCAGGATAGGTTGCCCCTGAAACCTCAAGGCACGTCGCCATGATGTCTGGAAGTTGTCCGGGCTGACGGCACAATTCCCCCACTGTTTTTATCGCATCCGGCCAATGGACAATCAACGGGGTAGCAATACCACCCTCATGAACCCAATGCTTGTATTCACGGAACGGCGTATTGGATAGGTTGGCCCAGGGAACGCCGTAGCTCTGATAGGTAGTTTCAGGGCCGGGCATGATATCTGGATCATTACCACGATAGACAGGTCTTCCATCAGAAGTCGTTTCAGTACTAATGAGTGAACCGCTGTCGCGTCGCGCCGGGGGGCCACCGAGTTCCTCGGCACAACCACCGTTATCAGCTAAGAAGAGGATGAGAGTGTTGTCGAGCTGTCCAGTCTTCTCTAACGTGTCGATAATTCGCCCTATCCCTACATCCATCCGGGTGATTTGCGCAGCGTAGACTTCCATACGCCGCTGATTCCACTTTTTATATTGCACTTCCCTCCAAGGGGGCTGCGAAGGATCTCGTGCGGTGAGCTGCCACGCCTCATCTAAAATCTTCATCGCCCGCATTCGTGAGAGCCGTTCTTCCCGCAGCTTGTCCCACCCGGCAGCGAAACGTCCATTATAGCGTACGATATCTTCTTCGTGGGCATGAAGGGGCCAGTGTGGTGCTGTGTAAGCAACATAGGTGAAGAATGGGCGCTCTGGTGTTTTTTCTGTATGATTCTGGATAAACGCTGCTGCTTCATTGCTAATAGCATCTGTGAGAAAATAGTCATCAGGAAGTTCATTATGCTGGATACAAGTATTATTACGGGTAAGGGTGTTCGGCTTCCAGAAATTGGCTGCACCCGTGATAATCCCGTAATACTCGTCAAAGCCGCATTGACAGGGCCAACTATGCTTGGGACCGTCTCCGCCAATATGCCGAGAGATATGCCATTTCCCGCTCATATATGTGCAGTAACCTTCCGAACGGACCGCATCGGCAATAGTGATACATCTATCATTGAGATCGCCCCGATAGCCCTCAAGTCCGTCGTCGCTCATCATGTGTCCGACTCCGGTCTGGTGCGGGTGCAGCCCCGTCAGCATAGACGCACGGGATGGACAGCACCGAGCGGTATTGTAAAACTGCGTAAACCGTAATCCACCAGCGGCAAGCCGGTCAAGGTTCGGCGTATAGACTTCGCCACCATAGCAGCTTAAGTCAGAAAAACCCATATCATCGTTTAGAATAAGAACAATGTTAGGGTTTCTATTTTTGTTCATAGAATAGGTCTCCTTTCATTCGTGGAATTAGCATTGCGTTTAATAATATAGTTACGTTACACTTAAAAAACAAAGGCAAATCAAGGAAAACACTAAACCCAAATAGAACTGAGGCCCAGGAGCCCTCACTCAACAAAGGAGAAGAAAAATGATTGCAAATCTGATTACGCTTTTCCGATTAATCTTGGTATTCGTCGTGATTTCACTCTTCGGACAACATGTCTATTTAGACATGCTGCTTGTTGCCGTGATTGGATTGATTTTATTTCTCGATGCAGTTGACGGTCATGTTGCCCGAAAATTGAATCAGACCTCGGATTTTGGAGCACTGTTCGATATAGTGGGTGACCGTATTGTTGAATGTATCTTCTGGGTTTACTTCGCCGTTGTGGGTTTGATTCCAATCTGGATTCCAATTATCGTAATCGCCCGTGGTTTCTTTACAGACGGTTTGCGGAGTGCTGCATTTGCACAAGGGAAAACCGCATTTGGTGAAAACACAATGATGTCCTCAAGGTGGACACAAGCCCTCACGAGTTCGCGAGCGAGCCGTAGCATTTATGGTATTGCGAAAACAATTACTTTTCTCTATCTCGGCGGTGTCACAGCCCTCAAAAATTCCGGTGTCTATCCTGAATTGATTGTCAGTCTAAAATTGGCAGGTGTAATTTTATCTGTTGTAACTGTCACAATGTGTCTCATTCGCGGATTGCCTGTCTTGATCGACGGATGGAAATACGTGAAAAACTAACCCTAGGACTATCGGAAACTTTCGGAATTTAGATGGAAAGATGGAACATCGGAATTTTGGGTACACGCCCTTCCAACCTTTCGATCTTCTAATATTTCCCTCTGCTGATCCCTATTTAGTAATAACCAACTTCCATCTTCACTCACAAGCGACACAAAAAGCGATTTTGCCGCCGTATACGCGTCCGCTGGAAGCGTTCGACTTTTAAGGGCAAACACAAGTCTATATGTGATGACATTTTCAACTTGTCTGTACTGCCGACTCAGTTCTGCTATCTCTATTGCGTGATGGATGTCCTCTCGCAAAACAGCCGTCCATCCATCAGGAATTTGGATATGAATTATTTTTTCAATTTGCATTGGATACCCGAAATCCAGTGAATAGGTGCGTTGTTCATTAGCAAAAGTTTCAGCATATGCAGCGAATTCATCAATGGGTAAAGGGAATAGTATGCTGCTCCCAAGAACTTTTGCATGATTCTCAGCTCGAAAACCGAGACCTATCTCCACCGGCACAGTGAGATCACTGAGGTCGGACATATTGCACCACTCTATCCGGATCCCCGGAAATTGCTGGCTGAGCTCACTCGCTAAGGTCTTTCTCAATGTTCTCGGATGAATCTGTTGATAGGTCCACCGAGTATTTAGACTGTATTGTCCACTTGTCCGAATATGAATGGTGCCTTGCACATCCCCTTTACTGTTTACAGCCAATTGCGTTGTACTCACAAGCCGATTGGATTCTGGCGGGAAAATAGGTGTCTCCACGAACACGCCGTGTGTATCAGAGATGAGGAAACCGGTGCGTCCCTGGATACTATACGGCAGCTCTCCATAATCACAAGTCGCCGTTGCATCCAGCCAGATATAGGTATCTATCCCGGTAGGTACCGCAGCAATCATATGGTTAAACTGGTTGAGAAGTGGCAGGGTCGCATCAACTTGTTCGTGTGGTGCAATGCTGATCAAACAAGGATAAGCTTTGATACCCGCTAAATCAAGCATGGAAATTAGGAGCGTTGTTTTGTCTTTGCAGTCCCCATACTGCATCTGAAAAACTTCGGCGGCACGCGACGGTTGATAAGCACCTTGTCCAAGCTCAATGCCAACATAACGGATGTTTGAGGCAACGAAATGGTAGATAGCGCGTATCTTTGCTTCATTCGTTTCTAGATCTCTTATTAATTGCCGGACTTTTTCCTCAATATCAGCATTTGGTGTATACCTATCTTTCGCGAGTTCCTTATACCACCTATAGATATCACTCCAATCGGTAATAGAAGTATAACGCAAGCGTGGCACAACGTTGTTAACATGCGGCATCCCTTCCTCTAGTTCCAGCGCAGGAGTTTCGCCATATTTCCAAACATAGATGACGGTATCATTCTCCGTATAGGAAACCTGCGGCTTTAAAGAGTTTTGCAACGGGATGTTAGCAATCTGCCACTGAAGAGGCCATTTTCTCGGTATCTGAAGGGCGTAACTCGTTTCAAGGGTCGCCTCTGTCGACTGAAAATTATAACCTCCTGTAATCCACGTTTTACCACCAGCGACTTTATCCTCAAGCGTTACTTTATACTCAATACAAACCCCCGGGGCGAGACCAACCATAGAGATTACCTTCCACATCGTGTCTGAATAGAGATTATAGGCCAATAACCCGGGAGGGGTTACATCATTATAAGCTTCGCTAGGCGGTTGAAGAACTGTGCCATCTGCTATGATTGTTCTTGCTATATTAACCCCAATATTTTGCGATGCAGGTTGGTAAGGAATAGCAATATCTCCATATCTTTGGATGCCCCTTTCAGTAAGAATTTTAACGACCTGATGCGTTGTATAACGCGATTGTCCTGTCGGTAAAACATCATGGCTGAAATGGTTGAACAAAACGAGAGTATCGGAGTTCGGATAATCACTCGCGTCCGGAGCATTTGCAACAATGGACTCAACATCCGGATGCAGAAGTGTAACAGGAAGCACATCTAGGAGCTGCACTGGGTTGATATTCAGTTCGGAAAGTGCTTGAAGTCGTGTGAGGGCAAGTAGGTTGTCTGGTTCAATCTTCAAAAGCTGCTGGTATTGCAGCTGAGCTTCAAAGTAACGCTGGTGATTCTCATAAATCGCTGCCAATTGTTGTCTTGCCCACGTATCTGTCGGAAATAACCGAATTGACTCCCGGAATTCTGCGATAGCCTCACCAATTTTATCCTGTCCGAGATAAATTAGCCCCAAGTAGTTATGCAAATTTCTGCATTCGGGCCGTTCACATCTCGGATCTATCGACAACGCTCTGTGAAGCACCGCTACACCTTCATCGAAACGCTTTAGCTGTTTATAAGATAAACCGAGATGATTCAAGGCATATAGGTTATCAGCCGAAATTTCCAAAACCCGTTCGTAGTATTCGGCAGCAGCAGCATAGTTACTCAGTTTCTCAGAAATGTACCCGACGTAATTCAGAGCTGTGACATTATTCGGTTTCAGCGTCAGAAAAGCAAGAAAAGCGTCCCTTGCGTTTTCGTACTCTTCAAGTTGAAAATATATCTCTGCAATCTTGTAATGTACGTCACTAGAGTCCGGACGAATTGCGACAGCATGCGCATAAGCAGTAAGAGCGTCTTGGAGATTTCCTTGTTTCAATTTATCATTGCCAGCTTCAACGTATTCGCGCCACTGGCGGTTTCGCTCAACAAGCGGGTCAACTACCACCGAAGTAGACGTTTTTTTGGGGAAAAGTGTGCACCCACTAACGAGAAAAAACAAACTGAACAAGAAAAACATATGGTTTTTAGGGAGCGTCATTGTCGATCTCCTTGAGCAGGCCATGAGACTACACTGTTTTTTCCAATAGTTTGGAGTTTTCGTTGTGTCGTTCTTTATCGCGGCGTGTCTTCTTTTCCATAGACTTTTTGAATGCCACCTCAAGTTCAACGCCTGCTTGATTTGCAAGACAAATCAGTACAAAAAGAATATCCGCCATCTCTTCACCGAGATCCAAGTCTTTCTCGTTCTTTTTGAAACTCTGTTCACCGTATTGACGCGCCATAATCCGTGCCAATTCTCCTACTTCTTCCATGAGGATAGCGGTATTGGTTAACTCTGAAAAATAGCGGACTCCAAAAGTATGTATCCAGTCATCTACAAGTTTTTGGCAATTTTCAAGTGTATAGTTCATAGCAATTTTAACTCCCTTTCCCAGCATTCACTCAGAAGAACTTGGAACGTGGCGCAAAACGGCACTCGAAACAGGGGCAAGCAGATGCTTACACCTAGAAATCAACTAAAAGAACACAAATCCAACCTATTCCTATTTTAGCAGGAGTTAGAAAGAAAGTAAACCATTTTTCGAGATGATGTGGTTAAAGACACAGTTTACTCGAAAATACTTTGATTTTTCTGAAGGTTTGATGTATACTTTAAAATTGTATAATCTTTGAGGAGGAGTCGGTAGCACTTTACGAATCAAGTGTACAACTAGAAATGCGACCGATGTTCCACTCAATAGGATAAGGAGAAATTGTATGGGACTTACGCATCAAGAATTGAAATTCTATGAAACAAACGGTTATTTCTTAAAAAAAAGACTTGTTTCTTCAGAAGACCTCTCGCGAATCCGGGTCGAGATTGAAGATATACACAATCGTATGGCTGAACACCCTGCAGAGGGGGTTGGAATTTCTTGGGAAGTCTACAACGACTCAGAGAATCACCCACCGCGTATCAAGCAGTTAATGCATAGTGAACTAGTGAGTCGAACACTCAATCGTCTGCTCCGATCTAATGAAGTTTTGAATATATTAGAAGCATTAATGGGCGGAAACATTTCACTCTATCACAGCAAATTGCTGCCAAAAGCAGGCGGCGATGGTACCGCTATTCCATGGCATCAGGATTACGCGTACTGGAAAAATGATAATAACAAACCGGTGATGATCAACTGTCAATTAGCCATAAGCAAAGCGAATCTTGAGAACGGGTGTATACAGTTCGTGCCTGGAAGCCATAATTGGGGGCTACAAGAGCATGAACAGAAACAGCAAACATTTGGGGTATTTTTACCCGGGCACTACCAAGAACGTGAAGATGCCGTTGCTGTGGAAATGGAACCAGGGGATGGTGTGTTTTTTAATGCCCTCATTATCCACGGTTCTGCCCCAAACAACTCAGAAAACGATCGATTGATGAACACTTTTGCTTACAATATAACAGGAAACGGTGAAACCCAATGCAGAGAAGTCTTACGTGGAAAACCTTTGCGCTCATGAGAAAAGCGAGTATCTTGCCTGACCAAGATACTTCCCAGCGAACCTAGCACCGGAGCTTATGGGTATTGTGTGGCAAAGGCGCATATATGGGGTGAAATACAATGCTGAGCAAAAAAGCAACCAACGCTTGGAAAATCCTTTGGGTTTTGCTCATTAGTGTCGTCGCGGGCTGCGGTGAAGGGACCCCGAGTGACAGCAACCGCGCACCGAGCATTTTAACATTTGAATCTGAAGCAGATGTCGTTGCACCTGGAACAGAAGTGCAAATCCATCTGAAAGCCGCTGATCTTGAGAATGATACTTTATCATATACTTGGTCTACCACAGACGGAGAATTAACGGAAAACGCCTCTGGTGCCCTCTGGCAGGCACCACAAACCGAACGAAAATACCAGATTGCAGTTACAGTCACAGATGGTGAAAACACTACAAAGAGTACACTTGATATCCAAGTGTGGAGAACACGCCCTGGAGACTATTATCCCTTGGCAGTCGGAAATGTTTGGCACTATAAAGACGCAAGTGGTAATGAAATTACGTTTGAAATCGTGGACACCATCCAGATTCAACGCGCGAGCGGAAACACTATTGACAGTTTCGTCCTTCAGAAATCTAGTAAGGCTGAAGGATTAGAAAACGTTGTAAACTACTCTTACCTCGGTACGAAGGTTGATGAAAACGGTGAGATCTCACAGATCTTACAACACGCACAGAATACCACATCAGGAACGAGTGATACAATCCTATTCGTCCCGTTCCTTCCACTTTATCAATTTCCACTCATTCCAGGTGATAAATGGCAAGTCAAATTTCAGGCACAATTAGTCCCGGAACTCTTTCCGATTGGTGAAGGTATTGACGAATTTGAAGTGCTTTCAGAAGAGACAGCGACTGTCCCCGCCGGAACTTTTGATCATGTCTTTCAAATTCAAGAGTCTTTTAGATGGGGATTTGATATAGAAAACCAAAATTTCCCGCTTGATATTACCGTCGTGAAAAAATGGGTCGCGCCAGATGTCGGTATCATTAGATTTACACAGGCACAGACGCGAGACGATGTCACAGTAGAAACTGTTTTTGAACTCGAATCTTTTGAGCTGGTGGACAACTAAGTTAATCCGTGAAAAATATATCCAAAAAACCAGAAATTTTGACAACAACTGTCGGCTCCTATCCGGTGCCAATGTGGCTCTCATCAATACCAACGGAGCAAACCCTTCTTGATGCCACCCGAGTTGTTGTAGATACGCAACGACAACACGGCATTGAACTACCGACCGACGGCGAACTCTATCGGTTTGATGCCAACCATCCAAACACCAACGGAATGATCGACTATTTCATTCGACCACTTTCTGGTGTTAGAACAGAAGTCGGACGACAAGAATGGTATGAATTCAGACAGATGCAAACGATGTCGTTTCGTGCAAAGCCCGCAGGCATCGTTGAAGGTGCGTTAGGCGAAGGTACATTAAACCTTGTTTCTGACTGTGAGCGAGCTGTAAGTGTTGCCGGTAAAGATATCAAATTTACAGTAACAAGTCCCTACATGCTTGCTCGGACACTACTAGATAAGCATTACGGCAACTTTGATGCACTGCTAACGGACTTGGCACAAGCATTAGCTGCACAAGTGCGCGAGCTGGACTGTGTGTGCCTTCAAATAGACGAAGCAAATATACCGGGGAACCCAGAAGACGGACCTCGCGCCGCTGAGGCGATTAATATTGTCTTAGACGCGTTTAACGGGGAAAAGGCAGTTCATTTTTGCTTCGGCAACTACGGAGGACAGGTCATCCAGAAAGGGAACTGGGCTGCTCTCATAGACTTCTTAAACATGCTTCGATGTAACCACCTTGTTTTAGAGATCAAACACCGTCCCGAGGCAGACTTAGAAGCACTCAAAGCAGTCTCGTCAGACATCGTTCTTGGTATTGGGGTGATTGACGTAAAAGTTAATCCAATTGAGACACCTGATGATGTAGCAGTCAGCATAGAAAAAGCAGAACAGAAGTTGGGAGGAGGACGGATTGGTTGGGTGCATCCGGACTGCGGCTTTTGGATGCTCCAACGCTCTGTAGTGGACAGGAAAATAGAAGCTCTAGTGCAAGGCCGAGATCGGTACCTCGGCACAGCATAGACAAGCAAGGAACCTCTATGTTTGAAATACAGCTTCCTGGTTTAAAAAAAATACAGATGATTTCCGCTGTAGCTGCCGGTATCGGCTTTATAATCGGCGTGCTAATTTCTGCCCGTGCGATCTTCGTAAATAACTGGCAATGCCCATTTGGAAACGGACTAATTCAGATTTGTGGTTTCTTAGGTATGGTAGGGCTCGGAAGCGCGATCATTGTAGGAAACCTTGTCGCCCTTATCTTGATTGGAATTGCGAAATGGAGGTCAACAAAATAGCTATCAGTAGTCAACAAGATCAGTTTGTGGCAGACAAAACGTTTGCGATTGCAGCGCCCCTGATATTCAAAAACTGAAAGCCGACAGTCATTACAGGCCGGAAGTGGGAAGCTAGTAAAAAACGGAGATAATAAAAGTTTAAAGTGGAATTCAACTTTCTTCACGCCCTCTTACTCTTTGGCACGGGCATTGCTGCAGGTTTCTTAAACACGGTTGCCTTCGGCGGTTCATTGTTAGCCCTACCTATGCTAATCTTCCTAGGGCTCGAGGCTGCGGTCGCAAACGGAACGAATAGGATCGCTATTTTTTTTCAAAACTTCAGTGCCATCATGGGATTCCGCCGTAAGGGGATATCTGATTTTAACTACAGCATTTTCCTCGCCATACCAGCGGTTATCGGTGCTATAATAGGTGCTATAATAGCCATCGATATCAAGGACTCGGTATTCAACCTAATCCTCGCTGTCGTGATGCTTGTTATGCTGATCCTAACACTACTTAATCCAACGGAGCGCTTGAAAGACAGGATTGAAAACAGAAGCAAGAATTCTAAAATTATCGTAATGATCGTTTTTTTCTTTATCGGAATTTATGGTGGATTCATCCAAGCTGGTGTTGGTTTGCTTATTATAACTGCTTTGCGCCTTTTCACCGGTATGGATTTAGTCCGGACGAATGCCATTAAAGTTTTCGTTATCTTCTTTTATACCGTAATTGCCCTTGGTATTTTTATTTCACAAGGCAAAATCAATTGGTATTTAGGGCCGACACTGGCAGTTGGTAATGCAAGCGGGGCATGGCTCGGAAGTCATTGGGCGGTCTCAAAAGGGGAAAAATGGATAAAAGTGATGCTCATTGCCGCTGTAATCGCTTTTGCGACTCGCCTCCTTTGGCAGAGCGGAGGAGGAGATTAGCGGTTCAATTCTTGATACGAGAAAACGAGTCGATGAAGTGCAGTAATATGGGTTGTGAGTGTAAGTACCGCAAGCACACAGAGTAGAATCAGAGCGTTGGTTTGAATGATTGGAAATTTGTGCCACAACAGTCCTTGGAGCAGTGTGCCAGCACCAAGTAAGACGATACGCTCTGGACGTTGCATAAGCCCAACCTTACAAGTAATCTGAAGTCCCTCAGATCTCGCCCTCACATAACTTACCAGGATTGAACCAAACCAGGCACCAAAGGCAAGAATTATTCCAATCAAACTTCCCAAACTATAAAAATAGAGAAGGACACTAAGAAAGAGAAAACCTTCGGAATAACGATCAATGACGGAATCCAAGAGTGCACCTGAGGCTCGGAGATTTATTTGGGCACGAGCAACCGCGCCATCTATCATATCAAAACTGCCTCCAAATAAAATTAAAATCCCACCTATAGCGAGATGTCCGGTTGCTACGTAAAAAGTGGCAATGAGATTGACGACGAATCCAAAAAGCGTCACCATATTTGCTGTAATTCCGAGTGCGACCATCTTATTTGCGACAACAGACAGAATAACGTCAAAGTGTGGTTTTAATTTTGCTTCGAACATCAAAAGTGCCTCACTAGGATAGCAATTCTGACGAAAACGCTGTTCTGCTTTTAACAAACATATGCAGAGACGCGCTTCGATCTTCAATTAATTCCGCAGCTGGAATAGCTGCTGCTTGACAGAGAAGATAGACAATCGCGGGTGCAATTTCTGCTGGATGTCGAGCCATTTTGACCTTACCAGATTCAGAAAGTTGAGCACCTAAGGACGACACAAGTACAATACCATCGTTCCAGCAGGCTTCGGAAAGCGGATAAACACCATCGCAAGTTTCGTCAAAAACTGCGATAATAGGGTGTGGTAGTTTTAGTAGCGCCAATTCGACCCTCTGAATCACCTGTGCCTTGGCTAACGACATTCTACGCTGTTTTGTAGCGATATGGATAATAGGAAGATTCCACAAAACGATAGATCTTCTGAGACGATGCGCGAGGTTAATCAGACGTAACAGCTGCCGCCACTCCGGAGGTGTTTCCAAATTTTGCATATCGCCTTGGACAAAGATGACTTTTGCATCAGATATCCACGCGAATCCAGCGAATCGGAACCTTCCTTTACTGCCAACTCTATCACCGGAGAGGGACATTACTTGAGTAAAGGGAGGTTGAGGATGTTTAGAGACATTTGCTGACATATTCAGAGCCTTTAAAATAGCAAACGCTATAAAAAAAGCAGGGAGGCGATTTAACACCTTCCCTGCCTAAAAGGTGATGCGTTTCGATTACTCGCCTCGCCCACCGATAGCATTGATAGCAAACAACCCAATGCCAGCTGCGACAGTTGTCAGGAACACCCACCCACGTTTGGATGAGGAAAGTTCCTCGTGCACACCCTTGGCATTTTCAAGGATCATCTTGACTTCCCTGATCGCTTTTTGGTTGTTTTCAACGGAGGTTAGAAGCGTTTTCACATGCGTCTGGATAGTCTCGACACGTGCGAGTGTCTTTTCTGCTTCCATTTTCCGTTTTTCATGCATTTTCCCCAATGCTTTAAGACGTTCGTCAAGACCAGAAATCGCATCAAGGATAGCATCTTTATTTGCTGTAAGGACTTCTTTGAAGCTCAAGGCGATTACCTCGCCCGATTGACCAACTGCATCGATGAGCTGCTCTTGTGATTTCAGGCTGTCCTCAAGAGCCTTAAGCTGCGCCTTGAGTTGTCCCATACTCTCGTTGAGCCCACTAATTTCTGATTCTAGTTTATCCCGCGTTGCTTCCGATTCAGCTAATTCCACTTTTAATCTCTCAAGCTCTTCCTGGGAACTAGCGAGATCTTCCTCAGCCACTTCAACGAGTTCTTTCACCATAGCGACAGGAATTCGCAGATGTTCGCCCGGATAGATGAGGTGCGGGTTGGTGAAGTCGTTATACTTACTCAGCTCACGCCAGCGAAGTGGATCCTTGAGATGTTGTTGGCAGAGATCCCAAAGTGTGTCTCCCTTTACAATTGTGATGAGCATAGTATTGTCATCGCCATCATGCGGCGTGATTTTCGCCGACGCGGATAACACATAAACACCACTGAGTGCTGCGCAGATGTACAGAATCAGTGCTAACTTCAGCGTGCCTCTTATCATTTTCATTAATTTCCTCCTTTAATACCTATAAGAGAGAGAAGCAAAGTGAGTTGATCCGACCCCGTTGATTTCACTCGCCATACCATCTTGGATAGCATAATCAATCTGCAGCCCACCGATGTTGACACCAAAACCACCGAAGAGGTTTTGGGTATCGCGCGATGCTCTGACCCCGCCACGGATGGATAAAGCAGTAGATTTGTAAGTGAGAATAGTATATTCAGCACCGAGCTTCAAACTCGTGGCACTTTGGTCAAGATTTACGAGTTCTTGCTCAATATCTGCGGCAAATGTGACAACATTACCCATATAGAGGTTGTAGGCTAAGCCGAGATTAATAACCATGGGGACAGTGTCATCACCAAGGGAGGCCCCGAGGTACTTCGCAACAAGCCCATAGTGGAAGGTTGGCACATTTTCTTCACCGACATCGATATGCAGGGCATGTCCCATGATTCCGACATCTAGCCCCCCAAAACCACTTTGATTTTCAACATCGGATCCCCCGAAGCTGTCTGTTAACAGGCGGGCTGTAAGACCGATACCGAAATTTCCGAACCCGATGCCATAAGAGAGAGAGTAAGCATTCGCACTGTAGTCGAATTCTCCACCGTAGCGTTCATTTTCGTCATACTGCTGGATGCCACTGACACCCGCGTTTGTGACAGCGAGGCCGATGGCCCCCGATGAACCAAGAGCTTTCGTCAATGCAATGAAGTTATGGTTCCTATCAAAATCAAGCTGCTGTGTTGAAAGGTTGAGGCTTAAATCCGCTGCGGAGCCGAGTCCTGCTGGGTTCCAAACGGTTGCAGTAGCATCATCAGCAATTGCTGTGAATGCACCAGCTAAGCCGATCGAGCGTGCACCGGCACCAAGCCGCAGATGTGGCATGGCATCCACTCCCGCAAAACTGGCCGGTGACACCGCTAGGATAAAAAAGAAAAGGGGTAGTAAACCGCATAACAATTTCGGGCCCTTTTTGGAAACCCATTTAGCGATTTGTTCTGTCATTAACATTATATCCTCCTTCAGTGTCCACATCGGGAACTAGACAAGCGTCCAATTCCCGACATGCAGACTGCCATTTACTTAGCGTGTCAGTGCAAGTTTGAGAAGTACATACTCCGGTTCAAAACCGTCCGCTACCATAATTTGACAGAAGTAGACACCTCGAGCCAAATCCTCGCCAGAAGAACTAGTTCCGTCCCAACCGATTGCGTTCGTACCAATGTACTCACCTGCATCCCATACTTCGTTATCAACCAAGACTCGGACAGGTCGCAGCGTCATATCGTAAATGACAATACTCACCGTAGATTGTCGAGTCAACGTGAAGGAAATACGCGTGTTCTCTCTGAACGGGTTAGGTGCATTTATCGGACGCGAGGCCAACGCCGGACCTTCCTCACTCTCAACATAGAATGTAAACTCATGGACTGCCATGTTTGCTTCACGAGCGCCGCTGCTCTTTTCAGAGACATTGCCCTCTTTATGTGCCATGTCAGAAACCTCAAGTTTGACGCTATGTTTCCCGAAAGCGAGATCGATATCTGGAGTGTATATCAACTGTGATGCCGTCTTCTGATTCGGTTTGACATTAATCAGCTTGTCATCTAGAACAAAGCGGATAGAATCGACATCTATCCCTGATTCAGCATCAGCGTAGGTTATCGAAATCTGAGGGCGCCGTTCGGTCAGACGTGCCTCATTTTGCGGCGATGACATTGTGATAACCGGAGCAGCAGTATCGAAGTCAATTGAAAAAGTACTTTTTGCCGTAGCAGAGTTACCGATTGTATCAGTCGCGCGAACCTCAATCGTGTAAGTTCCCTCATCAAGGGGTTCCTCAGGAATGAAGTCCAAGCGTGTGATACCTTCAACATCATCCTCACCATCATCTTCGGTATCGCCTTTTACCTCTTCACCGTCGCTGTCAAACACAACAATACCCATCTTATCCACCCCAGATTCATCGTTGGCACTCGCGGAGATTACCGGGAGTCCAGCACGAATAGTTCCTGTCGGAGTGATTGAGGTAATCGTAGGTGCGACATTATCGACTTCTAACGTGAAAGTCCACGAATGTTGTGTCGTGCCACCCGCACTAATTGCAATGACAGTTACGGTATGTGCACCTGCTGTGAAGCTTTCCGCAATTTGAGCGCGTCCTTCCGCAATTTGAGCAAGCGGAACGGAGCGGGACGGTTTATCGTCAATAGCAAACTTCACACTTACAATACTGGATTGTTCATCAGAAACAACCGCTGAAATTGTTATCCAGCTATCACCTTTGATGACTCCAGATGGAGCGACTTCAGAGATAACAGGTGGAGTTGTGTCTGTCGCCACTGTGAAAGAGGTGGATGTCTGTGCTGTTCGACCGTCACCATCGGTGACTTCAACGACAACAGTGTGTGCCCCACCGCTTAACGCTGCAACAGGCGTATAAGAGAATCGGTTCCCGTCTACCTCAGGTGTAACATCCACACCGTCAACAGTAAAGATGGTTATTTCAAGATCGCCTGCCCCCGAGATCTCACCGCTAATCAGTGGGGTGGTGTCCTTGACGGTCTGCCCCGAAGTTGGTGAGTGAATCGCAACGGCTGGAAAAGTGCCGCTGATAGCGAATTCAACAGAGGCTTCCCCGATGTTACCGAGAACATCAGCAACTTTGACAGTTGCGCGGTAGGCACCACCGGGAAGTTGTTCATCACGGGTGTAAACCAAGGTGGATTTATCAGCTTCAATAGCCATCTGGTCAATCATAATATCTTGGTCACCTTGCTCAGGCAGTATACGCACCAACATAACGGTTGGTCCATCGGCAAGTTCCGTTGTTGCCCAAGCCAAGCCCTCTTTGCCTGTGCTGTCAACACCAACGCCCGTACCATCTTCATAGGTCGCATAAACAGTCGGTAAACTGTCAATCGTATGATCTTCCAAAGGCGTTTCAATCTTAACCATCGGACCCGTACTGTCAAGGTTAATCATAGCTAACGGGAATGACACTGAACCATTCCATCGGTTGACCATACCTTCTAGCGTATACATACCGTCCGACATTGCTGAAAGGTCCATCATCGAAAGTGAGAAGGTCATCTCTGGATCTTCTGTACTTTCACTAGCGACCGCATTCCCGTTAATGCTAGCACTCAGATGTTCTGTAGCTAATGAGCCGTTAGCAACAACGAAACCAGCTGTGAGCGAATCCCGAAGCGCTATAGGTTCAACAGGCGTTTCCGCTACCTCCAGCCCATCAACCGCTGTGATCATTAAATCACTGATATCCGAGAGGCGGAAGTTCATCACATGTACAACAGTTTTCGGTGACTCATCGGTTTGCACATTACCAAATTCGTCAACAGCGAGAGCATGGAACATATATGTTCCATTTTCAAGCATCCCAACGTCAACTGTAACGTTCAAATCGCCGGCTTCACTATCTGTCACAGTTTCGTTCCCATCAGCATCGGTTTGGATTAATTTCACAGATGCGTAGGTTTTAGCATCGGCCGTCGGTTCAATAGTAAGCATATCCATCGGAGATGGAACCGCCTCATCAACAATCCCACCGACCATATAACTTCCGTCCTCATCTGCTTCAACAAGTTGAGAATCAACCCCATCAGCAACATTGGTGACAGCGGTAATGTTTGTGGGACCCACTGGCCCAACATCGTCAACATTATCAACCGACAAGTGACTCTTGACATTCTCAGGTGCCGGCATTTCGCCACTATCTGTCATTGTGGATGCAGTCACAACATGCTTATTTTCGTCCTTGGAGGCATCGCGAGCTGCGGAGCTATCCGCGGTGATAGTGTCGTCAAGACGCGTCGTATCTACCGTAACCGTCCATTTCATTAGATACGGTGGATAGTCTTCCCGATAGATCGGAGATTCTGTGGCTCCCCCCTCTGCGACAGCTCTAGCTGCCAGATAAAGGAGATCGTCACTAACGTCAGGCGTGTCTTCAAGCCTCTCAAATTCTTCCGAGGTAATGACGGTGCCTTCGCTGGTTGTAAATACTTCGTCCCCAATCTTCACTCGGAAAGAAGTGATTCTTGGATCTGTCCGTTGCGGCGTATATCCACTGATTGTGACCGTGCCTTGGGGGCCCCCGCTATCTGGATTTGTCTTCGTAATGGACTCAGCATCAAGTGCAAGCGCTATTACGTCAAAAGGAGCAGGGTAAACGTCAGCATCCAGTTTTATTGCGAACGGCTCTGACGTGCTCGTAAGTTGAAGGGCATTGGTTGCCACGGCCCGAACCATAACCGTATCACTTGCAGCTACGAGGGCATCAAAATCGGTAACATTCCAGCTGATCTGATACATAGATACTTCTTCATTTTCAGCTAGCTCACGAGCTTCACCGATCATCTGCCATGCCCCGTTTGCATCCATATATTGCACACTGATGGAAGCAGGATGCACAGTACGATTGTCCACAGTGACGGTCAACATTACATCGTCCGTAGTATCCGCGAAGATCATACCGTTTTCATAAGGGTCATTAGCATCACCATCGCCATTCTGGTCGCCGATATTGACAGCTGTAACGCTGGCTGCATCAGTTTCCGGCACGACAATCCTGAGCCGGGCAGGTTCAGCATAGACCCCGAGATTGAAGAGCATATCAATCCCCATTGCTCGAATCCCGTAGTCTCCTATCATAAGAGACATATGCTCACCCTGGATGGGCATGGTCACATGCTCAGAGGGTTCAAAGGTTACTGGCAACAGATGGTCAACGATATCCACCGTAGCACCCAAAGCATCAACTATCGCTTGGCTCTGAGAGTCAGAGAGTTGAAAGCGTCCTATGAAAGGCTCTAAACTCTTGAGAAATGGATTTGCAAACTGTTGGATTAAGTCCGGCGAGAGTAGGGCCAAGAGCGATTCAGGAGTCAGACTACCTAAGAGTCCTGCTATCGCTGTATCGTCCAAACCACCGACGAGTTCAGGGAAATTCATCTTCACAAATGAAGCAAGTTCTTGCGGGAATCTTTCCAGAACAGACGACCAAATCCTAGATGTCAAGATTGTGGACTCAACCGTTAATGGCATCCATGTGCTTTGAGGAATTCCATCTGCATCCAAGGCAATCTCTTGATAAAAAAGGTATCCCCTGCCTGCACCTACGTCATTCCCCTTCGACATACCCATGATGTTGAGAGCTGCAGGACCAGCATTAGGAGCAGTAGCAACATAGACACCTTCTGCATTTGTATATCCTGCAGTGTTCCCGCCATCCATAATCTGAATCTGAGCCTCCGGAGCAGTCGTATCAAAAGTGACCATCTCTTGGACCTGATCAAGCGGGTTACCATCGGCATCATGAACAACAGCCGCTAGATAGTAGCTGCCATCAGCGATATCTTCAATTTGTGCGATCCAAAGGGATTCTGTTTGCATATTAACACGTGGCACAGTAAAAACAGAAGCCAACATCGGATCAAATTCAGTTTCAAATTTAGTTGTGATTCTGTTTGCATTACGGGAGATTATACTCGTAATCCTATTCCGTTGCTTTTGCGTAGCAACACTCAAAAATTCGTTTATCTTGAGTTGCTGCCCCGCGTTTACCTTTAGGATTATGTTTGCGGCGTTGGGTGATGTCAGCACATCATCAAGCACACGTGTTAAATCAGGGGTAAACAGCGCCTCGACAATACCACGATTGACCATCTGAAGGTTCTTTGGATCTGGCATCGCCCAACCTTCAATTGTGTATTCTTTCGTGGCACTGAGAATATCCGCTAAGCTTACAGTAGTTGGATCCATAGCTGCAATTGCTTCACGGTCCAACGTCGTGAAGGATACCGGCTCAGTGAGCATCACTTCAAAATAGTAATAGGTACTCCCTTTAGGTGGAATGCCTATTTCTGATTCCCAAACAACGCCATTTTTCCCAGTTGTCGGCTGCATATCAACAGCTATGTAGTCTCCCTGTGGGCCAGTATTTGAATACCGGAGCGTAACGCTCGAAAACAGTTGAGCACCTAAACTGGGCCATGCAGGTAAGTTGGTAGCAGCAAGCGTTTCATCTAACTGGAAAGTATAAGAAATGGTATCGCTTTGAAATTCAGCCATGGTAACTTCGGTACCCGGAACTGTTTTCCCACCTGAGAGCGTAAACGTAACACCTCCAACCTTCGCGGGTACACGCATATAAACCTGTAAACCATCTCTTGTTACATGTTTGCTGCTGGCTTCTAAATAGGCAAAATCAGCAAAGTTCGGCATTATGGCATTTCCGAAATTCTCGAAATCCAATTGCTTCGCTTCTTGTTCAAAAATGGAGAGACGGTTGGACATCAAAATCTGGCGCATCTGCTTCTTCGGGAAAATCCCTTGCGGAACAAGGTCAAGAATTGCATCTACCAGAGTGCTCGCTTCAAAAGGCAGCCCAGATGCTCGAATAATCTCTTCAATAAGACCTTTTCCAGAAGCAGCATTCAGAGAGAGACCGCCAAGCCTTGATTTACCCAAAATGAAATCATTCGTGGGCATTATTGGCTCAAAAGGATCTATAGTTGGGACTGTTACTGGGGGCTCTACCACTGGAGGCTCCACTACCGGGGGCTCCACCACTGGGGGCTCTACCACTGGAGGCTCCACTACTGGGGGCTCCACCACTGGAGGTTCAGCACCAACACCCAATAATCCTGCAAGTTCGTCAATTGCTGCTGGATCTTGGAGCAATTCTTGAACTTGCGGATCGCTGAGCAGCCCTTGGAGATCAACATCCTCTTTCAAAAGCGCCACAAATTGCTGATCTATATCTGGAACAAACTGTGTTAGGAGATCCGGAGTTGCGACAACGATCGCAATGGTTTGGGGGGTCAAAAGGGCCTGAATGTTTGGTGCTTTCAGCCCCTCAAGAACATCGGGCAAAACCGCCTGAATATCTTCACGCTGGAGCGTCTCGCTGTGCTTGTCAAACACTTGCTGGGCGAGAGAGACTTCCTGCCCGAAAACAGCGTTCGGAATTGAACTATAAAAAACACACAAAGTAAAAATCAAAAAACAAACGAGTGTTCGTTTTTTCATTAACTTATCCTCCTCATTAAGTCTACGCGCAAGCGAGACTAAGTACTGAGTTTTAGATGGGTAAGCGCGAATACGACAAAAGCGATCGGGGTAGATGTCTGCCCATCCAAATAACATTCTACCAACGAACTTGAAATTCCCCGGTACCGATGTATCCCTCGGATAGAGTCAGTAGCACATAAAACATAAGTCAAACGTAAGTGGAAAACAAGACTTAACTTTTATGCTCGACATTGCGGGAATTTTTTATTTATTCTAACAAAGGTAACAAAATTAAGCAACCATTTAATTAATCGCTACGTAGCAGACATATCTAGTCATTAGGACAAATGTTCTGAACCAAACTGACTTGCAATTACGTGATGTTTTTATGCAATCGGTGAATATTTGCTCCCGCCGCATCGGTATATCATCTTAGTATCTCTATCGATTAAACTGCAGTCTGCTTATATATGATACCACAACCATTAAAATATGTCAAATCAAAATTTCAATCCTATTCTGGAGATTTTCGAACGTTCACGTAGAAACCTATAAGCTACCTGACATTTTACTATAAAACACTTAAACTGTCAAGGGAAAATGCATCAAAGATAATCTCATTTTGACTAAATCTGAAAAATCAGATTAACATAGGCGGTTTCCTGCTCCTCAAAATCCTAATACTTCCCGAGACAACTGTGGAGCTCGGAACTGTGCCTTATTTGGACCCAACTGATCGGAAAGCCGGTAATAGTCCGCAGAGCACAACGCGTCTACCGCATTGACAATAGGCTATCCAAGAACCTAAGACGCTTGCATCGATTATAGACTGAGAAGCTCCATCTTGATTGTCAATAGCACGGTTCTCCAGAAATAGAACGAATGTCCGGCGTGTTGGGTTACTAGGTTTCTTCTGAAGTTCCACTTTCAAACCCTAACAAGCACACCTGAAATCGGTATCAGCGGATGTTATCTAGCGGGCACACCGAGACTAAAGCTGCTGCCGGGTTTCGATCCCTTACCTAATATGAAAACTTAGTGGATCCCAAATGTATCAAGGTAGAACATGAATTGCTTCTGCCATTAACATCCAAGCAGATTCCGGCGCTTTTGGTGTCAATCGGTACCTCAATCGTGCTCTGATTGTGTCCCCAGTTGTAGCAGATGGAACATCAAAAATGTAATACCTACTTTCATCTGGAAGCAGACGGTTCTCTTCGTCAGCAGAAATTGAGATCTTTTGTTTTTGACGTTCAGTCCCATCTGATGCAAGAAGTGCAACTTCAAGTATGATAGTTCGCAAAGTCCCGCCTGGGAGGATGTGTCCCGTCTTACTCCCGAGTCTTACACTCACCTTTCCTGCTTTGTATTCAAGTTGAAGACCTGCAGCACGCCTGAGTTGGGCAACGCTTCGACTACCACGCCAAGTATGTTTCCGCCCTTTGATACTTTCATAACTTGTTATGCTTTGTAATCGGGTAATAACCGGCATGTGACACGTCGCGCAACCTTGCCCATCTTCAGCGAACCTACTACTGAGAAAACTGGAAATTTGGTCGTGTTCAGGAACGCTTGGCTGACCGTGACAAGTAGCGCAGAGAGTAGTTGGCTCCGTATAGATCGGATTGGTTAAGTTGGCATGAAAGTAGGTTTCCGCGCTTGCAGGAGGCCCGTGCATCGCACCGCTTGCATCAAGATGACACACTAGACAAGAAACCCCAGTTTCTCGCTGCCTATTTCTGAGTTTCGGCATTTTCCCAATACCTGTAATAAGAATTGGTTGAGGGGCATGGCACTGATCACACTTCGTCTCTCTATCTGAGACTTGGCTTGCCGCCGCCTGATAGATCTCATCAACCCATGCCTTCGCGTGCATCGAATTTTCCCATTCTCTCCAGATTGCAGGATGGCAGCTTTTACACTTCCCATCCTTAAAGCTTTGATACGCCTCTACTACCGGGTCGGCACGGTTTTCAGCATGAAGTACCAGGTTACCAATTAATAGAGCTAGAGCACATCCGAGAACCGCAAAACTAACACCGATTGTGAAGCATCGGGGCGTTCGTATCAAGGGCATTACGCCTCCTCACAAGGCACCTAAGAGCGAAACCGCAGCTTGTTCCCCACTGCGAATACAGTCTGGGATACCGACCCCATAATAACCATTGCCTGAGATCGCAAATCCAGGCAATTCTCCAACGAGCCGTTCTACGCCACTAATGACCTCTTCGTGTCCGACTTGATACTGTGCCATTGCCTTTGGATACTTACTAACGATAGCAAATCGTGGATCTCTTTTAATGCCGAGAACCCGCGTTAGATCTGCTTGACAGAGTTCAATAAGTTCATTTTCAGACTCTTTAGCCCTCGGTTCCCCGACAAAAGCTCGTAACAGAACATGTTCAGCTGGTGCGCGCCCCTCAAATTTGATGCTACTGAATGAACAACCGATGAGAGACAGGTTTTCAGTCGCAGGAACAACAAATCCCATACCATCCAGCGGGTGTGTGATATCTGCCCGGTGGAACGCTAAATTGACAGTTGCCGAAGAGGCATAGGGAATCCCACTAATTTGCGTGGCAAGTGGAGAGGAAACGTTTCGGAGGAGTGCCGCAGTCTGTGGTGCCGGTAGAGCAAAGCAGAGGAATTGCGCCTTGAGCACCTTCTTGTTAGATAGTGAAACACACCACCCCTCGTCTTGACTATGCCGGATATGTTCTACTTTGGCATTTATTCGAATAGAATCCGAAACAGCCTCAGTGAGTGCGTCAACTAAGGTTTGCATGCCAGATTTGAATGAAAGAAAAAGACTATAGCGAGGACCACTTGTCCCCTGACTGGTTTGGGATGCCTGCTTTTTTTGTGCGCGAAGCGCCTTTATAATACTTCCGTGCGTGTCTTCCATCTCCAAGAATCTTGGAAAGGTAGCCCTCAGACTGAGGTTTTCGGCATCTGAGGTATAGATGCCCCCTATCATAGGCTGTGCTATTCGTGCGAAAGCTTCTGTCCCAAGGCGCCGTCTGACGAAGTGCGCTACGGCTTCATCCGTATCTCTACCACGAGGTGGAACAAAAAGCTCCATTGCCATTCGCAGCTTACCTCGCCAACTGAAAAGCGAGCTTTTCAAAAACGGCTTGAAAGACCCCGGTGCGATCATGTAAAAGCCTTCAGGGACCGGATGAAGCTCTCCGTTTCGGACAACGAAGCTTCGACGAACTTCTGGGTTAGTTCCGATGAGTTGATCTGCAATACCCAGCTCTTCACAGAGCACCTTCGCTCCAGGTTTTGTCGAAATGAAAGCATCCGGACCGTGCTCAAGGACGAAGCCATAGCGATATTCAGTACGAATAACCCCACCGACGCGGTCAGTCGCTTCAAGAAGTGTAACATCAAGCGGAATATTGCGCTCTGCCGCCACGCGTTGCAAGCGATAGCATGCTGCTAGTCCTGTAATACCACCACCGACAACAACGGCATGCTTCCTAACCGAATTTTTTGACATAAAACCTCTCAATCCAAAACCACTTTACCGACACTTTCTGATCGCTACATTTGCAGAAGTGCAAAGTTAGTCCTATCTACTCACAGATTTCTCACAAACGAAGTCCGCTAACATGTTGATAAATTTAGGATGGGCACCCACAGTTCCCGCGCGAATAAAATCCACGCCACACGCTGCTGCAGTTTCCACTGCCTCTATATCCAGATCATAGAGAACTTCCACATGGTCACAAAGAAAACCGATTGGAGATGCGACAACGGTATCAACACCCTTCGCTTCACGTGCTCTAATCCAATCGTTAATATCAGGTTGCGTCCAAGGTATTGGGCTGTTTTCTACAGCACTCTGATACACCAGACTGAATCGGGTTTTCCCTATCTCTTGGGCAACCGCTTCGCCGGTTTTTCTAAACTGTTGCGTGTAAGGTGAGGTATCCGCCGCCGCTTTCGGAATTGCATGTGCTGTGAAGACAAGCTCAGCGCGTTCCAATTTGTCACCACATGCCATTTTAATAATTTCAGCAATTGCACCTACATAGCCTTCGTGTGTGTACCACGGGGCGAGATAGTCAACAGTCGGTTTCTCACCATCGACAGCATCTATACCTTTCTTTACTGTTTGTTGATACCACTCCCAACTAACTTTGGACTGGTGCGGTGCCATGATGATTCCGAGTATTTTACGATGACCTTTCTGTGCCATTTCCGCGATGACATCTTTTAAATAGGGGCTCCAGTGCCTAAATCCGGCATAAACAGGAAGCGGTATAGCTCGTTTATGTAACGCGTTTTCTAATGAGGTCGCTTGCTCGAAAGTTAATTTGTTGAATGGTGAAAAACCACCTAATTGGACATAATGTGCAGTAATATCTTTTATACGTTCTATTTGAGACTCGGCCGTCCCAACAATTCCTTGCACAAAACAATAGGCTTCCCCAGGACATGTATCACTACTGTATCTTTGACAGCATCCAGGGGCTGGTCCCCCAAATGCAATGAGCAAAACACTGTCGTATCTCATTTTCAGTATTTCTCCTATGCCATATTAGCGAGTTGTGCTGGCATAAACCTTGGGTCAGCAGCAATTGCCTTCGCGAACGCTTCATGTGCCAGCTCTTCGTCTCCATTTGTCCGATGCGCGAGACCGATAGAAAAGTAGGCCTGTGCCAGTTGTGTGCCCTGGATCCCAGCAACCAAGGCTTTATAGATAGACTCAAGCCCTGGTTCTGTTTCATCGCCGTTGCGGTAAGCGGATAGGATAAGGTTGTAACCACGCAGAAGATGGGCCGGGGCATAATCAGGGTTCAATTCAAGTGCGATATTCAAAGCCCTTTCTACCTCAGCAAAGAAATCACCTTTTTCGAGTACACTCGAGACTGTGCGTGATGCTCGTGTGAGCATATCTGCATAAGCTGTCCATGCATCAGGTAGATTCGGATATTTTTCGGTGCCGCTTTTTAAAACAGCGATAGCTAAACCGAAGTCATCACCCTCTGCTACTTCTTCAGCAGTTTCACAATACGATTCAAAGTGTTGAAGTTCGTGTGTCTTTTGGTGCAGCGTTTCAGGGTCAGCAGCTGGAATAGCGGAGGGTTTGAGGTGTTGCCAACCTAACTCCGGATCATCTATTAATCCACGGTATACTCTTAAAATGGCATAACGCGGGGTTCCCCAAACCTCATTGATATCCCGAATCCAATCGGGTAAGTTAGCTTCTATGTCAGCCAACAATGTTGCCAAGGACATGCCTTGTTCAAAACGTTTCCGGACCTCTGTCAAAAAATAGGTTTCAATCTGGAGCAACAAATCAATTTCTGCTGTATGTGCTAAAGGGCCATGTCCGGGCAGTACATGTTTCGGATCGTATGTGCGGAGCTCTTGAATTGTGTTAATCCAATCGTGGTTCGCCATGAGCCCCTCGTTCATGACAGGTTGCCCAAAGATAGGAAAACTTCCAGTCATGACAGTATCACCAGAGACAATGCATCCCTCGGCTGGAATTCTGATAGCAGTTGCATCGTCTGTTTCCGCTTTTCCTAAGTGGATAAGATGAAGGAGTTGATCGCCTAAATCGAGTTCTCTTTCATGTTCAAAGGTTTCCTGTGGAAGAAAGGGGGCATCCCCAAGGGTAAAACCGCGAGAACGGAGGAAAGCCTCTTGCCGAGGGGACCTATTTACCATAAAGTCTTTTGTCATTTCACGAGCAACAACAGTTGCTCCTATTCCGTGAAAAACAGTATTTCCATTCGTATGATCCCAGTGATAATGGGTGTTAATAGCGTATAGAATAGGTTTATCTGTGATAGTGCGAATAGCGTTAAGGAGCCGCTGTGCCATCCTTTTATTTACTTGTGTATCGATTACCGCAACCCCTTTATCACCAATAATGATAGAGGAGTTGACGATATTCCGAAATAGATACACACGCTTCGTTACTTTAACGAGCTGCCCATATTGTTGCGGGGCAAAGGGGTTTGCCAAAACGTTTCTCATTAATTTTCCTACAGCGTTTTCGCAATATTGACAAAATGTTTAACATTTTCAAAAGGTGTGTCTTTATGAAGACCATGGCTCAGATTCAAAATATGTCCAATCCCACCCCCGCGTTTCAAACAAGTCTCAACGGCTGATGTGATATCATCAAGTGTCCCATCTCGGAGAAGATCATTGTCAACATTCCCCTGAAAAGCGACAGCACCATTTGTCAAGGCTTTAGCTTTGACGAGATCAACACATTTTCCAACACTCAGTACATCTGCCCCGCTCTGATGCATTAAATCAAGGTAAGAACACTCTTTTGCAAAGAGTATCCGCGGCGTTTCTGAGTTGACTTCAGCGAAAATTCGCTGGTGATACGGATATGCAAAAGTTTTGTACCTCTGGCGCGATAAAACACTCGCGATCGACTCAAACAGTTGCACCACCTGAACGCCCTGGCTGATTTGGTAGTTTAAATAACGAATTGTCATATCTGTCAATTTATTTAGAAGACAATGTAAGAGTTCAGGTGCCTCTTCCATCATTTGGAAAACAAGAGTTGCTTTCTCGGATACCCCGGTACCACGCTTAATAGGACTTTCTCCTGCAACAAGAAAAAAGGCCAGCGTCAAAGGTGCACCGGCAAAACCGATGAGCGGTAACTCTCCATTCAAGGTTTCGCTGAGCTCACGAATGACCCGTCCAGTAAATGCCAATTGGATCGATGTTTCATGGAGTGGCTGAAGCGCATCTATTTGTGCCTGAGTCCGAATCGGTGAACTCAGGATAGGCCCTGGTTTAAATCGGAAGTGCGCACCCATCGGGGCAAGCGGTGTAAGAATATCTTTGTAGACGATAATAGCATCCACACCAATGCGCCTCGGCAGAAGTGAGATTTCGACCACCCTAGCTATATCAGTGTCCAATATAGGTGTAGGTGTAGGGCAGGTTCGGAAAAGTCGTTCTAAAGGGAGGTTAATTTCTTGCCGAATCTGCCGATAAAGCGGATCTGATCTTCCGGCCTGCCTCATCATCCATACAGGTACGCGCTCCACCGGTTGGCACCGCGATGCGCGAAGAAGCAAGTCGTTTTTTAATTGTTCTTTCATGCTGACGGGATCTACCTCTTCAAAGTGCTTTCAAAACGTCCTATGTCGTTACCAATTCGCCTAATCGTCGATGCGGCATCTGAAATAGGCTCTGTCACGCCCGTGCCCTGCCGGAGACAGACTATTGACTATCAGTAACCCTTTCTCTGGACAACGACTTGGTTTGAGGTTTGCTTTAAATGTAGTATCAATGTAAAGCTCAGACTCAGTGTAATTGTAGGTATCGACGACAAAATACCACTTCTTCAGCTTATTCACTGGCGTGTTCACATCAGCAGAACCGGCAAAGCTAACAGCTCTCCTGAGTTACCCCTTTTGCCATCCGCAGACAAATCTTTAGCAACCTTCCCAGAACTTTCATCGAAAATCTAGATTCCAACTATCGCCTTTGGATCAATATCAGTATTGTTCGGTGTAGCACAGCATATTATGAAGAGCGCGACCTCATAAACTACCAACACCTGACACCCTTTGAGGTCTTTAGCAAGAGATTGTATGAGAGAATTCATTGCCGTCTGTCTCTTTTTTCATGTCGTTCAAGAAACTGGCGGAGTCTGGCAAAGCTCTTAACGTTTTTCATAATTCGTCCGCTTTCTCGCTCTTCGAGATAGAGAAAAAAACCCATAAAATAAAGACTCACCAAAAACAACGAGAATCCCATGAAACACCGTGCTATTGCCCAATAATTAGATTGAAAACTAAGATACGGGGAGACAGCCCGGGGATCGCCGGTTGCCTCAGATAAATCCTGCTTATCCCACTCCACCGAAACGAAGTCGCCCCACCCAGTTATCCCAAGTGACAAAAAAGCGATCGAAAGGAGAAAAACGATAAAAAATGGGATACCCATGTTACTTATCAGCCTAGGCAGAGACTTTTATTATCCCTTTTGTACAACCCTCTTCTCGGTTGCGTACCTTCGTTATCCCTTCAACAAGCGATTCAAGTGAGAACTCATGGCTGATAATTTTGTCCATATCTACATCACTACTCGAAATGAGTTGTACCGCTTCTTCCCACGTATCCGGTGCAAGCCAAGAGAATCTAATGGTTTTATCCATAAGAATGGTATCAAGGATTGGAACCTGCATGACATCTGTATCGCCAGGGAGTCCGAAGATAACGACGGTCGCGTGCCTACCAGTGATCTCTAAAGCGGAGTGAATAGCATCTAGGGAGCTGGTCGCTGTAATCGCGCGGTCTGCCAATTCTCCGTTATTGAGTTCCTGAATTGCAGCTCCCAAATCTTCAACGTAATGTGGAGAGTTCGTATCACCAACGTTGATAACTACGTCTGCCCCGAGCGACTTACCACAATCCAATCGATAATCGCGGGTTCCAACAAGCAGCACGGTTTTCAATCCGCGGCTCTTCAAGACTTGTACCATCATCAGACCGATAGGTCCAGGCCCAAAGACAACAACAGTTTGCTCTTCTTCAGCATTAAGGTTGTTGACAGCATAGAGCCCACAGGCTAGAGGCTCTGTTAGCGCTCCTTGGTCGTAAGTAACGTTATCCGGCAATTTGACCGTCCAACGGTAGTCAGAAACCGCATATTCGGCGAAACCGCCATCAACGCCTACACCGAGGACGCGTTTCTCCGGGCACAGGTTGGACAAACCTTTCTTGCTCCAGAAAGAATCAGGATTCGATTGGACAGGGTTAACAACAACCCTGTCGCCGATTTTAAATCCACCAGTTGTTCCTGCCTCATTGCCAACTTCAACGACTTCGCCAGTGAATTCGTGCCCGAGGATAAGTGGACCTTTACCATCATCAGTCTCAAGTGAGCTATTACCGAAATAGTATGCGACATCTGAACCACAGATGCCTACTGAACGCACTTGAACTAACAGATCATTGTCGCCCGGTGCCGGTACCGGTCTGTCTTCAAGACTCATTGATTCGGGTTCATAAAAGATTTGAGATTTCACTACGGTATGCCTCCTTAAAACTTATAACACATATTATTATTTTAACATATTTCAATTTAAATTACAATGAAATTCTATATAGAGTACAAGAATTAATTAGAGGATAAACCGCATCTCTAAAAACAACAACCGACTGCAGAACTCACCAAGGAAAACCGTGATAATAGCAATGAAAAGGAAGCCAGTCGCAGCACGGGTCGCGCCAAGTTCATCGCGAGCGACGGATTTAGGGCGTAAGCAATCCCATATAATAAAATAGAGAAATAGCGTCCCACCGATACCTATGAGAAGCCGCATACTGAAAATAATCTGATAAAAGAGATTAAAAGAAACAATATTTGTAGCTCGTTGTCTGAAGAAGAGATTCAGACAGAGTAGAAGTGCCATACTTAAAACGGTATAAAGCAAGACGGTATTATATCTCTTCAGGTAGATCACGGGTAAATCCGGCACCACTAGATACCAGTGTCCGAACCACATGCCAGTGTGAACAACACCAAGCAGAGCCGCCGCCACTGAGAACTGAAGCGGTACCAGAAACATTGTCCCAGGGATTTGAATAAGCTGAAGGTAGCGTTGGGCACTCAAAACAATCAATGCTACCCCGGAAATTACGCCTCCAGAAAAAAGAATCCGCGTGAGAACAGGTATCTTGAAAAACCAAACCAATGTATAAATAAATACAATGAGAAAAAAAATAACGAGAGAAATGGATTCAGGGTTCTGCCAATATCGAAAAAAGTTAAGAAATGTGACAGGCTGCTCATAAAGGGCAAGGTTTGCACAGCGCGCCAAACTGATAACAAGTAGGTAGATCCCCCCCATCAAGCGATAGAAGTTTGCACCTACTAACCTGTTTGGTATTAAGAAAAGGAGGACAAACCCCCCAACAGCCAGCTGGCTGAAAACAAGGTAAAAAACGTCGATTATACTGAACATTTGAGCAGATTGATAATTTCAGGTAAGCACCGTCTAAATTATGCCTACACTTGAAGAGTTTACTTATTACGAAAAACGAAACCCATTATAGCTCGCCGTAGCACGATGGATTTGTGCATCGCCATGCTGAAGAACCATAATGGGTTTGCCTGTTATGTGCAGTTTTAGCACACAAGGTCTGTACGTATAGACTTAGAGAATCTCGACTGTAGCGCCGAGTGCTTCGAGCTGTTCCTTTGTTTTTTCGGCATCTTCTTTGGAGACACCTTCCTGAATGACAACGGGCACGGATTCGACCCTCTCTTTAGCCTCTTTCAAGCCGAGCCCAGTAATAGCACGAACCTCTTTGATAACCGGAATTTTCTTTCCACCAAAATCTTTGAGTTGAACGTCAAATTCCGTTTTCTCTTCCGGCTCAGCAGCTTCTTCCGCGCCCGGAGCAGCTGCAGCAGGCATCATCCCCGGCATAGCAAATGCTGGAGCGGCTGACGCACTGACACCAAATTTATCTTCCAACGCTTTGACCAATTCGGAAAGCTCCAAAACAGTCATATTACTAATCTCATCAATCATTTTTTCCAAATCTGCGGACATTTTTGTATCCTCTCTGTAAATAGCACCAAATTAACTTGGTGAAAGGTTATCAAATCAAACAACGCGGGATCACGTTTTCATGATCCAGTTTCCGCGCGATATTTACCATAGGTGCGGTGCGCTCTCGGATTAGGCAGCGCCCGCCTCTTTCTTTTGATCGGCAACCTGTGTTAGCACAGAGGTTACCTGACGTATCGTTCCACTGAGTACATTTATCATACCCATAATCGGTGAACCTTGATGTAAGGTGTTCACAAGTCCGGTGAGGGGGGCGCTAATAGCCCCAACGGTGTGAGCTATCATAACTTCCCGTGAAGGCATATGTTGAAGGGTTTCAACGCCAGCCGCGTCAATCACTCGCTTCCCAAGAATCCCCCCTTTAACCTGAAAATTCTCATGATCTTTAACAAAGTTGAGTAAAATTTTTGACGATGCCGCCGGATCTGTACTCGTGGCGAGGGCTGTGTTTCCCTTCAGATAAGGCTCTAGCCCCTGAATACCCCTCTCTTGTGCAACGACGTTTATTAATGTATTCTTACAGACTTTATACCCAATTCCTTCTGCACGAAGCTGATTCCGAAGTTCATTCACCTCTGCAACAGTAAGTCCTTGAAAATCTGCTAAAAGAACAACATCTGCACTATCAAAAAGTGCTCGAATTTGTTCTACTTGCTGAACGTTTGCCTGGTTGGGCATGTGTCAGCTCCTTTCCATTTTCGTTGTATAACGGTTGTGGCATGGTTTCTTAATTCCGCACAAACTATTCAAATGAACATATAATTACATGTAAAAAGCCCCCAGAATGCTGGAGGCTTACATCAAAGAGGGAAAAAGACGAACACAGAAGTTTCACAAACAATATAGAAAGGAAACGTTATATTGTCTCTATCCGACTCAAGCCTCAGCAGGTAATTAAGCCAGCGGCCCCTACAGTCTACGACTCTTCAGTTATAGAAATATATTCGATATAGTCTCAACTTTTTGTAGATCTTACACAAACTGCTGCGGATCTATCCGGATACCGGCCCCCATTGTGGATGAGATTGCCACGCTCCGAATATATCTACCTTTTACCACAGAAGGGCGAGCCGCAACCAGGGCACTCATCACAGCGTTGAGATTTCCTTTAATGTTTTCTTCTTCGAAAGAAACCTTGCCGATTGGAACATGAACAATGCCGGAGGAACGTTCTATCCTATATTCGATCTGTCCGGCTTTGATATTCTCGATGGCATCGCCGACATCCATTGTGACGGTGCCCGCCTTGGCGTTAGGCATCAAACCTCTCGGGCCAAGAATACGCCCAAGTTTTGGCATAATGCTCCGCATTAAATCAGGTGTTGCGATTGCAGCGTCAAAGCCAAGCCATCCATCAACGATTTTATCCACTAATTCGTCTGTTCCGATAAAATCCGCGCCAGCCTCCTCAGCCTGCCGTGCTAGATCACCTTGGGCAAAGACGACAACCCGGACAGACTTACCTGTCCCGTAAGGTAGTGTTACGGTGCCGCGGATATTCTGGTCTGCTTGTCGTGCGTCCACACCGAGGCGCGATGCTAAATCCACTGTCTCATCAAATTTTGCTGTACTAGTTTTTTTCACAAGTGAAACAGCTTCATTAATCGTGTATAGTTTGAGTCTGTCTACCTGCTCTTTAAATTCTCTGTACCGCTTACCTTTTTTCGCCATATCATTCTCCGATAATTACGACGTTCTCTACCATATGTCCGGTTTTAAAGCGAGTTCTTTACATAATTCGTGCGTCCTAAAACACGCTATTCAATAGTTAACCCCATACTGCGGGCAGTACCTTCTACCATTCGCAGTGCAGCGTCTAAGTCTGTGGTATTCAAATCAGGCAATTTCGTTTGTGCAATCTCGCGAATCTGTTCCATTGTGACCGAGGCAACCTTGTTTCGATTCGGTTCACCTGAACCTTTAGCAATCTTTGCCGCAGATTTTAATAAGATTGCAGCGGGCGGCGATTTTACAGTGAACATAAACGATCTATCACTATAACAAGTGACGACAGTTGTGACCACCATCCCGGTTTGATCCTGCGTCTGGGCGTTAAAAGATTTAATAAACTCCTGTAGATTAATCATATAGGGAGCGAGACTCGGCCCAACAGGGGGCTGTGGTGTTGCCTGTCCGGATACCAATTGGAGTTTAACTTCACCTGCAACTTTTTTTGCCATTATTTTTCCTGTCTTAGATGTTGTGAATTCTATGGTGCGCCTGTGAGAAAACACTATTTAGTTTGAGTTCAATTGTTCAACTTCAAGCATCCCTAAATCAACAGAGGTGGAGCGCCCGAAAAGCGAAATACTGAGACGTAACCGGTGATGCACGATATCAACTTCTTCAATTTCACCCGGAAACCCACTGAAAGGACCGTTAATAACTTTCACCTTATCCCCAACTTCATATTCAATCAGCGGGGTTGGCAGTACTTCTTCTTCGGTAGACATTTGCAACATCGCCTCAACATCCTCAGGGCTCAACGGCGATGGGTGCCCAGGGGGGCCTAAGAAGTTCATAATTCCTGGGGTCTCTTGTATGAGTGACCAACTTTTCTGACCTATCTGGCTATCAACATGTGGCCCCAGCTCGTGGGTGGTATTAATAAGAACATACCCTGGGTAGGAAGGTCGGACGCTAACCTTACGTTGACTATCTTTTACCTCCACCACTTCGGTTTCGGGAACATTAACCTGTAAGATTTCGTCCTGCAACTCTTCTCGTACAATCAGGTTGTCAAGACTGAGTTTAACCTTTTTCTCATGCCCTGTATATATCTGAACAACGTACCAGTATCCATCCATATTCTGATTCACGATTACGTCAATTGTAGCGGTAAAAACTCAAAGTTGTTAGCGAATAAAGAGAGTTCTGAGAAAAGCCATACCGAAACCTTCAAGAGAAGTGTCCAAGAGATACTGACTCACAAGGACGGCAACTAAAGGAATAGCCGCTATTGCCGTTGCTATCAACTTTCGGTTTCGTTCATTTCCGAAAAACGAGACATCAGAGGCAGTTTTTGCTGCTCTAGCACTTTGAGGTTGGTTTTCCCAGCTCTTTACAAAGATAAAGGTGGCTATTGGAAGCGCTATCAACACAATTAAACCTAACGGTCTACGCCATTCAGGAAAAGAGGAGTTACCATCCACTATACCGATGAAAAGCCCTAAGAGAGCAGAGGCGACAATGACAGTCAAGGTGCTGCCCTGAACCTCTTTCATATCAGGTTTAGATACCTTCTGCCACTCAAGACTAATTCCCTGAATGTATTTTTTTAAACGAGTTATCATAATTAAAAGGCAGGCCAGGAGGGATTCGAACCCCCAACATTCGGTTTTGGAGACCGACGCTCTAGCCGTTGGAGCTACTGGCCTGCAAGAATTCCGTAGGACAATACACAAGTTTCAACGATAAAATTTCACGAGCAAGGCCTATTAAGAAGTTAGCGTGTCTCTTTATGGGCCGTATGCTTACGACAGAACCGACAAAACTTCTTCCGTTCATACCGACTCTGATTTGTTCGACGGTTGCGAGTTGTCACATAATTTCGTCGATTGCACGCATCACATGCTAATGTTACAATGTCTCTTGGCATAATATAAACGCTCTACTTTCAGTGAGTGGGGCCGACGACCGGGATTGAACCGGTGACCTCGTCCTTACCAAGGACGCGCTCTACCGACTGAGCTACGTCGGCACAACTAAAAAATACCAACAAGCGGGAGACGGGACTTGAACCCGCGACACATGGCTTGGAAGGCCAATGCTCTACCAGCTGAGCTACTCCCGCATAAGCTCAACAATCCTGCTACTTTCATATAGTAGGGTAGCAAATGGGGGCAGATGGATTCGAACCACCGTAGGCGTAGCCAACAGATTTACAGTCTGCCCTTTTTGACCGCTCAAGCATACCCCCATATTATAAAAAGCTGACGAGAGGAATCGAACCTCCAACCTAGTGATTACAAATCACTTGCTCTACCATTGAGCCACGTCAGCAGAGATTTTACTACAATTATATCCATTTTATCGTAGGTTGTCAAGCAATTTTGTATTTAGTGGCCCTCGGATTGAAAATGCTTTCCGATGATTCGAGGTTAGAGGCCTTCTTCAAGTTCCTCTTCCTCAAAAGGATCCTGCTCTCCTTCATGAACGGTTTCCTCACTGAAAATCTCGTCTTCATCATCCGAGCCTCGGGGATCCGTATTGAAAAGCACTTGGGGACCGGAAACAGACCCTTTCGTTTCATCTTGCTTATAATTAAGCTTCCCATCAATCAATTCTTGTGTAGCAATAGCGACAGACTTCTGTTTTTTGTCCGCTGCGTTTGAAAGAACAAGCGGTAAACCTTCGGCATTTATTTCTAACGCACGTTTCGAAATCACATTCACTGCAAGATATTTATTTTCCACCGTTTTCACCAAATCCTCGTTATAAACCACTGCACTCATTGATATTCTCCTCATTAAGGGCAAAGTTTAGATCAAGGGCCCTATTATATTGTACCTAATTTTTTGAAAAAGTCAAATTAAAATAATAGAATAGTTGACACATCCGCTTTCAAAATGGTAAAATTGAAATATTAGATTGTACATCCGTATGTTTATGAACTAAAGGAAACTTCTAAATGGGTACGAACATCCAACCTATTCTCGAAAAATCGATCGCAGGCGAACGTTTAAATTTTGACGACTGCCTGATCCTCTTTAAAAGCCATGACCTCCTCGCCTTGGGGCACGCAGCAGAAATCGTCCGCCAACGGAAACACCCTGAAGGTTACATCACCTACATTATTGATAGGAATATCAACTATACGAATTGGTGTTACGTTGATTGTGATTTTTGTGCGTTCTACCGGCATCGTCGAGACCCTGATGCTTATGTCATGGAACGCGACGAACTTGGAAAAAAAATTCAAGAAACCATCGATCTTGGCGGCGAGATGATTCTCATGCAGGGCGGCTTGCACCCGAAACTAAAGCTCGACTGGTATGAAGACCTCCTCCGGTGGATCAAAGAGAACTACCATATCCATATTCACGGATTTTCACCGCCAGAATTGGACTGGTTCGCCAAGATAAACCGTATGCCGCTGCGAGATACGCTCATTCGCTTACAAGCCGCGGGGCTAGACTCTATCCCCGGCGGCGGGGCAGAGATTCTCACTGAACATGCCCGTAACGAAATTAGTCCTAAAAAATGTACAGCTGACGAATGGCTGGAAGTAATGCGTCAAGGACATTCGATCGGCCTCAAGTCAAGTGCAACAATGATGTACGGACATGTAGAAAGCTATGCCGAACGCGTTGAGCACCTCATGCGTTTGCGGGACTTGCAAGACGACACCGGAGGATTCACCGCCTTCATCTGCTGGTCACTACAGCCGGCTAATACTCGTATGGAGCATATATCGCCAGCGGGCAGTTTTGAATACCTTAAAAATCTAGCTATATCTCGACTATTCTTGGATAACTTCGACAATTTCCAGTCTTCGTGGGTCACCCAAGGGCCCAAGATCGGGCAGCTTTCCCTCAAGTTCGGAGCAAACGACATGGGCGGCACAATGATAGAGGAAAACGTTGTCAGCCAGGCCGGAACTGTCTATTGCATGCCGATTGAAGAAATTGAGAGAACTATTACCGAGTTAGGGTATACGCCCAAACGGCGCAACTTCTTCTACGAACTCCTCAGTTAACAACTCTTGCTATCTTTGACCTGAAAAAGTGCCGTCTCAACAAGTTAGATGCTCTACGTAATCGTACCTATCACGATATTGAATTTTTATCTAACGGTAATCCGGGTGAATCCAGAGTTCGCTGCTTTTCTTCCGTGAGGCAAACCAATTCAAAAATGTTTCTCGCTTCTTAGCCTGAATGAGTGTCTGAAGATGTTGCGTTTTTTCAGCAGGATCTACCTCAAACGCCTCTATATCCGGTTCCTGCCGCTCAACAAGTTGAACGATGTACGCGGAAGTATCGCCTTTGAAAGGTCCCCCGATTTCATCTAGCTCCATCTGAAATGCCGCAAACATCGTTTGAGTGGAATTCCCCATACCAGAAATATAGCTGTCATTCGCGGTGAGCGAGAAGAGGTTACTCTCCTGTACCGAGAGCCTATCCGCTGTTAAGCCTTCAGGAGGGACATACTTTTTTAGTAATTCCCCTAAAGAATTGGCATCGGCGCGTTGATCGAGTAGACTTTGAGCATCTGCCAAGGCAAGTGATTCCGCCTTCTCTGCCTTCAACGCCTCAATGACTTCCGTTTTTACCTCAGCGAATGGTGGAATAGCAGCTGGTTTCTTTTCCAAGACAGTTGCAACAAAGTAGGCTTCTACCTCACCGGTTCTCCCCTTCACCTCAATGACCTTTATCACATTGACTTCCATATCAAAGACTTCTTGGATTAACCCCTCATACCCCCACCTTGCGCCAATTTGGGGTATAGTTGTAACGTTACGACTGAAAAACCCTGTTTCTAAAACAGTAAGTGCGTGAACCTTATAGTCTTCGCTTGTAAGTGCAGCGTCATAATCCTGAATCTCGACTTCGTACAACAGATCGTCAGCGATCCTTTTGGCCTCGTCGACACCACTAACTTGAATCAACTTCTGTCGGATTTCATATTGAACTTGAGCGAAAGGTTGAACTTCAGGTGCCTTCTTCTCTTCCAATTTAATTATATGATATCCGAATTCCGTTTCGACCAAGTCGCTCACCTCTCCGGGTGCCAATGTATCAAATGCAGCATCTTCGAAGGGTTTCACCATTTCACCGCGTGCGAAATAGTCCCCAGCAGGAAGTTTTGGATTTGCCCCTTTTAATGCACCGCCGATTGCTGCGGAAGTGCCCTCCGAGTGTGTTTTCGCGAGTTCAGCGAAATCCGCCCCTGCTGCAAGTTCCGCGTTGACGGTTTTAAACAATTCTTCCGCAGCCGCCTTAACCTCCGCCTTCTGTTCGTCAGTTGCCTCTTTAGGAAACTTCTTTAGAATATGGCGAGCCTTGACAGCCTCAAGAGTGAGAAATGCTGATTTATTTTCCTCATAATATGCCTCGACATCTGAATCTAAAACAAAATCAGCAGGATTTACCCTGATAAACTTGACGTTTACCTGTTCCTCAGATTTATACTTTTCCCCGTTTTTCTCATAGTAGACTTCTGCTTCAGCATCATCAACAACGGCTGCTGAGGTATAATCGCTATGTTTAAATTCGATAAACTTGACTTTCGCTTTATCAGATTCAAGTCGATATGCTTGCTCGGCTTCAGTGTCGGTTACCAATTCCAGAGAGTGAACACTGTCCAGGAGTGTAGTAGAACTGAGTTGTAGACGGATATTCTCGGTATAGAGGGCCGCAGCTCCGAATTGTTCGGAAAGATTGTACTGCTGGACCCGATCAGCATCGGCGCGAATGTAACGTCTTACGTCCGCGTCGGCGATATCTACACTTCCAAGAATCGTCTGTTGTACCCAACGATCAATTACCGATTTTTGCATCTGCTCTCTATCAGAATTACCACCGAATCTCTGATTCTGCCTCTGAGATTCCATAACATTAGCGACTGCGTTTTCGAACTCGCCCCGTTTGACTTCAGCCCCATCAAGCCTGAGAACAACTTCCCCTTCCGGGCCCTCGCCTCCGCCTTGCGTGTTGCTATAGAGGAACACGGTTCCTACTAAAAACACAATGGCAATTACCCACATAAAGATTTGTGCAATAAATTTCTCACGTAGAAAGATAATCATATGTTACTAAAGTATCTCCTCTTTGGTTTCTGTCTAATGGACTCTCACACATGAAGCGTGTTAATATTATACATATAAACGGGATAAATGTCAAATTTGGATCGGGGCGGGATACCTAATTATGATAAAAACTTGCTAATTTTTCAAATATACTACTATATAATGCGGACTGCGGATTGCGTGTGTGTTTGCTGCCCGTAAACGAAGAGCCGCGTGGGCTCGTCGATGCAAGGTTTAGCGGCCTGATGAAACCGACAGCTTACCTGATAAAGCCCCGGGCCCCTAGCGACGGAGTGATTCTCATACCTCGACTCCGTATGAAACGCTCCACCTACCGGCTCAATTGTGTGTATAACTGCTGCCGATAGACACATAGTATAGCACGCTTTGCATCTATCGTGTCGTCGGAAATTGGAGTTCCCCACAGGCAGCGAGCCGATAAAAAATAAAAGGGGCGTGAGAGCTGTCGGCAGAACCCTACTAGCCATCACGCCCCGGATTGTATCTTTAGCTCATCTCAACTGACAGGAAACTGCGAATCCCCAGGAGAAATGAATAACAGCGTTGAACGCTACCTGTGTGCGTAACAGATTCGGAAACATAATTCGTGAATGCGTAAAGCCTCAAGGGGATACAGACTTCACACAACGAAAACCGATGTTGAAGATCGTGATCGTAGGCGTATTGAGGTTGCGGTTGGCGACCCGCACGAACGGTGCTATATTGAGCCAGGAGCCGCCACGCACGACGCGGTATGAATTAACTCCTGTATAGTTATCTAACAGCCACTTAATGTTCGGAGCACCTGACAACGGATTATGGGCAGCCGAGCTGGTATAAAAATCACCTCTATACTCATCCAGACACCACTCCCAGACATTCCCCGCGACATCATACAGACCATAACCATTCGCTCGATATTTACCTACTACCGTTATACCGCCAAAATGCCCAGCGTAGTTGGCACGGTTGGGGTTTATTGTGTTGCCCCACGGATATTTCTTGCCGGCCAAACCACCGCTCGCGGCATATTCCCACTCGGCCTCGGTGGGTAACCGCTTGCCTGCCCACGCAGCATATGCCATCGCGCCATACCAACTCACCTCAACAACAGGATAATTCGCATACCCCGACGTCACACTATACATACCGTCTACTAACTCAATGTGCGCATGAACATCCCCGATATCGAACCATATCTGACCCGCATCGGCGTGTCTGCCCTTCGCATTGAGGAACGCTGCGTATTCTGCGTTCGTCACCTCGTGTGTATCTATATAAAATGCATCTAAAGACACAGAATGAACAGGGCGTTCATCGATTTCACTGTTGCTGCCCATCTGGAAGGTGCCAGCGGGGATCAACACCATGCCCGCAGGAGCTGACGGGTTTACCGGAGGCACTGGCGTTTCAGGCGGTACTGGAGCGACATCGTCACCGGCATTCCCGTTACCGTCATTCCCAGCATCTACAGGAGCTACCGGCACCCAATCAGCAGTCACCGTCACGTCAGAACCACTCTCATATACCATAAAACCATCCGAACGCTCCAATTTCGACACCGAACGATCCGAGTAACTCAGACCCGACTGCTCTACTGTCGCAGAAACCTGATCCGAGACCAAGCGAAACGAACGACTCGGATGCAGCCAGAACCCAAACGTCTCCGAACTCGCCTCCGGTTTTAACGCTCCCGCAGCATTGGCAATCCGGAAATAAATCTCGTTATCCGCCCAGGCATGAAACACGCGCCCCTTCCCAGGACGAATGCGATAGGTGCCGCGCGTCCGAAACCCTTCAGGATACCCTTTTTTCAGGTTCTCCAGCTTCCACGTCGCGTAGACTACATATAGGTCGGCTTCCGTGGCATTTGTTATCACGCTCGCTACCCACGCAGGCGGCGCAACATCGCCACCGGGCGGACCACCATCGTCTCCACCATCGTTTCCGAGCTCGTTATTTGGCGGAGCAGTCGGCTGTCCATCTAGCAATACCCACGCCGGAGTCACAACCACTTCGGAGCCGCCCGTATAGCTGACAAATCCCTCCAATTGAGCCAACTGATCCGGCGAACGATCAGAGTAAAGCAGCTGATCCGTTGTCACAGAGGCATCGAGCGTCTGTGAGACAACACGGAAGGAGCGATCCGGATGAGCCCAGAACGCAAAAGCCGTCGTGCCGCTGTTCGCTTTTATCGCACCATCTGCGTTTGAAATACGGAAATAGATACTGTTAGTGTCCCAGGAATAGAACACTTTGGACTTCCCGGGAGGAAGCTGGTATGAGCCGCGGGTCCGGAACCCTACGGGGATGTTTCTGTTATCATCTGCTGCCTGCCAGGTGCTCTTGATCACATAGATCTCTTCGAGCGTGTTATTGGTTACCATGTTCTCTTGCCATTCGGCCGCCGCGAACGGGGCGATTGCAAGGATCAGCGCAGCAAGCGTAGAGAGAACGAATACTGTTCTTCTAGCGAGTGCGGCAACCATAAGTTTCAGGCTTGTCAAATACGTTTTCACCAGAAAATACTCCTTTGCTGTATATTTTAAGATTATGATCTCCCACCACAAGCGTGAGCGAGATCGGATTTTTGATAAATCTATCTGTGGCAGAGACTGTGGGTCTGTGCTACATCTTCCGTAGCATAGGCTGTTGGTTTCCTGTGCCACATCTTTCGTAACACAAGCTAAGGATGCACAACCTGACAGGTTATGCTACAAGGCACAGACTCATAGGAAACCAGGCTACGAAAACTAACGATACTAAAAAAGTGATGTCAGTTGACATCGGCTTGAGTGAAAATGAAACGACATATTGCTGATATCCATGAACAGGCAGATACATATATCTACTACGGAACGTTAATAAACTGCCTACACGATATTATACCTATTTCCAAGTTTTTGTCAACTTTTTTTCAAAAAAAGCTGAACCGTTGATATTCTATCTACAGAATAGCGAATATCACACTGGCAATTTACAGAACTCGTAGCACAGACTGACAGTCTATGATACAAGAGCACAACGCCACAAACTCACAGGAAACCATTATACAAGGGAGACTGGGATATAAGGCAGAACCTAGCAGCAGCGGTTATACAGCTGTGCACGTCCTATTGAGGGTAGGTTAAATCCCTAAGCCTTCGTCAATTTCGCGTTGATATGTATTAACTGACTCGTTCAGCATCTCGTCCATTTGAACGGTCTCCCCGGCCGCGCCGGACTCAAGAGCATAACTGTCGGTTTTTCGGCGGCGGAGACGGGTGCGAAAACACTTGACAACAAATATAAAGATAAGTATAATTGAAAACAGGCAAGTTCGCTGGAAAATAGATGAGCACCACTCATAAAGGCATCTGATCGTAATAAGGAGAGATGTTTTATGAGAAACACACTTTTTTTGTTTTTAATGATAGGATTTTTGACGTTTACGTTAATATAGCAAATTAAGAAATAGGAAGGATTTCAATTGCGAACTCTTGTAAAAACCTGATAAAATAGACAATACAAACTCATCACGATGCAAATCCAGAATGTAACAAATTTTAGTCTGAAATATACATTAGAGTCAGGTCAATCATTTAGATGGAACAGAATAAATGATGCCTATTACGGTGTTGTGGAGGGCCGTATACTCAAAATCTATCAACAAGAGGCCACTGTGCACATTGAAAGCTCCGCTAACGAAGATGATACGACTTTCGTGCCATACCTCCGGCACTATCTCGATCTGGCGCGAGATGTGCCTAAAATCCTCGCCGAGGTTGATAAGGATGCCTATATTCACCGGACGATTCAAACCTTTTGGGGGATGCGTATTCTAAACCAAGAACTCTGGGAGACGATAGCGTCCTTTATTTTATCACAAAACAACAACATATCGCGAATCCGAAAGATTATCCGTAGACTCTCCGAGCGTTACGGTGAAAAATTGAGAATGGAAACTTATATCGATTATAGTTTTCCGAGTCCATACGCCCTTGCGACAACCACTGAAGAAGAGATCCTGGGATGCGGTACCGGTTACCGAGCGAGCTATCTTCAGGCTATTGCGCGTGCAGTCATTAGTGGGGAACTTGTCCTTACTTCACTGAAGCAATTGCCATACCTTGAAGCAAAACAGGAATTGATGCGGCAAAAAGGTATTGGCGAAAAAGTGGCAGATTGTATCTGTCTATTTTCGCTTGGGCATCTTACAGCATTGCCCATTGATGTCTGGATAAAACGCATTTTCGAGACCCTTTATCTGCGTCGGCACGCCACACATCGCGAAATACGTGAATTCGCGCATAACTATTTCGGGGATGGCATCGGATATGCACAGCAATACCTCTTTCACTACGTTCATAAATTCCCAGACTGGGCAGACACTGAGCACCAATCGCTTATTGAAACAGGAACCGAACCCGCAACCGAAAGTTGTGAAACTATAGTAAAATGAGCAATAGGACCTTGAAAGGAGGCCAAATATGGCTGAATTGTCGAAAAAAAGTATTGTATCACTTTTGGAAGAGCATGTTGAACTTGCAATTTCCACCGTTCAAGAATTAAGAGCAGAAAAATTCGAACTAGAAGCTGATATTGCAAGGCTTAACAGCAACGTGGTAGAACGCGATGCTAAGATCCAAGAACTCGAACAGCGGAACCGTGACCTTGAAGAGGAACTTAATTTAGAACGGTTAGCTATTTCGCAAGAGCGTACGGATATCCGAGAACGCCTTGAGGGTTTGATGGATGTTCTCGCTGCATCAAATGAAACAGACACGGATACTGAAACAGAGGCAGCCGCGGAGCCAGATACAAGCCGGGAAATTGCCTTCACCACCGTACGGAACGAGGCGGAGAGAACAATCGTTGTCCGACCTACAAGAAGCCTTGAAGAAGAAGAGTAGTAGGCTCAGCATGTTCTCAACAAAGCCGAAATAACAAATAGTTGTGCGTGTCTTAGTTCTCTCTCATTCTTATATCATGAAGCCGTACCGGCGAAAGTTCGCGATCATTGCCGCACGTCCGGATGTCACCCTACGTGTTATTACACCTACATGCTGGTACGAAAGTTTCCAAAATATCGTTTTTGAACCCGAACCCGACACACCATGTGAGGAATTTCCATGGCCAATCCGATTCTCCGGCTACGGCAGCCGTTTTTACTACCGACGTGGTGTGAAGTCCCATTTTAAGGACTTCCAACCGGACATTATTCACCTTGAAGAGGAGGCATGGAGTCTTAACGCCCTACAGACAGTTCGCTTAAAACGGAAGTATTGCCCGAACAGTCGTTTTATCTTTCGCACCTCACTCAGCGTACCAATCAAACAGAAATTTGGCATATTGCCCGTGTGGATCGAACAACGTGTTTTTCAGGAAACTGATAGAGCCTTTCCACTAAGCGCAAACGCTGGTAAAATCCTAACTGAACGAGGATACACTGGACAACAAACAGCTTTTCCAAACGGTGTTGATGTCCGCCACTTCTACAAAATAGATGTCACTGAATTGCAGAAATCATTCGGGTTCAACGACTGTTTTGTCATCGGTTATGTCGGCAGGCTACTAGCAATGAAAGGTATAGATACGCTGCTTGAGGCATTTGTCCGCCTTGTTGTAAATCAAGAGGGTACACACACCTATAAACTCCTCATCGTCGGACAAGGAGAGGATAAACTCGACTTTCAGAAGACTGCTGAAATACTTGGTATTTCCGAACAAGTTATATGGATAGATGCCGTACCTCCGGAAGAGGTAGCCCTCTATATCAATTGTATGGACGTGTTAGTCCTTCCGTCTCGGACAACAGCAGGATGGGTTGAATTTTTTGGGAGAGTGCTTATAGAAGGAATGGCGTGTGAGGTCCCAGTCATCGGTTCAGATTCTGGAGAAATTCCGCAGGTGATTGGCAATGCGGGGCTTATTTTCCCTGAAGCAGATGCAGATGCCTTAGCAGAAAAGATACGTCAAATCGCAGAGGACGCTGACCTTCGCAATGCTCTGATTGCACGTGGACTCGCCCGTATCGAAAACTTTACATGGGAAACAATCGCAGACCGGACATATCAGGTATACAAGGAGTTACTAGGAGGCGTTCCAAAGGTTGGGACCGAGAAGTAGAAGAAGGGAAAAACAGTGCCCCCGACTGGACTCGAACCAGCATGCCAATTAAGGCACAGGCCCTCAACCTGCCGTGTATACCAAATTCCACCACAGGGGCATTTTATAATTAATTATACCTTATTCAGACCATAATGTCAAATCTTTTTGAGGTTTTTTAAGAATCACTCATGATAAGAAGGGCCTGCTTAACAACCTCAAACTTTAACAGTTAAACCCTCTTATAAGGTATGAGGGGGGCCAGATTAACCGAAAACCACCGTGGAAAGCTGAACAGGTTGAACGGTTTCAAAGTTTCAGGACAAAAGATATGAACACTTCCATAGCGGAAACCCTTGAACACCTATTGTTAAAAACGATTACTGGAGAGGTCCGCTTTGACTTGTACTCCAAGGCACTTTATAGCACAGACGCAAGCCTCTACCAAATACAACCAATAGGTGTTGTAATACCAAAAAACAGACAGGATGTCATCCAGACATTACAAATCGCGTCAGAACATAAGGTCCCGATTCTTCCGCGTGGTGGCGGCACAAGCCTTGCCGGGCAGAGTGTCGGTGAGGCAATCGTACTGGATATGTCTAAATATATGAATCAACTTCTTGAGGTGAATGTCGGCGAACGTTGGGCGCGCGTTGAGCCTGGTATCGTCTTAGATGAGTTGAACCACAAACTAAAACCGCACGGTTTGATGTACGCCCCGGATGTCGCAACGAGTAGTCGGGCAAATGTTGGAGGCACTATTGGAAACAATTCCGCAGGGGCACACTCACTTATCTACGGCAAAACTATCGATCATGTTATGTCGCTTGACTTAGTGCTTTCAAACGCTGATCCAATTACAGCAGCCCCCATATCATTCACAGAACTAAACACTAAAAAACAGGGAACTACATTAGAAGCAAACATTTATCGAGAACTTTGTCGAATATGTGCAGACAACGAAGCAGAGATCCGTAAACGCTACCCACGTATCTTGCGCCGTGTTGCAGGTTATAATCTAGATGAGTTTGTTATAGATGCCGGTTCAAAAGAGGTTACGCCCTACCGTCGCGATGGTTGCGATGAAAACCATCCGTTCAACTTGACGAAAATCCTCATCGGTTCTGAAGGCACTCTTGCAACAACTGTCGAGGCGGCAATAAACCTCGTTCCCATTCCTAAATTGACAGCTCTGTGTGTTGTCCATTTTGAGTCCCTCATTGGCTCTATGGAAGCTATGCAACCTATCTTGGAATGTAACCCAACCGCCGTAGAACTTATAGATAAAACAATTCTCGATATGGCGCGCGGATCGTTAGAATTTTCACGATTGACTACCTTCATACAAGGTGAACCTGCTGCGCTGCTTGCAGTCGAATTTTACGGTGAAACACAGACAGAACTGGAATCGCATCTGGATAGACTCGAAAAAGTGTTGAAAAGTACAGGGCTCGGCTACGCGTTCGTACGCTGTTTCACCGCTGAAGAAAAATCACAAGTATGGGAAACACGGAAAGCGGGACTCGGCTTGCTAATGGGTATGAAAGGCGATGCAAAACCTGTCGGCTTCGTTGAAGATGCCGCAGTGCCAATAGAAAATCTGCCGGAGTACGTCCGCAGGTTTGATGAGATCGTCACAGCACACAATACCACCGCCGCCTACTACGCACACGCCAGCGTTGGCCTGTTACACAACCGTCCTATCGTTAACCTGAAATCTGAGACTGACATTCAGAAAATGCATGACATCGCTCGCGAAGTTCGAGACCTGCTCCTGGAATTGGAGGGTACGATGAGCGGAGAACACGGCGATGGGCTCGTCAGGAGTGAGTGGATAAAAAGTATGTTCGGCCCACAGATATATAAGGCACTCACCGAGGTGAAAAGAGCTTTTGACCCCAATGGTATAATGAATCCGGGCAAAATCGTTGATGCCCCGCCGATGACAGAAAACCTCCGCTTCGGTAAAGATTACAACGCTATTAAAATTGACACCTATTTCGATTTTTCCAGTCAAGACGGGTTTAGTAGAGCAATTGAGATGTGTAACGGCGTTGGTGCCTGCAGAAAAACGCTGACTGGCACCATGTGTCCTTCTTTCATCGGCACACGGGAAGAGGAACACTCAACGCGTGGGCGCGCGAATGCGCTCCGCGCAGTTATTTCAGGAGCTTTGCCACACACTGAACTCACCGGCGAACGACTACAAGAAGTTCTGGACCTATGCCTAGGATGCAAAGCCTGCAAGGCAGAATGCCCGTCTAACGTGGATATGGCGAAGATTAAATATGAGGTACTCGCACACTATCACAAAGCAAACGGCTTACCGCTACATCGACGGTTATTCGGTGAAATTGGTACACTTGCGCCGCTCGGTTCGATGTTCTCCCCTCTCTCTAATTGGGCAGTCAATAACACATTCTCTAAATGGATTGCAGAGAAACTTATCGGTGTCGATCGACGCCGGGATATGCCTACCTTCGTGCGACCTACTTATGAACAGTGGTTCCGAAAGCGGCGTTCGAGACGAATATCAGATAAGAAAGTGGTGCTCTTTCCAGATACCTTCATGAACTACAGTGAACCTTCTATCGGTAAAGCTGCGGTGGAGCTGCTGGAAGCCTGTGGATTTGAGGTAATTCTACCTAACAAACGATGTTGCGGTAGACCGCTTATCTCAGAAGGGATGCTCGATCGGGCAGTTGAAAACGCTTTCTACAACATTGACACCCTCTGCGCTTATGCCGACAAAGGAATTCCTATCATTGGGTGTGAACCAAGTTGTACTTCTGCACTAACCGATGATTACATTGATTTAATCGGCACGCCTGATGCGAAACGCGTTGCTGAGGCTACCTACTCGTTTGAGGAATTTTTTGTGCAACTGACCCAAAATAGCGAATTGCCCCTAGAATTCTCAACGGATTCGCAAGAGATTCTGCTACACGGACATTGCCATCAGCGAGCACTCGTAGGTATCCAACCGACTGTAGAAATGTTAAGTTTACCAAAAGCACATAATATTACCGTGATTGATTCGAGTTGTTGTGGTATGGCTGGCGCGTTCGGATATGAAAAGGCACACTACGACCTCTCCATGAAAATTGGCGAATTGCGACTTTTTGAGGCTGTCCGTGAAAAACCACCCGGAAGTTTCACACTCAGTGCAGCAGGCTTTTCTTGTAGACATCAACTCGAACATGGAACGGGCGTGCAACCGAAGCATCCGGTCGAAGTATTACGCGAGACACTAACGCAGACATAAACGTCACGCCCGATGGAAACGACAGAAGAGCGACCCGGTTTTGAGGGTTCGGACACCCAAGACTGCCCGAAAACCGCATCCTGCAAAAAAACTAAACTTTTGGGGCTGAAAGGTATATATAAAGCACAAGCACGAACGCGAGGTTCGTCAAAGATGAAAGTGCTGCCGGACTATTTTACGAGACGCATCCCAGAGAAGGGAAACGCACACGACATTACAAGAGGAAGAAATATGTCAAGAATCTACCAACCCCTCGACGAATTTAAAATTGTTGAGTTACCCGAAAAACAGTTACCATTTTGGAAGATTGCCGGGCCAGGGGCTATCTTGGTCGGTTTGTCTATCGGTGCAGGTGAGAGTGTAATTTGGCCGCTCATTGCCGCTGAATACGGAGGCAGCATGATTTGGGCAGCAGCCCTTGGTGTATTCCTCCAACTCTGGATTAACTTTGAAGTAGCACGTTGGACCATCTCTACAGGTGAGACGGTATACACAGGTTACAGCCGCATCTGGCGAGGTTTCGCCCCATTGTTCATTCTGTTGACTGTTGTCGGCTGGATAGCCCCAGGGTGGGCAAGGACATCAGGACTCGCGCTCAAAGCACTTGTGTTTGGACCCGGGGGCTGGGGGTCTGATACCTTCTGGACGATAGTGACGTTCTCTATGGTCGCGCTCATCCTTTTTGGACCCAAGATGGTTTACCAATCTGTTGAAAGGACGGTCGAGGTCCTCGTCGCTATCGTAACAATTGGGCTGATTCTAGTAGCCCTCACTGTCGGTTCAATGGACATATGGAAGGACCTCGGCAGCGGTCTAATAAACGTAGGATACATAGCCCCCGACATATCGGTGAAAAAATTTTTCAGCGCTTTAGTCTTCGCAGGTGCAGGAGGGACAGCAAACCTCTTCTACACGTTTTATCTACGCGATAAAAACATCGGTATGGGTGCACAGTTACCAGGGCTGCAGAGTCCACTCCGAGGCAGAAGTGCAAAGGTCCCCGCTACCGGGTTTCTCTTCGAAGCCACGGAGGAGAACCGAAAACGGTTCATGGCATGGTGGCAGTATGTCAAAAGCGACCAAATCCTTTTCTTTTGGGCACTGAATACTTTCACAATTCTGCTCTTTATTTTCGGAGCACTCTCGGTTTTACACCCACAAGGGATTATTCCCGAGCCAGGCAGACTCATCTACGATGAAGCGCAAATACTAGGTGAAATCTGGGGTGTAGCAGGACAGAAAATTTTCTTACTCGTTGGCGTTGCAACACTTTTCGGCACACAACTCGCGCTCGTTGACGGTGTATCGCGCTCAATTTCCGATATTATCTATACCAACTTCCGAGGAGCACAAAAGCGAGATTTGAGCTGGTGGTACCTCCTCATCGCCGGTGTCTGGATCGTCGGCGGATGTGTAATAACGTTTGTGATGGAGCAACTGAACGTTAGTGAACTAGGATTTCTTTTTAATGCAGCATACATGGGCGGTTTTGCTATGGCACTCTACGTACCACTCACACTTTATATGAACTACCGTTTCCTGCCTGACTTTGCAAAACCCAAACGACTCTCCACTTTCATGATGCTGATCGCTTCATGTGTCTATGTCGGCTTTGCAATTTCAAGTATCGTTTGGGAAATTAAACAATTGATTGGAGGCTAAAATGGATCTGCAGGATCGAAAAACATGTTTTGAGAAGGAAGGTTATCTGGTTGTAGACAATCTGCTGTCTGCAGAAGAAGTAATGGAATGTCAAGCAGAAATTCATCGGTTACATCAATTCGCTGCAGGGCAGGAATCCGATGGTGAAAAAGAACGAGCAGATATAGCACGGCGGCACGTACAATATGAACCCTTCGCAAAAAACAAAATGCAGGGGAGCAATTTGCCGATCCTGCGGAAAGCAGAAAACACACGGCAGTACTCCCAAATATTTCGGGATCTTGCAAAGCATCCTAAACTTATTGCTGTCGTCCAAGCACTTATTGGACCAGATCTGTTGCTTTTTAGAAGCACATTAATGTTTAAACCAGCGTTCCACGGATCCTCACACGGATTACATCAAGACTCGGCGTACTGGCCCATGGAGCCGCCCAATCTTGTTACAGTCAGCATCGCACTCAACAATGCTACACCCGACAATGGTTGTTTCAAGGTGATCCCAAGAAGTCACTTGTGGGGCATGCAATCCTGGGGGCATATCGCGCGGCAGCAGGATGCAAAACTCACCCACCGAAAAGGGATCTCAGAACAACAGACAGATGTGCCACTTTCTGCCGGGAGTGCCTTATTTTTCCACAGCCTGACGGTACACGGCTCAGGTCCAAACACAACTCCAAATCCCCGGAATACAGCGTTGTACGCCTACTTTTCACCACAGGCCCAGTACGTCCCAAAAGGTGGAAAACCCGCGGAGAAAACATTTCCTGTTGTTGCTGGACTTGATGGAAAAACGGAACTCACCCTTGTTGCCAAAACATAGAAAACACCTAAAACAATCTAGCAGTTTCCTAAAATAATAGGGATTTGAAAAGTGATTTAGTAAGGATCTTTTGTAGCATGGTTTCCTGCTCGGCTAGACAATAGATCTCTTTACCCAAAGATGAACCCAATAATTATCAAGATCACGTTATTGTAGGATAATACGCTGATTGCCGTGAATTTCTCACATGAAAAAAAAAGAAACAGAGAGCGCCTGGGGTTAAAAGACGTTGGGGGTGGAACATCCGTTCCACCCCCAACGTTTTGTTAGTTGATCTGTAAGGTTAGCTTGTCTATTTCTAACCGCTGTGTCTGCTATTTGTCAGACGATTTGAGCTCTCCCCAACGGGTTGTGAGCTTACCCCTCGCAGAGACATCCCCACGCAGATGCGTCGTCCGTAGCGTCGTACGCACCCCGTCCATAGAGACGTCTTCTATCTGGTAGTAATACACCACATTCGGCTTCGCAGTGGTATCTGTGTAGGTATACACATGCTTCTCGGACGTCGTGCCGTGCCCCGCAATCAGACCCTCGGCGTTGATAGCCTTGAACTCGCCCGTCTTGCTCTCGCTGCGCAGGATATTGAACCCCGCATTGTTGAGCTCGGACTGCGTTACCCAGCTAATCTCAACATGGCCCGTCGAGACATCGCGCACAGGACGGAAACTCGAGAGTGAAACCGGCAACGGGCCACCGCGCCGATAACCCGGGGAGCCGATATCGCTCCGCTGCCCGTAGAAGGTCAACGAGGCCATACTAGACTGCCGCCACGAGGCCGCCATCGTTCCATCATCAGCATCGTGCGGGCCAGAACCCTCTGTCATGTCGTTGAACACACCCCCATAGACCCGCACAATAGAGGTCCGCAGCTCACCGCTTCCGGGCAAATCCCACATCTTCGTGAGTGAAGTACCGTCTACCTCAAGGTTGCCGGCTGCATCCATAACCATCGGATCGCCACCGCTGACCTTCGCACGCAGCTCCAAATAGAAGCCCGCCGCATTCAGCAGCTGCCGACCAGACGCCGTCAACCTGAGATCGCTACGGTGCTTCTCCAACAGGTTGTAGACATAGTTATCCGCAACATCGTTCGCAGCACTACTCGAGACCAGCAGCAGCGTCTGATTCGGCGGGATATACGCCCCTGCCTTAAAGGTGAGGGTTGCGTCGACATACAAGCCGCCTGTCTCCTGGTTGCGGATATCTAACTCCCACCCCTCAAGGTTCACCGTATCCATCATAGAGCTGTTGTAGAGCTCTATCCACTGCACCAAGTTCGAGCGCGGCCCCGCATCATACATAATCTCGCTGATGCTCACTTTGCCATCAAACGTGTAGTCGCCCTCGGAGACGTTGTTCACCGCCATGTTCGGATACCCCGGCGTGCCAGGGGACGTCACTGTGTCAACAGATCTATCTTTGCCGCGGTCGTAGCCAGTGCCGATGAACCCAAACGACTGCCAGTCGTCTTTGTGAACGCGGTTCGCACGAGACTTCGCCCAATACATGCCCTGCGAATTGATCTGCACACCCCGACCAAAAGACATGTTCCGAGAGGCGAAGGTATTCATGCTACCGAAGTCCTCAACGTCTCCCGGGGACATCCATCCCACGAACGGCCAAACGTCTGTATTGAACTTCCTATCTTCTACCCGTGTGAAGAACCCGTTGCCCGCATAGTCTATGACATTATCCGCCGTTTTTAGCTTCTCTTTTGCGTTGCGCAGCAGGATCAGGAACTTGCCTTCAGCCGGAAGTTTTAGGTCTTTCGCAACCACATACTTGTGCGTGGCACCCGTGTTGACATCCGAGTCGTCCAAGAGACTCTGAAGGTTTGTACCCCCAGCGAAAGCAAGACCGCGCCCCGGGTCTCGGTTATAGACGACGACATACTCGCCCGGCTTCATACTATATTTCGGCAGCACCGCCAAGCTCGTGTCCGTGAAGTTGGCATCCCCGGACTCGTGATACCCGCTACCGTCCGTCATCATCTTCCCCATCACCAGGCTCAGCTGATAGTTCTCTATATTCACGGGCGCATCCGAGGCACTATCGCTATTATAGAACAACTCTATCCAGTCCAAGTTCACACTTGACGTATCGTTGCGCACCTCGTTGATGATAATACCGGTAGGGGAGATAGCCGCAGGTTTCATATCAAACTTGACAACATGGGGACCGCCCAAAGGCACATGAACGCTGCCCGGGGAACCGATGTACGGATCGCTGATGTTAACCGAGCCGACGGAAGCCTCCCAGGAACCGGGTTCACTGCCGTCCCCGAGCCCCTTCAGTTTTCCGTTTTCATACGCATACGCCTTGCCTGTCGCATCCAGCTCTATCTTCCGATACATAGAAACCATGGGCATCGGAGCTATGCCCTTCTCTGCATCGCCGTCGGTATCACCGTTGCTGCCTTTCAGCTGCCACTTCCGCCCAAAACGATCGACCGTTGTTACACGATCCAGAACGACATATTTGCGCTTGGAATCATCTAATTCAGTCATCTCAAACATCTCCCCTGCGCGATACCCTCGAGCATCAGGAAAGAGTCCAGTATGTCGTAGCCAGGTGGAATCGTTCTTTTTCAGACCGCCTTGGACGTAGAGTTCTAGCCACTGCGGATTATCTGTCGCAGCGGTATGTGCTCTTGAAGGCACATCTGTCCCCCACATTATTTCGGTGATAACGATTTGGTGCTTGAGCTTCATCGCGTCCTCCGCTGTCGCATTAGGTTTCAAGCTATACTCTGCACCCGCCACATCAACTTCGCTCTGTAAGGGCACTCGCACTGTAAGGACAAGCCCAGGACCGCTTTCGAGTCTACTCCGTAGGTCAACCCAAAGCCTTGAGTTCTGCACCCGCCCTTTTGCTTCGGGCAAGATGCCGTTATGATCTTTCTCGCCAGATCTCGCCCAGATAAAGAACTTTTTGGCTTCAAGGAGGTGGGCTGTGCTACCTCCCGTCACAGCGTTAAGCTGCGCGGAAGCCTGGGGGGTTGCAAAGAGACACACAAGCCCTAACACTACCAAAATTCTGATTTTATTCCATAACATTATTTTTGTTCTCCTCTGTTATTGGTGACGCAAGCTTGACACATATTTGCATAAATATGTATCAAGCTTGCGCTATATGTTGTGTCTGCTATTTGTCAGACGATTTCAGCTCTCCCCAACGCGTCGTGAGCTTACCCCTCGCAGAGACATCCCCACGCAGATGCGTCGTGCGTAACGTCGTGCGCACCCCGTCCATAGAGACGTCTTCTATCTGGTAGTAATACACCACGTTCGGCTTCGCAGCGGTATCTGTGTAGCGATACACATGCTTCTCGGACGTCGTCCCGTGCCCCGCAATCAGACCCTTCGTGTTGATAACCGAAAACTCACCCGTCTTGCTTTCGCTGCGCAGGATATTGAACCCGGCGTTGTTGAGCTCGGACTGCGTTACCCACGTAATCTCAACATGGCCCGTCGAGGCATCGCGCACAGGACGGAAACTCGAGAGCGAAACCGGCAACGGACCACCGACCCGGTAGCCGGGGGAACCGATATCGTCTCGGTGTCCGTAATACGTCAGCGAGGCACCTGCTAGGTTTGACTGCCGCCAAGAGGCTTGCATCAAACCATCATCCGGATTGGAACCGCCTTTATACGTGCGGGTGATAGACATCCGCATCTCACCGCGCTCGGGCAAATCCCAGGCGTGGGTGCGCACCGTCCCCGATATCTCAAGGTTGCCAGCTGTGTCTACTACCATCAACGCCGAGTCACCGCTTGTGTTGACCTTCGCACGAAGCTCCAGATGGAAGCCCGCCGCACTCAGCAGCTGCCGACCCCGCATTGTCAAACCCAGAGCAGTCCCGTGCTTCTCCTGCAAGTTATAAACGTAGTTCTCCGCAACATCGTTCGCACCATTGTTCGACACCAGCAGCAACGTCTGATTCGGCGGCAGATACGTGTCCGCAGCAAATGTGAACTTCGCATTGACATACGAACCCATCTCTGTACGCTCGTTGCGGACCTCTAACTCCCAGCCCGCAAGGTCTATGGTCTCGCTCATAGAGCTGTTATAGAGTTCTATCCACTGCGCCAAGTTCGAGCGCGGCCCCGCATCATACATAATCTCGCTGATGCTCACTTTGCCATCGAAGACGTAGTCATCGTCAGTCGATGCGGTGTTTTTGTCATCCGCGATCATACTCACCCCTATGTTCGGATACCCCGGCGTACCAGGCGAACTCGCCGTGTCAACCGTTTTATCGCGCCCGCGATCGTAGCCAGCACCCATGAAACCGAACGTCATCCAATCGTCTTTGTGAACACGGTTCGCACGAGACTTCGCCCAATACATCCCCTTCGCATTCAACTGAGCCTCCCGACCGAACGACATACTCGTAGAGGCGAAGGTGTTCATGCTACCGAAGTCCTCAACGTCTCCCGGGGCAGACCACGCCACAAACGGCCACACACTTGTATCGAACTTCTCATCTTCCATGCGCTTGAAGAAACCGTTGCCGGCGTAGTCTTTGACATTTGTCGGCTTGCCAACGTCATCCGCACTATTCCGCGTGCGCAGCAGGATCAGGAACTTGCCTTCAGCAGGCAGCTTCAGGTCTGTCTCTACCACATACTTGTGCGCGGCACCCTTTTTGATGTGCGTTTTCGCAGAGAGATCCTGAAGTTTTTCACCGCCAGCAAACGTAACACTCTTCCCAGGCTCCCGGTTATAGATCACGACATACTCGCCCGGTGTCATCTCGTATTTCGGCAGCACCGCGAGTTTGGTCTCCGTGAAGTTGGCATCACCCGACTCGTGATAGCTGCCATCAGACTTCATCTTCCCCATCACCAGGCTCAGCTTATAGTTCTCTATATTCACGGGCTTGGCTTCGGGATCATCACTGTTATAGAACAGCTCTATCCAATCCAAGTTATCGTCTGAAGAGTCGTTGCGCACCTCGTTGATAATAATGCCTGTGTGAGAGATAGAGGCGGGAGTCATATTGAACAAGGCTGCACCCGGGCCACCCGGATTAAGTGAGTGAACAGCCCCCGGACTCCCCTTGTAATTGCCATAGAGGATATATTTAGCCTTATATTTAGAGGTCTCCCAGGAGCTGGCTTCGTTGCCTTCCCCGAGGCCCTTCGGTTTTCCGCCTTCGTATGCATACGCCATACCCGTGGCATCCAGCTCGATCTTCCGATACATGGAGGTCATCGCATTGGCAGGATCCGCGGTATTCCTACCATCCGTAGGTGTATCAGAGACATCCGCTGCGGTAAGGGTAGAGGGAGCCGCACTGTGGTCGGCATCGGCATCGGCAGTATCGCCATCCGCACCTTTCAGCTCCCACCGCTGACCAAAACGATTGATCGTGGCGACACGATCCAAAACAACAAACTTGCGGTCAGCTGTGCCCGCATTATTATCAGCGTCCCACATGAACGTCTCGCCCGGTTCAGGAACAACGGTGTCGTCTAAACTGGGATACGTGTGCCATCTGATATAATCGTTGGCTTTCAAAGCGGCGCCAGCGTTATAGAGTTCAAACCATTGGGCACCGGTTCTGTGCGGGAAATCCGTCCCCCAATTCACCTCGGTGATGACGATGCGGTGCTTCATCTTCATCAGATCCGCATCTGATGCGTCGGCTTTTAGGGTATGCTTGTCAGCACCATCGGCGGTAATTTCGGCTGCTAGCGGCACCCGCATTGAGATTGTGATGGCACCACCGCGCACCAGTAAATCCTTCAGGTCTGGCAAATCAGGGATCGCCCGCGCATGTACAACGTCAGCTATACGCTTGTTAGCGACTGTAGCCCTGTGATTGTTAGGCTCGGGATAAACGAGACCGTAACTCTTCATAATGATCGTAAAGCCCTTGGATTTCTTGAGTTCAGTCCACAGCGTATAGCTAGCCCGGCCATCCCCTGGGCCAATGACACCAAAAGCGTGTGTGGTTGCAAAGACAAACATGATCCCTAAAACCACGAAAATTCTAATTTTATTCCATAACATTACGTGCATTCTCCTCTGTTATTGATATTGGTTAAATATAGACACGATGAGAGATGACCGCAGAGATAGCGGCCCCATTCTCGCTTACTTACACGTCAACTTTACCCTGAGGGAAACCCCATATCTATTGATGTTAAGGTGGAAGGGCGTTTCTGTTCGAAACATCCTGATTTCAACTTTCCTTGTTCTCGCGCGTTAAATAGCAGTGCCAAAACTCCCTTAAACTGTGTGAAAACAGAACAACAACATAAAACATATGAAAAGAATAGAACTACCGCTTCTTTTGCTATAGAATGGGGTTGGCTCCTGCCTATCTTCCGCTGCGGGAGGCTCTTTAGTCGGTGTGAGATCTCGTGCTGTTGGGTCAGCTTCTGACTTCATGATTCTGGGGCAAGTGTCTACAGCTTTCACATGTCTCATAGATTACAAATTCACTTTCGGACTATTTCGCCCTATCTTTTCTACGATATATTAAATATATCTTAAAACGCACCTCAATGTCAAGTTTTTTTATAAAAAAAATCGGGGACACCTTTTTGACTATCATCCCTAAGATGTCGGATAGAGAATAGACGACCTCACTCGGATGCAAACCTCACAGACAACCGGGTTTCTTTGACGCGGCGTACTTTGCAAACCGCCAGAAAAAAATTGCCTATTCTGCAGAAGAGTGATACAATGCACATCGGAGAACTCCTTTGGGTCAAGATGTAATCACCTGACGATACTAGACAGGATTCTCTTGAAAAAAACAATCAATTACTTATCAACCCCACTTTACTTATAAGTGAAAATGTGGTATACTTATCTATGTAAAGCTAGTTTCTATTATTATCTACACAGTTTTCACCTTTTCATGCACATGATTTCCCGTACCATGAAAACCTTTAGCAAAAGGAAACCTCATGAAATTGAGACGCTCTCGACATAGTATTTTCAAAAGGACACGGGTCCGAATGTTGATTATCTGGTATCTTGTTCTGTTTGTTGGCATCATCATCCTAGCTTGGAAAATGCCAGCGATCGTTTCGCGTTTGTAATGGGTCATATAAAGATGAGTACAAATCTCGGACATACCAAACAGAGCAGGTGCGTCGGCACCACAAAGAACAATAATACCCCCGTTAATTTCGATATTAAAGGTTTTACACGCTAAAAACTTTATAAATTCACAACAAATTACAAAGGAGAAACATTTGAATGTACACACTTATTTTTATGTCATCCCGCGGAGATTCAGTCCATCAGAAAACAATAAACCAAAAACAGGTGTTGCTTTTCTTTATTGTTTTCTCTGCTTTAATCTCAGCAGGGATCGGTGGATTAGGCTACGGACTCTTTCAAAAACAGCAAAGAGTCACATCTGAAAAAAGTTTGCAGATAAGTATAGAAAAATTAGAGGAATTAGGGCATGCGAAATACCAAGTCGAATCGCAGCTCAATACTATCGATGAGGAAATGAACGGCATCCGTCAAATGACTAGACAGATTCAGGAGATTCTGGGAATCTTCGGGCAAGGCGGTATGAACGTTAATATGACTTGGACTTCGGAAGAAAGCGAAAAACATACAAACCTCCAGCAAGAACATACTTATGCAATCATCAATACTGCGACCGAGGCAGACGAAAAACAGAATCCACTAACACCGAGTATCCTCAAAAAGGAAATGCAACCTCTCTATGACCATGTCAGTGAATATCAAAAACAGATCGATGGTCATCCTTCGATCCTCCCTGTCAAACTCGAAAAGGCAGATGGAGAGAAATATGGGTTTTGGTACTCTTCTCAGTTTGGGTCGCGTATCCATCCATTCACAAAAAAACGAGAATTCCACCAAGGATTGGATATTAAAACCCGCGCCGGAGTTCCTGTCATTGCCGCTGCTAACGGAACAATCGTGAAGGCTAAAAGGGCCGGCTATCTCGGAAAAGTCGTTGAAATCACACATGATGGTTTTCTCTTCAAAACGTTGTACGCACATTTGAAAGGGTACCCAGAGGGACTCAAAGTCGGACAAAAGGTGGAACGAGGCCAGGTTATTGGCTACGTCGGGAACACAGGACGCAGCACCGGGGCCCATCTACACTACGGCGTTTATGACATAAAACAAAAAAAGTGGGTGAATCCGCTAGAGTACATTTTCGATCAGCAATCAGTGTTTTCACGTTAATTGGATCCGTCGATTTGAACCACACACGTACTGCCCATGAATCTTTCGCAAAAACACGATGAATCAGTAGCAATTAGATATTATTACATATGAAAAAGGCGTATCGAAAAATGCAATATTTTAAGTCAATACTTTGGATCACAGTATTATGTTTTCTCCTGCTTCCAGTTCTCTCGCCGGCCCAAGATGAACTCATCATCATTTCTCCACACCCAGAAGGCATCGAGACAGAATTCGGCACAAATTTTGAGAAATGGTATGAAAAACAGACCGGTAGGACAGTGAAAACCGATTGGCGAGATGTGGGCGGAACCTCCTCCAATTACCGATTTATTGAATCAGAGTTTAATCGGGTACCAGAAAGTATCGGCATTGATATCTTCTTTGGTGGCGGCACTGACAACTACCTCCGCCTCTCAAAAATGGGCTGGCTACACGCCTATAAACTGCCTGAGGCCCAACTCACGCAGATGATGCAATCCTTTCAAGGCGTTCCTCTCTACGATGCCGAATACCGATGGTACGGCGCGGCTTTATCTAGTTTCGGTATCATGTACAATGAGGAACTCCGCGCAATGCTCCAACTCCCCGCAGCTAAAGCATGGCAAGATTTAGGCGACCCCGCCCTTATTGGTAGAATCGGCGCAGCCGACCCAAGAGAAAGCGGATCTGCACACATGATGTACGAGATTATCCTTCAAACCCTCGGATGGGAGGAAGGATTCGCGCTTTTAACAAAAATGGCGGGTAATGTCAGAATTTTCTCCGCGGGCGCTAACGCCATTCCAACAGATGTCGTCGCAGGACAAGTCATCTACGGACTCGCTATAGACTTTTATGCCTACTGGCACATTGTGTCCATCGGTGCAGATAAGATTAAATACATCGTACCAACTAACGGTAGAGTCGTCACTGCTGACCCGATTGCGATCCTTAAAGGCGCACCCAATATGACAGTCGCACAGAAGTTTCTCGAATTCGTTTTATCTGAAGACGCGCAGAAGCTGTGGATGCTCCGGGACACCGATCCGGAGGGACCTAAATGGAAAGGTGGTTTGAACCGCGCAAGCGTATTACCCGCCCTCTATGATAAACTCGGAGAAAGAGGAGTCGTCCCGAACCCGTTCACCTTAGAGACACCACCATTTCAATATAATTCGGACAAAGGCGGTGCGCGGTGGAGTATTATCAATGACCTCTTTGGAGTCCTGATTATTGATTCGCATAAAGATCTCATCAATGCATGGAAAACCATTCAGAAGTGTAAAGATACGACAAAACAAAGCAGAGCGATTACTGTGCTCACGAAAATGCCTATAACTGAAGAAGAGGCAATGCAGATGGCAACTACTGACTGGAAAGATCCGAGTATCCGTAACGAAAAAATCAAAGAATGGGGACAATTCGCTAAACAAAAATTCAAAGAGGCACGGAATTTGGCAAAATAGTCTCGTTCACACAAGACTCGGGACGTGTGCAATCTGTCTCACAGCATGAAATTCAACGTCTCTCAAACCAGATATAATCATCCAATTGATAAAATTGCCAACTGCATCATTAACAAAAATCTGAGTAGAAAAATGCAGACACCTCACCGCCGTCGTGATGCGATGTCAAAACCCACTGCTGTGACGAGTACCACGCCTTTGATGATGTCCTGCCATGAAGTATCCATATTCGCCATACTCATCCCGTTGTTAAGACTCTCCATGACGAATGCGCCTAAAATCGCACCGAAGACACTCCCACGTCCACCCATTAAACTTGCACCACCGATGACACAGGCAGCGATAGTATCTAGCTCCAGCAACCGTCCGGCTTCCGGACTCGCACTTCCGACGCGTGCGGTAAGAACAACACCAGCGACCGCCATCAATGCCCCCATCCCCGCAAACACTCGCAGCGTAATACTGCGGACATTGACACCGGAAAGATATGCAGCTTCTGCATTACCGCCGACCGCATAAACATAACGACCAAAACGGGTGTGGTTGGCGACGAAATGAAATACGAATGCCAATCCTAACAGGATACACACGGGGAATGGAACGCCTTTGTGGGCGTTCATCACGGTGACGAATCCCAACATGAGCACCGACACTCCGACTACTTTTAATACAAAGGTATGCAGGACTTTTTTTTCAGTACCGTATTGCAACTGCACGGTGCGCTGCCGATAAAAGCGATATCCGCTAATAACGAGTCCAACAATTAAGAGACTCCACCCGAGCGTCGTTGAAAGGTAAGCATTACCAATCGCTTTGAGCCAATTATCTGGCAATAGGATCGTTTCGCCTTTAGTAAAGGCTAACATCAAGCCGCGATACGCCAAAAATCCCCCTAATGTAACAATAAATGCTGGAATTCGTTGATACGCCACAAGATAGCCTTGCATCAAACCCATCAGAACCCCGACGCAAATGACAACGAAGAGCGTTACGACAATCGGTTTCCCCCACCAGACGTGCATGATTGCCGCAATGGCGCCGAGCAATCCGGCACCGTAGCCGACAGACAAATCGATGTTAGCGGAAACAATAACTAGTGTCATGCCAACAGAAAGGATAGCTGTGACAGCGGCCTGGCGGGAGAGGTTAGAAAGGTTACGTGCGCTGAGGAAGGTGCCGCCGGTTAGCAGTGTAAAGATCACCCAAACACAAACGAGGGCAACCACCATCGCATACATGCGCAAATGCAGGTGCTTCATACTTGTGTAAACAAGGTATGGAAATTCTGTGTTGTTATTTTTCCGATCATCTCTATGGAAACCCCGCGAAGTTCAGCAATCTTTTCCGCAACGGCAAGAACATAAGCAGGCTCATTCCGTTTGCCGCGGCGAAACTGCGGTGCCAACCAAGGACAATCCGTTTCTATGAGCAGTCGATCTTCAGGCACTTCCTTCACAACCACTTGAATATCTTTTGCGTTCGGATATGTCACAATTCCACCGATACCAATATGAAAACCGAGGTCAAGACTTCTACGCATTAATTTTACATCGCCAGTAAAGCAGTGCAATACGCCTTGAATCTTACCTTGGCGTGCTTCCAAGATAGGTAAGATGTCCATATATGCATCACGGTTGTGTATGATCACAGGCATCTGCAGTACCTCAGCCAGGTCCAACTGTTTTTCAAACACATCTTTCTGGATTGGACGCGGTGAGAGGTTCCGGTAGTAATCCAATCCCATTTCGCCGAGGGCGATCACCTTCGGATGTGCAGCGAGTTCGCGAAAAGTCTTAAGTACACAAGGCGTTAAGTCTTTTGCGTCGTGTGGGTGCATCCCGGCAGTGGCATAAATCCGCGGATGTCTTTTTGCCAATTCTATTGCGCCGAGACTAGTCTCCATATCAAATCCGATGACAAGGATAGCCGAGACTGCAGCACTGTCTGCACGTCTTAGGACGGCATCCCGATCCCGATTAAATTGAGGAAGCTGAATGTGAGCGTGTGAATCAATAAACATTTCAGTCAATACGCATTTAAACGCATGCTTTGAAAGTCAGATCAAAGGGGTTCGAATAACGGTCTCAAGCGTATGAGCACGCTGGGGTTGTGTCACGAGAAATAGGATCAGATCCGCCACATCCTCCGGAAGTGTGAGATGCTCGATTACATCGTCCGGATGGTTATCACGACGCATCTTGGTATCCACGGGACCAGGACAAACAACCGAGGCCTTCACACCGTGCAATCTGCCCTCATTGTTTGTTGTCTCGGTGAAACCAACAACAGCAAACTTAGATGCACAATACGCTCCGCCGTTGACGTGCCCGAACTTGCCAGAAACTGAGGAAACATTGACAATATGCCCGTATTTCTGATCACACATGTGACCGAAAACAGCTTGTGTACCGAGAAACACCCCTTTAAGGTTAACTGCTAGCGTCAGATCCCAATCTTCTTCCCGAATTTTTGGAATCGGGTTGTGGATCGCTACACCGGCATTATTAACCAGAATATCCACCTTGCCAAAAGTGTTGAGAGTCTGGGTAACCATGTCATCAACATCTATTTTCAGCTGGACATCGGTTTTTATGGCGAGTGCACGTCTGCCGAGTCGCTCTACTTCTTGAGCGACAGCGTTGATCTCGGTATTTGTCCGCGCGGCAAGCACAATATCGGCACCCTCTCTAGCGAATGCTAAAGCAGTTGAGCGGCCGATGCCGCGTCCGCCGCCTGTGATAATTGCAATACGGTTTTCAAGTTTCACGAGTTCTCCTCAAAATAGCAGGACCTTTGGAAAGCCCATACGCGGTTTTCTCCCGTAATATGTTATTGCTTCTACAATATTTGGTACTGAGCGAGCTTCTGTTTGTCGAAAAAATGTCGTGCCCGGGACGATCTAGCAGTGAAAAGTGTCCATTCATGAGCACGAAGGTATACTCAACAAATAGAGAATGAACGGGCACCTGCCGCCGAGAAACGTACGTGCAAATCCATCAAGAAGTCCGGAGATGCGCAAATCCGAAGTATCCCGCTGCATGTGAAATCTTCATCCATTCAGAAATACCGCCCACATAGACAACATCAGATTGTAGAATGTCCACTGCGCCTTGTGCAATGTATTCCTTAAAAGACATATTTATTCGTAAGTTGCTTCACCTACAGCAATTCGAATGGCTATTCTCTGGCGCAGCGCAATTCCCCACATTGTCTCTCTCAATTGGCTCCTCAAACCAGAAAAGTCCTTCCACTCAATACGACAGACGAGTTGAATAGCTTCGCGGACATCCCCCCCGACCGCCTTTCTAATAGCAGAGATTAGGGCCACCTCTTCGTGAAGATTACAGCGTCCGAATAAGCATCCATAATCTATTTTATCACCTCGCCCTTTTGCCGATAGTGTGGGAAAACTAGTCACGACAAACCCATCTGCGTTTTCAACCTCAATATCAGACAGAACATTATAAAGAGATGAACAAGTCGCTTTCATCTTGATTCGAATTTGCCTGTTATTTTAAGTTATCGATCATCGCCAACAGATTTTGGATACAAATGCGCGAAGCTTCCTCACCAGCTTCAGAGAAGGCTTGTCCTGCGGGACGGTTGAGAATTGCGTCGTCAATTTTCAATGAGGGCCGCCAATGCGTTTCGAGGGAGAGATGACCTTCATAGCCGTCATCAATCAAAGCTTGCAGCTGGCCTTGCCAATCGATAATACCGGTGCCGACGGGCACAGACTCCATTTCGCAGGTATCTGGATTTGGTCCCGCGTCCTTGAGGTGGGCATGGATCATCGTCGATTTCATGCGGTTATAGGCATCAGGATACGGAGTTTCACCACCTTTTGCGTGTGCCTCGTTGGCAGGATCCCAGATACCGCGGATATTTGGTGAATCAATCTGTTCAATGAATTTTGCTGTGAGCTTAGCAGTACGGAGCGAGGTGGTGGATTCGTTTTCCATACCGAGCACAATGCCCTCACCGTCTATTATTCTGCGCGGTTCATCGTAGGAAGCGATAATCTCGTCCCAACGCCTCTCGGTTTCCCCGGTGTCCCAAAAGACGAAGGTACGGATGAGGTTGGTATCAAACGCTCTTACTGTGCGGATACACCCTCTCAATATATCAAGGTGCTCTTTCCGCTCCTCAGCATTGTCCATATCACACTTAAAGAATGGGGAGGCAATACCGATAATCTCTATATCGGTACCGTCGAGCAAGCGTTTTATTTCGTCTATGTCGGCCCCGGTGAGCTCGTGCGGAAGTTTATTCCAAACCGAACGAATTTCGATGGAGTGTAGACTGAATTCTTTTACAAAATTGACAACAGTGGCAAAGTCCTGAGAGACTTCATCACCGATAACACCGATTTTAAACATAGTCGTGTCTCCTTAGAAGATTTTTTGATTATGTTAGCACATAGCAACGTTAATAACAAGCAGGATTCTGTTTTTTATCTATAGATTAAAACGGACCGGGCGAAGCGCAAAAACCTTGATCACCAAAATTACGGCACGGAGCTCATGCCTCCTACTTTCTTTAAAACCACCATTTTCCGCATCGATGAGATCGGATTAGTCCATAGACTGCACTAGGAAATGCTAATATAGGAGTGAGAAATGGCAGAGCAAGAAATGGTATAAGTACGGAAAATTGGTTTGCAACGAAGGCCAAAACGTGTTAAAATACAATTAATTGTAGTGTTCCATGCTGCAGAGGAGACAGCGATGAATTACACCGAATTACCGCTGCCAGAACGTCAGAGCACAGAAATTCATCGGATTTTATCCGATGGATCCAACCGTGCCGGTGAGATAGATAGCGAGTCTATACTGCGCAGCCTCCGAGAACTCGCCACCGATGATGCAGACATTCAGGACTACTTTTCAGACATTGTCATCCACGTATTGGAAGCCGCTATAGACACTCCGAACCCTGAATCCGCTTTAAATCATTTTTCACGTTTCGCACAGGTTGCGTTTAATCGAAAATCGCTCTATAGACTGCTGCGAGACGCTCCATTTTTCACCCATCCGCTCGTTTTAAGTTTCGGGGCATCCCCCTACTTGTCTGAAACCTTGATTCGCACACCCGAATATTTCTACGACATTATTGATGCAGACGTAATGGACACCGAGAAAACTTCCGCGATCATGTACCAGGAACTGAAGCAATCAATTTCGCGTTTCGCCTCGGTCGAGCAGAAGCTCAGCATCCTCCGCCGATACAAGCGGCGAGAAACGCTCCGTATCGGGTTACGCGACCTATTGAAAATAACGGATGTCGAAACTACAACACTAGAATTAAGCAATCTAGCAGAAGCTGCGTTGCAACATTGTTACGAGATTGGACACGATCAGGTAATGAAAGAGAGGTTCGGTACACCACTCAACGAAGACAGCAATGCTCCATGCCGTTTTGCTGTGATTGGAATGGGAAAGTTAGGAGGATATGAGCTTAACTTCAGCTCCGACATCGACCTCATCTTCGTCTATTCAGATGACGCGCACACAGATATGGGGTACGAAAACAGCGAGTACTTTTCGAGGCTCTGCGAATTTATCATCAAGGCGATGAGTGAGATAACTGCAGCCGGTTACGTCTTTCGGGTTGACATCCGTTTACGTCCTGAAAGCAGCTCCGGGGTTATCATACGTTCTATGGAAAGTTATGAAAGCTACTATGAGGGGTGGGGCGATCTGTGGGAACGTCAAGCTTTAATTAAAGCCCGCCCTGTTGCTGGAGATATGGCATTCGGCGACGCGTTCATTCGTATGATCCAGCCATTTGTATATCAACGGTACTTAGACGGTGTAACGCTCAGCGAGATAAAGGCGGATATTCGACGCACCAAAGCACGGATAGAGGAACGACTCGTTAATGACGGGACAAATCTCGAAAAGCATGTGAAACTAGGCCCCGGCGGTATTCGCGACATCGAATTCACCGTTCAGTGCTTACAAATGATTCACGGTGCCAAACGTAAATCGTTATGCTCACATAACACACTCGAAGCAATTGCTGCGTTAAAGGAAAACACGTTTCTTAACCCAGAAGATGCGGAGATGCTCGCTGATGCTTATCGGTTCTTACGTACCGTTGAGAATTCCATCCAAATTGAGGCCGATCAGCAGCGGTATACTATTCCCGACAGAGAAACCGAAGAACGCGAACTCGCCCGCCGGGTCGGCTATCAGCATACTGTAGAAATAGACGCCCTGGGAACATTCCGCACAGATTACCGATTACATACTGAACGGGTGCGCAATATCTTTCAGAAAATCACCACAACCTCGATTGAATCCGAAGGGCAGGTCGACATCGCCGTCCTGCTTTCCGAAGAGGATCCACAGCAGCTAGAGAACTTTTTGAGTGCGTTCCGTTTTGAAAATGTGCGGGAAGCCCAGCGCCTTTTAAGACAACTTGCCAACGGTGGCGACGGCATCCAATTCTCACCAAATGTGCGGCGTACTTTTTTCAAACTCGCTCCAACGCTCCTAAATGTTTTACGAGATTCCCCTAATCCGGACATGGCCCTCCGTTATCTGTCAGCATTCACAGATAAAGTCGGGGCACGGAGCAGCTACTACACTATGTTCGTGGAAAAACCTTCAACGCTTGAAGTGCTGACTCGCGTTTGTGGCAGCAGCCTCTATCTCGCGGATATGCTCATCACAAGTCCTGAACTCTTTGATCTGTTGACGATACCAACATTAGTAGAACGTTCTAAGACAATCGTTGAGAAACAGACAGAAGCACTGCAAATCGTCAAAAGGACACCCAAGGAACCGATACTGTCTATGTTGCGGTGTTACAAAAACGATGAGATTTGGCGTATCGCTTTGCGGAATATTCTCGGTAACGCTACATTGCCAGATACAACGCAAGAACTTTCTGATTTAGCGGAAGCGATCTTGCAAGCTGTCTACTCAGAGACTGAATCAGAAATGCAAGAAATACACGGCACCCCGCTTACCCCAGATGGCACCCCAGCGACATTCGCAATCGTTGGAATGGGTAAATTTGGAGGACGCGAATTGAATTTCAGCTCAGATTTAGATGTCATGTTCGTCTATTCGGAGGATGGCGAAACGACGCGCGGCATGCCAAATGCAGACTATTTTTCAGCTGTCGGTTTAGAGTTCGTAAAACGGCTTGCTGGGGACCAGGGAATGGGTATCTATGAAATTGATCTGCGACTGCGTCCATACGGGACAGGAGGCGCGATTGCCCTATCATTAACAGGATATCAGAATTACTATGATAACACTGCAGCAGTCTGGGAACGGCAGGCACTAACGCGAGCACGTGTTGTTGCAGGCGACACAGAACAACTCGGAAATCAATTTTTGGGCATCGCCCACGCCTTCTGTTACGGAACAGCACTAACGCCTAAAGAAATCGCAGAGATTGTGCACACACGCCAGCGGAAGGAAGCACAAGCGACTCAGAAACCCGCCACTCGACGTAGAAGACGGGGCAAAACGCAAACACCAATTGCGGATGTTAAATCAGGATACGGTGGACTTGTAGATATTGAATTCGCAGTACAAACCCTCCAACTGGTGCACGGCGGTAAAGCCCCTTCTATCCGGGTGCAAAATACGCCCTGCGCAATTGAAAGATTGCACAAAATCGGTGTCCTAACAGAAGCACAACGCGACGATTTAACCAAAGCATATCAATTCCTGAGACGTGTCGAAAACGCACTACGAATTGTTCATGACCGAGCCTCGGATGCACTTCCCAGAAATCGCACGGAATTAGCGCAACTTGCACGACGACTCGGATACATAGAAACCAAAGACACAGCTACCTCCGAGGCTTTTTTGCAAGATTACGGAAAATGGACAGAGACAACTCGTACACTTTTTAATCAAATTCTTGTCGATTAAACCAACCTGCAGGAGGTCGACAGACGATAAACGAAACTAAATTCCTTTTGAGAAATTACAGCAAACCTGCTAAAATAGAAGCCAATTCCTTTTAGAATAGGGGAAATTTATGGTTTTTGGACAAGGCACACATCAATATACTGTGCAAGAGAATTGGTGGACACTCCCAGAGGGTTGGCAATTTGGCTGGATTCCCGCTGTCGCTGTTGACTCCCAGGACCGGATTTACGTCTATAGTCGGAGTGAACATCCGATGGTTGTCTTTGACCGAGATGGCAATTTTCTTACTGCCTGGGGTGACGACATTCTCAAGGACGCCCACGGCATTTTCATCGATGCCGACGACAATATCTATTGTACAGAGCGGGACACACACCTCATGCGAAAGTTTACATCCGAAGGCGAGTTATTGATGACACTCGGCACACCAGATAAACCCGGGGCAGACGGAGAACCCTTTAATAAACCCACAGATTTGGCACTCGGTCCTGAGGGCGAAATGTACATCACCGACGGCTACGGCAATGCCCGCGTCCATAAATACTCACCCGACGGTGAGTTGATTAAGTCATGGGGACAGCCCGGGACGGGACCCGGAGAGTTCGATCTCCCACATTGTGTCAGAATCGACCCGCGCAATAGACTTATGGTCGCTGATCGCGAGAACAATCGAATCCAATTCTTCACATTGGACGGAGAATACATTGAAGAGTGGGGAAACTTGCTGCAGCCGGACACTATCTATATAGACAAAGAGAATATCGTGTACATAGCCGAGTTAGGTCAACGTATCACTATCATGACCCTCGACGGTGAAGTCGTCTCACAATGGGGTAACAAACGCGGTAGTACCGTCCCCGGCGAGTTTTTCGCATGCCCGCACGGGATCTGGCTGGATTCACAAGGCGATATGTATGTCGGTGAGGTTCAAGCGGATGCCAGACTCCAGAAATTCATTCGACACCATAGAACATAGTACCGGTTTATAGAATTAGGGGCCCCGCGCCTTCTCGCGCGGGCCTACATTATTTACTATAATTTACTGGCGAGCTCCTGCATCGCCCCTTAATACATTATGGCAGAAAGTTTCTCATTTTTCCAGAAAGTGAATAGGGATTTTGACAAAGCTGCCCAATTCACCGAATATCCGCATGGGCTTTTGGAACAGATAAAGATTTGCAACAGCTCCTGCCACTTCACGTTTCCCATCGAACGGGACGATGGAACCATCCAAACCATTCACGGGTGGCGAGCAGAACACAGCCACCATAAACTCCCTACGAAAGGGGGCATTCGCTATAGCACGCTAGTCAATGAAGACGAGACAATGGCACTCGCTGCCTTGATGACGTACAAGTGTGCACTTGTTGATGTCCCGTTCGGCGGGGCCAAGGGCGGCATCCAGGTAGACAGGCGCGAATACTCAGAAAGCGAATTGGAGCGTATCACCCGCCGTTATACCTATGAACTAATCCAGAAGAATTATATCGGGCCCGGAGTAGACGTGCCAGCACCGGATTTCGGAACGGGGGAGACGGAGATGGCGTGGATTCTGGATACCTATATCACAATGGCCCCTGACAAACTTAACGCGATCGCTTGTGTCACAGGCAAGCCAATTGAACAAAACGGAATTCACGGGCGCAAAGAGGCTACCGGACGCGGTGTTGCCTTCGGCTTGGAAGAGGCATGCAGTTTTGCAGAGGATATGAAGCCGCTCGGGCTATCCACAGGTTTACATGGTAAAAGCGTCGTTGTTCAAGGTTTCGGTAACGTCGGATATCATGCTGCCAAGTTCCTCATGGAGGCGGATGCGCGTGTTATCGGGATTATTGAGCGAGACGGTGGTATCCATGACCCACGAGGGTTTGATGTCGAAAAAGTTGCGACGTATCGTGCAGAAACAGGCTCAATCCGAGGGTATCCGGGGGCTGAACTTATTGAAAATCCGAACGACGGTTTAGAGTTAGAATGTGATATCCTCATGCCAGCTGCACTTGAAAACCAACTTACAGCAGCAAACGCCCCTCACATTAAAGCTTCTATTATTGCAGAAGCTGCGAACGGCCCCACGGCACCCGACGCAGATGAAATCCTTCAAAAACGGGGAATCCTCATTATACCGGATACCTTCCTCAACGCCGGCGGGGTGGCAGTCTCTTATTTCGAGTGGCTTCGGAATTTGTCGCATGTGCGGTTTGGAAGACTCGGTAAACGCTTTGAGGACCGCACACAATATATCATGCGTCAGGCCGTTGAAAAGGCAACTAGCTATAAATTCTCGGAAGATGAACTTGCACTGATACACGGTGCCGACGAAAAGGACCTCGTAAACTCTGGACTTCAGGATACTATGATAACCGCTTATCAAGAAACACGAGAGACCCGCATGCAATATAGAAACAACAAAAAAGACATAGATTATCGGACAGCAGCGTTTATCAATGCCATTCACAGGATCGCAAGGTCTTATATGCAGTTAGGTATTTTCCCGTAATTTCTAACCGTGATGAGAAAAAAAATAAAAAACACAACAAAGGAAAAAAATGATCTCGCTCAGTGTTAATGTAAACAAAATTGCAACTTTGCGAAACTCCCGAGGCGGTGACATTCCAGATTTGCTCACTGCTGTCGATACTTGTGCCGAAGCTGGCGCACAAGGTATCACGGTGCATCCACGCGAAGACCAACGCCATATCACACCTATGGATGTACAGCACATCAATGAAAGATTAATAAAAATCAATACTCAACAATCACCCACCATCGAATATAACATTGAAGGCGATCCGAGGCCGGATTTCATCGATATGGTACTTCGTACAAAACCTACACAATGCACGCTCGTTCCGGTTGTATCCGGAGAGATAACAAGCCACACCGTCTGGGACCTCTATAAAGACGGGGACATGTTAAAGCCGATTATCGCAGCCCTGAAAGATATAGGGATACGTGTTAGTTTGTTTAGTGGAACGGATATTGAGCAAATACGGATGACGCGCAATATTGGGACAGATAGAATCGAACTCTATACGGCTCCTTACGCCATGGCACAAACCCAATCGGAGGTGGAACGCGAATTCACGTTGATAGAAAGTGCAGCAGGCAAGGCAAAAGATTTAGGACTTGGAATTAACGCAGGGCATGATCTGAATCTCGACAACCTACCATTGATGCAGAAATTACCCGGACTTCTCGAAGTCTCCATCGGTCATCATCTCATATCAGATGCACTCTACATCGGGATGGAGGCCGCTGTCAAAGCATATCGACGCGCATTAGGACAGCAGGTAACATGAAACAATCTAAGACGTGTGCTATCTTCGATTTAGACGGCACAATTATCCGCCTCTCCTCAGAACAGGTCTTTCTGCGAGACCTCTTGATCCGTGGTGAAATTCCGATAGCGAACCTACTCGCGTGGACCTCCAATTTTCTGAAGGTAAAATCGCTTCCGGGGGCGAAATCTAATAAGGTTCATTTGCGCGGCCTGGAGCAGGCACGCCTGCATGAAATTGCACAACGCTGTTTCGTTGAGACGCTTCGTTGCAGCATCGCACCTCACATCTCCGAATTGATATATCGCCACCGCACCGAAGGCCGGCCGGTTATTCTGATGTCGGGGTCGTTATCCTTCCTCGTTCAGTCTTTCCATGACCACTTTGAAACCGACCTGATGGTGGCACATCAACTGGAAGTGGTCAATGGAAAGTTTACCGGAGAACGCATCGGGCTCCACCCTTTTGCTGAAAACAAAGCGAAACTCGCCCAACAACTCGCAACTGAACACGGATTTGACCTGAGTCGTTCTTACGCCTATGGCAACCACCACACCGATGCACACAAGTTGAGGCTGTTTGGCCACCCGGTCGCGGTTAACCCTGACCGAGCGTTACTGCGCATCGCCACAGATAACGGCTGGCAGATAGAAGAATGATGCACTCCACCAAGACGATTATTGACATGGATCGTTTGATCTCCACGTTGTTCCAAGCCTCGGACGCGGAAGCAATGAACCGTTTTGCTGAAGGGGCAGAGGTCATGCATTTCAGGAACGATATCCAGACCCGTGAATGGATTCACGTTGACTTCTAAATTGCCTTGAAAATTATCGGCAACAGCAAGGCATCGGACTGTGGGCAGTCGTTAAAAAAAACAATAAAGAGGTGAACCGAAGCCTCACCTGCCGTGCTTACTTACACATTTAACACGTTACGTTTGCCGCGGTTGCTTGCAATCATAGAATACTTCTAATATTCCATCAATCGGTGGCACAGAAAAACCCTGCATGTATTACGAAAAAACGTTATGTTCAACAGATATACGCATCCAGATCGAATATATGCAATCGAATGCAGACATACAGAAAGCGAAAACTCCGAATCAGCAAACCCTCAGTGACAGGATCCGTGAGAGACGCAATGCGGCTTGAAAAATATATCGCTACCTCAGGCATCGCCTCTCGGCGGGCGGTAAAAAAAAGTATCCGCGCCGGGGTTGTTACTGTTAATGGAGAAACTATTTGGGTGCCGGGGCATCCGATTGATGTAGAAACCGATTCCGTTGAGTTTGAAGGGAAACGAGTCGAACCACTCACAGAACACATCTACCTAATGCTGAACAAACCGGCAGGCTATATAACAACCCGCAGCGATGAACGCGGGCGTAGGACCGTCATGGATCTCGTTGCGGATATTCCGGGTACCATTTATCCTGTCGGACGATTGGATTTAGAAACTGAAGGACTTCTCCTCTTCACAAACGATGGAAACTTCGCCTACCGACTGCTACACCCGAGCCACGAAATAGAAAAAACTTATATCGCTTGCGTGAAAGGTAGACCGCGCGAAGACGCTATGCAGAGGTTGTGTCGGGGTGTCGAGATCCCGAGCGGAACAACGGCACCAGCGAAAGTCAGACAGTTGAAAATCAGCAAAGACAACCGGATGACACAGTTTGAGATAACCATTCATGAAGGGAAAAAACGACAGGTGCGCCTGATGTTTAAAGCCGTGGGGTATCAGGTAATCCGTTTGAAACGTATCCAGATTGGGACGCTGAATTTAGGAAATCTCACACAGGGGAAGCACCGTTTTTTGACTTCAGCAGAGGTATCAGCATTGCTAATGCTATAGGCGCAGCTTCAGACCGCGCCTATTAATGATTGTTAATCGGCATCGGCCAAACTTTTAACCCGTTCCAGCATCGCCTCAGCACTCTGCCTAATGTTTTCATCCTTGGCGTGATGTGTGAGTTTCTCAAGCACAGCAATTGAGTTTTCAAAATGCTCTTTGATGGCATAGGTCACACCAAGGTAATATTGTGCAGGCTCATAGAGATCGCTCTTCGGATACTTGTCCACGAGCGTTTTGAAGTGAGATATTGCCTTTTCAAAATATACCTCTGACTTCTCAGCATCAGCAGTTTCAAGGAGCGCACTATAAGCGAGTCCAAGCTGGTTGTGCAATTTGGGGATCAGTTTCGATCCGTTATTCGGATCGTATTTAAACGCTTTTTCGCTGAGGGGGACTGCTTTTTCTACCTGCTTCCGTTCCAAATAGATGAGTGCAACCTCAGCGTTGTGCTTAGCATCATCTGGTTTAGCTGCCAATTTTTCCAATTTTTCTTGGAACTCGGCCTCCACTGTCAAGGCATTTTCCATAATCGGCGCAAGCTGATCAGGGGTAAGATAACCAGTGTGAGATTTGATGAGTCCGCCGTCTGGACTGACAAACAAAATGGCAGGGTAACCAGCGACCCCGTATCGACTTCGCATGGCTTCATTGATCGGACGCTCTGTATCTTCTGGATTTACTTTGACAGAAATAAATTTCTCAGTGAGTGTAATGATATTTGCGTCTGTAAACGTTTCGGCATCCAGCCGCTTACACCATCCTCACCAATCGGTATAGAAGTCCATCATGATAGGCTTACCGGTTTTCTCGGCTTCCTTCATGGTGTCTTCTACTGTCTCTTTCCACTGAATTTCATCACGCGCGCCGAGCACGGGGATTGTGCCAATCATCAACAAGACAATGAATCCTGTTAGATATGCGGCAGTGGAGTGAAAAACGGGCTTAAACATAACTTCCCTCCTTTTGTATTAAACAAAACGTTAATTCAAAATTTCACCACTACTGTTCCGTTGGAGCGTCTTCACTTTGTTCAAGCACAGCTGCGCTCGTTGTTCTGCTAGACAAGGTTATCCGACACTTGCCACAAGTAACAGTAATTCTGACGAGTTCCTTCTGTCTACCAATATTAGATCGCTTCTGCTCCGTCTGTATATGCCTTTGGCAGCGAGGACACCATTGTTGTTTTGCGCCTAACATAAATCACTCCTTTGTGATATTGCGACCAGAACTGATGTTCTCTCCTCGTCATTGAGAATAGACACACCGTATCACGTTAAAAGTTCATTTTTTTATTTTTCTCGACAAATATTACTTCCCTACACAAAACTGAGAGAAAATTCTATCCAAAATATCTTCTGTTGTCGTTTTACCGACGATTTCGCCGAGGGCATCAAGGCTTATCCGTACATCTACAGCCACTAGTTCAGGAGGCATCCGCTTTGCAAGGCTCTCTATTGCATAATTGAGGCCGTCGTGTGCACGGCGCAGGGCCTCTCGATGACGAGCATTGGTCACAATTGGAGACTCGCCGACAATGAATTCGCCCCCAAGCAGCTCGTCACGGATGGAGGTTTTAAGTATATCAAGGCCTTCGCCTTGAGGGAGCACCGTCTCAACGATCCGTTTTTTCGGGCAGCGCACCAGCAGTGCCGCCTTTGGTGTCAGAACTGGTAAGTCTATCTTATTTAAAATAAGAACTGCTCTACGCCCTTGTGCTGTCTGTAAGAGGTCTGCATCAGTATCGTTTAAAGGTTGCGACGCATCGAACATCAGGAGAAGCAACTCCGCTTTGTCTAAAACGGTTCTGCTCCGTTCAACGCCTTGTTGCTCGACAATATCATCCGTCTGCCGGATACCCGCAGTGTCAAAGAGTTTCACAGGAACACCACTGATGTTAATTGTTTCCTCAACCGTGTCGCGCGTCGTGCCGGGAACATTCGTGACGATAGCGCGCGCACTCCCGATGAGCGCATTAAGTAGACTGGATTTTCCGACATTCGGCTTCCCTAATATAGCGACATTAACCCCTTCGGAAATGAGTCTACCTTCAGTAGCAGTTTCTAGAAGGGTGATTAAGCCTGTCTGAACTGCGCGGGCAGATTCGAGTTGCGTCTCCACCTTCATGAAATCGAGGTCTTCCTCCGGAAAATCGACAGACGTTTCAATTTCCGCAAGTAACCCCGCGATCTGATCATTAAGTCGATTTACGGTATCAGAGAGTTTTCCGGCAAGTGCATCTACTGCGATTTTCCGGCTCAAATCCGTTTTCGAAGCGATGAGTTCCGCGACGGCTTCTGCTTGCGCTAAGTCGAGCTTACCGTTCAGGAACGCGCGCTTTGTGAACTCACCGGGTTCTGCCAATCGCGCCCCATGCCTGACGACCAAGTCCAAGACAGCTGTGAGGGGCAGGATCCCACCGTGGCAATTAAATTCCACAATATCCTCCCCAGTGTACGTTCTTGGTGCATGCATGACCCCAAGTAAGACTTCATCAACAACCGCCTCGGAGGCATCAGTATCCACGACATATCCGTAAGTAAGCGTATGTGTCGGCAGCTGTGCGAGAGATAGATCACGTGGAGATCGAAATAAATCAGCAGCAATCCGGAAAGCAAGCGATCCACTGACTCGGACAATGCCGATCCCGGCTTCGCCGCGTGCTGTCGCGATGGCCGCGATCGTATCCTGGAATTTCATCTAACCAAACCCGACGAAGTAAGCAATAGGAAGACAAGAGGGAAGCGTAACTACGGGGCCACGCCTCCTAGGTCGTGATGACGACTCGGCGCATATCCCCCTCACCTTTGCTGTAGGTCGATACAATATCATCCTCTTTTAAGGCAACATGGACGATGCGCCGGTCGCGCGATGACATCGGTGCCAAGACGATTTCACGTTTGCTATATTTGACCTGCTCTGCCATTTGGCGCGCCAGTTCGACAAGCCGTTCTTCTCTACGTCTTCGATAGCCCTCGGTATCAACAAAAACTCGTTTCTTCACAACGGACGCTTTATTGACGATACAATTGAGGATCCGTTCAATTGCATCAAGGGTCTGTCCATGTTTCCCGATAAGTAGAGCAGGACTGTCTGTGAGGATGTTCAAACGCGTGCTGCCTTCAACGAACCGTGCCTCGACTTGGGCATCTATCCCCATCCGCTTGAGCATCTCCTTGAGAATTGTCTCAGGTGCAGAAGAAACATCTTGCTTAAGGTTCAACCGAACTTTCGCCGGTTTCGCACCAAAATTTAGAATACCTTTGGTGGGTTCACGGATGATGTCAATCGTAACCTCTTCTCGAGTTGCCCCAAGCTCGTCGAGCGCGTGCTTAATTGCTTCCTCTACTGTATCACCCTCTGTTTCAATATAATGTTGCATAGGTTGAATCCTCCACGTATAAACGTTTCCGGGAGTGAAGTTGTTGATGTGGCAGATAACGATAAATGAAGTCTATTTCCGTTTGGAAGTATTCCGTCCCCGGGCCGTTGTAGGTGCAAGTTGATCTTCATCAGTCGCGGTCCGGTTCTGTATATATTGTTGTGCTATAGTGAACACATTATTGCACAACCAATACAACACAAACCCTGATGCCCAATTGTAGAAAATAAAAATAAAGATGATTGGCATAAACTGCATCAATTTCATTTGCGTGCTATCGGTGGTGGGCGTCATATTGCCGACAAATTTCTGTTGGAGCCAAGTTGTTAACCCGTTGATTATGGGCAGTAACCGAATGGCATCTATCTGGGTGACAATTAGCGGAATAGTAAAGGGCAATTCGACGAGCGTATCCGGAGCAGAAAGATCATTTATCCAGAGGAAAAAAGTGGCACCACGGAGCTCCACTGCACTTCCAAGGAGTGCGAAAAGTGCAAAGAACAGCGGGATTTGTGGAAGCCACGGAATACAACCACCAAGCGGGTTGACCCCATTTTCTTTATAGAGGCGCATCGTGGCGCGATTGAGTTTCTGCGGATCGTCTCTATATTTCTCCTTCAACTCTAAGAGTTCAGGCTGCAGCTTCTGCATCTTCTTCATGGATGCATGCGCCTTACGAGTAAACGGATACGTGATTATCTTCACTAAAGCGGTTAGCAAAATAATAGAGAACCCATAGTTTCCAAATATCCGCTGAAACCCTTTAAAGAGCCAGAGCATCCCCCATACGAGCGGGGCGAAGAATCCGAAGTCGATGACCTTAGAGAGATAGAGTGATATTTCTGGTGCATTCGGGGCCTCAATGGACTTCAAAATTTTGTCATCTTTCGGCCCGACATAGACGCGAAAGGTATGACTTTCTTTCTCCTGACTTGAGAGATAAAAAGCAGGGACCACGAGTGCAACCGTTTCTGTCGGTGCAACAACAGTCACATCAGATCCAGCATTTACCTTCGGTGCTTCTATGAGTTTATATGTTGCTGCAAGTTGCGGGTCTGGGATCATGAGAGCACTAAAATATTGACTATCAAGCCCCGCCCAAAGGGCAGTTGCTAAAGCCTGTTCTTCTTTCAGTTCACGTACAGGGTTCCCCTCACCAGTGTAAACCTTAGCCCCCTCTTTGCCGCGTCTTCCACGTTTTCCACTTTTCTTTTCGTGAGGCAGGAGATCTGCGTTGATACCGCGCCCCCATTGAAGCTGATATCCATTAGCAGGCTCATTCCCAGCCATAAGCAACGGCTCATCGGAGATATTTTGGAAAGTTAGCATCATGTCAAGAAAATAGGCACCCGAAATGAAAGTAAATTGCTTTGTAACTTGCAGCTTTTCTCCTATTATTGTCGAGAATGTGAGCGTCTCTGTATCTTTCCCATTTGCAAGACTAATTTCAGATTTGTCCGCCTTCCAGGATGCGCGGAGCGAATCTAGCTGGAGCTGTGAATTCCCGAACCGTAGGGCAAGGCAGTTGAGAGCATCCTCAGGAATCAAATTTAGCGGTATATCTCTATCAAAAGTTCTGTCTGGAAACCGCTTTAGTTCCCACAGTTTGGCGATTGCAAGTTTCTCATTAAAAACGATATTATAGTTATCCGTTTGGACGTTAATTTTTGCGTCGTCAGGACTTTCTTGGGTAATATCCGGGAAAGCGCTGTCGACGGATGCCTCTGCGCCGTCAGGTGCCGTCTGCGTTGTGCCATCGGGTTCCACTTGGCGCGTTTCAGATGCTCCAGGTGTTTCAGTCTTTGCGGCTTCATCGGGCTGCGGTGCAAAGCGATTCCCAAAAAACAGACTCCATGCAATCATCACAACGATCATTAGGATGAGTGCAAGAATGTAACGTACTCCCATTGAAATTAGGTGCTCCTCATTAATTACGAACCGTTTCTAACGTGACGTTCTAAACCGCTATTTCAGCGGGTCAAAGCCACCAGGATGATACGGGTGACATTTTGAAAGTCGTTTAAGAGTTAGCCATATCCCTTTGAGAGTCCCGTAGCGCCCTAACGCTTGAACAGCATATTGTGAGCATGTGGGATAGAAGCGGCACGAACGCGGAAGCAGCGGTGAAATAAAACGGCGGTAAAAGCGGATTAGCTGTACAAGTACCGTTGCCCTATATGTTTTACAATCTGTCGGCTCGTTCCCGATTCGCTGTCCAACTTTTTGATATTGCTTGCAGCAGTGTGGCACGCCTATATTCCTCATCGGGTACTCCTCTATTTGTGTGCGACTCCGTTGTGGTTAACTCTACTATCGTTATTGAAGATAGCAGCTCTCTGGAACAAACTATAGAGCGCGCGTCGGGCATCCTGACATTTAAGATGAGACGCAGGACCTCTACCAACAACTACGATGTCATAAGCTAACTGTATGTGAGGACGTAAGTGCCGAAATGACTCACGAATTAATCTTTTAACACGATTCCTTTGGACACTCTTTCCGACTTTTTTACTCACAGTTATCCCCAACCGAGAATGCTCAAAGTTCGTCTGCCGTACGTATATTACAAAGTAACGATTCCAATACTTCCTACCAGTCCGATAGGCATGCTGGAAGCCCGAACGTTTCTTCAGTTTTTTCGGATCTTGCATGATTCAGTTGATATAGAGATATTTCCTCCACGACGGATGGCAGCCTCGAAAATGACGGTTGAGTTGTAAATAGGTTAATATTGAAGGCGTTTTCGGCTGGCGTACGAGCTTGAGCTGTGTTTCATAGAGCATCTTACTTCCTTTTTTGTTATTACATTTCTTGCACGCAGTCACGACATTTTCCCAAGTCGTCTGACCCCCTCGTGAGATCGGTACCACATGATCAAGCGTGAGCTGTGCTGTTGGAAATTCCCGGCAACAGTATTGGCACGTGTAGCGGTCTCGAACAAGGACATTCCTACGTGAGAATTTGACGACACTACGCGGAACATGAACATAGTTCACCAAACGAATTACATGCGGTACTCTCATCGCAGCACTTGGTGAATGAATCTTAAGGCCAGAAACTTCTTCCGTTTGTGCGGTGCCCTTGAAAACCATTTTCATCGCACGCCGGAGGTTGCAAACGTTGATGGCTTCATAACTCGCATTAAGCACTAAGACAGATATTTCCACTTGCATCTCCCCTAACTTGAATGGTTGGTTCTAACCACATCAACCCTTTATGTATAATACCACATTTCCCGTGAAATTGCAACTAAAATCAGTAAATAGTGATCTACAGTCAGTGGTTAGTTAGGGGTTGTGCAAACATTGACAAACGTGCCGGTAAATCAACGGCTTGTTCTAGTCGAAGAAGCAGAATACTAAAAAAAGAATTGAAAATTTTAAAGCAAATGTGCTATTTTTTATATACATGTTTTTCACAAGCACGATTTAAGGAGGAAAACACGGAAAGAAACTTACTTTTCGCCGTTTTGCTTGCCGCATTTGTTGCGATAACGATCGTCTGCAATGTGCAACCTGCCGCAGAAATTCGGGTATGGGGCGGTAAGCTGGAAGATTTTAAAGATTCCAAGGGACGTATCTGGCACGGCGGACAAAATGAAAAAAAGAGTGGGGCGGCTGGATTGAGAAACTTGCGCGCACCGCGGAAGTCCAAAACCTCACGAAAGAAGCAGAAAAACTCGCAAAATCCGAAGGATGCGACAAAGAACTTTTTTATCCAGTTAGCTGGGCACAATTTCCAGGCGTCGTTAAAATGGATTGAAAACCGGCAAAGGTACATTTAATTGTTACTTATCTTGTCGGTGAACATTGGTCGCCAAACAACCGAAGCTTCGACATCCTCATTGAAGGCAAAATCGTTGAGACAGAGTATCTCACCCCCGGCCAAAACGAAATCGACATTAAGTACTATGAAGGTATTGAGGTTAAAGACAAGGTAATGTCCTTTGAGTTTGCTGGCAACCCGAAGACCGGTGCAGGCGATCTCAATGCAATGTTTAGCCGGATAGAAGTAATCCCCGCATTAACCGTTGACCTAAAACAAAAGCTCGCAACGACATGGAGCGCACTGAAAAGGCAACATCAAAACGAATAAATGGAGGTAATTGTGATAAAATTGTATGTTTTAATGGCAGTGGTTTTTCTTATAGGCCTCACAGTGCCGACACTGCTTCCAGCAGAAGAATTCCGGGTAAAAGGTGGCACAGCAGACGACTTTACCGATTCACAAGGACGCATCTGGCACGGAGCACAACAAGAAAACCAAGCCTGGGGCGGTTGGATTGAAAAGGCACCTCGGACAGCTCAAGTCGAAACTTTAACAGCGGATGCAAAAGCACAAGCCGAAGCTGCTGGCTATGATGTAGAGCTTTTTTACGCAGTTAGCTGGGCACAGTTCCCGGACACAGTTAAATATCAGATCAAGACAGGTGATGGTGTTTTCGATGTTACCTATCTTGTCGGTGAACATTGGTCGCCAAACAACCGCGGCTTTGATATTTTCATTGAAAAGGAAAACGTCGAACCGCTCTACGTGACACCCGGTAAAGATGAAATTGACATCAAGATGTACCCGAGTATCCAAGTGAGCGATGGTACACTCGATTTTGATTTTGCAGGGAACGCAGAGACGGGTGCTGGCGATCTAAACGCGATGTTTAGTGCCCTAGAAGTTGTGCCTGCTGCAAGTACTACGGTAGACCCAATAGCGAAACTCACAACTACATGGGCGGCGTTGAAAGGTAGCCGTCAGTAATCCGTAAACTACGGATTGAATTTGAAAAAGAGAGCCCGTGGTCTTGTTACCGTGGGCTCTCTCTTAGGAGGCATCTATAAAAGCCAACTTCTCGCTGCCTTCTGTAGAAGACATTTCCAAATACCGACTTCTACGTGTAAGTAACAAGTTTCACTCGCGATTTTCTTGATAGGGAGGGCCTATCACGCCCGCAAGGAGAAAAAACACCGAGATATAAAAGGACTGCATTGGAAAATGCCGCATACACAGAAAATGTTCTTGTGTCTGTTAGAATTTGTAGAATTTGGAAATGCCGACCTATTTTCCCTGGCCGATAAGGAATATCAGGCTTTTCGGGCTGTTAAATCACCGCTGAGGATTGTGGGACACCAGAATTTCTCTATATATTCAATGATGAGCTGTGTGCCGGCTTCATGACTCACATAAGGCGGTTTGAAAGGATTATACATCGCATCCGTGAGATCCCGCGCTAGCACAGCATTGAAACCCCAACGAACCATCTGTTTAATCGCGAAAGAGCGGGCGAGGACACACATATTGGTGTGAACCCCCATAAAGATGACATTCTTGATTCCTTTGTGGTGGAGAAAATTATAAACCTCCTGTCCATTGTCACTGATAGCATCTGTGTCAAAGATCTCGATGTCTGGATGCTGACGATGCCACGCTTTGTAAAAACTAGCCTCACCGGTGTCCGATCCGCCGTCGGAAGCATCAACCGGTAAAGGCGGATCCGGCAGTTCCAGCTCAACGGGCGGATCAGCGTGCGGAAGTTCTAAGATTGAGCGGCGTGCTGGGTGTACCTTGTAGAAATCCATCGTGTCGGAAGGAGCATGAATAATTTGTATACCTCGTTCCCTCGCGCGCCCGAGGACAATGTTCATCCGAGGTGCTATCACGTTCACGCGCTCCGTGGCACCCCAAGACCAATGTTCGTTCCACATATCCACGACAAGAATAGCGGTCTCAGAAGGGTTCCAGTGGACTTCTTGTTCTATAACGCGCCAGCCATTCCTGCCGACAGTGCGCGCTTCCTGTCGACGAGTTACGAGTGACAGTGCCTCGGTTGCTAAAAAGGTGTAGTTTAAGAGGTTAAGTAGCATCGGTTTCTAGAGCTCCTTTACGGAAAACGTAAGCGTCTTTATGACACCCGTAGTAGTTTTTTCGGATACCACAGATGCGAAATCCAAACTGTCGGTAGAGGTATTGTGCCGGTAAGTTGCTGACAGCGACTTCCAAGAAGACATCGCGTCCATCCCGCGCCTCTATTGCCTCTAAGGCCGAAGCAAGAAGATACTTACCGATGCCCTGCCCTCGATGAGCAGCCGGCACCGCAATATTCAAGATATGAGCTTCTTCATAGAGAACCGCGAACACAATGTAACCCATGACGGTGTTTTCGGAGCGCACAACATAAAAAAAATCATGCGATCTCGGTCTCTTCAAGGACAGTGTGAAATGAGTCGCGCTCCACGGGTCCTCAAAGCACTCGTTTTCGATCTTGAGTACCTGTGGCAGGTCAGATAAGCACATAGGTTCAAACATGAGGTTTGGCTGCGGTTTTTGGGCTGTCATTTGTCATAAAAGTGCATTAAAAGTGTCTTAAGTATAACACAATATGAAAATCCGCGTCAAAAAAAAGAAACGTTCGCGTCCTATAGAAGCATAGAAATAGAGTATCTCCCTTATTGTTTTTTTTTTATAAATCTGCTATAATTATGTCCAATACATTGGTATCTGCTGAAAAAAGGAGCAGTACCTAAATTTATGGACAAGGACTTGAACAGCGCGTGGAATATTCATAAAGAGTGTCGCCTGTACCTTGAGATTTTTCCATCTATTTGGGTAGATGCAAACCGAGATTTTTATAGAAATACTCAGGTTCAAAGGAACAGCATACTATGAAAGACTTTGCTTTCACCGGGGGGCGCCCGGACCCGTACACGTTTCCAACGAAAGATTTAATTGAGGCTAGCGAAAAGGCACTCCGTAAGTTGGGAGGCAATCTGGTTAATTATCCGGGCGAATCCGGCTATCGAGGTTTACGGGAGCTAGCATCTATGCGGTTTGAACGCCGTGAAGGAATCCCGCTGCCGATAGATAACATTTCAATCACCTCGGGTTCTATGCAAGCATTAGAATTGGTGCTCGGAACGCTCATCGATCCTGGGGATACCGTGCTAACAGAAGAATACACCTACAGCGGCACCCTCGGTATCATGCGGCATTTCAAAGCAAACATCGAGGGCGTAGCGATGGACTATATCGACGGTATGGATATGAATGATCTGGAATTAAAACTACAGGTACTCAAGCGGAAAAATATCCACCCTTCTTTTATCTATACAACTTCGAACCACCAGAACCCGACGGGCGCAGTCCTCTCGCTTGAACGCCGAAAACGGATGTTGGAATTAGCAGAGGAATACGATACGCTCATTGTTGAAGATGACTGCTACGGTGATATTGACTTTACATCTACTCCGACACCGGCATCGCTTTTTAAGCTGGATACAGCAAACCGTGTAATTTTTATCGCCACTTTCTCGAAGATATTAGGCGCAGGCATCCGACAAGGCTACTTCGTGGCACGGGAACCGTATTACGGACGAATCCATCAGAACCGCTGGGACGGCGGGACGAGTGCACTGGCAAGCGCAATAGTCGCGGAATTCTTCATGGAGCATCTCGAAACACATCTTGTAAAGACCAACGCTGCCGTTGGCGCGAAATGCCGCGCTGTCCTAGAAACCCTCAACAAACATGTCAGCGACATTTGCACATGGACCCGTCCGCGGGGGGGACTCTTCCTATGGATAGATTTACCGGAGACTACAGACCTAGACAAACTCCGTGAACTCGCCGCAGAAAAGGGCGTAGGTTTCACCAACGGTGGTGCCTTCCATTACGCGAGCGCACCTGTGAAAGCGATTCGACTCGCGTATGCTTACTGTCACGTAGATGATATTCCTGAAGGGATTACCTATCTGTGTAAAGCAATCCGTGATGCACAGACTTCAACTGCACAGAGCACCGCAAGTGATTAAGGCGCTGATTAGTGGTCAACCCCTACCGCGCCAATGAAAAAGAAAGGAACAAAATTTTTGCGCAACATCATCCTTATTTCATTAGACACGCTGCGGGCATCAAGTATGAGTTGCTACGGGCATCATAACCTGACTACACCACACCTTGATAGACTTTCAGAACGAGCGACGCTCTTTGAGAAGTGCATCAGTCCGCATATTCCAACACACCCGGCACATACCACAATATTCACCGGCAAGGATGTCTTATCCCACCAAATCATTACACAAGGCGGAACGTTGGACTTGTCCAACAATATAAAAACGGTTCCAGAGTTAATGAGTGAGGCCGGATACTTCACTGTGGCTGCGGACAATTTGGGAAGGTGGTTTCAACGAGGTTTCTCAGAGACACAATATCGAGGCTATCGATGGGATAACAGACACCGCAATGCCCGAAAAGCAGAAGCGGTTAACCAGACCGCGATGGAACTCCTAGACCTCGCGCAAGCGCAGGATAACCCCTGGTTCGCTTTTCTGCACTATTGGGATCCACATACGCCCTACCTGCCACCGCTACCATTTGAACGGATGTTCTATAGCGGGAATGAATGTGATCCGAACAATCGGAGTATGGATCCTGTCTATGCATGTGATCCATTTGCAGATTACTTTCGAGAATGGATGTGCACCCCAGATCCAACTGACCCAGAAAACATGGCGAAAAAACGGCTCTGGAGAGACCGGCGGTACGTAAATGCCCAGTACGATGCCTCGATCGCTTACATGGATGCATGCCTAGCGCAGCTTTTCCAATACCTACAAGACTGTGGACATTTTGAGGAGACACTTCTCATCATCACAGCAGACCACGGAGAAGAGCTTGACGAGCATGAACTCTGGTATGATCACCACGGACTCTACGAAACAAACTGCCACGTTCCACTAATCGTTCACTGCCCCGCGCTTATTGCCCAGGGGCAACGGCTTAAAGGGCTAGTGCGCCTCACAGATATCGCCCCGACGATCCTCGATTACGCTGGATTAACAACACTCATGGAACGGGAAAAAATGGAAGGCGTAAGCCTCCGCACGCTAATAGAGAACGGTAGCAACGACGGAACAACAGAGGCTATCTACCTTACGGAATGCAGCTGGATGAAAAAACGAGGTTGGCAGACAGAAAAATGGAAACTAATTGTTGAGACGGGCGGCACACCCGCTGTCTATAACACCCCGGATTTGGAACTCTACGACCTTGAAGAGGACCCCGATGAGGTCTACAATCTCGCTGAGGAGGCCGATGTGATTGTTGCACGCCTGAAAACCGACATGGAGGCTTTTTTGCAACGCCGCCTCGCTGAAACAAACCTACCTGACCCAACCCTTACGCAGGACATTACGATGCGGCGCATCGGCGATACATCGAGAGCAGTACCGCTTTGAAAGGCAAAAAGTGAAACCTAGACACAGATCCTCCCTCGCAGATGCAAGTTCCCAACGTGTGCTTTGTAATGCAATGTGGTTCCGAATCACAGTCATGTTGCTCATCATAGCTCTTATTTTCAGCGGTTGTGCAGCATTAAAGGAGGCACAGCAGCGTCGTGAGAAACGCATACTTAAAGATCGGAACACCGATTCGCTCATGCTCAGACCCTCGAAGGCAACAATTGAAATCAGGCAACCCGATGCTCTATACGGTGTGAGTGACCACTACACTCTCACTTTCGCCAAAGATTTATACGAATACCCCACACTTGACTCCGCTGAGGAGCGAGAGTCATTTGCTCGAAGCGCGCTCGGTTATATGGAGAGCCTCTATGATGCAATGAACCGCCTCTTCGGTTTCCGACCGCAGCATAAAATCCACGTGACGTTGCACGACCGCTATCAAGGCAGCAGACTAGCCGCAACCACTACGACAAGCTACCGGTATGGATTCCAGAATGGGCAGTACCTGAAATTCATCAACGGGATTAAGATGGATTTCCCGCTGGCAATGTATGAGAAACACGGAGTCCGAGCACACGAGTTGACACATGCCTTTACAAACATCTACTTCCTGCCAGTATGGTTTTCGGAAGGTATCGCTGTACTCATTCAGACAGAATACGCAAAGGGCGGTTCACATCCGAAATTTGACAACCTTAAAGAATGGCTACGGTTTGATCTTGACGGTGTGAACCAACTAGAAAACTGGGAAGGGCATCTCGATGGCGGCCCCCTCACACAGTGGCGCTATAGATACGCTTATACTCTTGTGTCTGAATTGCGTGAACGTTACGGAAACAACTTCTATATAAAAGTCTTTGAATTGATGGAAGCCGATGCCCTACATCAAAAACTCGAAGGGAAAATGCGCACAAGCTTCCTCGTCTACTACCTCAGCAAGGCAGCAGGCGAAAACCTCGTACCCTTTTTTAAGGAATTGCAGTTTAAGATACGGCCACTCACAAAAGCGGACATTCTGAAACAGATCAATGAGATGAACAGCCAGACTCGGAGGCAACCATGAGCAAAAATTTAAACGGAATGAGCATTTGCGGATACGCGCTTTTAGGACTGTTGTGCTTCTGTTGCGGATGTACCTTCGGGCAGAAGTGGAGCGAAAATTACGCCCTCCTGCCCGGGGTAACAGCAACTGATCCCGCGTTCATTGACAATAAACCCGAAACCATCGGGCTATCCCACCGCCAAGAAAGCCCAGACACAAAAGGAGTATACCTCGATCTTCCATCCGAAGCAATCATTTACCTGCCAGAAAAGAAAACTCTCTACCGTATTGTGATCCACTCAACGAACCTCCAAACATTCCAAATACACGCCTTCAATTCCCGCGGAAAATGGGACAAAATTTACGACCAACGCAGCAATAGCAAGCCAACTATTGACATCCGCCTGAAAACAGCCGTTATAACGTCTGGTATTAAAGTGGTCGTTCGCCGGACGACGGAGGACGCGGCACGTAAACGTCAAAATGTACAACTCAGGCGAAAAAATGTGCAAACCTCCGACGGCAATATTCAACGCGGACGCTACCATTATTTCATAACCGGGGCAACAACAGCACTCGCTAAGATTTCGGAGATTGAGCTCTACGGGTACGCCCCAACATCGCCTTAACTTCCAACGCCCGCACTCGCATGGTCTCAACATAACCGAAACAGGCACATCCGGGAAAACATCCAGCACCGATACCGGGACACGTTTGGCTCTGTAGAGAACATGATAAAAAAAGTGAATAGGAGTCTTTTGAAAGCAGACCCTATTCGCTTCCTTTGCAAAGGACTTGTGGCAGAACCTGTTACGGTGTGCACGGGATTTGTCCCTAGACTCTCAGGCTGTGCACCTCCAACGCTTGTAAGCATCAACCATTAGGGGCTACAAGCTCTCTCTTCATTCAAAAACAAAATAAATAATTATCAAGCCCATGTTACTCTATGAAATAACCCAGCAATCCAAGTTGCCGGGTTATCTAATTACAAAGTAGTACTAGGAACAGGATCTACATGCTCTATGGATATATTCGGTTTCACCGGAGGCTCCGGCGCGTCTGGTCTAGGAAACCACTTTCTCGCCCACTTCATCCTGTTCGGAGCTCCCGCTTGAAGGTCTCCGTACCTTCTACCACCGCCTTCCCACCACGTCCCCAGACTCCACCAATACGCGAAGATCTCCGCTGCATTCTCTTTTGAACTTTTCGCATAGTACGATCTAGCATCCAACGCTGTCTTGCCAAACTCCCTAAGATCTGTTTTCCAAGCTTGCACAAACTCTCGCCCTTGAGGAGTCCGCTCGTACTTTTCAATTGAGACGGAACCTATCCCAGCAGAATTATCCCTACCATCAAGCCCAACCAGACCATGCTGATTAGCATGAGCAATCTCATGCACAAGGGTCCACAAGAAAAAACCATCTTTTCTGCTGACATCAGGGACCGCTACCACCCCTCCTGAATAGTATCCGGTCCATCCACTCGGCTTAGAAAATTCAGGGTCTTTAACCAACAGCAGATCATACACCACCTCAGTTCTCGCCAAGACCTTTCGAGCATCTTCTAACCACTTAAACCCAATGAGTATGACACCAGGCGTTCTTTGCATTGTGTGCGTAGGATAGCCTCTCGGTACACCAAAGTTTGGCACCCCGCCGTTTGCAAGCCGGGTAGGCCCGGATCGGTACACGGTCACCTCTTTAGGCTCATAACCTTCCTTTTCAACACGAAGCTGCAGGGAATTTCCTTCAACATTAGGAAACGTGTACATACCAGTTTTGTCGGTCGTAGTCGACTCCCCAGATCTACCACCTGATATGATCGTGACGGTTACACCCGCAACAGGACTTCCCATGTCTCGATACGGCGCTGGGGTATAAACATAGCCTTTGAAAGACGGGTGTGACCTATCGTTATCGTCAGTATCGCCCGATCGGTCTGCTAAAACCGGAGTTGGCGCAACCGACACAGCCTGCACTGACTTCACACACCGAAAACCGAGATCACCGCCCGTACTCATCGGTAAAGTAAGATCACGATTCGACACCCGAACAACTTGCGCCGAGTAGATATAGGAACCACCCCGCAACACACGATACGAATCAACCGAGACATAACCAGCTACTAACGACTCGATACTGCTCGCACCCGATAACGGGTTCTGAGTGGCAGACCCCGCATAGAACTCCATATCATACGCATCCAGACACCACTCCCAGACATTACCCGCCATATCATACAGACCATAACCGTTCGCCGCATACGCACCGCCCGCCGTTGTCCTACCGACGTTCCCACCATAGTTCGCACGACTGGAGTCTACCGTGTCGCCCCAGGGATAAAGTTTTCCTGCTAATCCGCCGCGAGCAGCATATTCCCACTCCGCCTCGGTCGGCAGGCGCTTGCCTACCCACGCAGCATACGCCATCGCACCATACCAACTCACCCGAACAACAGGATGATTCGCATACCCCGACTTCACACGATACGCTCCCGCTATAAGCTCAATGTGCACATCACTGCTACCGAGAGACAGCCACGTATGACCCGCATCCGCATGTTTCCCCTTCGCATTGAGAAACGCCGCATATTCCGCGTTCGTCACTTCACGCGTATCCATATGAAACGCATCTACAGAGACAGTGTGAACCGGGCGTTCATCCGTATCACCACTGCTGCTGCCCATCTGGAAGGTGCCCGCAGGGATCAAGGCCATACTTACAGGAACGGCTGGTGGAGGTGGAGGTGGAAGGGGAGGGGCAGTAGACACCGGCACCCAATCAGAAGTAACGACCACTTCAGCACCACCAGACCCAGTCTCATATACCATAAAACCATCCGAGTGCTCTAACTCCTCCTTGGCACGATCCGAATACAGCAACTCCTCCTGCGTTACACCATTCTCCAACTGACCCGACACAATACGAAACTTCCGCTTCGGATGAACCCAGAACTCGAATGTGCCACTGCTGCTCTCCGGTTTTAACGCACCATCCGCGTTTGATATGTGGAAAAAAGACTCGTTGTCCGCCCACGAATGAAACACTCTACCTTTACCCGGAGAGATACGATAGCTGCCACGCGTCCGAAACCCTTCAGGCCACCCCTTCCTCGGATTCTCAACCTTCCAAGTGGCAAAGACCACGTATATCTCTTCTTCCCGATCATTCCTTACAACGTTCTCTACCCACGCAGGCGGAGCAACATCGCCACCGGGCGACCCGCCATCGTCTCCGAGCTCGTCATTTGGCGGCGCAGTCGGCTGTCCATCTAGCAACACCCACCCCGGAGTGACAACCACTGCCGAGCCGCCCGTATAGCCGACAAATCCCTCCAATTGAGCCAACTGACCCGGCGAACGATCAGAGTAAAGCAGCTGATCCGTTGTCACAGAGGCATCGAGCGTCTGTGAGACAACGCGGAAGGAGCGCTTCGGATGAGCCCAGAACGCAAAAGCGGTGGTGCCGCTGTTCGCTTTTATCGCACCCGCAGCGTTTGAAATACGGAAATAGATGCTGTTGGTGTCCCAGGAATGGAAAATCCTGGACATCCCGGGCGGGATGCGGTATGAGCCGCGGGTCCAGAACCCTGCGGGGATACCTTTGTTATCATCCGCTGCCCGCCAGGTGCTCTTGATCACATAGATTTCTTCAAGCGTGTTGTTGGTTACCAGGTTCTCTTGCCATTCCGCCCCTGCAAACGGGGCGCTCGCAAACATAAACACGGCGAGCATCGATAAAGCCACTATTGTTCTTCGCATGTTGTCTCTCCTTTTCTCTGTGAAGATACACAGAATGTTTAATAGTCCCAAATGTTGCTCCTCCTAAAAGCAGGAGGATATTTATCTTAAAAATGTGATATCGTTCGACATCGCTTCAACGATAGATACCTCTGATCTCCACCAACGGGATGCAAAAAAACACCCGCACCAAAACCATAGATTTGGAAAACGGGCAACAGATACAGAACAAGGACTAATGAAACAAGAACGAATATTTAACCATTCGTCAGTTTTTCAAGCGTAGGTTGATAACAAGAAGTTAAAATAGAGACCCAGATAAAAGACAGAGAGAAGGCAACGCTCCACACAACAAAGCAACTGCATCGTAGCACCTCCAGCCGTCCTTCTTTACTCGGTAAATTAACAACTCGGTTGTCCATCATCATCTGTTGTCCTCAATACTTAAAATAGCTCTAACGTGAGTTTGAAAAAAGATTTAGAGGCACTCTTTTGTAGCAGAGACAGTTAGACTCTACATCCGCAAACATCTCTTGTAGCAGAGACTGTCAATCTGGGCATCCGCAACAAAAAATGAACCAAACAATCATCCAGCTCACATTATAATAAAATATAACACATCTCAGAGCGTTTATCAAATAATTCTTTGTTTTCATCACGGCACAAAAACACCGAGTTCAACCTACACACAACTCACAGACGCACCACAGCCTTTAAAAGCTGAAATAAATAATTATCAAAATCGTGTTACTCTATGAAATAACCCGGCAATCCAAGTTGCGGGGTTATCTAATTAACGTGAGTTTGAAAAGATTTAGAGGCACTCTCTTGTAGCAGAGACTGCTAGGCTGTGCCTCTTCGGTGCCCGCGGCATAAACTGTTAGCTTCCTTTGCAACGCAAGGGGCTTGTAGCATAAACTGTCAAACGTGCCTCTTTATTCTTTATGAGGATTTTGCTTTAACTATTGAAAACCCTCTGTTTAATTACTTCATTATCAACTTTTTACGGGTTGCAGTGAAAGAACCTGCTTCAAGCGTATAGAAATAGAGACCGCTTGCAACAGTTTCCCCAGCTTCGTTGCGACCATCCCAATACGCCCCCCGAGACTTGCTCTGGTACATACCTGCAGCCTAATACCCTAAAGAGAGCGTCCGGACAAGACCGCCATCCGCAGAATAGATAGAGACCTTGACCTCAGCCGCAGCTGCGAGATCGTACGGAATCCAAATTTCTTTCTGTTCGAATTTTCCTCGGAACGGTCGCTATAAAATTGTCACTCCCGAATATATCTTCGGCACCTAGTTTTTAATAGTGCATTTCCTGATCGTCAAGATGCAGCACTTTTCTCTGTAACAGATGCATTTTGAATCATCAGCAAACAAATTTTTTTGGGATGTCTTTCTGTTTTTTATTATTTGTGTTTGAGTCGATGTTTGAGCAGTTAGCAAATATGCCGCCAAGCGTCCCGCACAGGCTTGAGCTTTGATTCACCGATACGGGGTGCGTAGTCTATCGGTATGTCAAGGATTTTCAAGGTTTCTTCGACTGCACGCACAACCATTTCAGAAGCAAACTCCATACCGGTAGTTTGTAACGCCATGCGCGTATATGCCTTCTTAGTGAAGGAACGCATCCCGCAATGACAATCCACGATGTCAGTACAGAAAAGCAACTGCAGTAGCCCTGACAGGATAGGGTTTCCAATATAGCGATTTGCCCACGGCATTGCTTCGGAGCGTATCCCTCTTTGAATCGGTTGTCGATCACCATGTCATATCCGTCATGTAAAGGCGTAGTGAAGCGTTCTAAGTCTGTGAAATCGTAAGTGTCATCAGCGTCTCCCATTATGATATATTCTCCTTGTGCAGCACTAAAGCCTGCAAGATACGCGGCACCATACCCTCGTCGTTTTTGATGAACCACACGCGTACCGAACCGTTCGGCTATCGCGACAGAGTCGTCGGTAGAATGGTTATCTGCGATGATCACCTCCCCTTTAATTCCGAGTGATATAAGGGTTCGCTGCACCTTTTCAATGCAGATACCGATAGTTTCTTGCTCATTGAGGCAGGGCATCACGACAGAAACGTGGATGCTTTGAGGTTTCAACGGGTTGGTAACCATCGAGACATATCGCGTTCGAGCAGGTGCCCGTGTTCGGAGATAATGCTTGCCTGCCAAAAATAAAGATAGGCACCGTGCTCAGTAAACTGGCCGGATGGAAAGGACTCAACACCCTGTATACGGATGAAAGTTGAAAAAAATAGAACGAGCACCCCAAGAAAAATTGTTCCGACGTGAGGACGCTTTAAGAATGCAGGCAGACGCATTAATGTTCTTCTTCGACAGAGAAAGTCACGGAGAAAGTTACGTTCTCTCCTAATGCTTTTAAGTCCTTAAAAGTATGCATGCTTTCAAGACCTTCAACCAGGGCCTCATAATCTTCTGCCGCCTCAGGCGGAAGAATGTTTAGCCACGCCTCCGTAAGTTCGATCAGGTTGTCTATTGTGGCTGTGCCGGTGTCAATCCGTTCTACGTTTTTTACGATGGTGTCGACTTCGGAAGAATCACCGTAACGCCCACTAAAGGAGCCCCGCAGTTGTTCATAGGCGTGTTCCGGATCTGTGTCGCGATACTCGCTGTAATTCCAAGCATTGACGATCCACTCCGGTATTTCAACCTCAACAGGCGCGGCAGATAGCTCATCAGTTGCCCTGGGAAAAAACTCAGGGGAATTCCTTTCCAAGTCAAAATCTTCAAAGGGGTCATCAAGGATCTCCAATTCTGGTTCTTCTGTCTCCAACCCCTGAGTAATCGTTTCTATCGGTGGGGCATTTAAATGTTCAGGAGGCAGGTCTTCTGTCAAAAAGTTCTCCGACACGGTTTTTTGCCGGATCAGACCTCTTTCAGGGCTTGTGTTTGGGGAAAAGTCGAGTTGTAGCTGGCCGGCGATTTCTGACTCGAACTTTCTTAGCTCTGATTCTAGATAGACATAAATTCCAGCGCTACCGAGGACGGTGAGAAGGCATACCGCTAATAAGTTTCGGAGTGTCAAAAATCTCTTCATGTTATCTATCTCCTTGCATTAGATTTCTCTCGTCACTGTCTGTAGAGCGGAGGCTATAGGGGCATGTGCGTCTTACAGGCAAAAGACCTTGGCGTGTTTCACTCAATGGACAGGGAGAATTCAGATTCAAACGTTTCAGGAGAGTCCCCCTGTTTTCTGATCGATTCAATGAGAAACTCCTGCTTCTTTAGAGCATTTTGAAGGTATTCAATTTCTTTAGCATTTTTCTCTGGGTCAATGTCCTTAAGCATTTGAAGGTGTAGTTCATTAAATCGTTTTAGATCCAGAATCGTGCCTTTTTTGTCACGCAAAAGACGAAAGAAGAGTTGCTCCCATTCTTTGACAAGCGGGTGCTTACCAAACTTGATTTCGGAGGATTTGGAGAGTGCGGTTCGAGCAGCTTCGGGGTCCGTATTCACCAGTCTTTGAAACTCGAGGAGATGTTTCACTTCCGCATCTGTATCTTCATGCATGTGGTCGTTTGTTGTGTCTGTGTGTGTCGATACGCGTTTCTGAGGATTGCTTTTTTCTGATACATTCATCGTTTTTGTGCCGAGGCAACCGAGAAAGAACATCGTGGCACCGATGATTCCAAAGAACTTGATAGACATTGTTCTCCTTTTGCTTACCTGCGTCTAGAAAGCTGCCTGAAAGATCACCATGTTTCTGATTGAGATCAGACGCAGGAAATCTGCGTCTGATCTATGCATTAAACGAGGTTAGATGTATCTCTCGGTGGTGGATCCGGTGGGCCATATTTTTCGTTTCCAGAGAAATTACTCCCGGAGGAAGGGTTTCCCTCATTGGGAAATATGCTCGACTGCAGCTTAATAGGCACGTCACGTTCACTATTTAACTTTCAGATAACAAAACTAACTTCCCTATTGTGAAAGGTACTATTAATTAAAGCGCTTGTCAAATTAATTTGTCAAAAAAGCGCATAATTCTGCCTGTGACCCCCAATTTTCTCAAAAATCATTCAATTTTTTTATCAAGACAGGTCGTGATCAGGAAATTTCATCCGTTTTAACCCACTTTTGAGCAGTGTCACTAGACATACGCGCAGCTTTTCTGCCTCAACACACAAAACTCATCTCAACAGAGCATTCTATATTGCACAGAACCATTCAACTTTCAGTTATAGTTTTTCATGATTTTGCAGCGTTCCATGGATTTGCGTTTTTGTGATGTGCATATAACGAAAGCCCCGTAGCAGCGTAAGGGTGGTATTGCGTAAGGCTGCCATCACTTGCGGACTACTGTCACATCGCACGTAGAGGCACCCTCTCCGAAAGGGAAGTCACTTCTCTGCCGGTGCGTTTATGGATGCGGTGGCATCGGTATTGATACACTTGCGTGAGGTCTAGCCAATCAATGTAATCAGCGACAATTGAATGGCCCTGGTATGTTCAATAGAATTAGTTTTACTTACTTCATTTTCATGTTATACTTATACCTAAAAATATCAACAATAGGAGAACCCTATGAAACCTTATCTGCTAATACTTTTACTGACACTCATGATCTCATCTGCAACGGACGGTGCCTCTGAGTACACCATCACAAATAAACACCGCGTCATAGAAGAGACACCTCTGAACCAGAGTAGCGTTCTTGTCGGCACAAAACTGCCCAGTTTTAACTTCACAACACTCGACGGCAAAACCCACAATTTAGATATACTCACCAAACAAGGTCCCATCGTCTTCACATTTCTTGCCACAGAGTGTCCGGTTGCACAACGTTATACCACGCGTCTGAAACGGCTCAGCGCAGAATTCCCGACACACACCTTCGTGGCAGTCTACGCCAACGAAAATGATGCTGTAGACGAGGTAAAAGCGTACGTCGCCAAAGCCGAATATCCATTCCATGTCGTCAAAGATGAAACAGGCAGACTCGCGCACCTCTTTGATGCCACGATGACCCCACAAGCGTTTCTCATCGATACAGAAAGCACCTTGCAATACCGCGGAGCGATTGACGATAACCGTTACGAAACCCGCGTCAAACGTCACTATCTCCGCGACGCGCTCATCGCGACCCGCGATAATAGCCCCGTTCCTGTCCAAACAACTTCAGCGTTCGGCTGCACGATCCACTTTCCCGAAACAAGTCTCCCTGAAAAGATAACCTATAGTGAACACATCGCGCAGATCCTTCAAAAGCAGTGCCAAACCTGCCACCGCCAAGGTGAGGTGGCTCCATTTACGCTCACTGACTATAGCGATGCAAAGGCGTGGGCAACCGAGATTGCTGAATACACGCAGGCACGTCTCATGCCCCCTTGGAAACCCGCGCCTGGCTACGGGAACTTCAAAAACGAACGCCGCCTCCCCGATACCGAAATTGAGATGATTGCACATTGGGCGGAATCCGGTGCACCTGCCGGGGATCTCGAGACTGTACCATCTGCCCCAGAATTCCACGATGGCTGGGCACTCGGGGAACCTGACTGGATCGCCGAGATGCCCGTTGAATATGAAATAGAACCTGAAGGCGAAGATGAATATCGCCAGTTTATCATCCCCACTCACTTTGACACAGATGTGTACGTTCAAGCCGTGGATGTACAACCCGGGAACCGCAAGACCGTACACCACGTCATCGCTTACCTCGACGTGAACGGGGAGGCGCGCAAACTCGACGCGCAGGACCCCAAACCCGGTTATGCCACAGAAGGCACGGGACCTGGGTTTGACACCGCAGGGACAGTAGGCGGTTGGGCACCAGGCGTTACACCAGTTGTATTACCCGAAGGAGTCGGTTACCTTTTACCCAAAGGTGCTGACATCGTTATGCAAGTGCATTACTACCGCACAGGACACCTCGAACATGACCGAACCCGTCTAGGACTCTATTTCTCTCAAACAGAAAATACTGCAAAACTCCACATCAAGGAGGCAATCAACAGCGATTTTGTGGTCCCGGCAGGAGCAGAGCGATACGCTGTCACGGCACACAAGAATTTCAAGACAGATGTCTACCTCCTTGCAACCATGCCCCACATGCATCTCATTGGGCGCGATATGCGACTCGCTGCGGTGACCCCGAACGGTATTCGGCATGAGCTCATCTGGATCCAGGATTGGGATTTCAATTGGCAGGACATCTATCACTACCGGGAACCGTTGTTTTTACCGGAGGGAACGCGCGTGGAATTAGTGGCGCATTTCGATAATTCCGCGGGCAACCCTGCAAACCCACATGATCCACCTATCCCTGTCGGGTGGGGTGAGAAAACCACAGATGAGATGTGTATCGGGTTTTTGTATTACGTAAAGGCCAATGAGTTTTCGCCGGAGTAGCAGGTTTTCACAACAAAGAAGCCACTGTAATCTTCTCCAAACGTGTGCGCTGCTGGTCGCGCAAATTCGCCAATACCTGCAACCCATCTGCAGACAAAATACCGTCTGCAGACCGCACCATTGTCCTAACCGCCACTGCATCCACAACCTGTTGGAGTGTAATAGAGGTCAACTCACGGGCTGGGAGATAGCCGTCCGTCTCACCTTCTACCTTGTAGATAAGTCGCGCCACCTTAAACCTGTCCAAGCACTGCAACACAACCTCTTCAGGGAACATCGAAATAGAGACAATTTGATCCTTTGGACAAGTACCTTGTCCTTTACAGAAATGCTCCGCAATAATCAGATACACTAAAATTACATCTGAAGCATCAACATAATTGATACGGGTATCGCCACTCCGTTCGCTCGTCAGGGAAGCAGAATGAAAATGTTGTACTGAACGTGAAACCTCCGCACCGAGGAGGATCACCACCCACGTCATATATGTCCAAATTGCAAAAACCACAAGCATTGCCAGCGCACCGTAGATGTCATTATAATTTTGCCAGACCAGCTCAAGATAACGTCCAAAGGCAAGTTTCACAATTTGGAACAACGTTCCAGCAACGAGCGTCCCCAGTGATGCCGCACCCCATTGCACGTATGTGTTGGGCATCGCCATGTACATCAGAAAAAAGAGGCAATAGACCAGCACCCATGGAAACACATGTCCAAAGACCCAATTTGTCGCAGTTGAGAAAAACAGCCAGATGAGCAGGGGCCCCACCGATAGCAGTGTATAGAAGACCGCGTATTTCTGGAAGGCTTGCACGATCGGCAATCGCCGACGCGCCCCCCAAATGTCGTTGAAGTGCTGCTCTACTGACATAAAGAGCATCGTTGATACCACAAGGAACAACAGAAAACCGCCGACACCGAGCCCACCCAAATTTCTGTTGGCAAATCCCGAAAGTTCTGATACAATTTCCTCTGCAGCATAGCGAGGCAAAAAGTTATCACGGAGAGCAACAATCAAAGGCGAATTGTCATCCTCTACAATCCCAAACGTTTTTAGCAGGAACAGCGCGACCGCCGATAACGGCACAAGACACAACAAGGTGTTAAACGCCAGCGAAGAGGCTTGCTGCAAACATTTATGCCTGATGAACTGAAGCCACACTATCGTAGCGAGTTGCCAAGTTGACTTGCAGAAATGTGTGGCATATCCTGCGTATTTTCTCGAAAGGTTGTGTATGGCCATATCTATGACAGATCCGAAAACAGACCTGATTTCACGCTTGAAGCGCGCACTCAGGCAGAACCGACTGCTGTCCCACCTTGTCGGGTGTCCCTATCCTGCAGCACGCTGGAACCGGTGTGTGAAACGTTTGTTACAGCAGCTCAGTTATAGCACAAAAATCTTGGACCTCGGCGCAGGCAGCCGACGCCGTGCCCCAAATGTCATTAACCTCGAAATTGAACCGACACCAGAAATAGATATCATCGGAGACGGGCATTTTCTACCGTTCAAGGACAACACCTTTGATGCGGTTATTTCCGAAGCCGTCCTCGAGCACGTCCATTCCCCGAACCGCGTTGTCCAAGAGATATACCGGGTGCTCAAGCCGGGCGGTTACATCTGTGTCGCAGTACCGTTTTTACAAGGCTATCACGCCTCACCCCACGATTACCAACGGTGGACTGTTTCCGGTATCCACCAACTTTGTGCCGCTTTCTCAGAGATTGAGAGTGGGGCGTGCGCGGGTCCCACCGCGTCTTTACACTGGATTTTCAGGGAGTACCTCGGACTTCTCTTCTCTTTTGGAAGTCTGATCCTTGCGAAAATCATCTCACTTATTGTAGGGTGGCTAACGTTCCCTTTCTTGATTTTAGATGCTTTGTTATTCTTACACAAAGATGCTGATATTTTAGCGTCTGCGGTCTACTTTTTTGGCAAAAAGCCGTGAACAACTCCCACTTGGCTCCGTGCCACACAGATAACTGTAGGAGAGCCACGGCTTTTCGACCCTCTCCATATTATATATTAGTGTTTCTGTGCTGTCAAAGAAAAAGCGCGAGAACCGTTCTCTCATAGCCCCGAATCCCGACATCCAACTCAACCGAAAAAATGCTGACAATAAAATAGGCGAGGCCGGAAAGCCTCACCAGGAGTGAATCAAACGAAAAAGATGGTATAGCAAAAAGTCTATTGAAATGTAATTTTCTGCTTTTGTGCTGTTTCCAATAGGTTCCGGACAATCTCCACTGTCAACTTAGAAAGCTTCTGCGAAAATTCGCGATCTGTGAGGGTCCGGTACCGCGTGGGTTGCGACGCCGTCAGCCGCTCGCTTGCAATCGTCAACGCATTGGAGATAAGAGATATTGGAACTTCAAGTGGAGTAGGCGTAGCGATAGGAGGAGCGTTGGACACCACCGCGGTTGCTTGGTCGCCCGCCAAAAAATTGTCCCGTCTTGAATCGATGTCTGCCAACACCTGTTGTGCGGCTATTTGGTGTGCAAGCTTTTTTGAACCAGGGATCGGCTCTGGAGTCTCGTGGACCCGATCACCATAAACGACCTTGACCTGCCAGCGGGGGGCATCCGCTGGGCCGTGCCGTGTTTCCGTGTAAGTCGGCTGACTTAACCCACGTTCTTGACAGTATTGAATCAAAAGTCCTTTGTAATTTTCTAAAATCTCACCAGTAACAAGATCTGCCATTCATCTCCCCTCTATGTTCTAAGATCTCACATAACTTGGACGTGAACCGCCGCCCATCGTTTTCCGAGGTCTAACTTTCCGCTGACGTTTCATCTCGATCCTGCGACGTTTCTCACTCGGTTTTTCGTAGAAACTCCGCTTTTTGATTTCCGTAACGATACCAGCTTTCCCGCACATCTTCTTGAACCGTGCAAGTGCGCGATCAAATGTTTCGCTCGGGTTGACATTTACTTCAACTTGAACCATTTTTTTTACCCTCCATTGGGATTTAAATTCCAAAATTATAAAATGTTAGTTACGAATTGTATCACATCTCATGCCAAATGTCAAATATTTCTCCTATGGATACTATCTGTCTTCTGCAGCAGACCTCTCCGAATGCTGGTTAATATACTCGGGCATCCGAGTTCTCTCCTGCGAAATAAATAAAGATATCACTGCCTACAGAAAATTGATAACTTGACAATTTACCCAGATTTCGGTATACTCACCTTCCTCACGAAAAAAGGAGGCAGCACCCATCTACGAAACCATTATTCTCTGCTTCGGAGCATGGCTTACCGGTGTCAGTAAAGCCGGTTTCGGAGGCGGCATCGGTATGATTGTTGTGCCAATGTTCGCACATTTCCGCAGCGCACGACACGTCATCGGACTCATGCTCCTGCTGCTTTTCTCCACAGATGTCTTCTCACTCCGACACTATTGGAAACGCTGGCATCGGCAAAGCGTCACGCGCTTGATTCTCGGTTCGCTCCTCGGTATCACTGGAGCGAGCTTAATGTTAAAGGAAATCTCCGAGTTTCACCTTAAGAAAGTCATCGGCGGAGTTACGTGTCTCTTTGCCCTCCTCGAACTCCTGCGACCCTATTTGCAAGGATGGCTTGGAAACCCTAAACAACAAGGCAAAGCATCGTGGAATTTCAGAATGTGGCACGGGTTGATCGCTGGAATGTTCGCTGGAGCTTTTTCAACGCTTGCACACATGGGCGGACTTGTTGTCATTATGTATCTCCTTCCGCAACGTTTAGGGAACACTGCATTTGTGGCGACTACAACAGCGACTTACTTTCTACTGAATTTCATCAAAATTCCGTTTTATTATCAACTCAAGATTTTCTCTTTCGAGATCCTCATCGAAGCTATGGCGCTTTTACCGTTTATTGTGTTAGGGGTTTTGACGGGAATCACACTGAACAACCGTGTTCCAGAGCGTACGTTCTCAAAAATCGTTATTTTCTTTCTATTCCTAACCGGCGTGCACCTTCTTTTGAGTTAATGGCAGCCACCCGAAAAAACTTTGCCACCGTCCGAAACCGTGTGATATACTATAAATATGCTGACAACAAAAAGAATGAGGTTAAGATAATGACACTAAAATGGGGTGTGTTGGGAGCTGGGAGCGTCGCACAACGGAGAGCAATGCCAGCTATTAACAAAGCGAAAACTGCCGAGCTCCATGCTTTACTCTCTCGCGATGCCGCTCGTGCAAAGCAATTAGCGCGCGAATACGGTGCGACAAACGCTTATACTACCCTCGATACCCTCTTGATAGATGACGCACTCGACGCAATTTATGTATCAACGCCTGTCCATCTGCACTGTGAACAAGTAATCGCAGCTGCCGAACGCGGCTTACACATCCTCTGTGATAAACCGATGGCACTCACGCCACAAGAGTGCCAGGAAATGATTGCTGTCTGCGATACCAACGGTGTCCACCTACAGGTCTGCTTCCTGTTTCGGTTCCACTCCTGCTTCCAACAAATTAGAGCATGGGTGGATGCCGGACGGTTCGGACAGATCGTCCACGGACGCATGCCTTTTTTGAAACAGTACCAGCTGACCACACACGAATGGCGTGCAAACCCCAAAGAAGGGGGCGGAGGATGCTTCATGGACCTCGGACCCCACAGTGTTGATCTGTTTCGTTATCTCATCGGTGAAGTGAATGCCGTCAGTGCCTTCCACAACAGTCCCGTCGGAAACACCGTTGTTGAGGAAACCGGGGGTATCGTAATGCACTTTGATAACGGCGCCCACGCTTTCACAGACCTCAGTTTCTTAGTACCCCACTGCGACATTGTGCTCGAACTTTACGGAACAGAAGGCACTGTTTGGGTTTATAACGATAACGGCTGGAAAATTCGCACCCATTTTGATGGGGAACCGCAGCGCATATCCTCCGGATATGAAGACCTCTACCAGTGTCAGTTTGAACACTTTGCGGCTTGTGTGCAACAGGGAGTGTCGCCTCTCACGACAGGTAGTGATGGGTTAAGAGCCAACGAAATCTTAGCTGCTGCGTATCATTCCAGACAAACCGGACAGACAGTTCCGTGCCCACCGACCCGATAGCAGCATCGGTATCGATCATCAACCGTCAGCGATAACTCTTAAGAAAGAACAGTTAGCGAAGAACCAACTACTTGCCATTGATGTGACAAAATGACACATATTGTCCGCTTGTCCCTTTCTTAAGACAAATTGTCACCCTTGAAAGTATGCCATATTGTCACACATCGCCCCAAATCTAAGCCGATATGGCACTTTTACGGGTTGGCACGAAAATTGCTTATCTTTAAACATAAAGTTCTGTATTTGTGGTGCAAAATTTTAGCTTGCAGCTTAACTTATAAAGACAATCTAAAATATTGTGCTACAAGAAATCCACGGGTTCTGACAAATAGACGTTCCGGGTTTCTGAAAACTTCATTTATGGAACTTATGTTGCTATTTTATAAAAACGTTTCTCTAAATATGAGAACAACGTGAAGCGGTACTGAGGCGTAGCAACCTCAACCCTTAATTTTGCCAAACTCAAGGAGGATTCACCTAGATGGCACTTGTACCACTTGGCGATAGAATACTCGTCAAACGTTCAGACAACGATGAACAGACAACCAGCGGCGGGATCATCATCCCCGATACCGCAAAAGAAAAACCGCAAGAGGGCGAAGTCATTGCTGTTGGCAACGGCAAACTGCTCGACAGCGGGGACCGGCAACCCGTAGATGTGGCGGTCGGAGACCTCGTACTATTTGCCAAATATGGCGGAACCGAAGTTACATACGACAATAACGAATACCTCATCTTGCGCGAAGATGACATCTTAGCCAAGGTTAACTAGGAAAGGAGTTAAACACATGGCAGCAAAACAACTGGCGTTTGATGAAGAAGCACGGAGTGCTATTAAAAATGGCGTCGATCAACTTGCAGATGCCGTTAAAGTAACATTAGGCCCCAAAGGGCGGAACGTCGTACTTGATAAAAAATTTGGCGCGCCTACTATTACAAAAGACGGTGTTACCGTCGCGAAAGAAGTAGAACTCGAAGACCCCTATGAAAATATGGGGGCTCAGATGGTCAAAGAAGTCGCCTCCAAAACCAGCGATGTTGCAGGCGACGGAACCACGACCGCTACCATCCTCGCACAATCCATCTACCGCGAAGGTTTGAAGAACGTAGCTGCGGGGCATAACCCGATGGCACTGAAACGAGGTATCGAAAAAGCCGTCAACGCAGTCGTGGCATCCCTTCAAGGTTTGAGCAGAGAGGTCTCCGAGAAGACTGAAATCGCCCAGGTCGCCGCCATCTCCGCGAATAACGACGGAGCTATTGGTGATCTCATCGCCGACGCTATGGAAAAAGTCGGAAAAGATGGCGTTATCACCGTTGAAGAAGCTAAAAGCCTTGAAACTACACTAGATGTCGTTGAAGGTATGCAATTCGACCGCGGTTATCTCTCACCCTACTTCGTCACAGATGCCGATCGGATGGAAGCCGTTTTAGAAGATGTCGCTATTCTCATCCACGAAAAGAAAATCAGCAGCCTTAAAGACCTTGTGCCTGTGCTAGAACGAACCGCACAACAAGGCAAACCACTGTTGATCATTGCTGAAGATGTTGAAGGTGAGGCACTCGCAACTGTCGTCGTCAACAAGATTCGCGGAACACTCCGTTGTGCTGCGGTTAAGGCACCCGGCTACGGAGATCGCCGTAAAGCGATGCTCGAAGACATCGCAGTCTTGACAAACGGACGCGTCATCTCTGAAGACCTCGGCATCAACCTCGAAAACATTACCTTGAACGACCTCGGCAGTGCCAAACGCATCGTTATCGACAAAGACAACACAACTATTGTCGAGGGCGCAGGGACGACCGAAGCCATCCAAGGACGTATCGATCAGATCCGCAGACAGATTGAAGACACAACTTCTGACTACGACCGCGAAAAATTGCAGGAACGCCTCGCCAAACTCGCAGGCGGTGTCGCTGTGATTAACGTGGGCGCAGCAACCGAAGTCGAAATGAAAGAGAAGAAGGCACGTGTTGAAGACGCGATGCACGCCACACGCGCAGCAGTTGAAGAAGGCGTCGTCGTCGGTGGAGGCGTTGCACTCGTCAGAGCACAAGCCGCACTCGACTCTCTTGAATTCGAGGATCCAACCGAAGATGTCGGTGCCTCTATCATCAGACGCGCACTCGAAGATCCTCTCCGCCAGATCGCGAAAAACGCCGGGCAAGAAGACTCCGTCATCATCGCGAAGGTGAAAGAGGAAGGCGGAAACATCGGCTACGATGCACATCGAGAACGCTTCATTGACATGTTTGAAGCCGGTATCCCCGATCCAACCAAGGTTGTACGGGTGGCATTGCAGAACGCAGCGAGCATCGCAGCGTTGATGATTACCACCGAAACGCTTATCGCCGAACTTCCAGAAAAAGAAGCCCCGGCACCTCCCATGCCCCCGGGCGGCGATATGTACTAAAACCATACAGAGGTGCGGTTTCCGAACCGCACCTTTTTTCTTTTAATATCTAAGACAAGGAGTCGCTTTCTCTGTTGCGTAAACAGCATCTCTGAATGCTGCCTCCTTCTAACACGGGTATTTGTTGACAGCTGACAAGCTCTATAACAACGCTTCACATGCCTGAATCACCCGCGCCACCTGGATCGTGTGCATACACGGTGAGGTGCCATCCGATAACGCCTGACACCCGTATTCAAATCCCAAATTGAGACACGGACTACACGGCATGGATGCACAGACAACACCAGCTTTATGACCCCAAGGCCCCCACTGGGCAAAATTCGTCGGACCATGCAGCCCAATCACGCGAGCCCCCGCCGCTGCAGCAAGGTGCATCGGGCCGCAGTTGCCACTCACAACGAGTGTCGCCTCCGCAAAGAGTGCAGCGAGCTGATTAACATCTGTCCGACCCGCAAGCATGACCGCCCGATGTTTCGTCCGTTTCGCAATTTCTTCAACAACCTTTATCTCTCCCCGCGCACCTGTCAGGACGATCTGCGCCCCGTAACGCGCCACAAGGGCATTTGCCAAAGCCACATAACGCTCCAGGGGCCACCGTCTTCGCGGTTCACCACGCCTACCTGCCTCAGGATGCAGCACAAAAACCGGTGCCTCCTGTGAGACCTCTTCTTGTTCCAAGGTTTGATATACCCACCTCCGATCGGCTTCGCTACACCAGACTTCAAGCCCAGATTCAACGGACAGACACCCCAGCCGTCTCGCAATATTCAAGAAATTCTGAACTTCATGTTGGCCCGCGATATGCGCCACAGATTCTGTAAAAAGAAAATGACGATGCTGTCCTGGTGTCCGAAACCCTATCCGCATCGGAGCCCAACTCACATAGGCGAGTAACGCACTCAATCGGGGCCAATGTTCTAGATCAATCGCCCAATCGAAGCCTTCCCGACGCAGTCTCATCCACAAGCCAGGTTCGGGGATCCGGAAGGTGATACGCTTGTCGATATATGGACAGTGTGCAAGATAATTCAGGTTGGTCGCCGAAGCTAACATTGTCAATTCAGCGTTAGGGAAGGTGTGTCGGACAGCCCGGATAGCAGGAATAGCTAAGATTGTGTCGCCAAGTGCGGAGAGCTGAATAAATAGGATTTTTTCTGGCGTGTCAGGTACTGGCGCGCCGGGACTAAACGGGCGGAACAGGAAGTTAAGTGGAATGCCGAGGTACCGGTCCAAATATTGTTGCAGACGATTCGACTGCATAGCGTGAACTTAATCTTTTTCTCTAGGAGGGATTTCCTAATTCCCAACTGCGATTGTGCATAGTCTGTTTTCAGAGACGGATAATATCGCCACCGCCACCGAGGAGTGTTAGAATAATTAGAGATAACAAGAAACGTTTTAACATCAGTTTGCTCCTTTAGTTTTACTATAAGTTTAGAAACTCGTAAGGGTTGATACCCCCCTCTTTAAGAGGGATCAGTTTTATATCCGATGGGACTCGCGACTCAGGAAAACTTCCCTTTGTTCTTCTGGCTTCCTCTTGAAGCGCCTCTATCCGCGGAACATCTGCGGGATGACCATACAAGATACCGATCCGTTTTGTAAGACCGGCGGGCCCGTCATAAAGCGTCCATTCTACATAGACAGTCCCCTTGACAATAGGGTATATTAAATTGTGTTCCCCATATGCGGCACCTTCAGCGTTTATGCCCTGAGAAATCAGTTTTATCCGCACCCGCTTTAAGTAACTCGTGTTCAGGAGTTGGGGTCGGGAACGTGTCAGGAGACCAACCTGCTGGCAGTTCAGGATAAGGCCCGAAGCCGTAGGGTGAGACAGCTACCTCTTCAGCGAGGGCATCTGTTAATGCGCCATCTTCTAATAAGAACGCATCTGTTGAGGCACTTACCGCATCATTGGGTAGAGTTCCGTCAGATACCTCACTGTGTGTCGTGATGTTTTCCATCGGGTTCTCTACAATGTCTGTGGTTCCATCCGCATTCTGAACGTTCAGCGTTTCTGCAGTGGGTGTCTCGTTCTCTTTTTCCAGCCGTTGTAAAAATCGGGCGTGTCGTTCCATATCACTTTTTGTAGTGCGGAGGGTGTTCCAAGAATACAGCAGACTCCCTCCGACAACCAGCACAAAGAACGCAAGCCCGCCTTGAAACCATCGACTGGAAAGCAAATCCTTTAACATACTATCACCTCTCTATTGACATATACCCCCGGCGAAAGCACGGAGGATTCTTTTGAAAAAGGTTAAGGTTTCTCCAACCTTGTATCTAACATGAGTTTGATAAATATTTAGCCCATAGAACAAACAGAAACCTTGGGTATAAGCAAGTCTGACCCTTTCATGTTTTTCATTCAACAGAGTTACCGATGCTTTTTGGACCTCTAAATCTTTTTCAAACTCACATTATAATAGAGTATAATATATTTCCCACTATTTGTCAAATTTATTTTAACAATAGCACGAGAGAACGCGGGTTGGACCCAAACTTGGCAACCCGCCACTTTAGGAAGGAACTCCGATTCCGAACTGCTATAGACAGCCTTTCAAAAATAGATAGCAAAAAGAACAGAATTCTGATAGAATACGGCAGGAACATATGAATGCAAACCTCTCTTGATATTAAAAACGTAGAAACTTTAGACCCTGAAATCTATAAACCCAATATCAAATATGGTTGTTAAACAATACATCACAACTTTTATTCTACTGACCACCCTCGTGTGCACAGCCTCATCAGAAACCGATGCACCCGTCTTTACAGAAGTAACTGCAGCACTAGATGTTGCACAGACAACTGAGGCCTGGCCAGCAGGCACATACGCTCTGCATGAGATCATCGGCAGCGGCGTTGCCCTATTTGATTATGACAACGATACTGCATTGGATATCCTGCACATCCGATTTCCCCCACCGGGACGAACCGAGACACCAGCACCTAATCGCCTCTTTCGACAGCAACCCGACGGAACGTTCATCGACGTTACAGCAAGCGCTGGCATCGGCGACGAAGGCTACGGACAAGGTGTCGCAATCGGAGACGTAGATAACGATGGAGACGCTGATGTCCACGTAACCAACTACGGACCTGATGCATTCTACCGAAACAACGGTGACGGTACTTTTAGCCTCGCAGAAATAGGCATCTCAAACGAGGCGTGGGGCACATCAGCGACCTTCGGAGATTACAACAGAGACGGCTACCTCGATCTCTATATTGCCAATTATGTTCAATTTGATCCAGAAGTCCTGTGTCGCGGCAAGCATAGCGCCCTAGATTACTGCAACCCACAAGTCTTCGAGCCAGCCCCAGACCGTCTATTCCAAAACAGGGGTGACGGCACGTTCACTGATGTGACACAACAAGCAGGGATTGCCTCAGTGCCCGGAAGAGGCCTCGGCGTTGTCTGCCTCGATGTGACAGGAGACGGGTGGGTAGACTTTTACGTCGCAAACGACGGCGAAGCAAATCAACTGTGGGTAAATCAGACAGACGGCACTTTCAACGAAGAGGCGATCGTGCGAGGTCTCGCCTTTAACGCCTACGGGCAACCCGAAGGAAGCATGGGCATCGCAGTCGGCGATGTCAACCGTGATAGGCGAGCAGACCTATTTGCAACACATTTGTCAGGTGAAACGAACACGCTTTACATCACCTCTTCACACACAGTATTTGTCGACATGACTGAAGCCGCAGGATTCGCAGGGCGTGATCTGCCCTTTACAGGCTTTGGATGCGGATTTTTCGATTTCGATAACGATGCAGACCTGGATATCGCCCTCGTCAACGGGCGAGTGAAGCGAGGAGCACCCTTAGAGGGGGCAACCATGGAAGCGTTTTGGAACTTTTACGGCGAGCCGAATCTACTCTTCCAAAATTCTGGGAAAGACACTGAAAATACAAGCAGATCTCTCGAATTTAACGATGTGAGTTCGCTCGCTCCCGACTTTACAAGACGGATTGAGGTAAGTCGCGGACTCGCTTTTGGAGACATCGACCGGGACGGCGATATCGATATGGTCGTGAGCAGTCTAGACGATCGAATCCGCTGTTTCCGAAACGATGCAGGCACACCTCAAAATAACTGGCTTTCTATTCAGGCAATCACTAAGAATCGTCATGCACTCGGGGCACAAGTAACGCTACACACAAAAGCACGCGACATGACGGGTTACGTACTGCGCGGGACAAGTTACCTCAGCAGCAGTGAACCGAGTGTACATTTCGGATTGGGGAGCATTGATGCAGTTCAAGCAATTGAGGTGCACTGGCCGGACGGGAATCGTGAAAAATTTAAGGGCACAGCTGCCAACAGACGCATAAGGGTGTATCAGGGAGAAGGGGTACCGTTTTGAAGAAATTAACGCTCTATCTATGCCTTATCTTGATGAGTCCGCTTACATGTGTAGAGGGTGAAATTGACATTCCACAACCGGCTGATCTCGGTCTCGTGGAGGAAAAGCGTCTTTTAGCGGCAATCGAAGCCGCCCAAGCAGCCGTCCGAAATTCTCCCGATGCTGCGAAGGTCTGGGGATACTTGGGAGATGTCTACTTGAGTCACAGCTGGGAAATTCCAGCGATACCATGCTATCGCCAAGCCAGTCAACTTGCTCCCAATGAATTGCGATGGCACTATCTACTAGGAAGACTCAACAAGCACCACCAACCAGAAGCCGCGGTTCAACAGCTGAAACGCGCACTTGTCTTGGATCCCCAATACGTACCTGCACATCTCTATCTGGCATCGGCACTCCGTATTTTAGGACGGCTCGATGAGGCGCGCCATCATCTGGAACGGGCAAGGCAGCTTCAACCCAACAACCCGTTCTCCGAACTCTGGCTAGGGGAAATTGCACTCTCCAAACAACAGATAGAAACCGCCCGGGCGCATTTCGAACACGCCCTCCGTCTGAACCCAAGACAAAGCGAAGCACACGCATTGATGGCACAAATCGAAATCGTTTCAGGAAATACACAAGCCGCGCAACTGCACGCACAAGCGGCACGCCGGCCGAGCCAATATGGCGAGTTACCAGATCCAATATGGAGGAAAGTCTTACAAGCCGGGGTCACCGCATCCTTATATGCCGAACGCGGGAGATACTATATGTTAAACGGCAATTATGCCCGCGCCGCCGCTGAATTTAAACCACTCATCTCAGATACGCAAAAAGATATAAAAATATGGCTAAACTACGGCATCTCGCTCCTTCATACAGAAAGACATCAAGAAGCTCTAGCTGTATTCGAGAGAGCACAGTGGATACTCCACAACGACACAGAGATTCAAAAACAACGGAGAAAGGACGAGATCGCCTACCTGAAAGCACAAGTCTATAACTACATGGGACAAATCTACTATGAAATTGGACAGACAGACGCAGCAATTCTCGCCTGTCAAAAGACACTTCAACTAGGGAAACCTCTAACGAATAAAAAAGAAAATCACAAACATCAAAGGCAAATCAACCTCTCGGATTATGACACTTTTTTTTCCAATGCACACGCGAATCTGGCAATGGTGTACGAAAACACAAATCAACTTGAAAAAGCGATCACGCACTATCAGAAAGCACTCGAACTGCAGCCAGTCAAACCCACCCTGCACCGCAACCTTGCCAATGTTTATTGGAAAAAACGCCGGTATACCGAAACCGAGCCGCACTACACACAGGTTATCCGCTACGATGAAACAGACACGCAAGCTCTCTATAGACTCGGCCTCATCTTTCTGATGAAAGAACACCACCTTGAGGCCATCTCACAATTTAAAAAGGTTATCAAAATTGATGCCAAACACCTCCGAGCGTATGGCGCGCTAGGGGTAGCTTACCAGCACCTCGGAAATATCCCAAACGCGATTGGCATCTTTGAAAAGATTTTAGAATTAGAGCCAAATAATAAAGTTGCGCTAGACAAACTTAGGGAACTGCACGAATTGAAGTAATTGCCTGTCTTCTGAAAACAGGCAATTACTGCCAGCATTGGGAAAACCTTCTATAGGACGCGGAAGGTTATTACCTGAGATAATGTGTCGCTTTAATATGCCCCCAAGTTGTCCCCAGTTTGTCCTCAGGGTCAACAGCCAAATATCCTTGATAGCCTTTGTCCATAAGCGCCTGAATATCTTCTTGTTCCAAGGCTGAGTGGAAAATCATGACTTCGTCTATTAGACCCGGGAAAAAGTTCCCCGCATCATCCCAGACACCGCAGCCCCCAATATTGACGTTAAACGGAGAACCGCCATGGTTTGCCCACTTCCCTTCCTGCTCGGCATATTCACCATCGATATACGTATGGACATAGTCTGTCGTAGCGACACACCCGACATGATGCCATTCACCATCGCCATGTTTGAACTTCCAAGGATTATTCGTCAAACCCGCCGAAGGGGTCCAAAGGCTAAGTTCATTCGTGGTAATAAAGCCGAATTCAGGGGCATTGTTCTGTCCGACGAGTCCAGTCCGTGCCGGCGGAGCGTCCGTGCTCTGTATCCATGCAAGAATCGTGAATTCCTCGAGAACCTCAAGAAGTTTTTGTTCGGTCTTAACGCAGCCCGCTTTTCCGTCAAATTCGAGTGCCATCCCGAATTTGCCTTTTACCCATGGAGCTTTAACGACCTCCCCATCATTCCCTTCACCCGACATGTCCGCAGCAACGCCGCCTTTGCCTTCGTCAAAAAGCCAGATACCGACTGCAGAATCAAAATCAATCTCGGCGGTGCTGATCTGAACAGCGATGAGGCTGAAACAGACAACGCCGAGGGTTAATACAACTTTCTTCATAATGCTTTCCTTTCAATATTTGTGAGCGCGCTGAGAACGCGCCTCTACAATAACGCAAGCTTGATAACCATTTGGCTCATCTTTGAATAAAGAGGATCCTTGCACAGCCTAATAAGAAACCAGGCTACGGATGCACAGTCTAGCAGACTCTGCTACAAGTGCTGAAAAAGCACAGACTGACATGTTATGCCGCAAGAGAGCTCTCCTAAATCTTTTTGCAAACCCACGTTACAAGTTACAGATACGCATGTACATCCGCCACGGCAGGTGCAAAGCCCTGTAGAGGCAAGATAGCAGCGAAACATGCACCGGGAAAATCCCGACGCGACAACAAAAATAGCCTGCAACGTGCAAGGCACGAGCAGGCGCGAAAAAACCGCGACAGCAGTAAACACTGACGCAGTTTGGTGAAGAAATATATGAACCAAAAACCTAACTAATGTAAAGTAGTGGGGGGGGGTAAAATTGCTAAAAAGCAACAAAACAGGAAGGCTTAGATCAGAGGAGGAGCAACCAACACGGTGCACTTTGCCAAGCCCTTCTGACATTTTGATTGAAGTGTGAGTGGACAAATCTTTCATGGGTTTCATAGATTATAAATGATACGCCTAACAAATCAAAACGGTTTTACTTTCGCCCTATATTTCCTACGATAACGCGAGCTTGATAAATAATCCGTATTTTCTTTCTCTAAAGAGGACTGCCTTGGTATAATTCGGAGCTTTAGGAAACGCGAACGGAATATCAACTCTGCGTTGCTAGCGTATCAGCTGTGGGACATAAGCATTTGTTGAACAGATCTGAACTTCAGCAGCCACCGAGGGGCAGCCGTGAACGCTAACCCTTTTATCAAGATCACGTTACAATAGTAAGTTTCGTTTCTTAAGTATAGCCGTAAAAAGCAGTTCCAAAAGCCAACAGCACTCGGAAAGCCCTCCTACAGAACACGGATAGATCCAAAAACAAATACTAATAACTCGCTTTCAGGTGCCCCCAAATTGTCGGAAGCTTGTTCGCTGGTTCAACAGCAAGTGCCTGAGCATTGAGGAGCTTAGCATCGCCAATCGCAGAATGATCGCAGCCGGCTCCGTCACCGCCATCACCCATGACGATCTCAAGCTCCTTGGCGTTTGCAGGAATGTCAAACTCGACCTTGACAGCATCAACATTCTTTCCACCGTCCGTGCCTTGAAGCGTATCAGATTTGAAAGTTTGTTTCCCATCAACGCTAAAAATGAAATCACCGCTTCCGCCATGACCACATTCCGCAGGATCCTTCTCATCTGACATACCGACATAGCCTTCAAATTTAAGGTAATTATCGCCGCTGAGATCGTAGACAAACGTAGCAATCGAATGTGCACCGATGCCGCGTTCGAAATAGATCCCGCCGATGACGATCTCGTTACGCGTGCCAACGCCCTCGCCGATAGTAGCGTTGTCTGTGTCAAGGGGACCGCCCCAGCCCGTCCACTCTCCTTCGTCGTTCTTAGGAATAAGCCCACATTTATTTGGCTTGGGTTGGCTACCGCCAATCAAGGCAAGATACGTGACACCCTCCCGGTCATCCTCTTCAACGACCTCATCATAATCGTTCTGGACAGCGTCCCCTTCCTTATTCACTTCCTTGACAGGTTTCGCGCCATCGCCATCCAAATTTTCGCAGTCGCTCTTAGCGGCATAAACACTGAAGCCGAACCCAAAGAGAAGCACAGCGATCAAAACACACATATAAAAAAATCTCACTTTTGTTAACCTCCATCTGTTTATCGTATTTTTGCACAGGAATTGTGCATATTGATTAAAAAAGCATTCTATTTGCCCAAATTAGACGACTGTAGGATGCAAGATCGACTCGTCCATTCGCTTATATTTGCAGAGAGCCTCAGCTCCAAACACGATCTCGAGCTCAAGCCGGGCATTCTCTACAGAATCCGACGCGTGTACAATATTATGCGTGATATTCACTGAGAAATCACCTCGGATTGTCCCCGGTTGCGATGTCGTGGGATCGGTATCTCCGTTGATAACGCGTACCAATTCTATAGCCGACCGTCCTTCAATAACCAAAGCAACGCTCGGAGCCGAAGTCATAAACTCAACCAGCACATCGTAAAAAGCACGTCCCTGATGAACAGAATAGAGAGCTTCTACTGTGTCACGGGACAGTTGCTGAAGCTTCATCCCCACTACCTTAAGTCCCTTGCGTTCATAGCGCGCAATAACTTCACCGATAAGTCCGCGTTGGACTGCATCCGGTTTAATCAGAACCAGTGTCTGTTCTGTTTCCATGGATCCTCCATCTGACCCTTTAGGGGTGCCAACACAGCACCGCCGTCTTAAACATGAGCGACTACTCCATGTAATACAAGCCTCTTCAGACTTGACATCAAGATTTTTTTAGTATATCATATTTTCAAATTATTTGCAATTTTATTTTTTTAAAGCTCACAACATTTTGTAGACACCTTTCCGAATACCGACACTTGGAGTTGGAAAATAGTCATGAGCAAAAATAAATTGAGTGGAGACAACTATGTACAATAAACTCGGAGAAACGCTACTAAAAACAAAAGAACAGATGGAAATCGGTGTAATTGCTGCCCCCGATGTGTCTCACGCCGAAGAAGTGAAACAATTCCTTGGACATAAACTCGGCAACTATAAGTGGCATATTGAGCGGTGTGTCACAGAAGTCCTTGACGCGTTAGAAACCCGTTTCTATGTCGGTAAACTTAATGGAAATGTGATTACCAACATTATGACGGTGGAACATGAGGGCATCGGCATTTTGGGGCACGTCTTTACGCTCCCGAACCAACGCAGGAAAGGTGCATGTAAAGCGGTGATGGAATATCAGATGGACGATTTCCGCCAGCGCACCGGGCGCGCCCTCTACCTCGGCACAGGTTACAATAGCCATCCGTACCACATCTACCATAGCTTCGGATTTGAGAGCGTGTTTCCAGAATCCGGATTTATGAAGTATCACGTTAATTCAAGCTTTGAAGAATGCTACTTCGCGCCCGCTGCTGCCGAGCCGAAACCTGTTGAATGGCACGACTGGCCAAAAGTCACTGCACTCTCAGGAATTGTTGGAGGCGACACACTACGGAGTCTTACCTGGAACATCTACGGGCCCACCAACCTTGAAGGAGGCTTCCTCAGTTTCAAACACGATCTGGAAGTTGAAGGTATCTATACCGATGCCAAATGTATCGTTACCTGGGACGGTGCCATCGTTGGATGGGCGACTATCAGTTGGGACGAACGCTGGAAACCGTCCTCTGCGGTGTTGGACCTCTTTTTTCATCCAAATTTTGCAGACTACGTTCCGGACTTGCTCTCCGCGTTGAAGTTCCCTCAAGCGAAGGTACAATGTTACGTTGATAGCAATTCCGATCAGAAGGCATCAATTTTAGAGACTGCTAGGTTTAATTGTGAGGGGCGATTCAGAAATCAATTTGCATACAACGGGCAGGATTACGATGTTTTGGTATTTGCGCGCGGGTGATCCCATTTTTTGTATGTCGACTGTAATTGCACCAACACTGCTGAAAACGTCTCCAAAGGCAGACCACTTTCCTTCTCCGTTCTGCAGGTGATATTTCCAAACGCCCGGTACAGAACGCGGACAAATTTTCAAATCACAACTACTTCCGAACCGCTATTTTACCGACCATCTGTTTACGGATATCACCTTTACGAGCCGTAAATTTGTAGAGATAAACACCGTTCGCAAGCGGTTCACCCTCCGCATCATACCCGTCGTAGTGGAATTCGTTATAAGAAACAGAAGCATCAAGGGTATCGATCGCTGCGATACGCCGCCCCGTTATCGTATAGATATTCAGACTCACCTCGTCAGCACTCTCCGTGAGATAGTAAGCGAAATGCGTGCCGCTTCCCGGAGCAAATGGATTGGGGAAATTAGCGATGTTTGCAATCTCAAATTCGCCCGCGACCTTTCCTACTCGCTCGGTGTCTGACACATTGCCGTTTGCGTCCTGTGCCTGCAGCCGAATGCGATATTCACCAGGTTCCAAAACAGGTGTATAGGTCACCAACAATAGGTTATTATTAGTCGGTGATGCAGCAATTGTATATTCATCTTCCGGCACGCGCTGTCCATTTTTAGTGAGAAGGATGTGTTCTGGGCGCGAATCAATACCGTTGGCATCCTCAATCCGTGCAGAGATAACAGGTGTATCGGAAACATAGTCGCCATCAACGAAACCCTGATGTTCAAAAGTGAGTTCAACCGAAGGAGGACTCGAATCGCTATGGGATAACAGCGCGAACATTCCCGGTAGTTTGACCTCCACAGAGACATTCTCGCCACCCGCAGCCTCACCACCCGCTCGAATCCAATTACCGGTATCATCGTCACGCCTATAGATATAGGCATCGTCGCTTGCTGTTTTTAAAAAATTAACGGTGGCCATCAACTCGGTCTGCACATTCAAATCCAGTCGATAAGCGACCTGTGGCATGGACGCTGAAACCATAGTAATATCGGGTTGTTTCGTAACAGATAAAGTTTCTTCCGAGTATGTTAGTATAGTCGGGCCTCGAAGGTTCCGCGGTGGAATAGTAACTCGGAAATTGCCATCTGGACTGTGGATCGGTGAGTCGAGGGTTTCGGGTGTGAGAAAAAACCTATTGCCGGTGAATCGCCGCACTGCGCTATTATTCTGCTCTTGTTGTTCGAGGATACTCCCTCGCGGTAGATCAGCAGAGGGCGGATCTACGTAGACCGTGATGAGATAGTCCCCAGGGACAGGTTGCCACGGCACGCTCACAGTTGCTTGGTTACCGGGCAAGATTTCGGGGACGATTTGAACGTCGCCAAGTGGTGTCGCTTTCTGTAAGGTTTCAAGCGTAGGAACAGAAGCACTATTTACAACAGAAGTATCAGTTCCAGGGACCACGCTTTCGAGAAAAAATCGGATAGGGACATTTCGAGCAGTTTCGCTGCCTCTATTACGGATTTGTGCTAAGAGCTTAAACGGTGGGGTGCTGCTCCAGGCGATCGTCTGGTCCAAAAGTAGGAGATCCACCTCAGATCTAACCTCTCCGAACTCATAAAGCACAGTCTCCGTTTGGAATGTCCGTCCACCTTTTACTTTCACCTCTAAGTAATAATCGATAAGGTCGCCCTCAGGGTACCCGGGAATAGGTTGTTCACTTCTATAAGTCGTGCCTACCTGACGACTCACAGGAATAGTGAAAAACTCGATACCGTCCCAACTCCAAAAAAGAGTCAACGCTTCAATTCCGCTTGCATCCACCACCTCTGCGTAAAGATGAACAGGCTGATGTGGTTCAACCGGATAGGGGGCAATACGGACATTATCCACGTATCGAGATAAAAGATTATACGAGGTATGCCCCATTAAATCTTCATCGGCATTCCAAGCGTAAACCTGTACATCACCGACATCAAATTCGATACCTGCTGGAACTTCTATTTCTGTGGTGAATTGTCCGTTGGTGACAGCGGCATTTTCGTGTTCCGTCGGTAGATCAAGCACATCCTCTATTGAAGGAACGACAGTAATTTCGGCATCTCCACTAAAGGCGCGATCCGGCAGGGTTCCAGAGACAGTCAACAAGGTCCCCTGCGCGCTCAAGGCACCAACCTTCACTGTAACTTCTATCTGTTTGTTTGGCAGTTTCAGTCGGGTTGCGGGGTCCCCGAAAAGTGTAAAGACTTCAGCTAGATCGAGATACCCCGGGAAATTGATAAGAAACTGAGTTTTAGCTTTCGCGAGAATAGCTCCGATGTGTTGCGTCCGTTGCCTGAAAATAACATCGAAAATCTCCAAGTTAAGGAGATAATCTCCATCTAACAACCCGATACTCGTGGCCCCGATAACTGCAATCGCCCCACCGTTCTCAGATCGGAGGAGCTCTTCAGCAAGACTATTTTTCCCACTATCAAACGAACCTGTGAAACAGGTCATACTGATAATCAACGGGAGCTGTGAAATATTAGTTAGGTTCTGTTCAGGATCTTCAAAGTCCAGCATTCGACTAGACGACCAAATACCGCCGCCGCCGTGTCCGATATAATTAACAAGACTAACACCGGAGTTGAATCCGTCAATAACGCGCCTCGCGATAGGAGATCGGATACGTTCATCGAAATCCGGTTCGTCTGTATGGGGTGCATAGATACGCTCAGTTTCATATCTGCTGCTGAGCTGATTCTGTGAAATAAGGCGGTCGGTTTGTGAGTGAAACCTGAGATCTGAACCCGCAAGCATGAGAAGCCGTTTGTGCCACGGACCGACAGGTGCAGTCGTTTCATAGTTGATTGTACGCTCAACAAAGATACGAACATCCACACGATTATTCGCCGGCATCCTCCCAATTAACATATCTGGAAAACTGTCCGTGCCTCGAAAAGTGACAAATTGATGGTCGCTGGCTGTGGCACCATATCCTGGAATTTGCACCTGTGTTGTTGGCACAAAATTAATTTGGTTCTTAAGATCAATATGTGTGTCTCCTACGAGGAAAACATAGGTCGGTGCTAGCGGCTGCCAATTATGGTAAGCATAACTGAGGAATTCACGGATAGCACTCGGATCCAGGATTCCGTGACTAAACTCGTCGTAAACATCTTGAATATCAACGACCTTAGTACGCATACCTTGTTGACTGCGAAAATCAGCAAGCGGCTGAACGTCTTCAAGAAAACTCCGATGTGTAATAATAATGTAATCTGCAGCATTGTGACTACTCCGCAAATCGGACGGCGTATCTACAGAAATGTTCGGCTTTTCGAACTGGCTACGCGTGAGCGCTATATACTGAATGGAAGGATCATCTACGTCCTTAGGCCGAATTTGGGTTGAACGGAATGGAAGCCGGTAAGTGCCAGGCTGTTGCGGGTCAACTATAGGCGCCAAACCGACATACCGCGTCCCATCAATCCCATAAACCTCGATGTCAGGCGTAGAGAAATTATCTAAAACCACCTCAAAATTTGGATTTACAACCCCCGCCTCATCTGGAAACGGCGTGATCGCAAACGGCAGCACATCTGCTTTTGCCCGGAAATCCCGCCGATAGTCAATCTGAATCCAGTTGAGCATAATGATGTCAAGGAGTTCTTCAGTACTCTCTGGATTCATAATCCGAATGACGTTTCGCCCATTCTTGAGAAAAAATTGGGGACGTTGTTCCTGAAGTTGATACTCGGCTTCACCGCGCCAAAGTGCTTCTCCAAGCTTGACTTCATCGTTTAGCCACACACTGGCTTGATGGTCAGTTTCGGATCTGCCGTAAAATCCGATCCGTATAGTTGCCGGGAGTGCAGTTTCTGTAACACCGGAAAGCGTTAAACCAAACGGCTTCGAGGTAGGTGCAGTTAATTGCGCCCAGAACCAACTATCCCTTGGAAGTGGAGGCAACTGGCTCAAAACAAACCAACGCTCCTGTAGCCCCTGGCTAAATTCTCTATACCTCTGCTCCGCCGTCAAGTTAGCATTCGGAAACCGTCTAAAGTGGTTATCCTTTTCAAAATGTGCACGGGTGAGAAAGTGTTGATGGACTTGAGCGTTGACCGTTCCGTCTAGAGATGCCCGTGTTCCCATCCGACTCCCCGGGCCAGCGTTCCACGAAAGCCAATATACGTTCTCATCAGAAAACGGATTAATATAACTAGTATCCCCATGGAGCCGCTCGCCGTAGAAAATAATTTCATCTGTCGCATCGAATCTGCCATCGTTTTCGCCCCGGACAAAGATCGGAACCCGTTTCCCTCTATTCGTCAACGCCAATGTGCGCGGGGCAATAGTACCTATGCTAATGCCGATAGCTTCTAGATCCCGTCCGGGAACGCTATACATTCCATCCTTCGTAACGCTGAGTTTGCAGCGAGGCCCCACTGAAGAAATGCTCGGGGCTTTCGCAATTCGGACAATCGGAGCACGCCACTGCTGGACATCTTGCGGATTAACCAACAGACTTTCAAAAATTGTATCATAAACAGAAGATTCAAGCGTTAGCGGACCGCGCCGTGTAGACATCATATCGACAGAATGGATAAAACGGACCTCAACGACAAGCCTGTGATAAAGCCGTATTTCTCCGCGCACAGGATTGTATTGGACAGGGTTGAGCTGAATCGGGAGGACCCGGTTTTCACGGATCCACCCCGCTTGTTTAGTCTCTACAAGACCGCTCGGAAAAAAATGGTCTGTTTTTAATCTTGAGATGTCTGATTTGGCCACTCCGTACGGCGCTGAAGTCGAAGCAGAGATAACGTTTTGGAGCTTACGTGTGCTAAAATCCTGATCAACAACCCGGACCTGAAAATTCGATTCTGCGGGTACACTGATAAGGGTGGATTGAACCGGGAAGCGAAAAGCAAACGGAGGTTGCAGGGTGAAACGACAGCCGGGAAAGGAAACCCCCTCACCTTCAACAGCGCGGAGCTGCGATTGTCCAGGGGCATCTGTCTCTATTCCTACTTCAAAATCGGACTCAGGAATGAGGAGCTGAATGGTTACGCCTTGCGAGGTTGTACGCACCCATTCAATCTCTCTTCGGACTTCTCCTCCACGGGCAGCAGACCCAGCACGCCGAGAATCTGATGAAACCGGGGCCGCATCCGCACGACCATAGAAGTGATCGAAAGAGGCAGGGAAAAAAAAGGATACGTCAAAAAAGCAAAAGAGTGCCACAAATACGAAGCAGATAACCTCGCGAATCTTTACCGGACAATGATCAGCCAGCAGAACGTTTGCTTCTTTCACTTTCAGCAGTCGACTCTCCAGTTGATGGTTACTTCGCAAGATGATAAACCTCAATCTCCCGAATTTGAGCAATCGCGGGCTGTACGACGCGGTAGTGCGGGTAGTAAAGACCCGCAAGGGTTCTCCGCTGGTTAACAACTCTATCTCCAGGTTCAGCGATTACCTTGTTCACAATCACATCGTCAATGGTTCTAGTGACAGCGATGCGAATCATCCGGGTCTGAAAATTTAATTTATCAAAAACAAATTCAGATTGTGCGCGTTCATCGCCAATATTCCGCCGTTGGATAACTGTATCAAAAGTTTTCCACCGTCCAGTCGCATCGTTTAAGTATTGCATTTCAAAACGGAAGAGGTTTCCATTGTGAACGATGATTTTCCGCACCGGATAAACCTCAGCAAACCGGATAACAAAGTTCCGTTCATTTTCCGCCGGAAGCGTCGCGCGCGTATGGAGATTTCCATCGTTCATACCCGGGTGATTCGACTCTGTGCCATAGGTGGCTTGCGCAATATTTTGACTGTATTGTGTTGACAACACATGCGCTACTCTGCAAGCAGTGAAAAGTAAAGAACTCAATAGAAAACAACCCAAAAGTGCAATAACACGTTTCACTGTTTTTCCTCCTGAGATGCCATATTAAAATGGTCAACAATGCCCATGATGAGTTCACGAATCGGTGCATCTTCGACACCGAAAACTTCTTGTGCTACACCGGGCCCCGCTCCTACAATTACCGTGTCTCCCTCACCTGCCCCCACATAGTCAACAGCAATCGTCGGGGCGCGAACAAGTTGAGACTTCAAACTCAGAGGCTGAATGAGCAGCAGAGTCCGGTTCTTATATGCAGGATGTTTAACGACAGAAACGACTTTCCCGATTACCTTCGCCAGGTACATTTTTCAACTTTCCACTTCTGAGCCCGAGTCCGTGTCCTCAAGCAGAGAAAACGAATCAACAATTCCAACAATGGCAACATCTACCGGCATCCGTTTCCCTGGCGTAATGCTGACAGCATCGCCGCCGGTAACAATGTAAACGATTTCATCTACACCCGCGTCATGTAAGGTATCGACTGCCACAAGTGGTTCAGAAATAGGCTCATATTTCTCATCTAAAGGTTGCACAAGCAGCAGACGTGTGCCTTCCAAACTCGGATCTTTTCGCGTCGCAACGACAGTACCAATAACTTTCCCTAAATCCATTAGTTTTATTTTTCCTTACTGTCCTTCAATTTATTTGCGGCATAGCTATCAGTTGTTGGTTATAAGCTATATATTAGCTAAAACTCTTGAACTATAACTGCCGAAAGCAACTAAACCAATTTATGCTCAACCAACTTTGTATAGAGCGTATTTCGGTTAATACCGAGGAAGTCAGCCGCCCTACTCCGATTTCCCTTGGTGTGCTCAAGCACAATTTTAAAGAGCGGTTTCTCAAAGGTAGCGCGAATTTCAGCGTAAAGTTCACCGGTTGCTGCTTCTGACTCCATGTATTGGACTACATACGCTTGGAGCAGCGCGTAAACCTGAGCATCAAGGGGGCCTTGCTGCTCCTGACTGAGAGCCCCGGGTTTAATAGAGTCAAAATGCTCAGGAAGCAGCATCTGGCCCGCACACATGACCAATGCGCGCTTGATAGTGTTCTCCAATTCGCGAACGTTGCCGGGCCACTCATAAGATGTGAGGAGTTTGATGACCTCCGTGGAGATACGAATTTCTGGGAGCTCATATTCTTCTACAAACCGGTGCGTAAATAGATCTATCAGTTCTGGAATATCCTCTTTTCTTTCCCGGAGAGGTGGCAGCGAAATCGGAATAACGTTAAGACGATAGTAAAGGTCTTCTCTGAACACCCTCTGTTTAATTGCGGTTTCAAGACGGCGGTTAGTCGCTGCAATAATGCGGACATCAACAGCATGTGTTTCGGTGCCTCCCATCGGTTCTACCTCTCGCTCCTGTAGCACGCGGAGGAGTTTCATCTGGACTTCAACTGGCAGCTCCCCAATTTCATCAAGAAAAATCGTCCCACTATCTGCTTGTTGAAATTTCCCCTTTCTCGCGGTGTGGGCATCAGTATACGCACCTTTGACGTGCCCAAAGAGCGTGCTCTCGATAAGACTAGACGGCATAGCCCCACAATCGACAACAACGAACGGATTATGTGCCCGATGACTGTTTTGGTGAATCAATTGGGCGACAAGCTCCTTTCCGGTACCGCTCTCGCCTAAAACAAGGACGGTTTCGTCACTGACGGCGGCGCGTCCAATCTTAAGGTATATCTCCTGCATCGCCGGGCCCTGCCCAACTATTCTGCCCTGTTTGTCAACATCAGGCAGTACAGATGTGCTAGCGCTCTTCGTCTGGTTGCTCGCATCAGCAGCGCGCTCCACCAGCTCCAAGAGCTGCCTCTGGTCAATCGGTTTCGTCAAATACCAATAAGCACGTTGCTTCGCTGCATCAATAGCGGTCTGCGTCGTTCCATGTGCCGTAATTATAATGATCGAGGCAGTGCTATTATGCTGTTGGATTTCCTCAATCAACGCTAGCCCATTCACATCACCTAACCAAATATCGAGCAGAATGACATCAACATTAGCTCGCTTGACAGCCTCCAAGGTTTCACTTCCATTTCTCGCCTTGACGGTATCATAGCCTGCCCTTTCGAGAGTCGCAGCGAGTATATGTCGCAGACTATGATCATCATCAGCGATAAGGACTACATTCGACATATTCTTCCCCATTAGTTTCGCTATTAAAACCCTCTTCTGTACGAGAGATTTCCAAAGCCCGACTTTCGTTGCCTTTTGTAGACTATACTTAGGAATAGAAAGACCCCCTACAGAAGACAACAGCACTCGGATCCTCGAACTCACGTTAATCTACAAGAAAAGATATAACAAACGCTGTGCCGACTGCAAGATCTGCATCAACTTCAATGCTGCCCTGGTGTTGGGCAAGAATCTTTTGACTAATATAGAGTCCCAGCCCAGTCCCCTTCTGTTTTGTGGTATAAAACGGATCGAAGAGCATTGGAATATCCTCAGGCGGAATCCCGGGGCCGTCATCTTGAACCCGCACTTGGACAATTTGTGTCTCTGGTAGATATTCTGTCTGTACGCTCAGCGTTCCCTCTGCATCGATCGCCTCAATAGCATTGTAAAACAAGTTTAGAAGTACTTGCGTTATTCCGTCTTCGTTGATATTGATCTGCGGACAATCGTTATCATATTGAGTTGCTACCGTAATTGTACGATGATCTAATTCCGGACGACAGACAGCAAGACTATTATCAATGAGTTGATGAACATCTATCTGTTTTGTAGCTTGCATTGCCGGTTTGCTGAAAGCGAGAAGTTGCTCAATGAACCGGTTCAGCCTGTCCACCTCTTTGATAATGATCGCCGTATATTCCTTAACCTCGTTCTGAGAAAGCCGTTTCTGGTTAGAACAGAATCCGACGGGAGAATCCGATTCCGCCAGATCAGTATGCTGCAGGAGTTGGGTACCAAGTCGGATACTCCCTAAAGGATTTCGCACCTCGTGTGCAATAGTTCCAACCAATCTGCCGAGTGTTGCCATCCGTTCTGACTCAACGAGCGCGTCAATTGTCTGCTGAATTTTAACTCGTTGCGCGATGGTGGAGGCGATAATTGTCAAGAGCCGCCTGTCGTCCTCCGCCGAAAATTCATCCGATGCTTTGTCAATAGTTAAGGTGCCGATAACCTGCTCCTCTATAATAACCGGGATGCACCAGAACGCAATTATATCCTTCGACTCGAGGCGTTCCGGTTCAAAGAGTTTAACATAACTGCGGGACCTCCGTGTTTGTGGCACACCGATCGCTTTACCCGATGCAAGCACCTGTCTCTGAATATCTTCTATTTGATTGTCGGTGCCTCGTTTCATCTCAGCAGCGGTGAGGCCTAAGAAGGTTTCCACCTCCGTAACAACCTTGCCGTCCTCATAAAGATGCAACGCCCCGCGGTATATACCGAGTCGCTTAGAGAGGATCTTAATGATACGCTGAAAGAGTCCCTCCAACTCAATGTCGGCGTTGGCAGCTTGGCTCACCTCAAAAAGCGTAGAGATGTCTCTTATCTGTTTTTCTAAATTCGCGTTGACACTGTTTATCTCCTCTATCTCTTCAACACGACTGCGGCGTTGATACTGAAATTGGCGAATGACACGAATAACACCGAACATAAGAAACGGATAAAGGAGTGCAACAATGATACCCTCCGCTTGCCCCGGATAGCGGAAAACGTAAACCCAATTGGCTATCGCCGTAACACCAAATAGGACGTTTTGCTCGCGAGGTCTAACGTATATAACAGCAAGAATAGCAACACCGTAATAACAATGGCTGACCGCAAGATAGTATCCCTGCATCTGAAAAAGATGTGTACCAGCATTGATGAGGAGTACAAAGAACGTGAGGAAAAACGTTAGCATCTTTTCCTATGGAAAACCTTGGGCTGCCAACCGTCAGACATATGTTTGTGGCAGCAAACAGATCTGCACATATCATAAATGCCCTACTACCGCTACCCCTAAAACGTTAGGAAGTTATTGAGCATCTTTAACCCGACGCGTCCGCTCTTTTCAAGGTGGAACTGCGTTGCAACAAGGTTATCGTGTGCGGCAGCACTACAGAATTCAAGCCCATACTTCGTTTTCCCAATAACAACATCCGTATTGTCCGGCACAGGATAATAAGAATTGACAAAATAGAAATGCGCCGGATTCGGAACATCTTTAAAGATTGGATGCGGAACTGTCTGGTAGACCTCGTTCCACCCAATCTGTGGAACTTTTAATGCTTCGACTTCCATACTTGCCCGCGGCACAGGATATTTCTTGACATATCCCGGCAGGATCCCAAGACACTCGGTATCTTCTTCGTCGCTGTGTGAAAAGAGAATCTGGATACCGATGCAGATACCGAGCATCGGTCTACCGGTGCGATAGAAGTCAATCAAAACCTCGTTAAGTCCGCGCTTCTTCAAGGTTGCTATTGTGGCTTTCGCTGCACCGACGCCAGGGAAAATAACACGTTCAGCGGCGGCTATACTCTCAGCAGCTGATGTAATCTGATTTTCGTAACCCAGATATGTCAATGCGCGAGCAACACTTGTCAGGTTACCCGCGTCGTAATCTATGATTGCAACCATATTTTAACCATCACCTTCCGCGCTGATCCAGGACAAAGTCAGAACCCTTTGAACACTTAGAGTAGATTGAATCTCCTAAAAACCGCTGCGAAACACAGAAGAGCATTCACGGTTAGAAAATCATCTCACGGCGGTCTACGGTTAAGTCCGCCTCTTTACATTCCCTATCTAGAGGATACACAGGCCGCAGGCGGTGGGTAAAACAACACCGAAGAAGCATTGATTTCTCGATTATAGGGACCCGCTGAACAAGGGAAACAGAAGACACCAGATTTTTCTCTCATGAGGGTCTCCGTTTACCCAGGCATAAAAGAAAATAATGCCTGTGGTGACAGCATCGACGGATAAAACCACATTTTGAAATCTGTCACCCTTTTGTTTTTTTTACGTTTGACGTTTCGAATGCTCTGAAGCTATTTTGGGAATTCTTTGTGGGCCTCCGCGTCCATCTGAACCATCAGCCAGCGTTCGATAATTTCTCCGTCCGTGGCTAATTCGCATATCTCTGTTGTCCACTTGTTTATTGGAGATAAGCGGGCTCGAATCTCATAGAACGTCCTAGCAAATAACATCAGATTACCGGCTTTAGAAAGACATCTACCTCCGTGAAATTAGAGAGAAGTTGTAGCAAAGTTTTTTAACGACTCAAGTGAGAGCTTTGTCAATCGTTTTATAAAGATTCGCCATCTCAATTCCAGTAACAGCGACTTCAAAACCTTTGTTTCCTAGCTTTATTCCAGAGCGTTCAAGTGCCTGTTCTATAGTATCCGCAGTAATAACCCCATAGATAACCGGGATGTCAGTACTGACGGATGCCTGGGCTATTCCCTTCGCGCTCTCAGCAGCAACATAGTCAAAATGTGGTGTCGCGCCCCGGATCACTGCTCCAAGACAGAGAACAGCATCATATTTCTTACTCGCCGCGAGGCGTTTAGCAATTGCGGGAATCTCAAAGGCACCAGATGTCCAAAAAACATCAACTTTGTCCAGATCAACAGCGTGTCGTTTTAGGGCATCCAAGGCACCAACAAGGAGTTTTTCCGTAACAAAACTATTGAATCGACTCACAACAACTCCGAACGTGAGTCCCTCGCCGAGGAGGTGCCCTTCGTAAACGTTTGGCATATTTCTACCTATTAAATCCGGTCACCGTTCCACTTCGTTTTGCGGCGGACTTGCTCATAAGTACTCTGCTTCACGGCGGTTTATCGTTAAATTCAACTCATCAGACTTCTGAAAAGTTTCTAATACTTCATATTAGGAGTCTGTTAATGACTTGATCTCTTACCCGGACAGCAATTTATTCCTCATCCAAAAGGAGGTGTCCAAGCTTAGAACGTTTTGTCTGTAAATATCTCCGGTTAAAGGGGGTCGGCTCAGTTTGCAACGGAACGCGCTCCACAATTTCGAGACCATGGCCCGCTAACCCTCTGATCTTCTGTGGATTGTTTGTCATTAATCGCATCTTTTGAACGCCGAGGGCGGCGAGTATCTGCGCCCCGATGCCATAATCGCGGAGATCTGCCGGAAAACCGAGGTGTTCATTCGCTTCAACGGTGTCCAACCCGTCATTGTCCTGCAGTTGATAAGCCCGGAGCTTCTGCTTGAGCCCCATTCCTCTACCTTCCTGGCGCATATACACGAGTACACCCTTACCCTCTTTCTCTATAGTTTGCAAGGCAATTTCAAGCTGCTCTCCGCAATCACACCTGAGTGAGCCAAAAACATCTCCAGTGAGGCATTGCGAATGCACGCGGACCAAGATAGGGGAAGCATCTGCAACATCCCCTTTTGTGAGCGCGACGTGGGTTTTATCAGATTCGACGCTCTCCCCACCGGTGTCAGTGCTCTCATAGGCATAGAGTTTGAATTCACCATGTGCAGTCGGAATGTCAGCCGTCGCAACTCGTTTAATCAGTGTTTCTGTCTGACGGCGGTAGGCGATCAGGTCGGCAATCGTGATAATTTTCAGGCGGTGTTGTGCAGCGAATTCCATCAGCTCCGGCACGCGTGCCATGCTCCCGTCTTCGTTGAGTATCTCACAAAGCACACCCGCCGGATAGAATCCCGCCATACGTGCCAGATCAACAGTTGCCTCTGTATGCCCAGCGCGCCTAAGCACCCCGCCGGGCTTAGCCTCCAACGGGAAAATGTGTCCAGGGCGCACAAAATCCGATGGTACCGCGTTTGGGTCAACAAACTTGCGAATAGTATATGCCCGTTCTTGCGCCGAGATCCCCGTCGTGACCTCTTTTGCGTCAATCGTGACAGTGAAAGCGGTCTGCATCTGGTCGGTATTCGAGGTCACCATGGGGTAGAGCTCAAGTTCAGAAAGCCGTTCGGAACAGGTAGGCAGACATACCAAACCGCGCCCGTATTTCGCCATGAAATTGATAGTCTCTGCAGTCACTTTTTCAGCCGCCATGATGAGGTCCCCTTCGTTTTCACGGTCGGGTTCATCAACAACGACAATCAGTTCCCCGTTCCGGATTGCATCGAGTGCTTCAGGAATGGTATTAAATCTATTGGGCATTCTTGCCTACCATCTTATAGGTATCGGTTGTCGGTTGAGCCTTGTACCAGTTCCATCTTCATACGCCAAGCAAATTTCTGCCACAAACGGCTCTGTAACTGATCCCTGAAAATCCACACAACAGACGTACTGACAACCTTTAATCAATGTAACCGTGTCTCGCTAAAAAACTTAAATTGAGCGTCTCACAGCGCGGCCGTTCACGCCAACCCGCTGCCTCCGCACTATTTGTCAGAAGTGTCTCAAGATAACGCGCAATAATATCTACTTCAATGTTTACGTTAGCCCCGTTTCGTCGCGTTCTTAAGGTTGTAACCTGCTTTGTATGCGGAATCAAAGCAACCTCAAAGGAATCTTCGTGGACACCTGACACCGTTAAACTGATACCGTCAACCGTGACAGAACCCTTGTAGGTGATATAGCGTCTGGTATGACTGCTCATTGTGACCCGCATCAATGAAGCATCGCCTTCATCCCGCCACGCGCAGATTCTCGCCACCTCATCCACATGCCCAAGCACCAGATGTCCGCACAATCTGTCGCTTAACCGGAGCGAACCTTCCAAGTTAACCTGTTCACCGACCCTTCGCTCACCCAACGTCGTCCGACGTAGGGTTTCAGCAGAAATATCTGCAGTGAATGCCCTTGGGGTCAAGGATCGGATTGTGAGACAAACACCATCAACGGAAATACTAGCTCCGACTTTTGCATCTGTGAGAATTTCGCTCGCTTGAATTTCAAGCGTAGTATTTTCGCATGAAGACTGGATATTTCTAACTGTTCCCCGTTCTTCTATAATTCCTGTAAACATCCTATAGATACCCCTCAATTAGAAAGTCGTCGGAACCGGGCATGGGTGTGATATGAATACGTTGCACATGCGGCACATTCCGCAAAGTAGCGAACCCTTCGCCACCGATAGGCCCCGGAGCACCCCTTCCACCAATAAGCTTAGGAGCAACGAAACACATAATCTTATCGACGACACCCGCTGCCACCGCAGCGGCGTTGATTTCGCCACCACCCTCTATCAGAACACTCGTTATCTTACAGTCGCCAAGTATCTTCATCAAATGCTTGAAACAGATCCTACCATGCACCTCTGGAACGGTTATGACCTCCGCCCCTGTCTTTTTGAGAACGTTGACATTGTGCATCGGTGCGTCCGGCGTTACAGCAATCATAACCCCCGCACTGCTTTCAGGGTTGAAAATGCGGGCATCAGGAGATGTCCGGCCGTGTGAATCTAATACAATCCGGATGGGATCGCGTCCATGTCTATCTTGAAGCCGCGTGGTTAGTTCAGGATTATCGTGAACAACTGTGCCCCTCCCAACGAGAATAGCATCTACAGTATCTCGAATCTCATGCCCGCGATACCGGGACACCTCAGCAGTAATCCATTGCGATTCACCCGACACAGTAGCAATTTTCCCATCAAGACTCATAGCGGTCTTCAAGATAACAAACGGCTTGCCGGTCTGAATATATTTTCTGTGAACTTCATTCAAACGCGCGGCCTCTTCAGCACATAGACCCACATGCACGCGAACTCCTGCATTCCTCAATTGGCGAACGCCCTTGCCGGCAACACTCGGGTTTGGATCAACTTCAGCCACATAGACTTCAGCAATACCTGCCTGAAGGAGTGCCCCCACGCAGGGCGGGGTCCGCCCCCAATGACAACAAGGTTCAAGGTTCGTGTAAAGCGTTGCACCTTCAGCATTTTCACCGGCAGCGTTCAAAGCGTGGACCTCGGCGTGTGGTGTCCCCGCTTTCTGATGAAACCCTTCACCGACGACCTGACCGGCCTTTACAATAACCGCACCCACGATCGGATTCGGACTCGTGCGTCCCTTGCCTCGACGCGCTAAATCCAAAGCGCGTTTCATAAAGGTTTTATGTCCTGCCTCCATGAAAATCCACTACCTACAATCAATCCATGTTTTCATATAGTATACCATATTCAACCGTAAAATAAAAATCATTTCTTGGACAATTGTCAGTCGCCGGTTAAAAAGGGGCTCTTTAACAGCTCACACTTGACTACCTACCGCCATTCTCATTAGAGATTCAAGGACTTTTGTCTGATCGACGAGATCGAACTGATGTGAGCCGATATACATATATCTAATGATGCCGGTTTGGTCAATGATAAAGGTTGCCGGACGCGCGATGTTGTAAGCCTCCAGACTCAGCCAATGATAAACCCCATAACTTTTGATAACCTCTCGTGTTCTGTCAACCAACAGCGGAAATGTGATACCGTTTTTCTCGGCATAGCTGCGGATCTCACGAGGCCACTGGCCCGCAATAGCAAGCGGCGTTGCTGCCCATTCGACGTACGCCTCAAAGTTGTCTTGAACCGCCACCAACTGGCGGCGGCTGTTCGGTCACCACGTCCCGCGAAAAAAGGTTAAAACAACATTTTGCGTGTCTCGGTATGCTTCGAGAGAAACTTCCCTCCGTTGATGAGAACGGAGCGTAAATAGCGGCGCGGTATCACCGACACTGAGAATTCTGTTTTTTCGTGGCATAGTCAGATTGTATCAAAAAGTGTCGCTAATGTCAATTGAATTTTGGATTGTTAGTAAGGGCACGCAGCGGTTGACTATCGATGGTAATGTGAACTTGATACATGTCACCCTTTGAATATTGGATCTCGTGAAAGCCAACTTCCAATCACCAAAAAACTTGACTTTTTCCACCCGTGTGGTTAAAATGTAAATGTACTTCGAGAACCACAGACATAACACAACATCAAAACTCTAAATCAGGACCGTCTTATGCAAAATTGGTTAAAATTTACCATCATCCTCTGGCTCTGTTCGCCGCTGCTAGGTCCCGCAGACGAAAAACCTGGGAACCACAGCAGATACGTACAACACGTAGAACGCGGTTTTCTTCTCACGTTTCAAGGCGATAATCAAGGGGCGATTTCCGAGTTTGAAGCCGCCCTCACACTCGAATCCGCGCACCCCGAGATATTTCACTACCTCGGAATGGCGTACGCCCAAGAAGAACTTCTGAACAAAGCCGTTGAGAGTTACAAACGTTCTCTCACATTGATGCCAGATAATATAGAGGCACTCTATTCACTTGGTGTCGCCTATTTCAGACTTGACAAATGGACAGAAGCTTTCACAATGCTACAACGAGTCGTTGAGATAGACCCGCAACATGCACGCGGACACGAGGTGCTCGGCAAATCACTCATGAAACTCCGCCGGTACGCCGAAGCCGTCCCAATCTTAAAACAAGCACTCACGCTGAAACCAAAAGCAGCAGGCAGTTACTACGAACTCGGTACCGCCTATCTTAATCTAAAAGAATACAACGCAGCGATAGAAAACTTTAAACAGGCAATAGCATTCGGACCCGCCCGCTATGCTGATCCACACTATGGACTCGGCACAGCATATTTCCGATTGGGAAACAGGGAAAAAAGCCGAGCCGAAATGCAAATCTTTCAGCAATACCAGAAAGAACATGCCGAATATGAACGCCTCACTCGTTTGACCCGTAATGAACCGGATAACCTCGAAGCCTGGACAGGTTTAACTACGCTGTTGATGCAACAAAAAAACTACGGAAAAGCCATCCAAGCTTTTCAAAAATGCATCAAACTGGATCCAAACAACGCCAATTTTTATCACGGGCTAAGCCGAGCATTCATGAGCCTCAACTACCCCAAACATGGCATGGAAGCCGCTCTGAAAGCGATCCGCCTCAGACCAGATGAAGCCATTCTTTACAACACTCTCGGCAGCCTCTATGCGATGCAGGGCGAAACGCAAAACGCAATTGCTGCATTCCAAAAAGCCGTCGAGCTCGAGAGCGAGCAGCCCTACTATCATCTTAGCCTCTCAAGACTCTACCAAGGAATAGGTAACCAAAAACTCGCACAGGAGCATTATCACATTTATGAATACCTCTTATCCAAGCAAAAATAAACATATTGGGGTTGTATGTATCCTGCTCTTCAGTACCAGTCTCTGTTTTGGGACACCGGAAACAGAACTCATACTTATCCCTGCTGGAACTTTTACAATGGGAAGTGGGAATCGTGCAGCCGACGAAAAACCGATGCACAAAGTCTATCTTGATGCCTACTATATCGGCAAGTACGAGGTAACGAACACCGAATACTATGAGTTTTGGAAACTCCAACCAGAACAAATGCCCCGACACACGCCAGAAAACTTCTCACACCTGCCCGATATCGGCAACTGGCCAGCACGCGCAGAAGAATTTCCGAATCATCCCGTCGTAGGTGTATCATGGCATGATGCTATCGCTTATGCCACATGGAAAGGCATGCGACTCCCGACAGAAGCCGAGTGGGAGAAGGCCGCGCGCGGTTATACCAATAGAATATGGCCCTGGGGCAATACAGTGGAAATGCACGCCAATACTGCTGAAGCAGACGACGACTATGAGAACCGCATCGCACCTGTCGGGAGTTTCCCAAAAGGCAAAAGTTACTTTGGAGCGATGGATATGGCTGGCAACGTCTGGGAATGGACAGCCGATTGGTACAGCGATGTCTATTATGCGGCAAGTTTGCAGACCAGAGGAAAACGTCCAAAAAAGAATCCGATGGGACCGAGCCTCGGCAGCTGGCGCGTCCTCCGAGGAGGCTCTTATATCGATACGATCAACCGATGTAGCACCACTTTTAGGTTTTATCTCTACCCGAACCTTAAGACCTCTTTTGTCGGTTTTCGACTGGCAAAAACCGCTGGAAAAGCCGAAAAATAAGCGAGGTTAGAAACCTCCCTAACAACGTCAGAGGATGATCTAGAATTAATAGGAACAGAAATACAGAAACCTAAACAGCTTTGCTCATAACGGAGAAAAAAGTTGTCTATTTCACAGAATAGTGGTATAATCCATCAGAGAACTCCCTTTCAAGACAACATTTGATGACCTCATCACACCAGAAGACTCGCTTTATACAAAAATTGACCAAGTATTTATCAACTCATATTAGCTCACAGGAAGACAAAAAGGATGTATCTATATGTCAAAGAAACGTTTTGACCAAAAACTGATGAGACTTCTTGAAACCAACTCTAACTTTGTTGATGCTACCGGAGCACTCCAGCGTGCAAGCGTCAGAGAACGGGCTTGGAAACTCGACCCCGAGCTGATCAGCCTGCTCTCCACAGAAGAAGAAATAGCGGTGAAGTTCTTCAAAGAGATAGCAGGACGTTGGATCTTCGATAACAACACCTTCGTTGATTATATCACGGATAAGAACTTCTTTGCCGATTCCTATACCCAGTTCCGTAATAGAATAGGTTTGAATATTGATGGCAAATATCTGCGTGAGCGGGGGGAAGTCGCTTTGGTCTGGCCGTATAAGGATTGTATATTGGAAGGCGGTCAGATACATGAAGAGGAGAGACGTGAAGAGATATTCTTCAATGAGGTTCTGGCGCCGGATGAGATAGATCGTATGTTTGATGCGAAGGTTCTGACGTGTTGGGAGCGTCATGGTGTTAGGGCGATGGGAGGAGAGGTTGATAAGAGCGGGGGGGGTAATCTGTGATAAGCACATAGAAAACGGAACTCTCAAACTGAAGCGAGATGATGCCGGTGTTATCCGTGAGAACCTTGTCATCAAAGGCAACAACCTGATTGTCCTGCACACCCTTAAAGAGCAATTTCGCGGGCGGGTCAAACTCATTTACATAGACCCGCCGTATAATACGGGTGGTTCATCGGAGACCTTTACCTACAACAACGCTTTTAATCACTCAACGTGGCTGACGTTTATGAAAAATAGGTTAGAGGTTGCAAGAGAATTGCTGACCCCTGATGGATTCATTGCTATTGCTATTGATCATCATGAACTTTTTTATTTAGGAGCGTTGGTAGATGAGATATTTGGGAGAGAAAATAAATTAGGCGTTATAACTGTTGTACACAAACCAGAAGGCAGAAGCCAGGAAAAGTTTTTCGGGACAAGTAATGAATTTATGCTTGTGTATGCCAGAGATAGATCGCTTGCAAATTTCCGGAAAGTTCTAATTTCAGAGGGGAAAAAAGCGAATTTTAATCTTGAAGATGAAAATGGAAAATATAAACTCAGATCGTTTATTAGAGGCGAGGAACTGCGAAGAAACAAACCAGACAACTTCTATCCTATCTATGTCAGCTCTAATTTAGACGATATTTCATTAATCGAAGAAAAAAATTATCACAAGATTTTACCAATTAACAACGGTGTTGAAAGAATCTGGTTTCTAAAGCCCAAAAGTTTTTTAAAAAAAGTAAGACGTGACGAAATCGTTGCGCAGAAAAACCAGAAGGACGAAATCAGAATTTTCTATAAGGTTAGGGAAGTTGAAGTATTTACAACCCATTGGATTGCCAAGAAATACAATGCGGTAAGCCATGGCACCAAACTTTTGGAAAAAATTATTGGAAGAAAAAGCGTTTCGTACCCGAAGTCCCTATATACAGTTTTAGACATCATAAAAATTACAACAGATCCAGGAGATATTGTGCTTGACTTCTTTGCGGGTTCAGGCACTACAGGACATGCGGTCTTAGAACTGAACAAACACGATAGCGGCAATCGGCAGTTTATACTGGTAGAGCAGCTGGAAAAGCACATAGCCGTTTGCAAAGAACGACTCCGGAAAGTCATTGAAAAAGAGAAACTCCTCGGCGAGAATTTCATATCCTGTGAGCTAATGCCTTACAACCAAGTTTTCATGGAGCGGATCCAGTTCGCAACCACTTCTGCAGAGCTGCTAGACATCTGGCGCGATATGGCAGAAGACTCCGCTCTCAATTGGTACATCACCCCTGATGCCCCGGAGGGGGCCGAAGCACACTTTAGCGCTATCAAGGACGTTGAGCAACAGAAGCGTCTGTTAGCGGAGTTATTGGATAAGAACCAGTTGTATGTGCATCTCTCTGAAATAGAAGACGAAACATTTCAGGTCAGTGAGGCAGATAAGACGTTGAATAGGGTGTTTTACAGCAAACCGCTATGAACAAACTCATTTGATAGCTTCATTGCACCACAATACTCTCTTTGGACAAAAATTAGCCAAGTATTTACCAAACTCACATTAAGTTTTGCTACCTAATAAGCCCTGTAAACTTGCGCTCTCGGATTTTACGGATTTCACGGAAAAGTATCTCTTCACACCTCAAGGGTGTGCCATGTTCATAGAAAACGATCGGGCAAGCTGCACTCCAGCGAGGTGTTATGTCCATGAATAAGCGGCAACTTAAATTAAGCGTACAGATATTCTTCCTACTCACTATCGGCAATGCTGCCGCAGAACTGCCTACTTTCACGGATGTTACCGAAGCAGCCGGCATCCAATTCAGGCACAACAACGGTAAAACTGAGCATAAACACATTATTGAAACGATGGGATCCGGGGTCGTCTTTTTTGATTATGATGCAGATAGTGATGTCGATCTTTATTTTGTTAACAGCGGATCTATTCCACAAGAGGCACCAAACCGACAACAGAGAAACCCCGGAAATGCCCTCTATCGCAACGAAGGGAATGGACGTTGGACAGATGTCACCGAACAGGCAGGCGTAGGAGATACAAGCTACGGGATGGCAGCTGCTGCAGGAGATATTGATAATGACGGCGATGCAGATCTCTACATCGCAAACTTCGGAAACGATACGCTCTACCGAAATAACGGGGACGGTACATTCACCGACATCACCAAAGCCGCGGGGATTGATAACCCCCTCTGGGGTATTGCAGCTGTCTACCTCGATTTTGACATCGATGGCGATTTGGATATTTTTGTTGTTAACTATCTTGTTTACGAACTGTCGATGCCAATAACAACCTATAGAGGTATTGTCGGATACGGACACCCGCGCAGCTATGAGGGAACACCTGATGTGCTTTATCGGAACAACGGGGACGGCACCTTTACGAACATCGCCGAAGCAGCCGGGGTCACAAACCCGAGTGAAGGCAGAGGGATGGCAGCCATTGCCTGTGACTACGATCATGACGGATTTTCTGACGTTTACGTCGCCAACGATACCAACCGGAATTTCATGTATCATAACAACAGCGACGGCACCTTCACTGATGAGAGCCTCTTTATTGGGATCGGTTACGATGAAAAGGGGGTCGCCGAAGGCTCTATGGGCGTGGACACCGGGGATTATAACGGGGATGGATGGTCTGATTTCATTATCGCGAATTCAGAGAAGGCAACCCTTTATAAAAATCAAGAAGGTCTCTTCTTCGTTGATGCAACTGCCGATAGCGGCCTAGAGCAGCCAACACTCTCTTTCGTTGGTTTCAGTCCACTCTTTCTAGATTACGATAATGACGGACATCTCGACCTGTTTTGTGCAAACGGACATCCACAAGATGTCATCGCGACTTTGACCGATCACGAAACTTACGCGCAGCGCGACCAGATGTTTCGGAACAACGGAAACGGGCGTTACACGGACGTTTCAGAAACCGCTGGCGTTTACTTTCAAGAAACGCTTGTCGGAAGAGCCGCCGCTATGGCAGACTACGACAATGACGGGGATACCGATATTGTTATCATGAATTCCAACCAGCGCGCCGTTTTGCTTCGAAATGATGGCGGAAACATGAAGAATTGGGTCGGCATTAAACTAATCGGCACCCGTAGCAATAGGGACGGTATTGGGGCAAAGGTCCAACTTGTAACCGGCGGCGTGACACAGATTCGGGAAGTAAAGAGCGGTTCAAGCTACGCCTCCGGAAGCGACACACGCCTGCTATTCGGCTTAGGAATGCATCAACACGTTCAGAAGATTACTGTTGTTTGGCAAAGCGGCACAACACAGGAATTGGACGACGCGCCAATCAATACATACATAACAATTGTGGAGCCAGGAAAATAGGCTGACCCATTTATATGGATACACAATAACAACCCCATAATACACAGCGTTTCTCAACACGAGGGAAGGGCAAACATCAGGACGAAATTTCCAAGGAACTCCGCGTTTTATATTCCGGGGCAGACATTACTGATAAACACATTGCGTTAAGAGTCGGTGCTCTTCCTAATAGCTATCACGCCCTTTTTACCTGTTTAATTTTTAACACCTCAAGCATGACGTTCATCGTGCGGACAGTTCGGAAACAGTACACGGAAACGCAAAAAAACGCCCAAACGATATAGTAGGTTAGGGTCTCTAAAACCGAAAATCTAAAATTGCGGACACAGCAGAGGCCATCTATCCATTGATAAAAAAATTGCATCCCGACATTATATATGGTATCATATATAACGCAAACTTGAATTAATAATGCGAACAATAAAATTTTACACTTTTGGCTAAATCCTTTTTTCACAGCAAAAATCAACACTTAAAAAGGGCTCGGAATCCACGCCTCACACAGGGTTACAAACACTCAGCGCCGAGGTTGCAATGTTATACTAGTCTAACATTTTTACGCAAGTTTGGTAAATAATTCCGTGTTTTCTTTGTTCAAACAGAACCCTTTTGGTATAATCTTGAAATCAGAAGCTCGAATTGCGGAACGCGTTTAACGTTATTTCTCCCGGAAGCCGGAAGCATAAAAATCCGCCGGCACTCTTAATATCAAACCACTCAAATGCTCTGTGCGAGACAATTGGCATATTTCAGTCCTACTTTAGCGATCAATGTCCAAGTCCGGGGGCCGTCAGTACATACGTTCCCACAGTACCGTCAGTGATGTTAAAAATTGATGGAAATTTATCGATCCAACTGTCATTAGCACTTGGACAGAATTGACGTGAGTTGCCTTCAATAGCCGTTACACCGGGAATGCGGGCAGCAAGTCCCGCTGAATGCAAGAAGGAAGCCCCCGGACATGTTAGGTCCTGAACCGCAAGAAACATACCGTATTCTGCAGCTGCTGCACCCATTAACAACGCCTGAGATTGTCCCTTACATGCTTTGAGCGCAACCCCCGAATATCCTTGCTCGCGCGCGAGCAGAAAAGTCTCAAAGTCGGTCAGTGATTCGTCAATGACCACCGGTTTTATCTCGGCGGCTTTGTGCATCTTATTTTCGGGATGCCCCTTCAGATTCCGATCTGTGGGTTGCTCGATGTAGGCAAGACGTTGAAAAACTCCACGCTCTGCCTCCTGGATCTGGCTGAGGAATGCCAACAGATATTCTACGTCTTGGCAGGTTTCATTAAAATCAACCGAATAGCGCCACACGTCAATGCCACGTTTTGCCTGCGTTTCTGCGGCAATTTTATCAATTGCAAGGACGCGCGCCACGTCCCAAGCCAGGTCATCGCCGTTGAGTTTGATTTTCAAGTGCGTCAAACCATCAGCAACGATCCATTCCGGAAGGGTTTCCGGTAAACCGTCATCGAGACGTTCTGCAATATCCGCATCAGTGAGTGGATCGAGGGCACCGACGAGATGGTAAAGCGGCATACTTATCTTGGGGTGGCGGGACGTGTACCGGTCCAGATATTTTCCCGCGAAGTGTTCATTCAAAAAGTGAGACAGATCTGCCTCAATAAAATCTTCGCCTAATCCGTTATAACTATTAACACCGTTTGCTTTCCCAAACCCATCGTGAATGGCTGCGTCAATAGGACTCGTCGTAACAACAGTACAGAGCTTGGGTATTGGTGACGCAAGCTGCATAGTGTTGGACAAAGCGTCGGCGATTCGTAGAAATTCGGGTTCAAGCACTTCGGAGAGTTCAAGCGGGTGCGCACACAACGTACAATCCTGTGTTGCCCTAACCGCTAATTCAGCAAGTTTCTTCATCGCTGTGAGACTCTGGTCAAAAGGGGCATAGCGCGGCGGAAACGCCCAAACATTGCCAAGCGGCATTGAACCTTTACCTTCTGCTTCTTTCCCAGCACGTGTCTGAACTCGCATACGTACGTTAAACAGAACACAGCGATCCGTCGGTACTCCTCCGAACTTGAGCGGGGTGCGGTATTTATGTTCTTCAAAATCATAACCAACATTAAGAATGCGGATATCTGTCGGTTTCGGCATAATTTCCTCGTTCCAGTCTGTTTTCTCTCATCTTAATAGAATTTTTAAGGAACGTCAAGCAATTTCCATAGCCAACATTAGCATGTATCAGATGCGGCTGTGCAGTGTTGTAGCATAGGCTGCTGGTATCCTGTGCCTCTATCACTTTCTTAAAAAAAGTTGGGGGGCGAAACATACGTTCCACCCCCCAACGTTTGGTTAGTCGGATTCAGAGTTGTCTATCTCTGTCTAACCTTCTTGTCTGTTATTTATCAGACGATTTCAGCTCTCCCCAACGCGTCGTGAGCTTACCATTCGCAGAGACATCCCCACGCAGATGCGTCGTCCGTAACGTCGTGCGCACCCCATCCATAGAGACATCTTCTATCTGGTAATAATACACCACACTCGGCTTCGCAGTCGTATCTGTGTAGCGATACACATGCCTCTCAGACGTCGTGCCGTGGCCAGCAATCAGACCCTCGGCGTTGATAACCGCAAACTCACCGGTCTTGCTCTCACTGCGTAGGATATTGAACCCCGCATTGTTCAGCTCTGACTGCGTTACCCACGTAATCTCAACGTGGCCCGTCGAGGCATCGCGAACAGGCCGGAAACTCGAGAGCGACACGGGCAGCGGTCCCCCAGCACGATGACCCGGCGTGCCGATATCGTCACGATGTCCGTAGTACGTCAGCGAGGAACCCTTCCGCCAAGAGGTTTTCATCAGACCGTCATCCGCAGCATGCGGACCAGAACCCTCTGTCATGTTATTGAAGATGCCTCCAGACTTGCGCACAATAGACATCCGCACATCCCCACGCTTCGGCAGTTCCCACGCACGCTTGCGCAGACCCTCCACTATCTCAACGTTGCCAGCCGTGTCCATCACCCGCAACCGGGACTGACCGCCTTCGCTGATCTTCGCACGCAGCTCCAGACGGAAACCCTCCGCACTCAGCAACCGGCGACCGTTCGCCGTCAACCCGAGATCGCTACGATGCTTCTGCTGCAGATTGTATACGTAGTTCTCCGGCACATCGTTCACACCGTTCTTCGACACCAGCAGCAACGTCTGATTCGGCGGCAGATACGTCCCCGCAGCAAACGTGAAAGACGCATCCACATACGCATCTACGTTTGTGTCGGCGTTGCGGATCTCAAACTCCCACCCTTCAAGGTTTAGCGTCTCCGTCATAGAACTATTGTAGAGCTCTATCCACTGCACCAAGTCCCAGCGCGGTCCCGCATCATACATGATCTCGCTGATCGTCACTGTTCCATCAAACGCATAGTCGTCTTCAGTCGATGCGGTGTCTTTGTCATCAGCGATCATGCCCACTACCATGTTCGGATACCCCGGCGTGCCAGGGGAACTCGCCTTGTCAATCGTTTTATCTTTGCCGCGATCGTAGCCAGCACCCATGAAACCAAACGACTGCCAGTCGTCTTTGTGGACACGATTCGCACGAGACTTCGCCCAATACATCCCCTTCGCGTTCAAGTGGACACCGCGACCGAACGACATGCTCCGAGAAGAGAAGCTGTTCATACCACCGAAGTCGTTATCATCCACATCTCCCGGCTTCGTCCAACCCACGAACGGCCAGAGGTACGTGTTGAACTTTCCATCTTCCATGCGCTTGAAGAAACCGTTGCCAGCGTAGTCTTTGATGTTCGTCGGCTTGCCAACGTCATCCGCACTATTCCGCGTGCGCAACAGGATCAGGAACTTGCCCGTAGCAGGCAGACTCAGATCCTTCGCAACCGCATACTTGTGCGTCGCACCCATGTTGATGTCCGTTCTGTCCAACAGGTTGCTAACGTTCACACCCCCAGCGAGCTTAACGCTCTTCCCAGGCTCCCGGTTATAGACCACCAGATACTCCCCAGGCCGCATCTTGTATTTCGGCAGCACCGCAAGGCTCGTCTCCGTGAAGTTGGCATCCCCAGACTCGTTATACCCGCTACCATCAGACTTCATCTTGCCCATCACCAAGCTCAACTTATAGTTCTCTATGCTTATAGATGCAGCTGCCGCGTCATCGGTATTATAGAACAACTCTATCCAATCCAAGTTCGCACTTGACGGGTCGTTGTACACCTCATTGATGATGATGCCGGTAGCCGTGATATCTTCATCCTTAGGCGCCTTATCAAACCTTGTTACATGGGGACCGCCAGGATGAAGCACGTGAACGCTGCCCGGGGAACCGATGAAGTGCCCCGCCATGTTCACGCGGCCGACGGACTCCTTCCAGGCGCTGGGTTCGCTGCCATCACCGAGTCCATCCAGGTTACCATCTTTGACCGCATACGCCTTCCCTGTGCTGTCAAGTTTGATATCCCGATACATAGAGACCACAGGCGTCGGAGGCAGGCCGGCATTTGTGTTGCCGTCGCTATCACCATCTTTACCCGGCGCATCCGGGAACCAATTCCTACCCCAACGATCGATCGTTGATATACGATCCAAAAAGACATAATGATAGCGATAAAAATTAGAACCGCCGCCCGTAGTTACTGATACTATCTCACCCGGAGCAGGCATCTCGGTAGCATTACTATATGATCTGAATACCACCTCATCGTCGCTTTTCAAAAGTTTGTTGACGTAAAATTCAACCCATTGGGCCCCAAACTCGCCGGGACCATCAGTTCTCGCAGCGAAATCCCGACCCCACATGACCTCGCTGAAAACAATTGCCTGCTTGAACGTCTTCGCCAAGGCTTTTGTCTCCTCGGTAACCTCGAACTTGTCCGCCTCTGCCTTTGTAGCAGCCCAACTTTTATGCTTAGCAAACGTGAACTGGCCCGTGTCGCTTGTAGCCGGAATCCTCACTGCAACGGCAAGCCCGCCGCCTCCGCGGAATAGCTCCTGCAGTTCCGACCAGGTGTCCGGAAAATAAGTAAGGCCAGAAGCTCTACCCCAAGTTATCGGTCCCCCTTTTACCGTGTCCACGATGCCGTTGTCAGCGAGTGTAGGTATTAAGGATTCACTTCCGGCTGTGAAAACATAAAAACTACCTTTCTTCGATTGCCATGCGTTATCCTGCTGAAGAGCGGAAGCCCGGGATGTTGAGAAGAAACACACCAGGCCCAACACCACAAATAGTCTCATTTTATTCCATAACATTAACATCAGTCTCATCCTCCTCTGTTATTCATATATTAAACATAAATCAAATAAGAATGGAATCACGGATGACAGATCCATTCTCTCTGCTTACGAAACAAACTTTATGTGAAGAACCCTCCAGCTCTCCATAGGAAGAGGTAACAGGGGCAGCCTCCAAATTTCAGTCCTCCTTGTCCTTGCGTATTTTGAATGGCGGCACCAAGTGTCCCTAAAGTGCGTGAAAACGGAACGCCAGCATAAAACATATGAAAAGAATAGAGCGGCTGTCTCTTTTGCTATAGGATCGGCTTTGCTCCTGCCTATCTTCGGCTGCCGGATGCTCTGTGGCCGGTGTGCGATCTTGTGCTGTTGGGTCAGCTGGCGAGCAGGCGCAAAGTGGGTAGTGCCGCGGCGCGCGGGTATGTCTTGTGATAAAGGGGATAAAATACTTACTATGTGTAAAGGTAAGGGGGGGGGTAATCGCTAAAAATCCAACTAAAGGCAGAAATTAGACGATATAATAGGCACTGAATACCCAAGAGGGGGCTAAGCCGATCTGACGTGCTAATTCTGGAACCTGTGTCTAAAGCTTTCATATGTCGCATAGGTTACAAATTCGCTTTCGGACTATTTCATGCTGCAGCTTCTACAATATATTATTTTAAGTATATCTTAAAACGCACCTCATGTCAAGTTTTTTTAATAGAAAATCCAGAGCCATTCAATTGTCGTTCATATTTTTTCATGAGGTTGAGGGCGCGTAGATAGCAGAGAGCAGATGCCGCCTGCCGCGCAGGTTGCGAAAATCTGGAATATCTGCTAATATATTCAGCAGATGGCGAGCGTTCGCTTTCGTCATGATATACCTCAAAATATGTCTGTTCATAAGAATGAGGTCTATTCTATCAGAGATAGCCTGAAATGTCACGCTATCTCTGATGTAACCATATCCAAACATACACATACGGAAACTACACATCGACAATTGAATGGCTCTGAGCAATTTCTGTCTCAATACAAACAGTCCAAACTCTGTCTGAATTCTGAATAATGGAGACTTCTTTCAATGACACATAACGCAAAGATCCAAAAACTCACTTCACTTCTTGACAAGCATCAAGCATACCGGAACACCTGTCTGAATCTCATCGCTTCGGAGAACACCCCCTCCCCGTTAGTAGAAGAACTTTTCGACGAACGGTTGGCGCGGCGGTACGGGAATTACTCTGGCACCGATATTTACAAACGCAATTACAAAGGCAACCGCTACATCGCCGAGATAGAAGGATACACCCAAAACTTAGCAAAAGAGGTTTTTGGCGCAGCATATGTCGACTTCCGTCCCCTATCAGGAAACATTGCCGGGATTGGAACAATGTTCGCATTAGCCAAACCAGGGGACACAGTACTGGAAGTCCACAACGGACACCGCTATGCTGAAAAACTACTGGTCTCAAAACTCAAAGTGGAACTACGATCAATTCCCATTCCGTGGAACGAACGACGTTCAAACATCGACCTCGACGGAACGATCGCCCTAATTGCCGAACACAAACCCAAGATTGTTAACGTCGGCTCCGGTGTCTTCCTTTTCCCACAACCCGTACGAGAACTGAAGCAAGCAATGAGAAAAGCACATCCAGATTCCTATCTCATCTATGATGCCTCACATGTTATTGGACTCATCGCGGGTAACCGGTTTCAGGCACCGTTCGATGAGGGAGCGGATGTCATCATCTCCAGCACCCACAAAACACTCGCGGGCCCCCAAGGAGGAATGATCCTAACAAATAATGCCTCTATTGCTGAACAGGTGGCAAAAGCTCTCTACCCTCTGTTAATGAGCAACCACCACCTGAACCGGCTCCCAGCATTAGCGGGAACGTTTATAGAGTGGATGGAATGCGGTGAGGCACAAGCAGACGCAATTGTTACCAACGCTAAAGCACTCGGGCGAGCATTAGCAGAACGAGATGTTACGATACTCAGTGCCGATCTGGACTTCACGGAATCTCATACTTTGATCCTGATCGTAGATAAATATGGCGACAGCGAGACACTCGCAACCCACTTGGAAGCATGTCATATTATTACAGACACAACTCAGATCTCACCAGAAGTTGGAAAGTCAGGGTTACGTATCGGCGTTCAAGAGGTCACCCGATGGGGAATGACCCCCGAGGATGCCCCGGACATCGCAGCGTGTATCGTTACCGCCCTTTCGGGAGGTAACCCTGAAAAACTTAAACCACAGGTTGCAAAGGTGGCACAGCGGTTCGATACAATTCAGTTTACCGTCGATTAGAAACACCTACAGGAAGATCCTATGACAAGTAAACACACGTTTATCACAGCAGTCGAAAATGGCGACGCACAAGCAGTCAAAAACCTATTAACAAGCAACCAGAAACTCACCTCACAAATCGATACACCCTGGTTCAGTTTCGATGCCCCCGCAATTGTGTTTGCAGCGGCATCCGGCAACCGTGAACTCATTGACGTTCTCCTCGATGCTGGAGCGGATATTGATGTCAAAAGCAGCTGGTGGGCCGGCGGCACCTCGGCACTACAGCACACCGCAGGCTCCATGCTAAATTACAATAGAGAACTTGCTGAATACCTGATTGAACAAGGTGCAACAATCGATGCACACGCAGCAGCTGGTCTAGATATGTATAAAACTCTTGCTGAATTGATACGCGAGAACCCCGAAGTCATTAACACAACTGCTACGGATGGTATGTCACCGCTCCATTTCGCTGCAACCCCGCGAATCGCTGAACTGCTGCTTGAACACGGAGCAGATAGAAACCTTCGAGACCTCGACCATAATGGTACCCCTGTGCAGTGGACACTAGTGAATCGCCCCGAAGTCTGTCAGTATCTCCTTGAACGCGGGGCTGAGGCTGATATTGTTATCTACTGTGTCGTCGGGGACGTTGCTCGCGCGAAAGCGACGCTGCAAGACACCCCTGAACTTCTCGACTTACGAATAGATGGCAAAGCTCCTGAAGGCTACACCGTGGCACCGCTGCGGTGGCCCCATCATCACGCCAAACGGATTGGTGAGGTACCCGGTGGGCACGTCTACGTCTATAAAGTGGGACCGAGTATGCCGCTGCTTGAGGTCGCCTTACAAGCAAAGCAGCCAGCAATAGTGGAGATGCTCATAGAATGCGGTTACCAAATTAAACTCAGGGAATGGTACATGATCGCCGGACAGGGACCACGCAATATGGACAGACTCGTAAAGATGTTTCTCGAAAACGGTTTGGATATTAACGCTCGTCAGAAACACCGGCATGGCCTGTGGACACCTTTGCATTGGTTGGCAAAACGCGGTCTGACGCAGGGCATTTCATGTCTTTTAGAAAACGGCGCTGATCCGAATGTAAGCGATGATAAGGGACGTAACCCGATACATATTATCGCACAAAAAGGGTTTGGAAAAAATCAGGTGCAGCTACTTATAAAATACGGAGGTAACATACGCGCCCATGACGCGGATGGCAATACCCCACTTGACTATGCTCGGAAAGCGAAGAAAAAAGTTGTTGCGAACTTTCTCACGGGATATATCAATGGCACGGAGGGAAAAATTTAGGATGACGAGAGGGGGGACATTTGCCCCTCTTTACCGTGTCTTTTTTAAACTGGGGGCATGAACGATGCATGAAAAGAAAAAATTAGAAGACGGGCCTTATATTGACGCAAAAGGACGGACACGCTGGCCGGAAAATGACATCATCTCACTCAGATTCTTGGAACTTCACACTTTCTTGATCATTGCAGGCTACCCAGAAGACCACGCCTCGCGATATCCGTGGCTAGCACATTATATATCCCGCTTTCCTGAACCGATGTCGACTCTAATAGCTCAAGGCCGATTGATAGAAGAGATTCCGGGGGCGGGAGAAGTCATTGCAAAACTTATTGAGGAATTCGTGAATACCGGCACAAGTACGAAACTGGAGGAGTTCGCCGGGGATACCCCACGAACCGTTCTAGAACTTGTGCCTATACACGGACTTGGAGCAAAAACAATTAAACGACTCTATGAAGAACTCGGCGTGGATAGTCTTGTTTCCCTCCGAGCGGCAATTGACGATGGAAAGCTTAAAGACTTCCGCGGCATCGGCAAAAAAACATTAGAGAAAATTGAAACATATCTTAATGAAGTTTTATAAGTGCGATGTCCGATAACAAGCAGATCATGAAGCTCGTTTCTGGTCGGAAGTAAGGCACCTTTTGTCCAGAGCGCGGTAACAAACTGGATGCATAGTTTGAAAAAGGAATGAGAGTCCTACAACAACATCAAGACACATAAAACGGTAAGAGTGATCAGTATATGAAACTTATATTAAAACCAATCGGAGGTAATCAGGACGCATCATCAAGACACCTCTTGCAAGCCTATATTGGATGTTCGCGTCCCATAAATCTAACTATGGCAAAATCACTGACAGATGGCGAAATAGTCAATGGCAAGAAACACGGCTATTGGGTTACCTACTACGCCAACGGTTTTAAGCGGAGTGAAGGACATTACATTGAAGGGAAAAAAGAAGGACTTTGGATACAGTACCATAAAAATGGGAAAAAGGCAAGCGAAGGCTTTTTCCGCAATGGCAAAAACGAAGGCAATTATATGGCATACTATGAGAACGGCAATCGTAAATGGGGTGGTCCCTATCGAAAACATGATGGAGGCTCCGCTGATGGAAGAAAAGAGGGAATCTGGCTCTGCTATGAAAACGATGGCGAGACGGTATGGCGCATCATCACCTATAAGAAAGGCGGGAGTCGCGCAAAACCAGATGAATTTCCATTCGGGGTCTGTGATGTGTGTGGCGAAGGCAAACGTTCAACTTGGAAAAATACCTGTCCACAATGTGGTGCAGATGTTTCTGATTAATCCTCAAGAATTCTGAAGTTTTTCGGCCGAATCAGGTTTCAATAGGTAGGTAAATATATCTATAGAAAACCGAGGGAAAACAAGTGGAAACAAAATCAGTGTTTTGGAGAGCTGTAGTATTGCTAGCTGCTTTTTTTGTGTTACACCTTGCAAGGAGAGTAAAAGCTAACACAGAAACATCGCCTGCCCACAGAATCGCGACAGCCGTCCGCATTATCGACACACCACCACAATTAGACGGCGTTTTAGATGACCACATTTGGCAAACCGCCCCGCTTCATGAAGGTTTCCGTCAACGCGATCCCGATCAAGGCGAGCCCGCTTCCCAACGCACCACATTTCAAGTTGGTTATGATGATGAGGCGGTCTATTTTGCTATCATGTGTTATGACAGCGAACCTGACAAAATAGTCTCCCGCCTCGTCAGACGGGATGATTACGTTGAATCCGATAAAGTTCAGATTATCCTTGACCCACACTATAATCGGCAGCGCGGCTTCTCGTTCACGATTTATCCTTCTGGCTCGGTAATAGATGGTATTATCGAAGGTGGCGGGACAGATGGTTGGAACGGTGCATGGGATGGCGTGTGGGAAGCAAAAACCCGGATTCACAAAAATGGGTGGGCAATAGAGTGTAAAATCCCGTTTTATATGTTCCGCTTCTCACCGAAAGATAAATATACTTGGGGACTGCAGGTAGAACGGGAAATCAGCCGTAGAAAAGAGCGTTCCCACTGGCGATTAATTAAGAAAGGCACCCCGGGTTGGCTACCACACTTCGGTGACTTGATAGGGATTGAAAACATTCGTCTCTCCCGTCATCTGGAAATAATACCCTATGCAATGGGCAAAACAACCTTGAACAGCAAGACTGACTTGTGGAAAAATATCGGAGGCGATGTCCAATACGGGATTACTTCTGGCATCACGCTCAACGCCACAATCAGCCCTGACTTTGGACAAGTAGAAACAGATCCTGCTGCCCTGAACCTCTCCGCCTACGAAGAATTCTTTGAGGAACGGCGACCCTTCTTTGTCAAAGGAGCATCTATTTTTAACCTCGGAGATGGGCAAAATCAATTCTTTTATTCAAGACGGATCGGACAGCAACCCGGGCATTTTGAAATGCCAGAAGGCGCTACTGAAGTAACGCGCCCGGAAACAACAACAATCTTGGGGGCTACCAAAATTGTTGGAAGAACCAACACCAACACTTCCTTCGGTATTATGCAAGCTCTCACCGCACCGGAATATTCACAGATTAAGGAAAATGGCGAAACCCGAGACTATCTCATTGAACCGTTGACCCATTACTTTGTAGGGCGAGTAACACAAGACATATTGGAACGGAATTCTCACATCGGACTGATGATGACAGCAGTGAATAGACAAACTTCCAACCCCGCGTACGTCAATGGACTTGACTTGGACTTGAGATTTGCGAAGGAACGATATACAATCAGCGGCATAATAGCAGCAAGCCAAACAGGAAAACTTGAGGCACGTAAGTCAGGCTACTTTGCCCACCTCAAATTTGGTAAACAGGGCGGATGGTGGCGACTTGATACCAATTTTAACGTTCGCTCCCCAGACTTCGATGCAAATGACATGGGGTATACGCGCCGCAGCGATATGATGCGATGGTTCTACGACTTCATCATCAAGAAAGAGCAGCCGTTCATCATCTTTCGAGAAGCCACTTTTGGGCTTTACGGCTGGCGAGAATGGAATTATGATGGCACTAGCATCGGCCGCTACTCTGAAATATGGACAGATGGCAAACTGAAAAATTATTGGGAATATGACCTATGGGTCGGGCGAAATTTGGAGTCGTTTAACGACGAAGATGTCCGACGCGGCGGAATACTGATTAAAAATCCCGCAGGTTGGTGGATTTTTACCCAACTTAGAACCGATAGTCGTAAAATGATTCAGCTTGAACTGAATCCAATTTTCGCCTGGGACGACGATAACAAAAGTTCTGAGAAAGTAGTAAGCCTCCGCTTGAACATCCGGCCTGTGTCGAATATTGAATTAAGTATTGGACCGATGTACCGCTACCATATTTACGACGCACAATGGGTCGAGTTAGTTGAAGAAAACATCAACGGACATATTAAAAACCACTACATTTATGGAGAATTAACGAGTCAAACGCTTGATTTCACCACACGAGCAAACATTAGTTTCACCCCAACGCTGAGTCTCCAATTCTACGTGCAGCCCTTCATTACTATCGGCGACTATACGAACTTCAAAGAATTGGTAGAACCGAGGTCTTATCAGTTCAAGCCATATCCGCTGAAGCGAAATCCTGATTTCCATCTACGGTCTTTAAGGGGCAACACTGTTCTTCGTTGGGAATTTCGCCCGGGAAGTACGCTGTTTTTGGTTTGGTCTCAGGCACGTGAAATCGAGTTAGAAGATGTAGGAGCAGATGACCTTGAATTTCGTCCTGTGAACCGCTTACGAAGCAGTTTTACGGATCCGGGGAAGAATATCTTTCTGATTAAATGTCGCTATTGGTTCGAGGCGTAACCCTTAAATTGCACCAGAGAGAATTTGATGAAAACGACGCGAAAGATTGTCGCTATCGGCGGTGGAGAGCTTAAGGACCTAGAAACCCTTGAGATCGACAAACAAATTGTTGCATTAACAGGCAAAACACTACCACAAGAGCTCTTTATTCCAACCGCAAGTGGTGATGCTATGGAATACATGGAGACCTTTAAGGCGTGTTACGGTAAATACTTGGGATGCCACACACGCACCCTCAACCTAAGAAACCTCCTATCTTCGATGAAATGTCAGAGCTAGTACTGGATTCAGATTTGATTTATGTTGGTGGCGGAAACACCTACAAGATGATGAAAATATGGCGGAGGTTCGGATTGGATACTGTGTTAGCAGAGGCAGCATCACGAGGGACCGTCTTGTCAGGTCTCAGCGCGGGGGCAATTTGCTGGTTCAGATACGGGCGCAGCGACTCCCGTTATTTTTCGAGCGCAGAATGGAATTATATTCGAGTCAGCGGATTAGGACTTATCAATGCTGTGTACTGCCCCTATTATCACAGTCAGAAACGGGAATCCAATTTCTCGCAGCTGATCACAAAACGCGGTGGCATCGGAATTGCCTGCGACAACAACGCTGCAATTGAAATTGTTGGGGAGCGTTGTGAGTGCTCGCCTATACTCCGAATGCAAAAGCATACAAACTGTTCAAACGTAAAGGAGGCACTGTCATTACCGAACTGTATCCAGACAGTGAGTATGCCTCTTTAACCAGTCTCTTATCGCGTAATAGTATAACGTGAGTTCAAGATAAAACGTCAGAGAAACTTGCAGTTGAATTGTCAGTTCTATTAGCTGACGTGTCTTCAGAGAAGTTTTTTCCATATGCAACTCGGGCCCCGATTTTTGGCAAAGGTATTGAACAAACATGAAGTATCAACTCTTGAAGCCATAGGAGGTGCATAGCATGAAACAGCGCCGTATGCCTGCCTCTTGCATGGATGGTGTCGCTTGTCGTACACGTCGGCCTTGGAGGCGTTGTCGGATACATCGCAATCTCATTAAATAAATTAAAACACAAGATACCCACTACATCCGACTGGAGCATCTCGGATTACAGCAATTATATCTCCACAGATCCCGGATGTGGACATAGATAACAGGCCGAAAACAACATCAAATGTTGCTGGTCAGTTGTAATGAATAACAAAGGACTATCTGGAAAAAATAGGCCGCGTCAATCTCTAGACGCGGCTTTTCTTTTTTCGAGAAACTTAAACAAATTCTTCAAAAATAGACAAGGTAGTATCAAAATCACATTTCTATTTGACAATTTGCACCTTGAAATGTATAATGTAATAAAGAATTGGTTTATCAGAACATAATTTATCATATTTTCCTGCCTAAACTGCCGATCTTACGATGGCAGATGCAGGCCACCTGGTCTGATTCACTTGCTTTTTTCTTTGAAATGTATTAGCATAGATGAATATTTACAGAAAGTATCTGGGAGATACGATCCTAGTAGCGGGGTCCATGGCAGCCTCCAGAGGTCAACGACTACGGGTGCCTCAGTTGGAAACCTTCGCGCAAGCGAAGCAATATTAACACGATTCACAGCGGAATCTGACCAGATTTCGCTCGGCAGAGGATGTCAAAGCCCGGTATTAATAAAGCTCTAAAAAAATAAATATGGAGGCTTAACATAGAAATGGCTGATTACGCAAATCCTGATGTTTTAGTGAGTACGGAATGGGTAGCTGCCCACGGTAGTGATGATGGCATCCGATTGTTGGAAGTTGATGTTGACACTTCAGCTTATGCTGAAGGACATATCACTGGCGCAGTCGGACTCAATTGGCAAACGCAATTGTGTGACCAAATTCGACGCGACATCCTCACCAAAGAACAATTTGAGACGCTCTGCAATGACAGTGGTATCGCTAACGAGACAACGGTTATCTTCTACGGAGATAATAACAACTGGTTTGCCACGTATGCTTTATGGCAATTCCGCTACTACGGACACGCCGAACACAAACTCAAGGTGATGAATGGCGGGCGTCAGAAATGGATTGATGAAGGCAGAGCACTTGTCACGGACGTTCCTAACTATTCCAGCACAGGATATCAAGCGAGATTTCCCGATGACAATGTCCGCGCAACAAAAGACAACATTCTCCCCACACTTCAACAAGACATCATTAACCTCGTTGATGTCCGTTCACCTGCTGAATTTTCAGGGGAAGTCATTGCTCCACCTGGCATGAGCGAAACTGCGCAGCGCGGAGGACATATCCCCGGTGCCGCAAATATTCCGTGGGCGACAGCAGTGGCTGAAGACGGCACCTTTAAGTCTCACGACGAACTGCAAGCGATATACGGCGGCGCAGGTGTTGACGAAAACAAAGAAACAATCGCCTACTGTCGTATCGGCGAACGTTCATCACATACATGGTTCGTGTTGAAGTACCTACTAGGCTATGAAAAGGTCCGCAACTACGATGGTAGTTGGACAGAATGGGGTAATCTTGTCGGATCCCCTATCGCTCGCGACTAAACGAACAGTTGTCAGTTTTTGGCAGTCAGTCATCAGTAAACGGAGCTCGCGATATCTGAACCTTCCGCTCTGACGACTGAAGGCCAACAGCTGCTATCTATAAAACAATGTCTAAATTCGTTTCTGTACATATCATTGCTTGTATGACCCGACAAGATGTTGCTCGCTTGCTGAATCGTTTCAGAGAGAACGAAAACACCGAGGTGAGCAATACCCGAATCCTGTGCGATACGTTGTCAGGACGGATGGTTTGCGAATGGGAGGCGCGCGACCGCATTACCTTAGTTGAATGGCTTAAAAAGTGTAACGTCCACCTTAGAGGAACCGGTGAATGGATCATGGCAGTCCAATACGAGTCAGTAGATGATGAACTTGTCGTTCCACCTCGGGTTGCCCTATAAATTTCCAAACATATACCGTAGCGACGTAAAGACTCATGTATTACTTAACCCGACAGACGGCATTTGAAGCATCCCATTATAATCGAATCCCCGAATTAAGCAACACCGAGAACCTCAAGTTATTCGGGGCCGCCACGAATCCCAATGGCCACGGACATAATTACATTCTTGAAGTTATGGTGAAAGGCACTGTAGACGTTGACGACGGAATAGTTATCAATCTCGTGACGTTGGATGCCCTGTTAAAAACAGAAGTACTTCCTAAGTACGATCATAAGCATCTGAACTGCCAACATCCGTTTTTTGCAGGAAACCCGCATGTTCAACCAACATGTGAAAATATTGCTATCGAGATTTGGCAACAGCTTGTACCTTCTCTGCCAAGTGGAATGTTACACCGCGTGCGCCTCTACGAAAGGACAACGAATTTTGCCGATTATTATGGAGAAGGAAAGATGGTTTACCTTACCAAAGTCTACGAATTCAGTTCTGCCCACCGCTTGCACAGCCACGTTCTCAGCGACGAGGAAAATCTAGATATCTTCGGAAAGTGTAACAATCCGTTCGGACACGGACATAACTACGTCCTTGAAGTTACCGTGAAAGGTAAAGTAGATCCAAGAACCGGATTGGTTGCACGGTTGGATTTTCTCGATGAAGTCGTTCAGAAACAGGTTTACGCGCGATTCGACTACAAACACCTGAACTTCGATACACCTGAATTTGAAAAACTTAATCCTACTTCAGAGAACTTCGTCAAAGTGCTATGGCATGTACTAGAACCGAATTTGCACCCTGTGGTTTTATACCGCCTTCGCTTACGGGAAACGCCAAAAAACCACTTTGACTACTACGGCGAGTAATCTGTTTTATTCCAATGGAGACTATTTTAACATAATGGATTTTAAGAACGGGGATCCTAGCCCAGAATTAGAGGAACTTTTCGCCAACCTTCTTAAAAATTTAGGTGAAGACCCAAACCGACAAGGTCTTGTGAGGACCCCGAGTCGCGCTGCCAAGGCAATGGAGTTTCTAACCAGCGGCTACCACCAAGATATCGATAAAATTTTGAACAAGGCTATCTTTGACGAAGATTATGATGAAATGGTGATCGTCAAAGATATTGAGTTTTATAGTCTTTGCGAACACCATATTCTCCCGTTTTGGGGCAAGTGTCACGTTGGGTATCTCCCACAAAACAGGATTATCGGTCTAAGTAAGATTCCGCGTATCGTAGATATGTTTTCTCGACGCTTACAGGTACAAGAACGGCTCACACGTGAAATCGCTGAAGCTCTAGAAACAGCACTTGAACCGCGAGGTGTCGCGATAGTCATAGAAGGACGACATCTGTGCATGATGGCACGCGGTGTACAAAAACAGGCACCGAGGATGACAACAAATGTCATGTTAGGAACATTCCGAGAGCACTTTTCAACGCGGGCAGAGTTTTTGCGGTGTATCCAGATATCTTAACATAAATTTTTTGGTTCTTGTAGATACCTAATTCGGATAAAACACAAGTACAAATCGAAATATGGAGGCGAAGATGGTGCGACCTACCCCTTCTCACCAGAGAAATACAGAAACACTTGAGGGAAAAGTCGCCGTGATTACCGGGGGATCAAAAGGGATTGGTAAAGCTATTGCGTTCGGTATGGCCACCGCAGGCGCGAAAGTCGTGCTTGCCGCTAGGACCCGTGAAACCCTTGAAAAGGCCGCAGAAAACCTCAGGGAAAGTGGTGCTGACGTGCTCACCGTGCCAACAGACGTGACCGACCCAGGAGCTGTGCAACGGCTTATTCAAAGGACATTAGACATTCACCAAGGCGTGGATATTCTGATTAATAACGCTGGAATCGGACGTTTCGGACCGCTTATTGATTTCACTCCAAGTGATTGGGATACAGTGATCAACTCCAATTTAAAGGCGATTTATCTCTGCACAAAGTCTATCCTTTCACCTATGTTAGCACAAGGCAGCGGACAGATTGTAAATGTGCTTTCGATCGCGGCAAAAGTTACTTTTGAGGCATCCAGCGCTTATTGTGCCGCAAAGGCAGGAGCTCTGGCATTCACAAAGGTATTAGCTAGCGAAGTTCGCCACCAAAATATTCGAGTTACTGCTGTGCTACCCGGCTCGGTGCATACCTCGTTTTGGGATGAGATTCCGCAACATCCGGACTTTGAACAGATGCTCACACCGGAACATGTAGCGGGTACCGTCGTTTCGATTTGTCAACAACCGTCGAGTATGGTAACAGAGGAAATTACAGTGATGCCACCACTCGGTATTCTCTAATAGTGTTTGTTAATAAGCATAGGGAAGATCGTTTTACGGCTTGTGTCGGCACGTTTAAGATTGGAAGGTCCCGAACCTCCGTTGAATACGAATTTTGCGGATAGCGCGGGCATCAGCATCTTTAACTGTAATAGCAGCATCGCGTAAATTAAGTTTAGTCCCCACTTTGGGAATGGTTCCGGTCCGCTCCAAGATATAACCTGCAACTGTTTCATAGTCACCTTCGGGAATTACAAGTCCATAATTTTCTTTTAGTAGACTGACTTCAGTTCGCCCGTCACATTCAAGAATTTTCGGAGCAATTAAACGAATGAAGTCAGGCTCGTCTCGCTCGTCGGCAAATTCACCGACGATTTCTTCAACGAGGTCCTCGACGGTAACAAGCCCAACGGTGCCACCGTACTCATCGACAGGGAATACCATAGTGTGCCGTGTGTCTTGAATTTCTCTCAGAAGGGCACTAATATCTTTTGATTCAGGCACAAAGTGTAAGGCAGTACGGATAAACGGTTCAATTGTTTCAGGTCGGTTGTGCTCTTTCTTAGGTTGACTGCAATCCGTTAATGTATTACTCTTTTTCAAGGAACTTGAGCCGTCGGCATATGTGTCTGAAACATCATCGTAAATAACATCCAAGAGATTAATGATCCCAATAATATTATAGATTTGTTCTTCGTAGACAGGTATTCTCGAAAATCCCGAGTCAGCAGCAATTTGCAAAAAATCTTCGCATTTTGTGTTTTTTTCTATAGCAACAATATCAACAAGGGGGACCATGACTTGAGCAACCGTTCGGTTTTGAAGATCGAGCAGGCTATGAATCATCCTACGTTGGTCTGTGAGCAGGTTTCCCGAACGTTCACCGATAATTGCAAGGAGTCGCAATTCTTCACGTTGGGCATCAGGACTTTGACCGCGGGCCCTTCTGTCTACGAGTTTGATGAGAAATTGCGTAAAATTTTGGACGAGATAAATGAGTGGGGCAAAAATCAGTTCAGAAACCCTTAAAGGATAAGCATAACGAAGTGCTAAAGTATCTGCTTTGACCCGAAAGATTGTTTTCGGCAAAATTTCTGCAAAAATGAGGAGCAGAGCCGTTATACCAGCAGTAGCGATTAATCCTTGTAAACCTACAGGGAGGTTCGGAAGCCCTCGTGTAACAAGCCCCTCACCGAGTTGTGCAATGAGCACATTTGCAAGATTCGTTCCAACTAAGGTAAGTGCAAGCATTCGCTGTGGGGATTCAACTAAGCGACGAATGATGTTCGCTTTAGCATCCTCGGATTCAACAAGCTGATTGAGACGAACTTTATTAACTGACACAAGAGCTGTCTCTGAACCAGAGTAGAAAGCCGATAGAACTAGGCAAATGAGCAAAACAACTACGAATGAACTGAGCACCGCGAGCTGTGTTGTACCGCTGGCACCGATTAAAAAGAGGGACAGTAAGAGAACTTTCAATTTTTGTATTTGTTAGGAAAACCTACGACATAGCGGCCAGCAGGTAGGCACCCACCTTAGTAGATGAAACGCAGCCAACTGCCACCCTGTTGATTACTGAGATTGAAGTGCAGTAGAACGCCCTGATAGCTAACGATTCTCTGGCAGCTCGATAAATAGGCTCGTGATAACATTGCCCTCTGTAGCAATTATTTCAAATTTGATACCGTTTTCATCGATGTATGATTCCCCAACTGAAGGGATTCTACCAAAGAGCCTGAAAGTATAGCCGCCGATAGTGTCAACATCGTCTTCGCTCAGTTTTAGTTCGTCGAATTGTTGGTTGAGTTCTCTAATGCTCATTCGCCCGGAAACTTCTAGAAACAACGGGTCTGTAGAGTGTTTAACGAAATCAGCCAAAGGTTCGTTTCTATCATGTTCATCAATGATGTCGCCAACGACTTGTTCAACGATATCTTCAGTTGTAACGATACCTGAAACGCCTCCATATTCATCAAGGAGAATCGCCATTTTTGTTTTTTCGCGTTTGAGTTGCAGCAGTAATACACCGATCTTACGAGTTTCAAGCACCAAAATCGGCTCTCGGATAAGAGGGGCGTTAGAGGGTGCTCTCGGAATTTTGTCTTGTTTCTCGAGGAAGGCATCCAATGTGAGCGAACTCACTGACGCATGCCGCCAAAGCGGTAAGTCTTTCACATAAAAGATCCCGCAAACATTATCAATCTGCTCACGATAGACTGGAATGCGTGAAAACCCGGAGTCCTTTGCTTGTTTTAGGGTCTCTTGGATAGTGTTAGATGTAGGAGCCGCAACAACTTCAGTTCGAGGCACCATGATTTCTCTTGCTTCAATGTCGCGTAATTCGAGAATATTGCTCACAATTTCTCGTTCGCCTTCGGGAAGTGCTTCTTCGTGATAGGCATCAACAATTTCTTTGAAATCCGTGGTAGTGAGGTGCTCGGTGTCAGGTGTATGTCCAATAAATATAGGAACAAGAAAGTCGATAATGCAGCGCAGCAACGCTCGTAACGGTGTAATGCAGATCGAAAATATCCACAGAATCGGGGCTGTTATTTTTGCAAAAGTCTCTGCATGCTTAATTGCGTACGTCTTTGGAGCCATCTCACCAAAAATGAGCATCAGCAGCACACTCAGGACTGTCGCTACAGCAAATTGGAGTACTTCCGTACTATCGGGCAAAATTCGTTTAATAAGCCACAACATGAGGATTGCAAACGAAACGTTTACAAGATTATTACCAAGCAGTACAGTAATAAAGAGTCGAGCAGGATTATCAACGAAACTAACAATAGCAGATGTTCCGACCTTTTCAAAACGGAAACGCTCAATTTGTACCTGGGTAAGGGCGCATAAAGCTGTCTCGGATCCCGAAAAGAAACCGGACAAAAGGAGTAAACCTATCAAACTGATTAGGTAAGGGAGCAGTGGAACAACTTCCATTCTTTTTATCAAGCAATCTTTCGGCAGAGTTAACGAACCAAAATTTGCTCTCAATTACACAAAATTAGCGAGAATCTACGAATTAGAACTTTTACTTGATTTGTTCAATAATAACATATTGACAACTAAATCACAATAAAAAACGTTTACCATTTTTCTCTGACATCGCTGAAGGGTTCATATCTTGGAAAGTATCTTAATCCTGATTACCTGAATCAAAGCTTTAATAGGACTCATGTTGAGGATATTCATGACAAAGTTAGAACAGATGCAACGAATCGAAGCGTGTGGTATTGTGGCTATAATTCGCGCGAATAGTGCAAACAAGTTGATTGATGCAGCAGCGGCAATTCACGCCGGGGGTGTTGACATAATTGAAGTGACGATGACGACACCGAATGCGTTGCAAATAATTAGCGATGTATCATCAGCGTATGGAGAGACTCTTCTCGTCGGGGCCGGCTCAGTATTAGACGCGGAAACAGCTCGCGCTGTGATGCTGGCAGGTGCGGAGTTCATCGTCAGTCCGGTTACCAAAGTGGATGTCATTGAAACCTGTAATCGCTATGGCAAAGTCGTTATTCCAGGCGCATTTACGCCAACAGAAATTTTGATGGCATGGGAAGCCGGAGCAGATTATGTCAAGGTGTTTCCATCGAGCGGAGTCGGTGCTTCCTATATAAAGGACATAAAAGCCCCATTACCTCATATCCCTCTTGTTCCGACTGGAGGTATCGATGCTAAAAACGCAGCTGAATTTATCAGCGCGGGGGCTACCGCTTTGGGCGTTGGAAGTGCATTGGTTAATAATCAACTCATTGAAGCAAGAGAATTCAAATCCCTCACTGAAAGGGCTGAAAGACTGTATACAGAGGTCCAGCGCGAGCGTTCCACAAGAATCTGACTTGAAGTTTATCCAAAATTGCTTTTTCTTCAAGCTTAATGTTACTTTTGTTAATTTCATCATTAGAAGCTGTTCTTGTCTACTTCTCTAAACGCTGTTATGCAAATCGACCAATTAATCTTAGGTAAATATAGGTTGCTAGAGTTTCTGAATTCAGGAGGATTCTCATCGGTTTTCCGCGCGCGCGAAGAATTGACAAACAGAATTGTTGCAATTAAAGCCTTAACAAAAGTAGCCTATCCACCAAGCAGGATGAAGTTCCTTCTGAATGAATTTCAAGCGATGTCAAAGATTTGGGGACATCCGAATATTGTCTCGATCCATACAGTCGAACCGGGAAGGGATGACTATGTCGCGTGGATCGTGATGGAATATGTTGAAGGAAAAAGTCTTTATGAACTTATGAAGGAAGGCCCCCTGACGCTAACAGACACAATTAATATTGGCTTAGACATCTGCTGCGGATTAAGAGAAGCACATGCACACAAGATTATGCATCGCGACATCAAGCCCCAAAACATATTACTCACCGACGATAAACAAGCAAAAGTTGCCGATTTCAGTATTGCCCGCATTTTTGGAGAAACGACCGAATTTGCTGAAACTATGGCAGGCACACACCGCTATATGGCACCTGAACAACATTATGGATCTTACGACTATCGCGCCGACCTCTATTCCACAGCACTCATCCTCTATCAAGCCGCAACGGGACGCTTTCCATTCTCAGGTGAAAATACGGAAATTGATAAGAAGAAAGCTGCCGGAGCAATAGAGGAAATAGATAGGTGTCCAGAGGTGCTCCGCAAATTCTTACAAAAAGCACTCCATCGACAGGTTTCCGAGCGCCATCAGAACGCGACCGAGATGCATGAAGAGTTAGATCGTATCCACCAAGCCGAGTACATCAGACAAGCTTTGAAGCTCATTGATGCAAGCGTCAATTCCAATAATCCAAGATTAGCAGAAGCACTAGAACGCTATCGGAAAACATTCCGCCTACCCCTTGAAGTCACAGAACGAATAAATCAAAACCTTTTCTTCCAACGACGACAGAAAGAAGAAAATAATAAACGCAAGAAGTTGATTACCCAAATTCACAATCATTATAACCTCGCCACCGGGTACATTGAAGGCCAAGACTACCCAAGTGCCCTTGAAGAAGTTCACAAAGCGACTCGCCTTTGCATGGATGAACAAAGTTTGACCAAAGCGGTTGATAACTTGTTTCAGAAGCTGAATATTGCCTCACCATCGCTAGCATCAAACCCTACTGTTGAGGAAATCATTGCTCTCATTCAGAAATTACCAGATAACGAAAATGCAGTCCTTAGAACGCGGCTAGACCATCAAGAACTTACCAATGAAAAACTGGAAACCGATATAGTTCCTATCCAACCTCAAATTAAGGCAGCAGGCAGCTACCGCGTGTTAATTGAGGAAGCGTCACCAGAATTTTTACTCGACGAGATCCATATCGATATCCTATACCCACATGAAGAAGAGGCAGTTCATATCTTTCAAAAGATCCGGATTTACCAGCAACAGGGCCGAACGCGGCAATCCCTAGATCTCTATAATAAACTCGGGAAATTCTACCAAAAACAGGCCCGCCATTTTGTCAAACAAGACAACATAGAGCTTGTTGCTAACTGTTATACCCGCGCCAGATTCGCTTACACCGTCGCAGGAAAGTATCGACTTGCCAGACGGAACGCGAAAAATGGTGGGGTTTACTACATTCGCCTTGGACGCCGATTCGAACTTCAGCGCTCATGGGAAGAAGCCGGAAAATCTTATATTCTTGCCGCCTACAACTATAGCTATGCAAATTTTCCAGATCTCGTTGAAGAATGTCACAGAATGGCAACTGTATGCTACTTTAACGCAGCTGAAAGTGCACACCTCAATTGTGATTTACAAACCGCCTACGACTATTACATGTTGATTTTGGCGATCGGAGAAAAAATGTCAACACCCACGAAAATGGTAAGTGAAGCCCAACAACTAATCTCAGAAATACCTGTTCAAAGCTAGAGGTGCAGTTAAAGTGAAGGCATCTTTGAAGCGCGGAAACATTCTTATCGGGACCTTTGTCCTTGAATTCGGAAGATCCGCAATAGCAACACTTTTAGCACATGCGGGGGCAGAATTTATCATCACTGATTTGGAACATAGCTCTTTTGCTATAGAAACCGTTGAAGAGATCATCCCGGACGCGCGAGGTGAAAATTTGCCTTGTATTGTTCGTGTCCCTGTTCTCGAACACCATTTTGTCTCTCGAATCCTTGAAGGAGGAGCAATAGGTGTCATGATCCCATGGGAGAATCGAGTAAAGTTCTCGAAAAAATCCGAAAATGGACAAAATACAGTATCGCGTTTGGTATCGGACTGACTATCGAGATTTCACGAAACTCAACACACAAGCGTACGTACAGCGATCAAATGCCGTATGATTTATCCACCTCTATGGGGATTTCCGGTTAACTCACTCACCCTCTACTTTTAGATGAAATAAAAAGAGCATCAGGTTACACAAAAATACAATGTTCCGTTAGGGTGTTATATCAACGATTTTGAAAGCGGCGAATAATGGTTGAGACTGGGTGTTCAATTGATCGCCTGTGGCAATGACGCGTTTCTATTAACATGTAAATTGGCTGAGGAAAGTCAAAAATTTACGGAAGCAAGACGTTCTTGAACGCAAACCTTGCTGCGAAAAGATGGAAATCTATGACATTCTGACAATCGGACGGAGCTCTATAGATCTCTACGCGAATGACATCGGAGCCACGTTCACAGACATTAAGAGCTTTGGGGCTTTCGTTGGCGGGTGTCCTACCAACATCGGAGTTGGTGTACAAAGGCTTGGACTTCAAGCAGCACTACTTACGGCTGTCGGCGAGGATCCAGTTGGAGAGTTTCTACTCAAGTTTTTGAAGGATGAAGGCGTTGAAACGCAATTTATTCCGTGCAAACCTGGGTATAGAACGAGCGCTGTTGTTCTAGGTATTGAACCGCCAGACCGATTCCCACTAATCTATTACCGTGATAACTGCGCCGATATTGAACTCACAATAGATGATGTCCTCGCCGCACCAATTGCTGAGAGTCGAGCTGTGTTAATATCCGGAACAGGTTTGAGCAAGGAGCCGAGCCGCAGCGCAACGCTCTATGCGGCAGAACTAGCACACGGAATCGGCAGCCGTGTCTTTTTGGACCTCGATTTCCGAGCAGATCAGTGGCATGACCCAAGAGCGTTTGGAGTTATTGTTCGGTCAGCTCTCCGTTATATTGACATCGCAATTGGTACAGAGGAAGAAATCAAAGCGGCTACACTTACAAATCTTTCACAACTTACAATTGAACACTCGCAAATCTCGAACCCCACAATTGAAGGGAATATGGCGGTAGCTATTGAGACACTCTTAGGGGCAGGTCCAGATGCTCTGATTGTGAAGCGCGGTATTAAAGGAGCAGATGTCCACCTGACAAGCGGTGAGGTCGTTTACGCAGCCCCATTTCCAGTCGAAATTTACAACACTCTCGGTGCCGGAGATGCCTTCGCCAGCGGTTTTATTTATGGTAACCTCAGCAATTGGGGATGGGAAAAAGCCGCACGTCTTGGCAACGCGACTGGTGCAATTGTTGTAACGCGGCATGGTTGTGCTAACTTTATGCCAACGATGCCGGAGGTTAATGAGTTTGTCGCGGAGCATGGCGGATGGTGATCAATGTGGTTTTCAAAATCATGCAACTACGTTTCCGCGCCTCAGTTTCTACACACTATATTGCTTTATTAAAAGGAGAAGTCGTTTCCCTCACGGAAAACGCATAGCAACATTCATGAAAACACGAAAACTTACGATGGGACAAACCATCATTCAATTTCTCCAGCAACAATACGTTGAACGAGATGGAAACGAAACACAGTTTTTCGCCGGTATGTTCGGCATCTTTGGTCACGGAAACGTCGCTGGTATTGGACAGGCTTTGCAACAATATTCTGATTCTTTTCGGTTCTTTCAGGCACGAAATGAGCAATCAATGGTACATACGGCTGCTGCGTTTGCCAAAATGAATAACCGTCTTCGGACCTTTGCCTGCACAACTTCTATTGGACCTGGCGCGACGAACATGCTTACCGGCGCAGCGGGGGCAACAATTAACCGGTTACCTGTCCTCTTGTTACCGGGCGACATCTTTTCTACCCGTTTAGTCGCCCCCGTTTTACAGCAGCTAGAGTCATCGAGTTCACAAGATTATTCAGTAAACGATTGCTTCAAGCCTATCTCACGCTATTGGGACCGGATTAATCGTCCAGAACAAATCATCACAGCCTTACCGGAGGTGATGCGTGTCCTGACATCACAAACAGATACAGGGGCTGTAACTTTAGCCCTCCCTCAAGACGTTCAGGCTGAGGCATACGATTATCCTTCACAACTTTTTGAGAAGCGTATTTACACTATATCTCGGCCTCGTGCGGACGAGAGGCTCTTCAATCGGGCAGCGGCATGGATTCGTGAGAGCAAACGGCCGTTGATCATCGCCGGGGGCGGTGTTATCTATAGTGAGGCCACGGAACTACTCGCCCAATTTGTAGAGCAGACCGGTATCCCTGTCGGTGAGACCTTTGCCGGAAAAGGTGCTCTGTCATATAATCACCTACAGAACCTCGGAGCAATAGGCGCAACTGGAACACCGGGGGCAAACATCACCGCGCGGGAAACCGACCTTGTGATCGCGATTGGCACCCGCCTGAGTGATTTCACAACTGCTTCTAAAACCGCTTTCCAAAACCCAGATGTCCGCTTTATCAATATCAATGTCGCCGAATTCGATGCCTATAAACACGCTGCTTTACCTCTTGTCGCGGATGCTCGTGTCACGCTTGATGAACTTACGACAGCCGTGGGAAATTATCACGTCGACGCAACCTACGCGGCACAAATTAGGAAGCATCGCGAGGAATGGGAAATGGAAGTTGATAGACTTTATCACCTTGGACACGGCCCCTTGCCGAGCCAAAGCGAAGTGATTGGTGTGGTTAATGAGTTCTCACGTCCTGAAGATGTTATGGTTTGTGCGGCAGGGAGCCTACCCGGGGACTTACACAAATTGTGGAGGACCCGTAATCCAAAACAGTACCACTTGGAATACGGCTATTCGTGTATGGGGTATGAAATCGCCGGTGGGTTAGGCATCAAGATGGCAGATCCGAGCCGCGATGTCTATGTCATGGTAGGTGATGGTTCATACCTAATGTTGGCCCAGGAAATCATCACATCAATTCAAGAAGGATATAAATTAATCATTATTCTCGTGAATAACGAAGGACACAGCAGCATCGGGGCACTCTCCCGGGCAACAGGTGCCCAAGGCTTTGCCACCCGTTTCCGTTACCGCGACGAAGAAACCGGCCAACTTGCAGGTGACTTTTTACCAGTAGATCTTGCAGCTAATGCTGCAAGTCTCGGTGCAAAGGTAATTGAAACGACAAACCTACAAAGCCTAAAAACCGCCCTGTATGAGGCGCGCGAGGCAAAGGAAACAACCGTTGTGAAAATCGATGTAGACTATTACGAGCAAGTCCCACGCTACGAATCTTGGTGGGATGTTCCTGTCGCAGAAGTTTCCGAAGTAGATAGCGCACAGAAGGCATACGAAGAATACAAATCTGATAAACGGAAAGAACGTTATTTTTTATAGAAGTCAGGATAACTTTCAATGAAAGGGGAAATTATGAAAGCATTAGAACTTTTAAAGAGCGTTAAATCAGGAGAAGCTATTCCATGCATTTCATGCAACAGGAAAATCCCCGCAGATGAGGTTCTGGAGTTTGCGTTTAAGTTGGAAAAACTCGCCCCGCGCATGGAAAACGCAAACGTCAGTGTCATTACTTGTGTACAGTGTCAGGAGGCAGACCCGGATATCAAGATCACACCCCGCGGCCCAGACATTAAGTTTGTCCGTGGAAACTAATTCAGAGGAACAGATAGGTCTATCTATCCACACTTCAAGATGTCTGAATACGTTGTTGGCAGAAGCCCAGTTATTGAATACCTACAACATCATGCGCGTTGTATCGAAAAAATTTGGATTGCTGAGGGGAATAACCACTCTCGCATTCGCTATATCATCACAAGAGCACAACAGGCCGGGGTGCCAGTAAGACGCTGCTCAAGACGCGAATTAGATAGAATGGAATCATCTGTCCCGCACCAAGATGTTATTGCCCTCATCAATCTGAACCGCTATAGCAACCTACCATCAATACTCGCGAAGCTACAAAGTGAAAAGAGAGAGGCATTGTTGATAATATTGGATGGGGTCCAAGATCCGAGGAACCTTGGCGCGATTCTCCGGACGGCTGATGCTGCTAACGCCGACGGTGTCATCATTCCAAAGAATAATGCTGTCGGCATTACGCCTGCTGTGCACAAAGCATCAGCAGGCGCGTCTGAACACGTGCCTATCATTAAAGTGCAGAATATTGGACAAACTATAGATCGAATCAAAAAAGCTGGCATATGGGTTGTAGGCTCTGATGAAGCCGCAACCTGCTCATATACAGATGCGAATTTCAGTGTCCCTTTGTGCATCGTTCTCGGAAGTGAAGGTAAAGGTATTCGGCGACTCGTAGAACAAAAATGTGACTATCTCGTGAGTTTGCCAATGTTTGGACAAATTGAATCTCTGAACGTCTCCGTTGCAGCCGGTGTTCTTTTATACGAAGTGCTTCGGCAACGTTCTTGAACATAAGTTTGAACCGTTCAAATGAAGCCTTCCTCCTTCAGACTGACAAAAATTCCGTCTCCGATAATGACATGATCCAACACTTTAATTCCGATGTGGTTTCCCGCCTCTATCAATTGTTTTGTGGCTCGAATGTCTTCTTGGCTAGGTTGTGGATCACCTGATGGATGATTGTGGACCAGTACAATGGAATTCGCGGCTTCCTCAATTGCAAATCGAAAAATTTCGCGAGGATGAAAAACACTAGCGTTCAGGGTGCCCTCAAAAACTGTTCCTTCCGACAACTTTTTTCCCCACGTTGGATCAGGACCAAGGTCGCCCGCGATCCCCTTGGTTGTTACACCCCCTTTTGTATCCAGGCACAGAACACAAACAATCTCTTTCTGTAGGTACCGCATTTTAGACATCATTAAGTCTGCAACATCACTTGGAGAAGTAATCTTGTCGCGGTCACCGTGAAAGCGTGCCAATCTTTTTCCGAGTTCAAAAGCAGCGACAATCTGTGCAGCCTTTGCCTCGCCGACCCCTTTAATTTTCTCAAATTGCTTAGAGTTGTTGTCCGCCATCCGCTTCAAATCGCCTTCAAATGCCGTGAGGATCTGCTCACCGAGATGAACGGCCGTTGCTCCTTTAAAGCCATCTCTGAGGATAATAGCCAAAAGATCAGAGTCTCTCAGACTTTCCGGACCATATTTGCGAAGCCGTTCACGTGGACGCTCATCTTTAGGTAGATCCTTGATCCGAACAAAGTTTAGGTTGTACATTGTTCTCCGTTCTATTAGAAAAAAATTCTCTGATATTATACTTAATTTTTCTGATAAAGACAAACAAAATCTGATGATGCCCATCTAACAAGTTTCCATTATGAATAACCTCCAAAAGGTATACGACAGTCGATCAACGACTTACGACATAGATGGGAACCGCACACAGAACCTTGATCAGATTGTCACCGAGAAAAACCTCCCTCATCTATATTGTCCAACCATCCTTGAAGTTAGCTGTGGCCCCGGGAAGAATAAGCGCTTCCTTTCACAAATCGCTGATACAGTTGAGACATTTGATTTCTCAGAAGGCATGATTTCGCCCGCCTTTGAAAATAAACTTGACAAAAACAAAAACAGATAATATAATATTAACATTGTTAAGTTAGTTTTCTATGTAAATGGAGGCTAAGGCAATGAAAATAAAAGAACAGCGACAGCAAACCGTTCAGGTAGTACGCGATCTATTTGTCAATGATATCCATATAGAAAGACACCGACTCTGCTTAAAAGGCATAAGTAGTTAAGATAGCTGCAGTAAGACACTGTGTGATTCTAAAAACTACTATGGAAAATCCAGCTACGGTGTTCGACTCGATAATTGCTAGAACTATTTTAAAGAGAGAGACTCGTACCAATCAAAATTGAAAGAGAACTGACCTGAGCCATTCAGAAAAGGTTCTAAACCTCTGCAGATAGTGTCCTATTTAGAATTGAGTACAGAGTCAATTTAAGCACGGGATACTAATAAGATTCTTGTACCTTTTCTGAGGGCAGGGATCGTGAAAAATAGGAAACGTTGAAAAAAGGAAGAAAAGAAACGCTCATCCTAATGCAAAATTTCAAAGATAATCCGTGTGTCTAGTGCTTACTTTCAGCAAGAGCAGGTCGCGCATATTTTTACCTTTAAGTTAACATCATTAATTCATTTATGTTAATATCCAAAAAAAACGAAAGGAAAAGAAAAGTGAAAAGGCGAAACCTATTGCATAAAAGGTTCCTTTGGGCAAAACCGAACTTGGTAACCGAGTCCACGAAGCACTTCGAATGGAAGCTGTTCTCTATATGGGTTTTCAGTTTGTTTCTAACGGGGTGTTCAGGTCTGATCGGCGAAAAGGTTGAGCCGCTGGTATCTACAAGTGACGAATTCACTTTCGAGCAGCACGAAGTCGCTATTGGTACAAGAAAACACCAAACCGTTTTAACGGGATTTCTACTTGGCGGCGATCGCGCTGAACTCGCCGTAGCGAGCATTGACGAAAACAACAACCGCCAGCTACATATCTATGGATTCGATAACAACGCTTGGAGGCTGAGGCTAGACACAATATTGCCTACCGAAGTACTCTTTGTCGATGTCGCAAATATCGCTGGACGCGACCGCTTAATCACATACCAGCATAGTCGCCTGAACTGGCTTGACCTCAAAGCGGAGACAGCACACATGCTGGTAAGCGTTCCTTCCCTGACTTTACCACCCGACGACAAGATCCCTCATGTAAATATCTCCCGCGATGTGAACGGCGATGCTCGTGATGACTTTGTGGTACCCGACTCCGACGGATTTTGGGTGTTCATCCAGATGGCCGACGGTGTATTTGCCAAACCCGTGAAACTCGGCCCTCCACCCACGGTAGATAGCACCTATGAAACCGATGTATCCCGCTACAATCCGTGGAATCAGAGTCGTATTCATGAGACAGACTACAACCGAGACGGGCGCAATGACCTAGTCTTTTGGAATGAAGACCACTTTGTCGTCCATCACCAAAACGAACATGGGCTATTTTCCGCAGACACCACAACTTTCACGACCGATGTGGTTTTCGAGTCCGATGAACTCGCTGCACTCGCTGCTCCTCATGGAGTCCGCAGGCGACGTAGAGATCATCAACCGGCCGGAGCTCTAACAGGGAGGGTGCTACACGCCATAAAGGATATGAACGCGGACGGTGTTACCGACCTCGGGGTCTTTTCGCTGGAGGGTGGGAATCTGTGGCACATGCATTCTACCTATGAGGTATACTTCGGGGCACCAACATCCGATGGAGACACGACGTTCTCGCTAGATGCCAATACCGCACTCTACTCAGACGGTATCCCATTCGGGATGGAGCAACACGATTTTAACGGCGATGTAAAAATCGATATGATGTTTGCCACTATCAAGCCTCATATCCTCAAGGCCATCGGTATGATCATCGGTTCTCTTCTGACAGGTTCCGTGTCGTTGGATATAGAGTTCTACCGCATGGAAAACAACACTTACCCTCATAACTCAAATACAACTCACAGATTCAAATCATATCCATCTGGCGCAACAGGTGGAAGAACCGCTTTTTCGGCTGTGCTGATTGCCGATGTGAACGGTGACAAACGCCTCGATCTGCTAATTCAACATGAACCGAAAAAAATACACGTTTTTATGGGCATTCCAGATTCCAAACTATTCACCCAAAAACCGCAAAAAGTAGCAGTCGCCACGCCTTTTGACGAACGAAATATATGGCTGGCCGACCTTAACAAAGATGAGAAACAGGACCTTCTCATGTTCCATCCATCTGCGACTAAATCGCATCGGGTAACGTTGTTGATTGCCCGATAAATGAAATATCTGTCAACTCTCAGTTGCCGGTTGTCAATAGGGAAATCTGTGGGGATTTCAAACATCTTTCTTTACTGCTAACCGACAACCGATAGTCATTAAAAAAAGGGAAAAAAACAGTGAAAAGTACAATTTTTTGCCTAACATGCATTTTCATAGGAATACCCCTTAGTTTTGCGACTCAGGTACAAGCAGCTGATTTCACCAAAAGTTTCGGGATCGGCATCCAGGGAGCAACTCCTGCCTTTGGTGGAATTAGTTTTCGCTATACCGGCCTCGCACCCGTATACCTTCAAACCGTTGGCCGTTTTATTCTCAAGGACCAGAACAACGATCACATGTTAGGAGCTGGCATTTCGTATGCCATATTTGAACATCAAAGCAAATGGAACATAGCACGACTCTACTTCACGTTAGAAGGTGCTTGGCATTATGAAAAAAGAACAGGAGATCCTATCTCACAGTATGAAACACATAAAAACAGTTTGACCACAAGGTTAGGCGGTGGAATTGCTTTCGGCGGCGAGCTTGTGTTTTCACTTGGTGGGATCCCCCTCGGTTTGAACGTAGAAGTAGGTCAAGGATTCGGCAGGGAAAAAACCGAATTTCAATCTAAGGGGCTTGCCGGTGTCTATGTAGGATCAGGCATACATGCCTATTTTTAAGTAAACTTGACTTCAAAGCCACATCGTACGAAGGCTGGCTTGCCACTCTTCCCACGGCGGTTTATGCCTACCAGAAAGCATGATAAAAAGCACCTTATCACCTGCTAGGGCCTTGTTCTGCACGAATTCAGCGACTTTACGCTGCTCGTCAGTCAAATTAATCGATCAGGTCGGGAATAACGGAAGTCGGTGCTCTTTGGTATAATAACATGAGTTTGAAAAAAGTTTAGAGATGCTTAGTAAAATCCTGTCCATGCTGAAGCTCGGAGAAGTTCAGAACCGGTTTATTCTCCGAGAGCTGATAAATCATCAACGCCGAGAAGGTATTGGATTCTACAGTTTTCAATAGATCAGTACGTGAAAGGCACACTAGCTCTGCTTGGATCAAAAATAGAAGGAATAGTGAAACCTAAACAGCTTTGCTCATAACGGAGAAAAAAGTTGTCTATTTCACAGAATAGTGGTATAATCCATCAGAGAACTCCCTTTCAAGACAACATTTGATGACCTCATCACACCAGAAGACTCGCTTTATACAAAAATTGACCAAGTATTTATCAACTCATATTAGCTCACAGGAAGACAAAAAGGATGTATCTATATGTCAAAGAAACGTTTTGACCAAAAACTGATGAGACTTCTTGAAACCAACTCTAACTTTGTTGATGCTACCGGAGCACTCCAGCGTGCAAGCGTCAGAGAACGGGCTTGGAAACTCGACCCCGAGCTGATCAGCCTGCTCTCCACAGAAGAAGAAATAGCGGTGAAGTTCTTCAAAGAGATAGCAGGACGTTGGATCTTCGATAACAACACCTTCGTTGATTATATCACGGATAAGAACTTCTTTGCCGATTCCTATACCCAGTTCCGTAATAGAATAGGTTTGAATATTGATGGCAAATATCTGCGTGAGCGGGGGGAAGTCGCTTTGGTCTGGCCGTATAAGGATTGTATATTGGAAGGCGGTCAGATACATGAAGAGGAGAGACGTGAAGAGATATTCTTCAATGAGGTTCTGGCGCCGGATGAGATAGATCGTATGTTTGATGCGAAGGTTCTGACGTGTTGGGAGCGTCATGGTGTTAGGGCGATGGGAGGAGAGGTTGATAAGAGCGGGGGGGGTAATCTGTGATAAGCACATAGAAAACGGAACTCTCAAACTGAAGCGAGATGATGCCGGTGTTATCCGTGAGAACCTTGTCATCAAAGGCAACAACCTGATTGTCCTGCACACCCTTAAAGAGCAATTTCGCGGGCGGGTCAAACTCATTTACATAGACCCGCCGTATAATACGGGTGGTTCATCGGAGACCTTTACCTACAACAACGCTTTTAATCACTCAACGTGGCTGACGTTTATGAAAAATAGGTTAGAGGTTGCAAGAGAATTGCTGACCCCTGATGGATTCATTGCTATTGCTATTGATCATCATGAACTTTTTTATTTGGGAGTACTAGCGGATGAAGTTTTTGGAAGAAAGAACAAGTTAGCGGTAGTTTCAGTGGTCCATCAAGCAAGAGGTCGTAATATGGACAAAGGCTTCTCAGCGAGTAATGAGTTTATGTTAATTTATACAAGGACTACCGGAATCAACATAAAAAATGTAGTGATCGATGAAGAGAAGAAGAAAAAATTCAATTTGAAAGATGAGAAGGGGAATTATTACTTAAAAAACTACATTATGGTTCAAGGTGGAAGTCGCGGATGTACAAGAGAAGATAAACCTGCATATTGGTATCCAATCTATGTCAGCAATGACCTCAGCACCGTTTCATTGGAGAAAGCTGAAGGTTATGAAGAAATCTTTCCAGTAACAAACACCGGGCGGGAGATGACTTGGGTAACAAAACCAGAAACCTTTCTGAAACGTTTTGAAGATAATGAGGTCGTTATAAAACGCGAAAAAAAGAAAATAGTAATCTATAGGAAATTTAGGGAACAGCAAATTATCACGACGCACTGGGTAGCTCCAAAGTACAACGCAACCTCCCATGGAACCCTTTTATTAGAAAAGCTTCTCGGTAGACGAGTTGAAGTAAGTTATCCCAAATCTCTATATACTGTTTCAGATATATTGAAACTCACAACAAATGAAGACGACATTGTGCTTGACTTCTTTGCGGGTTCAGGCACTACAGGACATGCGGTCTTAGAACTGAACAAACACGATAGCGGCAATCGGCAGTTTATACTGGTAGAGCAGCTGGAAAAGCACATAGCCGTTTGCAAAGAACGACTCCGGAAAGTCATTGAAAAAGAGAAACTCCTCGGCGAGAATTTCATATCCTGTGAGCTAATGCCTTACAACCAAGTTTTCATGGAGCGGATCCAGTTCGCAACCACTTCTGCAGAGCTGCTAGACATCTGGCGCGATATGGCAGAAGACTCCGCTCTCAATTGGTACATCACCCCTGATGCCCCGGAGGGGGCCGAAGCACACTTTAGCGCTATCAAGGACGTTGAGCAACAGAAGCGGCTGTTAGCGGAGTTATTGGATAAGAACCAGTTGTATGTGCATCTCTCTGAAATAGAAGACGAAACATTTCAGGTCAGTGAGGCAGATAAGACGTTGAATAGGGTGTTTTACAGCAAACCGCTATGAACAAACTCATTTGATAGCTTCATTGCACCACAATACTCTCTTTGGACAAAAATTGGCCAAGTATTTATCAAACTCACATTATCATTAAGGCTTTTAACTCTTATAATTCTGAGAGTGTCAACTCTTCGAAGATCGGAAAGAATTGAAAACTGAGCAGAAAAACTCTGAGAAACGCTACACCCGCCTCTGCATCAGTTGCGACATCCGCTGTTGTTTTTTCTAGGATGCCGTGTTGATTTACCGATGCCGGGATCATCAATACGAAGTACAGCAACACCTGCGCGGCTTAAGTGATCAGCAAGCACCCAAAAAGGGGGGTCAAACACAGGCTCGCCTGGGTTCTGCAAACCGCTACCGGAGATGAGGGCACCGAGGGAAAGGGACCAGACCTCAGATGCACTGTCAAGGTGCCAGAAAGGACGACAGCCCCTCAAATAAAACATCGTCGATTTGGTAAGGAAATCAGGCTTCGGTTCTTGTGGTCTCAGGCGACAACCTCAAAGGACATGCGGAAACTGAATTTAGCAATGCCTTGACTGAACCTACCACTAATGACTCGGCTTGGCAGTCCATCAAAGGTCGGATTCCCAGGCACCCTACGAATGGAAACTTAACATCTACCCTGTCCTCGTTTTCTTCAACGTAAATTTCAAAGAGCAGGAAAGATTCTGCTCCTTGCAGAGGAATCCCGATAGTACCGCGCCAGTCGGCACTATCAACAGAAAGAACTACCTTCCCAATGCCCACCCGGTATTCTGCATAGGAGGCCAAGGGGCCTGCCGCGAATGCTATAACGCAGAAAATTACACAGAACAAACTCCGTTCTATCCACATTAATTGATGCATGTTGCTCTGCACTTAACTTGATTCTTACAGTTAGATTTTATATTCACCGCCCCATTTCGCTCGGTATCAGATGCAGACGCATAGTGTCTGCGTTTGTTATTATAACCTGAAGCTTACAAATTGGATAAGAATTTCTGGGGGTATCAAATTTTAGCAGCGAACTGTCAGAATAAGGATTTTTGAAAGAGTTGTCAACACCCTCAACGCGGTATAGTGAGGTTTTCTATTTTACTATTAAAGCAGCAGCTTCATTTGGAAAGAAATCGTGGAGAGATTTTTAAGAACCGTGATCTAATTTTTCGTCTTCGGGTTCCTCTGTCACCTCATTTTCTTGCATAACCTCTTCCAGCTTCATCCCACTGTAAAAGGCCGCGATGCAAATACCCATCGAAATAGCAAACAACCACTGATAACCGACACGCGGTGCTATAACCCCTCCAAGAAGCGGCGCAAAACTCACAGGCAGGAGCAAAGTGTTCATGAAACCGATGTAACTCGGACGATTCCGTGGTGGGGCGAGATTCAGCATGTACGCCATAAAACCTACCATCGTACCGTTTGACAGAATACCACCAACTATAAAAATCATAAAGAAAGCAGGTATCTGTAATGAAACAGGCAATATACTCGAAGAAAAGGCGAGAGCAGGAGGAATACCCATCAAGCCCGCTGCGATAATCAGTAACGAGCGAACGCCATATTTCTCGCCAATATATCCCCAGGTTGTGTTTGAAATTACACCGCTCAGAGCAGAACACACAATGAAAAAACCCATCGTCGCTTCTGAAAACTCAAGTTCATTCAGAGCATAAGGCATATAGAAGGGCGTGGCCATCCCAGAGAAATGTGCAAAGACGCGGAAGAGGATGAACCTTCTATAATTATGGTCTGTCTGTAGAAAGTACAAACCCTGTTTCAAGTGTTGTGAGATAGGTTTTCGGGATGGTTGGACTGGATGAATAGGTTCACGTACTCCTAAGAAACTAATGAAAGAAAAGAACGCCGCCATCACCGAACAGATAAAGAGAAAAGAGTAGTTATACGGGAATCCAAGATCCGTTTCCACGCGACAAACAACACCAATAAAATAAATGGTGAACGTTCTAAACGCTCGCGTAATATTTCCGAGTATGCCCGTAAATTCGGATTCATCTCCGAGCACGGCGCGAACCAAGAAACCGACCCAGATCGCAAAAAAACCACCATACAGTTGGCGTAAACTAAAGAAACGAGCGCGCTGCGGCGGCGCTATCGCTTTAGAAACAATGTCCATGTAAGGCAGCGTCGAAACGCCCATCGCAGAGGAGGACACAAAATAGAGGCACAAGAAACAGCCCGCAAGCAACATCGGACTTCGCTCACCAATCACAATAGTAGAGAAAAAGATAGCGAGCCATGCCAAAACACGAACGCTCATGCCCAGTACGTAGAATGGCATTTTGCGTGGACGATGTTCAAGCAGGTTTGATATCAGCAGCTGGGGCCACATCCAACCAACTGTCATCATTGAACCAGTTAAACCTACAAGGAGGTCCGAACCACTTAACTTATGGATAAAAGCAGGAAGCACAGTCGATGAATCCGCAAAAGCCAAGTTAATACGCATGAAGGTACCTTGAAGCAGCGCAAATCGAAAGTTTCTCCGTTGGTACCCTGCTTTCTTAAACATTCTCTCTCATTCTCTCTTTTGTCCCTATCTCATTTTTGTATAATAACTGCAGCAACCAGAAATTCTGTATTTTATCCTTTGACATAATTTCCACAATTAGGTTGAATTGAAATTTCTCACACCTGCCGAATAGAAAAATAAAAAAAATTCTTTACAGATCTCGAAAGTTGTGCTAAATTCCAAATAAACTTATATCTTCAATAGCTGTCAGCAAAATAGCGGTTGGCTGTTAGCAGCCAGCGAAAGTATTTTATGGCAGAAAGTGATACACAACTGCTACACCTTTCGCCCCTGAAAACCCGGGGAATACTATAAACCGTTGATACCGTTGCTTAGTCGACAGCCAAAAAAGGAAACAGATATGGAACCTCTTCGGATTGGATTTCTCGGTGCCGGCGGTTTTGCAAGACACACTATTTATCCCGCCCTTCACCTCGCCCCTGTCGCATTGCAAGCCGTTTGCGATGCCGATGAAAATCGGGCAAAAGATGCTGCCGGTAAATTCGGAACAGGTAGATACTACACCGATCGGCATGAAATGTTTGAAAAGGAAGACCTTGAGGCTGTCGTCATCTGCATGGGACCCGATCCACGACAACCGCTCGTGCTTGAAACGCTCGCTGCCGGCTATCATGTCTTTGTTCCGAAACCTCCGGCCCCTTCTCTTGCAGAAACTATCGCTTTGGCAGAAACAGCAGAACAACACGGCAAAACACTAATGGTGAATTTTCAACGCCGGTTTAGCCTCGGTGTTCGAAAAGCAAAGCAAATTATGCAGACCAAACCCTTCGGACAGCTCACACAACTTTTCTGCTCTTTCTGTAGTGGGAAATATCCGACAATCAAAAGTTATCTGCTCGATTTTGCCATCCACCATTTCGATTTAGCGCGGTACATCGCCGGTGCGGACGTGAAGGAACTCAGCGTTTTTTGCAATGAAGTTGATGGACAAGGCGCATTTGCTGTCGCCGTAGAATACACAAACGGTGCAGTAGGAAGCTTACAACTAAACAGTCAACGCCTATGGCAGCGCAACTACGACTATATCGAAATTACCGGACAACACGAATACATCGTCTTAGATGGATTGTGGGGTGCCCAACACTACACAGAATCCGGGAATACCTTCACCTCAAATTTTTCCGACCAGCGTAACGGAGAACTAACAGGGGACGGTATCAGCCTCACCGAATTTGTCACGGCTATCCGTGAAGACCGAGAGCCCGTCTCAAGCATCCACGACTGTGTCGGCACCATGCAGTTCTACGAGGCCGTCCTGCAACGCAAAAAAGGCGTTATTTCGCTTTAATTCGTTATCAGCTGCCAGCTTTCAGAATAGCCGTCAGTCGTCAATCAAGTATTACGGTAAGGACAATATACTTAAATTTTACAAAGTCTCTATCTTGATAACTAGAGACTGAAAACCGTTAATTATTAACTGGCTGCTGACGGTTATGTGCCATTAATACTTTCTAAAACTTCAAGACACGTTTCTCCGCTAACTAATCGATGATAATATTTCACGACGCGTCCCATAAAATCCTGATTCTCGTCCAAACCGGCCGGTGATATAGTCCCAGCAGGCGACCACAACATCGCATTAGAAAAAATGGCAGAAATGCGTTCCGTCACATCCGTGCGGCTTGCCCCAAATGCCCCGTTCAGGACGTTCTGTATTGTCAGGTCAGGGTCCCGGATCTCATACACAGAGCCAGAATCAGTGATGCCGTTATAGGTGTCCACCTCGGATACCGCATGCGGCGTTAGAAATCGGAGCACCGCTGCGAAGGAATACGCGAAATCAGTTTTAAAAAGTTCCGTGCTGGTACCGTAGTTTGGCGAGCGGACGATGTCTGCAGCGCGCTCGCGCAACTTCACAGTTTCGATGATGTTAATTCGAGCATTGTCATCTTTAACGTTGCGGATACGGTCAACAAACTCCAACGTATATGCCCTTGCACTCTTTCCCGGTATCGGAATGTCCGCTTCCACAATCTGAGCATAACCCTCCATGAGGCGTTCAAGGTGCGGCGCGAAAGTGGGATGTGTCGCAGCTTGGTTAACGGCCGCTATACCAGAAAGTACACCTTTGTGCGTAATTCCCGGTACATGCACAGAATTCACCAAGAGCAATTTCCAATCATGATACGGTTCGATACTTTCTCGACTCACAACAACACCATAGTCCTGAAGTTCACCAAACGGAACGCGTAACATGCCCCCCAAGTCCTCCAAGATAAGTGGTGCCGCCGGCATCTTCTCAGCGTAGGTTATCAGTTCATCGGGGATCCCAATTTGGAACCGTGCCTCCTCTCTAATTTCATCTGGCACAGCGTAGACTTGCGGCACAAGCCGGTCTCCTATCTCGTTGAGGAAACCGACGTTTGTCTCTAACCACCCAGTGTAGTCCCTGCTGCGGTTCGGATACTCATCACAGAGAATACCCCGAATAATGTCCGCGTTATTTCGGAGATTATCGGTGTTAATAACGCAGAGCGTCGCACCGGCACCGTGGTGGGAAAAATAGCGATAGAGAGTCTCCTCCAAAACATCCATTGCCAACTCGCCCTTAGCAATACCGGCTTCGGTTACACCGATAAGGACAAGATCCAGCGGCTTCTCGGTCTGATTATAAAATCGCTCACGACCGGCTTCTGTAGCAAGAGTCGTCGCGCCAACGACACTTGACACCTCTTGGACGTTGTGGATACCATTTAAATCGAATGTGACAACGTGGTACACCCCGTTTTGTCTGTTAAAGGCATCCGCTTTCTCACTGCCGCGCGGCTGCCCAATAAAGATACCGCCACTGTAGAGATCGCGCTGGTTAAGGATATGAACAAATTCGTGTGTCAAGGCGCGTTGTAGACCACCCGCACCGATGGCAAGGATTCTTATCGGAAGCATCTATTATTGTCCTTCTTTACGGTTGTCAACACCGATCTTTGGGGCAGGCGAAACGTTTTCATTCCCTACACACCCTACTGATGTCTATCAGACCAACTGGCATCTTTTCCCAAAATATCAGCATAAAGCGTTAAGTAAGCAGCGGAGATGTTTTTCCAATCGTAGGGTTTAACACGTTCAACGCTGACATTCCCCATTTCAACACGCCCCTGCCCTGCATTAATGAGTTTGACAAGGCTCCGCGCGAGTCCAATAGCATCCCCTGGATCAAAAAGTGCACCGTTAACGTCCTCTACCACGAGTTCCTCAATACCTTGAACACGGCTAGCAACAATCGGTAACCCGGTCCCCATTGCCTCTAAAACGACAAGCGGCATGCCTTCTGCAAGAGATGGCAAAATGAAGATGTCAGCCTCCCGGTATTTCTGCGGTAGCTCCGAATAGGACACCGAACCTGCAAAACGGATATATTTAGTTACGTCAAGTTGATTCGCTAATTTCAGCAGATCTTTCTGATAGGGTCCATCGCCGACAATCTCAATTTCAAAGTTGTGGACTGCATTTTCAACGATTTCTGGAATCGCTCGGATCAGAAATTGGAAACCCTTGCGTGGAATGAGACGTCCGATAGTGAGGATTCGAACCCTCTCTAGACAAGGCTTGCGTGGTGCAGGCTCGAAACTACCCAAGTCTAAGCCATCCGGGATGACACGCATTTTCACATCAGGAGCAGTTTTTTGCGCAAGCTCACGCAAACCGGCGCTACAAGCAACAACTATCGATGCGTTGCTCCAAATCGATCGGATAATTGGCTTCAGCGGTAAGTATAGCCAGCGATAATACGGAGGATCCGGATTGCGGCGCGGCACATCGCGCCCGCCTAAAAACACGACATACGGTACATTACGGAATTTCTTCAAAAGATACGCTCCTCCTCCGGCAGGAATACCAAAAAAGACTTGAACGATATCGGGCTTAAACCGCTTAGCGAAACGAAGTCCATAAACACTTGAGCTGACCGCATAAGTCAACATCTCATGAACCGCACATACATCCCGGTTCTTCCGAAGCGCACGCACCCGATGCACATGAAAACCCTCAACTTCCTCTTCTCTCGGACAACCACGAAATTGTGAAGTAATCAGATGTACATCGTGTCCTGCTGCCGCAAAATGTTTACCTAAAAAATAGCTAACCCAACCGCCACCGCCACCGATCGGTGGGAATTCGTGATTGAACATCAATATTTTCCGGGGAATATCATCCATCTGTGCTGCTACTTGCCTCGTAAGGATCGGTATAGGTTAGGATCTGCTTTCATTGGATAGAATAGGGCTGGCAAGATTTCACACATTAAGCATGAATAGAAGCACGCCCTTGGGCAAAATCCGTTACGAATTCAATAATTGCATCCGCTATATTGACTCCTGTAACCGCTTCTAGCTTCTCAAACCCGGGTGACGGGTTAACCTCCAGCACAACAGGGCCTTCGTTTGTCTGGAGTAGATCGACTCCTGCTATTTCCAATTCAAGTGCGGCGGCGGCTTTGATAGCAACATCAGTATATTTATCTTGAAGCGTGACCGTTTCACCAGAGCCCCCTCTGTGGATATTCGCACGAAATTCACCCATAGGTGCCCTCCTTTTCATGGCCGCAATCGCTCTACCACCTACAACGAGAACTCGGAGGTCCATGCCTCCCACTTCTGAAACAAAAGGCTGAATCACGTAATCTTCATGGAGATCACACAAGGTATCCACCACGGAAGTAAACGATGTCGGTGTCTCTAATAACATTACACCTCTGCCCTGTGTCCCATGAAAAGGTTTTAAAATAAACGGATAATCTCCCATTTCGGCTACAGCACCCTCTAAAAATGTGGAGGATCCGACGGTGAGACTCGGTGGAACAGGTAACCTGTGCTGTGCAAGGATACGCAAAGAATGAAATTTGTGCTGCGCCATCACGATCGCTCTTGCCCGATTTACCACAGGCGTACCGATCCATTCAAAATGCATCACGACCGCTTCGCCATAACGCACCGTTGTACGACTCAGGCGCGGCACAATAACATCGAAATCTTCTGCCGGTTTTCCATGATAGGTGATGCGACTATTATTGCAACCGATATGGAGGTAAAAACCGAAGGGATCTAAAATTTCGACAGTGTGTCCTTTGCTCCGTGCGGCTTCACTGAGGCTGCGAGTGGAATAGTTTTGAGGTCCCCGGGAGAGGATGGCGATTTTCATGTTTTTAAGTAGTACCGTACAGCATTACGCCCTGTACCCTATCATTCTAACTTGAGCCGGAACGTCTCAAAATTGGGAGCCCATGAAACATTCAGAACAGAATACCAATCTTACGAGGCATCCATCTTATATGTTTTATACAAAAAGTCTTTGAGGTCCTCAAAAGTATCAAAGATGCGCTCACACAAGTTTTCAAAGAAAATACTCCGCACCCCATTGTAGACTGCATACACCGGCTTATTATGGCGAGACGCATAATTCATTTCACTCAACACACCAGGTGATAATTTATCCGTAGGATAAATGACAACCACAAAATCACTCTGATGGATAAATTGATAATCCCTCGAAATCGTTCTGGTTTTAATCTGCTCGACCACGTCCTTACGCATCTCACCAACAGTCGACACGCTCTGTGTGTTATCCCCTGCTTCTCCACCAACCGTCACCAATGCCATATCCTTAATAGAAAGGGGATCAAAAACAATAAAAAAACTACTCAACTCATCTCCCATCTGGCGGATCGTCTCAATCTCTTTTGGTGTATCTGTTAAGAGCGTAATCGGATAACTGAGGTAAAATACCGGCTTCCTTGGTGAGAAGAGTAATTCATAGAAATTTTTGAGTGTGTGTTGTTTTGCTACGGCATAGTACGGCTTCTCAATGAGTTGTGCCAGTTGCCGAGTGAGGAACTCTTCCTCATCCAACCAAACATTGAGTGTCGATCTCCCCATGCCTGACCACTGCATCGACTTTTCCATCCGTGCAGATATGTCTGCGACATTATCAACAACGTTGATGAGCATATCAGGTTGGATAATCTCAATATCTTTGAAAGAGAAGCCCTCAAGAAGACTACCACGCCACCGAAAACACGCATGAAGTCCGATAAGGGTATGTTCATAATCCGCAGCGAGTTGTGCGATCTCATAGAAAGCCGTACGCCGTGCTAATGACAAAACTGCTGGATCCGAATCAAGCACTTTCTCGGTAAAATCGACGTGAGATTCCGCACCAATCCGGTGCATAAAATCACCGACATTGAAAAAGCCTATATTCAGTCCCCTCTGTGCACAGAACGCCGCGAAGTCTGCCATCAATTCCTTGCGTCCCGAACAACTGATGCCGGTACAGATAATTTTCATAATCGTGAATGCCGCCCCGATAGCAAATCCTTAAACTAGGTCAACCCTACTGCTAACGATTTCAGTTTTGCAAGCGCCTCTTGCTCCTCCGTTTGCCACGGACGATGCGCCGGTTTATCCAATTTCCGCGGAGGCCCACTCAGAACGAGGATATACGCCCGCCGGACTTCTGACGTGCTGTTAGGCGCGGAATAGTGCAAAGTCCTACAATGATGGAACGTTGCTCCTCCAGCCGGTATCGGACACGCCACTGTCTGTGATGTGTCAACGTCATCCGTTACCAATCCATGCACGAGTGGATCATTGTCAATATGACGGTGCCAACGCACCTCCGCTTTGTGCGATTTTGGAATAAACTGGAGGCACCCGCTCTCAACCGTTGCTTTGTCAAGTGGAAGCCAAACACTCAAGCTATGCGGTAGAATCTCAGGATTCCAATATGCTTCATCTTGATGCCACGGCGTTTCACCTCCATAGTATGCAGGCTTTAAAATCATGTGACCGCCCCCATTGACCTGATCCCCTTCTATACCAAGTAGCATCGCGGCAAGCTTGTGCGCATTTCGAAAATAAACAGTCTCACGGAGTTCCGGAAATCGCGCCTCTGGCCCCAATACCTGTGGCAACGTTTCTCGTCCACCGTGTGCCCGCGGACCCGCCAAATCAAAATAGCGCCCCTCTGCTTCTCCAGTCCGCCCTGTGAAAAGCACATCATAAATCCCTTTGAGCCACTCAATCTCTTCATCTGTCGTAATACGCGGAATGCTCAGGTACCCGTTTTCTTGGAAAAAAGCAACCTGATCGTCCGTCAAATCAACATGAAAGTTAGTCTTGGATTCCATAAACCATCACCGAATTGAAATATCATAAGGTAAAATTGTAGCCACCTGTATCCCATCCTCAACACCAAACAGACTCAACCAAGTAACGACAGACTCCCACCGCGAGCCTAACATAAACAGCAGAGGATGACCCACCGTCAACCGTAGGGGCAGCTGTACCGAACCCTCGGTATCTTGAATCATCCGCTCCATGAGTTGTTCAAAAAACGGTTTCTGTTTCGGCAATACCATCAGGTCAACCTTATCGCCAGCAGAAAAACCAGCCTGTTCCTTAGCAATAGACACAGCAGTATCAAGCCCACCGAGTTTATCAACGAGTCCAAGTGCCTTCGCCTGTTTTCCAGTCCAGATGCGTCCTTGTGCAATTTCATCAACCTCAGCAAAGGATTTGCCTCTGCCGGCTGCGGCTTTGCTGACAAAATTCTCATAGACCGTTGTCATTATCTTCTCGACGCGCTCCCGTTCACTAGACGTAAAACCTCCATAATCTGAATGAAAGGTAGCGTTCTGTCCGTTTCTGATAATCGACTTGGTCAACCCAATCTTGTCATAGAATCCCTTCATGTTCAGTTTACCACCGAACACACCGATTGAGCCGGTCAGTGTACTCGGATGCGCAACGATCGTTCCAGCCGCCATAGCGATGTAGTAACCTCCTGACGCAGCGACATCGCCCATCGAAACAACGACCGGTTTCTCACGCTGCGTGAGCATCACCTCTCGCCATATCAGATCGGAAGCAAGAGCAGAACCACCGGGGCTATCTATGCGCAGCACAACTGCCCGAACCGAATCGTCAGTACGTGCTTTCTCTAAAGCCTCTTTTAACACATCCGGCGTAATCACAGACATTGAAGTGAAAAGTGATCCAACACTCGGCAAGATAGGACCATTAGCATAAATAAGCGCGATCTGATTATCAGAAGTGCGCTGCGGGCGCTGCTGGGGATTGAGCATACTGAATAACTGCATAAGTCCAACAAAACTATTCATATCCGGGACTTTCCGTTTGCGCTCATAGTCCGGCCTAACCACTTCAACATTCTCTTCTGTAGATGCTGTTTTCAAGGCCTCAAGGAGTTCATCATAGTATTGTAACGTATCAACCAGCTTCTCCTGCAGTGCCTCTTCCGCTGTAAAGGGCCCGCGGTCTATCAAATCCGACGCGCTTTCCGCAGTAAAACTGTCTCGACTCTCAACGATAGAGTTCAATAATTGAGCATACAAATCATCAAGCACCGCTCTCATCGATTCACGAAACGCCTCCGACATCCCCTCGCGCATGTAAGGCTCGATACCGGATTTGTATTTTCCCATAGCCAACATATCGGCTTGAATATCTAACTTGTCGAATAAACCTTTATAAAACATGACTTCGGCGCGTAAGCCCGTTAAATTGAGACCACCAGTGGGCATCAGAACAACGCGATCCATCGCAGCTGCAAGGAGGTACTCAGCGCGCCCACCACTCTCCAAATACCCAATCGTCTCTTTTTCTACTTCGGAGAATTCGCGAAGTTTGTTACGAATTTCTCGGAACGTTGCCCATCCTCCACCCACATCACCTATTTTGAAGATAACCCCTGCAATCTCACTATCTGCTTTCAGGGCGTCTAGTTTTTTAAAGAGTCGGCGCAACGTCTTAGTTGAGGAAGTACTAAACGGACTAACAACCTTAGTATCAGCGTAGGATCCGCTCAACGTGAACTCAACATATTTTTTTAGAGCCGGAACGACTTCTTCCGTCTTGTGTTCTCCCGCGAACACAGATGAAACAAAGACAAACAACCCCAGCAGAAACGCGCATTTTTGTAAAAATTTCATCTATTTTTTCTCCCTTTCCACATCCAATCTAATACTGCTATCCTACCATAAAACGTGGACGGTGTCAAATTGTAGCAGAGCTTTCAACCTCAGAACAGAGAGTTGCGTGGACTGGAAAACACTTGTAAACACTCCACAAACGCCTGCTCGCCAATAGCTCCTTTCCGTAATGTGACGTACGACGCTTACCAAATCCAAAATATTCATCAAACCATCGCCGTTGAGATCCGGGGAATCCTCCTCCAAACACAATCGGTGCAGCATCACCTTCAAAAGTTACTTGCAATTATGCCGTTTGCGGATACCATAAACGCACGACGTGATCCCACCCGGCCCCAGCGAGCGTCTACCCTGAATGCCTGGTGAGAATCACAAAGCAAAGACAGGGGCAGTATGATCTTCAAAAGTGGAAATAAGTTTTCCCGTATGCAGATTCCAGACATAGATTGTACTTTCGGCATCCCGGTTCCAATTCCAATACCCACCGCTTTGCTAAGATGTTGTTGTCGGGAGAAAAAGCGAACTTCAAGATGGAACCCGTATCTGCAGCGGGACTGTGCCGGAGTTGAGCTGCTCTTACATCCCACGATAAAATCGTACAGTAAAAACTTACACTGGCAAGCGTCCTACTGTCTGGCAAGAATGCCAAGTGGTAACCATATCCTGATGCCCCTGAAGGACCGTGGCACGAGACACCGAACCTGCGGTCAAGTTCGATAAACGGCTTCTCTTAAAACTCCCACTAGCGAGGACGTTACGATCTGATGAAAATGCTAAAGCTACAACGGAATCGGTACTGCAGGATAAGCATAAAACATAAATGAGTAGAAAGGGAAACTTCGGAACTGTTGCCCGGTTCGCTTACCGCCGTCTAATAACCGATAAACACTCAGAGGATGTACCTGCTCAAATCCTGATTTTCAACAATACCCGACAACTCTGATTTGACGTAGGCGGCATCAATAATGACCTGCTCTTTATCAAGGTCTGGAGCGTTGAAAAATAGGTTTTCAAAGAGTTTTTCCATGATCGTATGCAGGCGGCGCGCCCCTATATCCTCAACAGATTCATTTAACTGAAACGCCAATGCAGCAACCTCATCAATGGCATCATCGGTGATCTTTGCCTCTATCCCCTCCGTTTGAAGTAGCGCTGCATACTGTTTCACCAAGGCGTTCCTCGGTTCTATGAGAATGGACTTAAAATCGCTCTTGTTCAGACTTTTAAGTTCAACACGAATCGGGAAACGCCCTTGTAGCTCAGGTATCAGGTCTGAAGGACTCGAGACATGAAAAGCGCCTGCAGCGATGAACAAAATATGATGTGTGCGCACCGCTCCGTATTTCGTTGTTACGGTGCTGCCCTCAATAACAGGCAGAATATCGCGCTGGACCCCTTCGCGGGAAATATCGGGACCGTGGCGAGACTCTCTACCGGCTATTTTGTCAATCTCGTCTAAAAACACGATACCCGAGTTCTCAACGCGTCGAATTGCTTCCGTAATAACCGCATCCATATCAATAAGCTCTTCGGCTTCCTCTTGTATGAGAATAGTGCGCGCCTCAGATACAGGAACTCGCCGTTTCTTCGTCTGATTTGGAAGGATGTTACTAAACATGTCCTTAAAATTGATGTCCATCTCCTCAATACCACCGGGGGAGAATATCTCCACAAACGGCATGCTTTGATGTTTTGCCTTGATTTCAACAGGCTTATCTTCAAGTTTACCCTCCCGCAGATAATCTCTGAATTTTTCACGAGTTTTCAGATACCGCTGCCGCTCCTTCTCTTGTGCCTCCTCCACTTCTGTTTCAGGATCAGATCCCAGATCAGATCGGAGTTGAATCATCCTATCATCTTCCTTGTGTTCTTCGTGTTCTTCCGAGGCATCGTTCGGGAGAGAAGGAGGAGACCGCAATAACGAACGAGGCATCGGGAAAATAGCATCAAGGAGACGCTCTTCGACAGCTTTTCGCGCCTTTTCTTCCACGGTTTCCATCTGCTCAGATTTCACACGACCAATTGCCGTTTCTGTCAGATCGCGTATCATCGACTCAACATCTCGACCGACATAGCCAATCTCCGTATATTTTGAGGCCTCCACCTTGATGAAAGGCGCGTCCACCAAGCGAGCAAGTCTCCGAGCAATCTCTGTCTTACCAACCCCCGTTGAACCTATCATGATTATGTTCTTTGGTAACACCTCATCCTGCATCTCTTCTGTTAACATCTGACGACGCGTCCGGTTTCGGAGTGCTATCGCTACAGAACGTTTGGCTTCAAACTGGCCGATAATATACTTATCCAACTCCTTGACGATCTGTTTCGGGGTGAGCGCATCTGCCAAAGTGCTCTTTTCATCTTTTACACTCAATTTGTCCAAAGGTAACCTCCCAAAGCTATTAAATCTACTAACTATCTCACAACGCTATTACATGGATGAAGCCCGGCATTCTTCCGTACATACTATGAAATAGTCATGAATAATCCTAAGGCACTGCTGCTTGTATAGCATCGCGCACTATTTCTCTATTGTGGCAATCTCAATTTGAGCATTCGTATAGATACATATCTCACTAGTAAGTTGGAGTGCTTCTGAAATAATTTCCTTGGCAGTCAGCTCTGAATGTTTGAGTAGAACCTTCGCCGCCGCAAGAGCAATCGGCGCGCCAGAACCGATTGCCAGCACATCATCGTCAGGAGCAATCACATCGCCATTCCCTGAAATCAGATAGCCGTCGTAGACATCTATAGCAATCATCAGCGCATCCACTTGTCTGAGTACCCGATCGCTGCGCCACTCTCGTGCAAGTTCCACTGCTGATTTTTGCAAATTTCCACGATACTGTTGCAGCCTCTTCTCCAAATTTTCATATAAGGTGATTGCATCCGAGGCAGAACCCGCGAAACCGATCAGCACCCTATTGTCGTGAATCTTACGGATCTTCCGGGCCCCATGTTTAATAGCAGTGTCGCCTAAAGTCACTTGACCATCACCACCAATAGCAACCTCTCCATCACGACGAACGGCCAAAATCGTTGTTGATCGAATTCGCATTTTGCATTACTTTCCTTGTTCCAAATTAAAAGGTTCTTATCAATAGACGTATTAAATGACCATAAAGATTAGTTAAAGGAGAAAAATTTGTCGATTTCTCTATCACAGCACCTCTATTTTCTCTATAATGTCAATTCACATCTATTTCCAGACAAAAAAAAGAAGAAAACTGAAAAACTGAAGTGCACCCATAAAGATGCCACATCTTATACCAGCAACACCGGCATGTTGATTCCGACGACCTCGCTGAGCCTCTTCAGCTTTAACAACTACACCGAAAAAATATGGACATAACAGAAAGGTGAATAGAAAACTAAAGGGTACAAACACTGGAACCGAGGCAATCTGGGGCATCTGCTCTATTTGCAACGCATTCCATTCCCAAAAATGTGAGGCACCAAGCCCGTAAACAACAATACTCCCTAGCGCAGTCACTATACTCGTAACACCAGCTGCCAACACGCCTATGCCTATGAAACCACCCAAGGAATCCCCGGACTCAGCAGTAAAACGGGATCGGAAAATCATCACGAGCCTCTGATAACAGTAAGCTGCCAGTGTCGCAAATACAATCCAATTCAGGATTATCCCAATAGGGGTCGTTACGCTCGCCAGAAAATCTGAACGCAAATAAAAGATTAGACGTGCCTTCCGGGAAAACAGCCAATCCATCGGCACATATGCCATCGTCGTCGCAAGACCAAAAACGAAACTACTCAAGAGCAGCGAGGCAGCTTCGCCAATCTGCCTAATACCATAGGTGAATAGAACGATTGCGATCAATATGTTCGGATACAGAATCCAAATACTGCCAACGCGGTTTCCTATTAAGAACGTTAAAAGTGTTGTCCCTGTTACAGCAAAAACCGCTTTGTCCGTCTTGCTTGCCATCTGTTTTGAGTCTATCTCTATCTGCCGTTTTCCCCTTGAAACTTAACGATAAGTTGGCCGTCAATCAGTTTCGCCCCAATTGTTTTTTTATTTGAGAGGCTCCGCGGCAATGCAACGTGTTGCTTGAAATTACCGATTGTAACAATCAATTCATCACCATGTTTTGTCAATTCGATCTCTTCCTTGCTCAGGAATGGCAGACGCATTAATAACTGATATGCGCCCGCTGTTTTTTGGAACTGGTACGGGCTTTCATTAGAAAACCGCTCCGCGGGGTCAACCTCGGCATAGAGAGCATCTGCTAACCGGTGCAGTCCTTCTTCACCCACAATTTCTTCAGCAAAAAGGTTCACCTTCCAAATCGGCACATCCGAGAAATAGTTCGCTGCCTCTTCAATATAGTGTTGCTGTGTCTGCTTCCATGCTTCAAAATAGGCAGTATCAACGCCATCCGGGAAGATACGATTGATAATGACAGCATCAATACAGAGCCCATAAAGGCAAAAGTACATAAACGCCCGCTGCGTCTCTTTGATAACAATTTTTTCAGGGTTCGTCACTAACCGAACTGTCGTGATTTCCGGATTCGTCAACACATTGTCAACCCCATCCAATTTATCAAAGAGATCTTGAATGTTTTGAAAGTAATTATCTTTCGGAATCGGCACTGAACTGACACGTTCAATTACTGGACCCGCAACCTTTGCGAGCCCCCGCTCTAATCTGAAAACGTGGTTCATGTACCACTCTAGCGTCGTCGGAATACTGACAAACCGCAGCGACTCCCCCGTGGGGGCACAGTCCAAGATAATCACATCGTACTGCTTTTCGCGGGCATATTGATTAATATAAAGGAGGGCACAGATCTCCTCCATTCCCGGAAATACTGCTATCTCCTCTGCAACAAGACTGTCGAGGCCCGATCGATTGAGCAACGAACGAATATAGTTGTACACATCGTCCCAGTATTCAACGATCGCCTCCTGAACGTTAATCTCCTGGACCCAAAGATTCTCCTTGATCTGCATCTGTTTTTTTTCGGGCTGATAGACTAATTTTTCATGGGTGTCAAAAGCATCACGAAGTGAATGAGCAACATCCAAGGAGATCACTATAGTCTTATAACCAAGTTCAGCAAGCCTGATACCCGTCGCTGCAGCGATGGTCGTTTTACCAACGCCCCCTTTACCCGTATAAAGAATAATCCGCATTGTCTAAATCTATTTCTCCTATAGTTCATGTATGAATCTTACATAGTATAACACAAAAGAAGTTGAGACCGCAAGAGTGAGAAAAATAGGATCATTTAATGACCCGATAATTTCATTCTTTGCGCGAGTCTCCTCCGTTAGAAGCAACGCGAGTCTAATAAATATCTGGATCCCCTTTGAATAAAGTGAAACCTTTGGTATTAGAAAGTAAATCCTTTTATTCTTTTCCGCCAACGGAGCCACCCATGTTTTTTGATGTGCAAATCTTTTCCCAACTCAACGTTAGAAGCAAAATCCTGATCTCCAAAGAATACCTCACAAGCCTTCCGTTCTTTCCATAGGAGCAATCTCCTAATCGCGCCCACTTTCCAGCTTTGCTGTAGGATGAACCTCCAAATTCCGACCCTTACTGACCGCCGATCGCTGACAGCTGACCAGCTTCTAGCAAAAAATTTGACAAACGTCGTCTTTCATGATATAATATGATTTTGTTAGCGTTCGCGATTGTACAAACACCGCCTTTGAACAATAAAGGTAATAGCACGCGAACTACAAATTCCAAAACAGGCTCCATAAAGAAAAAGTAAATTGTGCTTCAGGTACACAATACGGTTGAAGGAATAGGAAGTCATGGTACTAAAAACGAAAACCTATTTTCCGAAAGCAGATAAAGATATTAAATGGTATGTAGTGGATGCGGAGGGACAGGTGCTCGGCCGTTTGGCTTCGCGAATTGCACAAGTCTTGCGCGGAAAACACGATCCTCGGTTTACGCCTCACGCAGATTTAGGGTTTCGCGTTGCAGTTGTAAATGCAGAAAAGATAATTGTCACCGGTAAAAAGCGGGATCAGAAAACGTATTTCAGGCACAGTGGCTATCCCGGAGGTGATAAATATAGAACGTTTAAGGAACAAATGGCGATAAAGCCTGAGTCTATTATCACCGCTGCCGTCAAAGGTATGCTTCCGAAGCGTTCACTCGGTAGACAGCTGATGAAAGGTCTCAAGGTTTACGCTGGGCCCTCTCACCCACATCAAGCACAGGAACCGGAAGTCTTAACACTTTAATTGAGTTGAGGCGTTGTCACCAAAACCTACACCTACAACCATGGAGAGTATGAGCAGTATGGCCATTGAACAATTCTGGGGAACCGGTAGACGTAAAACATCTGTCGCCCGTGTTCGCCTCATCCCAGGCGGTGAAGGCGATATTATCGTCAATAAAAAACCCATTGAGGAGTACTTTGATCGACCCGACCACATCCAAGAGGCAAAACGCCCAATTGAGCACGCTCAAAAAAAAGGCGATTATGCGATTCGGATTAACGTTAAAGGAGGCGGAAATACTGGGCAAGCCGGCGCTATCTCTCACGGACTCGCACGTGCACTTGTAAAAGCAGATGAATCTTTAAAGCCCTCCCTGAGAAAAGCGGGATTTTTGACCCGCGACTCAAGAATGGTCGAGCGAAAGAAATACGGACAAAAAGGCGCACGCGCACGGTTCCAATTCTCGAAACGTTAAAATCCCAACGATGTTGATTTTGGAATCAGAAGGGGTCTTGTATGTCAAACATTGTCATCTTAGGTGCCCAGTGGGGCGATGAAAGTAAAGGAAAACTCACCGATGTCTTGGCCGGGGACGCTGATGTCGTCGCTCGCTATCAGGGCGGAGATAACGCCGGGCATACCATTGTCCTCGGTGAAAAAACCTTTATCCTCCATCTAATCCCATCGGGCATCCTCAGACCAGACACCGTCAACGTCATCGGCAACGGGGTCGTCATCAACTTAGAGGCACTCTTCGCTGAAATCGACCGGTTGCAAGCACAAGGCATCGAAGTCAACAGCGACAACTTGAAAGTTAGCGATCGCGCCCACCTCATTCTGCCGTACCATAAGGCCGTTGAGCAATGGGAACAGATGAGTAGTACTACAAAAATCGGAACTACTGCACGCGGCATCGGACCCACTTACTCCGATAAGATGAACCGACACGCCGGTATCCGAGTCGGGGATCTGCTTGAGTTTGACAACTTTCAAAAGAAGCTCGATTACAACCTCGAAACCAAAGCCGAAGCACTCCAAACAGGCGGACCCGAGCGGCACACTCTTCTTGAAACCTACTACGCCTACGCACAACGACTTGCTCCATATGTTGCCGACACCATCGCTTACATGCACGACGCACTCGCTGCTGAAAAGCAGATACTTTTTGAGGGTGCACAAGGAACAATGCTCGATATAGACTTCGGAACTTATCCGTACGTCACCTCTTCTAACTGTACCGCCGGTGCTGTCTGCACGGGTCTCGGCATCGGTCCCAGAGCAATCCAAGAGGTACTCGGTGTTTCCAAAGCCTACGTCACACGCGTCGGCGGCGGCCCCTTCCCAACAGAAATGCCACCCGAACTCGATGAACAGGTTCGGGAGATTGGTAAAGAATATGGGGCTACAACACAACGGCCAAGACGATGCGGTTGGCTTGACTTGGTCGCACTCCGATACGCAGCCCAGATTAACGGACTCACTGCTATTGCACTGACAAAACTCGACGTATTTGACACCCTCACTGATTTGCAGGTCTGCGTGGCTTATCACTATAAGGGGGAACGAATAACGGATTTCCCCAGCAGCCTCCGCCTCTTAGAACAATGCAAACCTGTCTACGAAACACTTCCCGGATGGCAACAATCTTTAACTGAAGCACACACAGCAGCGGACATCCCCCAACAGACCAAAGACTATGTCGCATATGTCTCCGACTATCTCGACGTGCCGATCCCGATCATATCTGTCGGACCCGATAGGGACCAGATCGTCCAATTAGGAAAGCCTCTCTGGTAGAACGATCCACTCTCTTGTAAAAAACTTATAGACAGGTCTATATCCTCGGAGAATAACCGTTCATCCACTAAGCGGCAGCCCCCAATTGGCATTTTAATTTGACATCTACCTCAAAGTGTGGTATCATTAAATGTTGTTGGTTTGAGCCGTTAGCTCAGCAGGTAGAGCATCTGACTTTTAATCAGGTGGTCACAGGTTCGATTCCTGTACGGCTCACTATTTCTTTAGCCCCCGTCGTCTAGCCTGGCCAAGGACACCGCCCTTTCACGGCGGCGACACGAGTTCAAATCTCGTCGGGGGTATCTTCGCGCGAAGCGTTTTTGCAAAAGACAAGCCCCACTCAATATGAGGCTTGTTTTTTTGCGCTTACTCAATTTACCAGATAGACCGGACCGCGGAGCTCAAAACTTCGCATCTACTCATTTTCCCTTTAGCGATGTGTTGCATCTCGTAACCGGGGCACTTAGACTTTACCTACATTTTAGCCTATAGGTGCCAGCATTCTATGATACCTGAATCCCGGGGAGAAATGTCAATCTGACCTTCCACGCCAACACACAAGAATTCCTATGCCATATCTTACTAAACCGCCCAATCGAATACACGGTAGGAACAACATCCGACTCAGCTGTCTGATTTTGCTGCTCCTCTTTCTTTTTAGCACTGTTGGCATCTGCCAAACGATTCAAACCAGTGCCACTCTCCACGGCACATTCGTAGATGCCGAAAACAGACACCCTATCTCCGATGTAATTGTACGCGCTGCTCCCGAAAAAATTGAACAAGTCTACCCAGATCGCGACTTCGCACACACAACAGCAACAAATGCAGAAGGGATTTTCTTACTTACCATCCCCAATGAATCCCAGACTTATTATGCTTTCTCGCTTATGGCACTCCATCCACAGTATCAATCAAAGCTCCTGCGACAAGAGATGTCTATTGGTAAGAATCGTTATGATTTAGGGGAAATAGCACTAATACACACCTTAGCTTTACAGGGAAACATATCCGGCAGCAGAGACATCAAAGGATGCATTCTAAAGCTAAAGATGCACGATAAATCCACAGACTTCTTCCGTGCAGCTGCACCGGTTGAACACGCAGTAAAAACGGACATCCCAGGAATCTTCAAATTCTCCGACCTCTATCCGATTGAATACACCTTGACAATTTCCAAAAACGGTGTTATTATGGCATTTGTGGACGCTATCAATCCGCAAAAACAGCCATATATTACCATCTGTCTGCGAAAATTAAAGACCCTCTACGGCACGGTCGTCGATACACAGGCACATCCAATAGCCGAAGCGCACATTTATGCAACACGGCATAGAGAAACACCATCTGGACACAGTGTGCTCCTCACATCGGCACAGACAGGCAATACGGGTAACTTTCAAATGCAAGTGTTAGAAACCAATCCACAATACCTCTCTCTGGAAATTGGCAAACGCGGTCATTTTTCTAGAGTCTACGAGAACGTAGTGATCGGAGAGCAACCCTTGACTGTCACACTTGAAAAAGGCCTGACTGTTAAAGGACGAGTGATTTTGTCACCAAACATCGCCTCGGATGCAGATTACATTGTAAAGGTTTTTCCGGCAGAGGTACAGATGAAACCGAGTCTCAATCCGTTAGCGTTGTATAAACCCCTTCTGTCGAGGCACTTCCCCGCGACAGAACCTACCTTCATCGTGGATGGACTTTTTTCAGGAACATATGCATTCTATATCGTTGGAGACGGCATTTCCGCAACAGCTGTTAACGTGGAAGCGACCGCGAATAGCCAAGAAATATCTATTATAGCAAACCGGCCCGCGAGTACACTACACGGCCAATTACGTTGGGCGGATACAGATGAACCCGTCTCTAGCGCAGTTATCTCCCGTTCTTGGTATCCCTGGGAATTGAATCCAACCGATATGTCAATGACACTAGATCGGTTTGAGGTCGAAACCAACACAAATGGCGAATTTCAATTCGACAACTTGACTGAGAACCCCTATCAACTATACATCCGGGCCGCCCATGCACTATTTGAAGAAAAGTCAGCACGTTATCAACGCACCCTTGTTCATAAACAGATCGCGATTCCTATGCCCAGCACCGGATATCGCATCTATTTAGGGAGACAAGATGGCACCCCTTTTGCAAAGCAGTAAAATCTTTAGAAGGTCTCCGACACGCGTCTTTTCCTCCGTTTATCGCGTTCCCCTCAATACAGGCGCAGTTATAGCAATCCTAAGCCTCCAATCGCTCCTTTTCTACGCAAACGCAGGCTTACACGGCAGCTACTCCGAGGGAAAAAGAATCACACTTCAGGAGACTGCTGTCCCCAAAATAGCGGGACCCTACTACCGCGCACCAGGTAAATTTATAGACTCCGAGAACGATACCCGATGGTTCGGCCCTGAAATAGACAGCCGGGTGCTCTGTCCCAATACAGCCCACCAATTCAACAAGGCAGGGTTTTTCGATATTATCTACACCAGAGAAGAAGCTGAGATGTGGCCATCTTCGAGACCGGGAAAAACTTGGTGGTATCGACGGCAGGAATGGCGGTTCGCCACTGCCGACACGCCCTGGCGCACAGATACCGTCCACGTCACCCTCATATCTGAAATCAGTTGGACAGATATAGACGCAGCGAATACTGTTACCGGGTTTCCGTGGACAGGATTTGAGGAACACTGGCGTGAGAGTGAGACTATAAAATCCAAGGCGGACGTAACCGGCTACCAACAATACGAGCACGCTGGAAAGAAATACCTAGCACCCAAGTATTACAAACACGGTACCCTGAGTTATGTTTGTGCAACCGAGGGCAGACGCTACAACTTGAAAATCCTGACTCATACGGAAGGACACTTTACATCTCCGGAGTTTCGACCTAAATTCAACAAGCTCAGCCGCCGCGAAAAAGGCACGTCGAAAGAAACCGCAGACTGGTACGACTGTATACCGTTGAAATAAACGCGCCAAGAAGAAATGGCAACATGAAGAAGAGCATACGCACTTTGACAGTAATCCTCACTGTTTATATATTTTTCGTTTTCCAAACGCATGTCAGCGCCGTTACTTGGAAAGACCCGTTTGAACACAGCACAGAAGACGACTGGCAATACACTAGAAAAGATGCTATTTGGAAAGTTGAAGACGGTTTTTTGAAGGCAGAGATTCACGCACAAGCACAATGGCACACTGTATTTGAACTGTACCAATTCACCGCCTACCCCGGGCCCTATGATAACTTCACAATAACCCTTGAAACCGTAGGAGCGACGCACGCCCAATTCGGGATCGCACTCGCAAAGCACCTCCTGAATCCTGTGACCAACGTAGATGAGATCGGGTACTATCTCTTTTTCACGAACGATATGCAAGCCTCAAGAGACGGAGGGATATTCGTTGGCCCTGGTAAACGGTGGAATACGGATGAACTCCAACAGATGGTCTTGCACTTTGAAAGCGGCCGATTTCAACTGCAGGCTGATGGAGAACTTCGCATGGATTTCAGAGATGCCAACTTTAAACAGATTGACAGCATCGCCTTTGTCCTCGCTGGATTTGTTGCAGAAGACGTGGATATAGGCAGCGCGTGGGTCGATACCATCACCATAGACGGACTCCCAGTCTCTCCAAAACGGAAACTAACAACCACATGGGCACGTTTAAAGCAAAGATAACCTGAAAGAGCGTAGTTTGGCTTGAACGGCAGTGAAAACCAAAGCAAATGATGCTGGAGCCTGCTAGCCTGCTAACCATTGAGAGCCTATTAAAAATTTTTTCATTCATAACTCTCTTAACCAACAATCAGTAAAAATGCGAAAAAATTTAGACATCATCTTTGATGCATTTCTCCTCTGCCTCGTCCTCGGTATTGCGTTTTGGAATAGCCACGCCAGAGCGCGTCTAAACCCCGGCGAACGCGCCCATCCGCCCAGCTCAGGTTCCTATTATAGAACTCCGGGCGTAGACGGAATGTGGTTCGGGCCGGAACTCAATTCCCTCACCCTCTGCAAGGGTGCCCATAACCCCTATAATAACAGAGGGCAATTCGACATCGTAGAAACCATTGAAAACGCGACGGTTTCCGCCTCACGCATTCAAGGGGCAGTCCGTTGGTATCGCGGACAACGGTGGTACTTCGGCACAGACGATACACCCTGGGGTACAAACTCCTCCTATATCACCCTCTACGACGATTTAGGGTGGAGCGAGATCAGCGCCGGAGGTGGAACAACCGGATACCCATGGAGCGGCGTTGAACGACACTGGCGCGACGGGAACATTATTCGGGCACAAGCCTCTGTAATCGGTTGGCGGCGGTACGCCCGCGGAGCAGAACGGTGGATATGCCCCATGTATTACAAAATCGGCGGTTGGGAAGGGGAAACTCTTGAGGTTAACTGTAAAACACTCAAAACATGGTTTCCACCCGATTGGAACGTCCTCAAACAACTCGATGGAGATTTTGGCCCCCCAACCGAGCGTGAACCCGGGGTCCTAAGCCGGAAAGGAAAGAAAACACAGCAGTGGTACGACTGCATAAAAATCAATTAGTCTGTAGATTCCGAAAGCTCAGGAGGCGCGATTCGTCACCACACCCGATAAAAAATCAGCAGGTAACAAACCCGCAAAGTAGAGGGCATTCTATGCATTTCATACCAAACAGAAACATAAGCCTCTTCATATCCGTTTATATCCTCGTCACTTGTCACCTTCCGGCATTCACCGAGGACTGGCACGATGACTTCGACACCGAGAATCCCGAAGCGTGGCGCGTTGTAGGAAACAACTCCCTCTGGAAAATAACAGACGGCTTCCTCCGTGTAGAAGTCAAACGCGAATGGGACGTGGAATATGAGCTCTACCGATTTATCGCATTCCCCGATCCCTATCGAAACTTCGTGGTCACAATAAACGATCTGGGGAGCGACAAGACACGCTTCGGCTTTTGTGTGGGACGACAATTTCCCGACACCCCTGACGAAAACCCATTTTTTTATCTTTTTTTCCCTGATGAAATCAGAGCAAGACGTTTCGACGGTAAAGGAAGCAGCCACCCTTTCCGCATCCGACTCTCCAGAGAACCACGCACGCGTTGGGAAACCGAGGTACTAACAGAGATGAAACTCTATTTCAATTCCGGGTATTTCACACTGTTCGCAAACGGAGAATTCCGCACGGCATTTCAAGATGCCAATTTCGATAAAATAGAGATTCTCGGTTTCGTCATGGAGGGGATCAACATCGCAAATGAGTGGGAAGGCACCGCATGGGCAGACTCCTTCACCATCTCCCGGCTAAGCATCACACCAGAGATCCGATTAACTTCAATATGGGGGAAACTCAAAACAAGACACTAACACCTTTGGCACACAAGCGGATAACCGACACCTATTTCAACAATTCCATCTGCTGCCCACGAAAATGCCGATTAGACTTCTGGCTCGGACGAATCCGCCACTCCATCGGCAATCGAATAAACGTGTTAATAAGCTCCGGATTCTCAAAATAGGCATCATCGACCTGCCAGAACTGGAGTCGCGGATAACTCTGTCCATTATGCTCAAAAACACCCATATTCTCCGCCTGTTGCCGCATCCCCGCAGTGACAGGTTCGATCGTAATAAAAATCCCAATCGCTGCGTTGTTCTCGCGCATCACCTGACAAAACGCTCGCACTTGTGTCATGGAGGGTTTCCCTGTTTTGACCTCCGCGAGAATCCGGGCATTCGTCTCTTTCATTCGTTGCGTACTCCACAACGTCACATGCCCGACACCATCGTGTCCTCCATCACCCACATCCTGCGTCGGCTGCAATCCAAGCCTTGTCACCGCCCAGTTCGAGAAGTCGTGATATTTCCGCTTATCTCCAGCTTTTAAGAGCCTGCGCACCTCCTGCATATTCGTGGGATACCCCTCAATCTGGTAATCCACTGAGGGTTGTAAACCGTGCCGATCTGCCAACCGTTGACGCATCGGATCCAACGCTAGAATCGTTAAATCGATACCGAGCCAAGCGCGCTTTAAGGTATGTGCTGCATCAATAGTCGTTCCACACCCACAGAACGGGTCCAATACAAGGTCCCCTTCATTGCTGGAAGCTGCAATCAGGCGTTCGTAAAGTGCAAGCGGCTTCTGCGTAGGATAGCCGAGACGTTCCTTGGAATTGCCCGTAAGAGGGTTTATATCCGTTATAACATCCTGAACCCGACTTCCCTTAGACGTTGACAGATACCTTTTGAATCTTGGAACATTACCTTTTGGGGGCCAATAAAGCAAACCACTTGCGTCCAAGGCATCCAACTTTTCGTGAACCGAGAGAGCCTCATAATTTTCAGGCGGTTCAACGTCTTCGGGCCACGCTTCTCTACGGGGCGTACTCCAATGTCTGCCGATGTTACTCGGATTTACCCCGCGCCAAGGCCGCCCAGACTCGCCCAGACTAACTTCCGAGGCAGTCAGAGCGACAACTTGGTAGAGGCCTCTTTCATCCTGATGCCGATAAGCCCGCTTCACATACGCCGGATCATGTGCCACATAAACAGGGTTCCATACCCACTCCTCCCCCTTACTATAAAATAAGATAGTGTCGTGCGTCCGCCCATACTGTTTGCCGCTATTATGTGCCTTAGTGCGTTTCCAGATAATCTGGTTTCTGAAATTTTCTGTCCCAAAAATACCATCCATTAATCCTTTGAGATAATGATTTGCAGTCGGATCACAGTGCAGATAGAGACTTCCGGTGTCAGTCAAAATACGGTGCATTTCGGCAAGTCGGGGGCCCATAAAGGCGAGATAGGCGCGCATCGACCCATTCTTACCAGACACAGCACGTTTCAGCAGCAGATCGCACCCCTTGAGGCACTCATTAAGGGCTTTGTAAGTCTTGTTGTTACATGCATACTTTTCAATATCTGCGCGGGTATCTTGGGCAGCTGTATTCCACACCCAAGTATCTCGAAACGCTTTTTTCTGCGCCAGCGAATCTCGGAGGAACGAGTTATAATCACGCCCGCTATTGAACGGCGGATCCGTACAAATCAGGTCTACGCGGCCGGCATCCATCTCCCGCATAATCTCAAGATTATCACCAAAATACAGTTTGTTCATGACGCTCCCTATTTAAACTATACAATTTATCTCCAAAAAATAAAGTCTATCTCCAACAAGGAATTCCATCGCTTATTACGCAAAAGATTGTGGCGGCGATATATCACTTCAGGTATTCTCATCTATATAGTGTGCAATACTTGCGTAGCTTTCATCTATACCTATGAAATAGTGCTGGCACACATCGCCGAAACGAGCCAATACACTATTACTAATAGCTTTTGAATCTTTGATGATACCTAGTGGGCGAAAAGGCACTCCCCACTCTCTGAACCGATGTAATGCGATCGTAGCATCACGAGCCCTATTATCATTAGCAAGAGCGCACACAAAAAGAGAATCGGGCATCCCATTAATTCGACAATCTACCCTATAATTTTTCTGTGGATCGAGCTTTCGATGCGACCAATCAAAAAACACACGTTCTTTCGGATATGATAACTTTTTATGTAACAGCTCATGCAACACTGCGCGAAAATCTTCTATAAACGTAGATCTAACACGTTCTTTTGACAGGTATGACACGTCTATTATCTTAAGAAGCGCCTGAACAAAGTCGTAAAGTGCGTCCCCATAATGTCCATCGGACACATCAAGTATTAACTCCCCGTTGCGATCTTCAACATCAAACATGGAAAGGGCGTTTAAGATAATCTTCTGGCGTTCCCCTTTATGCAGATGGCGCTCATCAATCTCATAGGTGAGATGCATATAGGTATGTGCCTCGTCGGAAAGTATCCATCGCTTACCCTCTCTTTTTAGGACAATGACTAACTGATCGCCATCTTCGAATTGGAAAGGGTTCAATACACGAAAACGTTCGTTGCCCTCGGCTGAAAGCTTAATTTTCTCCGAGACTTTATCAATAAAGTCCTTTTCTACTGTTTTAATGGACATCCCTAACCCCCTAAAAAATTGCCTGCTGTAGCAATCTTTTGTCACTGTGGGACGCCAGAATCTTCACTCCTCTCCTGAGCAACAATCGATTCTGTTTTTCTGAATTCCTCCGCGGGCGGCACTCGAATAAAATGGGCATCCGTATTATACTCCCGAACGAGTTTCTCAATCTCCTCAAGCCTGACATTGAAAAAGCCGCAGCGAACGTTAATGCGATTGACACTTCGCTCTTCAAGACATCCATGCAAATGATTTTCAAGGGCAGATGCGTCTTCTGAGTAAATCATCGCGTGAATATCAAAATGGAACGGCACAGAATCATCTCCAAGCTCTCTTACACTATCAGTGGGTTCCAATCGGCGGGTCATCCCGATTTTGTAAATGTTTTCCCCAAACGAACCGATGTTGGAAATGATATAAACGTGGCCAGCCTGAGTCATCTGTACACGAGACATTGCTCGCTCTCTATTCTTCTGTGTTTCCCGCAACAATCCGTTGAGTCGTTGAATCTCCAATTGCAACCTTTTCTGTGTTTTTCCGGACGCATGCTCGATGTCTTGCCGTGCCTTCTCCATAGCCTTCTGGTAACGCTTCTCCTCTTTCTCTATCTCCAATAGTGCCTTTTTCAGCTCGCGCTGAGCGCGCTGATCCTCTCTGATTTGTTCCTTAATCCGCTGCTTTTCCTCTTTCTCAAATTGGAGTTGTTCTTGATATTCATGGACAACCGCAAGTTCTTCTATCTTCAAATTGAAGTAAGATTCTTGTATTCTACAACTCTGTAGTTCTCCAAGTTTGTTAATAGCACGATAGGCTTCTGTCATTCGATCTACTATACGCCAATAATTATTATAACGCACCTTTGGGATTACTGAATCACATTCACCATTAAAGGCGCGCGCCATCAATTGGATTTGTCTGTTGGCCATTTTCGTGCCAGAGGCCTTGCTACCGTCAACAGTCCAGTTAGTTGAACAGATGACAGCCGTTTTTTTCCGAATCATTAATTTCTGATTTTTGCGGGTCCGATCAAGCCTATTCTTCAATTCAGTCGAGAATTCAAGATCGTATTTCGGCTGATACAACCCATGATTCTGTATATTCACTTCATCCTCAAGAGTCGTCAATTGCTTATTTAGAGATGCCAGCTTACTTTCAGCCTGCGACTTCTCTTCTAGGACCTCATCCCGTTTTTGGTATAATTTAGTTAACGCCCTATTAATTTCAGATTTCTCTGCCTCAAGCACACCCTTTGTCCTGGCATGCTCTGCCTCCACGTCAACTACCCCTTGAAACCGATCCAGTCTCCGCTTTTGCTTGACAGCCAATCTCAATAGATAGGCAACGAACACTAACACGGAAATATTTATACTTACACTGATCGCCGTTAACATAGGTACCTCCTCTAATTTGCCGATAATAGACACATCTAACGAAAATGTGATAAATTCCATAGAGTCGCGTCAATGATAGTAACATAACACATAACACATGCATAGTCAAGCCAAAAACGCAACATTCAGAGATATTTCACTACGGACAGTAGACATCCGCATCTCACCGCGCTCGGGCAGATCCCACGCCTGGGTGCGCACCGTCCCTGCTATCTCAAGGTTGCCGGCTGTGTCCATAACCGTCGGAGCGCCTCCGCTGACCTTTGCACGCAGCTCCAGGTAGAAACTCTCCGCACTCAGCAGTAGCCGCCCCCGCATTGTCAAACCCAGAGCACTCCCGTGATTCTCCTGCAAGTTATAAACGTAGTTCTCCGCAACATCGTTCGCACTATTGTTCCACACCAGCAGCAACGTCTGATTCGGCGGCAGATACGTGTCCGCATCAAATGTGAACTTCGCATTGACATACGAACCAGTCACTGTCCGCTCGTTGCGGATTTCTAACTCCCAGCCCGCAAGGTCTATCGTCTCGCTCATAGAACTGTTGTAGAGCTCTATCCACTGCGCCAAGTTCGAGCGGGGACCCGTATCATATAGAAAATAGACGACCTCACAGACGAACGCATCTCTCTGCCGGGGGTCGCTTTCTCCGATACGCAAGAAAAAAATTGTCTATTTTGCTGAAGAGTGATACAATATATATTGATGCAAACTATGTCCAAACGCACAATCCTCACAACCGTTATTATACCGACTCTCCTGATCTCTGGGCTTATTATCGTCCTCATCAACAACCCGCAGTATCCTGCACCCGAACTAGCTCTAGAACAGTACGCTATTGACTTCGGAATCCTCCGAGAATGGGAAGGCCCCGTAACACGGTCCCTAATAGCACGAAACACTAGTAAAAACGCATTTCACATTCAAAACGTCCATATAGGGTGCAGTTATGCCGAAATCACAGCACCAGGGGCGATTCCACCAAAGACAGAAGTGACCTTCCAGATAACCATCAACCCAGAATTCCTACCTGACGACGAGACTTCAGTAACAGCGACCTTTTTTACAGACAGTTCGAAAACCCCGACTGTCCATTTGACGATCATCGCTGCTGCAAAACGGTTCGCAGTGCTTACCCCCGATGTCTGCGATTTCGGGGATATTCAACTCGAGACCCGCCATCAAAAAACCTTTACCCTTGCCGTCCATGCCCCACTTAACAGAGCCGCTATCCGGCTCTTGCCATCAAACCATCCAAACCTAACATGGAAAATGGCACCAGATACCGCCCTTATTACTATTCAGCTGGGCCCCCTGACAAACAGGGGACACTTCACATCCTTACTCACTGTAGCGTTCCCCAACGAACGTACTTTGACTTTCCCTGTCACCGCCAAAGTCGTTGCACCTACAACTGAAAACCGACAATCCATAACCGATAACTAAACAGCCCCATTCATGAACCCCGACAATTTTTGGAGGAGTAACCCTCCAGCTGCTAGTTCCTCCTACCAAAATCAACAAAATGGAAAAAGAGACAACCCTAACCACGAAAATAAAGATTTGACAGAACCGCGCAAATTGTAGTATCATTAAGATACAAAGTGAGTAAAATTATAGAAGAATTCCTACATGGAAAAATGGAAAAATGTTATTTCGATTTCAGAGATATTTTTCAAGTTATCCGCTACGGATTCAGCGGACGAAAAATCTGCGTCCATTTTATTGGACTCCTGCTCGCGTACCTGACTTATGAAATCTTGGTATATCTCAGTCTCTTCACCATCGGAGAAACCGCAGTACAAGACTTTTGGAACCAGCACGGGCTCCTACCGGTAACACCCTTCGGGGACGCGGAACTCACACAAATAACTGAAATCGCGATGTGGATAGGCACAATAAGTTTCGCTTGTATCTTTTTTTTCGCAAGCACGGTAGTTTCCAAAATAACAGTTGAACAACTTCGTGGAGACTTCTTCTTTCCGGTGGCGGATGCTGTAACATTCCTAAAAGCACACTGGAAATCCGTTTTGGGTGCGTTCATCGGCTTACTCTTCATCCTAATATTTCTGACGTTAATACCCCTCGGGGTCGCCGGACTTGGAAAGCTGCCGATAATCGGTAAACCGTTTCTCACGCTCGCCTCCGTGTTCATGCCGATCGGTTTCCTCTTCGGTGTGCTGATAGCATTAATCACAGTGGTCCTCAGTGTAAGCCTGCTCTTTGTGCCCGTTGTCGTCGCTACAACAGGGGCAGATGCATTTGAAACAATTTATCAGCAATTCGCCATCGTTTGGAACAAACCGTGGCATGCAGTGTGCTATGAAGTACTGGTGTTTCTTATCAAACTTATCTTTGTCCCTATCTGGGCGTTTTTTTGTCTCTACGGTTTCTCGCTTGTGATGCTCCCGATATGCCTCCTACACGCCGAAGAGATGAAAACTTTTATGAGCCATGCAAACGGCTGGCTCAGTGGCGCTATCGAAAAGTTAGCAGCACTCCCTTATATCAACGCTTTCGGTGTCTTCGACATCAGCAGGGGCACACAAGAAAGTGCAGCTCTCACAACAACAGTGGCGGCTATTTTTCTGACAATCACAATACTCATCGGGGCAGCACTCGTTGTCGCTCATGTGTTTTCAATCGCCTCTGTTGGAAATACGGTGATTTATACGATATTACGTAAGAAAATAGACGGACAGAATTTGTTAGTCCACCTCGACCCAGAACCGACAGAGATATAGAATTAAGGGTAGGGTTTTCGTGCTTGCCGACCAAAGGCTTAAAAACCAGAGATTTCTTGCACCGGTTATAGGTCAGAAAGATGCCCGTTTCTGACAACCGAACCCTTTACAATAGGATAACGACTATGTTCCAAAAAGTGATAACCAAAGTATTTGGTAGCAAAGAAGACCGGGATGTTAAAAAGTTTCGGGCCACTGTTGAAGCCGTCAATCAGCACGAACCCGCACTCAAAAAACTCACAGACACACAGCTGCAATCCAAAACACCAGCTCTCCGTCAACAATTAGATGCTGGCGAGTCGCTTGATGCTATCTTACCAGAGGCATTCGCTGTCGTCCGAGAAGCCGCAGTTCGGACGTTGAAACAACGACATTATGATGTGCAAATCATGGGTGGCATCGCGCTCCACCAAGGCAATATCGCTGAGATGCGGACAGGCGAAGGTAAAACGCTCACCTCAACCCTTGCTGTCTATCTCAACGCACTAACAGGAAAAGGCGTACATCTCGCAACCGTCAATGACTATCTCGCTCGCCGCGACGCGGAATGGATGGGGAAGATTTATAACTTCCTCGGACTCTCCGTAGGATTAACACTCAGCCAGATGCCTCACGAACAAAAACGACTCGGCTACAAAGCAGACATTACCTACGGCGTTCACAGCGAATTCGGATTCGATTACCTCTGGGATAACAAGGCACTTTCGTTTGAGGCAAAGGTGCAACGCGGACACGTCTACGCTATCCTTGATGAAGTCGATAGCATCCTCATCGACGAAGCACGCACACCGCTCATCATTTCAGAACCCTCCGGCAAACCCGCTGACCTCTACAAACAAATCAACAGCGTCGTCACCGAGCTCCGTAAAGATGAACACTTCCAAATAGATCAACAAGGGAAATCACGCGGTAGTGTAACCCTCACCGACGAAGGCGTCGAAGAAGTCGAACGACACCTCGGCGTAGGAAACCTCTATGAACACACCAATATCGCTATGGTGCACCATGTCAATCAAGCACTCAGCGCACACCATCTCTACAAACGCGACGTTGATTACCTTGTTGAAAACGGAGAAGTCCTCCTCGTCGATGAATTCACAGGACGCAAACAAGTCGGTAGACGCCTAAGCGAAGGGCTCCACCAAGCGATTGAAGCAAAAGAACGCGTTAGAATCCTTCAGGAAAACCAAACCGGTGCCAAGATTACCTACCAAAACTATTTCCGGATGTACGATAAACTCGCAGGTATGACTGGAACCGCCGCCACAGAGGCAAACGAGTTCGCACACATCTACGGATTAGAAGTGACCGTTATACCAACAAACGAACCGATGATTCGGATAGACAACCCCGACCAGATTTATAAAACCGAAGAAGGAAAATACAAGTCCGTCTTACAAGACATCGTCGAGCAGCATGAAAACGGACGGCCTGTCCTTGTCGGCACAGTTTCCATCGAAAATTCCGAGAAATTAAGCAAAATGCTCAGAGCTAAACATCGAAACATCCGACATCAAGTTTTGAACGCCAAAGAGCATGCACACGAAGCGGATATTATCGCACAAGCAGGCATCCCGGGAGCCGTTACAATCGCTACCAATATGGCTGGTAGAGGTGTAGACATCCTTCTCGGCGGCAATGCCGAAGGTCTAGCAACCGAAATGCTCCGCAAACAGAAAGTTAAAGTAGATGCCCTCTCCCCAGAATCCGAAGAATACCAGACGGCTCTCGCAAAAGCGGAAGCGATTTGTAACAAAAACCGAGAAGAAGTACTAGCCGCTGGCGGCCTCCATATCGTCGGCACAGAACGACACGAGTCAAGACGTATCGACAACCAGCTCCGCGGACGATCCGGGAGACAAGGCGACCCCGGCTCATCGCGATTTTACCTCTCTCTTGAAGATGAATTGATGCGGAAATTCGGATCCGAGCGCTTGCAAGGGTTAATGACACGTGTCGGAATGGACGAAGAGGTCCCCTTGGAACACCCCTGGGTCACCAAATCCATCGAGAAAGCGCAAACCCGCGTTGAGCAGATGCATTTTGAAATCCGCAAAAACCTCCTCAAATTTGATGATGTCATGGATTCACAACGCGACACCATCTATACCTTGCGCGATACCGTTCTCGTTTCCGGCACGGACTCGGCAGAATCGCCAGAAGACGGGAATTCAGCAGAAGGTGGAGGTCTCACAACACTCGCTGAAAAAGAGATCAAAATCCACGGCAGCCTTAAGTCCACAATTTGGGAAATGATTGAGAGAGTCGTCGCAGACTCCATCGACGATAATGTGTCGGAAAAAGGAGACACCTTCGAGACCCCAGACAGATTCGAACAGTGGCTAACCAACACTTTTCCAATTGCGCCGACTTGGAAAACGCCTTTAGCACAAGCAAGTCTGGATGAGGTCCAAGAGCAGACCTTGGAGGCATTACGCATCGCGTATGAGGAACGCGAATCCGAAATGGGAGCAGAGATGATGCGCCTTCTCGAACGGTTGCTCCTGCTCGATAGAATAGACGATCACTGGAAGGATCACCTCTATAATATCGACTACATTGAAGAGGGCATCCGGTTCGGAGCAGGCTACGGCGGTAAAGACCCAATCGTCGTCTTCAAGAACGAGGCACTAGCTGTTTTTGAGAGTATGTACCAGCATATTGAGGAAGAAGTTAGCGAATTCATATTCAAGTCTCGCGTTAATACCGAAGCACCTCGCCGTGCTCCGAGTCGCCAAACAGGGAAACCTCGTAATCCTCAACCGAGGAGGTCTCGAAACCGGCAAGCAACCTCAGACAGTGCCGATGCCGAATTCGCCTCACAACAAGCGATGGGTACCATGCCAAAAGTCGGCAGAAATGCACCCTGCCCCTGTGGAAGCGGCAAGAAGTATAAGCGGTGCCACGGTAGATAATGCAGGTCAGCCAGCGGCTATCATATCAACAACCCACTTACTGCCGGTATTACATACGTTTGCAACCACCACAAATATCTCTTTATTGATCGCAGGAAGTACAGGAACCGAAAACTTGACAGCCAAAAATCAACAAATGGAGAATCCGTTTGAACTCTGAAACCCCATATACACTCTCTAAAACTTTACTTGACATCCTAGCATGTCCGGCATGTAGAGGTGAGATAAAACATATCGAAAAACAGCAGAAACTAGTATGCCTCGGGGAATGCAAGCGCCGTTATCCAATTCGCGACGGCATTCCAGTCATGCTGATTGATGAAGCCGAGCTGCCCGAAGAATAATAAACATATCTCAGCAGACACCGACTATCAGAAATGAAAATTTTATTTTTAAGCCTCCGGTGCCCGTACCCACCACATCGAGGCGACAGGATTCGGTCGTACCACTTTATCAAGCAGCTTTCGAAACAACATGCTATAACGCTCGTTTATTTTGCTGAATCCGAGAGCGATATTGAATCAGCGAAACACTTGGAATCCTTTTGTGAACGGGTAGAGTGGGTGCGTTTCCATCGTTATTTTGCATTCTTGAATACCGGACTTCACTGCTTATCGAAGCACCCACTTCAGCTGCACTACTGGTACGCCCCACAGATGCAACGTAAGGTTAACCAAATTCTGTCAGAAGAACGCTTCGAGCTTATTCATGCACAACTCTTCCGAATGGGACAATACGTGACGGACGCACAAGCCCCAGCAAAAGTTTTAGATTTGTGTGATTCTCTGGCGCTCAATCTCAACCGACGCGCAAATTTAGATTGTATTGCAAAACGTTTTTTGGTAAAATTGGAGGAGCAGCGAGTACGGCGCTATGAAATCACCATTATGAAGGCTTTTGACTGCGGCACCGTCGTCGCACATTTCGACCGAGACTATCTGTTGAAGCAGGACAATAGCCTCAATTTATCGATCGTTCCGATGGGGGTTGACCTCGGATATTTCCGACCGAATCCAAGCCTACACACCCAGCCCTCCGCTTCGCCGATGCTGCTTTTTACTGGAACAATGAACTATTTTCCGAACTCGGACGCCGCGATCTATTTCTGCAACGAAATTTTCCCACGCGTTCGAGAACAGCATCCTAAAGCGCGTTTTTACATCGTAGGAAATCATCCATCTGATCAGGTACAGCGGCTTAGGACACATAACAGCATCGTCGTTACCGGGCACGTCCCCGATGTCCGTCCGTATTTCGAAGAAGCGTCCGTTTTTGTCGCACCTTTACGCGCCGGATCAGGAATACAAACCAAAAATTTGGAAGCAATGGCAATGAAAGTGCCCGTCGTCACAACTTCTGTCGGGGCAATGGGATTACAGGCAGAAATTGGGAAAGAGTTACGCGTCGCCGATACACCGAAAGCCTTTGCCGAAGAGGTTATCCACCTGCTAGACAATAAACAACTGCGAGAAAATATCGCCCAAACTGCTAGAAACCGTGTCGAAACCAACTATAGCTGGGAGGTCATCGGGGAACGCTTAGAGCACGTCTACACACAGATTGAAAAAAAAATAACAATTGGCAATCAGTGCAAACATGGAAACACAAGCAAGCGATAAGTCTCTATTGACCCTTAACTCGCGACTGAAAGGTTTGTGTAGCAAACCGTACTGACAGCTGCCATTTGACAACCCATCGAGGAACGGATATGGATAAATCCAAAATAAAGTGGAGTTCGACAATTCTCATTGACGCAGCTCTAGTAAACCTTGCATTTCTATTTGCTTATTTGACCAGCAAGCAATTCGGTTTTGACCTCTTAAAACAGCCTAACCCGTTCTCCGCTCTACTACAGACCGTAGATATATCACCCTACTCCTACTTTCTAGGTATCGCCGTCGTTGTGACTACAATCCGCATAGGGTTGTTACTCGGCTTTAATCTGTACAAACCGATGTGGCAATATGCCTCTGTGAAGGAATTCCGCACATTGGCGGCCGCAATTACGCTCGCGACCGTTGGACTTATCGGACTCTCCCTCTTAATGAAAATCGCTTGGGTACTCTTCTTAATCGACGGTCTCTATAACTTTGCGCTGATCGGATTCACCAAGTTCTCCGCCAGAATCCTTCAAGAGAACCGGGCAACAGTATATCCACATTCCCAATCATCAACGCTTTCAAAGAACAAAAACGCCAGAGCGACACAACTTCGATCGCGAAAACCGCCAACAAAAGTGCTCATTGTTGGAGCAGGCGAGACTGGTATCGGGGTGCTTCGTGCCCTCAGAAACCACCCACAGAAAGGCTACGTTCCAGTAGGATTCATTGATGATGCCCCACAAAAGGTTGGTAGAAGCGTGGCGGGGCTTGAAGTGCTCGGCACAACCCGAGACCTCACCTACATCGCCCGCAAGCGCGAGATTAGCGAGGTTGTTATTGCCATTCCATCCGCACCGGGCGGGAAAATCCGAGACATCGTCCGACAATGCGAATACCGTGGATGCCAATTTAAAATTGTTCCGAATATCCACGCCATCCTTGAAGGACGAGCAAGTGTCAGTCAAATTCGAGAAGTACGTTATGAAGACCTTCTGAACCGATCCACCTCACAAATGGACATCGCTGAAGTTTCCAAATATCTCTCCGGTAAACGGGTCATGGTAACAGGCGCAGGCGGGTCAATCGGGTCCGAGCTGTGCCGTCAAGTCGCCAAGCTGACTCCTGAACTCCTTATCCTATTTGGACGCGGCGAAAATAGCCTCTACCACACGGACATAGAACTTCAAGAGTTCGAACCAGAACTCAATCGCGCAGTCATTATCGGGGACATTCGAGACAACGCAAAAATTTCACAAATTACCCATAAATACCGTCCAGATATCATTTTCCACGCAGCCGCTCACAAGCACGTCAAATTCATGGAGAACCACCCTGATGAAGCCGTGAAAAATAATATTCTCGGCACGCAAAACCTGATTGATGCCGCAATTAAACACGAAGTCGAGGCGTTCATCCTCGTCTCATCCGATAAAGCCGTGAATCCGACAAGCGTCTACGGAGTCTCCAAACGTGTGACGGAAAAACTCATACAGTGTAAGGCGAAACAAAACGGCACCCGATTCATCGCAGTCCGCTTTGGAAACGTTATCGGAAGTCGCGCCAGCGTACTACCTAATTTCAAACGTCAGATTTCGAAAGGCGGGCCCGTCACGGTTACGCACCGCGAAGCAACTCGCTACTTCATGACAATCCCTGAGGCCGTGCAACTCCTAATTCAAGCCGGTGCTATGGGAAACGGCGGCGAAATCCTGATGTTAGATATGGGCGACCCGATTAAGATTCTTGACCTCGCCGAAGACCTGATCCGCCTCTCTGGACTCGAAGTTGATAGAGACATCAAAATCGCATTCACAGGTTTAGAACCGGGTGAAAAATTGTACGAAGAACTCCTGACACCGCAAGAAGGTGTCACCGCAACAAAGCACCAACGCATTTTCGTCGCACAGCTCGAGCAGATTGAGGAAGAACAACTCATCTCTCAAATCGAGGAACTCTCGCAGCTTGCAGATACGTTAAATGCAGAAAGTATCGTTTCTAAATTCCAAGAGTTGGTTCCAACATATCAGCCAAACCGCGCATTCCTTACAGAAAGCGACACAGATAACACATCTGAGATTATTCAATTTCCAACAGCAACAGAAACCGCCAGCGCGAATCGCCGCTAGACCTATAAGATAGTGAAAGGACATGAACCATACCAAGCCATTAACCTTAGATACGCAAGATATTGTAAAGTTCAAACGCGACTGGACAAAACGGACATTCGATCTGCTATTGGCAACTGTCGGAATCCTTTTTTTATCCCCGCTTTTTCTCCTCGGTGCCGTTCTCGCAAAGCTGCAATCGAAAGGATCCACGTTTTACAAAGCAACACGGGTCGGCAGAGGCGGGGCACTCTTTGAGATGTATAAATTCAGAACGATGGTACTTAACGCTGATAGCATCGGCGGGAGTCTGACAACTTACAACGACACACGCGTCACACACATCGGTAGATTTCTGAGACAGACAAAATTGGATGAACTTCCAAACCTAATCAACGTTATAAAAGGTGAGATGAGTCTCATCGGGCCGCGTCCCGAGGCTCCAGTTTACGTCAAATATTACACAAAAACGCAGAGGCAAGTGCTGCTAGTAAAACCTGGAATGACCGGCCCGTCGCAACTCGCCAATCGTGATGAAGAGAAAAAACTCAAAGGGCAACCGAATCCAGAACACTACTACATCACCGAGCTCATGCCGAAAAAACTCAATTTGGACCTCCACTACGTTACAACACACAGCATCGCCTCCGATATAAGATGGCTCCTGAGAACCTTATGGTTTCTCATCGCAAAGTCGCCATGAATCGTCGGTTATTGAGGGGCAGTAGAGGACAACAGTTGTCCATCACTTTCTAATACAAAATGCTCTTGCTGCCCCCTAACCGTTATTCGACTGAGGCCTGATAGTTGACAACCGAAAATTATTAAAAAATGAAAAAGAAACGTGTTTTTATTTTCCTCGGAATCATTGTGGGTCTGTTTTTCTTACTGCTAATCTTCCGCTCAATGAGTGGTGGCACATCCATCGGACCAAAGGTTGCAGTAATAGACATTATAGGCATTATCACAAAGTCAGAGGAGACAATCAAACTCATTCATACCTACCGCGATGATCCGAGTATCAAGGCAATTGTGATTCGTATTGATACACCCGGAGGCAGCGTCGCGCCAGTCCAAGAAATCTACAGCGAATTACAGAAAGTAGACAAACCTATAGTCGCTTCAATGGGGGGTACGGCTGCGTCTGGCGGCTACTACCTTGCATGCGCCGCTGACACAATTATGGCAAACCCAGGGACACTGACCGGCAGCATCGGCGTTATCATGCAGTTCACCCGGATGAAAGGCTTATACGATAAAATTGGACTTGAACACCACGTCATTAAAAGTGGCGAATTTAAAGACACAGGTTCGCCTTTCCGCGAACTGACCGAGAAGGAGCAAGCCGTCCTCCAAACGACTGTGAATAGCGTCTACAATCAATTTGTGGATACAATATTCGAAGCACGAAAAAGTCTCCTGAGCCGCCCCGAGATCGTAGAACTTGCAGACGGACGAATTTTTTCTGGACAGCAAGCAAGAGACGCAAAACTCTTAGATCGGATCGGTAACCTCCCTGAGGCGATTGAACTCGCCGGAGAATTAGCAAACATCGACGGCAAACCGAGGGTCATACGCAAACAAAAAAAAGCATCTCTGCTCGAACAACTTCTCGGTATTAAACAGACTCCCGCTTTAGATGAGATGTTCAGATTCCCCGGTGTTACATTCCGTTATGAACTTAACCTCAGTGATTAAACGCTGCGGCCTTTCCATCGGAAACCGAAGCTACTAAAAGAGAAAGATGGACAGCACGTACCGAGTTAATCAGGATTGGCGAACGCTTGCAAACCGTATTGTCAAACCTCAAAAGATTGTAATTGTAATAGGCACAACCGACACCGGAAAATCGACTTTCTGCCGTTTTTTGGTCGATGCTGCCCTTGCACAAGGTTTGAAGACAGGCTTCGTAGATACTGATGTCGGGCAATCCCACATTGGACCCCCGACAACAATCGGAATGAAATCATTTACACCCGAGATGGCCCCCATCGAACTCGACGGCACAGCCGATCAGCTTTACTTCGTAGGTAATTTATCACCGCGCGCATGCTACCTCGAGACACTCACAGGCACCCGGCTCATGGTAGATGGCGCAAGGGAAACCGAAGCCGATTTTATTGTCGTTGATACAAGCGGTTATATTTACGATCCGCTAGCTGTTATTCTGAAGCAACAAAAGATAGAACTCATTAAACCACACCATTTAGTCGGTATCGGTCGTTCTACCGAATTGGATCGAATAACGACGTGCTATAACCAACAAGCGTGGATCGACGTTCACTATCTCCTTCCACCCCGCGGCATCCAATCCAGAAGCAGAAACGCCCGCAGACTATACCGAAAAGCCCGATTCGATGCCTATTTTTCCGAGAGTTCTCTGCAACAGATACCCTTTGAGCAGATCCGCGGCGGACGGACCCCGTTTTTCATCGGACGCGCAGCAAACGAAAAAGAACTAAAAACACTCTCTCAACTCGCTGAAATGCAGATCCACTATGCCGAATGGGGGCACCGCTCCTTATGTCTGGTTGGATCAAAACCACTTTCCAAAACTATGATCACACACATCCAGAACTATTTAAGTCTAACAAGTATTATTTCAGAAGTCCGGGCTTACTTCCAACATCGCTTGGTTGGACTCATTAATAGTACGTCCGGCAACACTGATGCTATCGGAGTCATCGAGAAAGTAGACTTCCAGAAGCGAGAATTCAGCATCCGTTGTCCGTCTTCAAAAGGGGGCAACACCGCGAAGCACACCTGTGTTCTTCAATTTGGTGGCTACCAACTAAAATAACGGGTATGCCGTAGGACCATTTCGTTTTAAGAAGACAGATTACGATTGTGGAGCACCCCTTTGGAATACCCCAACGTGTTGAGGGAAAGTGTGCTATCCCGAACAAGAATGTCCTACAAAGAATGGATTTCGTCTGTTCCGCGACTAAATCAGGGCTTTCCAGTACAAAATTTTGGGAAAACTAAAGAACCTTATGCATGCCGAAGTCAGTATGGACAAAAAACCTGCCCTTAAAAACGCAACCTTTACCCGATTCCTGCGGTATCATACCCCTTACACCGGTTCTATTTTTTTAGCAATGGGGTGTGCCTTAGTGGATGCGGTATGTAACCTAGGTGCCCTGCAAATTCTCACAGATACCCTTAACGGACTTGCAGCCGTCGGAGGAAACCGATTTGACGAACCTGTATCTGTCCGCTATTTTCAGCACGAAGGGCCGTTTGCTTTTAAAGGTTTTGAAATATCACTCACAACTGCCGGGGACGCTCTTAAAGTCTTCCTTTGGTTGCTTGGTGGTGTGCTAGCGCTTGTTTTCATTAAAGGTTTTTTCGTTTACGGCAACGATTACGTCATGGCGCGCGTCGGGCATAAACTGGCTTTCCGGTTACGGAACGAACTCTACCAGCAAATCGTATCCGCGCCTTTAGGAGTCCTACGCGAAGAACGTTCCGGGGACCTCCTAGCACGTATTACGGATGATGTCCGCGTGTGGCAGAATCTCGTCGCCGCAATGGCAAATATCATACGCGCTATTGTCCTTGTTGGTGTCTTTGTCTCTGCAATGTTGATCAAAAGCTTCAAACTGACGGTGTTTGTCCTGATCATCCTCCCAGCTCTTGCTTACCTCATCACATTCATCGGTTCGCGAATCCGTAGCGCCAGCACAGAAATCCAGCAACAGAGTGCAAGCATCTACTCACAACTCAAAGAGACCCTTTTCGGCATCAAGATTATCAAAAGTTTCACCGCGGAACACACAGAAACCGAACGTTTCCGATCTATCACTCAGGATCAATATCGATCAGCTATGCAGCGCGCCCGCTTCGCAGCACTTCTTCCACCAACGATTGAATGGGTAGGTGCACTCGGCATTGCCACTGTTTTCGGACTCGGATGTTGGCAAGTTATTACCGGTCAACTTTCTCACGGCGGGTTCATCGGTTCTATCATGATGGTCGGCTGGATGTTCAAACCCATTAAAACCATTGGTAACGTCAACAGTGCTTTACAACAGTGCCTCGCCTCTGCAGAACGAATTTTTTATCTCCTCGATTTCGAACCGGAGACGAGCGAGAAGAATCAAACACACATCACTAGAACACAGAAAACGGAGAAGAATATCGTGCTACAAAAGGTGCGCGGGACCGTCACATTTCAGAACGTCTCCTTCTCCTATACTGAACCACTAACAGCAAAACCTATTATTAAAAACGTAACCTTTGAAGCGAAACAGGGAGAAGTTGTCGCGTTTGTCGGACCTAGTGGTAGTGGAAAAACAACACTCCTTAATCTGCTCTTGCGTTTTTATGAAGTGCGTTCTGGCAGAATCCTGATTGACGATATCCCGATTTCTGAAGTAAATTTGGCATCCTTGCGAGAAAATATAGCATTCGTTCCACAAGACACCTTCCTATTCGACGGAACCATTCTGGAAAATATAGGCTACGGATGCCCAAGTCCTACCGAAAACGCGATTGTCGCTGCAGCAAAACAAGCAAACGCCCACGATTTTATAACAAAAACTCCGAAAGGCTATGCAACCCTAACAGGAGAAGCAGGGATGAAACTCTCGGGCGGAGAACAACAACGACTCTCCATCGCACGCGCTATCCTGAAAGACGCACCGATCCTCGTCCTAGATGAGGCAACCTCCTCGTTAGACACGCAAGCTGAGGCACTCATTCAGGAATCCTTAGCGAATCTCATGGAAGGTAGAACGAGTTTTATCATCGCACACCGACTCTCAACCGTCGTTCGATCCGATAAAATTCTTGTTATTAAAGACGGAGAAATCCTAGAAAGCGGGACACACGAAACACTGTTAGCAAAGGGCGGTTTGTATCAAAAACTCTGTGATATGCAGTTTCAGTAACTTAATCATACTCTACGAAAAAAAATGAAATTTAGATAAACCTCTTACACTCCATTAACGTCACATATATTAGAAAAATGTGGATCAATCATGCGGTCAGAATCTCTCAATTTCGGTCTCCAAATCAATGTAGTGATAACAGAAACAGCGGAAACCTGAATATAAAAAGGGACCCCAGGTTCCCTAGCAACTAGAATACTGCAAAGACAACGAGCACAGCTGATCAGAAGCGATCGTCAAAAACCTAATTTCTGCCTTTTTTAGTAATAGCGCCTTCAAGATCGACTTCGCGATAGACAGCTTCAGAGAGATCTACCTCGTATAGATAGGCATCTTTGAAATTGGCATCTAGTAAGATAACACCTTTGAGCTTGACTTCACCGAAAACCGCCTCTTCGAGGTTCGCTTTCTCAAAATTGGTAAGTGAACCGAAGGGTTCCGGCACTTCACATTTCGGGCAACCGAGAGTAGCTCGTCGTAAATCTGCCCGCCGGAAGTTTGTGCTACAGAGCAAGCTACCGCTGAGGAAGGCGCCACACAGATTGGCGCCCTCAAGGTTAGCATCTGTTAAATTAGAGCCGACAAGGTACGCCCGTTGTAAAGTTGCCCCAGAAAGGTTCGCTCCAACGAGATTAGCATCGTTTAAATTCGCATCTGTTAAATCAGCGTTCCGCAAGTCGGCACCGCTCAGATCTGCCTCCGATAAATCAGCGCCTACAAGCGGTTGATTCGCTAAATCTAAGTTTGCAAGGTTTTCGCCAGAAAGAGATCCACCGGCTTGACATCTTTCAATTACTGCACTTTGCGTAAGTTGATCCATTACTGCCTCCAATCTTTATATGGCATTTTTAAAGGGCGCTTGCAAGTCAATATTTCTAGTGAGAAAATAGAGTGCAGGCTGCGCTTAATAGCATAGCACATATAGTACAAAAATTTAAACCTTTTTTGATCATTTCTGATGTGCTAACTAAATATCAGAAAAATATCTCTATCGTTAAATCCAGACAATAGCGAGGTGAGGACATGAAAAAGCACTACCCGGTATACTCGGTTGAATCAGAATTCTTTGAAGATGATGAAGAGAAGAGCACCGCTCCGGAATCACCAAAGGACGAAACCTTCGCCTATCTACAGAAGATAGCGAAAACCCCGTTGCTTAATCCCAAACAAGAAATAGCTCTTTTCGAAAAATACCAAGAAGGGTTTCAAATGTTCTCGACTGTGCTGAATCAATTTCCAGAGTGGATACTCAAGGTCCTGAACCTTACCGAGAACCGTAACTCTGAAGGTAAGCACAAATTTGAACCCTCACAATCAGAACACGGTTTAATTATAGACCGACTCCACGCTGAAATTCAAGCACTTGGCATCCTATTGGGGAAATTAGAAACAAAAACAGACTTGCTAAAGCAGATACGGTGGAAAATTTTCAAGGGGAATCTACACCTCGTGAAAAAACATGTTAACGCGACATCGCCACCCGAATTGATACAGGCAGGAAGCCTTGGACTTCTGAATGCTATTGACAGTGACAGCACACAACGCGGGGCATCATTTCAGACATACGCCCAGAAAATGATCCGGAACAACATCAAAACCTCCACCGGAAAAATGGAAGAACTACCCGGACGAGGCAGAACACGACTGCCTATAGAGGCATCTTTGGAACGCAACCCCCGCTTTATGCACACAAAAGCGCTCGACCTGCACCAAGAAACAGAGTTGCTTCAAGAATCAGACGTTATCTGCTCTGAGATTACAACGCTTTTAGCCACACTCCCTGCGGATGTGTTACCCGAAGGGGTTACTACCTCTTGGAACCGAAGCACATTTTTCTTCATTCTTGAAGATGTGCAAAGTGAATTGGGACGTATCAAATGGCTGCTGAGCCAATTGGAAGCCGCAGACCAAATCACACACAGCACTAAACTCAAAATTGTAGAAGCCAATCTTCGGCTCGTCGCAAGTATTGCAAAACGGCATCATTTTAGCAAAACATCTCTAACCTTCCTCGATTTGATGCAGGAAGGAAGTCTCGGATTGATGCGAGCAGTAGATAAGTTCGATCACACGCTCCGTTTCCGTTTCAGCACCTACGCAACCTGGTGGATTATGCAATCCATCAAGCGCGCGCTCGATCAACAAGGACAAATGATTCGAGTCCCCTGTTACATCGGCGAAGCACGCCGCGCTATTAAGCTGGCCCAATCAGATTTGACTACGGAACTCGGACGCGAACCGACCACAAGGGAAATCGCAAACGCTGTCGAACTCACGGAAAAAAAGGTCATAGAAATCTTCAACTCCACCAAAGAACCCGTTCCGCTTGATGCCCCAATTAATGAAGATTCCCCAGATGGCTCCTTCGCTGAACTGATTCCGGATCAGTCCCAAATTACACCGGAAAATTACCTACTTGACTACGCTAAAATAGAGGTTATCACCGAAGTCCTCAACAGGAAACTCAATCCCCGTGAGACGCAAGTGATTATTCTACGATACGGTTTAATGGACGGCACAGAATACACGTTGGCGGACATCGGAGACAAACTCCGAATCAGCCGGGAACGAGTCCGTCAAATAGAAGCTGAAGCCCTCGGTAAACTCAAACGACACGATTCCAAAGACTTGCTGCAACAGTTGCTTCAAGATCCCTAAATATAGGAGAATAAAGACGTGAAGATCGCCTACTTCGACTGCTTCTCAGGCATTAGCGGGGATATGACACTCGGAGCCCTTGTTGATGCAGGCGTACCGCCAGAATTCCTAAAAACCAGATTAGCATCTCTCAAACTTGAAACTGAATTCAGCTTACATTTTGAGAAAGCGGCAAAACACGGTATTACCGGTACCAAAGCCATCGTAGAAGTACACCCAGCCCACACACTTCACGCCGAGGATCTCTCTACACAGGAAAATTTCGCTAAATCGCACCACAAGCACGGACCCCATCGGCATCTCTCCGATATCTTCAAACTGCTCGACGAGAGTACGTTAGATTCGGAAATTCGAGATACCGCAAAACGCGTCTTTGATAACCTCGCTGAGGCAGAAGCGAAGGTCCATAATACCCCTAAAGAAAACGTTCATCTCCACGAGGTCAGCGGAATTGATTCAATCGTGGATATCGTTGGATCAGTCATCGGTTTAGCATATCTGGAAATAGATGCAGTCTATGCATCACCGCTCTCTCTCGGCAGCGGTTTCGTCCGATGTGCGCACGGTCTCATGCCCGTCCCTGTCCCTAGCACAATGGAACTCCTACAAGGCTTACCTATACAACAAACCGACATTCCGAAAGAATTAGTTACGCCGACAGGAGCAGCCCTCATTACGACACTCTCACAAAAATTTGGGGTTATGCCGCAGATGAACCTGGACCGCGTCGGATATGGTGCTGGAACCCGAGACCTTGAACAACGCCCCAACCTCCTCCGGCTCTGCCTCGGTGAAAAAACAGCCGACAGCACCTTACAAAAAAAACAGCAGTACACTGAAACTGATAACGTCGACATCCTCGAAACAAATGTAGACGATATGTCACCCGAAATTATCGGCTACGTCACCACACAACTCCTCGCAAACGGCGCACTGGATGTGTTTTTGACACCCATCCTCATGAAAAAAGGGAGACCCGCAACCCAGATTACCGTGCTCTGTCCAACCGACCAGCGCGATAAACTCGTCGAACTCCTGCTCACAGAAACTACAACTTTTGGGGTTAGATTCTCTACTGCCGATCGCATTAAACTCGCTCGCGAGCTTGTAAAAGTCAAAACGCAGTGGGGCGTAATCCAAGCAAAACGCGGGTCCCTCAACGGTACGGTTATCAAAACAGTTCCGGAATATGAAGATTGCAAGCGGGTCGCCGAACGAAATAACATCCCGCTCCAACACGTCTATACTGAAGCGCTCAGGAACCTCTCTTGAATTTTAGGAAAAGATAATATTTACAATGTAGAGGACCAAGTGGTAGTAGAATTTTCGCTAACTTGGATGGTGTGCCTCAAGCTAACTAGCCCTCAGAATTACAACTAACGGTATAGCGGATCCCCGTCAGTGTCGAGCATCATGAAAAGTATATAAACGACAATTGAGTGACTCTGGTTAAAAAGAAAAAAGACTTGACATGATCTGCGGTTTAAAGTATAATTATATTTTATTCAGTTTGTTCCATTTAGTCCAACAGCATGTGGAAGATAGCAGGCGTGATACTCACGCCTATAACAACGGTTTTTGATACTTTTTAATACTGATTTCGCGAAATTGGAAACCTACGAGTCTCTGGGCGGCCTCAGTTATCAACACAAGCGTAAACTTGACTTGTAAGTAAGAGATAATAGATCTGCAGTTTCTGCTGCCATCAATCACCTTAGTTAATATAATAGAGGAGAACGAACGTAATGTCATGGAATAAAATCAGAATTTTTGTGGTCTTAGGCTTCATGTTTGTCTTTGCAACCACACAAGCTTTCGGTATCACTTCATTTACGAATCCCTTAGATTATCAATATTGGCCCACCCTCAGGAAAGCCAAAGGCTTTTCGCTCATTATGAAACATATCAATCTTGTTATCGGTAAGTCTTCGCCCCCTGCCAGTAATGAACGTCTATTTAACAGTGTAACGGGACGGCAGATCGATGATTTGCCAGACCTGAAGGCGTTACTGATGCGCGGCGGTGCCATCACAATCTCAATGCGAGTGCCGCTAGCAGCCGAAATTACCACCGATGGAGCTGACAACCATAGCCTGAAAGCCGACGCATCAGATGCCGATCTGAAGGCAATGAAGCACCGCGTCGTCATCACCGAGGTGAATTGGGGAACGGATTACCCGCACAGAACCGGTGCCCAATGGTTTGAACTCTATAACGCAGGCACTTTGAAATCCAAGGATTATATCAGGTGGCGCACACATCCCAGTTTAGACCCCGCCGTTGTCCCCGAACCGGGTAAGACGTTCATGTGGGACGCTGATAATAATGAGAACACACCTGACCGCAAGTTTGTTGTTTTGGATCGTGTCGCGACGATCGATCGTTTTGGCAAGCACTGGGAACTGAAAGGGGCAGATGGTGATACCGCCGATGGTGAGCCCGATGCTGATCCCTCTACCACTGCCATTGATCGACCTACCGATAGGGATACAAATGATCCTGACAATGCCATGACCTCTATGTATCGGAAGATCGAGCTGGATGCCACAGGCAAGGCGTATGCCTATGAAAACGGAAAACTGAAGGGACTCGGGGAAGGCAGCGCAGAAAGCTCCTGGGAAGCCTCTAAGTATCGGCATAAGTACCACGCGGGCAATTACAAAGGGAGTCCGGGGGGTGTTCACTCGACTGGTCCTGGTGGGCCGGGAGTAGGGTTTGCTATGAACCCTGCCTCTATCTCGCCTACCGGTATCATCATCAACGAAGTACGCAACGATACGTCAAGTGCGAACTTGGATTGGATAGAGCTCTTCTACAATAGCGATAATGCCTCGGATGCCGCCGTGAATATAAAGAACTATGAGCTGAGCCTCGTCAGGGGCAAGATGAAGGACGACGGCAGCGGTTATCACGAGTCGGGCGATGCCAACTTCACGGACACCAGCCTCGCCGTGCTGCCTGAATATCAAATGAATCCCGGCGAGTATCTCGTCGTCTATAACCGAGACCCTCGGACAACCGTTGACCTCGCTATGGGCAAAAACGTCCAGGACCTCTTGGACAAAACCGACATCAACAAAGGGGCCTCCCACAAGTATGTGGTCGCTAAGAACCTGAACCTACCTGCTGAAGGGAAGTTCCTGATCCTGCTGCGCACGCGCGATAGCGCCGATGACGTTGGCAAGCCGACAAATATCAAAGATTACGCCGGCAACGGGTTCTTCAGGCGACTGGAAGACAATAAGTTCAATACATATGTCTGGCCGTTCGTGGGATGGACGAAGCCGGGAGACGTTGATGATAACGACTTCGGCGGTACGAATACTTTCGCCTCGCGAACCATGTCGTTCGGACGGGATGTCGCCTTGAACGCACAAGGCAAGTATTGGGCAAAGTCACAAGCGAACCGCGTTCACAAAAACGATTGGAAGACCTTCGGGTTCATGGGGGCCGGCTACGACCGCGGGCTCGCTAAATCCGTTGACACAGTCGCTTCCCCTGGCACGCCGGGGTACCCCAACACGGCTGTGAATACAATCGCTGATGATAAAGATACCGCATCCACTGCTGACGACTACGCCTTCGACGGGAAGGTCAGTATCAGCGAGATTATGTATGACGCAGGGCCACGCTGGAACTTGGCGCAGTGGATAGAACTCTACAACAGCTCTATGACTGAAACCATAAACCTTGAGGGCTGGGAACTCGAAATCCGCAACGAGGACACAAGCATAGAGGCGTATGTGGATGCAGCGCTCACGTTTGACGCAGGAACGTATATCCCGCCGAATCAGACGCTGCTGCTGGTCTCCGGTAGCGGTGCCAGCGATGTGGCAGATAACTACGTCTACAACCTACAAGAAAAACACCAGAGCGATCTCGGATTGACGACGCGCGGGCGCCGGTTGCTGAGTGCGGAGGGTTTTCATCTGGAGCTGCGGGCAAAAGTCAACGAAGCCGGGGAGTCGGGGATGACGATTGTGGACGAAGCCGGCAATGTTGAGATAGAAGGCGCTACACGCACGCAAGCGTGGAAGCTGCCCGAACGCGGTGAGGTGCGCACATCTATTATGCGAACCTATGGCGGGGTCTTCAACGACATGAACAAGAAGGCAATGGGCGCCGGACCGCATGATGCGGATCCCGGGCTCATGGAAGCCTCTTGGCGACAGTCTGACCTTATGGGGACCGCGCTGACCTTCTACGGGCATCGCAACGATGTCGGCACACCCGGCTACCGCCTCGGCGGTCCGCTACCCGTTTCGCTCTCAAGCTTCCGGCCTGTGCGCAACACCACAACAGGACACGTTGAGATTACCTGGATAACACAGTCTGAACTCAATAACGCAGGGTTCAATATCCTACGCAGTGAGAGCAAGACAGGAGACTTTTCGGTTATCAACACCAAAGGTCTGATTGCGGGGCACGGCACGACATCCGAGAAGCACGTCTATACCTACACAGATACCACTGCGAAGCCGAATGCCATCTATTACTATCAGATAGAAGACATCTCTATGGACGGGGTGCGCACCACTTTACAGACGACGCATCTGCGGGGAGAGGTCTCTGCAAGCGGTAAACTCACTACGCGGTGGGGTGAGCTCAAATCGGCTGATAAATAGCAGACACAGTGGTTAAACAGAAAGAAAAGAAACTTACTAATCAACTGAATTCTGGGGACGGAACGTATGTTTCACCGCCAGCGTCTTTTAACACTTAACATTAGTCAATATAATAGAGGAGAACGAACGTAATGTTATGGGATAAAATCAGGATTTTTGTAGTCTTAGGACTCACCTTTATCTTTGCAACCACACAAGCTTTTGCTGTGTCCGGTCTGGCCAGTCAGAGCAACGACTTTTATATTTGGACTCAACTCAAGAAAGACAAAGGTTTTGAGCTCATTATGAAGTCTTTCGAGAAAGAGGATATTTTCATAAGTAACTCTGTGTACGCGAAGCTTGACACTAATTTAGCGGACCTGAAGGCGTTACTGACGCGCGGCGGTGCTATCACAATTTCAATGCGCGTGCCGACAGCAACCGAAATTGGCGAAAACGCCGCCAACTATACCCTAAAAGCCGACGCGTCAGATGCCGATCTGAAGGCACTGAAGCACCGCGTCATCATCACCGAGGTAAATTGGGGAACGGATTCCCCGCACAGAACAAGTGCCCAATGGCTTGAACTCTATAACACCGGTGCTTTGAAAGTCAGTGATTATATCAGGCATCGCACCCATAGCCAGTTGGATCCCGCCGTTGTCCCCGAACCGGGTAAGACGTTTATGTGGGACGATGATGATAATGAGAATACCGATGCACGCAAGTATGTCGTTATGGATCGTGTGGCCACGATCGATCGTTTTGGCAAAGCATGGGAACTGAAAGGGGCAGACGGTGATACCGACGGGGACGCGGATACAGGTGCGGCTCCCACGGATATGGTCTCCATGTACCGGAAGATCGAGCTGGATGCCACAGGCAAGGCATATAAAGTCGAAGGCGGAAAACTGAAGGGACTCGGGGACGGCAGCGCAGAAGCCTCCTGGGAAGCCTCTAAGTATCGGCATAATTACGGCCAGGGCAATTACAAAGGGAGTCCGGGGGCTGTTCACTCGGCTGGTCCTGGCGGGCCGGGAGTAGGGTTTGCTATGAACCCTGCCTCTATCTCTCCTACCGGTATCATCATCAACGAAGTACGCAACGATACGTCAAGTGCGAACTTGGATTGGATAGAGCTCTTCTATAATAGCGAGAATGCCTCGGATGCCGCTGTGAATATAAAGAACTATGAGCTGAGCCTCGTCATGGGCAAGATGAAGGACGACGGCAGCGGTTATCACGAGTCAGGCGATGCCAACTTCACGGACACCAGCCTCGCCGTGCTGCCTGAATATCAGATGAATCCCGGCGAGTATCTCGTCGTCTATAACCGAGACCCCCAGAGGAACGTTGACCTCGCTGTGGGTAAAAACGTCCAGGACCTCTTGGACAAAACCGACATCAACAAAGGGGCCTCCCACAAGTATGTGGTCGCTAAGAACCTGAACCTACCTGCTGAAGGGAAGTTCCTGATCCTGCTGCGCACGCGCGATAGCGCCGATGACGTTGGCAAGCCGACAAATATCAAAGATTATGCCGGCAACGGGTTCTTCAAGCGAGTGGAAGACAATAAGTTCAATACATATGTCTGGCCGTTCGTGGGATGGACGAAGCCGGGAGACGTTGATGATAACGACTTCGGCGGTACGAATACTTTCGCCTCGCGAACCATGTCGTTCGGGCGGGATGTCGCCTTGAACGCACAAGGCAAGTATTGGGCAAAGTCACAAGCGAACCGCGTTCACAAAAACGATTGGAAGACCTTCGGGTTCATGGGGGCCGGCTACGACCGCGGGCTCGCTAAATCCGTTGACACAGTCGCTTCCCCTGGCACGCCGGGGTACCCCAACACGGCTGTGAATACAATCGCTGATGATAAAGATACCGCATCCACTGCTGACGACTACGCCTTCGACGGGAAGGTCAGTATCAGCGAGATTATGTATGACGCAGGGCCACGCTGGAACTTGGCGCAGTGGATAGAACTCTACAACAGCTCTATGACTGAAACCATAAACCTTGAGGGCTGGGAACTCGAAATCCGCAACGAGGACACAAGCATAGAGGCGTATGTGGATGCAGCGCTCACGTTTGACGCAGGAACGTATATCCCGCCGAATCAGACATTGCTGCTGGTCTCCGGTAGCGGTGCCAGCGATGTGGCAGATAACTACGTCTACAACCTACAAGAAAAACACCAGAGCGATCTCGGATTGACGACGCGCGGGCGCCGGTTGCTGAGTGCGGAGGGTTTTCATCTGGAGCTGCGGGCAAAAGTCAACGAAGCCGGGGAGTCGGGGATGACGATTGTGGACGAAGCCGGCAATGTTGAGATAGAGGGCGCTACGCGCATGCAAGCGTGGAAGCTGCCCGAACGCGGTGAGGTGCGCACATCTATTGTGCGAACCTATGGCGGGGTCTTCAACGACATGAACAAGAAGGCAATGGGCGCCGGACCGCATGATGCGGATCCCGGGCTCATGGAAGCCTCTTGGCGGCAGTCTGACCTTATGGGGAACGCGCTGACCTTCTACGGGCATCGCAACGATGTCGGCACACCCGGCTACCGCCTCGGCGGACCGCTACCCGTTTCGCTCTCGAGTTTCCGCCCGGTGCGCAACACCACAACAGGACACGTTGAGATTACCTGGATAACACAGTCCGAACTCAATAACGCAGGGTTCAATATCCTACGCAGTGAGAGCAAGACAGGAGACTTTTCGGTTATCAACACCAAAGGTCTGATTGCGGGGCACGGCACGACATCCGAGAAGCACGTCTATACCTACACAGATACCACTGCGAAGCCGAATGCCATCTATTACTATCAAATAGAAGATGTCTCTATGGACGGGGTGCGCACCACTTTACAGACAACGCATCTGCGGGGAGAGGTCTCTGCAAGCGGTAAACTCACAACGCGGTGGGGTAAGCTCAAATCGGCTGATAAATAGCAGACACAGTGGTTAAACAGAAAGAAAAGAAACTTACTAATCAACTGAATTCTGGGGGCGGAACGTATGTTTCACCCCCAGCGTCTTTTAACACTGCGATTCCCTGCTTTAAAATTTCAGAAGGACGGTCTATTGATGAGACTGAAGAGATCATTGGTAACCTCGACTGCGTTCTGATTTGGAAGCTCCCAGCACCCTTCGACTGATAAAACCCTATCCTAGTCTTCCTTTCCAGAAAAAGTAACAACAACAAGTAAGCCTTTCAAAAAGATCCATGTATAATGACCACATAAACGAGCAATCAGGAAATTGCATCTCCAAGATTCTTCTTGAATTATTCCGCGTAAACTGCTATGCTGACGTTATCAACAAATACAACACGAAGGCTTTTTGTAGAGGAAGCTCCCGCTTGCAAACTACGGGGAAATTATGACTAGAAGCAGACCTAATATCTTACTTATTACCAGCGACCAGCAGCATTGGAACACCTTGGGGTGCCTCAACTCGGAACTTCAGACTCCGCATCTCGACGCATTGGCAGATCAAGGCATGCTCTTCAATAGAGCCTATTGCCCTAATCCTACCTGCACTCCGACACGCGCGTCAATCATCACCGGGAAGTATCCGAGCCAACATGGGGCTTGGTCCCTGGGAACAAAACTCTCTGAAGACGAACATACCGTCGGTGAAGATTTGACAAATGCGGGTTACCGTACCGCCCTCGTCGGAAAAGCACATTTTCAACCGCTTCATGGCACTGAGGAATTTCCATCTCTTGAATCCTATCCTATCCTCCAAGATTTGGACTTCTGGCGAAGTTTCAATGAACCATTTTACGGGTTTGAACACGTCGAACTTGCGCGTAATCATGCCGATGAGGCCCATGTTGGACAGCATTATGCCATCTGGATGGAAGAAAACAACTTGACTAATTGGCGTGATTATTTTGCACCACCAACGGGGAACGCGCGTGGGCAATTTCGGAAGTGGCTTATTCCGGAGGAATACCATTACGACACATGGATCGCTGAACGCACCAACGCCCTCATGGAAACATACCAGCAGAACGGTGAAAACTTTTTTCTCTGGGCAAGTTTCTTCGATCCGCATCCGAAGTACCTCGTGCCAGAACCGTGGGACACCATGTACAACCCAACAGAATTGACGGTGCCTTCTGTGACAAGAGGGGAACATGCTAATAACCCACCGCATTTTCAACTAACACAGCAAGAAAAACCTGATTTCTCCGCTTGGCGAGAAAGTGGACAAGGGATCCACGGATTCAACTCACATCTACGCGATCGAGATGAACTCGCCAAAGATATTGCCATCTATTACGGAATGGTGAGTCTCATGGATAAATATATCGGAAAAATCTTGGCAAAACTAGACCAGCTTGGACTAGCAGACAACACGCTCGTAGTGTTCACTTCCGACCACGGACACTTTTATGGACAGCATGGACTCGTAGCCAAAGGAGCCTTTCACTACGAAGATGTCATCCGTGTTCCGTTTATCGTACGGTATCCGGGAGTTGTGCCTGCCGGGCGACAATCAGAAGCGTTGCAAACCTTGGTCGACTTAGCCCCCTCGTTCCTCAGCGCCACCGGTATTGACATTCCACGCCCGATGACCGGCGTGGATCAGACTCCGGTCTGGTACGGACAAGAAGAACAGGCCCGCGACCATATCACTGTTGAAAACCGTCATGAACCGACAACAGTACACGTCAAAACCTACGTTGACGCCCGTTATAAACTGACCGTCTATTACAACCAAGCATATGGTGAATTATTTGATCTAAAAGCGGATCCTGGAGAAATCCATAACCTATGGAATTCCAATGAACACGCCGAGCTGAAAGCAGATTTAACGACGAAGCTGCTCTTCGCGGAAATGGGGAAAGAACCTTTATGGATGCCGCGAACTGCCGGGGCATAAATGGCATGTATCCGCGGTAAAGACAGAGCGATCTTTTCTTTACCCTAAAACAGCGAAATGGTAGGTCGACAAGGCGGAGACAGTATGTCAAATCAACAAAAAAGGTACAAAGACATTAGGTACGCTTGACTTCGCGGCAAAACCTGATACGTGCTATCCTATTTTGACAATAGACAGAAAATTAAATTCCAAAGACATCATTTTGTAGAGTGAGCTTTTCATGCGTTCAATTTCGCCGCCGTGAGAACGCCCTCTAACAATACAAAATCGCAGAGGTCATCAAAACGTAACCGTTGTACAGGCATCAGGCAAATTGCCTCACTGTCTTTCATTTTTTACCGTCAAGATTAAGAGATCACACTTACAATTCTCGCTTAACCTGGCTCCAAAATGTGGTCAGTTTTTGACTCGGATCAACGGCAAGATCGAGCGGATCTGCGCCCTGATAAACGAGTAAATCATCAACGTAAGCTGGAGATGCCATGCCCCACAGATAGAAGACGACCCATTTAGCAGTAGGAGCGAGTGCAGGATTCCGAAAAGCAAGTCCGTCTTCAGCTCTAGCATTCAAGGCATCGTTTCTGTTATCGCCTGAAGTGAATCCGAATTCACTCTTATCGAAATCAGCGACGATACGAACGTACTTCCATGTATCAGCCTCAAAGTCCGCAATAGGTTGCCAGGCAGCACCGTCGTAGAAACGAACCATCTCTGCATCCCAATTGATATAAGGGCCCCCACTGTTTTCAGCGATATTGTCAGCAGAAGCAACTTTGACATTCAAAGAGCGTCCGCCACTTTCAACATAAATCCAAAATTCGACAGAGAGAATCGGATTATCGGTTTCTACAGGCAAACCGAGCCCATCGCCATCCGCACCGCCCAAGATAGCGAGTGCTTGTTCGTCGGTTTTGACAGTGTCTTTAGTAACTTCAAAGTCCCCCCCGGTTGTTTGCCAGTCTTTAGGTGGGACACCAACAGCGAATTCTTCAAATCCTGTTTGGATATAGACTTCTTGCGCGACTGTAGCGCTCACAATCACAAAGTTCAAAACGACAACGAGCATTAATAGGAAATATCTACAAAAGGTCATCTGTTTATCCTGAGCCATCTTTTACTCCCTTATCAAACGTGGATCACGGCATCCAGATATTCCACTCTCCTTTCTTGGCCCATTTGCGGCAGGCAAGACACAAGCACATGAACCGAATTGCGAAGCGCGCGGAATTTCCGACATTTACCGCCCCAGAATGTGGCAGTAGATGGTGGAAAAATAGCGTATCCCCCTGTTTCGCAACAACCTCTATCGGTTCACCCAAATCTATTTCTGGAAATAGCGCGCGTACATCACGGACATGGTTGGAAAATTCTGGGTTTTTCTCCCGAAATTCACGAATCCGTTGCGGTCCCTCGGGCCATATTACGGTCGTGCCACCGTGCGATTTCGCATCGGTGAGGTAGGTCAAACTGGTTGCCCGGAACGTCCCGGGCTCCAATCGAAAATCTCGAAAATCGCCATCTAAGTGCGGAGACGGGGTTTCCCACTCGCCTGAAACAGGAAACTGATTGAGCGCCCAAACCCCGTCTGGCTGCTCACTTTCACAGTGTGGAATTTCTGGATATTCGGAAGCAAGTTGCTTCAGAACGGTAAGGTAGTCACGAGTACAACACCCTAAGACATCTGGATGGGTAACGCCGAACAGTTCAAGGCGGTTTCCATTTGACATCTGCTCCATGTAAAACCCCGCAAGCGGAGGAGGTTTGAAGTGTTTCCACGAATTCGAATTATCCGCATCCATGCCCATCAGGTGCCATATCGCGGCTTCTGCTTTTTCAACGACCTCTTGTGAAATCAAACCAGAAAGTAGTAGATAACCTTGCTCTTCAAATTGTGTGAGTTGCTGCTCTGAAAGCATATTTTCTCCCTGGTGTTGCGGTTGGTTAGAAGGTCAAACAGAATAGGAACCGCGGACATTCTTCCACAGGTCTAGTGTCCTTCAGTCGTCTATCTTGAGTGTAGTAACATCAATAGCCGGTTCAGGATACGTCATGTCGAGTTTCCTAAGTGTATCAACAATACATTCTGTGATAACAAGGTTCCGATACCACTTCTTATTTGCCGGAATTATATACCAAGGTGCCCAATCGGTGCTACATTTTTGGAGCATCACTTCGTAAGCCCGCATGTAATCCTCCCAATAGGCGCGTTCTCGAATATCGGAGGCTTCGACTTTCCAATGCTTCGTTGGATCGTTAATCCGAGATTCCAGGCGCTCTTTCTGTTCATCCTTTGAGATGTGAAGAAAAAACTTCAAGACAATCGTTCCATTTTCAACGAGCATCTTTTCAAAGTCGTTAATCTGCTGATAACGCCGCGACCAGATCTGTTCTGGTACAAGATTATGCACCCGGACAACAAGAACATCTTCATAATGCGAACGGTTAAAAATGCCAATTTTCCCCTTCGATGGCACAGACTTATGGGCACGCCACAAGAAATCCCGAGAAAGCTCATCCGCGTTTGGAGCTTTGAAATTAACGACATCACATCCTTGAACGTTAACACCAGCCATTACCCGCCGAATGGTGCCATCTTTACCACACGTATCCATGCCCTGTAGAATGATGAGAAGCGCACGCCTGTTTTCAGCATAAAGCAGTGCCTGAAGTTTCAGAAGCTGCTTATGTAATTCTCGGAGCCTTTTTTTCGTCTGATCCTTTTTCTCGTAAGTTCCAGTATATTCAGGAGGGTAATCCGCCAAACTGACGCATTCACCCGGTATAACAATATTTTTAACGTTAAATTCCATTTTTTAGAGGTTTCGACTCTCAGCCGTCGACTGTCGGTAACCAATGTAGCAATCGCAAACGTCCTCACCTGCCACAACACTCTTTGGTCAAAAACCGACAGTCGGTAATCATTATTGCGATAAAGATTCGTAGTAGCTATCAACGATTCTTCGGTATTCAGGTGGAACATCCTCCTTAGTAACTTGCGTGAGTCGCTTTTTCTCCTGAAGAGCATCAAGCCGTTCTTCAAAAGCGGTTTCAAGCCTATTTAAGTCACGAATAACGAACTCATAGTTAGGAAAGGGGTTAGAACGATTCCCAGGGCGGTAGTCCATCATATCCAGCATACCGAGCCAGAGTTCATCAATTTCCCGGTCAGATTCCCTACCTCCAACGCGTGCCTCTCGGTCTTCAGTTTCACCCTCTTGCCCAGATTGCTGATTATTTTGCCTTTGCATCGCCTGTCGTGCCCGTTGCATCCGTTCTTGGATCTGTTGTTGTTGTTCTGCAAGTCGTTGCTGACGGTGCTGCTGTTCTTCTGTCTCTTCCTGCCCCTCCATCGATTGAAGTTCACGTTGGATATCTTCCATCTGTTCTCTGGCTTGTTGAAGTTGCTGAAGCACAGCTTCGAGTTGTTCTTCCTCAGTGTTTGCCATATTGGCTTGTGCCTGCTGGAGATCCGCCTGTGCCTGATTTAAAGCATCCAGCACCTCTTGTTGTTTCTGATCTGCTGCGCGGAAACTCCGCCATTGCAAAGCGCGTTGCGCAGTTGACATATCTTCCAATGTCTGTTCTTCCGCGAGGTGTCTTGTGGCATCCGATACACTTCGGGCTGCTTCCGGGTTTTCTTGGTGGAGTTGCGTCTGAAGGTTTCCCAGTGCGCGCTGAAGCGTTTCCAACTCTCGCTGAAGTTCCCGCTGCTGGTTAGCGAGTTCAGACGCTTGTTGGAAATTCTCGGGACGCATTTCCGCTTGTTGGGAGCGGTTCCTGAGTTCGTGTGTCTCTTGCTGGACATCAGTCTGCCCCGCTGTCAACCGTTGAAGTTGTTCGGAGGCCCTATCAAGCGCGTCCTCTGTGAATTCCGCAGCGACCTTCTCCAACTGTTCAATAGCCTCTTCAAGCCCCTCCTCCGCTTTTTGACCCTTGGCAGCACTGAGTTGCGGTTGTTCCTGCTGCATGTTTCGCGAGGCTTCCTGCATCTGTTGGCCCGCCTGTTGCATCGCTTGACCAGCTTGATGCAGGCGCTCCCCTTGCGTCCCCTGCCCATTCTGCTGCATAGTGCCAAGCTGCTGTGCCATTTGTTGCGCCTGCCGAGACAACTGCCCCTGCTGTTGACTATTCTGCTGCATCTCGCTAGGGGAAGGTTGACCTTCACGCCCTAACTGCTGGCTTTGCTGGTTCAACTGCTGTTGCTCCCCTAACATTTGGCGAGCTTGGTCTAACATCTCCTGTGTTTGTTCCTGCACTTCCATATCAAGCTCATTCTGCTGATTCTCAAGTTCACTTTGAAGATCCTCCATTTCAAGTTCCAAGTCCTCGGCAATTTGCGGATTACTGTCCCGCATCTGCATGAGCACTTTAGGAAGCTCAAGGCTGACTTTGATGAGGAGCTCAAGAGCATTTTGTTCCGGAGGTATCGCCTCAGACGGCCGAAGCACGTTCAGGCTATCAACCGCCTGCCGCATATTGGCCACCGCGTCCTCTAAGTTCATCAAAATCTCAGGCGAGACTTGCGCAGTTGTTTGTATAGCTACGCTCAATTCATCTACAAACCTTTGCGTCTTATTTTTTAAATCAGACTGCTTTTTAGCAGTTTGCTTGACAGCCGACTCATATTCTTCACTAGGAGTAGGTTGAGCATTAGTATGCTTCCAAGTCTCTCGAATAATCTGCTTCTGAGAAGCAACGATCTCTAAGAGGGGATTCGGTTCAGCCTGTGCTTGTTCGGCTTCACCTTCGTGAAAATCTTCATTAAAAGGTCGGATCTCAATGAAATAAATGTCACTGCTAGCTTCACCGGGCCCTGTGCGTCTATTATTATCCATAGCATGAGCATAGTAAGAGATAACATCCCCGGGTTCTACATCAAACTCCTCGAGATAGAAGGTATAACTGCCATCTACAAAGCGTGGCGCAGATGAACCGCCTATTGCTCCATCTTCAACCGTACCAACAGGTGACTCATTGGAACTAAGGGCAATTTCTTGTAATTCGCCGGCACCGACACGGTATATAAGTTTTAGCTCCGCAATACCATAGTCATCTGTTGCTTCAGCAGTAATTCCCACTTCGCCCAATTTTGTGGATTTGATATCGCGCCCAGGCTCTTTGATTACCACTTCAGGTACAGCATCCGGAATAGCCTTAACAGTATATTCAATCGGTATCTCGTTATTGAAACCATCAATACATAGAAGCTCAATAGTATACGTCCCATCCTCAAGAACATCTACAGTTGTTGTCAGCGTTCTGCCATCAGAGATAACCATTTGCGCTGCCTCAGTTTCCGGCTTCTCCACTCCTGTGTCCCCTTTGAGAATGAATGTCGCCGTTTGAATCGCTTTATTTGTTACGAGTCTGAGTTCCGCCAATGTACCGACAACAGCCTGAATATCGCCTGTCCCTGTTTGCACAACAGACTTTAGACCGGTATACGTTGGATAGGTATAATCAACAGATATTTCAGTCACCCGCGGCATATCAAACACTTCAACCGTGTAGCGTTCTGAAACAACTTCGTTCGCAACGACATAGTACTCCATATCCGCAGTAATATTGAAAATTTCATAAGCAAATCCACGTTTGTCGTCCGGATTTTGCGGCATATTAATCTGTTGTTCGGCTGTCGCATTCGGTTCCCGTGTATCTTTATAAGCTAGAACAACCTTTTCAGTAGACTTACCCGTAACAGTGACGTGAATAGGCAGACTCTTGCCGCGGAGGATACGAGCATTTCCGGGCTCAACCGTGAGCTTTGTTGCCAAAATCGGATCAGTTTTCTCCCAAGGCGTGAACATACGGAGGAGACTGGTATGTATCTCTTTCGGAAATAAGAGCGAGAGTACACAGCAACCCACAAAAACCAGAGCCGCTATACCGACATGTTTGCGGGTGCGGCTGTGATTAATGGTCGCTTTGAAATCAATACCATTCGTCAGCTGTGTGGTATCTTCAAGCAGACGTTGAAGCATATGCGTTTCAATCGGATCAGAGGATTCACGGTTTCCGAATTCGATTGCACTCACTAATCTATCTTCCAGGTTAGGATGGTTCTGTTCAACATTCAAGGCAACATCACGGAGCGTGAGCGACGCCCGGAGCGGCTGAATAAGGTATTTATACAACAGATAACCGGTAATACCTACACCCATTATTAATAAGGCAATGCGCACAGAACTTGGGAGCGGCATCAACCAATCAACGATAGCTTCACCGGTAAACAAAGCCAGAACACCTGTCAAAACAATAGCAGCCCCTGTCCAGAAGATGCTGCGTTTCCAGACACGTTGTGCATTCAAAATTCTTGCTCGTAATTCTGCATACCCTTCTCTTGTGTTCATCGTTTTCCTCCATCTACATTATATAGCAATCGGTTTCTGTCAGGGCGTTCTGCTGTACTCCACATTCAGCAGTTAGTATAGTTATTAGTTTCGATCCGGACGTTTGCTGAAATCCGGTAGATGCAGTTTTCTCCTGTCGCCAGCTGAGTGGGCAACGAATTCTAAGGTTTATAGATGCTTCCTAACAATTACACTTCTCTTACATATCTGTTCCTAAGAAGCAGCTCCAACTTGGAAAACAACATGGATGCAGGCTCTCAATACCCAAATGATTATCGCTGTAAGAGCCGCTTCTGTTTTACTGATTTCCGCTAGGGTCACAACAGCAACGGTTAAAACAAAAATACTTCCATATACACAAAATATCTACAAAACTCAAAAACACCGGCACAAAACCAGCAAAAATATTCCAACTTAACAGGGAATCGCTTTTCCCAAAAGAAGAGCGCCCCCTGAAGCCTTCTTTACTCCTTACCTTTTTCTTCAGCCAACTGCGCCTTCTGCCACTGATAATCCACAGCTCCTTCATAGAATTTTTCAGGGTGCTCAACCGCCCAAATTTGCTTATGAATAATCCAGTTGTGCGGATCCAAGGCAAGTGCCTTTCGCCACTCTTCCATCGCTTCCTGTTTTTTTCCGCTTTTGAGCAAGACAAGGCCGAGTTGAAAACGAGCATCAACTTCACTGATAGTCTGGTCAACCCAATCATCTGAGCGTTTCGAATTACGAAGCAGTACTGCATTATAGTGCGGGTCGGAAAGCCATTTTTCAAGCATAACAAGGGTCGCTTCATCCTTAATATTGACGTTGAAAGGAGCCTTAACCAGACGTCCAACCTCATCAATCATGACACCGTACGGAACAGCTTTGAGGGCATAATGAGTGCCGAATATATTCTGTGAATCAACAAGCGTGACGAAATCAGCGTTCGCTGCATCATGCCAAGGACGGACGACAGAGGCACCTTGTGCATCAAGGGCGATAGAGACAAGGTTTAGCTTCTCCTTGTGTTTGGCGTAAAATTCCTGCCAGCCTGGCAGCTGCTCACGACACCCTCACCAAGAACCCCAAACATAAAGAAAGGTCTTTTTTCCGCGAAAATCTCGCAAACGCCTAGCGGTATTCTGAAGATCCGGGAGCGTAAACTCTGGAGCGAGGTGTGAGGTCCGGAGAACCTCCAGCCGGTTTAGTGAGAATTCGTAAATTTCAAAACCAAAAGGTTCTGTAACGGTCGCTGGTCGAACATAAGTTATACCATCAATATCCCAAACCCCGTTAATGCCATCTTGAAATCGAAGCAGTACACAGCGCTCAGACTCCTCCCCGCCGCAGAGAGTTACTATCTCCTTCTCCCCGGAATACTCTACTTTTAACGCAAGCTGCTTCGCAAAACGCTCTAAAGGTACTAACCAGACCCCCTCTTTTAAGACAGGAGGGGCAGTAAATAACACAAGCTGACTATCTATTGACATCTGAAAACCGGCGCGTTTCATAGCATCCTCTTGGGTGTTCCCCATTTGCAAGCCTATCCCGCAGAACAATACTGTAAACGTTAAAAACATCAGGGCATAACGATTTTTGTAATTCCATGTTGCAATGTTCATTTCTTTTCTCTATTTTGTGAATCGTAGACAAGGAACTCAATTATCCGATCAGCTGTTTTCAGTGTAAGCCCTGATCCTGGCTTCTTCATCATTTTATATACATATTTCCGCCATTCTTCTGATGCAAATCTGGCGTTAATTGGACGCGCAACAGTATGGCACCGACTACACTTACGGGTAAAGAGCTCGTAAGACTCTTGCATTTTAGGCGGATAGTCGGTAACATCAATGAAGTTAGGGCCCTTATCAGCTGGATAAGTTTTGGGGGCGATACGTGAAACTCGTAGCGCGTAAATCATCCCGATGCCTACAAGCAGGATGCTCCCTAAGACCACAATCCAAACAATTGTGTTCCGCATATAGATACACACTCATCGCGATCTCCAACCGCGTTTATAGTCGCCTGTTTGTTGCTATAGTGAGCAGATCTGTTTTACCTTCTGCACAATAGCGTTTGCACTAATACCGTGGCGTTCCAAGAGTTCCTCAGGTTTTCCGGAGCGTGGTATTCCTGTAACCGCAAGCTTATGGACACAAACACCGTCAGAGGCGACAGCATCCAACACCGCATCTCCCAGCCCGCCCTCCGGATAATGGTCCTCAACAGTGATTAAGATATTATTCGTCTCAGATGCTGCCGACTGTAATGCTTCTTTGTCAACCGGCTTTATAGAGTAGAGGTCAAGCACGCGAATAGCAACGCCTTCTCTCGAAAGTATTTCATGCGCTTTAAGGGTCTCATGAACGGTTACACCCGCAGCTATGACGGTCACTTTGTCTGCATCACTTCTACGCAGGATCTTAGACTTGCCAATCGGAAAAGTTTCATTAGCATCATAGAGAATCGGGGTTGTTGGACGTGATATGCGGAGGTAAACAATGCCTTGGTGTGCAGCAGCTTCTGTAACCAGACGCTCCGCAGAAACCGCGTCACTCGGATAGAGCACGGCTGCCCCCGGTATTGCCCGGAACATTGCGATGTCCTCTAAACCCATCTGTGAGGGACCATCCTCGCCAATTGACACTCCACAGTGGGATCCAACATATTTAATATTGGCCTGGGAGATAGCGGACATCCGGATCTGATCGTAGGCCCGCGATAAAAACGCAGCGAATGTAGAAACAAATGGAATTCTCCCACGTTTCGCTAAACCGATACCTGCTCCGACCAAATTCTGTTCTGCGATAAACATCTCAAAGTACCGGTCAGGATGGAGCGCCATAAATTGCTCTGCATAGGTAGAGTTTTTCGTATCAGCGTCGAGGGCAACGACATTCCGGTTCACAGTACCAAGTTTAGCAAGTCCAGTTCCGTATCCGCTACGCGTCGCGACTGCTTCGCCCGGCAAATAGTCTGGGGCCTCACACTCAGTCGGAATCGCACTGTCTGACTTTACTCTTATCAGATGAGGCGACTGAATCTGAAGCGGAACATCTGCACGCAGGGGGCCGAGCTCCGCTAACGCTTTATCAAGATCCTCGCCTTTAGCAACTGCCTTTCCATGCCAATTGTCTGCGTTTTCGAGAAATGAAACTCCTTTGCCCTTAAAGGTTTTAGCAACTATCATTGTCGGACTATCCACTGAGGCTTTAGCTTTGGCAAACGCGGGTAGAATTTCATCAAAATCGTGTCCATCAATACCGATCGTTTGCCATCCAAACGCCTCAAAACGACGGCAGTACGTATCAATATCAAAGGCGTACATAGTCCGCTGGCTTTGCCCAAGGGCGTTGACATCAATGATTCCAATCAAATTATTGAGCTGGTAGTGGGATGCTAAAGCCGCCGCTTCCCAGACTCCGCCTTCAGCAGTCTCGCCATCTCCGAGGAGGACGTAAACGCGGTAATCAGACGCTTCCAAACATTTGCCGTTGAGAGCCATGCCGAGTCCAAGAGATAAGCCTTGTCCGAGGGACCCTGTCGCCACTTCCGTCCATTCAAACCGAGGCGTTGGATGCCCTTCCAAAATACTATCAATTTGCCGCAGCGTGTGTAGTCTGTCAGCCGGGAGGATACCCGCCTCCGCATAAGCGGCATAAAGAAGAGGAGCGGCGTGTCCCTTGGATAATATGAATCTATCGTTATTCGGATTCTGCGCATCGGTAACGTCATAGCGCATAACATGAAAAAAGAGCGCAGAGACAATATCTGCAGCAGAGAGACATGTAGTCGGGTGCCCCGAACCCGCCTCCGATGTGGAGGCAATAGAATGTATCCGTAAATTAGTTGCCTTTTGTTTAAGTGTGTTTTTCAAAGTATCCACAGATTTCGTTAATCCTTTTTCTTTGTATGTTGGACTGTGAACGATGCACTAAGACCTGCTAAGGTTTAAGAGTCCTTAGCACTCAACTCGTCTACTCTGCGTTGTGCAGCCAACGCAAGATAATGCCCCTGACAATCTTGAACGAGGGACCTGAAAATCTCAAGTGCTTTCGGAACATCTTGCGTTTTGATGTAAGCCTCCGCCTGCCAGTACATTGATTTCGCGATGATCTCGTCGGCTTGCTCCTCGGTCAGATCGTGCACTGTCCGTTCGAACGCATCCTTGATGGCTTCGTCAAATTTTTCGATCGCACGCTGATAATTCTTCTCCTCATAATAGGCTATAACAGCATTTGCATAAGCATGGTTGTTCCGTTCATAACTTTGAAAAAGCGCGTTCCGCTGCACCGCTATAGCCACAGATGATGAGACAACCTCTTTCAACTTGTCACCACCCCACATTTGCACAATTCGGTCATCCGAAGTGGACTCATCGTTGTCATCACCATCACCGTCTTTTCTATCTACTCTATCGGGTTCTGCTTTAAGAAAATCTTCATCTTCAAACAATTCATCGTCAACGTTAACAGGATCCCCTTCTACCTCTAACAATAAATCCCGTGGTTCATCATCAAATCCATCTACTTTGTCGTAGTCAAATAACATCTGTTCCTCCGTTACCTACTTTTTACACCACACCGTATTGTGTACAGCAAATCTGCAATTCATGGTCGTGTTGAATCCATAGCAGAAGCTTAGGATAAGGCGCGGTATCCAACGGCACATGTAGGCGAACGGCCCACACACTGGGCCCTACGAGGATGCCCGTTCGCCACACAACTTCAATACTTCAATATTAGACAACTTGCGACCTATTTTAGTACTTAATTTTTACGTTCGACCAAGTCGTCGTCATCTTGTCGGCAGGCTCAACTGCCAGTACCGACAAATAGAGGCCTTGGTCATACATTTCTTGAATGTCAGCTTCTTCCAAAGCAACATCTAAAATGACGACTTCATCGACGAGTGCGGAACCATATCGTGTACCACCACAGCAGTCGTCAAACCCAATATTGACGGGGCCGCTGTCTGCATCCAGCGGATTTTTGGCGATCTTCATATCGCTCGCCATTTTTCCATCGATATAGATATACCACTCGCCGCTTTCACTATCAAAAGTAGTGGTGTACATGTGCCACTCTTCAATATCCCCCGGACCGATTTCGCCGTCGCGCCACTCTCCGGGTTTATTCCAACAGCCCCCATTACAAACCGGCCAAGAAACATTTTGGGTTCCTGAGTTAGGATGAATGATATATGCGGGTCTCTTTTCAACCATCCAGCCGTTTTCGTTCCAAGTCGGGCTCAGGCTTTTAACCCAGATTGAAACGGTGATTGCGTCATTCGGGTTATCGTGCGCCGGAATCTGAACATAAGCGGACTTACCATCTAACTCAAGTCCTTTCCCGAATTTATCATCAATCCACTTCGGACTCCCTTTGAATTCGCCGTCCAATCCGTTCTCGGATGCATCGGTTGCGACGTTCCCTTTGCCTTCGTCAAAAAGCCACAACCCGACAACATTCTCGGGATCGATTGCGGCAGAGACGATAGAGGTCCCCCAAACACTGAAAACAAAGACTAAACATGTAAGCCAAAACTTACCGGAAAAAGCAATATTAAGTTTCATTTTTACCTCCAGTTAGATATTACTAGTTCAAAGCCCTTATACATTCACTTATAGTGAACTTATAGGGCACTCGATTGTGATAACGCACAAATCACCACTCGATATCACATGTATTTATCGTATCAGATTTAACGGTAGATGTCAACAAAAAATAACGTTTGAAGACATTCTGTATTCCGGTACTGTCGTGCCTGTCCCGCGCTTTTTGCGTATAACGTAAGGTGGGGTGATAAATAGCTGACCATAACCTATTAGCCTGTGCAGGAGCACTTGTAGCATAACCTGTTGGTTTCCTGTGCTTCCATAGCACAATTTCCCCGTTCGGAGGGATATCCCCTTTTTTAGCTGCAATAACCTACCCGGCCCCAACCTCCGAAAAACTGTGTTGAAAGCCATCTCGTTATCGTGTATAATGTGTGAAAACGAATGAATAGGAAAAAACGTCCATGCTTCATCGAGAACGAATCCTTGACTATCTCAGATCTGCTAACTTTAGCGCCCTCTTCACCCAAGCACTCGGGTGGGAGCACTACACACAAGCACTAAATATCAGCGTAGACACCACCGAGTGGCACCTCTCCGCAGTCGCAGAGAAACGCGGCATGATCGTCTTTGAATGCCACGCAACAGACACGGCCGGACAACTCCCCGATTATGCGCTGCGCCGGAAGATCCAGCAGCAGGTGGCCCGCTCTGCGCATGAGCATATTATCATCTACACGGATGCCGAGAGGACAACGCATCTCTGGCAGTGGGTCAGACGAGAGCCGGGCAAGCCAGATGTCTGCCGAGAACACCGGTATCACACGGCACAATCGGGGGAGTCGCTGATACAAAAGTTAGAGCCGATCGCCTTCAGTCTTGACGAAGAAGCCGAACTGACGCTCTCTGACGTGACAGGGCGTGTCGGGAGTGCGTTCTATGCGGAGCGGGTGACCAAGAAGTTTTACGATCGCTTCAAGCGAGAGCAGACGGCGTTCTTATCGTTCCTCACGGGCATCCCGGATGCCGAGGTGCAGCGCGCATATGTCTCTATCCTGCTGAATCGGCTGATGTTCATCTACTTCATTCAGAAAAAGGGGTTCCTCAACAATGACCCAGACTATCTGCGGCACACGTTGACGGAGACGCAAAAGAGTGGCAGCGACCGATACTATAGAGCGTTTCTCTGTCCGCTGTTCTTTGAAGGGTTCGCAAAGCCGGAGGCAGAGCGGAGCAGAGCCGTGGTCGGGCTCCTCGGGGATGTGCCGTATCTCAACGGTGGTATCTTTGAGCAGCACGCCATAGAGACGCATCACGGGGAGCGTATTGAGATCCCGGATGCGGCGTTTGAGCAGCTCTTCGGCTTCTTTGATGCGTATCAGTGGCATTTGGACGATCGCCCGTTGAAAAACGACACGGAGATCAACCCGGATGTGCTGGGATATATCTTTGAGAAATACATCAACCAGAAGCAGATGGGTGCTTATTATACTAAGGAAGACATCACCGAGTATATCAGCAAAAACACGATTATTCCGTTTCTCTTTGATGCGGCGCGTCGGTCGTGTGAGATAGCGTTTGCGGCGGGTGGTGCGGTGTGGCAATTGCTGCGAGATGCCCCGGAGCGCTATATCTACCCGGCTGTGAGCAAAGGGACTGAATTAGAGCTGCCGCCTAACATCGCTGCGGGGGTTGCGGATGTCTCTAAGCGCACGGATTGGAACACCGTTGCGCCTTCCGAGTATGCCTTGCCGACAGAGATATGGCGGGAAGTCGTTGCAAGACGACAACGCTACGAGACGCTGCGTGCGAAGCTGGTGAACGGAGACGTCGGGAGCATCAACGATCTGATTACCTACAACTTGGATATCCGTCAGTTCGCACAGGATGTAATCGCGGGATGTGAAGGCCCCGAGCTGCTGCGTGCGTTTTGGCAGGCGATCAGACACATCAGCATCCTGGATCCGACGTGTGGCTCGGAGCGTTCCTCTTCGCTGCTGTGAATATCCTCGTGCCGCTCTATGAGGCGTGTCTCGACCGAATGCAAGCCTTCCTCAACGATGCTGACGCACGCCCTGGAACAGGTGGCAGAAGATACACCGACTTCCGAGAGACGCTTAAGCGTATCGAGCAGCATCCGAACAGAGCCTATTTTATTCTCAAGTCTATTGTGATAAATAACCTCTACGGTGTGGACATCATGGCGGAGGCGATTGAAATCTGTAAGCTCCGGCTCTTCCTGAAGATGGTCTCACAGATTGAAGATGTGCGACAGATAGAGCCGTTGCCAGACATCGACTTCAACATCCAGTCGGGGAATAGTCTCGTCGGGTTCTCAACGTATGATGCGGTAGAGCGTGCGGTGACGGGCAAGCTGGACTTTGACGACACGATGCGGCGGCTTCGGGAGAAGGCAGAGGATGTGGATGCGTTGTTCCAAGCGTTTCGCAGGCAACAGACGGCGTTAGGCGGGGTCGTGACGCGTGCGGATAAGCAGGCATTACAGAGCAGACTGGATACTTTAGAAGCCGAGTTGAATACCTATCTTGCGGGTGAGTATGGAATAGACACTTCACACGCAATAAGCGGGGGGGGGTAATCACGGATTACCACAAATGGCTTGACACGCATAAGCCCTTCCACTGGTTCATCGCTTTCTACGGCATCCTCAAAGACGGCGGATTTGATGTCATCATCGGAAACCCGCCCTACATAGAATATAGCAAAGTCAAAAAGGATTACACAGTAAAAGGATACGAAACCGAAACGTGCGGCAATTTATACGCCTTTGTGTTTGAAAGGAGCTTTCGGCTGCTTCAAAAGAATGGGTGGAAATCAATGATAATCCCGCATTCCGCATACTGCACGGATAGAATGGCGCCCCTCCAACATTTATTCCAGCGCCATAAACACGCTGCGTGGATACAAACATATGCTATGATCCCATCAAAATTATTTGTCGGAGCAGGTCAACGACTGGCGATCTATATTCTTCAACAGAGTTCAAAGGCATCCAATCTGTTGTATACATCCGGCTATAACAGATGGAACGAGATATTTCGCGAATATCTCTTCAGTGTCGCAGAATACGCAGAGGTTACGCATATCTCATTTCAAAATTCTGTGCCGAAAGTCCGGAGCGAGATCGAACAAAATGTGTGGAAGAGATTATCTCAGTTCTCAGCTTTAGGCAAACACCTTGATACGAAGCGGGCCCCCTACACAATATACTACCATAACGCCCCGGGCTATTGGATTCGAGCAATGAACTTTGTTCCCTACTTTTGGAACGAGCGAGATGGTGAGAAAATCTCAACTCAGATGAAACCGCTGCACTTTAGAACCCAATTAGACGCTTATGTCGCCGCCGCAAGCTTGAACAGCTCGCTTTTCTACTGGTGGTTTGTTGTGCTTTCCGATTGCCGGCACGTCAATTTGCGTGAAATTAGAAGTTTTCCGATTGGGATAGATGATATGGAGCGGCAAATCAAGCAGAGCCTCTCCCAGCTGTGCGAGGACTTGATGGTAGATCTCAAACATCACTCACAACGCAAGAAAGCGTCCTATAAGACCACTGGACAGGTCATCTACGATGAGTTTTATCCGCGGCATTCCAAGCACATTATAGACGAAATAGACCGCGTCCTCGCAAAACACTACGGCTTCACGGACGAGGAATTAGACTTCATCATCAACTACGACATCAAATATAGGATGGGCTTGAGAGATTACTGAAAACTGAATTCCCCTAAGTTACTTGGGAAAAACATTGACAAGAAACAGGGTTCAGTCTATAATTTACCATACATTCCTTTTGACACAAAAAGAGCAATATGAAGAACGTAGGACTCATTTCTTTACTTTTAATCTTTAACGTACTGCCGGTGTTTGGGGAAATCTCAATTAGCGAACCCCAAGTTTCAGACGAGAACTCCGGAAAACTACTAACAGAAACGGAAACAGGAACCGACAATCCAAGAGACGATGGAACAGCGGCAACAAAGCAGACATTACCTGAACAGAATCGGCGAGTCTTAAGAATTGCCAACGACTATGAGTTAACAGCCGATGAAACCATAACGACACTCATCATGATTGGTGGAAATGCCAGGCTACAAGGAGCTGTCACTGGAAATATGTTGGTACTCGGCGGAGACGTTGTACTCACAAATGGATCGCGAGTGGATGGGACCCTCGAGGTTATCGGTGGACAAGTATCCGGGAATATAGACGGCGCAGCGAATATCAGAGTGAGCAATCGCTGGGAAATGGTACCTGCTGCAGTAAAAATCGCAATGCACCCCTATATTTTCTCAAGAACCATCGACAGAGACTGGAATTTACGATCGACGCTGCTAAAGTCCGGGCTCTCTCTTTTGATGTATCTGTTAATCGCACTCTTATTTTTAAAACCGATAAATGCAATGAGCAATTTGCTGGCACGTAGACCCATAGGTAGTATTCTATTTGGGGGCTTGATGTTGCCCACAATACCGCTGCTCCTGACGCTACTGACCCTCTCAATAATCGGGGTACCGTTTATGTTGTTAGTATTAGCACTCTTGGTGCCACTGGCAGTCTTTGGAAAAACAGCAATTTTTCTCACGCTCGGTAGCACGATCTTTTCAGGACGACTGAGACCACTCGGCATAGTCTTCAGTTACATACTCTACTTTATGGCGACAGCACTGCCATATATTGACTGGGTGACGTTTCTCCTTGTCAACGCTATGAGCATCGGATTATGTTTGCTGAGCAGCATCAGCAGAATGTTCCAACAAAATCCACACAGAAATATCTCATCCATTCCCGGCAGCGGGTGGTAACCACGGTCAGAAAGGAGTTAGCAAGCATGAAGCTCGCTTCACCTATTTTCCTTGCTCTGCTGCTCGTTTTGCCAATCCTAATATTTGCGTTACGCTGGCTCCGCAAACAGTCAATCGTCCCCGTCATATATTTTTCCGACTTCAGACACGGATTCAGGGCAAGCATTCAACAGATGCAGGAGGCCACCTCGGTCAAAGCACTACCAATACTTCGCATCCTGAGGTTTATCGTTCTCGGGCTTCTAATCTTTACACTAGCTCGCCCCCAACTTTCCCAAAGCCGTGAGCATAGATTTTTAGAGGGAATAGATATCCTATTAGCACTCGACATCTCGGAGAGCATGCGAGCAGAGGATTTCGAAGGAGCGAATCGTATTCAAACTGCGAAATCGGTCATTAACGATTTTCTAGCCCGCCGCGAAAATGATCGCATCGGTCTAGTTATATTTAGTGGTGAAAGTTTTACGCTCTGCCCACTTACGCTCGACTATTCGGTACTGATGGAGTTGCTCCGGGGTATAGAAGTGGGTCAGTTGGAAGACGGCACAGCAATCGGTGATGCGCTTGCAACCGCTACTCACCGGCTGCAGTTATCGGAATCCGACACCCAGATTGTCATCCTCTTGAGCGACGGTGAAAACAACGCCGGCACTATCGAGCCAGAAACAGCAGCCTCTCTGGCCCAATCCTTCGGGATTAAAGTCTATACCATCGGAATGGGGAAAGAGGACGGTGCGCGTATCCCGTACGCAGATACCACCTTCGGGAAACGATACCGCGAGGTCCTAACCTACCTCGACGAAGATACGCTGAGGCGCATCGCAAGCATAACAGGAGGCCGCTACTTTCGCGCCACAGACACACAGTCGTTACAGCAAATTTACGCGGAAATTAACCTATTTGAGAAAACAAAATTCGAAGTCACTACCGTCGTCGAGCACAAAGAGCTAGCACCCTACTTCCTGATACCTACAGCGTTATTATTAGGAATAGAAATATTATTGAGCAATACAGTGCTACGAAAAATTCCGTAGAATAGGTGTCTAGGAAAACTGAATAGTTCTGAGTTAATTCTAAACTTATCACAATAATATTGAATAGGGAGACAAACATGAAAAACATTATCGCATGTAATTTAGGGAGTTATGGGCAGTTTCGAGCGGGCGCGTATGCACACCTAGCAGAAATCGGCCTGACGAATGTGGAAATCGGGGTGCCTTCGACTGAATCTGTGGATGCACTCCAGTCAGAATTAGACGCATACGGACTGACCGCTACCAGTCTACTCGGCGGATGCAATATTGCCTCTGAAACGGTTGTTACTGACTTCCAAACAACCCTAAATATCGCGGCCCAGATGGACGTGCAAATCATCTTCGTTAGTGTCCACGCTGGCGATACAGACCGAAACGTTGCCTGCGATCGACTTCGCGCCATTGGCGAGAACGCTGCCCCGGCTGGCATTAAGGTCTGCTTGGAGACCCATCCAGATATGGCACAGAACGGAAATATCGCATTGGAAACGATGAAAGCCGTCAACCATCCGAATATCTGCATCAATTTTGACACTGGCAACGTCTATTATTACAATCACAATGTGACGGCTGTTTCGGAAGTTCAGAAGGTTCTTCCACACGTTGGCGCAGTTCACCTCAAGGATACAAACGGGGGCTATAGAACGTGGCATTTCCCGACACTCGGAGAAGGTGTAGTCGATTTCAAGGCACTATTCCAAGAATTGAACGCTAACGGTTTCTATGGACCTTTCACAATGGAATTGGAAGGAATCGAAGGCGAGAACCTTGACGAGGCAGGCGTGCAAGCAAGAGTGGCAGATTCGCTGCAATATCTAAAAGACATAGCGGTTATCTAATAGAACGGAGCATCGGCACCATCTATAGCGTCCCAAAGCGTTATTCCGGTGCCGATCAACCCTACAACTGAACCGCCAAATGCAACCGCCGGGACCCACACCGGAGCAGACACCCCAAGAACAGCAACCGCAGCGGTCCCTGTTACTACTGCACCCACACATGCCACAGCAGGGCCTCCAATGTCTCTCCAATCTGCAAATCCTGTTTCGAGAAATTGCGGAAATGATACAAACATTGTTATTACAAATACCATGATCATTGTGAACGCATTAAGAAGTAGACTGCGCTTTCGGAGTTGAGTCATCATTTAGTAAAATGTTACAACAAATATAAGGCATAGATAAGAAACGGAACTGCCATAACAAGCGATAGGCACAACGCTATCAAAATCGCCCGCAATCTATCCACCCCTATCAAAACGACAACGGCAATTACCGTAAGAACGATTTCCCACACACTGAAGAGATTGTAACTGCTCAGAAACATTAGCAGCTTCTCATTCTGTACAAAACCTAACAGATCGTGTAATCCCGGAATCAGCTGCAGGTCTATCCTTGTATATACATCCTGGGGAGTTCTAAAAATGAGAAGCAATACTGTATTAAGAAGCTCTTCGCAAACAGTAATAAGCGTGATGTGTAGAAGGCATACATAGATGTGACTAAATTTGAGGATACTCCGATTTATTCGGAAGAGGCGCGCTACCGTCCAGAGAAACCCACTCAATAGAGCAAACATTAACATTATAAAACTGCCACCCAGCACAGCAGTAACTAAATATATGATGGGATAGGTATCTCTCACGCTGTCAGAGGCACCCCCTTCCTCTGAAATATTTGCGGAAGAGAGGTGGGCTTCAAAAGGATCAGTTACCCATGCCACAACAACAAAGCTGAGGCAATGGAGAGCAAACGCCAACAGCCATTTGGGATCATCTTTAAGATGCACGAAGGCCTGTCTCGGGTTTACGAAGATATCTCTGACGTTTTGAAGACTCGTTCTCATGTGTTTCCTTCTAGGAAAGGCGAATCTCTTAGCTTCTTCTTTTTTCTCACCCTCGCTGTTTGCGTTTTCTCGATGCGTTCCCCCGCCTTGTAACAGACTCAAAGGATGCAATAAAAAAACCCGTGAGAACAAGGATACCCACGCCATACAAGAAAAGGCAACCGTTTCATCACTCCACTCCTTCCGGCAGAACATACCCGGTGCTTTTTATGATATTGACCATCATCTGCCATACCTCTTCAGCTTGCTCAGGCGTTAACTGCTCTTGTGTGACAGGATTTTTGGTAGTGAAAGCACTCTCTTTCATGGCCTTCCACATGATACGTTGTTCTTCTACCGGTTTGGACTTGAGTATCTGAACCAGCGCCACCATCCCCTTTTCCATGGTTCTTTCAGCTGATGCCAATGCCGCAGCCACTTCCTCCCTGAGCTCTGATTTCGCTGAGTCGTTATGCTCATGAGGCGGGTGATCGCCTAGAAATCCCTCTGATTGTTCGGGGGCAGTCGACACTTCAGCTGTCCCGACAGCGGGCGCGCCCGGATCAGAGGCAGGCAGGGCGTTGTCGTCGAAACCCTCACCCGTTATGTCCGACTGTGTGGAAGTGTCAGAGAACTCGTTACGCTCTGTTTCTGAGGGTGGAGGCGTTTCCGTAACAGGGGAAGGTTCTTTCACTCGACGCGGTTCAGAGAGCGTTGGCTTATAAATCTCCACGGGCTCCGCTCGTTGTATTTCTTGAGCAGGACGATGATGTCCGAAATACCAAAACGCACCAACGGCAGAAATGAAGCAGAAAATGAATAGGACGCTGACGTTTTTAGTCATTTCATATATCTCCTCTTTTTTTAAACGACAGATGCTCATAAATATTCGCGTTAGCGTGTCCGCCGAGGGGTTGGATACCTCCGAGGCAACTTCAAAATGAGAACCCGGCGCCTCTCAACCCAAACACTATATTAGCATTAAAGATACAAATAGACATATACCATAAGGAATAGAGACACAAATAGCAACACAATGGACACTATTTTCACAACTGCCACTATATTCCTCTCGCGGCTGCTCAAATTCTGGAGGTAGTTGATATGTCGCTGTCGAGCATATTTGCAAAGATCTATCGCGCTTTTAACCGCTTTTTTCATGTGGAGTGCTCCTATTATCGTACTATACGATGTAAACCTAAAAAGCTCGTAAACAAAGAGGTTTGCCACTTAAGCTAACACCTTATAGAAAAATTGTCAATATTAAAATCTAACCAACTTTTATTCAGTTGACTCGCGGTACAACCACAAAGGAACTAATGCTGTCGTCGTAAACGCCACGAAAAAGGAGGCTGTCGCTGTTGCCCAGAACAATACGTTGAACTTGGGAGAGAAAAATGGATAACCTTCCGTCTACGTTCATCTAGAAACCATAAAAACAATTTCAACGTTGTTTCTAAGTACACTATGATTGAAAATCTCGTGATCTACATTGTCTACGGGGATCAGCGATCCGGGGAGACAATCCATCCGTTTTTCACGAAACCTGGCTTTCTATTGGTAAATCTCTTTCTTGTGTACAGCGAAGGAATGGGGCAAACCGTGGCTCTTTGGAGCGGACTGTATGAACTGATCGGGAGAAAAACATGGCGAAACGCAAAGAAGTTGTTCAGCAGGAAACAACGGAAAAACATTATCTTATAGATGGCGGCTATAAACTTGAAGGGGTTGTTGAGGTTGATGCAGCGAAAAACGCTATCAGTAAACAAATCGTTGCCTCCATATTAACAGAGGCACCTTGTACTTTTACGAATGTGCCTCGTATTACCGAAATTGACGCAATTCTTGATATGCTCTCAGAGGTAGGGACGATCTATGAATGGTTGGACGAGGGGACATTGGTCATTCAAACGCCTAAACTTGCGCGGGCAACAGTGAGTGAAATATATTCGGGGTTCAACCGTATTCCGATCTTGCTCATTGGTCCGCTTCTACATCGAGCAGACGAAGTAAAAGTGCCGACGGTTGGCGGGTGTAGAATAGGAGAGCGTCCTATTGATTTTCATATCACGGGATTAGAGGCAATGGGCGCCAACGTCGAAATTCACGATGAGTATTACATAGCCCGGAGCGGAAAATTACAGGGAACTGTGGTGGAATTACCCTATCCGAGTGTAGGAGCAACAGAAAATATATTAATGGCAGCGACACTGGCTGAAGGAACGACTGTTATTATTAACGCAGCGATAGAGCCGGAAATTATTGATACAGTTCTTTTCCTGCAGAAAATGGGAGCTTTGATTACCCTCGATGTCGATAGACAGATTATAATTGAAGGGGTTAATCAGCTCCACGGGGCTACGCATCACACAATGAGTGATAGGATTGAAGTGGCATCACTCGCGACTGCCGCCGTTGCCACAGATGGACGTGTTACCGTAAAGAATGCCAATCAAGCCGACATGATTACATTCCTCAATGAGCTGCGGAAAGTCGGAGGGGAAATGCAGGTTGACACCAATGGGATTACATTCTTTCGACAGAACCGTGAATTGTATGGTAGCTACATCGAAACGGATGTCCACCCAGGATTCATGACCGACTGGCAACAACCTTTTGTGGTTTTGCTTACACAAGCGAATGGGGTTTCTGTTATACATGAGACTGTATATGAGGATAGATTTGGTTATACTCACCTGCTAGGTGCTATGGGAGCTGATATTGATTTATCTAAATCATGCCTGGGCACTAAACCGTGTCGATTTCGGGATAAAAATCAATTACACAGTTGTATCGTCCGAGGTCCCACACACCTCGAAGGGCAGACCATTACGATTCCGGATTTACGCGCAGGGTTCGCATATATTATTGCTGCGTTAATAGCAGAAGGAGTCAGTGACGTCAGGGGCATTAATTATATAGAACGCGGGTATGCGAATGTGCCTGAGAAACTCAAAGCAATAGGTGCCTCTATTGATGTCTTGTGATGGGCAAAACCCGCTGCCTACAGTCGGGATACAACTGTTGAAACCCCTCTCTTCTCAGTCATTTATAAACCAACTCACGTTTTTATAGAGTTGGTATTTCGACTAAGCTTCCAATCGGCCTGAGAGGAAAGCATCATTACACTTCAGGTCCAAAAAAGAAACCTGTCAAAAACGGACGACATTTAGGAGAACATCCAAACGAATGCAAGTCTTGTCATTCCTACTTATAACATGAGCTTGATAAAATAGTTAGATCTCAAACTGCGGGTTTCCACGCTGTTTTTCTCATAAAAGCCGCGGCAACCCTCAAGAAAACGATTTTAAAGCATTTTACGCACGCGATCCCGATGCCGCGCGCAAACTACTCATCAAACACGTCGCAAAGCAATACAACAACAACCCGCTCGCCGAATCATTCGTCGATGCTTTGTTGAAAGTCGCCACTCAGGAAATGGCCACCTATCCAGATACGATTGCGTTCACAACGCTGCACCTTCAGTTAATGAAGCAAACAGATGCCGAAACATATAAAGAACAGATTCAAGCCACCGAAAACACTTTGAAACAATTCAAGAGCCTCGAGAAACTACTCAAAAAACAAGGATCTCTTGAAACCGAGAAAGTAAAAGTGTCCCTCGACTTTGAACTGTTTTTACCGAGACCGACGAAGTAAAACGTCTCGAAAAAGACCCCTATGAAGTTGATCCTCTCCCGAGCCCACATTTCGAGTGCCCGCTGCTTACGTCTTATCTGCTCTTAAGGTCCCGTTTCAATATCTCAACCTCCTCATCCGCCTCTGAAGCAGAGAAGCAAACTATCAAAAACGCCAAAGATAATAGGATAGCGGATTTCCAAAGAATTTTCATTTCGGTACCCCATCTACCCATGGGTTTTCAATATAATCACGGTAGATCTGACTCGACACCGGGTCCGAATGAATCTGCTCATAAATGATAGCTCTTGCCCCGGGTGAGTAATTTTCAACGCGAGTCAAAAACTCGTCGCGAATCGCATTGAAGCGCGAGGCATTATCAACGGCAATCGCCCGAAATTCCGCCGCAGAGTACTTCTCGCGAATCTCCTCTGTAGGTAAAGAACGTAAAGACAAAAGCTCCGAGAAAGAAGACCGTAGATCCACTCGTTCTACCCACGCATTAAAGTTCTTAACCTCTGTAAGGATTGCACGCTTTTCTGCGATAATCTTTTTCAAATCAGCTACCTCAGCCCGCAACTGTTCAATCTCGATCTCCTCGTTACCCTGCGGTTCACTATCTGTATAAGTATCAGACGCACTCCCAGACAGGGGTGTCTCGTGTCCTGCTTCATAAGTATCTAGTGGAGGCGATGCAGAAAATGACGTTTTTACGGTGGCAGCGGAGGATGAACCCGATGATCTAGCAACGGGCTTGGTTGCTTTGTAAACCTTAACTAGTCCATCTGACACATCCGAGCGTAGAGACAGGAAACCTATCGCAGCTATCGCAAGGATCCCGAGTCCGATTGGAATGTAAAACTTTTTTCTTAGCATTAGATATGCTCCTTTATCCCTTTCGACACACGTTTGTGTCGAATCGGATTCAACTTATAGTGACAGTTTACACTGATGGAAAATTGGAAAATCCAAAGGAGAGACAAGCAATCCGCTTATTGTGATATAAGGGGCGAACCGAAAAAGCCCGCAAATAGTAAGATAGGATGCCAACCTAAAAACGTCACAAAGAGGGTTGCGAATCAGGTTAACACCTTATAGAAAAATTGTCAATCTTAAAATCTAATCAATGTTTATTTCGCTGAGGCGCAGTACAACCACAAGTGACGGCAGCTTTACGCAATACCACCCTCACGCTCCTGCGGCTCTGACCATACGCACATCGCAAAAATTTATGACGATTTGCTTGCGCACATCCAGGGAACCCCCTCAACATCATTCAAAAAACCAGTATCAACAATTGAATGGCTCTGATATGATGTTTGCCGCCTGCTCAGTGTCGTTGTAATGCTGCATCTATCTCTTGGAAACCGGTTTTCAGGTATTTCGGATCGGTTTGGATGTCCGGGGGATAGTGGAGCTCCCAGAGGTTTAGTGTTGCACCAGAAAAGTTGTTTCTTGGATAGACTGGAACGAACGCATCGCCGGGGTGCCCCCTGAGGAAATGCTTCGCAGGATGTTGTCCGACTAACATCAGATGTGTTGCTCCGTGGGTTTTCAAGAATTCCAAAGCCTCGCGTTGGGTCCTCGAATAGACAACATGTTTATGGTAAAGATGTATCCAGTCTTGTATGTAGGTGTCTTGATCTATAATAGTTTTGACACCGGCGAGTACGTTGAGTTGGCTGCCGTAACGCCAATCTGCTGCGACAATAGCATCACGCGGCAGATTTGAGTTCATCCAACGGAAGGCTTCTGCAATCACTGTCCTGCCAGGGAGAGCCTTTCGCATCCGAGTTGCTGCATATATTGACCGATTGGCATGCCCGAAAGGCGAAGGAAAGAACATAACAACGATGAGTAACAAAGCTGTGATGCTGCCTCTTAGGTAACGCAGAGAGTGTGGATACTTCGTTCGCACTCTGATTTTATTGAGAACGATTTTTGAAAACGTTCCTATGAACGTTGCTGCTCCGAAGGCAAGGGCAACCCCGATAAAGAAGTCATAACGTTTTGCATCGCGGGAAAGCGCGACCCAAGCAATAAACCACACTGTGAAGGCAATAGAAACAAGTTCTGACGGGCCTTCACTGTTTTTTCGCTGCCACGGGAAAAACATAAGTATGAGTAGACATACCACAATAGCACTACCGAAGAGGGCATTCCCAAAAGATTCCCCCCACACGTTCTCCAACGAGGCACGGTAGAAGGAAGTAGCCGTAAAGAGTGCTAGCGGTATAGACAAGAAGAGACCCCGCTTTTTCCAGAGCGAAAATGGTATAAGGACAAAGCCGAGACTTCCTACAATAAACACGCAGCCATAACGAGCAGTCCAATAACGGGCATGCGGTGCCCGGAGTTCTGTCATCGCCTGCATGACAGGTTTCTTACTCAGCGGGACAGTGGTATCGGCGAAGGTGTCCAATTGACCCCAAACATAGACGAGTGTAATTGCAAGACTAGCAAGTATCAAAACGAGGGACAAAGTCGGGGCATGTGATCGGAGTTTTTCCGATCTGACAAGCAGCTGTTTTCGGAGTGCGCGGAGACCCAGAAGCACAACCGGAGGCACAAGCACAAACGCAAAGAGGTGTTCTGCGAAACCATATCCGTTCCGATAGGCTGGAGAGACAAGGTACAGGGTTGGAACGAAGAGGAGCACCCATAGGGCGTACAGACCGAACTCTTCTTCTCTTTCGGATGTGAGAAAACGCCATATCTCAACGAGAATTATGATGCTGGTAAAGACACCGAACCCTTCCCAACTGATGCCGCCTAAAAAGACAAAACATCCGCTGGTAAGGGTCCAAATCAGGCGACTGCGTCGCGTTTCGGCGTGTCGCGCGGCAAGATATGAAAGGACAGCAAGGAGGCCGAGCATCAGACAAAAAGCGTCCCGGTCCCCGAAACCGGCAGCACTGCGTTCTATACTGCCAGGTAGCGTTGCCAAAAGCACACCAACGACACTCGAAAAGAGGGGACCGTAGATGTGGTAAAGAAAAAGACAGAGCCCCGCGAGCCCGACGCAAAAGCAGATAACTGGCAAATACACAGTCACATGGTAGAGCGTGACCTTCGAAAAAACCGCTGCAACAGCTTTATGAGCATAAGCAAGGACGTAACCGTAGAGATTCAGCGTCTGCCCTAAATCTCTACCGACGGGCAGCCAGCGGTGCATATCGCGGGCAGGGAGGTGCCCGTGTTCTGAAATAAGCTCTGCCTGCCAGTAGTAGAAATAGGCATCGGTCTCGGTGAATTGACCCTCCGGTAGCTGCGCTACGCCTTGGATACGGATCCAGAAGGCGAGCATTAGAACAGCAAAGATCAACACCCATGCGCTCATGAAAAAAAATGTGCCCCTAAACAGGGACGTTTTTTCTCTACGGAGCGGGGAATCCGTTAGCATCTTTTTCTTTTTCAAGGAGGGTTTGCATCCGTTTTGCCAATGTAGCCGATTTCTCCGAGATGCGCTTCATTCCTTCTTCGTACCCATACATGTTGATCCTCTCCCGAGCCCACATTTCTAGTGCCTGCCGCTTACGTTTTATCTTCTCTAATGTGGATTGGCAGCACGCACATTCCTTTTCCTGGGAAGGTGTCGTCTGATTTTCGAGGATGTCTCTCTTATCTTGATTTGACAGGGGTGCAATTTTTGAGGGAGCAGAGTCACGCAGCGGTAAGTAAAAAACGACACCCGCCACGCAAAGCACTAAACTCAAAAAAACAAACAAACGTTTCATCCGTCACTCCGATACAAAGCGGTAGTTATTCTGATAGAGAACTTCCTCCCCAGATTCCAAGCCGTATTGCCGCGTTTCTCGAAGCATCTCAATGTGATCTTGGAGTACTGCTATAGGTTCAGGATACCCGAACTTGGAGAGAAGTCGTAACTGTGCCTCCGCGAACCGAATTGCCGTGTCTATTGGCACGGGGCCTTCATTGTAGCGGCGAACGCTTTCAAGCAGAATGTCAACATCGGGGGAATCACCGAATTGTTCGCGGAACGCATCGTCAAGCCTTCGGTAAGCATATTCGGGATCAGTATTCAGATAGGCGTTGTAATCTGCATATCCCGCCTTGACGAACATCAAGTCGTACGGGGCCTCACGGGGTCCATCTCCATTGGACACCTCCGGGAGGTCCGCATCGGGAAGAAGGGCTTCTCTGAATTGTGGATCTGTATCAAAAAGCACATCTGTCTCAGTGCTAGCAACGCGGCTTTCGCTTTCAAGTACCCCGGTGTCTCGGTCTATAGGCGCTGTGTCAAGTTCGGCGGATGAAGCGGCTCCTGTTCCATTCCGTTCTCCTTCGGAGACGGCGGGTGCGAAGTGTTCAAGCGAGCGTTCGTCAGTTCTCTGAGACGAGGAGGGTAGCGATTCCCTAAACCGTTTCAGATCCCACTCGACGTAAAGCCAAACCCCTATGCAAATAAGCACTATCACACTACCGACGCGGAAGAGTGTGGTCATAGATTTCATCTCTGACTCCTTTTTTCTCAATCTTCTGTTGTTAGATTAAACTCAACACCGATGGTTGGGTTAGGTGTCCCTTGACGTTCAAAATTTCTTTGCAGACGTTCGTGGATTTTAATGATTCGCTCAAGATTTTTTATTCCATCGGCATGCTTTTCAGGGTCAATGTCTGTCAGCATCTGCTTTTCCAACTCATACAGCCGCATCAAGTCCAAAATCTTGGATTTTTTGTCGCGGAAGTTGCGAAAGACAAGTTCAGTCCATTCTGCCTTGTGCGGATGGTCTCCATATCGCTGAGACGCATACTTGTTGAGTTCGGCGCGCGCGGCTTTCAGGTCCGTAGTCAACAAGTTAACAAAGTTGATGAAAAATTCACCGCCACTTTCAAATGCCGTCAGGGTAGGAGAACTCCATTGGCCTTTGAGGGCTCCCGTTGGAGCAGACTCGTTTCCCTTCTGACGAGAAACACTCGAACGTTTGATCTTTTTTTGGTGATGCTGTATCTGCTCGGCATATTTTTCCGGATCAATACGCTCCAGCATGCGAATTTCGAGTTCCGAGACACGCTTGAGATCAGAAAGATGGGTGGTACCGTCTTTTCGGATCCGGAAGTAGAGGGGCACCCATTCTTCAACGAGTGCATGGTCTCCAAAGATTCTTTCAGCAAAGGCATGAAGTTCGGCCCTCGCAGCGGAAGCGTCCGTCTTCAGAAGTTTCTGAAACGCTTGCAGCTCTGTTTGCCAAGGGGCGGAGGAACCTTTATAGAGCACGGTATGATCACCAGATGTAGCAGAATGATCTGCATGCGGGTGAACCGCATAGAGACCAATACCACAAAGCATAAAAATGAATAGACACACATTTAGAAATCTCATTTACATTTTGGGACTGTCCATATTGAATTGACTCAACCAAAGACAGTCTTCCTCCTTTTCTGTCAAAATATTGCGATTTCCCGCATAGACGTTTTACCTACGTTTCTTATAGAACCATAAAACCAGCCACACGAGGAGGAAAAAACCTATGATAAACCCTCCAAAGACAATGGAGAGGAAGATGAGAAGGTCATCTAATCTCTGTAGGAACAGATCTATCTCGCTCATAAACTCAGATAAAAAATAAAAAACGCTAACATACTGTTGTCGTTGTGATCTCGGAACGTTCCTGTTTCAAGGAAACGCTCCGAGGCTGAAAAAGGTGAATCCATTTCACCGGCGTTACCAAACCGGTACCGAAATTACAGCTCCAATGTTCCTCCTCACAGTATATACACCAATCTCCTTTGGAGGAATACTAAAACTCCGGACATCGTCCCACGTGTATCGAACCGCTGCATCTAAGGCACCACGGAGACGTGCTGTAATTCCCGGAGGAGTCATCGTCGCAACTTCCGGAAGAGGAGTCATCATCATCGTCGCCGTGTGGGAAGGGACTCCAGTGAAACTCCGTATCACACACAACCTTAAAACTCACTTTGGCTTCAGCTTTGGCCTTAGGCCCAAATTTATCGATTTCAGCACCGGCAGAAGCCCCGATTTCGAATTCCGACCTACAATTGGTCTGGTGCATGAACCAAGCATCCGCCTCTTGTATCGAGCAAATCATTAGAAAAGGGGTGCTGAACAAAACAAGCAATAGAAGATGCGATACAAGAATGTTTCTTTTTCTTCTGATCATTGGAAGGTCTCCTAACATTTTATCTTTAAAGGAATTGCTATCAGATGGTAAAAAGGAAAATTTTGCCTTCGCTAGCAATCCGCTTATTGTGATATAAGGGGCGAACCGAAAAAGCTCACACCTATGTAAAATAGGATGCCAACCTAATCAGAAATAAAAAAGCGAGGTTGCCAATTAGGTTAACACCTTATAGAAAAATTGTCAATCTTAAAATCTAGTCAATGTTTATTCAGTTGAGTCACGGTACAACCAAATTACTTGGAAACCGACACACCGAAACGTTCACGGGCGACCTTTCGTATCTTGTTCCGCCGAGACTTTACGGTGTTTGGCGAAATATTCAGCACTTCTGCTGATTCAGCCTCCGTCAGTCCGTCCGCCCACAACTCAACAACCTCTACATAAATGGAACCCATCTCCTCGACCACGTCTAAAATTTGATCAACGTTTTCAGACTTTTGTTCCTGCTGATCAGTCCTGAGGGCATAGTAATCTTCAGCCCAGTCCCTGACGATGCCACGTTTCTTGGCATCTACTAGGAATGCCTTGCACTTACTACGCGCTATCTGTTTTACCCACTGTTTAACAGAACGAATTCCCTCTGCTTGCCTGCGGATCCGCCGCACAATCGCGAGGACGGTCTCTTGATAAATATCCGCTTTTTCCTCGGGATTACCGATTTCATAGTAGATAATAGTCTTGAGGAGCCGCTCATATTTTTCAATGAGGGCTACAAGTGCATCATCATCTCCGTTTTGAATCCGGGCGAGTAAAACGTTATCTGAGATGTTTTCAAGGTCTTTTGCGTCCATTCATACAACAAGACCTTGAAAATGACAGAAAAGGTCATCGAGGCAAAAAAAATTTGCTTTTTTTAAGAAATTGGCAAAGAGGTGGGTAATAGTTTAGAAACAGACTCTCTGAATCAGGAAGAAGCACAACCCAACAGGTTATGCCACAATGCGGCACTTCTGGCAAGCACACCTCAATCAAAAACTGTATACCCGGTTTGACATGTTTAGATATTGACTTGCGTTGGCGCTTGCGGTATATTTAAAGAACGCAAATCAAAATGTTATCATACGGAGGGTTGGTGAGGGCCGATGAAATTCCAGGGAAGGGTCGCGTTGGTAACCGGCGGAAGTCGGGGTATCGGAAAGGCGACAGCACTTAAACTGGCAGCGGAAGGCGCGACGGTTGCTGTCCACTACTCACGCTCAGCTGCCAAAGCAGAAGAGGTCTGTGAGCAGATCCGAGACCTCGGACAACAGACACTACCGGTGCAGGCAGATATTGCCGATAGAGAAGCCGTGAACAAGATGGTCACAACAGTGACCCAAGAATTTGGACAGATAGATGTATTAGTGAACAATGCCGGGGATGTGGGCGATATAGAGTTTGAAGAGCTCACCCCTGAACACTGGGATCGGATTATCGCGATTAACCTGACGGGGCCCTTCAATGTGCTATGGGCAGTTAAACCCGGGATGATCGCACAGCAGTTTGGACGTATCGTTAATGTTTCCTCTATCGCTGCCTTGGCAGTTCGCCCGGATCAACTGCCTTACGCAGCGGCGAAAGCCGGAATTATCTCTCTCACGAAATCCTGTTGCGGACCGCTAGCACGCCATAACATCCGCATCAATTCGGTGGCACCGGGCGCAATTGCAACGGACATGTTAAGTGAGGTGTCGCCAGAAATGGTGGAGCAGCTTCGGTCCACCACGCCCCTGGGCAGACTGGGTGAACCGCAAGAGATGGCCGACGTTATCGTGTTCCTCTTAAGCGAGGAGTCGAGTTATATGACCGGCTCGACGGTGATCGCAAGCGGGGGACGCCTCCTTATTCCCTAAGAGCTGTCGGCAGCCAGTATCCCGATCTCCGTTGCCAATATGCAGACCAAACAGGTAATAAACGCCTCTCGTCCTATAAACAGGAATACAAAGACCGCTATAGTATCAACTCAAGAATCGTATCCCCGACTTCCAAGTCAAAGGCGACGAATGTCTGCTGCCCGTCATGCAGAAAAGTATCTTTCTGAAAGTCACGTAGAGCATATACTTGGCGCAGGTCCCAACCGTTGATTCGGATATGTCGGAGGCGTGCCTCGATAGCCAGTGTGAAATTTTCTGTCGGGAATTGCGTGGAGAGGTCAATCCGCGTTGGAGGCTCAAGCGTCTTAATATCAGTGAGTTGGCGTGCCATCCAATAGTGAGCGATCTCCGAGGGTTTCATCCAGATTGTTTTGGTGCTGTCCGGATCATAATTATCGAGTCGTGCTTTAACGGTCTTCAGCACCTCAAATCCACTTTTTTCACCGTTGAAATAGAACCCTGGCCAGTGTCCGACAAGGACACACGGAAGTTCCTTTTCGAGGATCGGTGGCAGCCGGCCGCCTTGTCCGTCTTCGGTAATGAATCGGTCAGCATCGCCCAAATCGTAGCCCGTCCAACCGCCGAACCAGTCGCCCGCACACGAAACAACACTAGCAATAGCGATGCCTTTCTCTTTTTCAGCATACCAGATAGGGATATCCGGAAGTTCATCATGTTTGAGCCAGAGAAAATAGAACGGACGCGGGTTATTATTGACGTGTTGTGAAGCAGTTAGCACAGCTTTCGCATACGCAGCCTCTTGGCGTTTTCCGAACGCCCCGGGACTCGTTACGCCCTCACAAGGAATACCGACATTATCAAGCATTTCCATCGCTGTGATGATGTAGTCCGTCAGTCTGTTATCAACCGGCGGATCTACCCATTCCACCTGTTCCCACGCATCGGTGAGCGTGAATGTATCCAGATCAACGACAGCAGTATGGGTAAGCATCTCCGGCGTTAAATCGAAGTTTGGCCAGATGATCTCTCGGTAAATCCGCAGCCATGCCTGATACTCGTATGCTGGGAAATCGGGGAACCCTTCATCGACACGTCCGACCCCGGCAGGATATGGAACGAGACTAAATTTGCCTTTTACACCGTTTTCCCAACACCATTCCGCCCACTCATAAGCAAAATCAGCGGGGATTGAGGGGGGTATCTTTTTCAGTTGAGCAGCAGCGCCCTCCCAACGTTCTGGTGGAACGCCGGGCTGGTGACGTGATTTCCAAGCGTGTCGCTGGTGTATCCAATAATACGTGAGGTTGATTACCGGACACGAATCGTCAACAATAAGGGACAATGGGGTTCTCAACAACGGATTGCAGACAGTAATATTCATATTCCTAAGGTCACCGAAACTGCAGTAGTTTGATCGAAGCTAAATTTTCTGGAGGTGTTGTCTGATGTAAGGCACATCGTCTACCCACAAACCATCAACGCCACCAGACTCATGGAGCGAGGTCGCCCAAGCCACGTCCTTTGCCGTTTGAATAAATCCAGCCTCCACAGCAATCCCGCTTGCGCGTAGCCTCTTGACCTTACGTTTAACAGCCCCCATGGTCAGCGTGTTATAAATCTGAAAATGATTAATTTTGCTCCAACCTAAAATGATACGATCTGCCTTAATAGCATCGGCTGCCTTGGAGAAGTTCGCCATAGGGTTGATGAGAATCGCGCTCGTTTGCAACCTCGGCTCTAGTCTTTTAGCATCCACAAGCAGCTGCTTGTTCATATAAAAAGTGAGTAAACTGACAAGATGAAGTACCTCGAAATGCCGGATCCGTTCTATAACAATACGGAGCAATGCCGGTGCATCCGCTTTTGGTTCAACAAAGCACGGCATTCGGTTTTCTCTTGTAAACTCAAGGGCATCGTCAAGATGTGCCACAGGCTCGCCGGAAGCCTCTACTTTTAGCTTCTGTACATCTTTCCAAGTGAGCTGATTCAGTGGCGTTCGACACCCAGTGACCTTCCGAATATTGTTTTTGTTAAAGTGGACATGAATCAATACGGGCTCTTCATCTTGGGTGAGACATACATCACATTCGTAACCATCAGCACCATCTGCTAATGCTTGTTTAAAGGAGGTAAGTGTATTTTCTGGTGCGCGGCCCATACCGCCCCGATGTGCAAGGAGTTGAATCTTCATAAAATACAGGTCAATTTACCTAACACAGACTTCTGAAAACCTCAAAACATCAATATAAAACAAGAACTAACTCATACGCTTAGCCCTAATTTTTCTTATGCCACATCTGCTCAAAATTATCCTGTGGTTTGAACCCTAAGATCCGTTTCGTTTTGACATTGGAGAACTGCTGATGTGGTAGATCCGCAAAGATATTAAAAACCTCACAACGCGAGGGTAACTTTTCGAGTTGGATTTCTAAACCGAGTCGGAACGCTTCGCCCGCGTCTCGCCAACTGACCGAAAACGGATTGAGATCGGTGCCTTCCGATTGATCTTCATGTTCACGGAAACTCAAAAACAGGTAACAGAGGACATAGATGTCGTAATGCTCGGTGAAGACTTTGCAGATCTCCTGTCCGAGGCCCTTGGTGAGTGGATAGAGCCCAGTGCTGGTATGCGGTGGGACATCAGGGTTAATTTCATAGTCAAAAATGGTATAACTGTCGCCTTGAATGGTAAAATGTGGTCCCGTATTGATAACACGCCGGATCCCGTGTTTAACAGCTGCGCACATGGTATTATAACACCCACGCGTACTGACATCAAATGCCAACCGGCGATCGTGTCGAAGCACAGAACAATTGAGTATTGCATCCATGCCCTCGGCTGCCCGCATCACTTGATCAAGCGAACTGACATCAATGTGCATTGATTCATGTTTGGTTTCAACCTCGTTGACATCCGTGACGCGCAGTGTATAGTAAGGTTCTAAGGCTTTAACGACATGTGGCCCCAGGTAACCGTTCCCGCCTAAAACGAGGACTTTCATTGATAGGCCTCCTTAAGAAAAAGGTTGCGATTTATTAGCGCGATGGCACGAATGTCGGATTGAAGCCCAGATGCGACTTAGCTTTCCCAATTGAGAAGCGAGAGCCGGGGAACTCTGACTGAATATGAAAAATCCGCCACGGCGCAGAAGCATTTAGTCCACATCGGAAAGCAGCAACTGCATCGTTCATCTCCAGCCACATCGAATCATATTCAGAGGTCGATGCCGCCTCTGCGGTAACAAGATTGCCGAGGCGGAAACAGGTTACGTCAAGTTTCCGTTCCCGTGCAAATTCTCTACACGTGAATTCACCAAGGTGCTTTGAGAGTACGAAGCTACCAACAGAAGGGCGAGGCCGCCAACTCTCCGTAACCGTCCAGTTTTCGTCGTGTTGTTCAAAGAGGCGGAGCGTACTTGCGTAAATGACATGCCTCACGCCTACTGCCGACGCTGCCATTAGCAAGTTATAAGTGCAACGCGTCTGATAGTCAATAACGTAATTATCAGGTTGATCGGCTTCAGCAAGAGATTGCCGAGGCACTTCAGCAATATGGATAATAGCATCTATACCGCGGACGAGTTCATCAGTCGCCTCGTCGTGTCCCAGTCCGCTTTGAATGAAAGTCCCTATAACATTTTCGACAGGATGCAGTTCTGTTAAGCGGAGCGTATGAGTTTCCGCCAATGCTTCAGCCACATTACGTGCCAGTTCAGAACCAGCAGAGGTAATCAAGATGTTCATAAAACTCCTTTCTCTGACCTATCCTTACAAAACTCCTCGAATTTTTGTGGCAACCTTGCCGATCTCCTCCATATTTCCATCGCTGGGTCGCCAAGGTAATCGCAACGAGTCCCCTTCCCAACGCGGAATCAGATGGAGATGGAAATGGAATACGGTCTGAAATCCTGCTGCTTCGCTCGACTGAAATAGGTTAAGTCCATCAGGATTCAATGCTGTCCTGATAGCATTCGCGATTGGAATCGCGGTTTGCATAATCTTACTGCCAACCTCCATGGGCATATCGAAGATGTTTCTATAGTGCTGCTTAGGTATAACAAGCGTATGCCCAGGATTTGCAGGGGCAATATCCATAAAAGCCAAAACGTGATCATCTTCGTAGACTGTAGATGCTGGAATGTTACCAGCAACAATTTCACAAAAAATACAATCCATCGCGTTATTTCCTTAATCTAAATCTCTGTAGACATTTTAGCAAATCTCGTATAAAAAAACAATAACAAATAGTTAGCAGCAGGTACCTTGAGTTTTCGGGCTTTCTATAATTCTCAATGTGCAAGGTATAGAAATAAGTCCGAATTTGGAAATCCGTGCTCGTTAAGCGCTAACTGCCAGCGGCTTGAGTTTCGACTCAGATTGTGATAGAATGCATAAATATGACACAGCACGTCTATACCCTCATTCATCAAGACAAAACAACCTCTGCACGAGTTGGTCAACTCCATACGGCACACGGTATCGTGAATACACCAATATTCATGCCGGTCGGGACGCGCGGCACGGTGAAAGCCTGCACACCTCAAATGCTCTCCGACGAAATTCATGCAGAAATCATTCTCGCGAATACCTATCACCTTTACTTACGCCCTGGACACAAAATTGTCCAAGAAGCAGGGGGATTGCACCCGTTTATGGCATGGCAAGGCCCTATCTTAACCGACAGCGGGGGGTTTCAGGTTTTTAGCCTCGGCCAGCTGCGGACAATCACAGAAGAAGGAGTCTCATTTCGTTCCACGATAGATGGAAGCGAACACAAGATCACGCCTGAACGTTCAATTGAGATCCAGAATGCACTTGGAGCAGACCTCATCATGGCTTTTGATGAGTGCCCTGCACTACCGAACGAGTATACATACCTTAAAAATTCGATGAAAATGACATTACGATGGGCAGCACGGTGCAAAAAGGCACATCAGAACCCGAACCAATTGCTCTTTGGTATCGTCCAAGGAGGCATGGAGCAAGACCTACGGCAGGCAAGTGTGGAAGGATTGGTATCAATCGGTTTTCCGGGATATGCTATCGGAGGTCTGAGCGTTGGAGAAGAAAAAGCACTAATGTATGAAACGTTGGCACACACTGCCCCGCTCTTACCAGCGCAAAAACCACGTTACTTAATGGGGGTCGGTACACCCGAAGACTTAGTCTACGGGGTCCGTTGTGGAATTGATATGTTCGATTGCGTGATGCCGACACGAAACGCTCGTAACGGATCCCTATTTACAACAGAAGGTATCGTCCGTATCCGTAACTCGAAATACAGCCGCGATTTCACACCTCTGGACACTGAATGTACCTGTTATACCTGTCGAAACTTTACGCGGGCCTATCTCCGACACCTGCATGTCGAAAATGAAATATTGGGTTCTCAACTGCATACCCTGCACAATTTGCATTTTTACGTCAGCTTAATGCACGGAATTCGGCACGCCATCTGCAATGGAAGCTTTGCAATATTGACAGACGGAGAACCCAACATTGGTGCGCTGGTGGCGTTAGGACAATCCACTCAAACATGAAATACCTAGCCAACCAAATACTTAAATACAGAAGAGAGATTATCATCAGGGGAGTAAAGTTGAGAAACATCCAACTCATTTTCGACAAGAAGCTGAGGGAGGCGAGCATAGAAAGCATCGGGTTTCGCTGTTTCAATGATAATATCGCCTGCTTCACCCGTTTCTGGCTCGTCTACAGAACCATGGCAATCAACAAACGTTACACTGAGGATGTCCTCAAACGAAAGGCAGACCTGCGCTAAACGGCGCGGCTCATCAGTGCTTAGGTAGACCTTATGCGGGTGTTCGTCAATTAGCTCTCGGATATCGGAGATAGTGCCTTCGGCGAGGATACGGCCCTGATGAATAAGCAGAATGCTTTCTGTTAACGCCTCGATCTCATAGAGAATATGACTCGAAACCACAATGCTCACATCTTTATCAGCAAGTTCCCGCAATAATGTGAGAACATAACGCCTCCCATTCGGATCCAAGCCTGTGAGCGGTTCATCAAGGAAAAGGAGTTCAGGCTCATGTACCAACGCCTGGGCAAGTTTGATTCGCTGGCGCATCCCCTTGCTATAAGAACCGATAGGCCGATGCTTTGCTTCAAGCATCCCGACCCTTTCCAGAACCTGTAGACTCCGGGATTCAACCTCCGCTGTGTCGTATCCGCTTAAGATCGCGAAAAAAGTGACAAACTCGAAACCGCTCATGAATTGATACGCTAGTTCTATATCCGGACAGTAGCCCACCTGCCGAGTCAAGTCAAGGTTATTCCATACCGGTTGGCCCAGTACCTTCACTTCCCCTTGGTTAGGTTTGAGTTGGCCTGTCATGAGTTTGATCAGACTTGTTTTGCCCGCGCCATTTGGCCCGAGTAAGCCGGTTATTCCGGGGTGAACTGTCAGCGTCACACCATTCACACCCATGACCTCACCGTACCATTTGGATAGGTTCTCTGTTTGAACGATCACCGTGTTTTCCATGTTTTTTATTGCTATCGGTTGCTGCCTGGGCGTTCCGATTCACGCCAACCTCAGGCATCAGTACCCTATTTGTAGAGGCGTTTCGCACCAAATGCCCCGTTAACCCCTAACCCCTGACTATTGCCTGATAATCTCCAAGGTTTTTTCCAGATTCTGGATGCCCGCAGTCGCGCCAACAGCAGTAACACACGCAGCCCCGGTGGCAGACGCTAATTCCGCAGTTGATTTTAGATCCCAATTCATGATCGTCCCTGCAAGAAAACCTGCGACGTAAGCATCACCTGCGCCCGTTGCGTCAACAACATTCATAGGATATACAGGAGATAAATACTCCGATTCCGGTGTCGAGGCGTAACTGCCGTTTTCACCCATCTTAATAACAATAGTATGGATCCCGTAGTTGTCTCGTAAAAACCGCGTGATCTCTCTGTATTCAGATAGACCCGTGAGATGTTGCGCCTCAAGGATACTCGGCATAAACATGTCTACGTAAGGCAAGCACGGTTCGAGTACCTCCATCCATTTTCCCGTGGCATCATATGCCGTGTCAAGTGACGTGGTTATGCCCAACGCCTTCGCCCTTCGAAGAACATTTGCCATCGGTAAACCATCAAAACCCGGCATGACGAGCGCACCGGCGATGTGCAAAATTTTGACGGTTTTGATGAGTTCCCAATTAAGGTCTGTCTCACAGAACTCACCATTTGCACCAATATAGTGACAAAAAGTTCGTTCCCCATCGGAGGCAACGGCGACAAACGTAAATGAGGTGTTAGCATTGGCCTCCCGCCGCATGCCGACCGTGTTAACACCGTTGTCTGTGAGTGTCTGCAGCATTAAGCCACCAAAAGAATCCATCCCCACTTTACCGATCGCACCGGCCGAGATACCAAGGCGCGCGAGCGCAATAGCCACATTGTTAGCACAACCCCCGGTATGGATCTCAAGTTCATCAAAGAGCACTAATTTTCCCTTCTCAGGAAATTGATCTATCGGCCGTCCTAAGACATCAACAACATAAATACCGAGCGACAGTACATCCATAGTTTACCCTCTTACAATTAGAGACTGGGCCCAGATCGAAAAATTACCAGAGTTTCATCATTCGTGTGCACACTTCCATCCGTTACCATATCAGCAAATTCTTGAGAAGTCCATCCAATAATGCAGGGTTCTTGGTCCAAATTCGTTCCCGTTGTCAGATATTGCAATACACCCTCTTGTTGCAGAATACGTGCAAATATCTTTCGAGCGTCTTTCAATTCTTTATCAGGCGGTATTTTTAAGGACTGTCGCCTCATGTTCACACCAATTGGAATCCGGTTTTCTGTTCCAAACAGATATTGTGCTCTTAGACCGATATCGCCTAAGTAAGTTATATCCTTATTTGTGATACGCCACGCGTTTTCCAATCTAACCGGTCGGTGTTGTGTGAACGCTTCTCTTACATAAACTGTAGGACTCCAAGGGTCCAAAAAGACATCTTGTAGTTGAGCACGCGAACCTTGAATCAACGTTCTAGTCGGTTGAGACAATCCTATTTCCTGCTGGCGGATAAAAGTACCCTCCGGAAACTCGATGAATGTTTTCGTCCGCGTAGTAGACCTGATAAAAACAAAACTCTGTAGATGTGCCCGCTGCTCAGGATAAACAGACAAAATTGAGAAGCGGTCTACCACCATGTCATTAGGAAAGATGTGTCTTGCCACCGCAATTGTACTCGTTGCAATTAGGATAAAGAGACAGCCACCCATCCAATAGATAGACGACTTCTGTTTAAACCTCCTAAAACAGAGCAAGAAACCGCCAAAAACGAGAAGGTATACCGGTAAAACAACAGCAAGCAGTTTAATGAGTGGAACCTGTGTTGGCATTTTAGACAGAAATTGTCTATAAATCTTCTCCTCATGCTGACGAAAAAACGCTGCACGATCCGCAAGATGCCGCGGAGATTTACCGTACTTACCCAGCAAGTGTTGCCAAAAAGCTTCACCTATCTCTTGCTCCGAGAACTGCGAAACGTTGTAATCAAAGCTGAGACAAAGAATTTGTCCATCCCCAAAGTCACGTTTGGCGACGTAAATCTGTTCATCGGTACCGATTAACGTTTCACATTCTGCTCTAGGCGCGAAATCAATACGCTCAAACAAAATTCCATCGCCGTTGACAAACTGCAAACCGAGCTGCGCATACAAGGCATCCGAAAATGTATCTACCCTCTTTAAACCTTTCAATTCAACAGGGAGATAGGGTTCTACAAAACCCGCTCTCACGGCGTTAAAGCTGCCGCCTCCGGACATAATAAGAGTGCCCCCACGCCGCACCCAATCAAGCAACGCTGTCTGTTTCGCTTTAGGCACATGTCTTTCTGTTAAAAAGGTTTCACGGATAACAAGAACATCAACAGCGCTGTAATCGATCCAGTAGTGGCGCAAAGCTTCCCGATTCGGAAGGTACTTAATATGTACCTGGGCATCGTCAGAAGCCTTTAACACTTTTTTATCAATAAGCTGTTTTAGCTTGTCCCCGCTCGGTACCAACATCAACAAAAAATAATCTTTGCGTGCGATAGGGGTCGGCAGTAGTATCTCCTGGAACGCAACCGGGTTGTAAACGCCTTGCCCAGCTGTTCGAGGGCGGAGTTCGATAACAAGTCGTGTGGCACTCTTCGAGCAATAGACAGAAAGGGGGCTCTGTTGGCGCTCAGTTGGACCTAGCCGGAGCGGAGTGATGTACCGTTCAAGAGGGATATCCGAAGAAAAATTGCGGACCTCTACCGCCAATTCTCCAACAAATACGCTTAACTCATTTTGGTTTCGGACGGTAACAGTTAAGGGGGCCCAGGTACCTGTTTTGTAGCCGTCACTGAATCCGAACGTTACATTTTCAATTTCCACCGCACCGAAAGCAACAGATACGGAAAAAAGCAAAAGACAAAGCAGAATTCTCATTTTGTCTACTCCAGCAGTAGAAACCGATGTTACTGCCTCACACCTGCAAGACGTGCCGGATTGTTAGCCAATCGTGTCTGCTTTGCCCCTGCAAACGGATGCGTGCTAAAAACGCCGTTTCCTAACATAATCATCGATGCAACACCACCTTCTGACTCAATCTGCGCAATTGTGTCAATTACCCGGGTATCCCTGAGCAAACCACTCTCCACTGAAAACTGCTTTGAGGCAGCAAAACAGGCGTTAAAGAGTCCGATACTGCCCCGTACACTGTCCGTTAGGTACCCCCTAGCAGTGACGTGTGTAAGCGTTCGCAGAGTGTTTAAGGCAACATCGGCAGCACGATTAATACGCAAGGTCTGTTTTCTGTCGCCAAGCACTTCACTTGTCTGAATAGGACCAAAATAACGATAATAGATAGGTTGTTCCGCAATCGGCAATCTATCGGCAACCAAAGGTGCACCCTCTTTCAACTTAACAAGACAGCCCCCGTGATATTGTGAACATACATCTCCGAGTCCGGTACGATTTTCAACCTCCGCGACATGTGCTATCATCGCGAGCCACTCCGTATCTTTGCCTAGATGCAAGAGTTCATTGAGCGCGTAAGCTGTTGCAAGCGCAGCAGCCCCGCTAAGTCCGAAGCCACAACCGAGCGGCAAAGTAGAAACAATAGCTACTCTTATGCCTGCTAGATCTGTGTTCTGAACCAATCGTTCGACAACAGCGCGCACCGTGGGAAACTTAATGTCCTTCCCATTAAACAGAATCTCTGTTTTACGATGATTAGAAACAGCAACATCTACACCCTCTGTAACCGTGAAGCCCATGCCGAGCGAGTGCATACGGGTAGCATCGTGGTGCGGAATAACCTTGAAAACACAAGAGATGTTACCAGGGGCAAATGCTCTTGCCATTTCACTCCTTTCGTATCTATTGGCTGCCAGCTATCGATTATAGTAGCACCCGCCTAACAAAACGCTGCTACACATTGCGCTGAGGGGGTGCATACCTTGGATGGAACGCACCCTCGCTACACTGTCCTTCTTCAATTCTCGCAGCCTGTCCACCGCCGCTAACAGAACATCTTGCCCCGTCTAATTCAGGCAAGACATATCGCTGGAACCATGCCCCCATCTGTTGCCGCATGTCGGTTATCCGTGAGCTCTGTGACTTTTCATCTATGAGATTTTTTCGTTCACCCGGGTCGTTCATGAGATCATAGAGCTCATGGGGGCCGTACGGGTACCTATGCACATATTTCCACTCTTGCGTACGAATCATACGGACAGGACCGTATTCATCATAAATGACGATCTCGGCTTGCGCTTCGTCTGTTTCTCCAGAAAGCGCCGGAACGAAACTTCTGCCCGGGGACATATCGTCATTCGGATCAGGCAGACCGAGATAACCTAGGAGTGTCGGCATGAAGTCATACTGGCTAACCATCGACTCACTGACGCGTCCCTCTGGAATCCTACCCGGTTGACTTACAATAAACGGGACTTTAACCGAGTTCTCATACATATTCAACGGAAACGTTCCGTTCCCTTTATGCCAAAACCCGTGATGTCCACACGAGTAACCGTTGTCACTACTGAAAACAACAAGGGTATTCTCACGGATCCCGAGCTCCGCCAATCTATCAAGAATCCGCCCAACGTTTAAATCAAGCGCTGTTATCGCTGCAAAATAGCCTTTCAATGACTCACGGTTCCCCATATGAACAGCTGCCCCCTGCACCGCCCACGGATGCAGTGCCTCTTGTGGACACGTTTTAAAAGGACAATCGTCATAAGAGTCAACGATGTCTTGCGGGTGCCCCGTGAAAGGGGTATGCGGCGCGTTGTAGTTGACACTGAGATAGAACGGGCCATCCTTGTTGGTCGAGATAAAATCCAACGCGTCATCGGTGATGACATCAGTGAGGTAGCCAGGTTGCATCTCAACCTCTCCCTCTCGGATCATATCTGCGTCGTTGTATTTGCTGCCGCCGGTCGGTAAAGCAAACCAGTGGCTGAAACCGTGTTGTGGTGTCAAACTATCGCCAAGGTGCCATTTCCCGCTCAATCCGACCTTATAATGATTATCGGCTAAAACATCGGTATAACAGGTGAGCCCATCCAGATATCGCGCACGATCGGGAGGCATATTTCCGTCCCGAATCCAATCGTGTACGCCGTGTGCTGAGGGAATACGCCCCGTCATAAGACTGGCGCGTGCAGGCGAGCAGACAGGGCTTGTGCAGAAAAAATTTGAGAACCGAGTGCCTTCCGATGCCAATCGATCTAAATGAGGGGTCCTCACCTCATCGTTGCCACAGCATCCAGCAGCCCAAGGGCCCTGATCATCAGTTAGAACAAAAATGACGTTCGGTCTGTTTTCCATATTAAACTCTCCATCTGGTTACTTTGTTAGCTGCCTTATTGATTTACTGGTTATTTTAACTGGTTCTCGCAGCTCGCCGAGGAGACGAACGATCTCCCGGTAGCACTTGTCAAACGAATTGGATCGACGCGCCTGCTCTATATCAAAAATCGCTGCGAGTGCGGGTTGGTCGCGCTTTGATTTGTAAGTTTTCCCATTTTGCATATGCTGACTTAACCATTCCTTTGCCCCACAGATCGCCTCCGGATCGTTCGGCGCGTAGATATTGCTTCTTAACCCTCTTTGTCCACGAAGGGACTCAGCTGCTGCGAGGAACCATGCCTCAAATTCGCACTTTGCAAGCACAACGGCAACCGGCAGATTTCGATGAGTTCGTAAAACCCGTTGAAGCAGCTTCGGTCCTAAGTGCGCCGGGCAATCACGATCAGAATCAAGGATGATAAATATAGCTCCCTGCCTCCGGATCTTCCGAGCAGCCAACTCAACTGCTCGTTCAAGTTCACCGATTTTAATAACCCGATTTCTGGGAATGCGGATAGGTCGTGGGATGACAAGCGCCACACCAGGATAACACATCGCTGAGACCCGCCTAATCAGGACAGGTACAGATTCCAATTCACTATCCCCTTCAACAATGCAACTAATTTTCACCGCCACTCAATATTTCCTTTACGCTCGATTTGACTCCGCTTTACCAGCCTAGAACAAATCAAGCTGCTTTCCGGCCGCCTTATCACCTATAGATGCCCGAGTTGGATCAGGTCGTAGCTCATCAAGCCGAAGGAGTTCCCCTGTTGTATAGAGTCGATCGTGCAATACAGACCTCCCTACTTCGTCTATAGGAGCGATTGCCGTATTTCCCTCATGCGCCTCGACTGCAAGAATCGATTCCAGATCCAAGTGTTTATCATCGAGCAAATCCGGACTGTGACTGGTGACGATAACTTGCGTCTTGCGAGCAGCATCCTGAAGTACCTCAAGCAGCACCCCTGCAGCTGCCGGATGGAGGGCCAGCTCTGGTTCCTCAATGCCGACAAGGGGTACATGCTTTTGGACATCACACCGCCCTTGAAATAGTGCTACCAGAATTCCGAATACGCGGAGTGTACCGGCAGACATATTATTCGCAAGAAATTTCCAGGGGTGTTTGTCCCCCGTGACAACTTGTCTGAACTCCAATGTCTCCCTCGGTCCAAAATTTTTGACATCTACCGTATGAACCCCAGGAACAATTCGTGCAAGATATCGTTCAATGTCCCTCTTTACGGTGGGCGAAAGCCGAGTAAGCACACTTGTTAAGTTACTCCCGTCACGAAGGAGCATATCGCCGGAATCTGGTGCCTGCAGATCACGAATCTTCTCGGGGTTGAGACTATAAAATCCCATTTGAGAGAACGCTTCATAGACAGGGCGAAATTCGGGCAAACCAGAAGCGTTTACCAAATACAGTCTATCAGTAGCCGCCGCCGGGGCTACATCAACACTTTTGCGCGTCACGGTACCCTCATCAACAAAAAAGTATTCCTCCGGCATAAGGGACAGCTTGTTCTGAATCTTACACTCTTCAGCTTGGACCTTGTAACCGCCAGGTGAACGCGTCCTGATTTGAAAAGTGTAGTGGCCCGTAGAGCCTTCAGGCAGAGCAAATTCAAGACGAATATTGAAATGATTTGGGTGCCCACGAGAGCGACGGCGCACATCGCTAATACCACCTCGGTCGCGTACAGCGTGGTCCAGTGATAGATTCAACGCATCGGCAACGAAACGTAGGGCATCAAGAAAATTACTTTTCCCTGAACCGTTGCGCCCTACAAGGAACGTCAAAGACCGCATCTGCACATCACATGCCGCGATACTCTTATAATTTTTCAGTTGAACCCTTGTTATAAACGTTGAATCTTTCATCTGATCACCTCTCGCCTCGCTTCCTGTGCTGTAGATGCGGTTTGTAACACAGATCCTGTACAAAGCTAGGCTACCGGAAATCCGTTACAAAGCTAGGCTACCGGAAATCCGTCTCCGACAAGCGGTTCTCCATCCGCAACCGTTATTGTTGGAACAAGCACATGGTTCGGTGACTGCACCTTGTTAAAGCAGACATCCTGAGCCATGAAAATCATAACGAACGCGCGCCGTTGACGCGCTGTGACATTCGGCGGCGTGCCGTGGAAATTCAGACAGTGGTGGAACATGCATTCGCCTGCCTCCAATTCTACGGGAATCCCGTGGCTGATGTCCAAATTTCGTCTTTCCGCCCACGGGTCGACCGGCAGTTCACGTCCTTCTTCGCGCGCTTTCACCGCTGCCGCTTCTGCTGTCGCTCGTGCTGCGACAGAGAAACGTTGGTCTTTATGGCTCCCCGGCATAACGTGCATACAACCACTATCAACTGTTGCGTCATCAAGCGCTAGCCAGCAGCTGACAATGTTCGGTGGGCTGAGGGGCCAAAAGAAAAAATCGTGATGGAATCCGAAGTGCCCGTTGTCGTGAGGCGGCTTGGAGATAACCTGATCGTGCCAAAGGCGGACCTCCGGAGTATCTAACAAGGCGCGGGCTGTACCTGCAATGAGCGGATGGTGAATAGCTGCCTCATAGCGCGGATCACGCTTCCACATATTAATGTATTGGTGAATCGCCCGCGGGTGCCCACCCCCTCGATTAAGTCTATCTCCGCCGCGATCATGCCCGTACTTGAACTCCGGGGACGAATCATCGCCTGCAGCAAGCTCCAGCTGAATGACTGCATCCAATCCTGCCCGCATCGCTTCAACGCCATCGTTATCTAAAACCCTGCCAAACTTGACATATCCGTTTTCGTGAAAAAAGTCGGTCTGCTCACGTGTTACCATCGTACCCCTCCTGATACATTTGATGTTTATAATTGCAGTGCTTTATCAAGGGCAACGCGGAATTCATTCTGTTTTCTCTCCTGATAAAACGGTAGACCGATAATACGGTATTTCTTATCCTCTATTATGAGTTCAGTCTTATGTTCACTATCAATTTCTTTCAGAAAGCCCTCTTTCCATCTGTCAAAATCTGCAATGTGTTCACCTTTCGGTTCAATAAAAAGTTGATAGCTCAATGTTTCTCCGCCTTCCTTTCCTAAGAAGAGGACAAAATCGGGTTGGAACGCTCGACCGTCACGGAAATTATAAATAGAAAAATGTCTCTCGTTACGGATCAGATAAATATCGCTGTAGGTTTCCTCTAATGTTTCAAGATGTGTATGTAGAAATTGTACGAAGGCTTTTTCTTCGCTGGTGCCGTATAGCCCATCAAAAGCAAACCATTTCTCCGCTTTCGCGAGACGCTCAGCATCGTGATCCTCATCGGCCCGAGGGTTCTTAGCATCGAACTTCAGGGCCTTGTCCTTGAAAATAGCGTGGATTTGCTCCTTATGAAAGGACTTCGTACCTTCAGATTCGGTAATTTGTTGGCGAAGTTCGGTTTCTATTCTTTTCAAAAGATCGCAACACGCCTTCAGTTTTTCTGATGCTCTGTCTTCCAATTGGGAAAAATCTCCTTTGAAAGTGATTGACAAGCCCCCCAAAAAGTCAGGTGATGTCCTAAATTCATTCATGGATCTCAACTGCGGAAAATATCGCTTAAGTGATGCAAACCGGAAAAATGGATTCCGCGCGAGGGCAGTTTGGACAATATTGCGCTCAATATGGACCATCGCTATGTCTTGGCTAGTTGTGTTCCGCACGGCATAAGTCTGTTTTTTTCCTATCATCTTCGTCATCCCTCCCGTGCTTTCGTGAATCGTATGCTCATGCCATTTCTTTTTCACACTCAAGGATGCCAAATCCGCAAAAGATTTGACATATTGATAGTCTCTGGACACCTGTTTATTCAAATAGATAACACCGTACTTGTAAAGGTCCGTTTTCTTAAATTTCTCCTTCAATTTAAGCTCTCGAGTCACAGTCTCTTTGTCTATCAACCCTTGCTCGACCAGGGCCTTTCGGATTTCAGTGATGTAAGGCGAGTCATTAATGCTGTGATAATGTAGTTCCTCAAGCACACGAAGTTCATGTTCAATGTCTTCGTCAAATTTGCGCCTGTATTTATCCGCGTACCCTGACAGAGCGAACGGATAATAACGCGCCCCACGCCCAATAAGCTGTGCCTCCGCAATTGTCGCTTTCCCAATTTTGTTATGCCCTGTGCTACCGGTATCATAACAGCGGACGATGTCGAACAGATTCAGCACATCCCATCCTTCGCTGAGCATTTGCACTGCGAAAATAGCGCGGATGGGATTGTCTCTTTCCTCAAGTCTGTTTACCTGTACCTGATACTTCTCTCTCTCTATCTTCGAGTTAACAGCGAGACAATATTTTTCCTGGAAGACCGTTTTGAGCGATCGAGTCAACTGCTCGGAACTGATCTTATGATTATCAAAAAAGCGAAACGCCCGTTTAATAATTTCAACTTCAGACCTCCGAATCCTTTCAATATCATTTTTTGTGAGCCTTTCCATAAGTTTATGGAAATCCGCTTTATTTTTTTTGGAATCCGGTATTGTTTTTCCCTTAAACAGAATGACCGGTTTCAGCTGGATCGTGTGTTTTGCAGCAACTGCCTGCTTGTAATAATGAAGAATAACAGCTTGCAAAATACGGTCCTCCAGACTGAAATCAGACCTCACAATCTCTATGTCCTTTGAATATTTGTCGTTCCGAAATTGAACTAAATCATAGCGATAGATGATTTTATCCCGATACTTTTCTACAATTGCAGGGGTTTTGTCATCAAACGTAGCTGTGAATTCCAGCAACAAGTTGCCGGCGTTCGCGTTAAATATCTTTTCAACAGTGTTCTCCCATGTCGGCTTCCCAGCCAATTTTGAATTCTTCGTGCTGAGAGCCAATTGGATCTGTTGTGCCCTCGCAGCGACGTTCAGGTGGTGCGCTTCGTCAGCCAAAAGAACGATTCTCTCTTTCTCAAAATTATCAAAGGTTAAAGCGTTCTCTTTTTCTGTCATCAAATCGCTGTGTAACTTCTGAATTGTCGCAAATCGGATGTTAATGTCGTTTGCGTTGACTCCTTCAAAATTCTCTACTTCTGTCACCTTAACTCTGTCGCCTTTGATATAGATGTCCGCATTGAAAAGGTATTTTGAGGACCCCGAATTGAGAAAATTATCCTTTGTTTTTTCAATGATATTGTCGGCATTGACGAAAAAGAGAAAATTCCGGTAGCCTTGTTCATAGAGATAGAGGATCAGCCCCGCCATAATAAGCGTCTTACCGCTGCCGGTTGCCATATTAAACAGCAGATGTGACGGATTTTGCTTAGCCTGAAGATCTCCGTTCAAACAGTGAATAGACCTCGCAAACGCCTCTACTTGATAAGGTCGAAGCTCAAACGCAGGATTCAGGTTTTGAAGAATGCTATCAGGTATTTCAGGTTTAGGTACCCCGTAGCTAAATGCGATGTCGAGTTCTTCATGGAGAAATAGGTTAGGCATCGTGATCTCCTTCATAAAAATTCTTATTGAGTGTTTTGTCTGCTTCACTGACCTGAAATGTTTCGTCCTCTATTTCAGAGAGATGCACATACAACTGGTTCTTATCCAACAGCTCGGCTAATAGCCGCCTCTGTCCCTCAACGTCGTTGATAGCGATAAAGTGTGCCTCTGCCGCCTCTGGATGCTCCGGGGTGACGTACCAATTGAGAGCGGAATCTTCTGACATATCGTGCCAGATGTTCAATAGCTCGGCAGAGGTGTTCGCCGACTGGATCCGTTCCATGAAGACTTCGTTGTAAGGCATCAGCTCACACGAGACAAAATTTGCTCCGAGGAGCCCCTCTTTTTCAATGACTTTCTCAAGTCGTTCTTTACAAACAGCTATGTGCTTGTCCAATTGTTCTACAAGTATAAACTGCCGAGCGCCACCGTCCTCTTTATTCAGCTCTAACACCGCATGCCCTGTAGTGCCTGAACCCGCAAAGAAATCCAGCACAATATCTTTATCGTTGGGCTGAGTTAGAAGATTAATAGTATCTTTTACGGCATGAATCGATTTAGGATAACTGAAGACTTTCTCACCATCAAACATCTTTTTAAGAAGTATTGTTCCATGTGCTGACGCGTCATATTTTGAATCAGTCCATATCGTTTTAGTTTTCCGTCCTTCTGGCATCCGATCCTTTATGTACAAGCTCCATTTGCCTTTAGACTTTTTACAGACGATTTCCCCTTTCTCCACTAATTTTTCAAAAGAGGGTTTTGTCTGCCGCCAAACTCGGTTTTTCCCGTGTGAATCTTTGGGGAGAATTTGAAAAAATCCTTCCTTTTTCTTAAGAGAAAATTCATTTCCATGTGGATTATAGTAAATCGGATAGAAAGAATTAGGTCTCTCTTCAGGTGTTGAATAGCCTCCACCCCGCCTAAATGGTGAAAGTTGATATCTGCCAATCTGATCCTTAAAGTTGAAGCTCAGCTCTTGTTGTTTAGTGAGTTTGACAAGGTTTGTTTTTATATTATCAATAGCTTTCGCGTAAAATAAAGCGTATTCGTGACAGGTAGCAAAATGGGGGTTTATTGTCCTACCACCTGGCTTGTTTTGGATTACTATAGTTCCAATATAATTGTTTATGCCGAAAACCTCATCACATAGCAATTTAAGGTGAGCATATTCATAATCATCTATGGTAACAACTATTACTCCATTTTCTGATAACATATCTTGAGCAATATCAAGTCTGTTTTTCATAAATGTCAACCAACTTGAGTGATTGAAAGAATTGTTATATCCAAAAATGTTAGCATCTCCTTTGGTATTATACGGTGGATCGATGTAAATAAGTTTGACCCGCCCGCGAAATTGTTCTTTAAGGGTGTGCAGGACAATCAGGTTGTTGCCTTTGATGACAAGGTTCTCACGAATAACGCCAGCATCATCTCTATTCAGTTCGAGGCTTCCGTTTTCTATATGCTTATCACAGATTACCCCCCCCGCTCTTATCAACCTCTCCTCCCATACTCCTAACAGCATGACGCTCCCAACACGTCAGAACCTTCGCATCAAACATACGATCTATCTCATCCGGCGCCAGAACCTCGTTGAAAAATATCTCTTCACGCCTCTCCTCTTCGCGCGTCTGACCGCCTTCTAATACGCAATCCTTATACGGCCAGACCAGGGCGACTTCCCCGCGCTCGCGCAGATACTTGCCATCAATGTTCAAGCCGATTCTATTGCGGAACTGGGTGTAGGAGTCGGCGAAGAAGTTCTTATCCGTGATATAATCAACGAAGGTGTTGTTATCGAAGATCCAACGCCCCGCTATCTCTTTGAAGAACTTCGCCGCGATTTCTTCGTCGGTACACAGGGTCCGAATGAGCTCGGGGTCGAGTTTCCAAGCCCGTTGCCTGACGCTCGGGCGATGGAGTGCTCCGCTATCATCAACAAAGTTAGGGTTGGTTTCGAGAAGATTAATCAGTTTTTGGTCGAAACTTTTCTTTGACATACAGGTGTGTCCTTTTTGTCTTCATGTGTGAGGTAATGTGAATTGATAGAGAATTAACAATGTTGTCCAAAGAGAACTTTGTGGTAAAATAAAGCCATCAAATGTTGTTCCAAAAGAAATCCTCATAATAGATTATAACACTTTTCTGCGAAATAAACGACTTTTTTCTCTTATGAGCAGGTATCTGTATTTCTTCGCCTATTTTTTTTACATTTATTATTTTTGACCTAAGCAGAGCCAGCTTGCTTTTTCACGTGCCGATTTATCGGACATTTTTCTAGACATAACTCAGATTGCCCCTAAACTGTATAAACTGTTACAATGGTCAAGACCACGAAGGATCTTTTTTTTGTTTAACAATCACCTAATGTTAAAATCATACAGTCAGTGAGAAATTTTAAAACTAAATACCCCCGGTCGAAATTTGATTTCCCTATTTAATTGTGCTATACTATACCCAAAATAAGATTATCGATAACTATATAGTCCACCTTATGTTATTTGCAATTTGTAGTGGATAAAACATCAACTGGCAAATACGGAGGAAATTGAAGTGACAGATCTTGAAAAACTAGATATTGTCAATATACAATCCATAGTTAACCCTTATAAGAATTTACTTTACCATAGGACAGTCATTCTTGAGCGCATACGTAAAATAGCATTTCGTAATATGATCCACTTTACAGAAGCATCTGAGTATTGCCAAAATAGAAACGAAGGCGAGGTAACAATAGAAGACATTCAATCGAAGATGCTGAACGATCAAGGATTAGAAAATAATGAGACTAATCGAACTGGTATCGAATATGCAACGGTTTATCCGCTTCAACTGTACCTTGCTTTGTTCTACGCTGAAATTGAATCTTTCGAAAAATTAAAGAAAACCCACAACATCTACCGGGATGATGAACTGGATTCTTATTTGAAAACCAACAAACAGTGGGTTGATAGGTTAAAGAAATTCCGAGATTCTTTCCTGCATCCGAATAAAGACAGTCTCTCTGCTGAACGTCAATTTTTACAAGTTAAGCCTTCTCATAACCTAGCTCCAATCCTGCAATGCAAATTCGATGGATACCTACAAAGGCTGCAGGACAAATTATCCAATTATCTGTCAAACACTCTTAATTGCCTACCGGAAATCCAGAAATTGTATTGCCTATATAGCTTTCTAACAGTCAAGATGGAGCAAATGAAACTTGATCACAACCTATCAGGCATGAAGTGGTGTGTGGATCAGTTACCAGAACTAAAGCGAAAAATAAAAATATTGCCAGAGAACATTCAATCCTGGTTACCGAACCAAACACAAATAAAGATAGCCTATTGTATTGCAGAATGCATGAACGAGTTGGATCAGGCTTTGCCTAAAGTGCACTTCATTCCACAATACTTAACAGGAGAAACCTCTATTATTATTGATGGACAATCTACTGAGCTAGTAGAGAAACAAACGGCAATGCGACATCATATAATTGCTATGTTGATATCTGGAAGGCAAATATCAAATTTTCTTGGTAGCCGGGAGCATGCAACCCATCTAAAGGAGAATATAGGAGGCTACATGCGCATTCTAATGACTAGTGTTGTACTGTGGAATGAATTTCTTTACGAAAGAAATTCAGTTAATATGAGTCTTTTGGAAAAAAATAAACAGTATCCTTTAATCAGTAAGGAAGAATTATCTTGCATCTGTAAAGACATCCCTAACAGTTTTAGCCTTCAAGATTGTGACGAGTGGATTGCCCCATATAGGGTTAACATAGCTCTTTTTTATGAGCTTCTGAGAATCTACTATGCTGTATCAAAAGAGGATCCTTCACTAGCCAATAGAAAATTGGATACATTCACGTCTTCTAAAGAAATGCGAAAACTCAAAATGCACCGAAATGCCATATTTCATGTTTCAAATTCACGAAAAACCCCAGTTGATCTTATGTCCACAACATCTGGAGCTTTGAGTATTTACTCAAAGCTTATTAAGGGTATTTCGGAATTTTTTGGTGTTTAACTATCCATATACTGATAGCTTCAGGTAGTTCATATAAGATTACCATAAAATGCCTTATTCAACGTCTTATCTGCCGCGCTGACCTGAAATGTTTCGTCCTCTATTTCAGAGAGATGCACATACAGCTGGTTCTTATCCAATAACTCGGCTAATAGCCGCTTCTGTCCCACAACGTCGTTGATAGCGATAAAGTGTGCCTCTGCCGCCTCTGGACGCTCCGGGGTGACGTACCAATTGAGTGCGGAATCTTCTGACATATCGTGCCAGATGTCCAGTAGCTCGGCAGAGGTGTTCGCCGAGTGGATCCGTTCCATGAAGACTTCGTTGTAAGGCATCAGCTCACACGAGACGAAATGTGCTCCGAGAAGCCCCTCTTTTTCCATAACTTTCCGAAGCCGTTCTTTACAAACGGCTATGTGCTTGTCCAACTGTTCTACAAGGATAAACTGCCGATTGCCACCGTCCTCTTTATTCAGCTCTAACACCGCATGTCCTGTAGTGCCTGAGCCCGCAAAGAAATCCAGCACAATATCGCCAGGCTCTGTCGTAATTTTTATGATGTCTACGATCGTGTATAACGACTTTGGATATGAAAAAGATTTTTTCCCCAATATACGCTCCAACAGTTTGGTGCCATGTTCCGTAGCATTATACTTTTTACCAATCCAAGTGCTCTTCGGACGCTCTCCCGGATAATCCGTGATTCTTCGTTTAAAAAAGACCTGAATGTATCCATCTTTATGCTTTTTGACAGCTATTTCGTTATTATCTATTTTTTTCTGCAAAGTTGAAGGTGAATTTGACCATACCCATTCTCTCCCATTTTCTGTTGGGAGAACTTCATAATAGTTGTCCTCTTTTGTCAAAGAAATCTGTTTTAGGTCCTTAGAGATATAAATGGGATAAAATTGTTTCGGTCTATCTTCTCGGCGAGCGTTCCTTGTTTCCCCCTTTCGCATCAGATTTTCTAGTTTGTATCGTGAAACCTCATCTACGTGCTGGTAGCTCCTCTCAGTCTTTTCAGACATCTCGAAAAAGCTTAGCTTTGCAAGCTCCCTATTCTTAGCATACACTATCATAAATTCGTTTGTTGTTGCGAAAAAATTGTTGTTGGTCTTACCCGCCGGATGATGAACGATGGTTAGCACCGAAATACGGTTATCCCTCCCAAAAATTTCGTCAGCTAACGTTCCTAAGTATAAAAGCTCATATTGATCTATGGAAATTGCGATAAACCCATCATCTCTCAACAATTGTTTTGCTATATCCAACCTATTTTTCATAAAGGTCAGCCAACTGGAATGGTTGAAAGTGTTGTTATAAGTGAAAATATTTGCTTCTCCACCTGTATTATACGGCGGGTCGATGCAAATGAGCTTGACCTGCCCGCGAAATTGCTCTTTAAGGGTGTGCAGGACAATCAGGTTGTTGCCTTTGATGACAAGGTTCTCACGAATAACGCCAGCGTCATCTCGCTTCAGTTCGAGGGTTCCACTTTCTATGTGCTTATCACAGATTACCCCCCCCGCTCTTATCAACCTCTCCTCCCATCGCCCTAATAGCATGACGCTCCCAACACGTCAGAACCTTCGCATCAAACATACGATCTATCTCATCCGGCGCCAGAACCTCGTTGAAAAATATCTCTTCACGCCTCTCCTCTTCGCGCGTCTGACCGCCTTCTAATACACAATCCTTATAGGGCCAGACGAGTGCGACTTCCCCGCGCTCGCGCAGATACTTGCCATCAATGTTCAAGCCGATTCTATTGCGGAACTGGGTGTAGGAGTCGGCGAAGAAGTTCTTATCCGTGATATAATCAACGAAGGCGTTGTTATCGAAGATCCAGCGTCCTGCTATCTCTTTGAAGAACTTCGCCGCGATTTCTTCGTCGGTACACAGGGTCCGAATGAGCTCGGGGTCGAGTTTCCAAGCCCGTTGCCTGACGCTCGGGCGATGGAGTGCTCCGCTATCATCAACAAAGTTAGGGTTGGTTTCGAGAAGATTAATCAGTTTTTGGTCGAAACTTTTCTTTGACATACAGGTGTGTCCTTTTTGTCTTCATGTGTGAGGTAATGTGAATTGATAGAGAATTAACAATGTTGTCCAAAGAGAACTTTGTGGTAAAATAAAGCCATCAAATGAGTTTGTTCATAGCGGTTTGCGGTAAAATGCCTTATTCAACGTCTTATCTGTCTCACTGACCTGAAATGTTTCGTCCTCTATTTCAGAGAGATGCACATACAGCTGATTCTTATCCAATAACTCCGCTAATAGCCGCTTCTGTCCCTCAACGTCGTTGATAGCGATAAAGTGTGCCTCTGCCGCCTCTGGATGCTCCGGGGTGACGTACCAATTGAGAGCGGAATCTTCTGACATATCGTGCCAGATGTCCAATAGCTCGGCAGAGGTGTCTGCCGACTGGATCCGTTCCATGAAGACTTCGTTGTAAGGCATCAGCTCACACGAGACGAAATGTGCTCCGAGAAGCCCTTCTTTTTCAATGACTTTCTCAAGTCGTTCTTTACAAACGGCTATGTGCTTGTCCAACTGTTCTACGAGTATAAACTGCCGGGATCCTCCGTCTTGTTTATTTAATTCTAAGACCGCATGCCCTGTAGTGCCTGAGCCCGCAAAGAAGTCGAGCACAAGGTCATCCTCACTCGTTGTGAGCTTTAGGATGTCCACAATTGTATACAACGATTTTGGATAGCTAAACGGAGTTTGCCCATCAAACAATTTTTTAAGGAGCCCCGTACCATGAGGGTTTGCATCATACCGAGGCTCTGTCCACATTGTCTTCGCTTTATTTTTCTCTCTAACTATCTTTCTATAAATTTCATATTTGTTGTTGACGTTTCGCACCTCAATTTTGCCTTCTTGTAATTCCTTTAAGAAAGACTCTTTAACAAGTTTCCAAGTCCTCATACCATTCCTATTTTCCGGTAAGAGCTCAATGAAATCACTACTCTTCGGAGAGAGTGCAATCTCCCCTGTCGCGGGGTTGTAAAAAATTGAATAATAGAGGGTAGGTCGAGTCTCAGGTGTTGCATCTTCTCTTCCCCGGATGAAGGATTCTACTTCTTCTACATCATCCGTTTCAAAGCGAAAATTTTCTGTCACTTGTTCAATGTCTTTGGCATAAAAAAGCGCATATTCATGAACTGCGGAAAAAAAACGACTTTGTGTTCTACCACGAGGGTGATGTCTAATGCAGACTAAACCGATCTTGTTTTGTCTACCAAAAACTTCATCTAAAAGCACACCCAGATAAAACATTTCAATGTCATCAATAGCAACCACTATCATTCCGTTTGCAGTCAATAAATCGAGAGATGCTTCAAGCCTATTTTTCATAAACGTCAGCCACGTTGAGTGATTAAAGGCGTTGTTGTAGGTAAAGGTCTCCGATGAACCTCCCGTATTATACGGTGGATCGATGTAAATGAGTTTGACCTGCCCGCGAAATTGCTCTTTAAGGGTGTGCAGGACAATCAGGTTGTTGCCTTTGATGACAAGGTTCTCGCGAATAACGCCAGCGTCATCTCGCTTCAGTTCGAGGGTTCCATTTTCTATGTGCTTATCACAGATTACCCCCCCCGCTCTTATCAACCTCTCCTCCCATACTCCTAACACCATGACGCTCCCAACCCATCAGAACCTTCGCATCAAACATACGATCTATCTCATCCGGCGCGAGAACCTCGTTGAAGAATATCTCTTTACGCCTCTCCTCTTCGCGCGTCTGACCACCTTCTAATACGCAATCCTTATACGGCCAGACCAGGGCGACTTCCCCACGCTCGCGCAGATACTTGCCATCAATGTTCAAGCCGATTCTATTGCGGAACTGGGTGTAGGAGTCGGCAAAGAAGTTCTTATCCGTGATATAATCAACGAAGGCGTTGTTATCGAAGATCCAGCGTCCTGCTATCTCTTTGAAGAACTTCGCCGCGATTTCTTCGTCGGTACACAGGGTCCGAATGAGCTCGGGGTCGAGTTTCCAAGCCCGTTGCCTGACGCTCGGGCGATGGAATGCTCCGCTATCATCAACAAAGTTAGGGTTGGTTTCGAGAAGATTAATCAGTTTTTGGTCGAAACTTTTCTTTGACATATAGATACATCCTTTTTGTCTTCATGTGTGAGATATAGGATTATCATCTTTTTTGCATAGGACTTGCAGCTTATCGTATAGAGACGGTATCCTTCAATTTCATATCGTATAAGAACAGAGGTCAATCTCTTGTTTCAGCATATCTGCCGTAATTTCTTTGATCTTCAAATCGGGAACTGGTGATTGCCAGCTGTCAAGCCGCCATCAATGACAAAGACCGCCCCCGTTGCAAAACCCGCTTCATCAGATGCCAGAAAGAGTGCAGCATTCGCAATATCGACGGGTTGTCCAATCCGTCCTAACGGGTACCAAAATGTGAGTTCATCTAGGATCTGCGGGTTACGTTCAAGCATCGGTTCCCAAACCTCAGTCTGAATTGTCCCGGGGCATATACAGTTGATACGAACGTTGTCTTTACCGTGTACAACTGCCATGGATCGGGTCAGTGCGATGACACCACCTTTTGCAGCAGAGTAGGCATGAATCGCCTGTAATCCGACAAGTCCGTTGACTGAGGCGACGTTAACAATACTACCTCCTCCGCCCTCTTGCATCACCGGAATAACGGCATTGGAACAGTGGCTGGTTCCTCGAAGAGCAACAGCGAGGTTTGCCTCCCAGTTATTGTTGAGTACATCGGCTGTAGAACAGATAGCATTATTCACAAGGATGTCAACCGTGCCGTAAGCATCGACCGCCTCAGCAGCCAGTCTTTCTGCATCGTCAGGGTCGGCAACATCAGCGTTAACAAACAGTGCTTCACCGCCTGCACCTGTTATAGCGGAAACCGTCGACGTTCCCGCGCTATCGTCCACGTCATCAACAACAACTTTGGCTCCCTCTTGAGCAAACCGGAGTGCCGCTGCTCTGCCGATACCGCGCCCGCCTCCTGTGACAACAGCAATTTTATTATTCAACCGCATTCTTTTATCTTACATCTTTCTCGTATAGGTCTCTAATGTTGTAGCGTTTGTGAAATGAAAAGTTTCGTCCGTTCGTGCTGTGGGTTATCAAAGAAATTTGCGGGGGCCGCTTCTTCAACAATCAGTCCCTCATCAAAAAATAGGATCCGATCGGCGACTTCCCGCGCGAAGCCCATCTCATGCGTAACAACAAGCATAGTCATGCCGGAGTGTGCCAACTCACGCATCACATCCAGCACCTCCGTAATCATCTCTGGGTCAAGTGCGCTAGTTGGTTCGTCGAACAGCATAATCTTCGGTTCCATAGCCAACGCTCTCGCAATGGCGACCCGCTGCTGTTGCCCGCCCGAAATCTCTGCCGGATACTTGTACGCTTGATCAGCAATATCCACACGCTCCAAGAGTGCTAAAGCTAAAGACTCCGCCTCACTTTTCGCTAGCTTCCTCACACGGATAGGCCCCAACGTTATATTCTGTAGATTCGTCAGGTGCGGAAACAAATTAAACTGCTGAAACACCATGCCGACTTCTCGACGAATAAGATCAATATTACGAAGATCGTTGGTAAGTTCAATCCCATCAACCACAATTCTGCCGCGCTGATGTTCCTCAAGGCGGTTCAATGTCCTGATGAACGTGGATTTACCTGATCCAGAAGGACCACATATTACTGCACGCTCGCCTTTTTGAAACGAGGTCGTAACCCCTTTGAGTACATGAAACTCGTCAAACCACTTATGTACGCCTTCACAAACAATGATAGGATCCTGCATCGCATTTTCAAAACTTTCCACTGTGTTATATTCCCTTTAGATCGATGTTTGCGTTTCACGGTTAACAGGCTTTGCCACTACCACCTGCCGAATCAGCACAACGCTCAAATTTTCCCAATACCGAGGGACTCTTCAACTTTTTGACTGACATACGACATTGAATAGCTGAAAACAAAATAGATCGCCGCAATAAAGATATATACTTCGGCTTGCAATCCAAGCCAATCTGGGTTTGCAATAACGCTTTTCGCTATACCCAACAGGTCTAGGAGTCCGACGATGGCAACAAGAGACGTATCCTTGAAGAGAGCTATGAATTGGCCTACAATCGCCGGAATAACCGATCGGAGTGCTTGCGGCAAAACAATAAAAAACATCATTCGCGGATAGTTGAGACCGAGTGCTTGTGCAGCTTCATATTGCCCCCTCGGAATCGATTGAAGGCCGCCTCGAACGTTCTCCGCCATGTAAGCAGCGGAGAAAAGCGTTATACCGAGCATCGCACGTAAAACTTTATCAAGACGAATATTGTCGGGCATGAAAATTGGGATCACAACTTGCGCCATAAACAGAATAGTGATTAACGGCACACCCCGAATCGTCTCAATATAAGCCGTCGAAACCCATTTGACCGCAGGTAAAGTGCTCCGCCGCCCCAGCGCTAGAAGGACACCCAACGGAAAACAGAAACAGATACCCACAGCTGCGAGAATTAGCGTCAGAAGCAACCCACCCCAATTCGTCGTAAGCACAGTATTCTCACCAAAACCGCGCAACATTATCAGGGTCCAAGGAAAAGAGAGGAGCCATCCAGCGATGACCCACTGGCGTACTTTCGGAAACAAACCTCGACCACGGCTCCCAAGAAAGAGACACGATGCAAGCGAGACAGCACCCCCGAGGAACCATCCCCGTGTTGACAAACCTAAGGTTGATATATCAATGGGCAAAACAGCCAATATGATTCCGACCGCTCCGATACCAACAGCAAACCTGAGGGTGAGTCCGCCCCAAATTCCACCACTCAAACCTGCAAGGGTGCACACGGTATAAAGAACGAGCCATACTCGCCATATTTCCGCTTTTGGATAAGCACCGATTGCAAAAAGTTGCAAATTCGCGGGGATAACGCCCCACTTGGCATCTGTGAATGCCCACGTTAAACCCTCCTTTAAAACAAAGTACACAAAGCCCAAGACAATGAGACTCAAAAGGGTATTATACCATGTGCTAAAAAGGTTTTCTTTAAGCCAAAGCAAAACGCTTGTCGTATTTTGCGGAGGTTTAATCTCTTCTGACAACTCTGACTCAGCCACTTTTGACGTTCCTCTCATGTGTTAGATTTTCAGCGCCCAATGCGGTTAATCCAGCGGTTGTACCAATTCATACCTGCAGACGTTGTTAAACTCATAATCAAGTAACTTACCATAATCATCGCGAATACAGGTATAGATTGCCCTGTTTGGAGCATCATCGTATTGCCAAGGCTGAATACATCGGGAAAACCGATGGCAATAGCCAAGCTTGAATTTTTGGCCAGGTTGAGGTACTGACTTGTCAGCGGGGGCACGATGATCGGGACAGCTTGCGGTAAAACGATGAGCTGCAGCGTTTGTGCCTCGCTCAACCCAATGGATCTCGCAGCTTCCCGCTGCCCTTTTACAACGGCTTGTATACCGCTCCTCACGATTTCGGCGATAAATGCCCCCGTATAAACAGAAAGACCGATTAAAAGCGCAGAGAACTCAGGCGACAAACTCAGGCCACCAACGAAGTTAAAACCTCTTAAAACAGGTTGATCGAGTCTGAACGGCTTCTCCGGTGTCAGAAACCATCCGAGCAGCGCGACAATTACAAACGCTGGCAGTGCCCACTTCGCACGGAATCCGGGAAGCTCCAACCGGCGAAGATCCCTTGCACGTACCACATAGAGAACCACTGCTAAGATAAAACCCGCAAGAAGAAAAAAAACCCACGTTTTCAAACCGGAAGTAGGTTCGGGGGCAGGAAAGTAGAACCCGCGTTGGTTAATGAAAACACCCCCAAATAACGAAACGCTGTCCCCAACCCTCGGCAATTGAAGAATTACGGCAGTATACCAAAACAGTATCTGGAGCAAGAGCGGAATATTTCGGAAACACTCAACGTAAATCGCAGCTACAGTTCGGACTAACCAATTGCTGGAAAGGCGAGCAATACCAACAATGAGCCCTAGAATTGTCGCGCATACAATTCCTATAAGACTCACCTTTAGGGTGTTCACCACTCCTACCCAAAACGCCTTGAGATATGTGTCTGAAGGGGTGTACTCAATGCCTTCGGAAATATCAAAACCGGCTTCGTTCTTCAGAAAATCGAAGCCAAGCGTTAGACCCAGGTTGTCCAATCCCCTGATCATATTTGTGTAGAGGATGGCCGCTAACAGCAGAACACCTATGAGAAAAAGGACTTGAAGCAGCACGCGTAGGACGCGAACATCTCGCCAGAAGCGGATTGTCGTAGAATTCTGTGCCATTTTTTTTGATGCCATCAATTGTCAGCAAAATAGCCACCAGCTGTTAGCAGATCCTGTGGTAAGCGACAACGTTTTTAATTCCCACAAATCGCTCTATACCGAAAGACTACAGCTGACAACTGAAGCACTTATCTCAGGCTGTCCTATAGATCGTGTTCCCTTTAACGAAACGGCATTGCATAGAGAAGCCCACCTTGCGTCCAAGGTTTATTGACCCCGCGCGGGAGACCAAGCGGTGTGAGGTTACGCTCAAAAATTTCACCATAATTGCCAACAGCGACAACGACCTGCTGTGCCCACGCTTTGGAGAGACCAAGCTTTTCCCCTATATCGCCGGTTTTACCTAAGAAACGCTGGATTTCAGGGTTCTGCGTTTCAAAATTACTAGCCTTCGCTTGCGTAATACCGTGCTCTTCGGCAAAGAAGGTAGCGTAAACCACCCAACTTACGACATCGTTCCATTTGTTATCGCCGTGTACAGTGACAGGCCCCAAAGGTTCCTTGGAGATTGTTGCCTCCATTATCACATGCGCTTGTGGGTCTTTGAGAACTTGACGGCGAGCAACTAATTGAGATTTATCAGAGGTTACAACATCACAGCGCCCCTGTTCATAACTGCTGTAGAGAGTGTCAATTTCTTCAAAGACGACAGGTTTGAAATCAACACCTAAAGCCCGCATGGTGTCTGTCAAATTTAGCTCGGTGGTACTCCCAGCAGTCACACCAATGCTTGCACCTTGTAACTCTTCTAGAGAGGTGATGCCCAATTCTTTGCGTAGCATAAACCCTTGACCATCGTAAAAGGTCGGGGGAGCAAAATCCGCACCTACTTGGGTATCACGGGTAAGTGTCCACGTTGTATTTCGGATGAGGACATCTATTTCACCCGTCTGCAAGGCAGGAAACCGCTCAGGGGCTTTGAGTGGAACAAATTCAACTTTGCTCGGATCCCCGAGAACAGCGGCAGCAATCGCCCTACCGTAATCTACATCAAAACCTGTCCATTCACCATCTTCATTGAGAAAACCGAAGCCGGGTAAGCTACCATTTACCCCACAAATCAATCTCCCTCTATTTTTAACTCTGTCTAGAACCCCCTCTTCGCTTCTTGCAAGAAGAGGAGTTAATAAGGAAACCGCCAAAACGAATGCGGAAACGCGAAACCAAAATTTGTGCACAAAAAACCTCTCTTTTTGTATGCTCCATATCCAATGGGCATTTTTTCGGAAAGCACCTTAAATTCATGTCTGTTATAACGGCCAACAATTTTATCAAGATGTCATTTCGCCCTCTGCATAGTAAAAATGAGCAGCTGACATACTTTTATACATTCTATCAAACCGTTCCTATATTGTCAAGAGGAATTATATGGATATTTAGTTTCCGCTTACCGTCGATCACTCATTAGTTGAGAATCGGAGTCCGGCATCCGTCCCTAAAAAAAGACTTTGACTATTTGACACTCAACTTAGAGAAATTCGGTGCAAATTTTAGCACTCTTCGGCATAAAGTTTTCCACACTAAACAGCACTTGACATATTTCAAAAACCTTGTTAACATAAATCAGAATAAATACTTGTCGAGGAGAATAAAAATGAAGCAGTTTATCATTGCAGAGATATGCATTATTGTCGCACTTGCTGGTGGGTTCTGGTTGGGACGCGCCACAAACAACAGCACCAGTTACACCCACTATTACGACAACGCCGATAAGGCATGGACAGCAGCACAGTCAATCGATAATCCACCGATAACATTAGATGAACCGGACAAAAAACGGTTACGGGAAGTCCGAGCCGCATATCGTGAGGTTTTTGAGGAGTACCCCGATAGTCTATGGGCAGATGATGCCATCTACCAACTTGCCTCGCGTATTCCACGCACAGATGAAGAGGCTTTTGCCCTGTTTCGCCGACTCATCAACAATTATCCAGACAGCGAGTGGGCAGACGACTCGATGTATGCAATAGCCTTTGCGTCTTACCAGATTGCGGAGGACCTGAAGAAGACAGGAACACTTGAATCGCTTACAGCATACTACGACCGAGCACTCACACTTTACAATCAATTAATTGCATCATATCCGGGGAGCGAACTGTCAGAACAAGCACAATTTAACACAGCGATGTGCTACTACGGAAAGGGCGAGCTGAATATTGCCATGGCACACTTAGACGCCCTACGAGAACCTTTCAGGGATAATCCACTGCTATACCAGATACTGTACGTTAGCGGGGAAATTTACCTGAAGAAGCAAGACTACGAAAAAGCGCGAGTGGAATTCAAAAATGTTGTCGACTCAGGAGATCCTAGCTTAGGACCGCTTGCGAATTTCGGCATTGCACAGTCATATCTTGCAGAAGGCAAATATGAAGAGGCAGTAGCATCTTATCAGACAGTTATTGACTTGTACCCAAATTCAAAAGCCGGACAAGATGCCTACTTCTATATGGGCTGGGCTTATGAAAGACTCGGGAAATACGATGAGGCCATTGCACAGCTAGAAACAGCAATTGATTTATATCCACGCAATGAAAATGCCACGAACTCACAAATCTATATCGGGCAGATCGCTTACGCTAATAAGGATATGGCGAGTGCCATTGAGGCATACCAGAAGGTTGCTGATAACATTACATATGATTACGATACCCGCCGGGCAGCACAATATTCGGTCGGCAAAATTTATGAGGACAACGGCGATACGGAGTTAGCCATCGCAGCATATCAGAAGCTGTTCACAGAATTTCCAGAACCACATAAAGAGGGATCGCACCCTTCAAATAGCATCAGCGAAAACTATATTCAGAACTTAAATTTCGATCGATGACCCCAAAGCAACGCAAGCGAGAATTCTATTTACAGCTTAAGGATCTCAGGTACTTAATTTAACGCTTGCTCCACGTCTGCCAAAATATCCTCGACATCTTCGAGACCGACCGAAATTCTGACAAGGCCGTCTGTAATACCAGCGCGCTGGCGAATCTCCACCGGCACATGTGAATGTGTTGTTGAGGCAGGATGGCAGACAAGCGTACACACATCGCCTAAACTGACTGCAAGCGAACAGAGTTCAAGCCGATCTACAAAGTTTTCACCGGCATCACGTCCACCCTTGAGCTCCAATGTTATCATGCCACCAAATTCATCCATTTGGCGTTTGGCGAGTTCATGTTGCGGATGGCTGAGCAAGCCGGGATAGCGCACCCATGCTACCGCTGGATGAGACTCAAGGAACGCTGCGAGGCGCGCTGCATTTTCACAGTGCCGCGCAAAACGTAACGACAGCGTCGGAATACCCTGCAGCGTCAACCACGCATTAAACGGACTGATGACTGCCCCGAAGTTGCGCAAAACCCCTTCTTTCGCGCGCGTAATAAACGCCTTTTCTCCGATAACCGCCCCAGCAATGACCGCTCCACTACCACTGAGATACTTCGTCATGCTATGAACAACAACGTCAATACCCAGCTGAATCGGTTGCTGTCCAAACGGCGTTGAAAATGTATTGTCAATGATTGAGGTTATCCCGTGTGCTTTTGCAATATCGGCAGCCTCTTGCAAGTCAACCAGTTTCAAGAGCGGATTTGTTGGACTTTCTAGGTAGAGAACCTTTGTATCCCGCCTGATCGCTCGTTCAATCCGCACAGGATCTGTTGCATCAACAAATGTTGTTTCAACACCGAACCTCCGAAGGTCTTCATTGAGAATTTGAAATGTAGCAGAATAGAGATTATCTATAGCGACCACATGTCCACCATCCATTAAAGCAGTGAGCAGTGCTGCACTGACCGCCCCCATCCCCGAGGCCGTCGCAAGCGCCAATTCACCCATTTCAAGGACAGCCAGCTTTTCCTCTAACACCTCCTGCGTCGGATTGCCCCAGCGGGTGTAGACATAACCACTCGCTTCATCCTGAAACGCTCCTGCAAATTCCGCAGCAGTCGCGAAACGAAACGTACTGTTCTGATAGATGGGCGGCAACAGCGGGACTCCACTTTTAGAAAGCACCGACTCCGACGTTTCCCCCGCATGGATCGCCTGAGTCGTTTTACCTAAACCTCTCTGAGATGTCATCAAGAAACTCCTATAGAACCAGCTCGCAATCCTAATCTTTTAACGCGCCTATGAGAGAACACCTATAATTTACAATTGATAACCTTCAAGAGCCAACAACTGACGTTTCTGCTCTATGCCACCGCCGTAGCCTCCCAATGTTCCGTCGCTTCTAATGACCCGATGGCACGGAACAAGAATAGAAACTGGATTCGCCCCAACAGCACCACCGACTGCCCGAACAGCCCTCGGTTTCCCTATCCTTTCTGCAATCCACTTGTAGCTGCGGACCCCTCCATGAGGGATTTGTCGAATGACAGCCCAGACAGCATTTTGGAAGTGAGTTCCTGATTCCATCCGGATCGGGAGCGTAGCAGTATCAAACGGCTTACCAGCAAAATATCGGGCAAGCAGATCTGTCACACAGCTTAACACCGGATACCGATCCCGAAGGTCGGAGGCTTCATCGAATAGAAAGTCACACCCAAAGAAAAGATGTGAAATGTGATCTTGATCCACTGCGACTATACCGATACGCCCGATTGGAGACTCATAGGTAATACTCCGAGAAGCGAAGTAATTTTGCATACTTTCGACTGACCGTCTTTCAACAGGTACGTCATTTGGATGCTGTTCAGTAAATGTTTTGAATGGACTCATTTCGATTTTTAATTTGACCTCCAACCTGTTATTATGTTATGTTATAGCTTAAACTTATGGCCATATTTGAATCATCTGACCAACTCTATAGTTATATCGGTGAACTGTTTGCAGAAGTTGCCACGTTGCCAGAAATACAAGAAGGCCTCAAAGCATTGAAACTGAGCGTTCGATTCACCTACAGCCAGCCCGACTGTACAATGACACTAACGGCATCAAATGGCAAATATACAATCGATTGTGGCATCTGTGAAGATATTGACCCGGATGTTGAACTCACAATGACGGGCGATGTTGCCTATAGATTCTGGACTGGTGAACTCAACGTCATGGGCGCGCTAACAACTCGTGAGATTGGAATCATCGGTTCACTCGGCAAAGTAATGCAACTCGCGCCGCTCATCAAGACAACGGTTCGTTATAACCGTGAACGAGAAACCAATTGTGATTCATAAATTTGCGGAACGCCTCGCAAATGAGCGACTCATCAACAAAAGGATAATCTCCCATGTCAACAACACTTGTACACATCGGTGTCCGCACAACGGACTTAGAAAAAAGCATCCGCTTCTGGCGCGATGCCCTTGGATTACGTGTCTTCTCAACAACAAACGGCTGCTACGACCTCACAGACGGCTATCACAACTTCCGCGTCTTTCAGCACCGCGGGCCTGAACGCCCAAAGCATGTCGGCGGAATGCTGGACTACCTACACATCGGGGTTCGTGTACCGAATCTGAAAGAGGCAGCACAACGTTGTGAAGACCTCGGTTTTGAGATTACTTGGGAAGGTTTAGATGGCAGCAAACCTTACGATCCAAATTCAGACGAGTTGCCCTCAATCGCTTTCAAGGTAGAAGACCCAGACGGAATCGTGGTCGATATTACAGAGCAAGACGACCAGTGGCCCGGCGTAGATATTGCCAGCAAAATCCAATAGTTGTCAGTCGTCGAGCGTCAGTTAAAACCTCCACGTAACAATCCACCACGCTCCGGAGTTTCTTAAGTCGCGGAAAATTGTTACAAGCAGGATCGTAAGCGATAATTGACAGCCTCTCAACTTCACTCGTCTCCGCCACCTAAAAACCCTAAGCGAAACAGGTAATAGAGCAGTGTTAGGAGACTTGTTACCGCCGCCGCAACGTACGTCAAAAACGCAGCATTGAGGACTTTCCCTGCGCCTCGATTTTCTTCCGGCGTGAGCATGCCCGCCTCGTCTATCGCTAGCTTGGCGCGTTTGCTCGCATCCCATTCAACGGGGAGCGTAATCAGCGAAAAAACGACACCCACTGAAAAGAGGCAGACTCCTATCAGAATCAAACCAGCCATCTGGAGAAAGAAACCCCCTATCATGACGATATATGCAAAAGTTGAGCTGAAGTTCGTCGCAGGTACGAGCGCGCTCCGTAAGGTTAACATCGCATACCCGTGAGCGTCCTGCATCGCATGCCCGGCTTCGTGGCAAGCGACCCCTATCGCCGAGAGCGACTGGCTTGAATAGACATCTTCGGAGAGGCGCAATGCCTTGTCTTTCGGATCGTAATGGTCACTTAAAAATCCACGTGACCGCTCAACTCGCACACCGGTCACCCCATGTCTCTGAAGCATAAGCTGAGCAGCCTGCGCACCTGTCAATCCACTCCGTGAACCAACCTTTGAATATTTCGAGAATGTTGACTTTGTACGAAACGTCGCGTATAGGGACAACGCAAGCCCCGGCGCAAGAAATACGAAATACATCGGGTCAAAGAAACCCCAAAACATAATGAACACCTCCAAACTGTGTGTTGTTCTTGTGGCTACTAGATATTGTCAGTTTTAAGGGAATTATACAAGATATTTTCGGAAATTTCAACCCTATTTTAGTATAACGTGAGTTTGAAAAAAGATTTAGCGGAGATCTTTTGTAGCATATACAAGCAACTTGTAGCATAGACTGTCAGTCTTTGCATCCTCAACGCTTGTCAGAATCAGCATCACCTTTAAGGTACACAAACATTCTCTTTATTCAAAGATGAACCAATAATTATCAAACCCACGTTAGAAATCAGAAAACTTCAATTGTATTTTCGACGATCCTGTGATACCATATATCTATCATGGAAAAACTAGCTACAGGCAATCCAATCTATACAATAGGTTATGGCAGTCATTCTAGAGAGGTGTTTATCGAACTGCTACACATGCATCAGATTGCCTATCTCATTGATGTTCGATCGGCACCTTATTCTCGCTATAAACCGGAATTTTCTAAAGCACCACTTGCGGACGCGATCGAACAGCACGGAATTCGTTACGTTTTTATGGGAGATACAATCGGCGGCAGACCGGACGACAAAACCTGTTATAATGACAACGGCAAAGTCGATTACGAAAAGGTCAAAGCGACCCAGGCCTATCAGCATGGCATCCAACGACTTCAGACAGCCTCCGAACAACAACACGCTATCATCCTAATGTGTAGCGAGGCGAAACCGCAGGACTGCCACCGCTGCAAACTCATCGGAACCACTCTCACGAATGAGAAAAACATAAAGGTTATTCATATCGACGAAAAAGGTGCTCAACTGACGCAGGAACAAGTCATTGAACGACTGACGGGAGGGCAACAGTTGCTATTTGATGATAACACATTCGTCTCTCGAAAAAAATACAGGTAATTTAAGTCTACTATGCAAATCAAAATTGTTACCATCGGCGTGTACGGATTTGATGAGAAAGCGTTCTTTCAAGCTTTACGCAGCAACTTGGAGCTATAGACATATCGCTCACCTGGAGCGTACGCGATTCAGATTATCCCTCTAATGCCTCCACAACCGCAATCTCAGCATCGGTTAAGCCGTATAAAGCATATACCAGTTTGTCAATCTCTTTTTCCATTTCAGTCGTGTCCGCGTCTGGATCAGTGTGTTTGGCAATCAGGATTCGATCAACAATTTCAATAATCGGAGCTTGTTTTTCAAAAGCTACATCAGGGATAGGTAGCTCTTTGGCATCATTTGGATAAAAGTGTAACCCTTCGCTTAAAAAGTTGCGGAAGTACCAATTGATGAAATCAGAGTTCAGCACACCCAAAAGAAACTTGTAATCATGCTTCTTAGCAAAACCGTTATCAGCAGCTCGAATAGCGCGACGGGCTGAAATATGAGACGCACCCGAAAGTAAATCCAATCGGACGCAATTCACAATTGTATTACTGTTGTAAAAACCTTCATCATCATAGGCAAAACGTAACCGATCTTTCACAATATTAACAAACATCAATTTTTTGTTCTCAAACAACTCTGGAAACATCGGGTTGTAGTGTTCATCTGGAGTATAGTTCAACCAGCCTATCTGAGAAAAGGTGTAACGCTTTAATGTTTTCCCCTCACAAAATCGTTTACTGCCCGAAGTTGGTACTTGACTGATATAATGAACTTTACGCAATTTTTTGTTTGAGCGATGATTGAGCCTGGCCCCGTAAGAGACAAGACAAATCTGATCAAAGCGAACTGAACACCGTAATATCTTTTCTTTTATCTTCAAACTGTCAAATACATAAGGTTTAGTTTCAAGACGAGAATCTTTGAGCTTCGCAAAAGAATGTTGATCAATCAAGAATTCCGTCCCTCCGCCCTTATCAAAATCCTCATTGCTGTGATACAAGCGCACTTTCGTACGAGCCGGTACTTTATAATTACCGACTGTCAAAATAATATTGTACACAAAAGCGTTCTCAAAAATCCGGTAACTACTAGCATCCACGATTTCCCGAATAGTATGATTTCCTATCAGAATCTGACGCATTTTCTCTCCATATTTCTGCACAGCGAAAGCGTATGGAAGAATGAAACTCATAATTCCCTTCACACTAAGGATGGAAATAGATTTTTCAAGAAAAGCGATGTAGATATCGGTTCTCCTTTGACAGGCCCGGTAATTCTTGAACAGATAATCCCTAAGTATAACAGAAAGGTTTACAATATTAACATAAGGCGGATTGCCAATCACAACATCAAAACCGTCGGCAATATTGAACATCCACTCGGCATCAAAGAAATCAGCAACAGCATTTTGGTCATACGGATCCCAATTGGCGATTTTTTCAGTCGTTTCGCTGGGGAAACCGTCATCTCTAAGCAACAGACTCATGTCGGCGCGGAGCTGCTTATCAAGAACACGCCACTTCTCTTTAGTCCTCGGCGTTCGAGCGGTGAAGTATTTCCGGCGGACTCCGCTTAATTCCCTTTCCTTCCGATCAATCTCCGGATTCCGCATTGACAGCTGTTCCGGTTTCTCCACCCGAATAAGTGTGTTTCCCGCTACAAACTTGGTTTCTAAATTCGGTAACGGACGCACGCCTCTGTTTTCTTGCGCATCGTCAATTCGCTGATCTGCAACAAGCGAAATAAAAAAACGAAGCTTGGCGATCTGGACAGCAACCGGTTGAATGTCTACACCGTAGAGGCAATTCTCTATGAGATAGAGCTTTCTGCCGTAGTCAAGTTCATTGCGTTCAAACGCTTCGTTGATATTGTCCTTTTCTCGTTCGAGCTCACGGACGGTGTTCCGCCGAACAGTGCTGTCGTCAATAGTCTCTGCCATGTTGATAAGGGTATCAACTTTATCGATTTGCCGTTGTCTCCACTGCTCATTGCCGGGGTCAAGTTTTCCCAAAACGAAAACCAGCTTATGTAGAACGCCCATGGGGAAGGCACCGGATCCACACGCAGGATCTAGTATTTTGACGGTGTCAATAGCGTTGATGAGATGCTGGGTTTCAATATGTGTAAATTGATGCGGTTCGTCGCTATAGGAGAAGAGGTGCCGGAGTTTGAGAGTTACCTCCTGACCCTCTTCATCAGAAGGAAAAGATGATGTATCTAATGCGTCTGTGAGATAGGCAATGAGCGACTCACCAACCATGTAATTAACAACCTCACGCGGGGTGTAGAAAGAACCCGTCTGCTTACGAGCGGTCGTGTCTGTTTCAGGGTTATACGCAGCAAGCAGGTTCTCAAAGACCTTTCCAAGCAACTCGGGGTCAAGGGCGACTTCCTCTTCAATCGGGGTGTTCTCAGTAATTGTAAACTTGTAGCGGCGCAGAATTTCAATTAACCCCCGAACCTTATATCTTTTACCTTTTGTACCGTAGAATTTGTTGAGGTCAACCTCCCTTTCCTGAGAAAAAAACAGAAAATTCGGAACAGACAACGAATTATCAATCCGATCAGAAAATCCATCAATCCGCAAAATTTTACTGGAATCCTCGGGACTTTTCTTATCAAGACACTCAAAGAGACCACCATTCAGGAAAGGGATTGTCTCAAAATGGCGCAATGCCGCATCTGGATGCGAAAAATATTCTTCATAGCGGTAGAGCGATGTGATATTGTAGTGTTGTCGCCCCTTGCCGCGAAATTTACGGTTATCAGATTTCTGAGGTGTGTTCATCTCTTGATTAAGGGTGGCAAAGAATAGGTTTTGGAGAATAGCCTTGTAGTAGCTACTCTCCTGTGGATCCGTGCTAACAAGGATATCCTCTATCTCCCTCGGATTAAAAAAGATATCCGGGATTAATCTCTTTTCCTTGATGAACCAGACAAAAATCAATCGCGTAATCAGACGGATCACACTCGTAGCGTTGCGGATATCTACCTCTTTGCCTGCATCTTCCGGGAACGCAACACGCTCTACCGCCCAGAAATACCAATCAGATAGTTCACGATAGAACTTTCTGTTTAGTTCCTGAATGTCCAAAGTCTTTTCCCATGCACGATGGAGTTCGACAAAGTTACTAAAACCGTGAACCCTGAACAACTCATTGCGCGATAGGTCAAACAGTATCTTAATGTGCGCAGGGTGCGGCTCGTGGAAATCAATATCTTTAATCAGGGTTACCTTTTCAAGAACGTCTCTTGATTCGTCGCGCTTGTGCAAACGGCGATCAATAACTGCAAGCGTCAAGGTTTCACCATGCTGAAAGATTATCATGGCGGGCATGGGCATGATTTTGTTAACTTCGCGAGTGATTGTCGATAGCTGTGCGCGGGTATAATTGTCTTCCCTGAGTTTCAAAGCGAAGAAAACATAGGACTCCATAATCGTATCGTCAAACTGTCGGTTAGAAAAAACGATTCGCGTCTGGCCTGTACCGGAGAGTTCTTCTTCAGTGAGTTGAAACAGGAAATCAATAGTTTCCCACTCGTCTACGATTGCCCGCTGCCGATCCAATTTCCCGAACTCGCTAAAAACTGAAATAAATTCCTCAGCGAGACTAGATTCGAGATCCATTATCATCTCACTCTCATAACCGAGCGCATTAAGTAGGTTTCTGGCATTCAGTTTCAGCGGACCGCGTTGAAAGTCTTTAAGTACCTGTTCAATATTTCTTTTTATCCGGAGTTCGTTCATTGAATTACCAACCATGTAATAAGTTCAAAATCCGTTATATCTTGTACCTGGTTCTGTTGTTTAACAAGTCTTCCACCACGGCTCGCCAAGAGATTGCCAATCGCTCGTTTCCGATAGGTGCGGCTGAGCGAGTTAACCGCTTTCTGGAGCAGATCGTTGTAATAATTCATCTCCGTGCCGTTTTTCGTCTGACTGTCAAACAAAGTACATAGGTCTTCGTAGGGCTTACCCACGCCTGCACACAAGAGGCGGTACATCTCAAGGATCTGTTTAGGGTGTGTGAAAGTATACCGCACTTCGCCATTCTCTCGAACGTAAACAAGGAAGTAGGGCTGCAGCGGGTTTATCTTTTCATTTCCAACTGAATCAGCTTTCTGTCGAAAGCAGAAAATAACGCCTTTAGTAATCACCTGATACACCGAGTGAGGTGGAACAACCGCGTAGAGTCCTAACGGGGTGTCCTCAAGCATTTTTCGATTGCTTTCAATATAATTCATCAAGTCAATACGGAAATCGTCGAGCGTGAACTCGTTAAGGGCAACACTTTCATCGAAATCTTCGATGTCCAGGACCTCGTCTTTCAGTCTTAGCAATTGTTGATCGCGATATTTGAGATCATCTTCAAGGAGTTCCTGAATTCCATCAGGGTCTAACAGATTATCTCCCTGTGTTGCGGCAATGTCTACGAGTGCCATCCTCGCTTCAACCCGACTTTTCAATTGGATGTAACGGTTGAGATCCGGGGTTGGCCAGAAGTTGACGAGCTGGATGCGGTCATTGCTGTTTCCGATGCGGTCGATCCGTCCAAACCGTTGAATGATACGCACCGGGTTCCAGTGGATGTCATAGTTAACGAGATAACCACAGTCTTGCAGATTCTGTCCTTCTGAGATGCAATCCGTCCCAATGAGCAGATCTATCTCCTGATCCTGTGGCATAGATTTCATCAAGTGTCGTTTTTTGGAATTCGGAGAAAAATTTGTTAAAATATTGCTGAATTCAACCTTGCCGAAGGTTGTCTTGTTACCACCAGCACCGCCCGAGACCGTTGCAATATGAATCCCCAGATCTTCAGTTGCCCACTGTTTTAAAGCCCGATAGAGATAGTCAGCAGTATCCGCAAAAGCAGTAAATACTAGGACCTTGCGATTCGGTTGCCCCGCTTTATCTGTTATAGGGTGTTTAACCTGCTCAGCGATGAGCTCCTTGAGCCTCACAAGTTTAGCATCGCGATCCGCAGTCACATCCTCTGCATAGAGGCGCGGTAATTCAAGCTGCTCCCGGTCGCGTTCGAGGTCCTCCAACCACCTCTGAGTATCAAGGTGCGCCATTTTGAAGACTAGATTCTTACCTACCTGCATCGCTTCGCGCAATTCCTCATCCTCAGATGCTTCAATTTCGAGAGCGTCCAGGTCCATACCCGAATTCTCGTCGCGAAACTTCTGGAATCGCTTAATCCGTTTTTCGAGTTTCTCAATTTTCTCGATTGTCCGCCTCATCGTAATGCCAAACGAATGAACGGAGCTTTCTAACCGTTTGAGAAAATTTATCTTCATCATGCCAATCAGATAGTGTTCCCTGTTGCTTTGCGTAAATTGCCCAACTTGTCCATCCTCATATTGGGAGATGTATTGGGGCAGCACGTACTTTGAAGGGTTAAATAGGGAGAGCTGGTACTCGGAAATTTCTTCGTTCAGTTCGTCGTAAGACACGAAATGTCTTTGCAAATCAATATCCGTGTAGACAGAAATTGGCTTGTTTCGATCTGGAAATCCCCCAAGTTCTTTAATAGACTCTGGATAGTATTTTTCAACATGTTTTCGAGATCGAGCAATAGTCACTCCGTCAAGGAGTTTGAAGAAAGGAGTACTGAGTCGTTCGAGCAGACCGCGTGTCTGGCGGTTGCTGCCCTTTGACCATTCGGTGAAAGTGCGTTGTGCATCTGCAAGGGTATTCTTCAGGCTGGCAATGCCGAGTGATTCGCGAAAAGCGTCGTCTTGCCCCTCAGTAAGAAAATAGATCTGGTTACGAAGGTCCTTGAGGTTATTGTTCACGGGCGTAGCAGACAGCAAGAGCACTTTAGTTTTTATCCCGTTCTGGATAATATCCTCCATGAGTCGTTGGTAACGACTTTTGCGGATTAAGTTACCGTCCTCATCTTTCTTTCCCGGTGTATTGTTCCGAAAATTATGCGATTCATCAATGACTACCAGATCGTAGTTGCCCCAGTTGACTGTTTTGAGATCAATATCACCTGACTTCCCGCTATCTCGACTTAGGTCAGTATGTGACAGCACTGTATATCCGAATCGGTCTTTGAGGAACAGGTTCAGTTCGCTATTATTCTCCGCACGGTAAACGGTCCAATTGTCCCGCAACTTCTTGGGGCAGATTACGAGCACTCTGTTATTCAAAAGCTCAAAGTATTTAATTATAGCCAACGCCTCGAAGGTTTTGCCCAAACCAACGCTATCCGCAATGATACATCCGTTATGCTGCCGAATTTTATTTATCGCCCCTTTTACAGCGTCCTTCTGAAACTCGAATAGGGTGTCCCAGATAACTGTATCCATGAGCTGCACATCCTCAGCAAGCAATCCACTTTCTCTCTGATCGTCTAAGAAACGTTCAAAGATATGATATAACGTTTTATAGTAGATAAATTCCGGAGAGTTGTTCTGATAGAGTCGCTCAAGGTATAAGAGCACTTCGTCTTTGACATCCTCGACGAGTTTTGTGTCATCCCAGATCTCATCAAACCACAATTTGACATCATTGCGATCTCGGTTGCTATCGACTTCCAGATTGAGCTCAATGTTATTGTCTGTTGAACTCATCCCGAGTCCACGTAGGGTGAAATTGGAGCTTCCAACAATAGCATCCTCTATACCGCTATTGTCGATGTGATACATCTTCGCATGCATCAAATTGGATTTCCGAATAGAGCGGATCTCTACCTTTTCCCGGATCCAGGCAGCACAAGCCCTAGCAATCCAATTTTGTTTCAGTAGGACATCAAAAGTCAAACCTTCGCCTTCAATCTCGAAGGCCTTCTTGGCAGTCTTTTCGGGATCAAGACTCTTTATGAAACGGGGTTCACCGTAAAGAAACCGGAGCCCTTTAATTTCTGTGAGCCCCTCTTTGAGTGCCTGAAAGGCATGGATTGTGAAATAAGCGGAAACAATCGAAAGAGATGAGTCTTTTTCGATTTTGGCCTTCAGAAAATCTCCAACGCTCCCCCTTGTATGATTGTCTCGAATGCTGGATTTAAGGTGTGACATATTAGAACTAATAGGAAATCTGGCGAATAAAATCAAGAAAATTCTATACACCTACTGCTCTTAAAAACCCTCAATTCTTTTCAAAATATACGAAACGACATCCGGTGTTGATTCTCGGTCTATCCATTCAAGACGGACATCTTTGCGAAACCATGTGAGCTGCCGCTTGGCGAAGCGGCGAGTGTTCTGCTTGAGTTGTGAGATAGCTTCGTTATATGTACATGCTCCATCTAGATACGAGATCAACTCTTTATATCCAAAACTTTGAAGAGCAACAGCACTCCGCGGATAACCAGACGCTAATAACGATTCAACCTCGACAAGCAAACCGTTTGCAAGCATCCTATCGACCCGCTCCTCTATACAACGATAAAGCAACGCTCGCGGCATAGTCAGGCAAAAGGCTATAAACGGATAACGGGGGGACTCCAAACACCACTGACGTTGAAATTCGGACATACGGGTGCCAGTCAACTCATAGACCTCTAATGCACGAACAACACGGACGATGTTGTTAGGATGGATTCGGTCAGCAGATTTTGGATCACACACACGAAGCCGTTCGTGGAGAACATCCGCCCCGTGCTGCGCTGCCTCCCGCTCAAGCTGTCCACGGAGGACAGGATCTGCTCCTGGTCCTTCAAACAGACCGTCAACAATCGCCCGAAAATAGAGGCCAGCGCCACCAACAAGCAGTACCTGTTTGCCTCTGTTTTGGATGTCGGTGACCGCTGCGTCGGCGAGACATTGATAGTCGACAACGGAAAAGCGTTCAGAAATATCTATGCAATCTATGAGGTGATGCCGTGCTGCTTGTTGCTCTTCAAGCGTCGGCTTAGCAGTCCCGATGTCCATCTGGCGATAGATTTGTCGGGAATCGACAGAGATTATTTCAGCATCAAGGCGTTGTGCCAGTCGAATCGCCACCTCCGTTTTGCCAACCGCTGTAGGACCGAGGAGGCAGATGAGTCTTGAGGTCATTTGTCGCGAGAATCTACAATCCAACCGCCTCCGAGAACGTATTCCCCATCGTAAAAGACAGTCGCTTGCCCGGGGGCGATCGCTCTACGCGGCTCGTCAAAACAAACAACCGCTTCTGTGTCGCTAACAGGCGAAATGAGCGCCCAACCACCCTCATCACGAGACCGAATTTTGACCTGCGCGCGGATTGGCTCTTTCAACTTCTCAATAGCGATAAGGTTCATATGTTCGACGTACATCGTGTCATCAAAGAGGGCCTCCGACCCGCCGACAACCACGGTATTCTCCCTCGCGTTGAGCTGCGTCACATAGAGCGGCTTACCGACTGCAATACCTAAACCCCGCCGCTGTCCAACAGTATAAAACGGCACCCCCTCATGTTTACCGAGAACATTCCCATCTCTGTCCACAATATCGCCCTGCTGCATTTTCTCGGGAACCCTGTCTTGGAGGAAACGTCTATAATTGCTGTCGGCAACAAAGCAGAGCTCTTGACTGTCAATTTTTTCAGCGGTTCGCAACTGATACTTACGAGCGAGCTCGCGTACCTCGGCTTTTGTATATTCACCAAGGGGCATCACTGCACACTGTAATTGATCTTGTGTAAGCGCAGCCAGGAAGTAAGACTGATCTTTACTAGCATCGCGTGCTTTGCGTAAGAGATAACGACCTGTCTCTGGATGCCGCTCGATACGCGCATAGTGTCCGGTAGCGATCGCATCGCACTCTAAGGTCTTAGCCAGGTCAAGGAGCTTACCAAACTTCAACTCTCGGTTGCATACCATACAAGGACTGGGAGTCTTACCGACAAGGTACTCATTTACGAAGTAGTCGATAATTTGTTCTCGGAAAATGTCCTCGTAGTTCACACCATAGAACGGAATGCCGAGTTGGGTAGCGACGCGGCGAGCATCCTCAATACCCTCAAGCGAGCAACAATTGGGGCGCTCTGACTCTACCTCTAGGGTGTCCGGAGCACCCAACCGCATGGTGATGCCCGTGACAGCATAACCAGCGTCAACCATCATAGCAGCAGTGACGGAGCTATCCACGCCTCCGCTCATTGCGACGAGTATCTTTTTGACATTCCCACGGCTAAAATCGCCGGACTCTTTGTTGATCATTTTGTAGCACAATCTAAAGCAGGTTGCAACATTTAGATAAGCTCTCTCGGATACCCAGATTTAGTATAGAAACAGACAGAATCTATTTCTTCCATTATATTCTCGGTCGGGACGCGGGTCAGTGAAACAGCTCCAAAAGTTCTGCTCTTGTGCCTCCGAATCTGTTAAGTACAGGTGTCGTAGCTTCCAAACTAATGGTTTGTAGCACGAAAACTCTATGAATAACAAATTATGTTCATAATTATACCACTTGACATCCTCTGCTAGCTTTAGCTGGCAGATTCCTCTTCAAAGAATGGATCGTAAAATTCGAACAGTTCGCGTGTGCGAGTTTCACTGCCGGCAATGAGTGTTTTCAAGCCCTCTCTTGGATGAAAGCCCTTAGGTTACAATACAATTCAACACCCTCGTCAAACATCTCCTTAATCCAAAACATCTCACAGTTGCTGGCTTGGTTCAGAAAAGTGATGACTTCATGATAAGTATATGCATCAACAAGGATATTAAAACCTTCACCTGCGGTTGCACAAGCAAGTTAGATGAGTTCTATACAGCTAATAGCGGCTCGAGAGTCGAAATTCTATGTCAAGATCCTCACCATTATTAGTGCCTGTTGCTTCGAGTCGTTTGAGAGCGGATTCATACGCAGCAATTTGGTCGGCATACTTCTCAGCGTTCACCTCTTTATACATTTGAAGTTGCAGTTGACACATCCGAATATAGGTCGGAAGTTTCCCACTCCCCTCTACACTCATCTGAAAAAGTATGTCCGTCCATTCCTCCACGAGAGGATGCTCACCAAACTGAACGGTTGCGTATGCATCGAGTTCGGCGCGCGCGGCTTTTTTGTCTTTCGGTAGGAGTTCATGAAAGACTTTGATGTGCTTATCGAGGGCTTCAATATCATCCATCCAGACATCACGCAGTTGGAACCTTGTCAGTTCAGCGGTTACGTTAGTAGGAGATTCCCCTTTACTTTCGAGTTGTTTTGCAAGGTGATCGTAATATTTGACTCTTTTTTCAAAACGTTGTATTTCCGCCTGATGCTTTTGAGTGTCAATGTCGGTGAGCATTTCGAGGACTAATTCACAGACGCGTTTATGATCGGCTATGCTGCCTTTCTTATCCCGGCTGAGACGGTAATAGAGGGCTTTCCATTCGTCTACATGCCTGTGTTTTTCAAACAAGGTTTCAGCGACCTTTGTGAGTTCGGTGGCAGCGAAATCAGATTCTGTCTCAATGAGCACCTCAAACGCTTTAAGATGCTTTTTCCACTGTGGAATGTCCGCTTTTGTAGCGGAGGGGTGCGAGTCCGAGTGTGAGTGCGTATCGGCACTGAAAAAGAGGACAGCGATACTCATAAGTGATAAACAGAGGACCCTCTGTAGAATTCTCATCCTTTTTTCCTTTCTAATGCGTTTCGGTTTGCCTACTCAATTTGAAGTAGGAGTTCATTGAGGGCATCTTTGACCATATCGTTAGTTTCTGTCTCCCTGAAGAAAACATCAAGTTTATGAGGCAGATTATCGTACTGATCAGCCTCCGCGATCTGCTTTAGCAAAGCAGGTTTCTTGAGAAGTTGAACAATACGGAGTCTATCTTCATGGTTGACGACCTCGGGGTTTGTCAGTATCGTGATTAAACGTGGGGCTAGTCCATCAGCGAAACCATTTTCTGCGTAATGGTTTAACGTATCGATAGAAGCCTGCTTCGTGTTGAGACTCGACCCGTTCGTGAGGATTGCTAGTAGGTTGTCAACAGCACCGGCATCAGGATGTTTTCGCAAAGCCTCGGCCATGTACATACGCACGGTATCATCAACATCATCAAGCGCAGTAATCAGCTTGTCTGTCGGACGTTCCTTGAGGAACACCATAGATTTCGCGGCGGCGCGTCGGACAACAACATTATCATCAGTCAAGCCTGCTACAATTTTATCTTCGGAGCCTTCGTCGCCAATGTGATAAAGAGCGGTGTTAATTTCCATCTTCAGACCTTCATCAGCGGTTGAATTTTGGAGTGCTTCTAATCCCGTGGTGGCGGACGCGTCACCTATGTCTCCTATGATACGTACGAGCCGAATCTTCACATCAAGAGATGTGTTACTATCGTTAGCCAGTTTCAGGATGTCGTTAATAGCGGGGCCGCCGATTCCTGTCAAAATTTTAATGAAGTCGCCATGAACGACGCGATACCGATTTTTAACGAGGTCTTCCAAAACGAAAGGCACGGCCGGCACCCCCCTATCAATCAGTACCTGTATGGCATCCTTTTGGACTCTATGGCGTTCGCCGAGAAATTGCAGAATCTTCTTTATTTCATACTCACCCAATTGACCAACGCGGCGGTCCCGTTCACTTTCGTATACGGACTCTACATTATGGCTTTTAGCAGCACCGGTTGAAATAGCATTACTATAAGCAAGAATCAGAAGTACGCGAGGTTCAACCTTATTTTCTTCCTCCTGTTCAGCACGCTCAAGGTGTTGGACCGCCTCAAGCGAGAGTCCTGCAAACAACTTACCCCTTCCGACTTCAAGTTGGGTGATGACCTGTTCCTGCCTGCATCCGAAGCTTACAACCCCTATAAGCAGTAATATCATCATTTTTTTTTTCATGTTGCGTTTATCTTTTCCTCCTGGAATCTCGATTAGACTTGCCGGTTTGTGCCTCTTATAGCATACATACTTTATGTAGATGATGAGCGTAGCGCCCAGTCCAATAGCGCATTGTTCCTGAATTAAGAAACGATCAACTTACCTCTTCTAATTGTGGCTTGTGAACTTCAAAGCAGGGCGAAGTTTGCATGCGAAGACGATTAACGCCTTTCGTCTATAACCTTTTTCACATCTACCCGCCAGAGGCTACCGATTCGGACAAATTATGATGCAAAGAGCATTTTACAATAGATACATTTTCCTGTCAACAAATTTAAGAGAAAATTAACACGAATAACTTGCAAAAGATACAATCCGAACAGTATCCGCAGCAAAATTGTGAAAGGGACAGCCCTATAGCTGGCAATTATTCAAGTGCATCAAGGAGCTGTTTTAGCGCCGTCTTAACGAGCGTTTCAGTCTCCTCACTCTGGTAGTATTGATAGAGCTTGGAGGTGAGACCCTCAATTGATTCCAATGCCCGAATCTGTTTTAGAAACGGTTCTCTCTTGAGAAGCTGCACAAGATAGAAGCGATTGTCCGGATCACTAACAGTTCCACCAACAAGCTGCATCGTGATCCGTTCCGCCAACCCACCAGTGAGTTTGTTCTGCCCATAAATATCAAGGGTATTAATCGCTGCTTGCTTTGGATCCCTGCTTAATTCACTAGTGAGGATATCCAGAAGCGCATCAACAGCAGCAGCATCCTGATGAACCGCGAGTGCTTTTACAACAGATGTGACGACATCAGAGTCATCGTCCTTGAGTGCAGCAACGAGTGTTTTCGGCGATACATCTTCAATATTCACCAAGGCTTTCGTAGCAGCACGTCGGACCGCAACATCATTATGGCTTAAGCCAGCGATGATGTCGTTTCTGTATGAAACCTCGCCGAGCTGATAGAGCGTCACGTTAATTTCCATTGCCAGGGCGAGGTCGCTTGTTCCACTTTGTAGTGTCTTTAAGGCATCTATGGCTTTCGTGTCACCGATCTTAGAGAGCACCTGCACAAGCTTAGCCTTGACAGTAGGCGCGGTGATTTCATCGGTAAGCTGCGCTAAAATCCCGTCCATACCGTCAGAACCTATCTGGACAAGTATCTCTGTAAAATTTTCGTGAAGTGCCGGGTACCTCCCCTTGGCAAGACTCTCGAGAATTACAGACGATGCTTCGGGTCCCTTATCTATTAAGATCTGCAAACCTGCCTTTTGCACCCGCGACGGTGTACTGAGAATCTGCAGGATCTGCTTCACCTCAGCCTCAGTAAGTTCTTGTATCCGCTGAATCCGTTGATTTTTGAACTTGGCTTCAACGCCGTGGCCACTAGCAGCTCCAGTGGTAAGCCCATGAGAATAGGCAATAATGAGTAACGCGCGCGATTCAAGCTTATTCACCTCTTCTTGCTCCGCTTTTTCAAGAAGCTCAACGGCTTCCAAGGCGTTCCCGCTATCAATCAATTTACTCCGGCCCACAGATAAATTGCTCGGCCCCCTCTGTTTCGTTTCGCAGCCAAGACTCACAAACAATAGCACGGCCAGTGCGATAATTACAACCGTCTTCATTACGTACCGTTTTCCTCCTGGAAAAATATTTTATAAAAGTAACCGTCTTAACATAGAAATTAGTGTGTTGCAACATCAAGCTGTCAGGTGCAGACTACAACACTATATAAGAAAACATCTCTATAAGACGATACTATAAAAGCTTGGAAAAGTCAAGCGTGGATTTTTGAAGAACGTATAAATATTTTGGCAGGGGATCGTCAGAATGAGGATTTAGTCTCAAAATTTCGACACATTCCTGATTAATAAATCGTGTTGACATGCTGCTCATTTTCGGTTATACTGACCCACATCTCTCTGATGAAAATCCTTAAAAAGGAGACACTCTAGGAGCCCATTTCCACATCGAGTAAATCTATTATGAAAAAATATCTGCCGAAAGTTGAAAATATAACATGCTGGTTTATATTCATCATATCACTCATCTGCCCAGCGTTCATACACGGGAAATCCCTTGCACAGCTGGTGTCGCCAGAAGAGTCCCTCGGATTTCAGGTCGGTACAGACTACAAAGTGGCAGGATGGCAGGCAGTTTCCGAGTACATGCGGCATGTCGCTGATAACTCAGATCGGATTCTGTTAGAAGAACTCGGACAAACAACAGAAGGCAACGATTTTCTAATGCTGCTAATTTCCGCCCCGGAAAACCTGGAGAATCTGGCGCACTATCAAACAATTCAAAGACAACTCGCGACACCCAGTACACCCACAACGGAAAAGGGAAAAGAGGAATTAGATGCCCTTGCACAAGAGGGTAAAGCGGTGGTCCTGATTAACTGTAATCTACATTCCACAGAAATCGCCTCCTCTCAAATGTCAATGGAATTTGCGCACGAATTCGCAAGAGCTGCAACACCACAAATCCGAAAAATTCTTGAGAATGTGATAATCCTATTGATTCCCTCCGCGAATCCTGACGGTTTGAATATCGTAACCGACTGGTATAACCTCACCGTTGGTACTCCGTATGAAGGTTCAGAAATCCCCTGGTTGTATCATAAATATACAGGACACGATAACAATCGGGATTGGTTTATGCTAACACAGACAGAGACACAGATTCTCACACGCGTGCTTTACGAGAAGTGGTTTCCCGAAGTCGTTTATGACATACATGAGATGAGTTATCGGGGACCCCGGTTTGTAATCCCACCATATTTTGAACCAGTTAACCCGAATATACCCCCTCTGCTACAACGAACGCTTTCATTAATCGGCGCACAGCTCGCTTTCGACTTGACGAGTAAAGGATTCACAGGAGTACTTTCGAATGCAGTCTACGATACATGGTGGCACGGTGGATTCCGGACAGTCCCGTACCGGCACAATATGGTAGGTATTTTGACAGAAGCAGCACGCGTAGAGATAGCAACCCCAATTTTCCAACCGTATCATACCTTAAAGGGTTATCAGCGCGGGCTAGATGAATACACGCTTCGTACGAATTTTCCGGAACCGTGGCCCGGGGGCTGGTGGAGATTACGAAATATCGTAGAATATGAAAAAGCTGCTGCACTCTCAATTCTCGATTTCGTGGCAGAGCATCGGGTCATGCTGAAAACTAACTTCTACAAGATGGGACTCAAAGCAATAGCAGAAGGAAAAAATGGACCGCCCCGGGCATTTCTCATTCCGACACAACAACGCGACATTCACACAACTCTTAAGATGTTAGACATTTTGAAACATGGCGGTGTAGAAATTCATCAGGCAAACTCACCGTTCACTGCAGACGGCGTAGAGTATCCCGCGGAAACTTATGTTGTTTTAATGTCCCAACCGTTTCGAGCACACGCGAAGGACCTGCTTGAAGCTCAACGTTACCCAGAACGCCGCCCGTCGCCGGAATCACCGCCCGAACGTCCTTACGACATCGCGGGATGGACACTGCCGCTACAGATGGGAGTCAGAACGATACCAGTTGTACATCCCTTTGAAGCAGACCTAAGTCAGGTACCCGTGTTACCCAAGATAAAAGGGAGGCTGGTGCATGCGTCTGAACCATGGGGTTACCTGCTTGAAAATCGAACGAACGTTGAAGCGACAGTTCTCAATCATCTGTTTCACGAGAAGTTAGCGGATAATAACCCAAAATATACATTATATAGCACAAATCGGGAGATAAAGATCAGGGACAAAATATTGCCCCGAGGGGCAATTCTGATTAGAACCGCAACCCCGCAGTCACAGGCGACCGAGGAAATGGAAACACTCGCGGCGGAATTCGGTACCCACATCTACGCTGAAGCTTTTATAGATAAAAAAATATTAGGCAGACTTTCAAAACTGAATATGCCGCGTCTAGGACTTTACAAACCGTGGACAGCAAGCATAGACGAAGGATGGACACGGTGGGTTTTAGATACACACGCGTTCACCTATAACAGCCTCACAAACGCAGAAATTCAGGCAGGAAATTTGGAAGATCGCTACGATGCAATCATCTTGCCAGATATGAGCACTTCCGGTATACTCAACGGACACGCACCGGGAAAGTTACCAGCGGAATACGTCGGTGGTATAGGCACACAGGGACTAGCGAATCTACGCGCCTTCGTAGAGGATGGTGGTACACTTATCTGCTTGAATCAAGCAGCAGAACTCCCTTTGGAATACTTTGGACTTGGTGAAAAGGGCATCGTCAATGTGGTCGAAAAAGCAAATCAGTCCAAAGCAAATACTTTCTTTTGTCCCGGCTCCCTCTTACGCGTCCGCATAGATACCAAGCATCCGATAGGGTATGGACTGGATCGAGACATGGCGATTTTCTTTAAATCAGGACCTGTCTTTGACGGTGTGCGCGGGGATGTGAAAGCCGTAGCGACGTATCCAGAATTCAACCCGTTGATGAGTGGATGGCTCGAAGGAGAGAAACGGATTCGGCAGAAAACCGCACTGTTAGAAACGCAGCTTGGAGCGGGGCGCGTGGTACTCTTTGGTTTTAAACCACAGCAACGTGGACAATCTCATGGAACTTTTAAGCTGCTCTTCAACGCGATTTATTATAGCGCGGTATCAGACCAATAAACGCTATTTCTCATCAAAGTTACCACCTGAATTTTCCGCGGCTTCCTGTCTGTAAGTGTCCAATTTTCGGTGTAGGGTACGGACCCCAATGTCAAGAATTTTTGCCGCTTCCGTTTTATTTCCATCTGTTTCGGCGAGGGTCTTTTGGATAGCCGCACGTTCGATTTCTGCCATTGTCATGCCAACTTTGCCAATAATGTCTTCATCAAACACAGCCACAGGTTTTTCCACCTCTTTTGACCCGCCTTGCGGCTTCACGGTTGTAACGATCGGTACTTTTGAAGATTGGCTTGCAAGCGGGGCCAGGCTCCCCTCCTGACTATGAATTTCAAGCACCTTAGCAATAGTCGAAAGCACCGCTAATGTTTTCCTGAGTATGTCGGCTGCGTCATCAGTTTCGCTAACCTGCATCCAACTAGTATCCTCATCAGGAATTAAGGGCAACATATTATCACTTGTGGTAGAAGATAAATCAAGCGATCGGATAGCGGAGAAGATAAGGCCCAGAATTGTCTTGTAAACAGCTATATTTCCCGTTGCGATCGCGTTAGAAGCGGTATCTACGACCTGTAAGGAGGTCCCCGGTTGATCAAGTTGAGTCTCATCAGAGATGTCCGGCCCAACCACCTGTGTGTGGGCAAGTTGTGCACCTGAAACTTGAACCGGCAGCGGGGCGAGCTGCTCATATTCCGTCTCTATTGGAAAATCTTTGAGTTGGAGTTCATCAGTTGTAGCAACAATGATAGCAGATTCAACAGCGTTCTTAAGCTGCCGGACGTTACCACGCCATGCTGCATTTTGAAGATAATAGCATGCCTCCGGCGTTATACCGGTGACTGTCTTCCCATGTGCTGCACTTAATTCGGAAATGAACGCATCGACGAAGAGTAAGATATCTTGGTACCGCTCGCGTAGGGGAGGGATATGGATACGAAAGAGATTGAGCCGGTAATAGAGATCCTGCCTGAACTTTCTCTCTTTAACCGATTTAGCAAGGTTGATGTTCGTGGCAGCGATAATTCGGACATCAACTTTAATGTTCCTTTCGCCACCAAGGCGAGTAAATTCCTGGGTCTCCAAGACTCGGAGAAATTTTACCTGTACTGCGAGAGACATTTCGCCGACCTCATCAAGAAAGAGGGTGCCACCGTCTGCCTGCTCAAATACACCGCGCCTTTGGCTTGTAGCACCAGTAAAAGCACCTCTTTCATGCCCAAAGAGCTCACTTTGAAGAAGGTCCTCGTAAAAGGCACCACAGTTGATGGCCTTAAAAGGCTGATTCTTACGAGAACTACTTTCGTGTATAGCCCGCGCGACGACATCTTTACCAACTCCCGTTTCGCCTGTGATGAGAACAGTCGCTTTCGTCGGTGCCACCTGCTCAATTTGGCGCAAAACCACTTGCATCGATTCGGATTCACCGATGATGCGTACAGGATTCTCAGGGGGAACAGACATTGGAAAATCCATCCTTGTTGTCTTCAAAGTTGCACTTATCTGTTAGTCACTGCGATATCAAGAATTTATTGTAGTACCTGTCTAATCTTTTCAAAAACGTGGAATCCTTGATAATACACAATGTCCCACAAGTTTGAACATAGCCCCTTTAATGTTAAGGGAAACGACCATAACACCGTGTTTACGGGCTAAATGACTATTTACTGATCAGTCTCATCATACTCTAAAACTTTAAGGGCGTAAGGGGAGCAATATCAAACGCAACGATAGTCTTATCCTCGCTAAAAAGCATTCTTTAACTGATAACCAATAACTGAAAACTAGCAATTATTAAGCTGGCTGCTGTCGGCGATTCCAGAGATACACAATAGGACTCGCAATGAAGATTGAGGAGTAGGTCCCGATCAATACACCGACGATAAGGGCCAAGGCGAACGTGTTAATCTCTTCTCCTGAAGTAGTAACAAGAAAGATAACTAAAACAACAAATAAGGTTGTCAAAGATGTAATAAAAGTTCGACTGAGCGATTGATTGATGCTTCGGTTTAGCACCGTAAGGTAATCGGTGCCACGCAAAGATTGGGAATTCTCTCGTATCCGGTCAAATACAACAATTGTGTCGTTGAGCGAATACCCGATAATTGTCAAAAATGCTGCGACTGTCGGCAGATTAATCTCTTTGGATAACACAGCGAAAATCCCTAAAGTAATTAGGACATCGTGGACAAGTGCAGCAATTGCTCCAATAGCAAATCGGAATTCAAACCTCCAAGAAATGTAAGCCAACAAAATAATGATCGACCAGAGGACAGACCACAGTGCCGCCCACTTCAGATCACGGCCAACACTAGGACCGACTTCAGAAACATTAACACCGCCAACAAGCGCTCGCCAATCGGTTCCGCCTTCAAGCAGCGCATCTGTGAGAATCCTACCGATACTCGCTTGGAGCTGAACGGTGGCGTTCTCGCTTAAATCAATCCCGAACGGATTCGCGAAGGTTAATTGAATTGCCCCATCTTCCACGGTCTGCGCGGTAATCTCATTGCGCTGACGCAGATCTCCATCAATAAGCTCAACGGTCTCACCCACTTCCAAGAGATGTGATTTTTCGACAGCGCTATCCACCTGTAGACGTGTAGCAGTTGCATCACCCGGATCCGCCATGATGGGTATATTAACTAGCTGCTGTTGAAATTCCGGACGGTGCCCCATGGAGATAGTCGCCTCGTTTCTGCTTTCATCTATTTGGATCTTGGCACGTTCATAACCGATTTCAGAAAGTTTCGATTGCAACTCGACTTCCGTAACGACCCTGTTGAACTTGGCCCGAATTTTAACACCACCACGAAAGTCAATTCCAAAGTTCGGTCCTTGATGGATTATGAGGAAAATCAGACCTATACTGATGACCACCGCTGATAACACAAATCCAGCGCGGTGTTTACTGATAAAATCGAAGTTTGTATTTCTGAGTAATTCCAATTTTTTAGTAGTTGTCAGTTGAACCGATATCCAAAAATCATTTCTTAGACAACCATCCCTCCATAAAAAATAAAATTGCCAGTCGTTAGTTATCAATTAAAGGCAATTTATAGCAGTAGCGAAACGAACACCCGTCCTATCTACTGCTAACTGATCACTGATAGCTAACAACCGGAAATCACTAAATGCTGAGTTTCTCTGTGTCCCTATTTCCAACTGTCCAAGCGTATATTTCGCGTGTGACGACAATCGCTGTGAACATACTTGCAAGAATACCGATGCCAAGTGTTACGGCAAATCCTTTAATTGGACCTGTCCCGAAGTGGTAAAGGACAAGGGCAGTAAAGAAAGTCGTAAGGTTGGCATCTAAGATCGTTAGAAATGCCCGTTGATATCCACTAGCAATCGCGGAGTTGACAGTTTTACCAGTTCGCAATTCTTCTCGAATTCGTTCAAAGATGAGCACATTCGCATCAACAGACATACCAATAGTGAGCACGAGTCCGGCAATACCGGGCAGAGTCAATGCTGCCCCAAATCCTGCCAACGCCCCGAGAATGATGAGCATATTAAAAACAAGTGCAACGATTGCGATAATCCCAGATAAACGGTAGTAGATTATCATGAAGATTAAGACCCCCCCTAAACCGACGATAGCGGCAATAATACCGTCCTCAATAGATTCTTTTCCAAGGGTCGGGCCAACGGCACGTTCTTCTGCGATCTGGACCCCTACTGGAAACGCCCCGGCTTTCAAGATATTGGAGAGATAACTGGCTTCCTCATAAGTGAAGTTCCCCTGAATAATAGCGTTTCCGACAATTTGGTCCTGAATAACGGGTGCAGATTGGACTTTGTCATCAAGAAGGATTGCCAAGTGTTCCCCGATATGGGCACCCGTGATCTCAGCAAACTTCCGCCTACCTATACTATCAAAACTCATCGAAACAACTATGTCAAAATTAGTTCTACCGGTAGAGGGGCCAGCGTCGTTAATGCGGTCACCGCTCAAGAGTACCGGACTTTCCAAAACGTACCAATCGCCGGTTTCGGAATGGTATCGGATTTCGCTATCTTCGGGTATATTATCCGGAGGCGGTGTATCGGCAGTTCCACTCCATAAACTCCCGCCAGTAGACGGTTTTTTAACCAGTTTAAATTCGAGCCGGCCCATTGCCTTCACAATTTGGAGCGGTTTCGAGGAATCTTTAGCACCCGGGAGCTCAACAATAATTCGAGGATGGTTCGCCTCTCGACGGATTGAGGGCTCCGAAACACCGAAGGCATCGACGCGATTTCGAAGCACAATGAGTACTTGCTCAATCGCCTGTTCAGTGTACTGCTGTATGCCCGATTCGCTAAGTTTTAGTTGATATGTAGATTGTGTCTCTGTCTCAGCTTGTATCCGAGGAGACTCAAAAAATTCGATTTCGCTCAAGAGTTGCCCGGCTCTCTCAAGATAAGCCGCCTTTTGTGCAGCATCCGTTCGGATCCGAGAAGGAATACCTATGAACACATTGAGAATATCCTGTCCGCCCACCTGCTGAACGTCTCGACACAAAACATCATCTGCGCGAAGACGTTCTGGAATCGAGATCGCGTGTTCGCGGAGCAGCGCTGTTTTAGAGGTCTCTAAATCTACTTCAAGGACAAGGTGTACACCACCTTTGAGATCCAAACCTAACTTCAACCTATTGTCCGGTATAAGCCGTCGGAGGATTACAGGAAGGCTACCATATAGATGCAAATTCTCAAGCGTCAGGTGTGGGTTTTGAAGCGCCTCCTCCGAAACAAGTCGAACGTAAAATTCGCGCGCTTCCGTGGTATCAAATTCATAATCAAACGTCTCCTCAAAACCAAGATTCCTTAAATGAACGCGGAAGATATCCTGCAGCTCAAAGGTCGTATCCTGGAAGTTTACCCCTTGCGGGTACTCGACTTCTGCAAGGTTCACTTTAAAAGCCACACTCTTTTTTTCACTGTCTTCGCTGACTTCAAAAAGCGGAAGCTCTTCCTGCATCCAAAGCGGGAGATTCCCATACAACGAATTGTAGAGATTATCCGGGGTAGGAATGAGGTATAGCGCAGAAAATATCAAAACCCCCACGATTAAAACAATTTTCCAGATATTAAATCTGTACATCCAATTTTACTCCTAAGACATTAGAATAGTTGTTAGTCAAGCAGCCGTCAGCAGTCAGTAAGACATGTAACGATTGTGAACGTCTTACCGTCACAAATAAACGACAGATGGTTTCTAACAGCTGATAGCAATCAACCGTTAACGCGCCTGGGAGGAATCGAACCCCCGACACGAGGCTTAGGAAGCCTCTGCTCTATCCCCTGAGCTACAGGCGCAAGCGACCAATATGAATTCGAATCAAGACAAATTTCGCCGCATGTGGGCAAAATTTAGTATTTAATGAGCGAAAAAATATCGTGGTTTGGAATCTTCCCCCTACCGTTGAGTTCGGTCAATTCAATTAAGAAAGCGATGCCAACGAGGTGCCCCTCTAGCTTTTCAATGAGTCTGACCGACGCAGCAAGCGTCCCACCAGTTGCTAGGATATCGTCACATAGTAGCACTTTACTGCCTTTGGAAAACGCATCTTGATGAATTGCCACTGTATCATTACTGTATTCAAGATCATACGTGACTTCATACTTATCAAAGGGTAATTTACCGCTTTTTCGGATGGGGACAAAAGCGGAACCCAGGCGGTAAGCGAGGGCAGAAGCAAAAATGAAGCCGCGCGCCTCTACTCCAACAACAGCATCAATTACTTTAGATTCATAACGGAGTACAAACTCATCAATTACTTTATGAAAAGCAGCTGGATTTGCTAAAAGTGGCGTGATATCTTTGAATAAAATATTAGGTTTCGGAAAATCGGGTACTTCTCGAATAAACCGCGAAAAATCCTGCATTATCTCCCTTTCTTCTCCTAATGCGGGTGTATCATAATCTTCATTCCCTTCCGGGATTCCATTGCTTCAAACGCCTTGTCAATCTCAACGAGCGGAAAGTGATGCGTGATTAGCGGCTTCACACGCACTAATCCTTTTTCAAGAAGCCGAACCGCTAACTCATGATGGCGCGGGACACATCCATGTGAGCCTGTGACAAAACACTCCTTGTAGTGGATAACATTTGAGTGAACGCTCATCGGGCGCATCGTCTTTGGCAATCCACCAAATAGATTGACATATCCACGGTGTGCGACCATTTCAACCCCTTGCTCATGCGCATCAACAGAGCCACACGTCGTAACGACAATATCCGGGCCCTCGCCGCCCGTTTCTTCCCTGCATCTTTCAATAACATCTTCCTCTTCAGAAGCGATATAAGCATCCGCCTCGTAGAATTTCGCAATCTCCATACGGAGCTTGCTTCGCTGGACACCGATCACCTTTGTGGCACCCATAATCCGAGCGAGGTCAATCATCATACATCCGATGGGGCCTAGCCCAATGATAACGACTGTTTTTCCGAGAGACATGTTGACGAGCTCAAGCCCGTTAATAGCGCAAGCCAGCGGTTCAGCCAACGCAGCCTCATCAAAACTGAGGGTCGCGTCAAAAGGTGTAACCGGCCCACCCTCCAAAACTAGACGCGGGAGCTTCATATATTGTGCAAAAGCACCAGGAATTTGATAACCGATAGCATAGTTAATGGCACAATTGTTTCCGCGGCCATCTCGACACCAATGGCACTGCCCACAGGGAACATCAGCACCGATCGACACTCGCTCACCTTCTTTGACGCGCGTTACGTTTTTGCCAGTTTTAACGATGACCCCGGAATTTTCATGTCCAATAATAGCAGGAGGTTTGACCCTTGGGTTACCGTGATGGAGAATGCGGACATCAGAACCACATATACTGACAGCCTCAACGCGCATTAAAGCAGCATCATCGTCAATTTCGGGTTCGGGAACTTCCTTCACACTTAAACTCGCAAGACTTTCAAGTATAGCTGCTTTCATATTTTAATAGTGGTCAGCCATCAGAGGAATAGTTTTTAATCACTTATATCCATCATAGGAGCGATATAGATTAGCCCGAAGTAATCGCCCCAAAGGACCCTTTATGTAAAACTCCGAACCGTTAAAACTAATTGCTGAAAGAACGGGCGGGGAATACCCTGATCGCGGACCGCTATACCTCCGATGGATGAATCAAAACCTTTGCGTAAAATTCGCTTTTGTCTCTCATTTTATGCAAGATGTCAGCACCATCTACCAATGGTACTTTATGCGTTATTAGGGGCATAAGCGTTAGCATACCAGAAGCCATCGCTTGAAGTACGGTACTCCAGTCATCGTCGTTACCTGCAGCACTATAATCGGAATTCCATGTTCCGAAAATACTCACCTCACGCCGCATCAATTGTGATAGAAGTTCCGCAGATAGTGTCACATCTGTATCAGGGTTACCGAGGAACACAACACAACCGCCGCGCCCGACACTGTTGAGGGCATCGCGATAGGTAGTCGGGACCCCTGCAGCCTCGACACAGACATGCGCACCCTTTCCATCAGTATGTATGTTCACGACTTCAACCGGATCTTCCCTTGTACTATTAAAAACCTTTTCGAAACCCAATCCCTCTGCAAGCACCAATTTTTCAGCAACGATGTCAAAGAGAAATATCTCCGCTGCCCCCATGATCCTTGCCCACTGCGCAGTCATTAACCCGATGGGGCCCGCCCCAAAGATAGCAACAGTCTTTCCAACAAGTGACGTTTGAACCCGACGGAGAGCATGTAGAGCAACTGCAGCTGGCTCTGTCATCGAAGCTTCTTCAAGTGTTACGCCCGCTGGAACAAGTATCAAATTTTGTTGCGGCACAACGACATATTCAGCGAAGGCACCATCGCTCCGGGAACCGAGATAGTCGTAGTCGTGACACTGGACATATTTCCCATGTTCACACGCTGAACACTTACCACACCAGAAAAGCGGAAAAACAACGACAAGATCGCTCGGAGAAAAACCACAAACGCCGGGACCACACGCGTCAACAATGCCAGAAAGTTCGTGTCCGCAAACTGTGGGGAAACTATAAGTGCCTTTGACAAAAATTCTTGGTATATCGGAACCACAAACCCCACAGAAACCGATTCGGACGCGGACCATCCCCTCAGCAAGATGTGGTACAGCAATCTGATCTAATCGTAAATCTCCAATGCCGTGCAGAACAAGTGCTTCCATTATATTTATCGATTACTTTAGATAGGGCTTCCTTCGCCAAAGCCCTTCTAAAATTGCTAAGAAACCTTTTTACGCCGCAAAAAGACTTTTCAGGAACTAACTAGAAACCCGAAAAGACAATACAATTCGCCCCGAAACCCCATCGGCCCCGATTAAATTCAGTCCTTTAAAACCTCTCAGCGATTCCCAAGGCGATCGCCTGCTGAGTCCGCCGGATGTTTTCCGCTCGTGAACCAGACTTGTGAAACACACTACTAGTGCCGCCGACTAAGATGTCAGCACCCGCAGACACCATTTTGGGGATATTCTCGAAACTAACGTTGCCGTCAACTTCAATTAGCAGCTCGGTTCCACGCCTATCCAAAAAAGCACGACATTCCGCAATTTTTCGGAGCGTTGCCGGCACCATCTTCTGCCCGGCAAACCCAGGATTCACTGTCATAATCAGCACAAAATCGAGCCGATCAAGAACGTAATCCAACACAGAAAGTGGAGTAGCAGGGTTCAGCGCGACTCCTGCTTTAATTCCGTACGTTCGAACCAGAGCTAAGGTTCTATCAAGATGTGTCGATGACTCAACGTGAACGGCTATCTGTTGCACACCAATTTCCGCAACTGCCTCGACAAAAAAATCGTTGTTTTCCACCATAAGGTGAATGTCAAAAGCGAGGTCTGTTTTGAGACGCAACTGCTGAATAAGCACAAGGCCTATCGGCATATTCGGAACGAAATGCCCATCCATCAAGTCAACATGCAACATGTCAATACCAGCTACTTCTAATTCCCGAATGTCGGCTTCCAAGTTACACAAATCGGCGCACATCACCGATGGAGCAATATGGATGTGTGGTTTTGAAGATGCAAGACTTCCAACAAACAAAATTGCACTCCTGCAGCCCTAAAATTTCTAAGAACATATAGACTTGTAAACGAAACTTTTAAACCTAATAGTATAGTTCGACACACTCCGTCACAGACGAAGATCATTTTGATACCGACACCAAACCTCACAACTTATGCCATCTTAGCTAAGACTTCGGAAACAATGTGATCTATTCTAATATTATAATAGATTTTTCCGAAATTGTCAAAATTATTTACTTGACACACCCATTAGCTGCTGCTACTCTGAGCGCTTGTCTTGCCAATCCAAAACCCGTCCTTAGTGATGTGATACCATTTGTTATAGTTGCCGAGCGTTGGGACCGAAACCTACAACGGCGCAAGCTAATCACTGCTAATTTCTACATTAAACCGGGCTACTTGAAATTATTGAAAAAATAGTCTATAACTTGAGAGAGGAGCGACCAGGGCTCCTACAACGCGAAAATATAAAATAGGAGAAATGCGTATGAAAAATACCTATGTAACCGCAACGATTGGGAAGCTCCTACAGCTCGTAAAGAGTATGGTGATCTTCGGGTCAGAGCTCCTAACAGAATGAAGTGGGCTAGGAAGTGGTTTCCTAAATCATAGCTCTTTTTAACTAAACAAGCAAGGTAGGTTGCCGGTTTTTTCATACATTCCTGGTGTACTTGTTTATCTACACTGTCCTGCACTGCATGTACTTCGACCGATGCAGGTTGTTGTTCCCGTTCGTCTTGAGCAACTGTTTCCAGAGACATAGCATTCACAACTTTTTCTTATTTTGGTATTATCTCTGGTACACCAACCGGTGGTGTTTTGGCATCCACATGCGTTATTTCCAGCACAGGGGTTCCGCGCACTTCAGACTCCGACACGTCGTTCTGCCATTGCACATTTCGCAGCCTTCAACAAAAGATTATAAAAAATTAATGAGCACAAGGCATTAATAAAAAAATTGGAAAAAGAAACGATTTATGGTATATTGGTTAATGCTTAAAAGACCTTGTGTGATTCAAGTACTACGCAGCTGATACAACCAACAACCCATAAAAAGGAAAACATGACAAGAAGTAACACAGACATACCCCGCCCAGAGTATCCGCGTCCAGACTTTCAGCGTGGAACATCAGAAGGTATTGACTGGATATGCCTCAACGGTCCATGGGAATTCGCTTTTGATCCAGACGACGCAGGCGAACAAGATCATTGGTTTGCCCCGAAACTAACTTCCGATTCCCCGTGGACATTACAAATACAAGTTCCCTACCCTTGGGAAAGCCTCGCAGCATGGGGAAAAGAAAAACAAGCGGACAACAAAAACTACCTGAGCAAAAATGCCTATCTAACCCCTGAAGAGGTCACCTATGGAGGCATTGAACGCAGCGGCAACTACCGCGAAGCACCGCGACATACTATCGGGTGGTACCGTAAAACTGTATCTGTTCCAGAAACATGGACCGGAAAACGGACAATACTGACATTCGGCGCAGTGGATTGGCACGCAAAAGTCTGGATAAACGGGGAATATATCGATGAACATGAAAATGGATACCTACCGTTCGAACTTGACATCACAGAGGCACTTACACCTGGGGAACCGACCTGCATCGTCGTTCGTGCTTATGATGCTCAAGACCATGGCGAACAACTCGCCGGAAAACAGATAGGTTGGTACGCTCGCACCAGCGGTATTTGGCAAACCGTCTACCTTGAGCCCAGAAACGCTACATATATAAAAGAATGCCTTATCACACCAGATATTGACAATAGCACCGCCACTTTTGATGTCAAAATTGACGGAGAAATAAGTGCAGGAACCACGCTTAACTGGCAGTGCGTTTCTCCTGTGGAAACAACGGCTACTATTTTTAACGGTAGCACTGCAGTAAAAACTAGTGGAAAACGAACAGAGGAATCCGAGACTACAAATCCATCTTATGAAATTCTCATTAACATCCCGCGAGAACACCTGCACCTTTGGGACGTGGAAACACCTTACCTCTATAATGTCACACTGATGCTAATATCTGGGGAATCCGTCATCGATAGAGTTTTCACCTACTTTGGGATGCGGAAAGTTTCTGTTGCAAAAGCCCCAGGTGCCGACTATCAGTATATATATCTCAATAACCGGCCTATCTACCTACTTGGAGCCCTCAATCAGTCTTTCAACCCGGAAGGCGTTTACACTTTCCTCACAGACGAAGCAATTCGAACGGACATCCAAAGGGCAAAGGAATTCGGATTCAACTTTCTACGTTTGCATATCAAAGTGGACGAACCCCGCCTCTACTACTGGGCCGATAAGCTAGGTATGCTCTTTATGTGCGACATCCCCAACTTCGGAAATTATACGGATAAAGCACAAACAAGGTTTGAGAAGACACTCCGCGGAACGATCGCGCGCGATTACAATCACCCCTCTATCATCTCCTGGTGCAATTTCAACGAAACTTGGGGACTCGGCGGCAGAAAATACAAAGAAATGCCTGAGCGACAAGAATGGGTACGAAAGATGTACCACCTTGCCAAAGCATTAGATGGCACACGCCTGATAGAGGACAACTCGCCATGTCTGTATGACCATGTGGAAACCGAAATCAACTCATGGCACTTCTATATTAATGATTATGAACAAGCGAAAAAACACATAGCGAACGTCGTAGAAAAGACGTATCCAGGCTCAACATTTAACTACGTCGGCGGTAATATACAAACAGATGCACCGCTGATTAACAGTGAATATGGCGGGATCTCAGCTGGGGCAGGTGATAAGGATATATCTTGGTGCTTCAAATATCTTACTAATGAACTTCGTCTCCATCCGAAAATCTGTGGTTATGTCTACACAGAACTACAAGACATCGAATGGGAACACAACGGCTTCATGAATTATGATCGGTCGATAAAGGAATTCGGATACAACTCTCTGGATATCAATGCCCTTGACTTTATCGCTATCGACTACCCACCCGGCAAAACGGTCGTTCCAGGGGAACGAATAAAGACCGACATCTACGCAAGCCATTTTTCACACAAAACGATTACGGGTACAACCCTCCATTGGCAACTAGACGTGATGTCAGCAACCGGACACGTTACACGGGGGTACGTCTCAGGAAGCACTGAGATTCCATTCCCACAATATCAGGTGAAGCGGGTGCATGAATTAGAACTTGTAGCACCCCATATCCATCCGGCAGTTGGCACATTGCACATCTGGGTAACAGATTCTACAGGAACCGTTGTCACCCGTAACTTTATCAACTTCGAGCATTTTGTAGCAGAAACCTCGCTGGTTGAATCAAGTGATTCAAAATCAGTTTCTGTTAACTATGCCCCTGGCAATACGTCCGCATTTTCTTGGGAAAAACCGACAAGGAGTGAACAACTTTTCTCTGCGGTCGGAAAAGGTTACTGCGAATATGAGATAGCACTGCCAGAAGGAATTAATACAGCAGATGTTACCGAGCTGGAACTTATCTTCGAAGCCTCCAGCTCGGACGGCGGGGCGCGGCAAACAGAACCAGAGAAACACCCCTCGGACGTGACGATCTCAGCTAACGGCGTTGAAATTGACACAATCCGAATTCCAGATTGCCCAGCGGATGCCCGTGGGGTGCTCTCTTACATCCACGGGCAACCCGGTATCTACGGATACCTTCATAATATCAAACTCGATACATCTTTGGTTTTGAATGAAAACGCAGACCCATTAACAATCCGTTATGAAGTGAAAGCAGATGCTGAAGCGAAAGGAGGCCTTGCACTCTACGGTGCACGCCTAGGGAGATACCCCACAGGACCACATCTGCGCATTAACTATCGGCAGCCGGCTATCAGCACTCAATAAACGACGTAGTTGTTGCAAACCTTTTGTTTGCAACGCGTGAGTCACCAAGAGTTGATAGCTCACTGGCGTTAAAGGAAAAGAAAATTTATGATAAGCCCTGAATTTGTATTCACGCGTTATCCTAACTTAGAGATTTCTTGGCCCTTTGTACACGAACAGATGGTAAGCCGGTTAGAAGAACTAGGGATAACGCTCGTTCTTAATACTGACAGCCGAGACCCAATCCATGAACAAATTGATTTAAACGAAACAATCGGAATATCTCACTTCGGTGGAAACCTGACAGAAGCATGCATCGCAGCAGCCCCAAAACTCAAAGTGCTTGGAGCCATGACAGATAATTCTGGACATGGTATTCCATATCAGGCACTTCAGGCGCGCGGCATCCCTGTCATTGAATCAACGCGAGCATGGGCGCAATCAGTCGCAGAATGCGCCTTCGGGCTCGCTTTGTCAGCGCTGCGGCGGACAACCCAATGGCACAAAAAGATGGCAGACCGGGAGACGCTCTGGGATTGGGAAAATCCGATATGGGGAAGTACTAAACTCCCCGTTGCACACCAATTCTGTGATGATCCGGACTTTGTCAACGGGGACCTTGGCACCAAGAAAGTGGCAGTGATCGGTCTCGGACAGATTGGTGGAAAAATAGCGAAATGGTGCAGAGTTTTCGGGGCAACAGTGATGGGTTTTGATCCGTACGTCCCGGACACACTCCTCGAAGAATGGAATGTGCAACGTACTGACATGGACACGATCGCTGACTGGGCTGATATTGTGTTCGTCGCGGTACCCCCGACTCCATCAGCGCGGCATCTATTAAATAGAGAACGAATCTATCACCTGCGGAGAGGAAGCTTAGTTGTTGTGATTACACGCGCCCATGCCGTAGATATGGAAGCACTGCGGGAACGGATCGTAAAGGATGAACTCGCCGGGGCCTTCGACGTCTACGATATCGAACCAGTGCCTGTTGATGACGAATTACGAGATCGAGATAATGTTGTCCATACACCACATATTGCTGGTAGAACCAAAGACTCCAATTTACGTGTGGCAGATATGACCGCAGACGATTTCGTGCGTGTGCTGAAAGGGGAATCTCCCCTCGGCGCGTTGACCCCGAAAGCAGTTGAAGTACGGACTTCACCACAACCGAACCAATAACCATCAACACAAAAATGTCCTTAAAAATAGTAGATAAAAAATATAAAAACCTCATTCGATCAGATATTGCAGACATAGCATCCTATACACCGATCGTTCCGTTTGATGTCCTCAGCAGACGACTCGGTATTGCCCCTGAAAACATCATTAAACTTGATGCGAATGAGAACCCTTATGGGCCTTCACCGCGTGTATATCAAGCACTAGCAAACGAAACTTATTATCATATATATCCAGATCCAGAGAGTATATCGCTCCGTCAGGCGCTAAGCGACCATATAGGTATTGACGCGACCCACATCATTGTTGGACACGGGGCAGACGAATTAATTGACCTCATAATTAGGTTATTCATCGCCCCTGGTGATGCTGTCATTAACTGCCCGCCAACGTTTGGAATGTACAGTTTCGACACAGAACTTAACGGAGGAAAAACAATTGAGATTGATCGAAAAGAAAACTTCTCGTTAGACACAGAATCGATAGTTGAACTTGCGCATAAAGATAGAAACACCAAAATCATCTTTATCACAAGCCCTAACAATCCTGACGGCCGGATGCTCGATGAGGGGTGCCTTCGACAGCTGCTTCAGCTTCCGCTGATTGTTGTGCTAGACGAAGCTTATATTGAATTTAGTGGACAGAGCTGCGCGGATTGGGTATTAGAACATGAAAACCTGATTGTGCTGCGGACATTCAGTAAATGGGCAGGACTGGCAGGACTGCGAGTAGGATACGGTATCGTTCCCAAGTGGATACTCACACATCTATTGAAAATTAAGCAACCGTACAATGTAAACGTCGCCGCGGCAATAGCCGCCCTCGTTTCCTTGTCGGATGTGGATTACTTAAGAAATAACGTAAAAAAAATTGTAGAAGAACGTGGACGACTTTATCAAGAATTGCAGAAAATTGACTTTTTGGAACCGTATCCAAGCGAAGCAAACTTCATCCTATCACAGGTCACTGGAAGAAATGCGGCGAAATTAAAGACAGCGTTAGCTGAACAGGGGATTCTTATCCGATATTTTAATACACCACACCTGCGCAACCATGTCCGAATTAGTGTCGGCACACCCTCACAAACTTCGGTATTATTGAAAGCTTTATCAAGACTATAGAGATTTACAGAACAGATATCTAAAGTGCGCTATAAAGCGCCCAAAACTTTTTCAACAGAATGCGTGCTTGGAAACCACCCAACGATTTTCCGCAATACCTCATCGAGCAAAACATCGGGACAAGAGGCACCGGCAGTCAACACAATATCGACAGGCGTTTCTAATTTTGAAACCTCGGTTGTCTGAAAGAGCCATTTTGCTGTAATCCGCACGGTTTTCGTTTCTAAGTCAAGGTGACGAATTTGCGTAGGGCTGATCAACTCGTCTGCATTCCGGACAAAATAGGTCGGAAGATACTGTTGACAGAGCTCGACAAGATGGCTTGTATTAGAAGAGTTATACCCACCAACAACAACTGCTGTATCCCCCCCATCGGCAATGAGAGCGAGGGTGGCATCTTGGTTTTCTTTTGTCGCATAACAGAGGGTGTCTTTTGTATCAGCAAAATGTGTCGATACTTCGGCGTCTGCGTATGTTTCCCTGATTGTGTCACGCAACAAATCCGCAATCGCTTCTGTCTCGGAAGCAAGCATCGTGGTTTGATTAACAACACCGATGCGCTTGAGATGAATAGCAGGATCGAACCCCGGGGAAAAACGATCAGCGAACTTTTCAAAGAAGAAGGCAGTTCCTTCTTCAGCGGATATGACCTTTGCTAAAGCTTGTGCCTCCTCAAGGTCCCGAATAACGACGACCGGAGCACTAGCTTGGGCGTGGGAAAACGTCGCGCGTGTTTCCTCATGATACCGTTTTCCGTGAATAACGACGGTGTAATCCTGCCTGCCAATCTCTTCACTCCGCCGCCAAACCTTTTCAACAAACGGACAAGTCGTATTATAAGCAGTAAGAGTAACACCTCTCTCCCTAAGAGCCTGCTCCACCTCAAGTGTCGTCCCAAAAGCCGGGACAATAACGACATCATCAGACCTTAAAATATCGAAAGGCAGCAGGAAGGTACCAGCGGTATCCATCAGAAACTGCACCCCGCGCTCCCTTAAATTTTCGTTCACGTGGGGATTGTGAATAATCTCGGACAACAAAAAAATACGTTTGTCCGGATTTTCTGCCAACGCTCGGTAAGCAATTTCAATGGCATTTTCAACCCCGTAACAGAAACCGAAATGACGAGCTATTTTAAAGCGGACAGGTCCAAAATCCAACACCGTAGGTGAAAGATCACGCTTCCGGACATCAACTTCCCGGCGGGCGTGTTTTACTACAGAAATAATGGGACTATGGTAGAAATGAGGTAGTTCAAAAGTCCGGGGCATTTGTGTTTGTTTTCAAATCGAGGCGACTATTTTAGGCACTTAAGACTTTTCGGCCCTTGGCGCGACGGCGGGCAATCGTCTGCCTTCCATACCGCGTCGACATTCGTTTACGGAACCCGAATTTATTTTTCCGCTTACGCCGATGTGGCTGATATGTGCGTTTCATGAATATCTCCTTTTTTCTTATCTTTGCGCGAAGTGAACAAAGGCACTATGTTCTGTTTCTCATCTCATGCCTTTCAGGGTCCGTGTCAGAGAGCATCATATTTCATTTTTAAAATGATACTTTATTTCTGAGCGTTTGTCAAATTTTTCGAGGAATTTTTATCTCAAGAAATCGAGAAAAAACGGATTGACAAAATTCCAATTTCAGTCCAGAATATTTTACCAATGGGGTCCATACTACAGATTTTCCTCGATAAGACTTTTGACAACTCCGCCAAAAAGTGGTATGATATTTTTTTGAAATATTAACACTTAACAGCAAGCCTTATTGGACCTTAAGCTTATACATACTTCATACAAAGTGTTCCTAAAATACATAACCCGGAAGCTTTTGCCCACAAATAGAGTAAGCAGGGCGCGGCTTACAAGCACTCATCAGAAAATATACGTAGGATTTATCTTATGCGGCAGACTCCAAACGAAATTTGGTTAGAAATACTAGAAAAACTCAGCGATGCAGCACAGCAGGATGTCTATCTCCATCAAGCAGTTCCGATCTCAGTTACAAAAGAAGCCTTGAAGATAGCTGTTCCTTCAACCTACACGCGGACCAGGATAGAGGAACGATTTCGCACCAATATTCAACGGGTCCTAAGCACATTGATCGGCACCCAATGCGCTCTTACCCTCATTGTAGACGAATCAATTTCTCATGAGCATCAAGAACCAGATGAAACGCAGAACGAAACATCGAGCAACTCAAGGAACACCCCGATCAAAAACACTCTCACGCTAACGCGACAAGAACAAACTGGTCTCAACCCAAATTATCGATTTGATAGATTCGTCGTCGGCTTCGGCAACCGAGTATGTCATGCAACCGCATTAGCTGTATCAGAAAACCCTGGAGGCGACTATAATCCACTTTTTATCTATGGTGAAGTAGGTCTAGGCAAGACACATTTGCTGCACGCAATCGGCAACCGGCTTTCAGCGAATCAGCCAGAAAAGAAAGTGCTGTACGTTACCTCAGAAACTTTCATGAATGAATATGTAGAATCTATCGTCAACCGAACATCAGCACAAGGTTTCCGGACAAAATATCGCACCGCCGACATGCTCCTCATCGACGATATACAATTCCTAGAACGAAAAGAGGGAACACAAGATGAATTCTTCAATACCTTCAATGACCTACATACCAACTCAAACCAGATAGTTATGACCAGCGACCGACCACCTAGAAACCTGGAAAACGTCAAAGAACGCCTGCGTTCGCGCTTCGAATGGGGTATGGTCGCTGAAATTGATAAACCACAATATGAGCTGCGAATCGCCATCCTCCAACAAAAATGTCAAGACCAAGGAATGAATCATCTCCCTAATGAAGTACTCAGCTACATCGCCGAAGTCGTCACAACTAATATACGCGAACTCGAAGGAACCCTCGTTCGCCTTATGGCACAAGCTTCAATACTTAAGGAGAACCTGAGCGTAGATTTCGCTCGACAGATCCTTGGGGACGTCAACACTAGCTACTCATCACAACAGCGGAAATCCGCTACATTAAAAGGAATACAAACATCTGTTGCCGATTATTTTGGTATCGAAGCAATCGACCTCGTGTCTCACAAGCGAACCAAGGAATTGGTACAACCCCGTCAAATCGCTATGTACCTCTGCAGAGAACTAACGCAAATGTCCTATGCAAATATCGCACAAGCCTTTAACAGGGAAAACCATACGACTGTCATTCACGCATGTAAGCAAATAGAAAAAATAATGGATGAAAGTGACGAGGAACGGCAAGTAATTACGATACTCCTCGATCTGTTCCGCTAATCAATTTTAAAGTTTTGCACGCACCAACCACAGATGCCAATTCCAATGCTTTATTTTTTTACTTTACTAACGTTCGCGTTTTTTAACCTGAATTGTCTGCTAACCTTGTAAAAAAGTGTGCATAACTTGTGCATAACTATATGAAATAATGTGCATAACTTGTGCATAACTATATGAAATAATGTGCATAACTTGTGCATAACTTGTGCATAACTCGGAGACTGGGAAATGTTGTTGATAACTTGTGCATAACTCGGAAAGTTATGCACAAGTTATCAACAGGCAATTATCATGGCCATAAGGGTTTAAGAGAGTTATGCACTTATCCACAGCCCCTACTACTGTTACTAGCTTCTTATAAGTACATATATATATTGAGAATAGTACAATTAGGAAAAGGCGCAAACAAGTTAATAAGTTAACAAGGATGAAATATTTTACTTACACATCCAGCTCAAAAACAACGAACAATTTTTTGCACCCCGAAAATCAATGCTATTAAACAACATTATCCTGCGTAATTTCCGTAACTATGTCAATTGTGAAGTTAGCTTTTCCGAGCCGGTTAACCTGCTCATCGGTGGAAACGCCCAAGGCAAAACAAATTTGCTCGAAGCCATCTATTTTCTTTGTACTGCTGAATCCCACCGTGCCACACGAGATGCTGAGCTAATTCGGCACAACGAACCCGGTTTTTACCTGAAAGGGGTGTTAACAAACAGTAGCGATGATGTACTATCTCTAGAGGCATCGAAGCGGGCCCGCGGGCAATTTAAATTGAAAAAAAACGGCATCCTTCATGCAAAACGCTCTGAATGGATTGGGCAGTTTAACGTAGTATTCTTCGCCCCGGAATCTCTAATATTAGTGAAAGGGGCCCCAGCCGAGCGCAGGAGATTTTTGGACTTGATGATCGCTCAGATTGATAGCGATTATCTACAACATCTGCAGAATTATAGATCAGTTCTCAAACAACGGAACGAACTACTAAAGCAGATTCGTACAACTTTCGCGGATACAGTACAGTTAGATGCTTGGGACAAACTTTTGCTCACACATGGCACCGGCATCACGATAAAACGCTTAGAAGTATTTCACGAGTTAAAAAAATACGTTGTGAACAACTATAAGAAACTTACGGGCGGGCAGGAAAGTCTAGCGTTGACATATCGCTCTGCCTCAATATCAATACAGAACGATATATCAATGAATAGGACAAAAAATAGTAAGTCCGAACTCAAATCTACAGACATGAATTCATTGGCTGAGTCTGAAGTTGGTTCGGTTCGGATGACAAGCGAAAGCGAGATTACAGCACAATTTAGTGAGATGTTAAGCGCTTCACGCCCCGCAGACCTACAACGGGGGACAACACTAGTTGGACCGCACCGCGACGATTTTTTGATTGAATTGGAGAACTATCTTTCTACTTTTTTAAGCGAGAACGAAGCAGAAACCTTTGACAATACCGAAGACAGGACAAATAAACCGACGCAACTTCCAGCTACAAAAGTTGTGTCAGTTCAACAACGATACCAATGCCAAAATGAGGAAATCGGAACGCGCAGAGAAGTTGCACGTGCTTATGGATCACAGGGGCAACAACGGACTATTGCATTGGCACTCAAACTAGCGGAATTAGAATTGATTCGTGCAGCAACAGGCAGAAATCCGATTGTGCTCCTCGATGATGTTACGTCGGAATTAGATTATAAACGTATAGGTTATCTGTTGGATGTCCTCCAAAACCTGAGTGCACAGACCTTCATCACAGCAACACATGCAGAACCGATCGTACATCACCTCCATAAACCCAACATCCTAACCGTCAAGAACGCCCGGATCAGTCACGCAAACTACTTACAACAATAAGCATCAAAAGGTCCACAAATGCGGAAAACAGAGCAACTACGAAACATCCTAACAGAAATTATTCGGAAAAGTGACATGGAACCTAAGATACTTGAGCAGAGAGTCTTTGACCTTTGGCGGAAACACCTTGGCATCCCCTTTGGTACAAAGACCATGCCTATGTCGCTTTCGGAAGGAGTCCTAAAAATCTACACTGAATATCCACCTTATAAGACAGAGATCTTACTCCACAAAGAAAGTATTATAGCAAATCTGAACGCAGAGCTAGATCAACCCATCCTCACGGATCTCCGGATAGAGTTACGTCTGGTGAGCACTGCAACACCTTCTGACGAAACAATCCAACACGAATCGCCCAAGTCGTCTACCACTGCTACGCCTGATCGTACAACTGCCGAAAAATTAGAGCAGATTGAGCAGATCCTCGCCAGCGTAACAGACGAAAGATTGAAAAAATCGCTTCGGCAGCTATTCATGGCACAAAGCACAGATAAGCCTTGACAAATCCCTGAAAATAGAGTATCCTATTTATTAGAGTCCTAATAAGGTTAACAAAACAAAGGCCCCCTTATACAACGTTGAAACTACTTTACTCCTAATTACGTTATACTTAATATATATTATTTACAAAAAGTTATCCTAACCGATAGGACGCACCAACAGAAACAAACGGTTAATTCCATTTGGTCAACCATAGCGAGGTACCATAATTAAACATGTCAAAACAAGAACGGACATATACAGCGAGCGACATACAAATTCTTGAAGGTCTTGAAGCTGTCAGAAAACGCCCAAGCATGTACATCGGCAGCACAGGTCCAACTGGATTGCACCACCTCGTCACAGAATTAGTAGATAATTCTATAGACGAACTTGGTGCCGGCTATGGTACACAAATCGACGTTATACTTCACGGTAATGGAAGCGTCACCGTTTCTGATGACGGTCGTGGTATCCCTGTTGACATACATCCAACAATAGGGCTCTCCGCCCTTGAGGTCGTCATGACGACTCTACACGCTGGCGGTAAGTTTGACGGACGCGGACAAGTAGGTTACCAAACGGCTGGCGGTCTACACGGCGTTGGAGCCTCTTGTGTCAACGCCCTCTCTGAGTGGCTTCACGTCCAAGTTCAGCAAAACCGAGGAATCTACGAACAACGTTATGAGCGCGGAATACCACAGAATCCTGTGGAGAAAATCGGTTCTAGCCGGAAAACCGGCACCCGAACTACATTTATGCCCGATTCGGAAATTTTTGACACGCTTGATTTCTCATACGACATCCTCCGCGATAGACTCAGGGAACTTGCCTTTCTCAACAAAGGAGTCCGCATCCAATTCATAGACGAACGTAATGCAGAGACTTCAGAACCAGCGACTTTTCAATATGAGGGCGGCATCGCCTCATTTGTAACTTACCAAAACCAGAACAAAGAGGTTTTACACCCGAAACCCATTTACATAGAAGGCATTCAGGAAGAGACCAAAATAGAAATCGCCTTTCAGTTCAATACGACATACACGGAAAACATCAGTTCCTATGCTAACAATATTCGAACATCAGAAGGTGGTTTTCATGAAAGTGGTTTCAAGAGCGCTATTACCCGCGCCTTCAAAAACTACGCTACAGACAACGCTCTTTTACGAAATGTTAAGATAAATCTGACAGGTGAAGACATTCGTGAAGGAATGACAGCAATCATCAGTGTCAAGGTGCCAGAACCACAATTTGAAGGCCAAACAAAATCTAAACTCGGAAACACAGAGGTTGAGGGGATTGTTCAGAGCTTAGTCAGGTCAGAACTGAAAATAATTTTGGAAGAAAGTCCGAAGGTTTCCAAACACATTATCCAGAAAGCCATCCAAGCTGCTCAAGCACGAGAAGCTGCACGCAACGCCAGGGAAGTTATCCGCCGTAAAAGTGTCCTAGACTCGGCATCCATGCCCGGGAAACTCGCTGATTGCTCCGAGAGCGACCCGACTCGAACTGAACTCTTCCTCGTAGAGGGAGACTCGGCCGGTGGCACAGCGAAACAAGGGCGCGATCGGCAAAATCAAGCCGTATTACCGCTGAGAGGTAAAGGTATTAATGTCGACAAAGCAAGGCTTGATAGGATACTCAAAAACGCTCAAGTCATTGACATCGTTACTGCGTTAGGAACAGGGATCGGTACTGAAGAGTTTAATCTCCAGAAACTTCGATACGCCAAAGTCATCATTATGGCTGACGCCGATGTTGATGGTGCACATATCCGAACGCTACTCTTAACCTTTTTCTTTCGTCAAATGCCTGACATCATCGCCTCTGGACACCTGTACATCGCTCAACCACCGCTCTATCAAGTGAAAAAAGGAAGAAATATCCAATATTTGCAAGACGATGAAGCAATGGAAGATTATCTTCTTAGCTTGGTTTTAGACACCGTCCAGATAACAAACGCCCGACGAGGTGTACCATACACAGCAGCCGAATATCGAACGCTAGCTAACGCCACCCGCAAGATTCAAACCATCATTGAACAACTTAATCAAAGCGGTATGGACCCTGAGGAACTGTCTATGTATCTCAGTACAAGCGAATCCATAGAAGCAGAAAGTCTAGCAAATAACGTGGAAGAACTGTTAGCAGCATTTAAGAAGTTTCCTATGCCTAATAGCAGCACAGTGAATAGCGTTCAGATTTCCGAGGAAGCGCAACCGATTAATACGCCGCCCGCAATCGAAGCGCAAACCAACCTTTTTAAACAGGAAACCCAAAGTTCAAACAATACTGACGTAGCAAGTGAGACAAACGCAAGACCAATTTTTGCCCACCAGAGATCGTATCATGAATTACAGCAAGAGCTAGAAAAACTTGCTGAAATCGATATCAAGGACACAGATTTCCTGCCATCAAAAGAAACAGAAGTTTCAGACAACAAGTTAAAAAGTGAAAAACTATTTAGTATTCAGTCTGAAAACGGGGATATCTACCATATCGGAGACGTTCTTTCACTGGTGAAATATATTTTTGATATGGAGCACCACGGATTGACGATCACGCGTTACAAAGGATTAGCAGAAATGAACGGTGAACAGTTGCGCGACACTACTATGCGCCAAGAGGAACGCGTGCTGTTAAGAGTCACACTTGAAGATGCTGTGCAAGCGGATCGAGTTTTCACACTCTTGATGGGTGATACTGTCAAACCGAGGCGCGAATTCATAGAACGCTATGGTACACAAGTAAGTCTTGACCTATATGGTGCTTAATCTACACATATAGAAGCCTCACACATACCTTTTAGGACACCTTATTTGCGATTCGCTGCGATCCATCAGCAAGGCATTTCCTTTATAATTTTAGAAATGATTAACCGCAGTCAATAGAAAAAGTAACATGGAAAACATCCAAGAACGCAATATAGAGAATGAACTGACAACATCGTACCTTACTTATGCGATGAGCGTCAATACTAACAGAGCAATACCCGATGTCCGCGACGGTATGAAGCCGGGCACACGTCGCATTATTTATGCAATGGGAGAGATAAACCTCACCTCAAATCGGCCCTATGATAAGTGTGCAGCTGTCGTCGGGGAGGTGATGAAAAATTTTCACCCACACGGCGACGGTCCAATTTATGGTACACTTGTAGGTTTAGCACAACCGTTCAACATGCGCTATCCATTGATAGATGGACAAGGGAACTTCGGTAGTATTGACGATGACCCACCGGGGGCGATGCGTTATACCGAATGTCGTCTCGCTACTATTGCTTCGGAGATGCTTACCGATATAGAGAAACAAGTAGTTGATTTTCAACCGAACTACAAGGATTCCCTTGAAGAACCAACCGTCCTACCTGGGCTTCTACCAAACCTGCTTGTTAACGGCACAACAGGTATTGGTGTAGGTTATTTAACGCGCATACCGCCGCATAACCTCGGAGAGGTAGTTGACGCGCTTCTCTGCAAACTTACCAACCCAGATGCCGATACCCAAACACTTATGGAATATATCATCGGTCCTGACTTTCCAACAGCAGGTGTTATCGTTGGCACAGATGGTATTCAGCAGATGTACACCACCGGCAGAGGCAGTGTAACGATGCGTGCTAAAGCATTCATAGAAAGAATTTCTGCATCCGGGTCAGGAGCAGACCGGGAACAAATAATTATAACTGAAATTCCGTATCAAATAAAGAAAAATCAACTTCTTGAGCGGATGTACAATTTAGTCGTCAGCAAAACAATTACCGGAATAGCCGACATTAAAGACGAGTCTGACAAAGAAATACGGATCGTTATACTGCTCAAACGCGGAGAAATAGCACAAGTTATCCTCAATCAGTTGTATAAGCATACCCAGATGCAAACAAACTTTAGTGCAAATATACTCTGCCTGGTTGAGGGGCTTCCGAAAGTTTTGACGCTCGAGGAGATTCTCAGCCACTATCTTGCGCATCGCAGGGAGGTGATTCGTCGTCGTACACAGTTCGATCTTGCGCGCGCAGAACGTAGAAGTCATATTCTTGAAGGATACCTGCTCGCGCTACAAAACCTTGAAGCAATCATAGAACTCGTTCAGACTGCTGAATCTCCGCAAACGGCGGAGCAGCAACTACAAGACACCTATCAACTCAGTAAAGAGCAAGCCAGAGAAATCCTCACTATGACGCTTCGCCAGCTGACAGGCCTTGAGCGCCAACGAATTCATAATGAATATACCGACCTGCTGGACCGTATCGCGGAACTTCGCGCTATCCTTGCTAGCGAAACACTGGTAACCGATATTATCCGCACAGAGCTCGAAACTCTCAAGGAAAAATACGGTGATGAACGTCGCACTGAAATTACGGGTGAAATCAAAGAATTTGAAATAGAAGACCTTATTGCCGATGAAGAAATGGTCGTTACCCTATCTCATGCTGGTTATATTAAACGACTGCCTATGGATACCTACCGAAAACAACACCGGGGCGGTGTCGGAATTAAGGGAGCTTCAACTAAAGATGGAGATTTTCTAGAACACATTTTTGTTGCAACTGCACATCAGAACATTCTGTTCTTCACAGATTGGGGTAAGTGTTATACGCTAAAAGTTCATCAAATTCCCGAAGCACGACGACAATCTGCAGGGCGCGCCGTCGTTAATCTACTCCGCTTATCACAAGGGGAAAACATCACCGCATACGTCCCTGTTCCGCCCAAAGACATCTCGGCTAACAGAGATAGTGCCATAAGCAACGCTTTTGTCTTCATGGCAACGCAGCGCGGCATTGTCAAAAAGACAGAACTTGCTAGTCTCGAGAACACACTGTCAAGCGGCATCATCGCAGTGAAACTTGATGACGGGGACAAACTCATCGGTGCACAAGTAACGGACGGCACTTCAAATGTTATTCTGGTTACCCACAGAGGGATTGCTATTAGATTCAGCGAAAAGGACGTTAGAGCACTTGGACGTAACACACGCGGCGTTCGTGGTATAGAGCTCGGCTCCGAAGACTTCGTTGCCCAGATGGTCATCGCTAAGGGCGAGGAACCTGAGGAGGAACAAGAGGCCCAAAACGCGACCGATCAGGAAGAAGAGGACTTGCTGATTGTTACAGAAAATGGATATGGCAAGCGCACCGCTGTTTCTGCCTACCGTTCACAGAAACGCGGTGGAAAGGGAATCATTGCCATTGGCAAATCTACCCGAAACGGAGCAGTAGTTGCAGCAAACCGTGTTGGAAAGAACGATGAGATCGTTCTCATCAGCTCAAACGGATATGTAACCCGGACTGCTGTTTCGGATATCAGGCGTATCGGGCGAAATACTCAAGGTGTACGCATCATGGCACTCCAAAACGAGGAAACACTTGTTGATGCTGCCAAGATTGAGCTTTCTTCTTTCCTGCTTGAGAGAGAACCCGATTCTTAAAACGTTTCTAAGGAAATATTTAAAAACATATGAAATGGCTCTCGGAGCACTGTCGATCTTAGCAAAAAACTTTGTGACAGTCGCAAGCATCTTCCTCCCCCAAGCACACTACAGACAACCGATAGCCACCTGGAGAACAAAATGAAACACCTTAATATGTTCATAACCCTTGCTCTGATGACAACATGCTTCATCCTTGGGCATAATGGATACAGCCAGTACAAAGGCGTTGATTCGTCCCCTACTACTAGCAATTCGGAAATGATAGTTCCATTCGAAACCCCGGAATTAGTAGCCCCTATCAATACGGTTACAGGATTAGACGCTGAGATGAGGCGTGCTTCAGAGTTTTATACCAACCTTATGTGGGCTGTCTATTGCGGCACCGGTGAGCAAAACATCCGCGAAAGCAAGGCTGCCTATGATGCCCTAATAAAAAAGTTCGGGCTTGACAATGAATCTTTGGATGATTCGGATAGATTTGTGTCGATGAATGATATAAGTTTCATTTATACAGAACGTGCTACACTCCGATTTAACACACTCCGAAACATCAAAGGAGCAGAGGATGACGTAAGGAAAGCCATCGATCTTAATTCTGAAAATGTGCCAGCAACATGGCTTCTCGCTCAAATATTGAGACGCAAGGTCTTTTCGTCTATCCAAGAAAATAGACGCGATGCGCGAGCTCAAGCACTACAAGAAGAGATGCTTGCAGTTTTGAAACAGGTCATCGAGTTAGATATAGACCATCACGGGGCACATTATTATCTCGGCACCATAGCGCGGGATCTCGGACAAATTGAACTTGCAACTACGTCTTTCAAAGCGCTAACCCGGATTATGCCTTTTGAAGCTCAATTTCATATAGAGCTCGGTGAGCTCTATGAGATGCAAAATCGTCTCGCCGAGGCTGTGCTTTCCTATGAAAGAGTTGTAACCATTCTCCCAGAACAACTCAGCACCCGGAACCACCTCGGCCAACTTTACCTCCAAACAAACAACTATTCTGCGGCGATAAAAACCTTTCTTGCTATTCTGACACAGCTTGAGGCACAAACAGACAATCAGATTAACACAAGCAGTCCCAGGAATCAGAGAGAAGCTAGTGCCTTACTTGAAACCAGCGTAGATGAAATTGATGCACACTATGGTATTGGCCTCGCTTATGAAGCAAAAAACGACTTTGAAAAAGCCGAATTTCATATCAGGCACGCAATCAATATATTGGAAAAACAAGTTCATTCGATAAGAGACGGAACTCGTCGTGTTACAAGCGCTGACCGCGTTGCATTGACTACAAGTCTGCAAGATATGCGTTACGCACTCGGGCAGATCTATATTAGATTCAACGTACCACAGAAGGCCGTTGAAACCTTTTCAAAGATGCTAGCAATCGACGCTAATTATGTCGATGCTCTTTCCGGGATCGGAATGGCCTATCAGATGTTAGATGACCGCAAACGCGCAGAAACCTACCTTCGTCGGGCCATTGAGTTGTCTTCAAAAATCGAATTGCCAGATGTTTATAACGCCTTAGGTTATCTCTATGCTGAACAAGGTATCAACTTGGATGAGGCAGCGGCACTCGTCCGTCGCGCACTAAAAAGCTCACCAACATCTGGGGCGTACCTTGATAGTTTGGGGCTTATTTATTTCAAACAAGGAAAACTAGATGCGGCGATAGAGAAATTGGAACTGGCAATCCATTATCTTCCAGATACACCTATAGTTTTTTTGCATCTTGCAGATGCTTATCGACAAAAAGGTTTAAAGAAAAAGGCATTGCAAGCTCTAGAACAAGCCATACAACTCGAACCAGACAACGTGGAATTGCGTCAAAAATTTGATGCCTTCAAAGCCGGTAGATAGCGTTTAGCAGTCAGCGGCCGGCCATGAACCACAAGATTCTCTTACCTAACTGACATTTGATAACTGGCAACAAATAATAAATAACTATATCCGTGTGGTTAGAAAACTGACTCCACAAATGTGTTAATATATTTCTATAATTCACCATATTTGCTAAGCAATAACCACTAATCACTGATAGATGAAAAAAATAACACTGCTTTTCATCGCTATGCTATTACCTATCGGCTTTCCTAACGGGAGTTCAGGATACATTTGTGGTACACCTCAGTTGTCATTTACAAGAGATGGATTCGGGGATACTGATACGCCACATTCCTTCTCCCAAACACCTAAAAAGATGGCAGCGGCTCCTGTCCCGCCTGCTGCTCCAGTGCTGCCTATTGGTACAGAACGGACTTTCTTTGTTCCCGATTTTAGAAGTATGCGACAATACGCCGTTTCTGCGGTTTTGCGCGGCATCGGCAATTTTTGTTACATTTTTGTTGAAAATACTGAGTGGAAAACACGCGTTACGACCGCAACCGTTCAGACGGCCATCCATGCTTTTGACACTGCTGTGCCAGCAAATCCGCAACGCGGAATTTACCTAACATTGACAGATCGCTTTGGGGACCCACCCGATATTGATGGGAATGGAAGAATTATCTTACTTCTACTCAACATCCGAGACATGGATCACACAGGTCAGTATACAGCAGGCTTTTTCAATCCGGCGGATCAGAACCGAGGCGTTCTGAGACACCCCGGGTTTCGCGGCTTCCCGATTCGAAGTAATGAAGCGGAAATACTATATATTGATACCCACCCGCTGAATCCAAACAGCGAAACTGCTCATAATGTTATCGCCCACGAGTTTCAACATATCATCAATTGGCGACACGACCCAAAAGAAGCTACTTGGGTTGATGAAGGCTGTGCGGTGTACGCATCATTTCTATGTGGCTATTCAACCCAAGAACATATAATTGCATTTGAGAAAGCGCCGTCTATTTCGCTCATCGCCTGGCCTGAGAGCGGTATTGACCCACTACCACACTACGGTGCTGCTTTTTTATGGATGCTATATCTACATGAACAATACGGAGGTATAGAGACACTGGTTAAAATCGTTCAAAACCGCGGAGCATCCTTCACCGGTATCATTGATGTCCTTGCATCGCAAGGCATCCACAAAACAATTTCCGAACTCTTTATTTCATGGAAACTCGCTAATTATTTGTCAGACTATCAGTCTGTTCGTCTCTCTTTAGCGCCCCGCCGTTGGCATCGTTCATACCCAAGTGGGGCAGAGGATGGAAAACTGCACAATTTTTCAGCGGACTACATCGGCTTTGAAAATGCTAGCCGGTTAACTCTAGGATTTTCTAGTGGTTCAGTGCCGGATACCTCCGCCCATGCGATTGAATTCCACAACACGGGTGTTGTCCAGATCCGAGAGATAACGTTGTCTGCAAGTAACAAGGGGTCTCTTGTACTACCGGACACGGTTTCAGAAGCGGTCTTAGTACCGAGTCGCCATACCGATACGCCCAGCACCTATTCAGAAAGTGAAAAGTATCAATACAGTGCAACACGTGGAGCTCATATTACCTTTGTCACAACTGCCCTTCCTAATTCAGTGCATCCTCGGTACTGGGATATCATCACTAAACCGAGCGAACCTCTTGTCGGAGTAACACCGATGGTAACCTTAATGCTCCACGACAACAAAGCAGAACAGGTACATAGAGACAAACAAGCAATGTATGAAGTCGCGCAGAGTTCTCAGGAGAACCAATTGTATCGATTCTCATTTCTCTTGGAACCAGAAATAGAACCCAAATCTGTTGTATATCAGATATCGATTGATTCAAGGGTTGTTGACACAGGGACATTAATCGAGTAATATTATAGGCAGAAAACTTTTAACAAACGGTAGGTAAGCCCAAATTTAGAGGACATTTCGTGAAGATTTAGGGCAAACGCTCCGTCTCGAATCAGGGAATCGCTTCTAACTTATGGTTAGCGAAACGTGCTTTTTGTTCTGTTGACTACCCAATTAGGAGCTTCAGAAAGGGAAAAAGATGCAATCTATACTTTATGCAGGAACTATTGGACAAAGCGTCTGGCGCAGCACTGATAACGGGGATACTTGGGGCAGGACGAGTAACGGACTTTTTCCTGAAGCCGATATTCGTGCCTTAGCCGTCAACCCCAGTAACCCAAGATCTCTCTACGCTGGCACCGAAAACGGTATCTTCCAGACCAACGATGCTGCCGAATCGTGGCACCGCCTTCCAAGTCCTATCGACGGACGGGAGGTTTGGGCAATCGCTGTCGATCCGAACGCACCAAATACAGTCTATGCTGGAACGTGCCCTTCGGCACTTTTTAAATCTATTGATGGTGGTACTAATTGGAAACAACTTAACATTGATTTATCAGAAGAGTGTAAGGGTATCCCTATTGTGCCCCGTGTTACAACATTCGTGATTGATCCCGACGACTCGCAAACGCTCTACATAGGCATTGAAATTGATGGAATGCATATCAGCACAGATGGTGGGGAAACATGGACCGAGCGGAGTGAGGGCCTCAGTAGCTTAGATATCCATGGACTGTGTGTCATCCCGGGTTCCCCAAAGATGATCGTCGCTGCAACAAATAACGATGTCTGTGTAACAACAGATATGGGACAGCAGTGGATACCACTGAATGTTAAAGCACATTATCCTTGGCCTTATTGCCGTGCAGCCTTCTTTTTAAATGGTGATGCAGGTCGTGTATTTATCGGAGCAGGAAACGGGCCCCCGGGCGACCAAGGGGGTATTTTCTCAACACGCGACACCGGCAAGTCCTGGACCCGCGCGGACATTGGCAGAACTGCAAACAGCACAATCTGGTGCTTCGCTCACAACCCGAACGTCAACAACCTTCTTGTTGCTTGTAGTGTGAGTGGGCAGCTTTACCGGAGTACAGACTCGGGGGACTCTTGGACGAAACTCTCACATGAATTCGGAGAGGTTCGAGCATTAGCGATCGCGGCTTCCGAGTAGTCTTTTTCCAGTAATCGATGGAAACTCTGACTGGCACATCGGATAAAAGTTGACCTATTTCTGTAAATTTGGTATGCTTCCCCCAGCGTGGGAGTGAAGAAAAAGATTTTTGGAAGTACATAGAGTGAAGTTAAGGCAAGTTTTTGACTGTGACGGTCAGAAAATTTGGTTTGAAACTACACCGACAAATTATAGGAGGCACACTTCAGTGACACGTTTCTTTACAATTCTACTTACACCACTTCTCTGTTTGACAATCGCAAGCTGCAATGGCGGCGAAATTAAGATCACGACTCCACCACCAATCAGTGATGCAAAACGTATTGCTGTCACCCCGTTTTTTGCGGAGAAGAAAGATATTAACAAATTAGGGTCGCGTATGACCGTCAATCTCGCAACCCGTTTTGAACTTATCTTCAAAGAGGCAGAATGGGTCTATGACATCTCGAACAAAGTTAAACCGATAGACGATAAACTCACAGAGCTCGGCTTGACATTGAATCAGATTTATATCGATCCGGCATTAGCAGCGAAACTTGGGCAAGCCCTTGACGCTGATATGATCATCATCGGTATGGTTGAGGAACCAAAATTAACTCGGAAAGATTACGATCAACACCTAATGAAGCAAGGCAGACAGGGCGGAATTTCCGGAACATCCACCTACATTCGTACCCGTCTGACTGCCATTGGTCGTGTCCGAGTCAAGGTTATTGATTCAGAGTCCTCAGAGCTTATTTTTAGCAACCGGATTCGCTCTTATCTCAAGTATTGGTATGCCTATCAAACACAGCAGAGCGAACAGATAATCTTTAAAAGCGATATAGATATGCTCGCTGATTTGGGAAAATACCTCCCGCTCAGAATCGCCTACGTTCTCCATCCGACAGGGTTAAAATTGGAAGAAGAACAGATTCTGCTTAAACCAGATATTATACTGAAGGGAACCGGCGGTGTCGTTGAATTTAATTAGATAGTATAATTCATAGGCACGGTTTGCAACCTTTTGCTTCAAACGCGACAGAGAACTGAAGTTAGGGTTTGCAACCGCGCCTGTTCCATACATGACAACGGGCTAATACTACCTAAGTTGGTGAAAGATTTAAAAAGAAATTCTCAATCTGGCTAGTATAAGCTTCACCATACTTCAAAAGCTGGCGAGAGGCATTGTAGAGTTCAGATGGCGGGAGCTCATGATACGGATTAGCGATTTTTTCGTAGTAGTCTAGAGCCTTAATGAAAAAATTTAGTGTTTCTTTATCAATAGTGCTGTTCTGATGTAAGGCACGAAAACTGTGGTGCTTTTGAAGTGGCGGCGTTTGTCCGCTAAATTCTATGATAACATTGTTGATGTCCACGGCGCGCTGAATAATCATCAGGAAGCAGCTTTTGATATAAGATTGCGTAATTCGGTCACCCTCAATATATTCTTCTATCTCTGCGGGGAGTCCGTGCCGTAATTGATCAAAACACTCGCTGATAGATTCTATTTTTGATTTCACTGGATTGAAGTGCCGCGCTGTCAACTTCTTGGAGGTCCTTTTGCCTCTTTTCCCCATTGTGCTTTCCTCTCTTTAGTTATTCTATCTTTTTTAGACGTTGATAAACTCAAAAGGTTGTAATTTTCTTTTCCAGGGTCCCGGTTCTTGGATGCGACTTCCGCCGAGTTTTCGTCAATATCGCTGTTATCACCTCAAGAACCCAAGAACAGATAATTGTGATAGACCTTCCTATCCGTTTTGTTGAAAAACAGTTTGTTTTTTTGAAGGAAACCGAGACAATGTACAACCAACATGAATTAATTGGAAACTCTGTTTAGCTGCAAAACGGTTGCCCGAAAAATGGAATCCTTTATGACCTACCTTTGAACTAGGATAGTTTTTACAAAGTTAAAAGCATGTAGCTGCGTTGAAGGCAAAAGATTCGGAAAAAGAAATGAAAGCAATTATCAGAAGAAGAGATGGAGGACCGGAAGTCTTACAAATAGACGATGTGCCATCACCGACTCCAACACCAACACAACTTCTAGTAGATGTACACGCTACGGCTTTAAACCGCGCAGACCTGATTCAGCGACGCGGCGGATATCCACCGCCCCCTGGTGAATCCGAGGTCCTCGGACTGGAAATTGCTGGCACGGTTTCAGCAATTGGCGACACCGTGGACAGCAAAGTTTCGGAAGGCGATCGCGTCTTCGGACTTGTTGGAGGTGGGGGCTATGCAGAACAGGCTGTTATCGACCACCGTATGGCAATACCTATACCTGATGCGTGGAGTTTTGAACAAGCTGCTGCAGTGCCAGAAGTCTTTTTCACAGCAAGCGAAAATATCTTCACACTCGGTAGGTTGGCAGCCGGTGAAACAATTTTGATTCATGCTGGGGGCAGTGGTGTCGGTAGTGCAGGAATTCAGATCTCAAGGCATGCGGAGGCGAAGGTTTTTGTCACCGCAGGGACAAAAAAAAAGATTGACAAGTGCAAAGAGCTCGGGGCAATAGAAGGTATTAACTACAAAACAACCGATTTTGCCACCGAAATCCAACAACTAACTGATGGAAAAGGGGTTGATGTCGTTTTGGACGTTATCGGTGCTCCGTACTTTGAGCGGAACCTATCGATACTCAAGACAAACGGGAGACTCCTACAAGTCGGATTAATCGCTGGCGCGACCACAGAGATTAACCTCGGCACAGTAATGCGCAACCGGCTGCAGATCATCGGTTCGGTCATGAGACCTCAGGCTATTGACGAAAAAACGGCAATTACGCAGCGTTTCATCGGGCGATGGTTACCCGAGTTAAAAAACGGAACACTCCAACCAATTATCGACGCTGTTTTTCCGCTAGCACAAGCACAACATGCCCATGAATACATGGAAGCGAATCGCAATTTCGGTAAAATCCTTTTGAAAGTAAGATAATTGTTCCTCTGATAACCAAGAGTTGAAGACCAACACGAAAAATGACGCAAGCATTCCTACAACAGATGAAAACAAAGCACAAGTCATTGCTTACACAGCTTAGGCTTGGTGTCATACTCAGCATCCAGATACTCTTCTTTTTCACGATATGTAGCGCGTCCGCATACATCACGCAGGTTACATCAGACAACGGAATTACGGTTCAATTCACTTTACCAGAACTATCCATCTCTGAGGTAATTCGAGACAATGTCCGTTACCAACAGGTTGGTTACGCCGATTGTCGCTTCACTGATGAACCAGGCAATCCGAAAGTTCCTGTCACACGGTTGATGTTAGGTCTCCCCGCGTCGGTTGAAATAGAAGCAGTTGATATTTCCGCAGCCCCCGCTGAGACACGCTCTGGTGTCCGTCTCATGCCGGTCTCTGTTTTCGACGCACACAGGCGCACACAATACTCAGCAACACAACGCTGGACAGAAAGTGGGAGTGCCTATCAGTCAAATACTGCGACTCTTTCATATCCGGGGCTCCCTCTTGCCCGCGTCGTACGGGAAGGCTATATTCGGAATCAACGCGTCATTGCATTGGCGTTATATCCGGTGCAATATTTACCGAAATCCCACCAATTGCGTCTTTATTCGCAATTCACGGTCACCATCCGTTTCTCCAAGCCAAAACAGGGAACTTCATTAGCATATCAAGGGTTGGAATCGCAATTTCAGACTAAGGCATATAATACAAGCATAGCTGTGCCAGAATCAGAAGCCTTTGAACGTGCCTTATCCCATCAACTTCTCAACGCTGAGCAGGCGCGCAGCTTCCGATTACCTCGTTCGTCGATCCCTGCTGCACCAGCACCCGTTCCTATCGAGGACACCGGGGAAGTTCGTTATAAGCTGTTCGTCAAAGAAACCGGCATCTACTCACTAACAGGAGGTGCCCTACAGCAGAATTGGGGCGTGAGACTTGTCGGAACAGATCCATCGAAGCTTCGACTCTCACATGAAAACAGAGAAATCCCTGTCTACATCAGTGGAGCAAACGATGGCAGTTTTGATGTGCAGGACACGATTTTTTTCCTCGGACATAAACCGAAAAACCCCTATAGCCGTTGGAATATCTATTGGCTCACGCTTGACAATACAGGGCGTATTCCAGCGCGGGTCCCACAGATCACCGCTAGTCCGACCGACCCGACTGCAACACAGGTTCCCACCTTTCGCTCTAAAGTGACCTTTGAAGAGAATTACCTTACGAACAACCTTGAATTCGTGTATACAGATGTCGTTTCGCCGGGTGATAAACATGGATGGTTCGAAGCACTGGATTTCTGGTACTGGGATGGTATCAAAAATGGAAGCAATGTCGGTGAAATGATCCTTGAATTTCCGCTTTATGATATTGCCAAAAGTTTTGATCCGATACATGTTTCGGTGGACCTGCAGGGGGGCACACCGGTATCACATGAAATCTTAGTCGCTATCAATGGTGTCCGAATAGAATTTGCAAAATGGGAGCAGCAAGATACACTGACAGTCGAACGCACCTTGCGTGCTTGGGATACGCTTAAAGACAGCAGTAGAGGCGAGCTGAACGTCTTGTCTCTTGCGCGTGTTGACGACAATATCGATGAGGACACCACCCGGTATCCGTATCATGTCTATCTCAACCGTTTTTCTGTTGAGTACACCCGTCTTTTCCGAGCTGTGGCAGATGAATTGTGGTTCACCTCACCTACTTCTGATGCGGATCCCCAAGCGAAACCGACTGGTGGACGCAAACTCCAATATGAAATTAAAGCATTCCGAGACCCAAGAATACATATATTTGAGACAGATGGTAATATTCTCACTGCTCGGATGCAAGGTATCACCATAGAAACGGACATAGAAAACCGCAGTTCGTATAAAGCTAAAGCACTTTTTCAGATGTCAGATACCCGAAACGCTCAGTTTATCGCCGTTTCCGATGCTGCTTTGCGCCAACCAGAACGTGTTGAGACTATCACACCTACAGACTTAGCAGCTATAAATCACGGCGTGGATTATTTAATTATAACGCACGCGAAATTCCTATCAGCAGCACAGAGATTAGCAGCATGGCGCGCAACACCTGGGGGAGGCGGATACCGCACAAAGATCGTTACAACTGACGATATATATAATACATTTGGCGGTGGAGCGGTCAGTCCGAAGGCAATTAAGGCGTTTCTAACCCATGCTTATCAATCTTGGGCACCACCTGCCCTGACTTATGTTGTCCTTTTTGGCGACGGGACCTTCGATTTTCGCGGCGTTGACACGGAAATTCACCTGGATCCTCCTGAACTCGATGGCTATATTCCAACACACTACATTCGAACCGATTCCTTTGGTCGAACTGCGTCCGATCACTGGTATGCCACCGTTTCTGGGCACGATGAGTTCACGGATTTCTACATCGGAAGACTCAGCGTTGAAACTATCGATCAAGCCGATACTATTGTTGATAAAATCTTGGCTTATGAACAGAACCCACCAAGTGGAGATTGGCGGCGAAAGATTATTTCCGTCGCTGACGACGAAGTTAGCAATTCTGGGGATTTTATCTTCAAAAAGAGTCTCAACGAAATCGCTAAGGACCACACCCGATTGGGTTATGAAACCATTGAAGTCTTCCTTGAAGATGTTATTGATGAAGTTGAGGCACGTCCAACCGATTATTCAAACATCTTGCCCCGCTACGTCGCCCGAGATAGGATTATCAACGCGCTCGGGAAAGGCGCAGTCTTAGCACAATACGCCGGCCACGGCGGCAGGACCGTTTGGACACACGAATCTATTTTCGACAACGCTGATGTTGAAGAGGTCGAAGAAACGGCCAAAATCCCTTTCATGTTGGTGCTCAGCTGCTATAATGGCTATTTTGATAAGCCCGGTGAACCGAGCATGGCGGAAAAATTGTTACGCAAAAAGAGGGGCGGCATTATCGGTATGCTGAGTGCCACACGGCTCACCTATGGCAGCGGAAATGATGCCTTGAATCGCATTATCTTTGATATGCTTTTTAAACGGAATATTCGCCAACTGGGACCCCTAAGTTTTGATTCAAAGCTGGAACTTCTAATGACAGAGGGCACGGGGCAGATTGATGTCATGATGGAGTATACGCTCTTCGGAGACCCAGCTTTACAACTCGCTCTCGCTGACGGCGAGATTCTACCTAGTATCGAGACAAAAACGGTCGCGCCGGGAGATACACTCCGAATAGCTCCAGGATACGTTCATACCGCCACTTACGATGTTCTGCACCGTACGAAACGGTTTGTTAAGAACACCGTTTTTAACGGAGCACTCACCGTTAAAGCTTTATTTCCTGGAAAAACGGTGGTAGCACAAGGTATCTCAGGCCCTGTGAATTACTATACGGGTGATGTAATTTTAACTAAAACGCTTAACATCAGCAACGGCACCTACCCGGAGGTAACCTTTGCTGTCCCACAAAACATTGCTAGCGGCGACGCCCATGTTGAGTACTATGCACAGAGTCCCACAACAGTCGCTGTTGGTGGTGATAGCTTCACAGTCAACATTCCAAAGATACTTGATATTCGGACAGAATTAGTCGACAAAAACAAATTTCGTATCTCTGTTCAGGTTTCCGATGAAAAAGAACAAGTAGCCTCAGCACTCTTGAATTGGCGGAACCCCACACTCCGACAGTGGGAAAATGTGAATCTCATCCAAGCACCACCACCTTTAGCAGCAGAGGGATGGTGGACAGTGCCTGAGCCTTTTGATGCCCCAACAGATGGTTCTGTCATCCGATATGACATTCAAGTCACGGACATAGATGGTAATACGGTTAAGAGTCAGGCGTTACGCTACTATCCGTATGCATATCCCAATCTCTCCGTTGTACAAGTAGACAGAGTTGATGCTATTAGATATGGCTACAACACCGAAGCGCAACACTGGTATCTCTCTGCAGACGTACAGACGGAAGGAGAAGAAATACAAATACCTGTTGAAGTTGCTTTTTTTTATGGAAATCCGGATGTTGACGGCGATACAATCGCCAATAACGATGCTAATTTTCTTGGAATAGCTCAAATTCAACCTGAAGATTGGGTACAACGCACTCCATTGGCAAATTCCGAAAGTGAATCTGCGGAGAGAGAGGTCTACGAATCTGATCCGTTGAATACGCTGCCAATTGCGACGGCCACACTCCCACTAACGACGAATTTACCATTTGTGGATAGACATTCGGAGTATCTTAGCGGGCTGCCTCTCGGCATCCACGACATATTTGTCTATGTAGATCCAAACTTCAGTGAATCGGATCAACCAGGCAAAGTCCTTGAAAACGAAGAGGATGATAATATTGCCTATCGACGAATCTCCGTTGATATGGGGGTGATAGGAACGGACTTCTCAAATCAGATTACCAGTTTGGATGGAAACTGTGTTGTTACCGTGCCGCCTGGCGTACTTCAAAACCGAACTGTGCTTCAGGTTGCTACGCTCTCAGCTACCAGCTACCAGCTACCAACGGGGAACAACATGTTTACTGTTATGGGTGAGATGCAGCCAGACGGCAGGACGGTTTCCGACAACACCTCCACCAAGCGTGTCCCACTCCCCGGTAACACCTACGGCTACGAGCTCCTCATTGATACAGGTACAGGAGAGGGCACTCAGACATATGATGATATTGTTGATCGTAATGCCCAAGGTTCGATCCAGTTAACTTCTCCAATGGCAATTGACTTCAGTTTCGATCTTGGGGCACTTGGCACGCAGCTTGCTAAAGAATTATTAGGAAGTGCAGAGGAGGTTACTGACGGCTCGGATACAGCCGCGACGATTGAGACCGCAGTCGAATCCCGATCCCGTGAGATAGGTGTTTACCAGTGGAGTTCAACGCTCAGCAACTGGATCCGGCTCCCCTCTCAAGTATTGACCGATACAACAGGAAACTTACAGCAAAGGTTACAGGTAACCGATATAGAAGCAGAAAACGTTGGGCAGGGCAAGCTCCGAAATATCCGCATCCATCCCGATGGCGCCCCGATTGGAAAATACGTTCTACTTTTTACAGGCCCTCAAACCTATCGATTACTTCACGCACCATACAGGGAAAACACACAGGTACTGGAAGAATTAGCAGTGATTGCACCGAGTGAGCAATTGATAGGTTTCAGTACGGATTATCCTAATTTTAGATACGGATTTGCGATTAATATGGAAACTGATTCCGAAGAGCCTTTCCGTTTCGGTGATATTTGGACTTTCAACATAACTTCTCTTGAGCAGCCTCTGGATACTGATCAGGGGCTCAAGGGCACTTCACAGCGTGAACTGCGTTGGTATGCATCTGGATTCGGGGATCTTAATCGAGGGTCCGGAACAGTCAGTTACATTCAACTTCCAACAGACACTACGATGCCCGAAGATCGATGGGTTATCTTTTTTCTTTCCAACGAGGAGTTTCAGGTTGAAGGCGAAAAAACCGGTGTTCTGCGATCGCAAGATGAAAATGAACCACACCGCGGAACTGTCGAACAACCCTTCTTTTATGAGCCTTACGGTTTGCGTTTTCAGATCACACAAGGAAAGCGTTCCTTTACCTCTGGCGATCGGTTTCGATTTGAAACCCGGTCTGTCGGTACCGTTAGAGCTACGACGGGCCAGCTCGGGACGGTTACACTTTTACACAGTGACGATACTGTGGCACCTGACATACAGTTGACAATTGGCAATCAGCAACATTTTGTCCCAGGGGATGCAGTAGATGCTGAACCGCTCATTGGAGCAACGCTAACCGATCCGAGTGGAATCGATTATCTCACCCATCCGCTCTTGTTAGAACTTGGAAATGGTTTTTCTTATGAAGCAATCGATCCGGAAGCATATGAGTTGACCCATCACCCCGGATCAAATCAGCTTATTTTAACATATCTATCTCCTGAACTGGAACCGCGAGAGTATGAAATTCGACTAACGGCCAGCGATGTACATGGAAATACTGACACAGAGAGCAGTACATTCCGGGTTCACGCCACGCTACAACTCTTATCGTTTTTGAACTACCCAAATCCGTTTCCCCGCAAAACTACGCTCACTTGTGAATTAACCGCCCCTGCAGATTCTCTAGTTGTAAAAATTTATACGCTAGGTGGACGACTCATCCGCGAGTTATCGATGCCAGCCACCCCTGGCTTCCTCATGGTGGAATGGGATGGTACGGATGCCAACGGTATTGAGGTAGCGAATGGTGTTTACTACGCGAAACTCCAGATCAAGCGAAACGGTGAAAAAGACATCACAGAAATACTCAAAATGATGAAATTGCGATAATGGTTATCAGGGGGCGACGAAATAACCGGCAACAGTCCGCAAGAAGATCTTGGTGAACGAAAGCCTACAACTGAGAGCCATTCTACTGAGAGACGATGGCGACAAAGATGAAACACCCTAAAAAACATATTTTCTGCTCTATCGCGTCTATAATTGCATGTTGTGTTGGACTCTTAACCGCAGACGCGAAATACACAGCTGATTTCCTGACTCTTGGGGTTGGTGGACGTGTTCTTGCCATGGGAGGAGCAGGAACTGCTTTGAGTGCTGACGCTTACGCACCATACTGGAATTCTGCTGCGTTAGGAGGACTAACCCTACGCGAAGTCAGTTTTATGCACTCTACGCTCAACAGAGAGGATGCTTACGATTTTGTCAGTTGTATATACCCATTCAAAAACCGAGGAGCGATCGGGGTGAGTTGGCTGCGCGTCGGCGTTGATGATATTCCGATTACTGGGCTGCCAGTTGCTAGTCGTCCCGTCGGAGCGACAAATCGCCCTGAGGTTGTAGGTACTTTTAACAATACAGACAACGCTTTCCTTTTTGGGTCGGGCTGGCGTTTGCCATCTTTCTACGGTATAGATTTTCAGGGTGGGGGCACGCTCAAACTTCTTTACATGAGCGGCTATCGGAGGACAAACGCCGTTGGTGGCGGTGTGGACATCGGTTTCATTGGAATGACAAACCCAGAAAAGCCACATCAGCTGACGCTCGGTCTGCAAGCAAGCGATGCCTTCCAGACAAAGCTTTATTGGAACACACCGCCACCGTCAGCAGATCAGACATCCTACACTGAAACAATACCACCTCATCTCAAAATCAGCATTGCAACAACGCATAAGCTCAGCGTGTTCCGAAGTGTATTTATCCTTGCGTTAGATACCTATATTAAAGACGGTGTTGAGATGCACACCGGGGCTGAATGGACGCTGTTTGACTTGATTGCCCTACGGATTGGCCTCGCTGAGCTGCATGGCAGCCTTGAGAGTATCTATCAATTAACCACCGGTGCTGGGTTGAATCTTCGGTTCGTCACAGGGGCAGGGGCAGGTCTAGATTATGCATTTGCGAACCATCCAGCATTAGGCGGCAGCCATCGGATATCCCTTAGGATTCGGTTTTAGATAGCAATCGGCGGTTAACAGTGAAAGAAAAATGAAATTTTCCCCGACAACCGGTATCCAAAAGCTATTATGGATGCACAAACTTCCCTAGAATTTTTCGAGCAGAGGCACCAGTAGCGGAAGGAAGATTTCCAGCTTTTCCATGGAGTGCTTCATTTGCCAGAATTGCGAACGCGATTGCTTCCTTTGCACACGACGAGATACCAGAATTGTCCACGGGTTCAACCAATGTATCCATCAAGATCTCACTGAGTCCCCGCATGATGGTTTGGTTGTGGACCCCGCCACCGCTTACGTAGAGTGTATCTATCTGATTCTGGTTTGCTACAAATTGTGCGATGTAGCCTGTGATCGTCCGGACTGTCAATTCGGTTAGTGTCGCAATACAGTCATTATCTGTGAGTCCGTGTTTGCGGCACGCTGTCAAACATTCCATTGCAAAAGCGTTTCCAAACACCTCACGTCCCGTTGTCTTCGGTGGACCCAATTGAAAGAATGAATGCTTTAACCACTCGTTGATGAGAGGTTGATATGGGGTGCCTTGTGCAGCGCGCATACCTGATATATCATAGTATTCCCTTCCTTCCGTGATCTCTCTCACAACCGCATCGATGCACATGTTCCCGGGGCCTGTATCCGAAGCCGAAACAGCGTCGAGCGTACAGTTCGCCGGAAGTACTGTGAGATTTGAGATTCCTCCGATGTTCAAAAGCCCCACGGTTTTAACGCTATTACGGAACAGTAAGTAATCTGGATATGCAACTAACGGTGCACCTTGTCCGTCTGCTGCCATATCCGCTACCCGAAAATCAGCAATGGTTGGAATCCCCGTTTCATGTGCGATGACCGCCGGCTCGCCAATCTGAAGTGTTGAAGGATAACGAGAAACACTAGGGTCGGCGTTTCTAGCTCTCGGAAGGTGATAAATTGTTTGACCGTGGGAACCGATAAGAGCGATGTCACTAGCGGACATTCCGCTTTTTTGTAAGACATGTTTAGCAGCCTCTGCAAAGAGATGTCCGATGTAGAAGTTCATCCTGCAGATATCGTCAACGCGCCCGGTATCGGGATAGCAGAGAGCGAGGATGCGTTTCTGCACCCCAGGCGGGAACGGAAATATCTCAAAAGCAATCAGGTTTACAACAGTTTTTAATCCATGTCCGCTAATTTCGACGATGGCTGCATCAATACCGTCAACTGAAGTCCCAGACATTAAACCAAGAATATATTTTTTATCCTTTTCGAGAATTTTGTAGAACTCTGTCATTTTTTTATAGTTTTCAGTACACGTTGCTATGTGCTCCTTTCAGACACTAGTGCATAGCTGTTGTGGAATGCGAAATATAAAACACTCTGGCTGATACTAATTTCTACTTGGCTGCTATCTGATCCCTATTCTTTATATGTGTGATACTGTTTTGCCTTATCAGTCCAGTGATGGAGTTCGCCAACCCACTGTTTCTGCATTTCATCCACATATTTTCCACTTAGCAAGGTGTCTCGAAGCCAACTATTTCCTGCTAACCTATCAAAATGCGGAGCTGAGAAGGTGAAGCGATCCTTGTATTCGAACGTAAGGGTAGATAACATATAGAGGGCGGTTTCTACCGGATGGAAATGCTCTCTGTCGGTAATATGAATCGCAACACCGTTGCAAGTCTGTTTGGCGTGTTTTGTGCTCTTGGTGATGGGTGCCGGAGTAAAAACGACAGGTCGGAATTGGACCCCGGGCAAATGCAAGGCATTCAGCACTTGTGTCCATCTTTCACCATCACACCAAGGGGCACCAATATATTCAAAGGGCTTTGTCGTTCCACGTCCCTCACTCATATTTGTTCCTTCAAATAGGCATAAGCCCGGATAGAGCACAGCCGTTGTGAGGGTTGGTATATTCGGAGACGGCGGTACCCAGTGAAAACCAGTATCATCATACCACATCCGGCGTTTGTATCCGCGCATCCATACGACCTTTAACCGACATGACGGCACCCGTTCCGACTTCAAGAGTATTGCCAGTTCCCCGACTGTAAGACCGTAGCGGATAGGTATCGTATGTATTCCAACGAAGGATTCAAAACCACTTGCTAACACATTTCCCTCTACAGCCGCGCAGGTGATCGGATTAGGTCGGTCAGCGACAATAAATTCAACACCATAGTTGCTTGCAGCTTCCATCGCATAAAGTAATGTTGAAATATAGGTATAGTAGCGTACCCCGACATCCTGTATGTCGTAGACAAGAGTATCAATACCTTCAAGTTGCTCCGGGGGCAGACGCATAGATTGTCCATACAGACTGAAAACAGGCACGTTTCCGTGGGGCATAAGCGATAGATTTTTACTAATGTTGTTAATAGTTATCCCATTTTGCACTGCCCCCGAGAGCCCGTGCTCCGGCGAGAAAATCGCTGCAAGTTGGCAATTAGCAGCTTCTACGAAAAGTCGATAGTTGCTCCGTAAGGCAGCATCAACACCTGTATGATTCGTAAGAAGTCCGATCGATTTACCGCGAATCCAGTCGCGCTTCTCTGTAAGTAAGACAGTCAATCCCAATTCAATTTTCATAGAAGACATTTGGTTCACTCACTAATTGGCACACGTGTCTGTGTATATGAGATTGTGAAACATTTTCCGAAATTCTATAATGCCGTGTCGATTAGCATCAGGGTGTACCCGATTCGTCAGCAGAATCGCTGCAAGCTTTCTTTTCGTGCATATCCGGATTGATGTGCCAGTGAAGCCGGTATGATAGAGACACTCATCGTCTGTTACGGCCCATCCAATGCATCGACGCCCCCCGTCTGCTGAAGCAACTTGTCGCATAATCCGGAGACTTTCCGAACGGAGCAAATCGCCACCGTTATTCATCAACATCCTACAGAATTTCCCGAGGTCTCTTGATGTGGAAAAGAGTCCGGCGTTCCCTGAAATGCCCCCGAGGAAATGCGCGTTCTCATCGTGGACTCTCCCAACAATCACCCCTTCTCGCCAGTCGTAGCGTTCGTAGTTCGCCATCCTGCGTTCAAAACTGTTGGAATCCTCTGTCGCTGCACAATATTCATGCCACGTTTGCGGCGGGTTAAACCGTGTTAATTCCATGCCGAGCGGCATGAAGATACACCTCTGCGCTAATTTGTCTAATGATTGCCTAGCTACTCTTTCCAACAGTTTCCCGAGCACGATGTAGCCCAAGCAACTATACACCACTTTCTCACCCGGCTCGAACCCCAATGGAACCTCAGAGAGATAAGGGATTACTGCTTCATGAGACGCAGCACGTAGATAGGTAGGGTGCCATGCAGGAAGTCCCGAAGTATGCGTCAACAGGTGAGCAAGCGTTACGTTCCGGTGTTTAAACTCAGGCAAGTATTTCTCTGCCGGTGTGTTGAGTGAAAGCTTACCGCTTTCAACGAACTGCATGCAGAGCGTCCCAACAACAATAGGTTTAGTAAGCGATGCCAAATCGAAGAAGGTCGTACACAGCATCGGGAGTCGTTTCGGTTTTACACATCGGAAGCCAAATGCCTTGTGATAAAGTGTCTTTTCATTGGTTAAGATATGGACGACAGCTCCAGGAAAAACCTTTTCTGCAATGCTATTTTCAACAAGTTTTGAGATTGATTCTTCTAACAATCAGGTTGTCCTCCAGATTAACCTCACAGTTGATCTAGTTTTCGGTGAAAGTGCAAATTATTATCGGTATGAAAAAATAGTTTTTAGTTGACCTGTGACATGTTAATATGATACACTATCTATCGTATTTTTATAAGCGTTTTTTAACTCATGAGTCGGTTAAATGTAGTTTTTCGATAAATGCGTCCGGTAATTTGCGGGAGGAATCATGCAGTTACCACCAAAAGAAATTCAGGAGATATTAACAATTGAAAAACCTTGGGGTGGTTTCATACAGTATGTGCTCAACCAGCAGGTTACTGTCAAAATTTTAGAAATTCGAGTGGGTGAGCAGGTGAGTTACCAATATCATCTCCATCGGAGCGAGTTGTGGATTCCGCTTGATGAGGGGGCCTGCATGAAGTTGGATGGAACGATTCATCGCCCTAAACCAATGGAGCCTGTTTTTATTCCACAAGGCGCAAAGCATCAACTCATCGGCGAATCCAAAGATTACCGGATTCTTGAAATTGCGTTCGGACACTTTGACGAGGGAGACATCATTCGCCTTTCGGACAAGTATGGAAGAATTTAGTTCGGGGTATATTTTGTTGGATAGAAAAATTTGTTTTTCAGTGGACGACGCGGCAGCAGGCACGTTTCCACTAACAGCAAAGCAGAAAATTGACACTGATTTGCAAGATATTCACGCTTCATTTCAGGAAGAGGCATCAGTCCCACTCTCTGACTTGGAAAGCCAACTTCGCGCATGGACCCGGAGCCATCTCCAAAAAAAGGATATTGCCCAAGTTACTGATATGGCGACGCGCGCGCGCGAAGAATTTTCGGTACTTGTCATTGTCGGCATAGGTGGGTCTGACTTGAGCGCGCGTGTCTTTCACTCTTTTTTCAACCATCCGTACCATAACTTACTATCATCTGAAGAACGTGGTGGCGCTCCTGAAGTATATTTTACAGGGGACACATTTGATCCACGCAAACTCCTCGGTTTGCTTGAAATGCTCAAATCGAGAAATCACCTCTCCAAAACGCTCTTTAATGTCATCAGTAAGTCCGGCACAACCACCGAGACCATGGCTACCCTAATGATTATCCGCGGTGCACTCGGAGATGTAAATTGGCAGCAACAGGTAATTGCTACTACAAGGCTGGCCCGCGATAGCGCACTGTTCCGAATGCATGAGCAATCCCCTTTCTATGGCAAAACATTGCTTCCTGTTCCGGAGGGCGTTGGTGGACGATTCTCGGCTTTCTCGCCGGTCGGTCTGTTCTTTCTCGCTGCGACGGCCGGAAAAGGAGAAACCCCCAAGGCTCGAATCCGGTCCGCATTAAATGGTGTTGCACAAGGACATGAAGATTTTAACCTCTCTTACAAACATCAAAAAAACATTGCCTATCAACTCGCCCGCTGGATTCATCTGACTGAAGAAGTTTATGGAAAAAGCACTGTTATTTTTTACAATTATGCTGACAATAGCTGCCTCGGGGATTGGTTTGTACAGCTTTATACGGAATCTATTCAGGAACGTAGCAGCGGAGCTAACGTCATACCTGCCCAGGGCCCGACTAGCAACCATTCGATCCTTAACGGTATTATCTCCGGGCCAAAAGATAAAGTCATCCTATTTATTCACTGGAAAGAACTGGATCCGGACTTAGCGATACCGACAGATATTGGCATGGATAACAAATTAGTCGCGTTTGAAGGCATGTCTATGACAGACATGCAGACCGCCTCTTACCACGGCACCGCTTTGGATTTCAGCAAGAATGGCGTGCCTAACGCAACCCTAACCGTTCTAAAACGGGACATCCGGTCAGTTTGCCACCTTATGCGTATCCTGATGGACACCATCGCCGTAAAGGGTCGACTCCAAAGTTTGCACTTAAACAACAATGGTGAAAAAGAGTTAACATACCTTCAAAATGGAGTGGAAGGTTATAAGCGGAATTTCCGATCTTTTGCCTTAGCATCAAGACCTGACCATGTTGGAACCTAAAAATAAATAGAAACACCCTTCGATTCGAACCGGAAGCAAGGTTTTCTTTCTATATGGGGTGCTTCTCTTTACTAGAAAGGAGTACCGAGGCAGAGTACCCGATGAGTTCCAAAACCTGAATAAGCCGTTAAAGAACAATCTACCGACCGTATTACAATATCTCTAGAATTTAAAAGCAGGTAGTACCAAAAATGAGGAATAGACTCTCTGCCTTGCGGCTTCAGAACAAAATATTTATCGCCTACGGCTTAGTCTTCCTCGTGATGTTCGGTGTTATTTTGGGGAGCACCTATTTCCTGATTCGGCTTGCTTTTAAACGGGAAATTTATAGCTATATTGAAACGCTTCAAGCCCAGATTTCAAACAAATATAGGGTTTTCGTTGAGAGCGTTCAGAAGGACGTTCACGCTGCAGCCACCGATGTGAAGTTACACCGCGCTATAGAGAAACAGCCACCCTCTCCATATTTACCTATTCCCGAGTTTGACTTCTTGGAGTACGGGACACCAGAGGGAAAACTTCTATATCCTGACTTGAGGGGGGCCGGAAGTTCTCGACTCTATAACACATATAATTCGTTAGAAAACAAGGAAGGGCATATACACCTCAGAAATATTCCACAACAGAGCGATATAGGCCCGCAGTTCGTGGTTCAAGCAACCGAAGTAGGCGAATGGGGATTCATTACAGGTGGGCACCGTTTGCAAGAGTGGTTAGAAGCCCAAACAACCATCCAGTCCGACGATCATCCAATATTTCTTGTAGTAAAGCCTCAAACATCTAATGCTGTACCCTCTGTTTCGGGTGAAGACTGGCTTCCGTTAAACAATGCCTCACGAGCCACACGCAGGAGCGAATGGTTAGAATCGTTTTCTAGTCCGCAATCCGATCGAGAGGTCCTTTTGCACGGAACGGAAGAAAACGGGGGGAGTACATATACAGCTTTTCGGATAACACCTTTCAACTCGCCGTTTGCCATAGCTAGTGAAGTAGCTGCTGTTGATCTGATTGTTGCATATTCACATAGACGTCAGATGGAGTGGCAGCAAAGACTCATGCTCACCCTCCTTCTAAGTGGTATTAGTGGGCTTGCTCTCGTTTATCTCATCAGCTATCTCATCAGTCGTCGGATCACCCAGCCTATCGAAACTCTTCATGAAGGGGTCGGGCACATCGCTGCTGGTGATCTGGACCACCGTGTTAAAGTCCGCTCTCGAAATGAAATAGGGCAGCTTGCCGACGGTTTCAATCAGATGGCGCGAGAGTTAAAACGGAGCTTGGAAGAACAGATGGCAGCTGAACGTGCAGCAACATGGCGCGATGTCGCAAGGCAGGTGGCACATGAAATCAAAAACCCGCTCTTTCCAATACGACTCTCTGTCGAAAATCTACAGCAAGCAAAATCGGACCCAGAAATTTTTGAGCAAATATTTCGGGAATGCACCGACACTGTCATTGAGGAGGTTGATCGGATCGGAAAATTAATAGATGAATTTCATCAATTTGCTCGAATGCCGAAACTGCAAAGAAAGCCAACCCAACTCAATAATATTATCCGATCCGTTTTGAACCTGTACCTGGGTAAACAAGACTCAGATCTCCCGCCCTCTGTTCATCGCGACGAACCCGATCGGGAAGCCGAGTCTGCACCGGCTAATTTGAAATACAAGGATGCCGCACTACAAGATTCTGATGAGAAGTTTTGGCTTGAAAAGGTCTCCAAGATTAAGCTTGAAACTGACTTAGGTGCCCTGCCACAGCTCTGGCTAGATCCCGAACAGACTGCCCGGGCACTCGGTAATCTCTTGAAAAACGCGATCGAGGCTATGCCTGATGGTGGGTTGCTTAAGGTAAAAACCTGTTTCATACCAAATGGCAATCAGTGGTTAGCAATCAGTAGTCGGTCAGAGTGTGCTGTAGTAGGAGAAAAAGGGAACAGCTACCAGACACTAGAAGCTAAAAGCAAGAATCCGAAAGCTAGTAAAGGCATAGTTTCACTCGAAATCCGAGATACCGGGCGCGGTATGTCCGAAGAAACAATGGCGAATCTTTTCGTTCCTTATTACACCACAAAGTCTGGAGCAAATGGTACCGGTTTGGGGATGCCCATTGTCAAAAGAATTATCACGGAACACGGTGCCGAAATGGATTGTCAAAGCACGGAGAACGTAGGTACAACCGTCCGTATTCGCCTCCCGTATAACTCAAGCATTGACGCTGAAGAATTAGCCGCAGAATAGGTCTTCCAACCGGTTTCTGCGAACGAAAAAATAACGTCACCCGAAACTGAAGAACAGGTGATAGCTCGCGAAATTTAAACGAATTCCCGCTTCGGACGTTTTGATTAGGGTAAATAACATGGAAACTATTCTAGTTGTAGATGACGAAAAAAATACGCTTAAGATGTTGTCCCAAGGGCTGAAGATGCGAGGGTATCAAGCTCTGACGGCTGCGAGTGGTGAGGAAGCTTTACAGCAGTGTGCCAAATCCAATGTAGATATTGTACTATTAGATATCCGTATGGAAAACGGTATGGATGGTGTTGAGACGCTTGTAAAACTTCGTGAGTTCTATCCGGAGTTGAATGTAGTCATGATGTCTGCACAACAGGATATCGAAATCGCTGTTAAGACCATGGAACTCGGTGCGAAACGGTACATCACTAAACCGATCAGTATTGATAAGATTTTATCGAATATCCAACCGTTTCTAGAGATAGCACGCTTATCGGAAGAAAATGAAATTCTGAAATCGCAAATTGCGCTAACGGATGAGATGGTAGGCAAGAGCACTGCTATTTCTTACCTCCGCTCACAAATCAAGCGAGTCGCCTCAAGTAAACTTGGTGTCTTGATTTCTGGTGAGAACGGCACAGGTAAACAGCTCGTTGCTAATGCTATTCATCAACAGAGCAAATGCTCCAGAAAAACCTTTATTTCGCTCAACTGTGCAGCCCTACCGGATGAACTCATTGAAAGTGAGCTCTTTGGGCACGAACGCGGGGCGTTCACGGGCGCTGATTCCCAAAGAAAAGGACGTTTTGAACTTGCCCACGGTGGAACCCTCTTTCTCGATGAAATTGGAGATATGAGCTCGAAAGCACAAGCGAAGGTACTCCGTGTCATTGAAACCGGCGAAGTTGAGCGTCTTGGCGGCAATCAGGTTCGAATAGTCGACGTCCGGATTATTGCGGCAACGAACAAGCCTCTTTCTGAAGAGATTGAGAAGGGACGCTTCCGACGTGATCTCTTTTACCGGTTGAATGTCGTGCCTATTCGAGTACCTCCACTGCGCGAGCGCAGGGAGGATATCCCCTTGTTAGTGCAGTACTTCGCTGAGCGTCTGCAATTAGACATGGCATCTACACCAAAAGTTATCGATCCGGGAGCTTATGCTGTGTTTAAGAGTTATAATTGGCCCGGGAACATCCGGGAGTTGAAAAATATCGTCGAACGCCTTCTCATTATGGTGAACCGAGAGGTCGTGATGGCCCCTGATGTCGTTGAAGCCTTGTCTTTAACATCCGACCCCTCTGTATCCCCCACGCCCAGACCGGGGGCATCCTGGGATGCTGTTCCGAGTACACCGATCTACAAACCTGGGATCGCTCTGAGTCAGATGATAGATGATGCCGAGGCACAATGCATCCTCGCTGCTTTAGAAGAAAACAATTGGAATATCCGGCGAACTTCGGAAGCATTAGAGGTCGAGCGAAGTAACCTGTACAAAAAAATGAACAAGTATGGTATTTCCCGTCCAAGCTCTGGCAATTAAACTAAGATGGAAACATGACGTTCCTATCTCTCAAGCGGTGTTTTTAAAACTAAAAATGCTACGAAAAAACATAAGTGAAGACAGCGGAATGACTCGCTCTCAACTGCTTATCCTTGTGATCATCCTCCTGGGGATTGGCGCGTCTTCTTTTCCACCATGGTTGGAGTATCGTAAGGTGAGCACAGCAGATAGAGATGTCGAAACTATCGCTGTTGCTATTAAAAAGTACTTCAGACACACAGAAAGTTATCCCACAACTTTGGGCGCACTGGTTACAGACCCTGGGGTCGACGGATGGCGTGGAAATTATATGGAGTCTATCCCTGAAACACCGTGGGGCGGCAGTTATATCCTTCTTAGAAACGCTTATAAGGTTGGAATCGCAAAGAAGCACTCACGCGTTCCGGAAAAGTATCGGGTCGGCGGTATCGCTGAAATCAGTAGAGTCTACCATGCCGATGCGCGACTCGGGGAAAAATATTGGTGGTAAGATGTGGGTATTTGTTTTTCTATTAGGTACAGCCATCGGAAGCTTTCTCAATGTTTGTATCTATCGGATCCCACGTGACTGCTTGTCAATTCATTCACCACTTCGTTCCTTTTGCCCAGAGTGTGGAGAAACGATAAAATCTCTTGATACCATCCCGATTTTGAGCTACTTGTTTCTACGTGGGCGCTGTCGACACTGCAACACCGACATTTCACTATTATATCCATGTGTTGAACTTGTAACTGCCCTCCTATTCCTAGCAACGTACGTTCGCTTCGGGGTAAGCCTCGAAAGTTTACTTGCTCTCGTTTTTATTTCTTTACTTGTTCCAATTGCTGTTATTGACGCACAGCACTATATTATTCCGAATGTTCTCATCGGGACCGGATTGATTCTCGGTTTCGGCATCGTCTGTGGAATTACGTTTCAACGCGCCGATATTTGGTATCTCCTGACGCGAGTAATTGGGACACTTGCCGGTGGTACGATGTTATGGTTGATTGCGGTGATTGGGAGCGCCGTCTTACGTAAAAAGGCGATGGGTGGCGGGGATATTAAGTTGATGACTCTCAATGGGCTCTTCCTCGGCGCCTGGCCAGAACTAGCGATGGTGATAGCCTTCTCTGCTTTTAGTGGGGCAATTGTTGGAACTGTCTTAATTATCTACGGCATAAAGAGTCGTCAGAGCCCCATCCCGTATGGGCCCTTTCTCGCGGGGGCCGCTGTGCTTGTACTTTTATGTGGAGATAGCCTCTGGCAAACTTATTTGCAACTCGTTGGGTGGCATTAAATGGTTCAGCAAAAATCGATAGAGTGCCGACTAAAGTGCCACAGTTTGCAATTAACCACTTAATACAATATAATTCAATTATATAGGGAGGATATGAACGATGGATGTTAAAGACGTGATCCTTTCACGACGCACCATTTTCAAGTTCAAACAGGAACCAGTACCGAACCATGTCATTGAACAAGTTTTTAGCTACGGAATATGGGCACCCAATCACCACATCACCGAGCCTTGGCGTTTTATCGTGATTGGTGAGAAGACGAAGGGAATCCTTGCAGACCGCTACCGCGAAATTAAGATTGAGGATACCCCCGGGCACGTTGATGCCGAAGATCTCAAGAAAATCGGTGAACTAGCTTACGAGAAGTTCATGTCTAAGCCGACGATTATTGCAGTTTCTTGCATACAAAAAGGTGATGAACAACGCAAACGCGAAGATTATGCCGCTGTGTGCTGTGCAATGCAAAACGTCCAACTCGCTGCATGGGATGCCGGGGTCGGAATGCAGTGGAGCACCGGTAGAATCACAATGGAAGAGAGCACCTATCAAGTGCTCGCTATTGATTCTTCAAAAGAATATATCATTGGTTTCTTCTACACCGGTTACCCCGCTGACATCGGCAAACCGAAACGGCAACCGCCTGGCGAGTTCATCCGCTGGATAGCATAAAAGCTACCAATCAGCATGTGACAGTTACCACAGTTTTACAACGATAGTCGGTAGGCAGCCTCAGCATTTTGCCAGAAGAACTTCATTTTGACTGCCTCACCTTTTGTGCTAAAATAGTCATTTACAATCTGTTGAACAGTTGCATAAGATGCAAAACGCTCTGATACAGGCCAATTGCTCCCGTAGATGAGTCGGTTTTCACCAAACGCATTCCATAAGACATCTATTGTTGAGGTGTAATAGGTGACTTCTGTCGGTGCGGGGATTTGCCCTGTTTGTTCTGTGAGGCCCGACACCTTACAATAGATACTCGGATAGCGAGCGACTTCACGGATTGCGGAGACCCAAGCTGAATCAGGAGGTTGATCTGATATTCGCGCACCAGCAATATGATTAATGACAATGTGAATCTTAGGGATGTGTTCAACCAATGCTGGCAGAAGTGATAGGGCTTTAGGGTTAATTAGCAGGTCCAAAGCGAGTTCTTTCGCTGCTAATTTTTCAATATTTACCAAGAACGTTGGGGCACCAACTGATCGTAGATGTCCCGCGCCGAGCCGTATCCCTCGAAAAAGCGGATTCGCAGAGAACCGATCCAAATTATCCTGGAAATCAGCCGTCGGTTCCAAATGTCCGACGAACCCAACAATGAAGGGATCTTCTGCAGCAAGGTCGAGAATCCACTGGTTATCCTCAAGCCTTTTGCTTGCCTCAACGACAACTGTGCCCGTTACGCCTTCGGGAACTGCAAGTGTTTTGTAATCTTCAGGCATAACGCGTCGGTAGAGTAGCGCATCACCGGGATTAGGCCACGGCACCCCTTCTAGGCGGGTTGGATCGCAGAAATGTGTATGTGTATCTATAATCATAAATATCTCTCCATGTTACTCATTTGCCTTTTGTTTCTCTGCTGCAGGACCCCTGATCCGGCACAGCAACAGAAGCTGGAACTTCAGCGTGATGTTTTAAAGCTTGAAATGGGACAAGCACTGAACCCGACAGACGCAGAAGGATATATTCAGCTCGGAAAAGCCTATCACGAATTAGGAGAACATGAGAAAGCAATAGATGCCTTTCAAGGTGCTATCGCACTTGATGACCAACACGCGCACGCCTATAATAATCTCGGTTTGATTTATATTGATCTCCACCTATTTACCCTCGCCATTGATATGTTTCACGCCGCACTCGAGTTTGGCCCCGGAAATCCCGCCTTCTATAATAACCTCGGCTATGCTTACGATATGACTAACCGGTTTGAGGAGGCTCTCACCGCTTTTCGCAGCGCCGTTGAAGCGGAACCGACATTCGTTGATGCTTATCACAACCTCGGAGATGCATACCTCTATCGTGATATGTATCACGAAGCTATTCTACATTACGAGGCAGCACTTGAAATGGAAGCCGGGGACGCTAATCTCTATTTTAATACCGGGCTTGCTTACGAAGAAACAGGAGACTTCCTTCGCGCGATCCAATCCTACGAAAAAGGTTTATCGCTTGATGACAGCGATGCAGAAGCATATTATCGTCTTGCCCGCACATACGAAAAAAATGGGGATACGCTCATGATGCGTCGTTATCTAGAAGCGTTCTTAGCTCGCGCCAATGATATATCGTACCTCAGAAAACAGGTTAGTATTGCTGAGGATCTACTTGACAAATAGTATGTTTCCTCAAGATCAGAAGGAATTCCGATTTCATTCCATCCGGGTTCTTATTCTTTCGCGCCCCGAAAAGTTGCCGGGTCTGAATCCGATCCTCGTACACCCTCTCAAACACAAATCCACGTTCCGTAAAATATTCTGCCAATATTCGCCACAACTCGACCACTATGCCGTCAATCCGCGGATTGCCGACGAAGATACAAGCAGCTGCATCTAGTCTCAACTGAGCCATGGAACTTTCAAGGGCATTGACCGTATGACAAAAATAGGAGTCCAACCGTTTTCGGAGGTCGTCTCGGGTAAGTTGCTCTCTGACTTTATTCAAGCTTTCTGTCTCAATTATCCGATCTGCTTTTCGATACGGAATTTCAAGCCGTGAGAGTTCTCTAATCTCTTCCTCAGTGTGTCCCAACCAAAACAGCTCCATTTTTGTAGAACGAATGTATTCTTGTGCTTGGAGATACGGAGGCGATGTGATAAGCGCATCACACGCCCGCGGGACAACCACATAAGAGGAATCCACACCGCCATGCCAATGGACCTCCGGGGCAACCTTGTTTTGTTGCTGCTCTGTGTGCATCACAAAATCGTTCAGACTTATTAATGTTTTCAAGCAGAGCTTGTGAACCATCTCATCTAACTGTGCTTGCCAATCTGCTTTAAGCAGCTCCTCTATAGCCCGCAATTTACGCTTGGATCTGGCAAGTTTAGGGGTCTTATCCTCCGTATAGGAAAAACGTTTGCTAACCTTCAACAATGCTGATTTGATAATAGACGAATAGACTCCATTATCTCTGTTGTGGATGAAACCCCAATAGCGAGATAACATATCTAAGATCTCAGACGGATACCAGTAATAGACATTTGACCAAGACGGGCTAAATTGATCTTCACTTTTTCTCATGTCCCCCAACAATCTGTACAATTCCACTTCCTGCAACCGCTCCTTCCCACCGTAGACCTTGAGTGGCATCATGTGATTCAAGAGTAGGTTGAGATCGAGAAGATAGGCGTTGCGTTTGCACAGATACGCCTCGACCCCCACCGTTCCTGAACCAGAAAACGGATCAACGATCCAATCCCCTTCCTTTGTATAGGTCGTAATAGCGTATCGAACAACCTGCGGAATGAATTTCGCCGGATAAGCAAAAATACCGTGTGTCAAGTAGCTTGTATCACTGATTTCAGGAACGAGTTCCCGGAATGAAACCAATTCTACCCTATCAGACCCAATATCGTCTATTGAAAGTTCAGATTCGGTATCTGTAGCGAAAAATGTGAATTGCTCTGTCAAATCATGATTTTTCATAATATGCTTTCAAAAATAGCAAATCTCTGATGTACTGTGCTTTTTCTGACAATGTCTTCAATGGAATACTATCTTCTGTCCAACAAGATATGTCGTTATGGCTGAAGCGAGCTTGAGGGGATTTTCAAGAATATCCTTTATCAGTCTTGTTTCTTTACTGAGGTCCATTAGGTGCAAAAATCTTCTCTCAGGATATATGTTTTTCATGAGGATATGTTTTCCGTTGTATTGATTTCAGAAAGTTAATACAGTCTACGAAAGAATTCGTGCGAATATATCATGTTTATTTCATAAATTTTATGATGCGTACTGATGAACGATTAACAAGAAAACTATTGTAACTCTTCTTCCGTTAGCTGAAAGTCGAAGACATCTTCTGTCTCTGGTAGCTTAGGCGTTTGCGGTTGTTCTATAGATTTTGGTATCTCTTGGGTTTCAAGTTTTGGCGAGTTCGCGCCGAGGATTGTAAGCGTTACGATCCCTGCAACGCAAACGCTTGTGATTGTGAATGCTACTGGACGTTTCCAGAGGATGACACGCTCGCTTTTGTCTAGGAACGGAAGCAAGAGGAGAAGCAGCATACCCACTGTTGGAATTACGAATGTTCCAATCACTTCAAAGGGGCCTTGAAAGTACTTTAGGAGTTGGAACAAGAACAGGAAGTACCACTCCGGGCGTGGATCGTAGTCCGCATTTGTTGGATCAGCCACAGATTCAAGCGGAACCGGCACGGACAGCGCCACAGATGCCAGCACAGCAAACAGAATCAACATGCCGACGACATCTTCGAATACCTGATCCGGATAGAAAGGTTTTCCTGCTTTCATCTCTTTAGCGGTGTTCTGCGGTGTACCTGACGAACCGTAATATCGAACAAAGAAAAGGTGCACACCGACCAAGCCGAAAGCTAACCACGGCAGCCAGATGGTGTGGAGCGCGTAGAACCTAGACAGCGTTACTGCACCTATTTCCGTTCCACCGCGCATCACTTTCACCATAAAATCGCCTAACACGGGGGCAGTGCTAGCGATCTCGACACCAACAACCGTTGCCCAATATGCCTTCTCGTCCCATGGAAGCAGGTAGCCAGTGAATCCAAAGCCGAGCACGACTAATAACAAAAAAACGCCGACGATCCAAGTAAGTTCACGCGGGGCTTTATAGGAACCATAGAGCACAACACGGAGCAAATGCAGAAAAACGATGATGACCATCGCACTCGCACCCCAATGATGTAAGCCGCGCACAAATTTACCAAACGGAACCTCTTCACTGATATAAGTAACTGCGTTATGAGCGTGTTCGGGTGAAGGTGAATAGTATAACGCTAGAAAGGCACCCGTAGCGGCTTGGAGCAGGAGCAGGAACATTGCCAAACTGCCAAGTGAGAAAAGCAGATTGATATGTTTCGGCAGTGGTTTGCGTAAGTGATCAGAAAGTTCTGATAACAGCAGACGTTCTTTGAGAAATCGCCGCATCTACGCCTCCTTTACGTATAGGACACCTGCTTCTACCTTGGTTTCAAGCTTCTGCAAAGGCTCTGGCGGTGGACCAGCAATAACGGCTCCTGTTTTATCGAATATCGCGCCATGACACGGGCAGAGGAAAGATTCTTTCTGATCATCCCACCGGACAAGGCAACCCAGGTGCGGACAAGTTCGCGAAAAGACCCTCCATTCTCCATTGCCGGTGTCGGTTACATAAACAGAACGTTTTTTCGTTGCTTTGACCCAACCGTCTTTTGCAGTGAAGGTGTAATCTACCTTTTTAAAACGACTGTTTTTGAGCCGGGCGACAAGTCCCAAATCTACCCATTTCGACTCCGGCTTCTTAAAAGCGGGTGAAATCGCAAAGCCAATAAGTGGGATTCCGGCGACAACGCTCAGGGTACCACCAATGAACGCCGTCGCGATCTCTAAAAATGAGCGGCGGCTTTCTTTTTTCTCCATCGATATCTCCATCGATCACCGCTGCCGGGTTTGCCCCTCAAACGGTGCACGCAGATCGTATTGCCCTTCTTCGAGGACCGGTAACGTGCCGTCGTTAACCATAAGTTCAAGCGGTAGTTCCTTGGTTTCCATCGGCATATTGACGACGTTCTTAATCCGCAGCGACTCGTAGATAGCCAACATAATTTCAAGCGTATAACGTGCTTGGTAACCGCTCCCGCGGTGGTCAGAAATGTCACCCTCGATCCACTCAATGAGTTCCTGAAATTGGTTCTTAGGTTCTGGGGGTGGGGTGATGGTCTGCCATCCCTTTGCTTCTCCGTTTTGGAGCAGAAGTGTGCCGTCGGGTCCATTGCGGATTTGCCCTTCTGTTCCAACAATTTTCGGCATCGAGACAGAGGGTTCCGGCAGATCGCCTTCGTAGATGCCGCGTGCACCGCCTTCAAAACAGACCAAACCCATACAGAGGTCTTCACAAATCGTACGGCGCTCCCAACGGTCGGTGGTGCGAGAAGTCTGCCCGATAACCCATAATGTTTCTGGATCCGACAAAATGAAGCGCCAGCCGTCGATAGCATGTGTCCCTGTATTCAACAGACCGGCATGCTGTTTTGCGCGGTGATGAACAGTTGTCGGTTCGCCAATCGCTCCTGCTGAGACGAGCCTGCGTGTCTCTATATTTGTAGGTGCGTACCTACCTTGGTGACCAATGATCAGTTTAACACTATTTTCTTCACAGGCGGCAATCATAGCATCCGCTTGCCCAAGTGAAACCGCCATCGGTTTTTCTCCGATAATCCCTTTTACGCCAGCTCTAGCTGCTGCAACAGCGGCTTCTGCACGGGGCCCCTGCCACGTTGTGATGCTAACGATGTCGAGATCCTCTTTCGATAGCATTTCGTCGACATCGGTATAGGTAGTTGGAATGTCGTATTCATCGGCGACCCGTTTCGCGGATTCTGTGTAGATGTCCATTGCCGCGACAACTTGTACATCAGAATTCTTTTTCCATGCTCTGGAGTGGGACCTGCCCATCCCACCACATCCGATGATTCCGATTCGGTATGTCTGATTTGCCATCTTTTGATCCTCCTTCTGTAGTGGGTATGGATTTTATCAATTTTTGTGCATTCTGTCAAGAGAAAACTGTGACATCCTAAATATCGCTAAATAATTCTATCCGAAGCTTGACAAAATTTGAGGTATGTGTAAACATAAAAGAAACGAAAGGAAGTGCCCGTATGGTAGACTATGAAGATAAAAGTTCTCAAATTCGAGTGACAAACCTTGAAGCTTTTCCAATGGGGATGAAGGCCTACGTCAAAATTGAAACCAATATGGGTGTTACAGGTTGGGGTGAGATCAACAACATGGAAACAACCGTAACCTGTGCATTGGCGCGTTCCTTATCAGAACTGATTATCGGGGAAAACCCGACGCGGATTGAACATCATTGGCAACGTTTGTTCCGCGCACATCGTAACATCCGAGGGGGTGGTTTGATGCTGCATACTATCTCCGCAATTGATATGGCGTTGTGGGACATAGCCGGAAAATTGTGGGACGTGCCGGTGTATCGCTTACTTGGCGGTCCCTGCCGCGATAAAATTTGGAAGTATCCGAGTCCAAAAGCAATTAAAACGGGGCCCGGCGGCTCCAAACCCTTTGCTGGTACTCCCGATGAAATCGCTGACTTAGTGCAGCGCGTGCAAAAAGCGCGAGAAAAAGTCGGTTCTGATGGGGCTGTGATGTTTGATGCACATAGCTGTTTACCGCCGCCTATCGTTAAACAGTTCGCCAGTTATCTACAATCAGACGACTTACTCTTCTTAGAGGAAGCATGGGTACCCGGCAATATTGAAGTGATGCACAAGATCCGAGAAGTCGTCCCCGTCCCGCTGGCAACAGGGGAGCGCGATCGCACAATATGGGAGGTCCGTGAGATCCTTGAAGCACAAGTGATTGATATCCTTCAACCTGACTGTGGACACGGCGGGGGAATCACACAGGTTAAAAAGGTCGCTACACTTGCAGAGGCCCATCACGTTCCGATCGCACCCCACTGTACGATGTCCTATCTCGGTTTGACTGCAAGTTTTCAGTTATCCGCTGCAGTACCATTTTTCCTTATTCATGAGGGTTATGAAAACGTTCTCCCAGAAGGAGTTGCTCACAAGACATGGAAGATGGATGCCGAAGGCTACGTTTCGCTGCCAGAAGGACCGGGCTTAGGAGTTACCGTGGATGAGGCGCGGGTGATTGAAGTAGGCCAAGAAGCAGGGAGACGTTTCACCTGGCCTGATAATAGATTAGCAGACGGTTCTATCGCTGATTATTAGATTTCCGTATCGTACAGGATTTGCGTCTTTAAAAATCCCCACTGTCTGATCCGGTGCTCCCAAGGCTTGTAAGATATACGGCCATCACGTTACGTGATAGTTCTAGCGTGTCTCACTTACGTATGACCTAGCACCTCATAGCAGACGTATAACACAAGAGCCAAGCTTTCCCACCCCCGTAATTACATATCAACCGCGCAACCTTTGCACATCCCTTGACTTCAAGTTTTCAGTTTGATTTTTCCGGCAACTCGTCTGCGACAACTTGAATGTTTTTTGGATGCCTGCTAAAACGCCCTTACCACCTAAACTCACGTGAGTTTGATACCTCAGAGACGTTTTGTAACGTTTAATTCTCGGTACTGAGGGCCTCCATAGGTGATATCTGTGCTGCCTGCGTTGCGGGATAGACCCCGAAACCTATCCCCAGGAGAAATAAGAAAAGAACCGTTGTCAGTATCCACGGCACGGAGACCGCAACGGGCCACGTCTCCACAACGGGCAGAATCCGCGTGGCAATCCATGTCATTCCGTGTGCTGCAGCCCACCCGCCGCCGATGCCGGGCAGCCCGCCACAGAGGCAGAGTCCGATCGATTCCGCCAAGAACTGATAGAAGATGTCTATCCGTTTCGCCCCTACTGCTTTCCGTAAACCGATCTGTCTCGTCTTTTCCGCGACAGAGACGAGACAGATATTCATGATCCCAATACCGCTGACGAATAGCGAGAACCCCGCGATGCTGCCCAAGGTGAATGTTATCACTTTTTGAATGTGGAAGAGTCGGTGAGCCGTCAGTGTCGCCATCCAAACGCCGATAAAATCGTCTTTGCCTCGGTGTCTTTTCCGCAGCGTGTTTTTTACCGAATCGATCACCACTTGGCTCTCTGCGTCTTTTCGAAAAAAGACGATCAAGTAGTCCACGTGGCGAGATCCTTTGACGCGTTGTTGATAGGTCGTCACGGGCATGGAAATCGCATCATCTAAAGAATACGAGTCGCTGAGGCTGCTGCCTTTTGCTGCCATCACTCCGATAACGCGCAGCCGGAGCGGTGAGTGCAGTCGCTGATACCGAACCTTCACCTCTTGGCCGAGGGGCGATGTGTTCGCAAACAGCTCACGGGCGATGTTGCTGCCCAAGACGCACACCTGCTTGCGCGCTTCTATATCGCCATCGGAGAAGAACCGGCCCGCGTGAACGTCCCACCCCATCCCGGTAGCGTAGTCCGCGGTGACACCTTCTAAGCGCGTGATCGCTTGACTCCCGTTTCGGCTGCTCACAAAGAGACGGAAGGTTTCTACTTTCGGCAAAACATATAGCACCTCGGGGCAAGCTGCCTCGATGGCAGCAGCGTCTTGAAGTGTATAGCGTTCCGTCGTCCGCCGGGCGAGCCGCGGTCCCTTCCAAATCGTCATCCGGGTCCAGAAGGCGATCTGGTTGGCCCCGCCCATTTTTTCAAGGTTGTCCGCAATGATACGTTTGCCACCCTCGCCGATAGCCACCATGCAGAGCACACTCGCAATGCCGATGGCAATCCCGAGGATGGACAAACCGGAACGGAGTTTATTTTGCCAAAGGGGCTTCACCCCGCTCATGCAAACATCACGCAGTTTCATAAGCACGCTCTGTTAAGGGGAGACGCTGGAAACCCGGCGTCGGTCCTATTGTACACCGCAGCAGACAAAGACAGAAAAGAGCCGCATGCGTCCGTTCGATAGGAAACGTTTTCAAACGCCTGTTATTGGTATTTTTCAGATTGCAGTCGATATAATGTGGCGTATCGCCCTGCTTTGTTCATGAGTTCTTCGTGGCTGCCTTCCTCGATAATGGTCCCGTTCTCCAAGACGAGTATCCGGTCAGCCATGCGCACCGTAGAGAACCTATGGGAGATTAACAACGTCGTCACGCCTTGCGTGAGCCTTTTGAAGCGTTGAAACAGCGTGTATTCGACTGACTATCTGTCATTAATGGGCGGTTTAAGAATGCTGTTTCCTCCCAAGTCATCCTGCCACGGTGAACAGTTCACATGTTGTCGCACTTGATCCGGAGGGGCACATGAGTAGTAATTGTGTCCAGCCCTACACTCTCTTTCGTGAGCCGTTTTGATGCTGAGTCTTCCGCATGGCCCCCTGCAACGACCTATATACATGTCTAAAAGGAAGCAACCTGCAATACCAACGATAAGAATACAACATGCGATGACGTTGGCAGTTTGTTGTGACATACTATAGTTAAGGTACATAGAATGCCCCTTTTATTTTTTGGATAAAACCACTTACAATAATGTGAGCTTGATAAATAGCTTCGTGTTTTCTTTGTCTAAAGAGAAACTTTTTGATATAATAATACTCTTGTACTTTTCGGAAAAAGAGTTTTCTCATATGTTCAGAAAGGCGCGGCCGCGGAGACTACATCCGAGCGAGGCGCTGACAATACTCATCGCCTTCCATCAAAGCGGGTATAGCACATTTAAGTACTTCTATCTTCGGCACGTCTGGGTCTATTGGGCTGCGGCATTTCTAGAACTTCTGAGTTATTCCCGTTTTGTACGGTTGCAACAAGAAGTCTTGGAATTGTTAGAGAACCTCTCTGCAAGGCTCAGTGCAGGTATTGGTATCTCCTTTGTGGATGCCCCCAGAGGGCGCGGCGGTGATAACAAGCGCATCGCGACTTTTCAGATGGGAGCGCCTCACGGACATACAGGACCCTGCAGCCCTAAAACCTAAATTTCTATCAAGATCACGCTACAATTACCTGAATTAGCACAACTTACTTCTGTCCCAGGGCCCTCAGGAATTCTGGATCATCTTTTACATCCGAAAATTCAGTGGTCTCAAGGAAAAACGGATAGTACGAATCCCGATAATTATAGGAACTAACCACATAAGTGTCCTGAGCCACCTTTAAGTAGTGTAGGGTTCTCTCTCGATCTTTCTCAGATGCCCAGATGCTCACAGCAAGCTGGAAGTAACCATAGTGATTGTCATTTTCCAAATCGACAGCGATTTGTAGCATACGTTTCGCTTCGCTATACTTTTTCGTCCATACCAGACAACAGCCAACATTGTGAGCAGCCCAAACAAGGTCGGAAACATTTACCGGATAACCAGCATTCCGTTTTTGTACTTCCCCTTCGATAAACGTCCTTGTGTCCATCCAAACTTGATCGAAACGGAACCGATCTTCGTGCTTGCTATACAACAGAAGTCGATTCGTTCTCACAGCCAACCAGAATCTAAAATAAGACCTCCAACCAGGCTCACCATTAGCACGTTCTAACTTTTCTATTTCGAGAAGCGCCGCGTCTATCCGGTCGTTCCTTCGCAATATCTCTGCTCCGATTTGCAGAAAATCGCAACGGCTGTACTGACTCACTTCAGGACTCTCTAAACGTTCAGAAGCCTTCTCATAAATTTGAATCCAATCATCAACACGAGCTTCCGCCGCCCAACAACCAGCATTGCTCAGGTTGCACACAACCCGTAACACATATCTTTCTGACTGCTTGCATGCCCAACAATAAAGGCGCAGCTGCTCCTCAATAGACTCCCTATCTTTGCCAAGATAAGCAAGGGTGTTGACTAAATTGTTATGCGTCCAAAAACGCTCCTTATCATCTAAAACACCGTTCATATACTTATGGAGTAGAGATAGGCTGTTTTCCATTCCCAGTTTGCCCATATACGGGTATATATCATCTACAGCAAAATGAACCAAATCCGGTGTGATTTCACCCTCAAGTGCACCTTCAATCTGTTTGCCTGCCTCTTTAAGAATATCCTCTCTTGATGCGGGATCAGTCTTTACTTGTCCGATGAATGAATCGAACGTGTTGCGAAGTTGATCTAATTGACTCATAATATCCTCCCTCAGATTATCTGATAGTTGTAAATGACCGAAGAACTCCTGATCGTTTTGTAAGCGTTTCCGTGCTCGTTGGAGTCGGCTTGTAATTGTATTCACCGACACCCCCAGGAATTTTCCAATCTCTTTCGTTGACATCTCGTCAAGATAATAGAGCGTTACAACCGTCCGTTCTTTTTCTGGTAATTTTTCCAATAGTTTCTCTACAAGTTGATAGCAATACTCAGATTCCTCTGCTATCTGCCGTTCCGATATATAATCGGCATAAGAAGATTCCTCAATTTCTTCCATGCATGTGTCCTCTAGCGACTGTATCGTAAGTTTTTGCTCTGACAGCCGATTCTGTTTTCGTATCCAATCAATACAAAGCCAATTGGCGATAGTATGAATCCACCCTGAAAATTTACTCGGATCCTTGAGGGTCGGCAGTTTTTGGTATGCCGTAAGGAAGCTGTCTTGCACGATCTCTTCCGCATAGTGGAAATCGTTTATCTTCCGATAGGCAAGGGCGTGAATACGTTTTCGATACTTCTCGATCAAGAGACCAAACGCAGCCTCATCCCCCGATAGAGTTCTGCAGATCAATTGAACATCGTCTTCTCTCTCCACGAAACTACCTCCTAATAGAAGAATTAAATTATGCATGCACTCGTATTGGGTTTAATCAACCGTGCAACCTTATGAAAATTAAGCGTTTGTAAAGCTCTTACCCTTTATTATTAAAGCCGAAGTTTTAAGCAGAAAACGTGCATTCCGGTCTAAAAAAATAAAATATCTGAATTTTTGAACGTTATTTTCTGTGATCCCCGATAACGGAGGCCCGATAAATGCCTGCTGCGTAGAGAATAGGTATTCAATACACAAAAGCCGCCATAAGACATCTGATCGAACGAGGGCCGCCGCCCACCCTCAAGACTTCAGGTATGAGATTTCTAACGTTATCCGAGCATTGGTGACATCCAACACTCAATAAGATACGAGGCGCTATCCGATGTGAAAAGAAACGTAATAAAACACAATTCCTCCTATTCATTACCATACCATTAATAACTGTAGAATTCCTCTCACATAGTGTATTCCTTAATTATTTATACATCGGTATCATATCTTCCACAGTTTGATTATGATTGTATTGCCAATGTCTCTTTATATTCCCGAAGGCGTGTTCAATCGGATTGAGACCCGGAGAATGCGGCAGCAAATATAGCACACTCAGCAAATGACTGTACCAACCTGCAGAAAAAGCAGACATAGATTACCGAAATATCACTAGACTACAAACCAGAAACCACAAGTTGGCGAATGCCTAGGTTACCGGTATTGTCCCGCAGTGGCATTCGGTATTTGTGACAGATTATCTGTTGGATCATCTGCGTTCAGACGAGATAGTGGTGATTTTCGCGCATGAGTTAGGCCATCTGAAGCATCGGCATCTGCTCAAGCAGGTTGCTTGTATTGTTCGGTCACTTGTTGTTGGCACGTCTGAATATGTTTCTTTTAGGTTTTCCCGGGTATCCCGCTGTAGCTGTATTGGCTTGTGTTGGTGGGTGTGATGGCTTTCTTTGTGCAGTTTGGTCTGATGCGTCTGGCATCGGATGGAGTTTGAGGCGGATGCGGTAGAGCTCACAAGAGAGCTTCCTGTCTTTCTGCAAGCCTTGCGGAAATTGATTCAACTCAATGATGCCCCTGAAGACTTGGATACCTTCAGCGAGATGTTGTCTACATATCCCAACTTTAAAGCAGGTACTAACGCAATTGAAGAGTTATGTGGGGTAAAGAACAACTCAACAGAACAATGGAGATAATACGGATGCTTACAAACACTATAACGATCTTTCGCTGCTCGTTAACTTTCCCAACCGTTACTGTATTTGAACTGAATCGTATGCTAGTTATCACAGTGATTGCAACCATTGTGCTCATATACTATCAAAACACACATACAAAAGAGGTGGAAATCTTGATAACTCTTTTTGTGGTATATGATGCCCCGCATTAAAACCGACGAGAGGTCCAAGATCGTTCATTGGCTCCATTAAAAATAAAACCAGATGCCTCGCCGGTGATGTCTCCATAAAAGCATACTATTGCTGTTTGATTCCGCCCCAAAGTGTTGTTAACAATTCCGCTTGAAGCTGAACAGACAACGCCTCAGGATCAAACCAATCTGCACTAGAGCTGATGCCCTCATTAGCTGTGAGCTGTATCTCTGATCGCGTGTTCAAATTGATTTTGAAGAGTTGTCCTGTTCTGGTATAAAGAAGTTCCGCCGCGTCGGGAGACCAGGCCAGCGTTCTTAAACTTAGACCAGGACCTGAAACAATTTTCCGTAAATCGCTACCGTCGTGACGAGCAATGTAGATAGCAGACTTGGGCCAGAAACCACCCAAAAGCAATGCTGGATTCTTCCATATATCCAAATTAATCCAGTGAAAAGCGAGTTCGTCTCCCCTTGGCGACCAAGCAACTGCATACATCAGTAATGGTTTTTCCGGAAGAAACGTCCGCTGAACATTAGTTTGTAAGTTGACGATACGAATTTCCTGAGTCCCTACCGGTGCTTTTCGGTGAAAAATATAGGCTATCTCTACGCCGTTTGGGGACCACTTAGGATAGCCGCCGTCTTCTCCAGTAGGTGCTAAGCGTTGTTCTTCCGCTCCATTTATAGTCGCAGTGTAGATGGCCTGTTCGTTTTCTCGCCAATAAGCAATCCTTCGCCCATTAGGGGACCAGGTAGGGTTTCTTCTGACTGCTGTGTCTTTGAAGACTTTTTGTATATTCTCGCCACTTGCATCCATTAAAAAGAGATCCCAGACGCGATCACGTCGATCGGAACTGAATAGGATGTGCTCTCCGTCCGGGGACCATACAGGGTCACTATTACGCGAAACGTGCCGGGTTAGGTTGAGCTTATCACTTCCGTCAGGGTTCATAATATAGATATCCGTTTGTTTGTGCGATACGAACGTAATTTTAGGCGTTTCAGGAGCTTTAGCCGATGTAAGGCGGCTGCTTGCACATAGTGTCCCAAAACTGATGCCTAACAAAATCAATAGATGTAAATGTTTAAATTTCATGGTTTCCTTGCCCACGTATGTAATTAAATTCTGGCGAATTAACATACTAAATGTTTTCTACAACGCGATCCGGATGAAATTTTGGAGGGAACTCCACCAAGTTGTCACATCACATATACCTATATTTGTGCCATGCTGTAACAATCTTTATACGGCTTGACATAAGCCTGAATACCTCAGTTAGAGGGGATCTCCCTGAGTTGCACTCAAAAAGTTAGGTTTATCTGTCAAGATAAGGGCTCGGGGGTGCGGGTCTATATATCGGAGGCCGCGGTTGACACACATAATAATTGGGAGCTACAAGACTACCTAATTCCTTGTGCTCTTTTTCTGAACCGAGTTCACCACAAGCGGAACACTTGTCTATGAGTAATGACCAGAAATCGCTCACGGTGAACCCGATACTCAGTCCGACGACAGTTCTAACAAGTGCTGCAAGGACGTATTGTTTGATGTCTCGCCGTACTTTTGCTCGATGCTCCGCAACAAGTCTTTTTCCGAGGGATTTTGTTTCTTTCATATAGCTTGTCTCCTCAGTTATCCACTTACAAAAAACATGTAAGGAAAGTTATTTCTCTCGTGTTGGAGAAGAAGATAGGGAAATAAAAACCGTCTACCTCACATATACGTACTATAACGAATTACTTTATAGAACAGATATAGAAAAAAGGAGTAACACTAAGATTTTGTCTCAACAAACAACGTCTTGAACTTTGGAAGCAAGCGTGTAAACAGGGCTACTGCTCGGGTATCTTGGCGCTCCGGGGTGAAGACATATTTGCCTTTGCCCTTTCCTGTGATAGATAAGGTATAGAGACCATAGGGGCACTCCCCAATAGCAATAATACCAACAGAAACCGGACCAATTGCAATAACACCAAGAGGCATAGCACCCATAGCAATAACACCAAGAGATAATGCCCCTATTGCGATAATACCAAGAGATAATGCCCCTACAGAAAAAATGCCTGCACAGATCGCGCCGAAGGTAAATAAACCGCCAGATACTGTTGAACCAAAAACGATGATAGACTCGCGCATCCAACTTCTGAGAAGCCTGCCGATACTGGAATCAGGATCCAGTTGTATTGTTCCTGCCATAATCAAACTCGTTAATAGATGCCCCGTAAATCCGAACGCGTAAAGAACGGCTTGGACTATGATTTTCCTGAGGAAATAAAATTTGTAGATTTTCTTAAAACGGTCAACAGGGAATTGGTTTCCTGACACAGCAAGTTTCCTTCTCTTTGTCTGTGAGGGCCAGTTTTATGAAAGCCTCGCCCTAATCTGTCCCAAACTTTTTCCGAGTTTTTCTAAAATAATGATACACCTCGGTTTTCTAATCCCAGGTGTATCCGATTGCAGCATTTCATAACCAATCTAACCGGTTTTGAAAAATAGGTCAAGCAAAATCAATCTGATTTTAATTCACACACGCATCACAGGGGAGTGTGGTCGTAGAGATAAATCTACCTAGAAAAAACTGCTCAAACGAATGAAAGGTTGGAACGTTAGGATGTATTGATAACTGACGGGTCTATAGAAGTCTCCTTCCTCCCGAACGTTTGGTTCAAAAGGAGAACCCATTTGATATAAAGATGTTTTCTGTATTACCTCGGCACCCATCAGAAATCCTGCCCCTGATTGTTTCTTTTATAACGTCGCTTGTGAAGTCCCCAAGCCGTGCCGGCCAAGAGAACCTCGGCAGATAACATGCAGAGACGACAGAGCAAAGCGACAAGCGTTGCCTGATAGGTCGGCAGATAATTTGCCAACAGCAACCCTAACAATCCCTCTCGGACCCCTAAGCCCCCGGGTGTGAGAAAACTGAAGAAACCGATAATCCATGCAAACGCAAAACAAGCTGCAAGACCCCACACATCCGCCCAGCGCACAAGCGCGAAACTTCGGACGAATAAGAAAAAAGCGAGCCCCTGACATATCCAGAGACCGATGTGGCTAGTTAGCACGATCCTCCATAGGAGAGTATTTTTCAGAAGGAGTGAGCATTTTTTTAGAAACTGCCCGGCGCGGGCTGCAAGTTTCGGGATGCAAAACAGGATGCCCATCATGAGTCCTATTCCGGCGACCATCAAAAACACTGTCTGTCCTGAAAACGAATCAAGCACTTGTGTTGCGGTGTCTTGCATCTGTTTTGAAAACAGCAGGGACAGCGCAATCAGTCCACCGAGTGCGGTCTCCACGCCAACGTGTAGCGTCAGGCTACTGCCGACTGCAGTTTTGCTCAACCTGAACTGTTCGCTTAAAGACAACAGTCTCACAACGCCCCAGATCCGACCGGGAAGATAACGCGTGATGTTGGCAAGATGGAAAAGCGTAAAGGCATCCCGAAAAGAGACCGGTTTTTGCATCAGACAGCGCAGCAAAGTTGCGAACGGGACGGTATAGTAGATCCTGTAAAGGATATGGAGACCAAAGGCCGGAATGAGCCAATGCCAATGTAACTGAAATGAGGTATATTTTAGAGTTGTCTGTGTTTGCACAAAGGGTTTAATGAGAAAACACAAGAGTAACCCAGCAACCAAGTAGCCTGCAAGCTGCCTTATTTTCGGTATCAATCGAGGACTTCCTCGGGGGGCAGGATACGGTAAATCCAAACATGGTCAATGCCGTTGAGAGTGATGACGGCTTCCAGTTCACCATTGAGGTTACCGGACTGCGGAACCAGTCCTATCTGTGAGTCTCGAATGTAGACGACTTCATAATCTGGGTCGGGGCCGCCTGTTCTGTCAGGAGTTCTGACCAATCCATTAAAATAGCGAATAAAAAATTGAGCCGATAATGGAGAGACTTGTACGCGCAAGGGTCTTTCCAATTCTGTTTTGTTCAGATATTTCGCTGCGATATCTAACCCAGAGGCTTCCCCCACCGTGATAAACTTGGTAATGTCGGTCACTTTCCAACAGAGGTTATAGTAAGTGCCGTAATACGGATGAAGCGACATCACGGGGAAAACCTGAATAAAACAGAAAACAGAGCAGGCAATAACAGCAAGTACTGTCTTGTATTTCGCAGCTACCGCGGTACCAAAACGGGAACGTAGTGCAGCGTAACTCGATTTGAGCCCCTCTACAAATCCGATCGCAGCGAGTATCTCTAACATCGCAAAGGCGGGTAAGAGGTAGCGACTGAACTTTTTGCTCGTGATTGAGAGGCACAATGTGAAAAGCATAACGCCCGCAACGAGTGCAAGTGCTATCCGAAGCTGTCGGATCGTCTTCTCGGACTGTCGTTGTTTCCAAAGTAGGACGCATCCGACAAGTGCCAAGGGTAGCATTAGCGGTGTACTTTTGATCATAAGTACAAATGGATAGAAAAGCCAACCGGGATCATCCACAACCTTCCCCAAAAAGAAATGATCTACCTCGTGGGGTGTTCTGACAGCCCATCCCACTTTATCAAAAACGTCCCATAAGGTTTGTAGGGTGCGTATGCTCACAGCACACAAAACTATAGCCCCTGCAAAAAAGGGGAGGCTTTTTAGGTCCGTTTTTTCCGATTTGAGGACCTTTAACATTGATGTGATGCTGCCTAATAAACATGCAATCAGGATGGCGAAAGAAGGGGCCCAGAAAATGGGCCACACTATTAATACCGAGAGAACGGCAGAACTCGCGAAGCAGAGAAGGACAATGAGGTTTTTCTTATTCCACGAGGACTTGGACGGATCTGGAAATAAAAATAAACACATCGGTATCCATGGTACGAGAATGAGGGCGTAACTTTTAGCAATTAGAGCGAGCCCATAGGTGATACCTGAAAAGACAATATAACGGTGTCGGTGCCGGTTTTGACAATAGAGTAGAAACAGCAACATCGTGAGCAAAATAAAAATAGTGGCAAGGGCATCCGTGTGAACACGACGCGTCTGCGCCAAAAAGAGCGGAGATAACGCGAGACAAACGAAACTAGCAAGGGCTATCCACTGTCCGAAAAGCCGGCATAGAGCAAGACAGGCCGCACCGATCCCTATCCAGACAACAATGCCTATAAAAAAACGAGCCCGCGCGAGGTTGCGCACATCCAAGTTAGCGGATGCAAAAAAGGTACGGAGCCCCGCAAGCCACATTGTTATGACACCGGGGTGGTGCGTAATGAAGGTTTCAGAGAACTCACCGTGTTTAACAGCGGACATGAACGTTTCGCTTCGGTTGAGCCACCGCGCTTCATCACTGGACCAGTGGGACTCTAGAGATAACAAGCGAGGCACAGCTGCAATCACAAAAATGCAGAGAAAAAAAACGTAGTGTAAACTAGTCGAACTGGTTCTAAAATGTTTTATATGTGGATACCATATCATTTGAGCTGGTTACGTAATTCTGCTATAACTTTATCAGCATATTCATTTCCCCACTGTTCTCTGTATGCTTCCTGAAGAACCGAGAGGATACCTTCCAAATGATCGGGGGGCAAAAGCAAAAAAGACTCACGAATTTCTTTCATATACTTTTCCATAAATTGGTTAGAGAGTTCCCTAATTCTTTCTCTTTCCTCATACGGCAACGCTGTTATTTCGGCACGGGTCATCTGTGAAAAGGAAATGAGATCGGAAAATTCGTCTTCAATCTGTGCACTTAACATTTCAATATTTCTGTGGATATGCTCTGACGAATTGACATCTTCATCTGCAAGGACTGTGTCAGCGGCAGATTCTGTATCTTTGGGAAATGCCTGTCTCTGCTCAAAGTGGGATGTGATTTCAAATTCATCGTGAAGGATATTCTTAGAGGACTGCGTTTTATGAATATGAAAAGGGTCGCTGGAGACAGACGGGAAATGGGGAACCTGTTTTTCCAGGGGAGGCTTGGACCTTGGATCAACGCCGTGTGACTCCCCCCTTAGCTCTATCGGTGTAACCTTGTAAATTGTAAGAACCTCTGGTTTTACAACTTTTTGTGTGATGAAAAAATGCCCAACAAACGTTAGAATTACAAGGATTCCCAATGCTGTAACAATCTTTATACGGCTTGGCATAAGTCTGAATACCTCAGTTAGAGGGGATCTCCCTGAGTTGCACTCAAAAAGTTAGGTTTATCTGTCAAGATAAGGGCTCGGGGGTGCGGGTCTATATATCGGAGGCCGCGGTTGACACACATAATAATTGGGAGCTACAAGACTACCTAATTCCTTGTGCTCTTTTTCTGAACCGAGTTCACCACAAGCGGAGCACCTATCTATGAGTAATGACCAGAAATCACTCACGGTAAACCCGATACTCAGTCCGACGACAGTTCCAACAAGTGCTGCAAGTACGTATTGTTTGATGTCTCGCCGTACTTTTGCTCGATGCTCCGCAACAAGTCTTTTTCCGAGGGATTTTGTTTCTTTCATAGAGATTGTCTCCTTCCGAAGGACATGTAAGGAAAGTTATTTCCCTCCTGTTGAGTAAGAAGAGAGGCAGATAAAAACTCTCCGCCTCTCACAGCGGCGATTTAAGAACAGCAGGCATGCAGCCAAGCTTCGGATACGCCGTAATCCAGAACACAAGACCAAAAATTGTAGCCACATCCAGGTAGGCAGACGTGTCGGTGAGAGTTCCCTACCCCCCATTCCCCACAGTTATTGCAGGCCTTGAGTATATGGCGTGCACAAGCACCTGCTATCGCTGCGACTATAATAAAGCATCCGCTCATAATACAGATCCCTACAGGACCTATGGCCTCTGCTTCTTCGGGTTGTGTTAAGAGCGGTAAAACTAACATCGCAACTGCCAATAAAATCATTATAACTTGACTCGCCCGTTGAATGGCGAACCAAGGACCCATCGTTTGCTGTAAAAACATAACGTTCTCCTTAATTTTTTAGAAATTGCTGTCTGAAAGTAAGCTCACAAAGGTATTGCATTATTTGGCAATCCTCTGTATTTTGTATAAGATGCTAACAACCTAATTGTTTCACAACAGGCATCTAACTTGGGAGACAGTCTCCAGAAACTATCAAATATAACAGCATCTCGTCTAAAACGACAGAACTTCATAAGGAGAAAACCTTGAAAGTACGCATCAAATATCCCAGCAATATTAGCTCTCGTCTGAAATTCTGTCATGTGAACATCAAAAGTTAATCATCAGATTTTATTATCCATCATCACTGACTGATACAAGAAAAGTTGTCAAGCGTTCGAGTTGATAGGGGGCTCGTTCATCTTTTCCAGACGCTTATGCTATCGAGCATCAGGTTTTTTGCGACGGTTCGCAACCATCCTACCAACTCTTCGGGTTCTTGGATGTCTTTCCCTATCGAACGCTCTGTTAAGGTTTCACTCACAACATTTCGGCATCTATAGCGAGATCCGGATGACCTCGCAGAGCCTCGGCTGCGACGTTGACGTTGATATAATTGACTTATTAATATACTCCTTCAGATTATCTGACAGTTATCAATGATCGGAGAATTCCTGATCGGTTTGTAAGCGTTTCCGTGCTCGTTGGAGTCGGCTGGTAATTGTATTCACCGACACCCCCATGAATTCCGCAATCTCTTTCGTTGACATCTCGTCAAGATAATAGAGCGTTACAACCGTCTGTTCATCTTCTGGCAGTTTTGCCAACAGTTTCGCTACAAGCTCACGGTTGTACTCAGATCTCTCTGCTGTCCGTTGTTCCGATATGTAATGAGCGTAAGAAGCTCTCTCGACGTCTTCCAATCCTGTGTCCTGCAGCGCCTGTAACATAAGTTTCTGATCTAGCAGCTGATTCTGCTTGCGTATCCAATCAGTACAAAGCCGGCCAGCGATAATATGAATCCATCCTGAAAATTTATTCGGATCCTTGAGGGTCGAAAGTTTTTGGTGTGCCTTAAGGAAAGTGTCTTGCGCGATCTCCTCCGCATAATGGAAATCATTTATCTTCCGATAGGCAAGGGTGTGAATACGCTTCCAATACTTATCGACCAAGAACCTAAAGGCCTTGTCATCACCCAATAGAGTTCTGCTAATCAGTTGGGCATCGTCTTTTCTCTCCATGAAACTACCTCCTAATAGAAGCATTGAATTATGCCTGCACACATAACAGGCTTAATCAACTGTGAAGTTTTGTGGAAGGAAGTTAACAATTTGTAAAGACATCGTCCTATATTATTTAAGACGAATTTTTAAACAGAAAACGTGCAACTTGTCTAAAAAAAATAAAATATCTGAATTTTTGGACGTTACTTTCTGTGAGTCCTAATAACGGAAGCGCGATAAATGCCCGCTGCGTAGAGGATAGGTATCTAACACACAAAAGCCGCTATAAGACATCTGATCGAACGAGGGCCGCCACCCACTCTCGAGGCTTCAGGTATGGGATTTTCTAACGTTATCCGAGAATTAGTGACATCCAACACTCAATAAGATACCTGTCGCTATCCGATGTGAAAAGAAACTTAACAAAACACAATTCCTCCTATTCATTACCATACCATTAATAACGGTAGGATTCCACTCCTACCTTGCCTAAGTCAACACAATAAACCAAGTATAAGAATAAGTGCTGAACTTGAAACCTGTTTTTCGAGGCTACCGATGATTTTCGCCTACAAACAACTCTACAAGAGAACCAAACGCATTTACTCACCCACAATTTAATTATTGAAAAAATTCATAAAAAATGGTAGCATAGTATTAAAATAGACAGAACGTTCCGTTTCAAGTCGATACCCACTTGAGGAATCTCTATGAAGATTACAAAATTAGAGACATTTCTGGTGCAACCGCGCTGGCTCTTTCTTAAGGTCCATACGGACGAGGGCTTAGTCGGGCTCGGTGAACCGATTTTAGAAGGGCGTGCAAAGACATGTGCACAAGCGGTTGATGAACTCGCGCCCTATCTCATCGGTCAAGATCCGAGACGCGTTGTGCACCACTGGCAAGCGATGTATCGTCATGCATTCTACCGCGGAGGGCCGATTCTTACAAGTGCATTAAGCGGTATAGAGCAGGCACTCTGGGATCTTGCAGGGAAGGCGTTGGGTGTTCCCGTCTATCAGCTCTTCGGTGGCCCGACGCGCGACCGCATCCGGCTCTACAAAGGCGGCGGCGATCCAGAGGGCATTAAGGAGTGGATCGACAAAGGATTCACGGCTTTCAAAACAGGCGTTGCAGGTGGCAGACCGGCTCGTATCATCGAGAACAAAGCGTTTATCGACAGAGCCGTAAATCACTTCGCTGCGCTCCGCGAGGCTGCTGGCACAGAAGTTGACCTCGCGATAGACTTTCACGGCGCAATCAGCCCACAGACCGCAAAGATCTTAATCAAGGCGCTCGAACCGTACCAACCGATGTTTGTAGAAGAGCCAATCCAATGTCAAAATGTGGACACTCTCGTTGAAATCGCCCGAGGCACACATCTTCCCATTGCAACCGGCGAACGTATCTTCACAAAGTGGGGGTTTCGTGAAATTTTAGAGAAGCAGGCTGCCTCTATCCTTCAACCTGACCTCTGCCACGCTGGAGGCATCAATGAAGTGCGTATCATCGCAGGTATGGCTGAAGCCTATTATGGCGGCATCGCACCACACAATCCACTGGGCCCTATTTCTTTAGCAGCATGCATCCAATTAGATGCCTCTATACCGAACTTTGTGATGCAGGAGCATACAACGCTTGGTGAGGGCTATCTTAAAAATCCATTCGTTTTCAAAGACGGATTCGTCGAACTCCCCACCAGTCCCGGACTCGGTATAGAACTCGATGAAGATGCCCTTGAAGACAAAATCGACCACGACTGGCAGAACCCTGTGACTTACCACCCCGATGACGGTTCGGTCGTCGATTGGTAAAAAATGGCCGTTGATCGTCGGCAATTATCAATTATGGGTTAAAGAGGGTTGTTAACATTCAAGTTTCCCCTAAGCGACAAATAACAACTAAGACCTACTCCTATTATGATTTTTATCATGTTCACAAAACATCTGGAAGGTTTAGACATTCCAGATATTGTTGAAGCTCTGCAATCAGTCGGCGTGAGTGGCGCTGATTTGTGTGTTCGCCCGGGCTATCCCGTAAATCCAGAAAACGCTATTGCAGCGCTGCCGGCTGCCGCAAAGCAGTTTGCTGCTGCAGGCCTAGCTATCCCGCTCGTCACAACACCGGGAGATTTTCTCGATCCGACGCAAGAAGGAACGCGCCGCGTTTACGCTGCCGCTGGCGAAGCCGGTGTAGAAAACATCAAATTGGGATATTGGCACTGGCACGCAGGAGATGGCGGCTACTGGGCACAGGTCGATTTTATCCGAACACAACTAGAAGGGTTTGCCAAACTTTCTGCACAATACGGCCCCCGGACCTGTATCCATAACCATTCTGGCACTTCCATGGGACTAAACTCATGTGCAGTGATGAACCTTGTAACAGGTTTTGATCCCGAACATGTCGGGGTTTTTGCCGATACAGGCCATCTCTCAATCGTTGGGGAACCGATCAACATGGCCCTGGATATCGTCAAATCGCATCTCGCTGTCATGGCATTTAAAGACCTAGCGCGTTCCCCCGGTATGAGGGGCGGCAGAGTCGTTCGCATCGGAAAAGGCTTCGTTGACTGGAAAACCGCAGTAGACACATTACAAACCATTGGCTTCTCGGGTCCCGTGAGTTTCCATAGTGAATACAGCGGAGAACCCGTGGATACTGTTATCGATCTGGCCCGTATAGATGTCCGTTTCATCAGAGATTTGATGGACAAATAGTTTCTTATAATTCAATCGTTTTTTTCAGGGTTGACAACAGAAGCCCTGCCTAGACATACTAAAAAAAATGACACAATTTCAGTTAGGCTTAAACACAAGCACAATCCGCCCCGCTGGGTTAATGGACAAAATTCGAATCGCTTCCGAAACCGGCTACTCAGCAATCGAGTTATGGAACGACGATTTAACAGCTTACGAGGAGCAGGGCGGCTCGCTCACCGATGTCAAAAAAGCACTCGATGACCAGGGGCTCTCGGTCCCTACTGTCATTGCTTTGCACGGTTGGCTCAACACTACGGGCACAGAACATCAAGAGGCGATCGAAGAAGCAAAGCGGCGGATGGCACAAGCCGCTGCCGTCGGTTCAACTTACATAATCTCAAGTCCACCGCGTGAAGCGGTAGACTCACAGCGAGGCGGCCAAAACTATTACGAACTGCTAGAACTTGGGCGCGAATTCGGTGTTAAACCCGCCATGGAATTTCTGGGATTTGTTGAAGGGGTCAACAAAGTCAAGCACGCGTGGGAAATAATAGAGATAGCTAATCATGCTGACAGCACGATCGTTCTCGACCCTTTCCACATCTATCGCGGTGGTGGCGAAATAGGTGATATGAAAAGTATTCCCGCTGAGAAAATCGCAGTTTTTCACTTCAACGATGCCCCTGCAGAGCCAGCACGCGAGGTACAGACGGATGCCGACAGAGTTTACCCTGGTGATGGTATCCTTGATCTTGGACATATGGTCTCTATCCTAAAGGATGCAGAATATACAGGTGTCATCTCATTGGAGTTGTTCAACCCAAACTATTGGGAGCAAGATCCCGCAGAAGTCGCCCGAATTGGTTTAGAGAAAATGAAATCCGTACTAACAGGTGTTTGAAAAAAGATCTATAGCGAAAAAAGCACTAGTGCGTTGGGTGAAAGAAAAAACTTTGAGGCCCCTCAGAAAACCTTTGCCCCGGAGAAACAGATTAATCGGAAAATTAGATTTTTTTATTGATTTTTTAGCAATATATGTTATAATTGCATCATAAGGAACAATTTTTTCAATCCTGTGCGTAAGTGCAGGATAGAGGTGTATATTAGGAAGCAAAGTTATGGCTTATATTGATGGATCATTGTCATCGTTGACGCGTGTCAAAAAAGCTCGCTCTTTACGTGCCTCCTCTTGGGATACAACAGGTAGAAATAACGACGCATGGGATATCGCACCCGGCGAAACTCGCGTTATTGCAAACCTCAAAGGACCCGGATGCATTAATCACATCTGGATGACACAGCCAAACGGCTACCGAAATGTCTTAATCCGGATGTTCTGGGATAATGAAGAGCATCCAAGCGTCCTTTGTCCCTTAGGCGATTTCTTCGGACTCGGAAATGAAATCGTCAATTCGTACGATTCTATTTTATTTTCTGCTTCCACAGATCGCAACAACCAGTTTAATGCAGGGTGTGCACTCAATAGTTACGTTCAAATGCCTTTTAACAGCAGCGCACGAATAGAACTTGTCAACGAAGGCAATACGCCACACCGTCAATACTTCTACATAGATTACGAAGTATACTCGGACCTACATGCTGACGATGTCGCCTATTTTCATGCACAATTCCATCGTGAAAACCCTTGTGATGGTTGGGGGCACGAAATACAAGTCAACACACCGGAAGCAAATATCATCAACGCTGAAAGACTCGCATGGAATACCAATTATCGCATCCTTTCCGCCGAGGGACGAGGGCACTACATCGGTTGTAACCTCTCTATTACCAATTTCCAAGGTACATGGTGGGGCGAAGGCGATGATATGATCTGGGTAGACGGTTACAAGTGGCCGCCCGACCTCCACGGCACCGGTTCAGAAGATTATCTGAACCAAGCGTGGGGCATGCAAGAGAATGCGTTTGCACATAATGGTTCCGCTATCCACGAAAATAATACCGATGGTTACCAAACCTCTTATGTTTATCACCTCGAAAACCCTGTTCGTTTTGAGAAGGAAATACGGGTTACGATAGAGCACGGACACGGCAATCATCTCAGGAACGAGATGTCTTCCGTGGCATATTGGTATCAAATCGAACCACACGCCCCCTTCAGCATCTTGCCTGTCGCACAACGCAAACCCGTCCTAAAAGACGAAGCTGGCACATGGCAGATCGAAACCTCTGCCCTGATTCCATTAGCAGAGGCCGCTCTCAACGATGAGATGAAACAGATGAAACAGAAATGGAGTGAGAGAGAATAGATGCTCACTAGTTTTCAACAGTTTTTAGCTACATGCATCGGGAAAACAGAAGAAGAGGCGCATCAACCTACTGACGCACAAGATAGCGACAAACCGCAGACAGAATTAAAACTTACAGTTGATGCCAATTCCTCAGATGACACCGAAACTATAGCATCATCTATTGCAGATACGGAAATCAGAAAAAGCGATGCCTCATCTGCTTTGGAGAAAGCTCCTCTGGAACCAGAAAGGGCACTTACTGAAGATGAGGCAGAACCACCTATTACAGAAAATAGCAACGACAACTTAGAATCTACAAAAATACAAGCACAAGAAACAGAAGTGAGCGACCACACCAAAGCAGAATCAGAAAGAACACTCGAACCTATACCCCTAATTCTTGGTGTTGCCCAGGAGCTCTACGACTTCGTAGATATGTTTGAACATAGCACTGTCTCCGGGGCAGAGCAGGCGGCTGCCAACGGTATAGACTGTTCAGGTGGTATCCAAAAACCAGCTATCTTTGAACACCCAGCACCAACAGAAACCGCAAAAATTAACTATACCCTTTCGCTTCCAGAGACAGACAGCAAAGATCAACTCCTTCTCCACTTTTTTATCGGTTTGCGGGACGGGGTCGCGTTTGACGACACGGAACGACAACCTGGGGGCGTAAAGTTCGCTCTCGAAATTGCTAATAGCGGAGAAACTGATCCGCCAGAGAGACGCTTTGAATCAGTAGCAACCGAATGCTGCTGGCAAGAAAAAAGTGTCAATCTCACAGACTACGCCGGTAAAAACATTGTTATCTCATTCTTGACAGAATGTAACACGCCAGGCAATAGCAACTACGCGTGGGCATTGTGGGGCAAACCGGAACTCTACAAACTCGAAGAGAAACCTCTGCGAAAAGCGAAAAGAGGTGCTGAACCCGAAGCCCGATGCGGCATCGCTATCGTACACTTCGACGATGAAAAGACACAGTCCCTGGTATTCAATCAGTCTGTTTCCACACCCGTTACTGCTTTAACAGATATTTGCATTCAAACACTAGATATAAAAGAACCTCCCGCTAAAATATCTATTTATGTTTTACAACCAAAACTGGAAATTGTGAGCATAGGATCAACAGCGGCAGTCGTTTCAGCAGGTGAGGATTTTGAGATCCAATGTACCCTTCGAAATAGCGGCGATGCACCATTAGACAAACGGAACATTGCCCGGATTACCATCAACGGCGCAAGATTAAGACGTGGCAGACCCAGGCAAAACGTCAAACATATTGAGCCCGGGGAAAAAGTTAATATCCAATGGAGCATCCGTAGTCTTCCACGCCCGACTGTCCATCCTTTCTCAGTTTTGCTTATATACCAAACCGCCCTTGGTGAAAAACGTCAGACTGCTCAAGGTAAAGTCACTGTACTCCCGTCCGTCCCCAAACTTACCACCAAAGTAGTAAAAGAACTGCACACCTATTCGCAAAATGGCAGCGTCGTGCTAGGGAACAAACATCTCCGCATTGTCTTTGTTCGAAGTATTCAGCCTACGACTTCCAACGAAAACCCGGATGAAAGCAGGTTTCAATATTACATGATTTTTGTCGCAAAAGGCAGGAATTACCAACGGGTAGCAACCAGTCCAGCACTCTCCGAAGTCGTTTACCTTGATGAATTACAAAACCGTCAGACCTTTCAACTCGTGCCAACCAGATACCAACTTGCAGGTAACAATGATGAGTCCATCGTTCGGTTAAGCGGTACGAACACGGATACCGACGGTGTAAAATGGGATTATGAGATGGAATGGACTCTCACCGAAGAGGCAACCCGGGTTAAAACGGAATATCGATTGAAAACCAACGCAGATAGAGGACTTCTTGCTTTCCGGGGCCCCACACTCTACGCTGGATGTGGACACAACCCAGAAAAGAAAACAGCTGCACTATTCCCGGGCCTCGAATTTTTGGAAGATGAGGAACACTCCTCAAACCCACGTGATGCCTTTCCACCGCTTAACAACCGTCTCGTCCCACATCCGTATAAAATTACAGTACCCGTCATGGCAGTAGAGATGCAAAAAGCAGTAGTCGGTATCATCTGGAACCCGCTCGATACTTGGGATAGCGAGAACCATATGCTCTCTGCAATATTCGCTTCACCGAATTGGCATCAACACCAGAAAAATCACATTTTAGGACTGTTCCTGCCCACTACGCCAGAATGGGTTCAAGAAAATGAGACAGAGGCATCCACGCCCTATCCGTTGACAGCCTCGCGTGAGATCTCTATCAAATGCGAAATCATCGCTAATGGAAACGCCTCTATTTTGGATGCTGTCTCACATTGGACTGATGCTTACGGTGCTCCTAAACCGCTTGAACCGCCCCGCACTGATGAAGAAGAACTCCTACTTTCACGGCACGGACTTATGCATGTCACATGGGACAAAATCGCTCGAAAATCCCGCCACTGCGTAGGCTGGAAGGCTCATAACGAACCTGGTTTCGGAACGCTGCTCTGGTATGATTACCTTGCCACAAAAAATAAAAAAGTCAAGGAAAGAGCATTAGAAATTGCAGAGAATACTATAACCGAATCCGGTAAGGAAGGCTTGGCTGCACGGGGTTCTTGCCACATTTTAAGTTGGGAATTTCCATTCTATATAGGTAATATAGATGCTGCATTAACCTACATGCAAAAAGAAGCCCAGCAACGTATCGCTACCCAACAATCCGATGGTAGTTGGCGGTGGCAAACAAACGGGAAAACCGCTTCCCTTGGTAAGACTGGGGACGCAGTACTTGGCACTTGTGCGGAATCAGCTCTGCTACTGCTGAAGCACGCCCGAATCACAGGAAACAAAACATCACAAATAGCAGGTGTGAAGGCACTCAAATTCATGAAGCAATTTTCGCTGCCTCGCGGTGCACAAATGTGGGAATGTCCAATGTATCAACCCGACGTTCTCGCAGCAGCACATGCAATCGCGGCTTATGTGGAGGCTTACGAACTCACAACCGAAAAAGAATACCTCAAGCGGGCAAACTACTGGGCAGAAACAACCTTGCCATTTCTGTATCATTGGCACCTCCCAGACCGCCCCGGTATGCAATTCGCTTCAATTCCTGTTTTTGGGACATCCTTCTACACACACCCATGGTTCGGGGTCCCCGTTCAATGGAACGGTTTGGTACTCGCTTACTATCTCCAACGTTTGAATCAACATACCAAGGACGAACGATGGCTCCAAATCGCTGAAGGCATTACCGTCAGCGCGATGCACCAACAGTGGGCGGATGGTGAATTTAAAGGCACCTATCCCGATGGATTTTATGGCTTCTGTACCGAAGGCAGGGGCCCTCATCTGAATCCTGAAAATATTATGGTGAATATCTATACACTCCGAGGGCTTGATCCCGGTATTAAAACCGCTATCGCAGGTGAAATACATATCAGTTCAGGAGCAAAGATAAATGCACTCACCCTAACTGATGCCGGCCGACTGAAGTGGCAGCTCAGTTATGCAACAAATGAGGCAAGCTATGCCCTTATTGTCGGGTACCAAAGTACCCCGAAAGCACTTCGTGTAAGATATCAACTCTCATCATCGACCCGCCCTGCTCAAAATCCGGAATCGAACGCAGCATCGGATGCCCCCGAACAAGTTAACGCACGGAGTACATACGCAGAAATTGAAGTCCCGGCTGCACAAACACTTGAAGACGTTGAATCTGGATGGCTTTATATCGAAGATCAGGGGGTCATATTGGTAAAGTACCTGCATACTGCCACGGATGTGCAGTTTGAACTCGTTTAATATACGGCTTGCACCCTAAAAGACTAGTAGGTAAAGTTTGTTAACGCACCTGTCCTAATGTGATAAGTGTTTCTGTTCAATAAAGACAGGTATCTCGTTTTAATTTATACGTAAGTTCCATAGGTATTAGTCGTCAGCTATCGGTCAAAAGTCTGTTTACAACAATTCTCATAAACTCGAAGCACTCTCAAGAAGTGTGAGTTGTTAAAAATTATTAACTGACACCGACTACTAACTTCTGACAGCTATGAATAAGGAGGCTGTACAAAATGGCTAAAAAAATTGTATTTACGACATTCATTCTGGCTAACGTAGCAATGGTTGCTTTCGTTTTGTTTTCACATAACGCGAGTGCTCAAGTAGACGCGGCTACATCCGCAGAGGCCCCTATGATAAACTTCAAAGTCCTGGGAGGGTTTATTATTGAAGGTGTTGTTTTTAGTATCGTTGGTTTAATAGTTCTGATGGTGGGTTACAAAGTTTTCGATATCGCGACCCCCTATGATCTCAACCGTCAGATCGCTGAAGAGAACAACACCGCTGCCGGTATCGCCGTTGCCGGAGTCCTCATTTCGCTCGGCATCATTGTCGCTGCTGCAATGGGTTAGTAAAATCACGGCTGTAGGTAGACTAAAAGTGCACAGTAAAAAGGCGCGGTTTGCAATCGCGCCTACCAGAGCCTTTTATCCTTAACCACACAATTTAAAAATAGCAGAGGGGCAAAATGGAACAAACAACCTATTTGGCAGATCAAGTTTTCAGTGAAGCACAAATCCAGGAATGGGTGGAAATCTTCCACCAAAAGGGCTGTCTGTTCTTGAAAAACGTCTTACCTCCCGATTTATGCGCACAACTCCGCCAAGATTTAGAGTGGGCGTTGGAAAACAATCCGAACGGTCTAAACAGTAGAAGTTCTGCAGGACGTATGCACCTAAGTCATCGGATGTTTGAACACAGTGAAGCTAACCGCCGATTGTTCGATCTTGAACCTATCGTTTCCTTCGCCGAAGCACTCGTGGCGGAAAACTGTCACGTCATTCATAATAACTCTTTCCAAACCTTTCCCGGAGGAGGAATCACGTCATGGCACCAAGACGATGCACCGCACTACATTGTAACGCAAGGTGAACCGCCAAAGAACGTGCGGTTACCGGTGCTGCTCTTTACAGCGAATTACTACATCACTGATGTTACCGAGGTTGAACATGGTGGTACAGAAGTTATCCCGGGTTCCCATCTCTTTGGCGCATCGCCGCCGAATCCGATAGAAGGCACAGCATGGGAAGAAAAGATCCAGTACAACCTTGGAAAAGCCGGAAGCGTCATCATGTTCAACAATCAGGTATGGCATCGCGGAGGTCCGAACCAGAGCCAGCGCACCCGTTATATCACACAAGTAACCTACGCCCGGCGACTCGTCGGGCATAAATACTATCCATTTATGAACTACAGTATGCCCGATTCTGTCTACAAGGAAGCAAATCCGCGCCTCCGTCGACTACTTGGATTCCTCAATCACGGTGCCTACGGTTAAACCTTCAGACCCATTGAAGTACTATATCTATTGACAATGAATATGAAAGCAGTCGTCTTCTCAGAACAAGGAAGCTCTGAGGTACTTCACTATACAGAGGTTCCGAAGCCAGCACCCGACTCTCACGAGGTCTTGATTAAAGTCGAGGCCTGTGCCGTGAACTACCTTGACCTTCACGCCCGACGGAACCGACCGGAAGTAAAAGCAAAACTTCGCAGAGGAGATACACCACACATACTCGGATCCGACATCGCTGGAACAATCACTGAGATTGGTGACGCAGCCCGCGGGGTCGCTGTTGGGGCCCAAGTTGTGATCGTACCCTATATTCCCTGCGGTATCTGCAGCGACTGCCAACAAGATGCTGCAAACTTGTGTGACACACAAAAAATTATCGGCTTTCAAACAAATGGAGGATACGCAGAATATGTAAAGGTCCCGGCCCAAAATGCTATTCAAATACCAGCAGCTCTTTCGTTCGTTAATGCCGCTGCCATGCCAATTGCATATCTCACAGCCTGGCACATGCTAATGACTCGCGCGCAACTTCGCCCTGAGGACGATGTCCTAATACTCGGTGTCGGAGGCGGGGTTGGAAGCGCAGGATTACAAATCGCAAAATTAACCGGGGCCAGAATTTTTGCTACAGCAAGCAGCAACGCAAAAACCGAACGCGCACAGCAGATGGGAGCAGACATTGCAATCAACTACAATAACACTGATTTTTCGGAAGCCGTCCTTGACGCAACAAACGGACGAGGCGTGGATGTCGTCCTAGAACACATCGGCGCTACAACATGGGAGCAGAGTATCGCAAGTCTTGCCAAAAATGGGAGACTGGTTTCGTGTGGAGTCACGACAGGCAATATCGGAACAATTAACATCCGAAAACTGTATCAAAAACAGCTAACGCTGATGGGATCCGCTCTCGGCACAGTCGCTGAACTCCGAACCCTTATCCATCTCGCCGGACAAGGAAAACTCAAACCTATTGTAGACCAAGCCCTACCACTTCATGCAGCGCGTAAAGCACATCTGTTGTTGGAAAACCGCCAGAATTTTGGTAAAGTCTGTTTGTGTCCGTAAGGAATAGTACGATTTTGGTAAATCTCAAAATTTATGGAGCTGAACCTCTTGGATACTAAACGCATTACTCTGAATCTGAGCATGTTTCCTTTCCAGACCCCTTTACCGCGGCCGCTTTCGTCTTGAGAAATTCATAGAACTCATAGAGCGTCTCTTTGTCTTTCTCAGTGAATTCCATCATACCTCTAAGCATAATGTTTATCTTCGGATCAGCTAAGAGATCCTCGTAGCATCTCTCTTGCTTTCCAAGTAGATAATCAGTTGTCACTTTTAGAGCGTCAGAAAGACTTAAAAGCGTATTAAAGGAAGGTTTACGGGTTCCTGATTCAAATTGTGAGATTGCAGCTGGCGTTAAATTCGCTACATTCGCAAGATCCGTTTGCGTCATATTTAATTCACGACGACGCAACTTTATACGTGAGACGACTTTGCTAATTCTTTCTAATTCTTTCGATCCCTTGTCCACGTTGACTCCTTCTATGTGTCTATAAGAGGCACTGTATTATTGCGGCTGTTTTTTTAATTTTAGAAGATCAATATACAAGCTTATAGAGACTTTCATTTTAATTGAGAAAAACATGAATTGTATTTTAATCTAAAAATGCCTTAAATGCAAATTTTAATTTGACAAAATTTATCGTAATAGTATAAAATATCGCTATTACGCTTTTTAATACGGTATCAGTAGGCCGCTGATCAGAAAGAAATTGCCAAAAATCAGGTAAAGCGCCCTTCATTCTGTGATATGTATGCTAGTGGTGCCTTCACACATGACATAGCCTTTTATACGTGTTTTTTGCGCAGCAAAGATAAAAAACAATAAATATGAGAGAGGTGGGAGACTTTACAACATGAGAATCCATAATAGGAGTGAATATTATTCGCGACGTTTCAGTACCATAACAGACTCAACCGTGCGATCCTCGCGGGCAAGACACGTCTTAATATTTTTAAGCCTTTCTATTCTACTCGCTAGTAGTGTACCCAAGACATATCCGCAAACGGTTCCTAGCACCGGGATGTCAACCGCAGCAGCCATTCAGATCCGAGATGACATGTCCATCGGCAACATCCGGAAGGACATCGCACGCTTGTCAAGTTTAGAGAGCCGCGTGACAGGTTACCCACAGGCCGCAAGCGGCAGCAAGTACATCTTTGACAGATTCGTCGAAATCGGTTTGCAAAACGTGGAAAGTCGTGAGTTTCCTGTTACTGTTCCAGTTGATCAAGGGGATAGCATCATTGAGATAATCTCGCCTGAGGGGACTGTCTTACACAGTTTCAAACTCACACCTCTCTGGCCAAATCTCGTCCGAACTTCTTTATTAGCAGATAGTATTAAGCACACCGTTCTTGAAGGCGAGACGCTCCAAATCATCGCAGCCAGTTATGACATCCCCGAGGAAGAAATTCTCACTGATGAACGAAACAGATTTCTGCCATCTCCCGTTGTGGAAGGAAATAGCGTATTCATTCCCACAGGCGGTCTCTCTGGGCCCCTCCTTTACGGCGATGATGGCGAACTCGCAGACTTTAACAACACCAATATCGGCGGATTCTGGTATAAACTCCAAGAAGGAGATACGCTTACATCGCTCGCTCGACGTTACCTCATCACCGAAGCAAGTATTACCGATGATGTGCTCAACGAACACCTGCAGAAAGCATCCGACGGCATAGACAATGATGAAGACGGCACTATCGATGAATACGGGGAAATCCCATTGCTCTCCGAGATCCGCGGATGGGCAACAGATGGCATTGACAATGACGCTGATGGATGGACAGACGAAATCTCTGGAGATGCCACCGACGGTATAGACAATAACAATAACGGAGAAACCGATGAAGACGGCGAATTTGTCGCTGCCAGCGAAGCACATATCTTCATACCAAAGGGCGCTATCGTTCTTCTCGATTTTAACTCCAGTACCCGCTATATCAACGCAGCAATGCTCGGGGGTACCGCTATTATCTTCATTGAACCCGAAACAACCATCCGTGGAGAAGCAGAGAACAAATTCGGCACAGTTCCCGCCAATATACCGCGATTTTGGATCTCTAAAGATGACGCTGCTTTCCTCGAGAATCTGCTTGAACAAGAACATAACACAGGAAATCAGGTAAATGCTCGTGTCAGAGGTAAGATGACGTGGGAACGCCGCGTCGGTCAGAATATACGCGGTTTTTTGGAAGGCGGCAACCCAAACCTACGCGATGAACTCATCGTCCTCACTGCTTACTATGATTCTATGTCCATTGTACCTGCTATGGCCCCTGGAGCAGATCCGACTTGTGGTATTGCCACCCTCATGGAACTAGCGAGACTCTTCAGCCTTCCCCAATACCGGCCGGGTTATTCTGTGCTTTTTGTCGCAGTCGACGGACACTTTCAAGGACTCGCTGGCATGCGCGCATTCATGGAAGGGATTGGCCAGGATATTGTTGGCAGCGACACAGATTCTCCCGGAACACCGACCATGCACGGGCTACGCCGCGGCCTCTCCACAGACGTTATCGAATTCGAAGAATTGGGCAGAAGACTCTTGCTCTCAATCGATCGAAGCGTCTTAGTTGATCTCCCCTCTGATTTCTTCCACGGCATACATAGAGTAAAATCTGACCTAGAATCCCTGATGACCACCTTAGACGGCTTGGCAGAAACTCGCGCCGAGATCGAAGACCTTACAAACCGACAGCGCGACTTTTCAGAACGCCAGAAAAAACAAGCCGATAGAAACCGGAAACGCGAAAAACAAGAGTTCACTGATGAAGAAAAAAGCATATTACTTGCGAACCTTGCACGGTCAAAAAAGGAAACACTACAAACAACGCACTTCCTACGGGATATTGTCAAGGAGTTGGCCGATGTTCGCGCCGTTGCCCTGAACACAAGCCGAATAGCACAACGTGAACTCATCGAAACAGTCGCACTACCGATCGCCCGACTTGACACATGGGCTATAGGAAAACTCACTCATGCCATAAAAACCAATACTGCTGATAAATATGCTACGCATCCAAACGAAGCATATCTAATGCCTATAAAGCAAGGATCAGAATGGAAAATCCCAGTTCCGCAGGACCTCCCAAAAGAACTCATCCCAGACATTGAGATGCTAAACCAGACACTTGCAGACTGGGAGATGGCGGATAAACGCAAATTTGCCCTAATGTGGACACCTGAAAAAATAATGGACAGGCACCTTGATCTACATGGGCTTGATGAAGCTAAAAACGCTCGGAGCATTCTACGTAAATCCGACCAATCCCAACAGATCTCTATTCAAGCGGAAGTCCAGCTCCTCGAAAAAGTCTTAGTCAAAATCCCTGATAGCCAGTCTTTTGAAGACCAGATTAAGACGAGTATTCGCAAACTCAAGGAAACGCCCTCGTCTCAAGACACCAACAGCCCCCTACTCTACAGCGGGAAATTTATTTCCAAAGCCGGTATCGAACGGTTGAACTCTATCGACGCACAACTCCGACAACGCTTAACCGAATCCAATGACTCTTCTGATGCTGCTGTCTTAATCGCAGATCTGCTCAAAGACAAGCAGAGTATATTTGAAATCGGACTTCGAAACGCGCGCTTGGAGCGAACGCGTATTCAGAACTTAATCGCAACCGCCGGAACGCTCGGAAGAGAACACCTCGCCGAAGAAAAACTTATCTTGAAAAATTACCTCTCAGACAGTGAAGTGGAGCAAATACTTAGCTTACGCGCTCAGATCGCATCACACATTATCGAAACAGAACTACTAGAAACCGCCAAAAAACGCGCAGAATCGGACATCGTAGCACTTGAAAATCTCAGGGAAAGGTTGCCTACACTCGACACCGACCTCGATGCAGAAACGAAGGTGCTTTTGCGAGATAACCTGCTAACCCTCCGAAACGCGCGATTTCGCAACATCCAAAGCCGCGTTGAAAAGATGCTCCGCATTGATACAGGTGAATATAATCGGAAACTTGGACAAATCGAAGCCGCTATCGCTCTGCAAGACCTCTTCAATCGCTACTATACCTCTCTCTATGTTAGCATTGATCTCTCTTCACAGTCCAATCAGTTCGGGGTCTTCAATAAAGGGTGGTTCTATGACCAGCAACCTGAATTCGTCCTACGTCGTGAATTTGCAAGCATCGGCAATCAACTCGCCTCCTACGCAGAAGATGCTGACTTCGGGGTTCGCGTCCGAAAACTCTGGCAATGGACAGATGACCAGATTCGACAAGCTGTTATGGAACGCCAATGGACTGTTGCAGACGGAATCTCCGATAAATCGGCTCTCGAAGGAAAAACCCTTGAAACTTTGCTCAGCTCACACTTCGGGAAGCTCACCGGGCTCAGTGGGGTGAGCCGCTTGATGAAAATGCAGTTTGAGCAGTGGCGTAACCAAGGCGAACCCTCCGAGGACATGCTCAAGGATATGGATTATATCCGAAAAGAGGTTGAACGCTTCATTCGAAACGATGTCCGCACTGCAAAGAAGAATCGAAAAAACAACATTCGGACGCGCGAACAACTGGACGCAATGCTCCGCCTCCGACACGAGGACCCTGAAACCTTCTCTGATGACGAAATCGACGACATTAAAACCCTCATTTCAATCGCGGGGCTCGGCGGGGATTCAAACTTTGTGAATGCTATCTCAGCAAGTGGCGGGAAAACGTGGAAAACCTATATTCCCGGCAAGATTGCCTTCGACAGCGAAGTCGCAACACTCGTCGGAAAGACTGGCATCGCTTTCGCAACCATTGAGGATGCACGCGTTTTAACCGATACACCCCTCGACACCATTGAACGAGTCGATCTGCGCGAAGGCGGCAACCTCCACCAACAGGCACAAACCCTAGCATCATTACTCATCCAAGCACTCCGCGATGAAGAAATGCCGACCGCCGCGCGCGTCGGAAATTTCTATTGCAATCTCTTCGGCGATGTTGTTGAGTTTGATGCCCGCGAGTCCGCACTACCGAATAAACCAGTACCTTACCCTATCCTGACACTCCGAAGAAAGCATAAAAGCATGATGGGAGTGCGCGGAGACTTGTTTGTGATGGGAGATAACAAAGGAAATTTCGAAGTTGCCGGGTTAGCCATGGAAGGCAGAGCTACACGCCGTCTTGGCGGAGTGCAAGAAGTCGAAGCATACATTCTTGACCCACACTCCGGGGACATAGTCTATGCCCCCGATCTAGGGGATTACGGCGCGAAACTGCTCCCTAACCAAATCCCAATCAACACGCGCAGACGCGGTTGTAGGGTCGTCACATTCCCATGTGTCTCCACAACTATCTATGATCTGGTGGATCAGCGGTATTTGAGAACTCTTCGCGAACTTGAAATTTATGATGCCCTCACCGATAGTGCACCAGAGAAATTTGGAATGTCAAAACCGTGGCAGCAGGAAGGAGTCTCAGCAGCCGAACCAATTGCCCTCGTTTATAGCGAACCAAATACCCGGATTAAAGTCGGAATGGCTTACGGACAAATCGGTAAACGCCTCTTACTTATTAAAGCCACGAAGAGCGGTATGAAAAACCCAACGCTTTACACCGGCGAAGGATTTGTCGTCCGTGAGAACGGACGAATCCGCCTCACGCCTTATGTCGTCGTTCGCGACATGTGGTGGCTCGATGAAAACCGATCACAACTCTATAAACGTTTCGGTATCTCTAGTGACCGCCTAGACAAACTCCACCAGTTCGCGAATGATTATCTCGCACGCGCAGAGACTGAGCTATTACAAAATGATTACCAGCAAGCACTCAAACTTGCACGCGCCGCCTGGGGCTACGAATCACGCGCATACCCCGATGTCAAACAGACCGGCAACGATGTTGTCAACGGTGTAATGTTCTACCTCGCCTTGTTGATGCCTTTTGCTTACTTCATGGAACGCCTCATCTTCGGTTTCCCTAACATCCATAAACAGATTCTAGGCTCATTTGGAATCTTTTTACTCGTGTTTTTCTTCCTAAGCCAGGTCCATCCGGCATTCCAGATTACAACAACCCCGGTAATTATCCTAATAGCGTTCGTTGTGCTTGCTTTGACGGTTATTGTTATCTTTATCATTGTCCGAAAATTCGAGGAACAACTCGAAAAGATTCGACAGGAGGGCAGCAAAGTCTACAAAGCAGACGTTGGTAGACTGAGCGCAAGTGCTGCAGCCTTCAGCCTTGGAATTTCCAACATGCGAAAACGGAAAGGAAGAACAATCCTAACTTGCTGTACATTGGTTATCCTCACGTTTACTGTCATTTCCTTTACTTCTGTTCGAACGTTTATGCATCCGAATAGAACAAGCCTCCCGCAGGTAACCCCTCGCTACACAGGTCTCCTCATACGAGATCAATACTGGCGACCCCTAGAGGAACCTGTGCTTACCTCCGTATTGAACGACCTGCAAAAGACGCAAATCACCGTTACCGCCTTCGAACGCCTCCTAGAACGGAAAAATGAACGCCTTATCAAGGACGGACAACAGCCCGTTGATATTGCAGAAACCCGAGCAGCCTTAGAACAAGGCGGCTTCATTGAACAGGTAGATGAGGAAGCCGTCGTAATCGTTCGGAATTCCATCGCACCACGCGCATGGTATCAATCTTCAGGTACTGGAGACCAATCCTTCGTTCAACTTACACGGACAGCAAATTCCGCAGACCCAGCACCACCAACACATGCACTCACAGGGGAAGCACTAACTTTTGCAGCAAATATGCTAGTCGGAATGAGCGAAGCAGAACCCGAGGTCAGTAGTATCAACAGATACCTGCAGTACGGAAAATGGTTCGAGCCCGCAGATGCCCAGAACTGGCCAACAGAATGGCCCTACGCTATCGTGCTACCCAAAGGAATGGCAGAACTACTGAAAATCACGGAAAGTGACATGGGAAAAGCAACTGTCTCCGTCTACGGCGCAGACTTCACCGTTGTCGGTGTCCTCGGCATCGGTTTCAAGGACCTCACAGACAATGATGGCGAAGAACTAACGCCTGTTGATTATCAGTTGATGCAACAACAACGCAGCCGGGGGGCAACCGGCGATGAAACACTCGAAGGTGAATTACAGAAATATCTCCACCTCACGCCGGACAGCGTCGCTATTCTTCCATATGATGTGGTTATGAACCAAGGCGGCACCCTCCGAAGCGTCGCTGTTAACATGGAACCACAAGAAAATGACCCGAAGTTGTTAAGCGCCATTGATAAGTTAGACCTCATCATGGCACCGCTCATGAACCGGATCGCTCTCGACTTCTTCGTAGGACGGGATAAAGACACATATCTTTACAGCAGTATCGGGATGACGAGTTTCAGCGGCATGGGTAACCTATTCGTTCCGATTCTCATCGCTGCACTTATCGTTCTCAACACGATGCTTGGCGCAGTCTATGAACGTGTTCGAGAGATCAGTATCTACAGCTCTGTCGGACTCGCCCCGATACACATCGCCTTCCTATTCTTTGCTGAGGCATGCGTATATGCTATCGTCGGGGCCGTTCTAGGCTACCTCATGGGGCAAGCAATCGCAACAACGCTCGTAAGCTTCGGATGGCTTGCCGGATTAACACTCAACTATTCCTCAATGTCAACTGTCGTCGCAACAATTATCGTCATGCTCGTCGTCTTACTCAGTACCATGTATCCGGCATTCAAGGCTTCACGCATGGCGGTACCCGACATCGAACGCAAATGGAAACTCCCAGAACCCGAAGGGGATGTATGGCATTTCAATCTCCCATTCACCGTCCTTGAAGAGGAAGCACTCGGTTTGAATGTGTTTATGCGCGACTATTTCGAGGCACACTCAGACGAGTCCGCTAGCGATTTCTATACCGACCAGGTCGCATTCAGTACTATAGAATCCGAAGGCGAAGATGCCTACCAGATTGGCATGATGGTATGGTTAGCACCGTATGACTTAGGGGTAAGCCAGTCCATACAATTCGTTACATCCCCTGTAGGCGGCGAAGAGGAAGACCTCTATAAAATTACACTCGATGTGCATCGCGAGAGTGGCGAGATCGCCTCTTGGAAACGTGTAAACCGACGTTTCCTCAACCTACTGCGGAAACAACTTCTAATTTGGCGGACATTCAGTGTTGATATCCGGGCAGAATTCCATGAACGCGGTAGAACGGAAGGAACCGACGCACCAGCAACAGAACAGCTCGACCCCATCCTAGCACCCGCAGATTAAAGGAGGAATAGCACTCGGAACCCCGCTTTCAGCTGTCAGCAGATCGTATCGCAACACATACAGACAGGTTGCCAAACGCTGCGAATGAAGCACAGCCGAACGCTTCAGGAACCGAAAGCGATAAGAAATGGAAAAATTAGCAGGTTTTATCATCATTATTGGCACCCTCTTATGGCTGTTCAGTATTCTCGTTCTCGAAGGACGGTGGCAGTGGCAAATGCTCTCAGCACTCGTGTTGACAATTGGCATCTTCACCGCACACTTCTGGGAAGAATTACGAGATACCGATGGCTCTGAAGAGTGAAGACGACAAGAAGAATTAGTTATCGGGCATCAGTTGTTGGTTCCCAAAAAGAAATATCTCTTACCAACAACCGATAACGAATAAAAGGAGAACATTCAATTTGGCGAGAGAAAGAGTATCACAAGCAGATGAGTGGCAAGCTTGGGCACAAAGATACGATATTGAAGGAGGTATCCGTACCTTCGAGTCGGGCTTAACGGTCAAGGTGTTCCTCGGAGCACTCTTCGTTGGCTTGCTGATGATGCCAGGCGCCATTTATCTCAGTTACGTATCCGGTCAATCCGGTGCTGAAGCAGCACCTTGGGTGGCCGTTATTCTATTTACCGAACTCGCGCGGCGCTCCTTTACAACAGCAAGACGGCAGGAGCTCTATATGCTCCTCTCCTTAACAGGAGCGGCTGTCGGCAGCGGGCTACAATACCGGAACTTTATCTGGTACGCCTACTTTGTCAATACACCACAAGCCGCTTCTTATGAGATCGCAGACAAAATCCCGGAATGGATCGTGCCAGCAGGAGATTCCGTCGGGGTGCTCACTCGAAGCCTGTTGCATCCAGACTGGTTGCTGCCTATCGCCGTCTACCTCGCCGGGAAGCTGCTCGGCACCTTGCGGTTTGTCAGCGGGCAATATATCTTATTTCGCCTCACGGCTGACCTAGAGCGACTCCCATACCCGATGGCCCCAATTGCCGCCCAGGGAGCAACCGCACTAGCAGAAACCACCGGGAAAGAAGAAACATGGCGATGGCGAGTCTTCTCCATCGGCTCTATGGCAGGATTAATCTGGGGCTTTCTCTATATCGGGGTGCCTTCACTAACTGGGGTTATGATGAGCCAACCCATCCAAATCCTGAAAATTCCGTGGATAGACTTCACGCAAAGTATTGAAGGTTTCGCACCAACAGGTGTCTTCGCTTTCCGAACTGACTTTGGACAGATGCTCATTGGGTTCGTGCTGCCGTTCCCAGTCGTTATGACAGAGTTCCTCACCGCAATGGCATCTCAATTTATCTTGAACCCGCAAATCTTATACCGCTATGAGATCCTTAACCAGTGGACACCCGGGTTGGATGTCCGCGGCGTCACCTTGTTCAACAACCTGGACTTCTGGATTAGTTATGGCATGGGTAAATCCTTTAGCCTCGCGCTTGTTGGACTCGCCGCTTCAATTCCCATGGTCGTTAAACTACGGAAAACTCAGAAAAAAGCAGGTCAACGAGGTTCCCTCGCGACCCCTCCAAACCGCGGCGATTTTCCAATCTGGTTAATGGGATTAATGTGGCTCCTCGGGATGGGCGGCTTTGTGTGGCTTATTCACTGGATGGTTCCAAATTTCCCAATCAGCTTCCTGATCGGCTATGCTTTCCTCTACACACCGATTAATTCATATATCACTGCACGGACCTTCGGTGTCTTGGGACGGGACCTCTTTGAACTACCTTACCTACACGAAATTACGTTTATTTTGAGTCGCTACGAAGAGGTAGATATCTGGTTTGCACCACTACCGGACGAGGATTATGGACGAGGCACACAGGGATGGCGAGTCCTCGAACTGACCGGGACAACCTTTACCTCAAATCTTGCAGGCACACTCTTGATAATGCCGATCTTGCTCGTCAGTGGTATTGTGGTACTCCACTTTATCTGGAAAATAGCGCCCATTCCCAGTGCACAGTACCCATTTGCCCAGATGATGTGGCCGATTAATGCCACAAACGAATGTCTCCTGAAAACATCTCTCCGAGACGGGAATAGCGAAATGCTCCAAGCCATTCGCGGGGACTATGTTGCCGCTGGACTCACTTCAAGCCTGGCAATCTACGGTATGCTTTGGATCTTCAAACTGCCTTCAATGTGGTACTACGGCATCGTTGGCGGTATCGGAGGAGACCCAGGAAGTATGATTACACGGCTCCTCGGCGCAATCATCGGGCGGTTCTATATGATCAAAAGATTCGGAATGCGGCGCTGGTACATGTTTAATCCAGTGCTTGCAGCAGGATTCGCCTGTGGAGTCGGTCTCATAGGCATGGGAACCGTCGCAATTGCTCTTGTTTCCAAAGCCGTCATTGTGAAACCGTTTTAACAGTTATCAGCGGTCAACAGTCAACAGTCAGAGAAATGACAAATAGGGGTTAACAGTCAGCAATTATGGGTTAGAGATTGGTTTCCAATCGCTAACCTTTAATCGCCGACCGCCAATAAAAAATGGATTGGACTGTTTTTGGCTGGGCAGGCATACAACTCGAAATCCCAACAACATGGGAACTCAGCGGACTCAGCGGAGATCAGAAAACAGGTTACCTGCGACTCGACGATGGAGATATGCCGCGTCTTGAACTCAAATGGGCAAACACCCGACGTAAAAAACCGGACCTTCATGCAACACTTGACGAATACTTCAAGCTGATTCGCAAAACCTACAAGAAAGGCACCGAGCTCTCCTTTCGGCGGAATGTTAACCTCATCAAAGACCCGATGTTCTTCGAAGGACGCACCGTCCTCGGTTTTAGTTGGAAGGGCAGCATTCGGGCCAACGGATTGATCTTCCATGCCGGAAAACGGATTACAATTGTACAAGTAATGGGACGGCTCAAAGAGAACTGGCGACCCACAGTCCTACGAATCTTTCAGTCAATTACAGACAACACCGGCACACCACAAACGCTCTGGAGTGCTTATGGACTTAAACTCAGCGTCCCCAGAGAATATAAATTGGAACGCCAAAAACTGCTCAGCGGTTATCTCCTATTTGCCTTCGTTGCAAAAAAAGAACATTTTCAAAGGGTTATGCAACTTGCTAAATCGACAAGTAACCGGCTACAGAACAACGCGGCATCTCAAACTCAAAACAAGCAGACCCGGCTACCTGACAAAGGCAGTCTCAGCGTCGAACGATACGGACCCGCAGAGGTGATGCTCAATGACTATCAAGAAGCTCCAAATCCGCTTGAAGCATGGTTCCGAGCCAAATATGCGAAAGCTATTCGCGGCTACGGATTCAAAGTAGAATCACACACAGACACAGGAGATGAACACCTCACCCTTAGTGGACAACAGACACGACTCTATGATAGTGTTCCGCTTACACCGGTGTTAGTGCTTGACAAACTGTCTAAACGGACAACACTTGTCTTTCATCTATGGCGATGCAACCATTCTAATCGTATCTATGTTATTCAGTCCATCAGTAATATCGATGCATATCCAACTGTACAAAAAGTCGCCGAGAGCATCGAATGCCATTAATGCTTATTATCATCATAACCGTCAGATAAAATAACCCATAACGAATGAAATGATCAACAAGCTCCTATACACCCTCAAGCTTAAGAAACGCCCTGATGTAGACCGCACACAGGTTATGAAATCGTTTCCGGTGCGAAATCAATTGATTACATGGGAAATAGATGACAAAGGAGAAGCCTCACTTGTCGTTCCACAGAAAGACAAACTTTGGGTACGACTTGCTAGCAAATTCTTCATGCTCCCTAATAAAAGAGTCATCGTGCTGGATTCTATCGGAACTTACGTCTGGAAAATGTGTGATGGTAAGCATACCATTTCACAGATTATCAAAGGAGTCCAAAATCAGTACCAACTCACTCGAAAAGAAGCAGAAACATCCCTCTTTACGTTTATGCAGCAACTCGGCAAACGAAATTTCATCGGGTTCGCTATCCCTGACAACCACCAGAATGCACCCGTAACACCAGAACCCGAACCTAAAAAACAGGGCATCTTTGGATTCTTACAGAGACGGTAAGCGAAAAAAAATAATGCTAACTACTCATAAGGGGAAAAATGAATATACCCACAGAAATAAACGATGTTAACCCAATTCTCACCGAAACACCAGAACAGTTCCAACGCATCCTGCCGAAAGAAAACACAGTCCGCGTACGGAACCTTATCAAACGCTATGAGATGGGGACACAAACCGTTGATGCACTTCGCGGGGTCAATTTCCAAATCCAACGCGGTGAATACATCTCTATCATGGGACCATCTGGTTCCGGGAAATCAACCCTCTTTAATATGATCGGGGGACTCGATAAACCCACCGAAGGTAGAGTCTACATTGATGAAGTAGACATCGCACAACTCGATGCATACGAACTCGCCTGGCTCCGCTGCCGAAAAATCGGTTATATCTTTCAGGCGTTCAACCTTATTCCCGTCATGACAGCACTCGAAAATGTTTCACTGCCGATGATCTTTGCCGGTACCAGTGCCGACGACAGCAGAGAAAAAGGGGTTGACCTACTTTCACTCGTTGGCCTCGGTGATCGTGTGCAACACAAACCCTTAGAACTCTCCGGCGGACAACAACAGCGCGTCGCGATCGCTCGTTCCCTAGCGAACGACCCAGCCATCGTCCTCGCCGATGAACCAACAGGGAACCTCGATACCAAAACGGGCTTAGAAATCATAGCACTGCTCCGCCGACTCAACGCTGAAAACGGGGTAACCATCATTACAGCAACACACGACCACAAAATGTTGGATGTTTCCGATCGCATCTTCCACATGGCGGACGGTAAGGTAGACAAAATCGAAAATCGCGACGAAATTGATCTCTCTGTCGGTAAATTAGACGGCCAAGAGGTCGGATAAATAGCAATTGGACATCAAGAGGGCGGACTCCGCCCGCAGTCATCAACCCTCGCGCTAGACAAAACGTTTGTTAAAACCACGCAATCGACCGAAAGTTGACTGCCATAATCATGAACATCTACAAACGCCTCGGCGTCCGCACAGTTATTAACGGAAACGCAACGCTCACTCGGCTCGGTGGCTCTATTATGCCCCCCGAGGTCGTCGCAGCGATGGCTGATGCCTCCAAACACTTCGTAGACATCCTCGAACTCCAAAAACGGGTCGGTGAAGAAATCGCCAAACTTACCCACAACGAGGCAGCATATGTTTCTTGTGGAGCCGCTGCCGCCTTGACACTCACTACCGCTGCTTGCATCACTGGACTCGATGCTACGAAGCGCGAAAAATTACCACACCTCGACGACTCAATGAAAAGTGAGGTCATCGTACATCGCCATGGGCGCGTCGGATACGATTTTGCAGTGCGACAGGTCGGTGTCAGATTCGTAGAGATTGGTGATGAAAACGGGACAACACCCGACGAACTCGAAAACGCTATCACCGAGAAAACAGCCGCAATCTTCTACTTCGCTAATCCAAGTAGAGAACACCTCTGGATACCTTATGAGCAAGCCATCGCTATTGCCAAAAAACACGATGTCCGGCTTATCGTTGATGCCGCCGCACAGCTGCCACCACCAGAAAATTTATGGCGTTTCACACAAATGGGCGCAGACTTGGCACTCTTTAGCGGCGGAAAAGGATTACGAGGTCCGCAAAGCAGCGGGTTAATCCTCGGAAGAAAATCACTGATTGAGGCTATCGCCTTCAATGGACCACCACACCCGTTCATTGGCAGGGGGATGAAGGTCGGCAAAGAAGAATTGGTAGGACTATTCTCCGCAGTGGAATGGTACTTAAATCAAGATCACGAACAATTGCAACAAGCTTACGAAGATCACGTTACTTACTATACCGAGGTATTCAAGGACCTCCACGGTGTCACAGTACAGCGCAACTTCCCATCTGAAGCCGGACAACCAATGCCCCGCACTCAAATCCGCTTCGATCCACAACAACTCGGTATCACACGAAACGAAATACTCCAGCAGCTGCGAACTGGCGAACCTGCTATCGACATTGCAAGCACAGGCACAAACAGCATATTTATCAACGCTCAAACCCTAATGCCCGCAGAAGTAGAAATTATCGCCTATAGATTAAAGGAAATCTTGGAAAACAAACGATGAAACTCAACAACGGCATTCGCCTAACATGGCTTGGACATTCCACCTTTAAAATCGAAGCAGACAGACAAACGCTCCTCATAGACCCGTGGGTAACTCAAAACCCTGTCTGCCCTGATGAACTCAAAACCTTCAACAGCCTCGACGTTATCCTTATTACGCACGGACACGCCGATCATATTAGCGACGCTGTACCACTTGCCAAAATATATACGCCCAAAGTCGTCTCTATCGTCGAAATCGCAGAATGGCTTGGCAAACAAGGAGTCGAAAACACTATTGGAATGAACAAGGGCGGCACCGTCACAGTCGGCAACATAAAGGCAACCATGGTATCAGCGAACCACAGCAGCAGCTTCACGGAAGAAGACGGGACAACGGTCTATCTCGGGGAACCCGCAGGCTACGTTATTGAATTCGGAAACGGTTACAAAATTTACCACGCCGGGGACACCAACGTGTTCGCGGATATGCGGCTTATCGGTGAGATCTACCAACCCGATCTGGCCCTGCTTCCTATTGGCGACCATTTCACCATGGGCCCGCGTGAAGCCGCTTACGCAGCGCAACTGCTTGACGTGCCAGCGATTTTACCTATCCATTACGGAACATTCCCCATGCTAACGGGTACCCCTGAAGAACTCCGTAAATTAACCGGCTCTCAGGATGTGGAAATTGTCACATTAAAAGTAGGGGAGACACTAGACTAAGCAGCATCATGAAGTCAACTGTGCCCACGGATAGATGTGGCTCCAGTCTTGGCTGAAAATCACTCGGACAGGCTCATACGCTTTTGCTCCCAATCTCAGAAAAACGGCATAGACCAGGGCCCTATGATTTCCATCTTCAAGATAAAATTTGATTTCTGGAGGATGCACTACTTTCTCATAGTCAGCCAGCGGTCTAACCAACAATTCACCGAATAGGCGTAGATCAAATCTTGCCCTCATTATAAAACATCCATCAAACCACGGCTCATCGTCAAACAGATGCTTAAAGATTTTGATAGGGCTCTCATACGGATACGATTTCATAATCCTGCCCACCACCTCTTTAAGAGTACGTGACCGCCCTTTAGGCGTTAAAATATCTACTAACTTCTGATTGCCGACCCAAACCTTGTCATTTGTTTCCATGAAAACAAGGTCGTTAAATTCTGATTCACTAAGAGCGAAGGTCTTATACTCCGCAAGGTTTATCTTACACTGGGTCGCTTCATATTCAGATAAAGACGCGCACAACCGATTTGCATCGTCCAATAATAATTCTTTCACTCTCGTTTCCTAAACCTGTCTTTCTTTTGAATTCTTATAGATAAGTCCCCGCATTCCCACCACCAAATCACACTGCTCCACTTTTCAGCCCTGGATGCTTGGCTCAGCACAGAGCTTCTTGCGGAGCAGGTCAAGCCCTTCATGAACTTCCTGATGTGTGTCTTCTTTCAACCCCAGCACCTTTGATAACAGTAATCGATCAAGCTGTTTCCGCACTGGATCATCTACCATTTCGCTGAACGGACGCATCTGTTGGTGTTTTAACACGTGGAAAATCTGTTCAGCAGCCTTCAGCTGAGAAGGAGCTAATTGAGTGACATCCAATGTCGGTAGTGAATGTAAGGTCGTTTTTCGGAGTATGCCTCTCCCTTGCTGCTGTTTACCACTTTGCATCCAATGGCAGAGGAAACCAAGCACCGAATTGCCCCACAACACCCAAGCATACTCATAGATTTCGTCAGCAAAAGCAACGTTTGGCAGCGTATTTACACCGATAGACTTCTGTTCAGTAAACATCACCGCCACAGAACCTGCGTTAAACTGCATGCTCTCGCTGTAGTGTAACCGGCTATTAACCGCCAATATGTCCCTAATTTTGGAGTCTTTGTTTGGCCTAGGCAACGCGTGTGAATCGGGGGAAACAAGCATCGTCCGCTGTGCCCGAGAATCAACATGCCACAAACACGGATAATCGGCAGTGTCCGGACACCCCTCTTCAATATCAAAACCGCCACGTCCACGATCCCCGTATATGTCTAGAGGACCGGGGCTCGTCTTAGCAATATCGGATAACCGACAGATTGGTATTCGAAGCGGTTCTATCTGTCGAGGGAGTCTCAGCTGTCCGTTAGCGAGTTGATATGCTGATTGAAGCAACCCCATATCTTTGACACGGCACACCGCCCAGCCTTCATCAAAGTTAGGAAGCGGGGCATCCATTACATAGCCCACGGACTCTGCCCCGATCTTGATAGGATCACCACCTGTGATGCCGCTTTCAAGTTGACGAAGACCGTCCGATGTCCTATAGATCTGATTGGCTATTTCGAGCGCCTCCAGTACACTGGCAGGGCAGCGATGTAGACAGACAAAAGTGCCTCGGCCCGTGGTTTCAGATTTCCCCTTGGTTGCAATAACAAGACATTCCGCTATGCCTGTGCTTGCAGAAAAAGTACTGTTTTCAATTTGAGCATCTGCAATCGTGACGACAACAACATCACTGTATTCCTTCGCCCAAAGTCTTCGAACCTTTCGCCAACTTGTGCCTGCAATGGCATTTATAGGTAGAACTATACCCATTCTGCCGTTGGGCTTCAGCATTTTATCTGCAAGCTCAACAAAGTATGAAGCGATACCAGCGTTCCCATCGGCGACGCTGCTTTTCTCCTTCTGTGCCTTAAGAGACTTTTTCATCGCTTTTTCGACTACGGGGCCCTTATCTCCAAAAGTTGTTTTCGGAACTCCAGAATTTTTGTCTGTATTCCCCTTAGTATAAGGCGGATTCTGTATCACAACATCGAATTCTTTGTGCCTAAATTCTTGCCCAGCATCTGTTGCCTCATCTCCTCGCCCCCCAACCCTGCGGCTGATTGTCATCGGTATCGGTAGAGTTTCCTCTGGGTTGCACAACAAATTTAGAGCACCAATCGCGCGTTGTCCGTCGGGACGTTGTATGCCATATTCCATCGCATGGATTCGCGTGTCACCAATTTTGATCTCCGGATAGGTACTAGCGATAATAGATGCCGTAAGATGAACAGCATTAGGCAGGATATCGCAACCGACGATACTGTTTTTTAGCATATACCGATGAATATCTTCCCCTTTTCCACCCGACTTCTCATGAAAACCGAGAATACGCTGATAAATATCGTTGAGAAGTGTGCCAGTGCCACAAGCGAAATCTGCCACCTTAATTTGCTGAGCATTGCCTTTTAACTCAGGTAATATGAGGGCAGACAGCAGAGCTGACGCTTCAGGACGCGTATAGTGCGCCTTAATAAACCGCCGGTCCGTAATCAGCTTCTGAAAGACGATCCCCGCAAGTTCATGCTCTCTCGCTAGTCCCATACGCTCTAAGTTCAGCGCTGTGTTGCGGAGCGTATAAAGCACCTTTCCGACGAGTTGGTCATCAAGCGCGATGGCATTGACCAAACCAATCGCTACATCATAAATAGAGCGATAGTTTACCGCCCGAATAGTATCCCATGCGTCAAAAACAAGATCAGAATCAAGCAAACCATCATGACCTCGAAGTCCACTCAGCGAAGGTACCGCCTCTAGTTCAGGTTTACCCGCAAGAGAACTCTGAAAGATAAAAGCATTTCCGATGATAAGCATTGCCATTCGCGTTGTCTGTGGACAGGACTCCTGGTAGAGGAGTTTTTCTATTTGATTACCGATCTCAGGCCGTTCAGCTATAGCTGCATCAACCAGCTCGCCTGCATTATCCGCACCTTGCTCCAAAATTACCGCTGCTTCATTAATTTTGGCGATCGGTATTGTTCTGACGCGGATAGCAGTCGCAAGGTCCGCCACACTACCCGTTAGCCATCCCTTCGCAGGAAATCTATACGGCTCATCCGTACTGAGAAGACAATAAGCGATGTTATCTTCCCTTTCCATTTCCGCATCAAGATTTGCCTCCTCTATCTCCCTGAACTTATACGGAAATCGAACAGCGATACCCATCTGAATCTTCTGCCCACTTGTCTTAAGTGTCTTACCCAGATAGTAATCTTTGAGTTGTCCTTCACCACTGAGATCTGGCCCACGCTCGTTGTCAACCTTGTCCTCAATAGCAACAGGATCCCGCTTTGCCTCGGAGATGATGACATCGGGCTCCCTATTATTCTCAATAAAGGGTTTCGACGGACGTTGTTTCAGTATCCATGCAGCCCGCATAGGACGGAGTATATTTACGAACGCAGATGTTATGAGGTCTTCTTTGTTCAGCACCCTGTTTTCTCGTTTCCAATCCGGGACGTTCTATCTGATTTTACTAATTTTGATTCTCAAACACTTCCCGATACGGACTTTGCAGTCCAAACGCATTGACGCTCCTGAGGAGCTCCTGCGGGTTGCCAGTATCGTAACGCTGCCCGGCAACTCGATAGCCGTACATGCCTTCTTGTCTTATCATTTCATTCATTGCATCCCGAAGTTGAATCTCTCCGTGCGTCAGGATCTGGTGCTTGTGGTTATAATCCAGAATATCAAAGAGGAGGGGCGTAAGGAGGTCGATACCGAAGTTGCAGAGATACTGCCGTTCAGGGATGCCTTCTACCCGCAAATGTTTTTGCGCAAAATCGACCGTGGGTTTTTCGGAAATTTGTGACAATGTATAGTGTCTTGGAGATTCAATGGAAGGGTTTCCGTGAACAACACCGTTGCGTGAAAGATCGCTCTCAAGGCAGAGATCAAGACTCGTGATAGACAGACCAACCTGCTCGTAGATATCTGTTACTTGTTTAGCACAAGAGACTTGAGATTCTGAAATATAGAGATGGTCTCCGAGCAGGATTATAACCGGTTCACCAGCGGCGAAATCTCTAGCACAATAGACAGCATGCCCAAATCCTTGGGGGACCTCTTGTATTGCGAAGTGCAACCGCTCGCCTATTTCCTTCAGACGATCCGCCTGCACTCCCAATTCCGCGTTTTCGCGAATTGTATCTGCAACGACTTCAGAAAAATAATCGGAGATCGATCCAACCTGTTGGGGCTGAGCAACGAGACACACCTCTTCCACACCGGCTGTCAGCACCTCCTCAATAATCAGCTGAATAACCGGCTTTGCGAAACCGTCTTGAGCGATAATCGGGAAAAGCGCTTTCGGCACAGCTTTCGTCGCCGGAAAAAGGCGTGTCCCATACCCAGCAATAGGAATGATGGCCTTCCGAACCCGTTGCCGTCGCATGCAGTTCTTAATCTCTTAAACCCTTGAGGTACCCCCAAGTAGCAGAAAGTTTCCCAGCAGGTTCAACAGGCAACTGATCGCTTTGCGAGTCAAAATTCTGCTTAACTTCATCTTCATCCAGAATCCGATCGTAAATACGGACATTATCCATCATACCGATCAGGTATCTACCATCGTGTTCACTGCCGATCCTGCGTTCATCCATCTTTTCAGGAGCAGCACCAGCAGTCCCTTCATCAACTAGCTCACCATCAACATAGAGCTTAAGCTCATCATCTTTGGTATTACTGGTGTAAACGATGTGATACCACTCTTCGCTCTCAGCGTTGAAGGCGATCTTGACGCCATCGTTCTTATGGACCTGGATTTGGTTTCCCTCAAATTTGAAGTGAACCTTACCAGCTTCCCACTGCCATGTCGACACGATTCCTTGAATGCCTCCGAACTGTCCTTCTAAGGCATAACATTCAATGGTAACGTACTCAAACTCGCCGAGGGCCGGAATTTCGACATAGTTATCCGGTTTCCCTTCAAACTCCAAGGCCTCTCCAAGTACCCCCCCCTTAACAGATGTGAGCCTACCTACGAGTTTTGCATCGTTGCCTGCAAAGACATCCTTGACAACTTCACCATCAATATCTGCCTCGTTGAGGGTATACATAGCAACAAGCCCGTCTGTTACAAAATCTTGCGCATCGGCGGGGCTTACAACATAGAGAGTTGTAAGAAGAACACCGAGGATGCACATCGCGATCACAACTCTTAAATCCATTTTTATTGCTCCTTTTACTTTCAGATATATCTTGTGTAAACCTTTATATAGTATACTCTGCCGCTTTTCTATTTGTCAAGGCAATCTCATTTTATAGGTCTGGAGAGACCTGTTCTACCAATTTACGCTCAAGCGCAAGATTATCCTCATATACAGTTTTGATCAAGTCCTCAATATCAGGATCCTGGATCGATATATCCACAATCTTGAATTTTTTGAGGATCGCCCCGATGAGATCCGCTGCACTAACCTCCTCTGGCGAAAATCGATACTGCACGCGAGCACCCTCCTGATACACAACATCCGCGTTCCGGACGCTAACGTCCGCATAGACATCCGCATAATCGACGTTCAAAAAACGTTCCGTTGAAAGCAACCGGCGCAACGTAGCAAGTTCCCCATCAAAACAGAGACGGGCATTATCGATGAGGATAACGCGCTTGCACAACTTCTCAACATCGTCTAAATCATGTGTTGTCAATACAACCGTGACTTTTCGCTCTTCGTTAATCTTTTGGATAAACTGTCGGATACGCGCCTTTGCAACTACATCCAACCCAATAGTCGGTTCGTCAAGAAACAGCACGTCTGGATTGTGGAGCAGCGCAGCGGCAATGTCTGCACGCATCCGCTGACCGAGACTCAACTGGCGGACAGGGGTCTGGAAAAAATCCCCAAGATTTAGCAATTCCTCGAACATTTCCACATTGGCGCGGTATTGGGTTTCTCTAATGCGATAGATACGCTGTAGCAACTCAAACGATTCCTGAACTGGTAAATCGAACCATAGATGTGAGCGTTGGCCAAACACAACCCCAATCTGCTTAGCATTTTGCTTCCGCTGCCGATGTGGAATGTAACCGTTCACAATCACACTTCCCGACGAAGGCACCAAAATACCGGTCAACATCTTGATAGTCGTTGACTTCCCAGCACCGTTAGGTCCCAAATATCCAACGATTTCACCACGCGCTACGCTAAAAGAAATTTTGTCCACCGCTTGCACTATGCGATGCCTGCGAGAAAAGATATTCACAAAACTTCCGAAAAATCCTTTGCGGTGATGATACACTTTAAAGGTTTTGCTCAGGTTATCAACTTCGATCATCGCCGTCCTCTCTGCCCTTCCATCCTATAGCAAATTATCAAGCTAAAAAAAATACTTTAAGCGTTACTATCCATCGACTTGCACTTAAAATTGACATGTATAACTATTCTAATGCCCTGTACTCTGATAGTGCAACACACCCCATCTCCAGAATAGTACAGTGATACCGAGAAAGAGGAAACCTGCAAAAGGCGCTAATTGCAAACCCACCTGTGAAACACCTGACATTCCAACTTTTTCCAGAAGAAAAAGGGACGGAAAATAGTTAACACACGCCAGAGGAACAATAAAGGTAAAGAAGTGCCGGAACCACCATCTATAGATAGAAAACGGATAACTACCCATGAAAACGCCGCCATGTGTGAAAACATTGATGATCTCAATCGATTGGACAGTCCAAAAACAGGACGTTGCAGCGATCACGAAGAGCCCTATGAAAAAGCAGGTCCCGCTCATTAGGGAAATCAACAGATATCCTGTCTTGATAAACGTCCACTGGACGCTTAATTGTGAATTGGCAATCAGCAACACAACCAGTGCTTGTGCGACTCTCCCTAACCGACGCAGCAAAAATTCATGCGCAAAAACTTGATAGAAGGTGCCAAGCGGACGGATAAGAACCGTATCAAAATCACCGAGTACAATACTTCTCTGAAAAGCATCAAAGCCTCTCCCCATCATTTCAGCAAGGGCAAAACAGATACCTATCATACCATACAGAAACCCAACCTCCCATAGACTCCAGCCTGCTAGCTGTTTGAAACGGTTAAACAGAAGGGCAATCATGAAAAAATCTATGACAGAGACACTCGCTTGAGAGAACAAATCAAGGGCGAATGAAAACCGATATTCCATCTGCGACCGAATACGGAGTTTGACGAACTGGAAGTAGAGCGAAAGATGACGCATTTTCTCGGAATATCTACTAACCGCCCTGTATAACCAAGCGCGAAAACCCTCGACTTAAAAGGATACGTCCCAATCCAAGAAAAAAGAGAGTCCACACTACTTGTCTACCTATAGCAAACCATACCTCAACACCTCTAATCTTAACTAAATAGATACTAAACGGGACATCAATCAAACCCTCGAACGGTAGCCATCTTGCGATCTGTGCTAACCCTTCCGGCCACAGTGGAATCGGAACCAACATTCCAGAAAAGAAGGTAATTATGGAATAAGACGTTCCAGAAACCCCCGTTGTATCAAGCGTCCAGAACGCGCTGCTAAAAATCATGATAGTAATTGCAATACTCATGAAAATGGAGAGCATCATTGAAATTGCAAATGTTATTAAGACAGCAGGCTGCTGTGGAATCGAGACCTTAAAAAAGAAAATACTGATAAGAAAAGTCGGGAATCCCCGCATGAATAAGTAGTAGTAGGCTCTACCACATTCATGAGCGAACCAATATGCCTGGAAATCAACCGGTTTGGTTAATTGGAGCACGACATCGCCGCTTTTAATAGCACTCGTAATCTCAGAACGAGCACCCCAAAACGGCATAAGCATAAACGAAACCTGACAAAGAACGAAATAGGTGATAATTTCGTCAAGATTGAGAGGTTGGGGACCGGTACGGGCGGCGTAGAAGGCAGTATAGACAAAAATTTGTACCAGCAAAAAAAAGAAATTGGTAGTTAAACCCGCAAGATTAGCAACCCGATATTGCATCCGCTTTTGGAAAGATTTCTCTGCGAATGCCAGATAGACATACAAGCTCAAACAGAGAGACTTCATTCGGGCGCGACACTTAAATCCTCAATAGGGACAGACCGACCCTGCTGTGCAGATTCGTAAATACCATCAAGCATCTGCATCAGCATAATGCCCTGTTCTGCCGAGGAGATAGGTTCTTTCCTGTCAACTATACACTCTATGAAATGGCTCACTTCTTCATGAAAACTGTTAATCGCAGGAGCCTCAAGCGGTTTGTCCAACTCCTTGCCATCTTCTTCTGTGTAAAGTGTGAAAGGACTGAGTGTCACTCCCGCTTTCGTGCCCGCCACTTTAATGTAATTGTCGCCCGGTAGATTCAGCGCCCATGTGGTCTCAAGGAGAATAGTCGCACCGTTTTCAAAGCGAATCTGGGCGAATGTCGCATCGTCAACATTATATTTAATGCCATCAGGTACGAGATGCTTAAAGTGAGAATATGATGTCCCCATCACTTCCACGGGCCTCGGGGCGTTCATGAGCCACCAAACACAATCCAAAGCATGAACACCTATATCTATCAGGGCACCACCCCCCGCGCGTTCTTTATCAACAAACCAGCCTTCTCTACCGACAGGTACACCGCGCCGCCGAACATAACCTGCTTTGCCAAAGTAAATTTCCCCGAGTTTCCCCGCTCTTACCAACTGTTTAACCCGTTGCGTGCTGCCATCAAAACGTTGCACAAGAGCATACATTAACGTCTTATCATTTTCGCGCGCTGCATCAGCCATAACCAATGCTTCTTGCGCATTCCGAGCAGGCGGTTTCTCACAAAGCACATGTTTGCCAGCGTTTAACGCATCAACTGAAATAGGAGCGTGTAGAAAATTGGGCAGACAGATACTAACAGCATCAACATTGCTGTTTTCCAACAGTTTCAGATGATCCGTATACACACGCCGGACTTCATATTCCTTGGCAACCTCCCGGGCGCGCCCCTTATCCAAGTCACAAACAGCAATGACCTCCGAACGTGGATCAGAAATATAGCCTTTGAGATGTTGAATTCCGGGCCAACCGAGACCAACAACAGCGGCGCGGACTTTCGTTTTCTGATTCGACACAGCACATGCTCCTTCGTTTTTGCAGGTAGATCACAACCAAAACCTACTATCTAAGTCTATTACAACACCCTCGGTTTGGAAAGTTTGGATCAAGAAACCCTATTCATGACGCAGCGCTTCCGTAGGAGTTAGACCCGAAGCTTTGTTCGCCGGATAGAGTCCGAAAAACACACCGATGAACACCGAGACGCTAAAAGCGATTAAAGCCGCTTGGGTAGAGACAGCCGCAGGCCAAGCCGTCTTCACGAAATTTGAAATAACCAGACTCGAAACAGAAGTAAGGCTACTTCCAATGAAAATACCGATGAGGCCGCCGCAAACGCTTAAAACAATCGCTTCAATTAAAAACTGAATCAGAATATCGCGCCGCCTCGCTCCAATAGCTTTGCGCAAACCAATCTCACGAGTCCGCTCGGTTACCGAAACTAACATGATGTTCATGATACCGATACCACCCACAAACAAGGCAACACTAGCAACGCCCCCGAGGAGCATCTGAATAATCCGACTCACCTCGCCCACCTGTTTTATAATCTCTTTTGCAGTGAAAAATTCAAAATATTTTTCATCTCCATGTTGTTGCCGCATCGCTATTTTGATTTCAGCCACAGCTTGATCGACCTTTTCATAACTCTCGGCTTGCGCCCATAAAATAAGCCAATCCTTCTGTTGTCCAATAAAGCGAATCTCCATTGTGGTCAGTGGAATAATCACACGGCTATCCCACCCTTCGCTCGCTATACTATTCCCTTTTTCCTCCATGACCCCGATAACAGTAAAGCGCTCCTCTCCTAATCTGAGCTGACGGCCAAGCGGATCCGCACTTTCAAATAGGTCTTTCTTGACTTCAGAACCGATGACACAGACAGGTTCTCTCCGTTCCATATCGATCTGTGTAATAAACCTACCTGTTTCGACATACCAATTATTAACATCTTCGTAGTAGGGCGTAACCCCTTGAATCTGAAGGGACTGATTGACGCGCTTGTGCGATACGTTGAGATTAATTTCCGACAAGGCTGTAGCCCCTTTAAGAGAAGGACAGTTATCAAGGAGAAAATCGAGATCTTCATACTCAATATACTCTGGATGCTTATTTTCCACATACGAGCCGTCTTCTCTGCGAAACTCCCCCTTCCTGAAACAGATGATCAGGCCCGCACCGCCGATCCGTTCTAATTCAGCGAGTATCAGATGCTTTGCACCACCACCAACAGAAATAACAGACACAACCGCCGCTATACCGATGATAATGCCGAGCGTCGTTAGCACAGAACGCAATTTGTTACGCCGTATCGCTGCTAAGCCAACCGTAAAACCTTGTGTAATCTGCATAGCTCTCTAAACGTTTGTAAGCGCTTCTCACGCTTCAGGCTCCATAGACTCACCGCGTAACAGAAACGCACGAATGTCATAACGCCCCGGACGCTCAACTGGCAAATCCCCTTGATCAATCATCCAATCTAGCGGATTCGCATGCGTCCGGAGCGGCAACTGGACAACTTCGTGCATCCGCGCAGACTCATAGATAGCCATGATGATCTCAACCGCAGCACGTCCATGTTTCGCTTCACCGCGATGCTCTGGGCCGCCTTCAATCCATTCAACCAACTCAGCCGCTTGCGCAACATGTTGGTTCCTCCCATCAGAGGGACGTTCTTCCCAGTCCGTAGTCTTATTATTCAGAAGACGAACCCGTCCTTCTGTTACATCGGCAATGCCGTCTGTCCCGTAAACAATACCGCCTTGATAGTTCTGCCTGCCTATCTCCTGCAAGAGCATACCGATACAGCCGTTCGAAAAACCGACGATCCCCGCACTCCGATCCTCAATCTGAATACCACGCTCGTAACGATCGGTTTTTCGTTCAACGTTACCGATAACCCATGCCGGGTCTGGATCGCTGACGACATATCGCATCATATCAAAAAGATGTGAGCAGTCGTTCAATAAACCTTGTCCACCGTGACAGACAATCTGGCGCGGGGCACCAATCGCGCCCTCAGCAATCAGGTTCCGAGCATCCGTCCAAGCAGAATTGAAACGGCGTTGATGCCCAATCACAAGCTTTACATCGTTCCGCCTCGCAGCGACCAGCATTTCATCACATTCACCCAGACTCACGCCCATCGGTTTCTCACAGAGTATCGCCTTCGGACTCCGCGCACACGCCGCAATTGTCATAGGGGCATGAAGTTGATGCCACGTAGCAACACTAACAATATCCAGATGTTCTGCGTCCAACATCTCGCGCGCATCCAAATAGCAATTTTCAGCCGATACGCCATACGTGGCAGAAAACTTGTCAAGCGCCACCTGAACCGGGTCAGCGAGAGCAACAATTTTTGTGTCTTTAACACCCACATAACCCCGAGCATGCGCATTAGCTATACCGCCACATCCGATAATTCCAACTCTATATTTAGATGCCATTTTTAGATTCCCTTAAGCGCTAATTATTTGTAGCTTCACCGAAATGTGAGGAAACAGCGACTAAATCTAGGATATTTACGGTCCCATCACGGTTGATATCCCCTTTCAGTGCCTCACCAGACTGACCGAATTGACTTGCGACAAGCACTAAGTCTTGAATATTGACAGTCCCGTCGTCGTTAACATCCCACGGAGTCGGTGGCGCGGACATTTCTATCGTAGTCGTTGTTGTGATCCTAGCAGTCATCGTGCTGTCCGATTCAGAGATTGCCGTTACATAAATAGCATAATCCCCGGGCTCTGTTAATCCATCTCCCGCAACTTTCAACGTAACCTCCATAGACGCATCTGCCTCAAGCGTAACTGAAGTGTCACTCAAGTTACCAAGAACATTACCTTCAATGCCCGTCTCTGCTGAAGCTTCAAGTTCAATTCTTACTGTGTCCATCATATTCCCGGTATTCGTGACTTTGAGCGTATAATTCACACCTGCAACGGCATCTACTGTCGAAAGTGCCGTATCTCCGATAATCTCCAAAGTTACCCCTGCAACCACAGGAACCGGCGGTGTCGATTCCGCTTGCGCTGTGTAAATATAGTCGCCGGTGATACCACCATCATTGTTGGAGGCATTTCCAGCCGCGTAGAAGGTGATAGGTCCTATATCGGTATCAGGAGCAGTCCACTCAAACTCCCAACTATGCATGTCGTTTGTGCCTACAGAAGTCCCAGCGGTCGTATGCTGGATATACTGCTTACCGTTTGATTCTGTTAGCTGAGTATTCGCAGCATCGGCTGTGAAGGAACCAGCCCTTACCCCAGTGGTATCCAACGCTGTCATTTCAAAACCCCACTTGCTTTGCCCGGCACGCGATAAATCAACGATAATTGTATATACCTCATTCGGCTCATAGACTTCAGGAACTGTCAACATTAACGAACCACCGGAAGCATTAATTTCATTACCGCCATGGCAGTCCATACAAGTGCCTTCATTGGGTGCTCCAGTTTTCTCAACCGGTGGCGGCTGAACAGAAAAAGCAAATACGCTGCTGGTACCTACCCCGAAAAGTAGCCCAAATATCGCCCAAACAGGTAAAATATCTTTCAGATAACTCACAAAACGTCTCCTTCTGTGTATATGTAAAAAACGCCCCAACGCCGACTGCTAATCGGCGTTGATTCGCTGCTAGCTAAACCGGCAGGTTGGGGCGTTTTATTTCTCAATTTATTTTTCAATCGCAAGTTTTGGCTCGCAAGCTTCGCCAAAAAGTGCATTCGCTGCTATATTACTTGAGGATAACCATCCGTCGGGTTGCAGCAAAATCTGATGTCTGCAACGTATAGAAGTAGATACCACTCGCTACACGCTCACCTACCGCATTCCGACCATCCCAATACGCAGCACGCGACGGACTCGTATACGAACCTACCGCCTGCCATCCTAAGTCTAAACGCCGAACCAAACGCCCCGAGACATCATAGATCTCTATCAATACCTCTGTCGAGGCACTCAACTGATACGGTATCCACGTTTCTGGGTTGAACGGGTTCGGGAAGTTCTGTGCCAAAACAGTCTCCTGTGGACGCACATCTCCAACCGTCATGTCCAAGCTCAGGAATGCGCTGCGAAGATCAGTCGTGGTTATTGTGCGTTGGAAGGGACCTGAGACGAGTTGACCGCGGTCATCGTAGAGGGCGACTTGAAGTCTATCGCCGGCTTCGATGACGCTATTGCGGTTAAGGTCTGCCCAGATGGCAGTGGATCGTCTCATAGCGTTTTTGACGTTCTGTGTTGCGATACTGCCAGTGCGTAGGTTTTCGGCGATGAGCGTGTAAGCCGTGCCGGTCTCCATGCCCTGAATATCGCTTGTGACGATGAACGCCCATGCACTCTTGAATGTGGAGAGGGCAGGAGCAGCTCCGGCACCTTCTTCCATCACCTCTGCGTGATCATGATCCTCGGCATGATCGTGATCATGATCCTCAGCAGCATCATGCATAGCGGCATCATGTTCCTCATCATCGGCATGCATATCAGGACCAGGCTCCGTCGCCTCAGCATGCATATCCTGATTATGTTCCTCATCACCGACATGCATAGCGGGCCCAGGTTCCGAGGCATCGGCGTGCATCTGGTTGTCCCACGGACCACCCATGAATTTTACCATACCGCCAGCCGGTGTGTTGACGATATAACCTTTACCGCCCTCAATGTCAAAACCATTGCCACCATCAGCGACGGTATAACCAACGAAACTCTGCGTTGCAGAATTCAGTTGAATAACGACTGTCGCCCCGATCATTTCTGCCAGCGATTTCGCAGTGTAGGGTTCTTCCGGCATCAGTGGAACAGAAATCATGTTCAGCCCGGGTTCAAGGGTAACGTCAAAAGCAGGAACCGGTTCAGGTGGAGGATCTATTGGAATCGTCCTCGGCGTGATTGTGAGCATCGCTGTCGGCTCTTCCCAAGCAAACGCTTCTCCAACGTCAGCACCACCTTGGATGCCCTCGTGCGGAGCAATAACGCCTCCCTCTGTCGGAACACGTGCATTGCTGCCCTCCGGATCAACCGCGGCATCTAAGCCCAGCGGCCCCGGAATATCAGAAGCCATCTCTGTATTGTCTTCACTACCAGCATCGTAAGCCATCAACTCTAGCTCCATTGGCATAGGCATGCCGTGCTCATCAAAAAGATGCACATCTGTCGCAGCGATGAAACCGTCGTTTGTTGAGACCAGCATCGTCCCTACAGAGAGCGAAGAGTTCATCATATCAGCCGTCACAGTGACCGTAACAGACTCACCCGGATGAACATAACTGTCAGCAACCATGCTGTGTGCACCAGCAGCGGTTGTGAGCTCAACCAGACCTGAGACGTCTCCATTTTCAGCAAGTGCGACAAGTGCGGGACTCGCAGCCTCACCAACGGGGGCAAGGTCTACACCCGCAGCGTGTGTCACGAAGATCGGAGGCGAGAAGATTTGACCACCCATGCCAGCCTCACCCATAGTGAGGTTTGTAAGCGTAATGTCAAACTCCAAGGAGGGATGCACTGGCGGTTCTGGATGTGCTTCAACAGGGGTGATTGTGAGCATCGCTGTCGGCTCTTCCCAAGCAAACGCTTCTCCAACGTCAGCACCACCTTGGATGCCCTCGTGCGGAGCAATAACGCCTCCCTCTGTCGGAACACGTGCATTGCTGCCCTCCGGATCAACCGCGGCATCTAAGCCCAGCGGCCCCGGAATATCAGAAGCCATCTCTGTATTATCTTCACTACCAGCATCGTAAGCCATCAACTCTAGCTCCATTGGCATAGGCATGCCGTGCTCATCAAAAAGATGCACATCTGTCGCAGCGATGAAACCGTCGTTTGTTGAGACCAGCATCGTCCCTACAGAGAGCGAAGAGTTCATCATATCAGCCGTCACAGTGACCGTAACAGACTCACCCGGCGCAACATACCCATCAGCGAGTTTGCTGTGTGCACCAGCAGCGGTTGTGAGCTCAACCAGACCTGAGACGTCTCCATTTTCAGCAAGTGCGACAAGTGCGGGACTCGCAGCCTCACCAACGGGGGCAAGGTCTACACCCGCAGCGTGCGTCACAAAGATCGGAGGTGAAAACATTTGCCCACCCATGCCAGCCTCACCCATAGTGAGGTTTGTGAGCGTAATCTCAAACATCTGGGTGGATTTCTCAGTAGGCTCCGGTTTAGCGGGCTCCTCACCGGTTTCCTCAGTATTCATCATCGGATCTTCTTCAGCGGGCTCCTCACCGGTTTCCTCAGTATTCATCATCGGATCTTCTTCAGCGGGCTCCTCACCGGTTTCCTCAGTATTCATCATCGGATCTTCTTCAGCGGGCTCCTCACCAAGAACAGTAATCATACCGTCCATGGTAGCCACATCTAAAGCCGCCGCTGCAGCATCAGACAAAGTAACATCGCTGAGGCTAATAGTAGAAGCTTTTGCTTCAACAACTTCAAACGTTACTGTAGCGAGTGTGCCGTCAGCATCAGGTGCAGCACCTGTTAGAGAAGTCGCAGCAATTATGACACTACTGTCAGTTGCCTCAACTGGTACCGCAAACGCACCCGCGGGTAGATAGTCTGCGTTTCCGCCAGAAACATAGCTGAGCGCAGTCGGATCAAAGTTAACAGTCACTTGATATCCGGCGACACCAGCACCACCCATTATATTAATACTCACCATGAGTTCTTCCCCGGCCGCCGGGGATCCTACTTCGGCAGGTTCTACAGAGACGGTCGCTTCACCGTAGCTCATCGTTGTGAACCCTAAACAGATTGCAACAGCTAACAAGGAAAAAATGAATTTCCTATTAAAAAGCTGATTTCTCATCATAAGGTACTCCTTACAATTCATTTGTATTTACGTTTTCTCTCTGCCCTTTAGGCAAAGATCTATTCCTCGTCTGAAGGAAAAACACTTGGATTTAGGATATTCCCCCAGCTAGTGTACTTTTAGTAGATACACAAAAATGACTCGCTTAAACGAGACTTTCCAAACGGGAAATCTATTCTAACATTAAACAATTTTAAACGTTGTTAAATCAAATTCGGTTCAAATCAGGAATTCCGCAAACTAAATTAGGCGAACGTCCCTTTATTTTTTTAAGTATATCACAGACTTGCAGATAAAACAAGTTAAAACTAGCAAGAAAAAGCAGAATGTGTCAATTTGTTTTCTCATCCGCGAAGCGACTCATCAGTTATGCGCGGAGCAAGGGCATTCCAAACAGCTCCCAACTCCGCAACAGCCTTGTAGACAGGAAAGATTGCTTCCCACATCGCTTTACGCGCGGCAACCGCTGCAGCCGCGTCGCCTTCAGCTAGTGCTGTCTTGAGCTCACCGCCCGCCGCTTGTTGAACCGCTGTACACGCTTGCGTTAACTCTTCAAGCAACTTAGACACACAGATTTGCCGCGCAACCAGCTCCGATACAGACACCTCCACCTCCGGCTCGACATCGTAAGCACGATCCGGCATAAAATTCTGTGACAGCCGTTCACCATTTTCTGAACGCGGCGTGTGCGTCGGCTGTATATGTGGGGTGACAGAAAGATACATCGTCACTGGCTCATCACCGAGAACGCACACCGTGTGCGGTTGATCCGCTAAAGCGACGCACATCTGTCCCGGGCCCAACTCTTCCCTTTCACCATCAATTTCAAATTCGACGCGCCCCTCCAAAATCAGAAAAATTTCATGACCCAAATCATGACTGTGACGCTGCGCACACTGCCCAGGTTCCATTCTTAAAAACCGAGACCGAATTTGCGGCGTTACCAACACGTTCCTTACATCTGTCCGATAGTCGTAAACAGGAAATCCCATCATACCCCTCCCAGCATCTTTGATACAAACGTAGCATTTCCACCGAAAAATATCAAGGCAAATTGAACAATTCACACAAATTTTCGCTTGACACCACCTATAAATGTGATAAAATATAAAGAAATATAATATTTTATTTTTAAATCTGAAATTGGAAGGACATACATTATGGATTTGACACGCCAACCGCCACGCCGTCCCACAAACCTCGGCATCGCCGGAATTGTAGGGGCAGCGCGGCTAACAGATAAGGCACGCGCATATAACGCGGAAACACTCGGAGAATATATTTACGGCGATACCTCCGGATTAGATCAGCGCGTCCTAACGTTTTTAGGAATCACCGCCGACGCTTACGCAGAAGCAGCTGCTGAACTCGACGATGCCGACCTCGAAAAATGGGTACTCAAAACAAGCGGAAAAACAGAATCCGAAATCACCGAGTTTAACGATGAAGCCATCAACCTAAACCCCGATACTGAAGGCCACAAACAACGCCTGAAGGACCGAATCGCCCGCTTTGCACCAGGCAGAACCGACATTACCACAGTACTCCAATCTATGGAATTGGACGATTGGGGCAGTTTCTGGGAGAAAGATCTCACTGCCGGGCCCCCGCGCAGCGCACGCGCTAAAGAGGTGGCAGGCATTGGTGGCGTCGCTCGGATGGCTGACAAAGCAAGAGCCGAACGCGCCGGAAAAATCGGGGAATACCTATACGGAGACAACTCTGGACAAGACCGCCGCATCTTAGCATTCCTCGGTATCTCAGCTGCAGATTTTCAGGAGGCAGCAGTCAAGAACCCAAATAACCTTGAAATTGGGGCATGGGTACGAGAGAAATCCGGTAAATCACAAGCCGCCATCGACGAATTCAACGAAACATTGGTGAACTATGCACCCAACGCGGAAACACAGGAACGCTTCGAAGCGCGATGCCGAGAAATAGCCCCAAATCGCACAGACATCAACACATGGGTTGCACTTCAAGACCTGGACGATCAGCAGAGCTTCGGCATTCTCGACCTCAATCGCCAAGCACCACGGAGCCCCTACAACACGGACGTATATGGAATGGTTCAACTCGCCCGGCTGATTGATAAGGGGCGCGCAGCAAATAGCAACACGCTAGGAGCTTACTTTTACGGTGAGGACTCTGGAATCGATCGTGCAACACTCGCTTTCCTAGGAATCTCCGCCACAGAACTCGCTGAAGCACTGAAAACATTGTCAACCGACGCAGATGTTGAAACCTGGTTGAAGACAAACCACCCGAAAAGTGAATCAGACATCGAGGCATACAATCAACGAATGACCCAGATGGGACCCACAGATGAACGCTATAAGGCAATCATGGCGAAAATGATCAATAAGATCGCACCAGAGCGAACCGACATTAACACATGGTTTGCCCTAATGGCTCTTGATGACGAGAAAACATTTGCCTTATAAACAAGCCAACAAGAATTGTTCAAAGCCGCCAGCACGGCCAATGTGTGACGGCGGCACCTCCTTTGCTGATTTACTTACACGTTATCCCAAAAACACTCGGCTTGAGACGCACATAAATGTTTTAGATCTCAACCTTACACACTTGGCGGAGAGCCATATGCAGAAATCGTTCACCCGCCACCCCGACGCACACTTGTAATGAATTACAAAAAAAAAGAAAAGCACACTGCTCCTTCTACTGAGAAGCCATGCTGGGGCTACGAAGTAGACGACGGACCCGACATCTGGGGACAACTCAGTCCGGAATATGAACTGTGTAGCGTAGGAATACACCAATCACCAATTGACCTCGTGAATCCCATATCAGCCAAGCTCTCGCCCATTACCTTCAATTACCAATCTACGTCCTTGAATGTCCAAAATACTGGCCAGACAATCCAAGTGGCGTACCCTAAGGGTAGTTGGATTGAGGTAGATGGAACGAAATATCACCTTATAGAATTCCACTTTCACGCCCCCAGCGAACATACGGTAGCAGGAGAAAAATCCGACATGGAAATGCATCTTGTTCACAAAAGTGAAGACGGCACCTTGGCTGTTATCGGCCTACTCATCAAGAGTGGAGACATCAACACAGCATTTAACCTGTTTTGGGCCTATCTGCCGCCCGTCTCAGGCGAACCTAAACAGATCGAAAACATTACCCTAAACGCCTCCGATCTGTTGCCGAGCAAAAAGCACACCTACCGCTATAACGGTTCGTTGACAACGCCGCCTTGTACGGAAGGGGTCAAGTGGTTCGTATTGACAACCCCTATAGAGATGTCTGAAGCACAAATCGCAGCGTTTAAAGCAATCTTCAACGGTAACAATCGACCCGTGCAACCGCTGAATGGGCGCGAATTACTTACAGATACTACAAATTAACAGAGCAGACAAGAAGGTATAATACGGAGGGGAGAATTGGTTCAAAGAGTCGAAGAACAAGATGGACACATGCTGCTCCATTTTGGAAAACCTCCAACAGACGTAGGACACATCGATGTCGTCAATTGCATCGCGCATCAACAACATCGAATCCTCTTCTGCAAATGGCAAGATAGCGATTTTTGGGTATTACCTGGCGGACGCGTCGAACCGGGAGAAACCGCTGAAGAGGCCGCACACCGGGAACTCCTAGAAGAGACAGGCGCAAAGCTGAAGGATCTCGAAGTTCTATGCTACATTCACTACTTTATGTTCACTCTTGAATACTGGGGAATTGCTTACTTCGGAGAAATTGAAACGCTCGGAAAACCAATCGACCTTAACGAGGTTAGTGAAGCACAACTGTTCTCTAGGTTTCCAGAAACTCCTGAGACCCCGGGACCGTTCAGGAATCAGAATAGAACGTTATATCTCGCTGCAATGCTTAGACTATCAACCTCCATCTGATAGTGCTAAATCGTCCTCCGTGGAGTTAAGAATAAATAAAAGGACGTGATAGCTGTAAGTAAGCAAACGCTTACTCGCCATCACGCCTTGGATTCTATCTTCAGTGCCTTTCAGCGATTCACCTGAGCCTAAAAAGTATTAGACAGCAAAGCTTCAAGGGGTTAGAGATTTCACACAACGGAACCCACCACCGGAGTACGTCAACGTAGGCGAATAGTGATAACGATACGCAACTCGCATACGCAGCGCATCGCTGCTCCATGAGCCGCCGCGCAAGACGAGGTGGAGGTGACTGTCAGTCTTTTCGTAGTTATCCAATAACCACTGAATACTAGGCGCACCCGACAACGGATTCCGGGCAGGCAAAATAGCATAGAAGTTATAATTATACACATCTAAGCACCATTCATAGACGTTCCCCGCCATATCATACAGACCGTAACCGTTCGGCGCATAACTCCCTACCGCTGTCGTATCATCGATATTATTATCGGAGCAGTTCGCCCGCGTGCTGTCAAACGTGTCGCCCCAAGGATATTCCTTGCCAGCTAACCCGCCGCGTGCAGCGTATTCCCACTCCGCCTCGGTCGGTAGCCGTTTGCCTGCCCAATTTGCATAAGCCATCGCGCCATACCAACTGACACTAAAGACAAGGTGGTTCTCATATCCCTTTAATACGGTATATTTACCGCTTCTGTGATCGAGAACGATGTCTATGCCTGGCCAGTGCCATACGTGGTCAGTGTTGATATTTTCTCCTTTTGCGTTTAAAAATTCAGTATATTCTGCGTTTGTCACTTCGTGGGTGTCCATATAAAACGCATCTAAAGTGACAGTGTGAATAGGGCTCTCATCTCTACTTGCATGCCAGTCGATGTTATGCTGATTATTTGGCATCCATCTGCTGTTGCTGCCCATCTGAAATGTACCCGCGGGGATCAACACCATGCCCGCAGGAACCGCCTCTTGCTGAGGGGCAGGAAGGGCATCTTCATTTTCAGTGTTTTCAGTGTTGTCATTTTGAGCACCGTCGTTTAAGGATACGGTAAGTTCCGCGCGTCCGGAAACCGCCCGGAATGCCTTTCTTTGTATTTTCAACCTTCCACGTCGAGATGACAACATACACATTCTCATCTGTCTGGCTTGTTATGACGCTCTCCTGCCACTCTGCTGCGCCTGCAAACGAAACACCCGAAGACAGGAGCACCCCAAGAGTGAATAGGATGAAAAATGTTGTTCGCAATTTTATCTCCTTTTTCTATCAAGACACACAGACGTGCACTTCTTTTTTTATAACGCGAGCTTGATAAATGTTTAAGTCATCTTTGAATTAAGAGATCCCTGGCGGAACCGAACAAGTGATGCAGACAAGCATTGAAGATGCACAGCCTGACAGTTTCTGCCTCAAGTTGCTTGAACACCCTGAGAAGTTATGGGAAAAAGAGCTCTCTTAACTCTTTTTTCAAACTTATGTTAATTAGAATACTACATACCTTGTGGAATGTCTGTTTTTCCGCTGTAGGAGGTACCTCCGAATGCCGCCCTCTTTTTCACCGCGCCATCCCCGCCTCACGATACGTCTGCTCAATCAACGCGATCTCCGCATCTGTTAACTCATACACCCGATACACCCACACGTCTATCTCCCGCTCTATGTCGCGCACGCCCTCGCTCTCTGGATCTGCCAATATCTGCTCGACAAGGCATGATACTTCTGCTCTCTGTGTTGATGTCCGATCTGCTATAGGAACCTGCTCCATATATTGCGAAAAGAAACGCAAACCACCACCTATCCAAGGATCATTAAGGCTCTGGAATTTATGGCGTGCATACCAATCAAACAGTGTGCTGTTTAAGGTAGCGATCAAAGAGAGATCATGCGTCGGTATAAAGTGGGTTGTGTTTAAACCGAATGCTTTCGTTGTGTCATAGCAAGCAGAAAAGACTTTTTCTATGTCTCGATAGACAATCTTCGGTTTTTCGAACTTGTCATAATAAGCGGTATTCGCTTGTATTTCATACCACTGATAGGGTCCTGCTGCCCTATTTTCAAGTGCCTCTCTATATTGGCTCAGATGTTTCTTGACAGCTGGGTATCGGTCAATCTCAACCCCCTGCCGTGTGAAGATGAGATATTGCCCTGTGCTATCCGTCCGCCACTTTCTAAGGTCTCGCCCTCTGAGCAAAGGCTTTATGAGCTCATCGCTCTTCGGATCCTCGGAGATCAGCCGCTGCCGCACAGCCGCATCGATGATAAATGCCTTGTTATATCCTGTTACGACCCCGCGCCAAAGTCCATCCACATATTCGCCGAGGGGTGTGCCAGTTGTTTCGAGTTTCCGCAGGAGCTGCAGTGTCTCGGGGGATGCCAACGTCCAGCCCTCCGCTGATAAATCACGCGGGTGCAGCCGAAACGCCCGCTCCTGAAACGCCGCAGACAACCGCAGCACATCGGAGGCATCCCGAAACGTCGCCACCGAAAAAGGCGCTCCGTCTGATGTGGCATTTTCAAGGATCAGGATACAGGTATCCACACTCGCTTTGAAGACAGCGACACTCCCGAAGTCAAGCAGCCGCTGAATGCGTTGGGCATCGGAGAAAAATGCGCGCAGTTTTCTACCATACGCTGCCCGCAAAAACTTGTTTGAGGAGATATACGCCAAGATGCCGTGCCTCCGCAGCAGCTCCGTGCCGCGCTTGTAAAAATAGACGTAGAGGTCTGCGGTGCCGACATACACCTCTGGGAATAGCCGCTTGTAAGTCGGCTTCATCGCTTTGATAAGTTCTTGTCGCACATAAGGCGGGTTGCCAATCACAATGTCAAAGCCGCCCGCTTGAAAAACCTCCGGAAACTCAACCTGCCAGACAAACTCATCAGCACTCGCTCGCCAGCCTTGAAGATCCGCTCGGAGTGCGGCGATCTCCGCTCGGAGTGCCTGTTTTTTCGCATCGACATGCGTAACGAGATAGTCCGCTTGTTTCTCTTGTATCTTTTGGATCCACGGCCTGTCGAGCGTCATCTGTTCCGGGGCTGCACCGGTCAGGCTGTCTCCCACCGCCACTTTGTAATCCAAGTTCGGCAGCGGCTGCGGCACATCGCCTTCATAGTCTACTGTGAGGCTCAGCCAGAGGCGCAACATCGCAATGTTGACAGCGAAGTCGTCTCTGTCCACGCCGTAAAGGTTCTTCCGGATAATCTCCAGCTTGCGTTCATACACCGTGCCAGAATCGGTCTGATCGCTTTGGAACAGAGCATCGCGCAGGCGGAGCAGTTCGCCCATCATCCCGAGTAGATACGCACCGCTCCCACACGCAGGATCACACACCCGTAAGTTCTGCAGCACCGCTAACACGCCCTCTGAATCGCGAATGCCCGTGGCATCGCCACCGTCTACGAACTGTGTCAGGCACGCCGCGCTCTCCGTTGTCTGCTTCTGCAAGCAGAGCTTCAGGCTCTCCCTGCACATGAAAGAGACAACCGCACGCGGCGTGTAGTAGCTCCCACTGGCGTGCCGGCCCGTCACCAGTTCCTCAAACACCTTACCCAGCATCTCCGGGTCTACTGCAACCTCTATGTCTAGCGGCGTCGATTCGGTGATCGTGAAGTTATAACGTTCAAAGAGGTTGAGGATGTCAGCGAAGGTGTCGTTCGGCAGATCCACTGCGTGTTGTTCATCATACGGCTGCATCTCGAAGAGTCCACCGTTGAGGAACGGCACATCGCCGCGCCGACTGCGAGCAGCGGCAGCTTCGGCTTCGGACTGGCCGGCGGGATTGCTGAGACCGTGGAAGAAGACGTAATAGAGCCGGTCGTTGAGCAAGCTCTCTATGTGAGGTGGCTTATGCTTATCAGAGATTACCCCCCCCGCTTCTTAGCGATGCCGCACTGCCAGACAACGATTCTATCCCCACCGACGCCTCATACAACGCACGCAAGTAGTCCCGGCGACCCGCATACCGCAAACAACCTTTTCTCTCAAGAAAACGCAGAAACATCAAACGATTCAACAGACGCTGCGTATACAGACGACGCTCATCCGACGCATCCTTTGGGATCCCTGACAGCGAGGCCTCCACCAACGCAAAGACGCTCTTATACTCACGGAAAAACTGATCCGTCACAGCCTCTACATCAAACGCACGCTGCCATTTAGCAACCCACGCTTGCGGCGACGAAAAACCGCCTCTTGGAAACACCAGAGCCGGCAGATTGTATTCACACAGCGTCCGAAGGTGCGTATCCCCGCGATCCCACGAGAATATAGACAGCACCGCATCCTGCCAAGACGCACCCGCACCTGAAAAGTGGGCGAACGCAAACTGCTGAAAATCAGCAGTCGTGCAGATGAACAGCAGATGATCCAGCTCCCACGCAGGCAGATGCGCATCTCGGGTGCGCCTTTCAACCAGACCTCGCAGAACCCGCCGCAACTCCGTGCGATACACCCGCTCACTGCTGAATTCAACAAAGAAGATGCCCCACGGCTGCGAGCCGACCTCGGGAGAAAATCCCAACGCCTCGCGCGCGAACGGCGGCAGCTGCAGACAGTCAGCGACTCGTGCCTCAGCCGTTTCATCAAGATCCAGCTCTGATGACGACCACGGGAAAGCTATCTCGCCGAGCGTCACGTCTTCGGGGATAGGCCAGTCGAGAGTGTCACGAAAAAACGCTAAGAGCGTCTCCATATTTTCTATATTATCAATCAATTCTGGCGTTAGGTTTAACATTGCATTCCTCAAATATTAGGTTCATCTACAGAGGACAGACTCACAGCCTCTGCTACAAGCACTGAGGCATAACCTAGCAGGTTATGCTACAAAAGAGCTTCCTAATCTTTTTCAAACTCACGTTATTATACCAAACAAGGTTCTTTAAAGAAAGAAAACAGTGAGGTATTTATGAAGCTCACGCTTTTATAAATTAATATATCAGCTACAGAACATCAATTGACTGTTACGTACCCCTTAACACTGTGTCAACTTATTTCAAAGCTAACGCGTAGAATACCAGATAAATAGGTCATTCCCAATGGCAAGTTTTATTGAACCTACAATGCCCTTTATTTTAGATTTGACAAAAAATTTGATGTTTTTTAAAATTTATTTGACATTTACAAAAATTGTGGGTATACTTAACGTGATTTGCATAGCTATCTGCAATTGATTGCGAGTTTGCATTCGTAGAAACCTGTGAATATAATTAGATAATGAGACCTATTATCAATATTTTGAGGCATCCGCTGCTAAACGTTCACAATTTTGCTCTACACTCAAGAATTGTAATATGATAATGAGTATCAATATCATAACAGAAAATCTATATCTATGAAGAAACACCTAGTTTTCCCCACCGTTTGGGGAATGTTCATTTTACTAAATATCAATGCTATTGCTGAACCGAATCCATTCTCGGTCTCAGGCTACGGCGTGATTAACTATTCACATTTCGATTGGGAACTTGACCCAAGCAGACGCGCAGCTGTTGACGTGGAACGTTTTGTCATCGCACCCAAGTACCGTATCAACGATACTATTTCCCTCGAAGCGGAACTTGAATTTGAGCATGGCGGTACCGGCAGCACAATGGAATTCGACAAGTTTGAAGAGTTTGGAGAATTTGAGACAGAAATCGAAAAAGGTGGCGAGGTGATCGTCGAAAAACTCGCAGCTGTCTTCTCCTTCCAATCCCTCTTTAACCTCCGCGTTGGACACATCATTGTTCCTGTCGGGCTCGTTGCGAAACGGCATCGACCGCAACACTACTTTACCACCACACGCCCCGAAGCAGAGGTACATCTCATCCCAACAATCTGGCACGAAACAGGCATCGAACTTTTCGGCTCACTCGGGGCACTGAATTATCAATGCCAAATCGTTAACGGATTAGATTCAACTGGTTTCAGCTCGCGACACTGGATCGTCCCTGGACACCAACTGCGGTTTGAAACGGCTAACGCCGAGGCACCCGCATTTGTCGGACGACTGGACTACGCACTTCATCAAAACGCAACCCTCGGTATCTCAGGTTACTATGGAGACACCGCACCGCACCGACCCAAACCTGACGTAGACTTCAATGCACACGTCGGGATTCTGAGCCTTCACGGCTTTTATGAGATCAACGCTGTGAAGGTACGCGGATTGTTCCTCTGGGGAACGCTCGAGAACGCAGACCGCTTGTCTAAGGTCAACCGGACCCTCTCCAACAATCTCAACGTGAAGCGTACACCCATAGGAAGTTCAGCATTAGGTTGGTACGTTGAGGCAGGTTACGATATCCTGTCGTTTTTCAAGCGATCCAAAAACAGCGCGGAACAACGCGCGCTAAAGGATACGCCTACAGATACCGTCTTAGATATTTTCGCACGCTACGATTTTTACGATACAATGGCGAGCGTTGAAGGAATTATCTTTGACAATCCGCGGTGGGAGAGAAGTACATGGACCTTCGGAATTAACTACCACGCTCACCCACAGCTGGTGTTTAAGAGCCATTACTCCCTCCGAAGGTTAGCAACAAAGGATAAAAATAGGGAAAATACCTTTTCACTCGGTTTCGGCTTCCAATATTAAAGGAAAGTTAAGCATCAGTCTTCGATAATCTAAAAATAAAAAGAGAGTTGCCCGTAACCAAAGGCACCTCCTAACTGAATACTGATAACCTACAACTTATATAACACGGAGATTTTTATGACACGCTATAAAGTTTGGACACTCTTCTGTTTTCTACTCCTCACATCTGCCTTTGTTATCGGGTGTGGCAGTGACGATGAAACAGACTCCCCCGACGATTCGCAAGCTGCAGCTTTTGATGCAAGCACGATGCTCAACAACTTCGCGAATACAGTCGTGTTAACTACATACACCGAACTCGATAACAAAGCAGGCGAACTGCTAGCTGCCGTTAAAGCACTAGAAAAAGATACAACGCAAACGAACCTTGAAAACGCACAACAGGCGTGGAAAGCCACACGAACACCTTGGGAACAGAGCGAAGCTTTCCTGTTCGGACCTGTTGATACACAAGGGCTCGACCCAGCTTTAGATAGCTGGCCCGTTGATCACGTCAACCTGCAATCTGTTTTGGATAGTAATGACGCATTGACAGTCGAATTTGTCAGCGGCTTAGAAGATACACAGAAAGGGTTTCACACTATCGAATTTTTGCTCTTCCGTGATGGCAACCAACGTAAGGCATCCGATATAACCCCACGCGAATTGGAATACCTCGTTGCAACCACAGAAAACCTTAAGGCAAGCACCTCACAGCTACGTTTGGCCTGGGCCCCCGAAGGTGAAAATTTTAGCAGCGCAGTTGCACAAGCCGGAAAAGGAAGTGCCATCTATCCCTCGCAAAGCGCAGCGGTACAAGAGATGATTAACGGCATGATAACCATCGCAGACGAGGTCGCCAACGGTAAAATATCTGACCCTTACAACGAATCAGATACAACTCTCGTTGAATCCCAGTTTAGCTTCAACTCCATCTCGGATTTCCAAGACAATATCCGAGGAATCCAGAACGTCTACATGGGAAAATACATGACTGAAGGACAAGGGCTTAACGATTTTGTGAGCAGCACGGATCCCCAGTTAGATTCCCGATTCCAATCAGAAATACAGGCAGCAATTGACGCTATCGGCGAAATTCCAGACCCGTTCCGAGACTCAATTACCGCTAACCGCGCCGCTGTCCAAGCCGCTATAGATGCAGTCAGTAAGGTTCAACAGACACTTGAACAAGACATACTCCCTCTCATTCAGGCGAGTGAGTTTAACTAATATATGTTAAAAAAGAGAGCCAATTTCAAACGACGTAAATTCGAAAGGGCTATTTCGTCTTTACAGGGAACAGCCGCTTGCGCTGTTCCCTTACCACATCTCTATAGCCACATCTTCATATGATATGAATGGGAAAAAAATGAAACTTTTTCAGAGATCACTGCCCTTCCCTCTTTTACTATTAATACTGCTAAGCGCTTGCGACTCTGAGTCTCCTATAGCAGTAGAATCAAGACCGGTATCTCGGACAAACGAATTTTCCGGCGGAGAGACAACCATTTTTGATGCCTCAAGTCACGCCTTCTCGATCCCCGCTCCGAATCTTTCCACAGCAGCCCTTGAAAAACATCTAGAAGGTGATGTTGAATTTGAAGCCGTTTTCGTCACAGCACCTGCCGTGGTAAACCCTGGACTCGGCCCCATCTACAATAACGTTTCCTGTATTAATTGCCACTCCCGGGATGGCCGCGGGCGACCCCCCGGTTCCGACGAAGGTCTGGTATCATTGCTTTTCAGGATCAGTCTTCTAAACGCCCAGAATTCAGCAGACGGAACACCACCAACACCGGTGCCCGGTTTCGGGACACAACTCAACAACCGCGCCATTGTTAACGTAAACCCGGAGGGGAAAGTCGAGATTAACTATACCGAGCAAGCACTAACAACGACCGACGGAACGCGTGTGTATCTACGCTACCCCAACTATACCATCACGGAAACGTATCAGCCGCTTCCAGAAAACGTGGAAATCTCACCGCGCGTCGCACCAGCCGTCTTCGGACTCGGCTTACTCGAAGCAATCCCTGAGGAAGCGATCCTTGCATACGCAGACGAAGCCGATATTAATGCCGACGGCATTTCAGGCAAACCCAATTATGTCTGGGATGTCGTTAAGCAAAGTTACGCTCTCGGACGCTTCGGATGGAAAGCCAACCAACCCACACTTCTCCAGCAAGTCGCAGCCGCATATCACGACGATATGGGGATAACTACCTCTCTTTTCTCAATCGAGAATTCCGCGGGACAACCGCAACTCACGACACACAGTGCAACACCAGAGGTCAGCGACGAGATATTAGAAGTCGTAACGTTCTACGTTCAAACGTTGGCAGTGCCTGCAAGACGCAACATGGATGACCCACAGGTACAGCACGGCGAACAGCTTTTTGCCAAAGCACAATGCGCCAGCTGTCATGTACCCACATTCAGAACTGGAGTCTTAGCGGGGGTCCCCTCGGTCAGCAATCAGACAATCCACCCGTATACAGATATGTTGTTGCATGACATGGGACCTGAATTAGCCGACAACCGTCCCGATTTTCATGCCGACGGTAACGAATGGCGCACACCGCCGCTCTGGGGAATCGGACTCGTAAAAAGAGTCAATGGCCATAACAACTTCCTCCATGACGGCAGAGCCCGAAACTTAATGGAAGCGATTCTCTGGCACGGCGGAGAAGCAGAAGCATCTAGGCAAGCCGTTGAACAGATGTCAAAAACAGAACGGGATGCCCTTATCGCGTTCCTAGAATCTCTGTAACAGACGACATCTACACCGATAGCTGCCGGTGTAAACCACTATAGAAAAGTAGTCTCAACTTCAAAGTATAAGCGTACTAGATCGAGGATCTAAAAATGAACCTAGTCTCCACCGTACCGACACCCTTTATGCTCCTCTGCATGATAGCAAGCTTGCTGATCTTGTTTGGCTGTGAAAGCGATCCGATACTCGCCCCGCAATCTGAAACCACTGAAGAAGGCGGTAGCTACGGTAACACAAACCTACCTGTGAGTGGAACAGGGAACGCGGGAAGTCCGGCTAAAGGTGAGCAAAATAGTAAGAATAATAACAATTTCGTTCGTACCGCTAATCCAAAATGCTTTTGAAAACGCAGGAATATAGAATCTATGCATCAATTTTTCGAGAGAGTTCGCAGATTCCTAAAAATCAGATTTAGAACACTCACTGCTATAACTATATCAGTGCTTCTATTAAGTGCCCCACATTTCTGTCAAAGTTCAACTGAAATTAACGGCAAAGTGATTGATAGAGAGACTGGACAACCAATTTGGGGAGCATCTGTTCAGATTGAATCAAGCGGGCAAGTTTTAGCGGAGACAACAACAGACAAAGCTGGCAGTTTTCGACTTACTCAGGCTGCCGAAGGCGAAACGCGGCTCCAAGTAATTTCAAACGGGTATGCTCGATATAGAGAGACGCTTGAGCTTCGCCCTGATTCAACACACATTTTGGAGGTTTTGCTGTCTGCTCCAACTTTCGAGCTTGCCCCGATAGAAATCATCGGTGAATCGTCTCGTAAGTACAGAAAACTCACTGGAACAATGAGCATGTTGAAACAGGAAACTGTTGATCTTATAAAACCTGTCGGCACACAAGAGTTACTTGAATTAATTCCGGGTATCAACGGTTACGCAGACGACGGCTTCGGCAACTCACGTTTGAGCATCGGCATCCGAGGATTGAATCCCCGCCGCAGTGCCCGTGTTCTCCTACTCGAAGACGGTGTTCCCATACAACCCGCACTCTATATCTATCCAAATGCGTACTACAATCCACCCGCAGACCGCATTGCTGCTGTTGAAGTTATTAAAGGTAGTGCTGCACTGCGATACGGCCCACAAACGATGGGTGGGGTTGTCAACTACACAACACGAAAACCGGGCGGGACAAAAGGGCTAAACAATCAACTAACAGTAGGGAACAACGGTTACTACAGTGCCTTTTCAGAGTGGAAAGGTATCGGAAACCCAGAAAAGATCGTAACCGACATCCAACTCCTTTATAAACACGGAGACGGCTTCAGAGAAAATAATACATTTAATCAATGGAATGGGACCGTCAAAACGCTTTTTCAACTGAGCGAGGAAAAGAGCCTTTATCTCAAGCTAAACGGTAATTTTGAAAACTCGAACGCAACATATACGGGTCTAACAGAGTACTCTTTCAAAACCGATCCGAATTTCAATCCGAAAGAACATGACAACTTTAAGGTACTCCGGACATCACTTGATCTGATCTATACCAACAAAGTCTCAGCAAACCTTGTAAGCAATACGACGATGTACACAAGCGTATTCGACCGACGCTGGTGGCGTGAAGACGATATCTTCGTACGCCCTACCGCACTCAAAACCGGAAATTTAGAGCCGGTTCCTTATTTCCAAACAGGGGACCTTGCAAGAGTGGGCAATGGAAAAAGCAACTTCGGCATTCTCCGGACCTTCTATGTAGGTGGAATTGAGCAGAGCTATACCTTCGACCACAGAATCGCAGGAAATTTAGGGCGCGCCGAAATGGGTGGGAGAATACATTGGGAACGCTTCATAGATGACAAGAAAACAGGACAAGCACCAGACGCCCGAAACGGCGTTTACTACACAGGTACCCCCGGTTCCACAGAAAATCCAGTGCAACTCGTTGGACAAAGCCATCACTACGAAACGATCGCATTGGCACTCTATGCCAAAGAACAGATAAATTTTAGAAGACTGACCCTTACGCCAGGGCTACGATTCGAGGTATTTAAACAAGACCGAGTGGACAGATTACGTGGTTCGGTGCTTGCAGACAAGGTATCATCAGTGATCTTGCCAGGTATCGGTGCAAACTACGAAGTCGGGCGATTCAACCTATTCGGAGGTGTTCATCGCGGATACACAGCCCCCTCTAGTGGAGCTTTGAAAATCACTAACTTCGGACAGAACGTTAATACCGGAGGACTTGACCTCAAACCTGAAAAAAGTTGGAACATAGAACTCGGACTCCGTTCATGGTTCCCCGGAATCAGTATAGAGACCGCAGGATTCTTAACCAAGGTCGAAGATTTAGTCGCAGCCGGACGCGGTACAGCTTTCAAAAACTTAGGGAAAGTGGATCTTTCGGGACTAGAGACTGCGATGACATTAGGCATATCAGAACTCGTGTCAATACTCCCTGACTTTAACCTCTCATATACATATCTCCAGACAAACATTGTCGACGGGACTGTGAAATCCGCTACTATTGCCGGGAACGTTGACGTGGAACTAGAGGGTAACGAATTGCCCTACGCGCCGCGGCACACGTTCACAGTCGGATTAACAAAAGACTTTGGGCATGTTGTCGAAATGCGAGCAGATATGCGCTTTGTTGATGAAGTCTTTACCGATTTTGAAAATCTGCAGCAGACTTTCAACCGTGGAGATACAGGGCCCATCCCGAGTTACACAATCGTCAATGCAAGCATAAATTATAAACTCGCCAAACAATGGCAACTGTTTTTCACCGCCAAAAACATTTTGGATCACGTATACATCGGGTCACGGCTACATTCAAACGCAGGGCAACCCGAAGCGAATCTGAGCTCAGGCATCCTCATTGGACCCAGGCGACAGATATTTATGGGTATTAAACAAGGTTTCTAACTTAACTGCACACTGAAGAAAGATAAATCAATAGGAAATATCTGCTATTCTTTTCACAGATGTTCCGCCTTCACTACAGTGTGCTTTTAGCAACTAATAACTTTTACAGATAATGTGTCTCATTATCTATAACAATAAAGGAGCAAACATGAATTACTGGACGGGAAAAATACAATGGCTAGCTGTGTTGCTAGCTATTGTGAGCCTATTTTTGTCCGCTTGTGGCAGCGACGACGAAGACGACAACACTGAAGTATTAGAAGACGACGGAAGTGGTACAATTTCTGTTCCACAAGCGTATGTCTTTGACAGCCGCTTTATAGATGGCGACAGCAGCGTCTCTTATTCAGGGCAAGTTGTGCGGAATCTTCTGTTGCAAGATCTGAAATCCCTCACAGATAGCGTAGGAAAAGATGGGGGGCAGCCTATTACCGTACAAGACATGCTTAAACTCTATGAATACGATGATGCACTCAAACTGAAAACACGAACAAACACAGGATCCGTTTCCACACTCGAAAGCCAATACTCTTCACTTTCGACAGGGAAGAATCTTGTCGGTAAAATTTCAGACGAACCGGTCATTGGTTACAACCGCCCCGCGAATGATTTGGTCCGAGAATGGTTCGAGGCCATCGCAAAAAACTCACAAGATTCAAGCAAACTCGGCACTTCCATGGCTTATACAACCGATGACGGTGTCGATATGTCACAGATGATTAACAAAGTGCTTATCGGGGCAGTCCCATATTACCAAGCGACAGCGGTTTATCTTAACAGCTTGCTCGAACGAGACAATAGTGAAGCAAAAGATGGAACCGAGCCCTATACTGCGATGGAACACGCCTGGGACGAAGCGTTTGGCTACTTTGGCGCAGCACGCGACTATTTCCGATACACAGACGCACAACTTGCAGGAACGGTTGATGACTTCACATTCGATTCAAACGGTGATGGCAATATCGACTTTAAGTCAGAATACAACTTTGGACTCGCCAGAAACGCGGGTAAACGGGATAAAGGCGGATCAGGCGTTGATTTCACACAAGAGATTTTCAGAGCCTTCCTTGCTGGGCGCACAGCAATCACAAACCAAGGCACAGTCGCGGAAATCAGTACATATCGCCAAACCGCAGCAAACGGCATGGAGAAAGTTATCGCAGCAACTGTGGTACACTACATCAATGATACGCTCAATGATATGTCTAAGTTGGATACAGCAGAGGAAAACATTCCTAATTTAAATAAACATTGGGCAGAGATGAAGGGTTACACCGTCGCACTACAATATAATCCTTTTCGCTTGATTACGGATGGGCAACTGGCGGAATTACATGGTATCATGGGTGAAGCACCTATGTATCATAAACCAGATAGTAATCATTACAATACACAAGTAGCCAATTACAAACGAGCGAAGGATGTCTTACAGGCCGCATATGGATTTTCTGACACGAACATGGAAAATTGGTAAGCCTCTCTGCAGATGGCGTTTGAACTGCAAATATGTCTTCCCACCGGTAGCACACTTGAGACATCTGCTACAAAGAAAAAAGGCGCGCTTGCAGAGCGCGCCAACCTAACTTTAAATCAATAAATGAATGACAGCAGAATTCAGAGTCTGGAGTATCGTCCTTATCAGCTGCATAGCCTCTCGGCTGCTCGGCACTATCTACTATATTGAAGACTTGGACAGCCTCCGCTTTGCGTTGAGCATAGTAGACTACGATGTCGCCAAGCTCCAGCCACATTTTCCAGCGTACCCCGTTTTCTGTTGGATCGCTAAACTTATTTATGGCCTTATCCACCGCTATGCATTAGCATTCTCACTAATTGGTGGCTTATCTACTTTTTTCACAATCTTTTTTACACTAAAAATTGCGAAGATCAACAGCACTACACTGTTCGGAAAAATTGCCATCTTTGTCATCTTCATGAACCCGCTACTCTGGCTGATGAGCAACCGTTACATGCCCGATGCAATGGGAGTTGCATGTTTGCTAGCAAGTCTCTACTTTACAACAACACAAGATGCTAGTGGGAGGAGCACATCCTCAAGCCTCTATAATGCCATCGGCTTTTTTCTCGCTGGGATTTTGCTAGGGATTCGACTCTCTTATTTTCCACTGTTGATGCCAGCTCTGTTCGTCGGGTTAAAGGCCCCTGGAAAGTTGAAATACATCATAGCCGGAATTGTCGGTATTTTGGTCTGGCTCATTCCGCTGCTCTCAATCACCGGATGGAGCACACTAATAGCTGCCGCACAAACCCAAAGCCACGGACATTTTTCAGACTTCGGGGGGACCCTTTCCACTCACCCTCAATTATGGTTTCGACTGACAAAAATCTTTGAGAGCATCTGGGCGGATGGATTTGGCCTCTATTGGCAAGGCCGGCACTTTGTAACGGCTTGCACAGCCGTTGCCTTAATCAAAATCACTATAATTGGCAATTGGAGAATCTTAAAGAAATGGGCTACGGAAAGACGCTTCAGAGACAAAACCTTACTGTTGAATCCTTTTTTTGTCGGGTGTACTATCTATCTGATATGGATATTCTTAGCACAGAACGTTATTCATAAGAGCCGGCACGTTTTACCGTTGCTACCTTTTCTGGCATTAGGTATCGCCTTCACGAGCAACCGAGTCATAGAAATTCTGCGTAATCACAAACAGAGAGGATTTCAATACGCGCTCACTTGGACGACCGTTACCCTCTTTTTTCTCTGTTACAGTTACGTTACATTATATACTGTCGTCCAGCATACAAAACCGACTGCAATTGCCCAGATACACGAGTACCTATATGCCAAACAGACCGAACAAAGTGAGAAATTGCATATCGTATCTGTGCCCTTGATTCAGTACTACCTGGTGTCCCAAGCAGTAGACGCAATCTATATCCCTATCAAAGGTGAAGCAGACCTCGCTCAACTTGATAAATTGGAGACCGGATTCGTTGTCATCGGAAGCCCTCTGCCGGATCGAGTGCCGAAAGTCAAAAAAGTGTTCTATCACAACCCGTATGTCAATCGAATGTGGTCAGAATTACCTCTATTGGAGTACTAAGATTCTGTAGAAACAGATCATTGAGGCACAGAATATAATGGAAACACCTGACATCCATATCCTCGGCGGTGGGCCTGCTGGATTGGCAACCGGATACTACGCCCAAAAATATGGTATCTCCAATTTCACTGTCTTTGAAGCGAGTGAACACGTCGGAGGAAACTGTCGGACCCTAAACATCAAAGGTGCAAACTGTAAAGCTCACACTTGGCAGAGCGGTGATTTTCGATTCGACACCGGTGCACACCGATTCCACGACAAGGATCCTACAGTTACCAGAGAGGTGAAAAAACTCCTGCATGACGATCTGTTGGCCGTAACGGCACCGAGTGAGATTTTTTTTCAAGGGCAATTTTATCGATTCCCCCTTCTGCTGAGCGATCTCGTCGAAAAGCTGGAAGCGAAAACGCTACTAAAAATTGTCTGGGAGAAACTGCATAATAGAAAAGAAAAACGGGCAAGAAATTTCGCTGAATTCGCAATCAGCGAGTACGGAAAAACGTTAGCAGAACGCTTTCTCCTAAACTACTCCGAAAAATTGTGGGGGCAACCCGCATCTAAACTCTCCCCTACCGTTTCAGGAAATCGCCTCAAAGGACTAGACCTACGGAGCTTTCTTCATTCTGTTGTGTGGGGTACACTCAAAAAACCGTCCCACTTAGACGGATCGTTCCTTTACCCGAAACATGGCATCGGCATGATTAGCGATAAACTTTGCGAATCCATCGGAGAAAAACATATTAATTTGGAACATCGCGTTAAACGATTAATCCACAAGAATCGTAAAATTGAACGTATCCTCGTGAACAAAGGGAGAGGCAATCCTAACTCTACCACAGCGCAAAACGATATTGAAATACCTGCCTCCATAGTGATTAACACGCTACCGTTGACACTTTCAATGCAAATGTTGGAGCCTGCACCGCCCCCAGAGCTCTTGGAGGTTACCGATACAATCAAATACCGACATCTCGTACTTTCCGTTTTCTGCTTGAACCGTGACACCTTTTCCCCAAACGCCTCGCTTTATTTCCCAAGTGAAGAATTTCCATTTACACGTTTGTATGAGCCCAAGAACCGAAGCCCACACATGGCGCCCAAAGGACAAACAGTGATTGTGTTAGAATTGCCCTGTTATGGTGATGATGCCGTATGGCGTATGTCAGAAACCGCATTGCAAACTGAGGTATGGGAAGCATTAAAACAGGTCAAACCACTATTTCCAGAAGAAATTATCCACTATCAGAGCTACAAATTGCCATTCGCCTACCCTGTGCTTGAAGTAGGGTTCGAAGAAAAAATAGCGAGCCTTGTTACTTATTTCCAGACATTTGAGAACTTGTACTTGACAGGTAGAAGCTCGCTGTTCCGCTATTTACACTTACACGATCTGCTTAAAGCTGGAAAAGAAGTAATAGAACAGATTACAAACGATCAAGACTGTTCAGATGTGCCACATCCATCTGTTGACTGATTTTCTTGACTTCAAAACTGAAATTCTGTACAATATGCCTTATATTGTGAGAATTTATGACCAAAAGGCGGATAAAATTAATTAAGTTCGGTCATCCGTAAAAAAATTTGACAAAGAATCATAGTGTATAGTATAATATATAAATGTTAGTGTGTTAGTGAATGCATCCAGAATTACCATCCACACAAATTGATAGTGAGACTCATTATCAATTTGTGAAAGTATTCAGATTTACTAACTTTTCCTAAAGATAACGCTCTAAAAAGGAGCCACCTTATCAGAGGAAAACAGACACTACATCTACCAAGATATAGCCTGTTCAACACGGTTAGGCGGGGAACAGGATACCTCGCCTTACCATATGTTTTGATAATGAAATTCATTTTCAATTAGGAGTATACTATGATAACTGTTGCAAATCGCATCTACGTCTCGCCCGAATACCAAGATGCATTTGAGGAACGGTTCCAAAATCGGGCACGCCTCATCGATGGAATGCCAGGGTTTATCTCAAACCAGGTGCTCCGACCAGTCAATGCCGGTGATCCATACATTGTTTTCACACTTTGGGAATCGCGGCAAGATTTTGAAAACTGGGTAGAATCTGAGGAATTCCGTAAAGGACACGCTCAAGCCGGTACACTGCCCAAAGAGGCATTTACGCAATCTAACAAACTTGAACTTCACGAAGTATTTCTCGATTCCGCCAGACCAGATTTGAAATCGGAACCGCGCGGAGGTCCCTTTAACGTACACTAAAACAAAACAGCAGCAGAAAAGGCACCACGAGAAACAGGACACGCTCCCAACTCCCAATTGTTAGCCGATGTCCTTGTTTCCAAGGAAAATCCACGCATGTCGATTACAAACCGACGGTGTTTAGCGGCCTGTAGGCTTCCGCGCGCGTCTGCGCATTTCGTGCCCACGCCTTTTCTGCTCTAATTAGAATACGTTATCAGTGCTGTTTCTGTCAAGAGAATTTGCAAGCAAACATGCCACAAATCCAGCAAACGCATTTAAGAGGAAAAAATTATGTCATTAAACAGAACGAGCAATTCTCACAAGGCAAACCTCACTTTCAAGCAGATTTTACAGATACTGCCAAATCTTCTGTCACTGTTGCTTGCCTTTGGATTGCTGAACCTAGCAGAGAGTAATGGCGATATAACTAAGACTGAAGGGGCGGTGGCATTAGAACCAGTCGTGGTAACCGCCACAAAAACTCCTCAACGCTTGAAAGATACCCCCGTTATCACAAGCCTGATTACGCGCTCGGAGATTGAAGCAACAGGGGCAGAGAACATCGGGGAGGTCTTAGAACATACAGCAGGCATTATTATCCATCGTGATGGACACGGCGACGGCGTGCAGCTCCAAGGCCTCGACTCCGAATACGTGCTAATTCTTGTGGATGGCGAACCACAGATCGGGCGCATCGCGGGCAAACTTGATATGGCACGACTCCCTATTGAAAACGTCGAACGCATAGAAATCGTTAAAGGCACCACTGCCTCCCTCTTCGGAAATGCCGCACTCGGCGGCGTTATTAATATTATCACCCGGAGAGCAACCGACCCTTTTTCGCTACAAGTCTCCCAAAGCTTTGAGCAAAATAGTACATTCGACAGCCGGGGCACGATTGGATTACAGAGAGATAAATTCAATACACTCTTAACATTCAGCCACAACCGCCGAAACCCAATTGATCTGGATGCTTCTAATCTCACAACCACGATCGACGGCTATACGAACCTGTCGGGGGCCGCCCGCACTGAATATCAACTCACGCCAAGAACAAACCTTGTGTTTTCCGGACAATATTTCACACAGGATCAGGAAGGCATCAGCGAAGGAGACACCGTTGTCTTTGAACGCCTAGGGGATATCGAAAACTTCAGCGGAAGCTTAGGAATAACGCATGAATTCAGCACATCCACACGGGAGCTGCCCGCAACTTTATTGACAGCTAAACTCTATGCAACCCGATATGATGACGTATCAACTGTTACTAACAAAGAAACAGCGGAAATCAGTTCCAGTAATCTCAACATCCAAGACATGGCCAAGGGCACAATTCAATTCGATATGCCGCTCTGGGAAAAACATCAATTGACCCTGGGGGGCGAGATTATCTTTGAAAACCTACAATCCCAACGGATTAGAGGCCGCGAACGAGATGTTCTCACTAACTCGCTTTTTATCCAAAACGAATTCCGACCCGTCTCTGCACTTGCATTCGTCATCGGCGGGCGTTTAGACAATCACACCGAATTCGGCACACATTTTAGCCCAAAGTTGAGTTCGCTGTATCGGGTGACAAACAACCTGCGGGTCCGGGGCTCGTACGGACAAGGATTTCGAGCACCAGACTTCAAAAACCTTTATCTCTATTTCACAAACGTGACCTCGGGCTATCAAGTCTTCGGGAACCCAACGCTCCAACCCGAATCCTCACACAATTGGAACCTAGGGGCAGAATATCAGGTGTCGAGCGCAGTGCTCGGACGCATTCACATTTACCGTAATGACCTCCACAATCTGATTGAAGCGGAGCGTATCGGAGAAAGCGCAGCAGGGGGCAGCAAATTTGAATATCAAAACATCAGCAGCGCTTACACACAAGGATTCGACGTTGAAACCCAAGTCAACATAGATGTTAGTTCAACGGATAGATTTACCTCAACCGTCGGGTACGCTTACCTCCGCGGTGCAGACAAGGAAACCGGTCTACCACTACTGAACCGTTCCACGCACGGTGCCACTTTCAAACTGGCATATCTCCATTCCAAGAGCGGTTTTCAGGCCGACCTGCGCGGTAGATACGCCAGCCGCTGGGGGTTCTTTGATGATGGGGACAAAATACTCGAACCCGAAGAATTCGCTCCCAGCTATTGGATATGGAACATCCGCGTTTCAAAGACGCTCTTCAAAATGTTTAACGCCTCGATGGGGTGCAATAATATTTTCGACTTCAAAATTCCCACATTTTATACGTTCACAGGCCGATCATTTTATGGTGGCCTCTCTTTAAGCTACTAATACAAGAAAGGATACAGAAACATGACACGCTTCATTTTTGGCAAGGCTTGCAATATGCAACTTTACACAACTTTACTTTTGGTTTTCACCGTCAGTATCGCTGTTCTTAAAGCGTCGGCTGAGATTCATGAAAACAGACTCACGATTGATGCGACCGATAGTGAGAACTGGACTTACATCAACCTCGCTAAAGCAGAAACTGTTGATATAGCCGATCGGGCAACCTCAACGGCGTGGGACCTCGGTTTCAAACGCACCGAGGTCATCGTCAACGGCGGAGTCAGCGGGCCCGGAGAAACCAGGGCATTGGCTTTGAAGGAGATCGCTTTTGAAGATGTCACCGAGGCCCCCGAGGGGGAGTACGTTTCAGACACCGATCAGATCGCCACCTTCGCGCGCGACGACAGTTGGTATACCTATACCGGGCCTCCGAATCACTGGATTTTGCCAAACCCGAAAGTTTATGTGTTGCGAATTGCATCTGACACAAACGCACAGACTGAAAAACCGTATTACTACGTGAAGATCCGTTTCATCGGTTATTACGAAAACAACGAAACCAAAGAAGGTTCGGGAAACATCACTATAGAATACGTTCTACAAGACGATGGTACCCGTTCTTTTATTGAACCTGTCCCCACAAATGTTGATGCTCAACGGAAACTATCAACAACGTGGGCGGCGATTAAGTCAAAATAATAGGCACGTTCTACAACGCTCTAAGGAGTTTAGAAATGAGTTACAAAGCAGAATTTTTATCAAAAAACGAAGTATGTGCCATCTACCAGTGTCTCGACGGCCATATCCATTTGAAATATCGCACCTTGGATATTACTATGGATGTTTTCGATTTTCATCAAGTTGCAGGAGTCTTTGTTGAAGCGTTATAGGTCTTGCAGAAGACTGAAGAGCCCGTAACCGAAGAGCTTGACTTAAAGAAGATGAATTCGCTTGTAAAAGTTTAACAAGGCATGTAGGGGAGCCACCTAGATCTCAATTGGGTTTTGATAGCCCAACTTCCCTACACTGTTTTAATGCAGTCCAAAGCAAATGTAGATACTCGCACCCACTCATAGGAGGATTCTCATGAAAAGAATTAGAGAGCTTATCAATCCATATGTCATTGCCTTTCTGATGCTAATATTGAGCACTGGCATCCTTTTAAGCAGCTGTGATCCCGGGGGTGATGAAAATGCTACCCCGTTACTTCAGGCAGAAGAGCCCCCCGAGCCAACAATATCCACAATTATTGAAACAGGTGAACAACTTCCGGCAGATGAATCTATCGAATTAGAAGCAAAAACGTTTACAATCGACGCAACTAACGGAGATACCTACGCCTACTTCTCTTTTGCGTCCGGTGACATCGTGGACATCGAAGATGCCGCAAATTCAGAAGCGTGGGACATCGGATTCCAACGGACGCAAGTCAAGCTTAATGGCGGTATCAGTGGACCCGGAATGGGCAGTGTCGTTATGCTTACTGAAACAACTTTCGAGGCGGTAACCGTGGCACCAGCAGAGGGATACCGCGCCGATACAGAGGACACGCTCGCGATCGTCCAACAAAGCGAAAAAGGATGGTACATTTACACGGGTCCTCCGACCCACTGGGTCCTCCCGTTGGAAGACCGAGTGTTTGTCGTGAAAACTGCAGCTGGAACATTCGCCAAACTCCGATTTATTGGATATTACAAAGACAATAAAAATAAAGAGGATAGCGGTTTTGTAACGTTTGAATACGTCTATCAACCAGATGGAAGTCACAATTTCTAACGTCCTCATTGGTGCTGAACAACTGACTCCGTTTTCATGAAATATTGGACATGGAATACCGTGCATCATAAACTCCCAAAACTTAAACGGGTTCCATGTCCGCAACCAATTTTTATATGGAGGAAATAATGCGAATTTTCCGATCGGACCTGCTCAAGGCATTTGTATTAAACGTCTCTATTTTCACACTGTTCGGCATTATATCTCACTTTGCTGCAGCAGATCTAATTGAAGTAACAGACGCAGAAGACAATGTCGTCGTCATCACATCCTCAGAACGGATTGTAAGTCTCAACGGCAGTACAACTGAAATTTTGTTTGCGTTAGGGGCTGGTGACAACGTAGTTGGCTGTGATGCCTCATCGACATACCCGAAAGGCGTGAAGGAGAAACTCCCAAGCATCGGGTATCAATACGGACTCAACGCCGAAGGGATCCTCTCTTTGAACCCTACACTCGTGATTGGACGTAACGATGTGAGGCCCCCGCAAGTCGTTCAACAACTCCGTATGGCAGGCGTAACCGTTTTACTGCTTACCGAGCCGCGTAGCTTCGAGGGAGCCAAGCAACGGCTGAGAACTATCGGCAAGGCAGTCGGACGAAAGAAAAAAGCTGAAGAGCTAACAGAGACCTTAGACGCGGATATAAAAAAATTGGAAACTAAACTGGCAGCTCGAAAAGGACAGCCCAAACAAAGAGCGCTTTGCCTCTATCTGCGAGGCACACAAACCACACTTGTATTAGGCATAGATACCGCACCAGGGGCAATGTTTGATATTGTCGGGGTTGAAAATGCAGCAGGAAATATCAAGGGTAATAAACCGATGACAGCAGAAGCCGTGATTGCTGCACAACCTGATGTGTATGTCCTGTTTACTTCAGGGCTAACATCCATCGGGGGCGTTGACGGATTACTCAAACTTCCAGGCCTAGCGCATACACCCGCAGGACAAAACAGGCGCATTGTGACGTTAGATGGGCAATATTTGTCTGGATTTGGACCGCGTTGTGGGCGCGCTGCGCTCGATTTGTTCAAAGGTATTTACGAAACGGAAGGACATTTTGCAGTAGAAAGCGATTAGGGAGCCGCTATCTTATCTTTTAGAAAACATGCAGAAACGAACAAAAATTCTGTTCATCCTCATCTTCTTGCTCCCGATATGCATGTGCGGGGCCGCGGGAATAGGGGCCTATCCAATTCTACCGTGGCGTATCCCGGAGATTCTATTTTTCAGGGAGGCCGGTTTCGCAGTCTTAGTGCATGTAAGGTTCCCGCGTGTCGTTTTATCCGCTGTCGTTGGCGCGATGTTAGCAATATCCGGGGCAACGCTGCAAGGAATTTTTCGCAACCCGCTGGCAGATCCGGGATTAATCGGTGTAACTGCCGGCGCAGGATTAGGAGCAACGCTCTGGATTGTCCTGATCGGTGGCGGGGCATTAGGAGTCTGGGGACTTCCTATCGCAGCTTTCCTCTCCGGAATGATCGTGACCATCTGCGTATGGAAAATTGCCGAGGAAGATGGTAAAGTCCGAACGCTAACGTTATTACTTGCAGGCATTGCCCTCAACAGCTTCGCCGGAGCAGGCATCGGTTTGATGACCTTCCTTGCTGATGATGAGCAGCTGCGGAGCCTAACCTTTTGGTTACTCGGCGGCTTCGGCAGCGCAACGTGGCCAGTAGTTTTTATCGCGCTGCCAATTGCAGTAATAGGGTTATTGGTGTTGTCACGGCAAGCAGCAGCACTCAATGCAATGAGCCTCGGGGAATCCGAAGCATATCATCTCGGTATCTCAACGGAAACTTTGAAGCGATGGTCAGTTTTTGGCGTGGCGCTCACGGTAGGCACAGCAGTTTCAGCCGCAGGCGGCATAGGTTTCGTCGGGCTAGTTGTACCACATCTCCTGAGACTCTTAGGAGGAGCAGACCATCGATACGTCCTCCCCGGCTCAGCAATAGGCGGCGCTATATTGCTTGTCTCGGCAGATCTGTTTTCACGAACCATCGTGACACCCGCCGAGTTGCCCGTCGGTATCGTCACTGCCCTGATTGGCGGCCCCTTTTTCCTCTGGCTCCTACTCAAATTCAAACGCGAGGTCTTTCTATAGGAAACACAAACAATGATTGAATTGGAACAGGTTAGTTACCGTATCGGGGGACAGTGGTTAATCCGGGACATCAGTCTTACAATTGAAAAAGGTGCTTTATGGGGGTTTGTGGGCCCCAATGGGGCAGGAAAATCGACGCTCCTACGACTGATCTCTGGGGAACTTTCACCAACGATCGGCGACATACGTCTTTTCAATAAGCCCCTCGCGACTTACGAACCAAAGGAATTGGCGCGTCTTCGAGCCTACCTCCAGCAAAAACGAGACATAAACTTCCCTTTTACCGGTCTAGAGGTCGCCCTATTTGGACGACACCCCTACATCAACAGCACAAAAGAGACCGCGAGCGATGTCTCAATGGCCAGAAACGCACTACAACAAGTAGAATCTGATATATTTGAGAAACGACTCTATCCAACACTCTCCGGCGGAGAAGCGAGTCGCGTTGACTTTGCCCGAATCCTCACACAAGCCCCACGACTATTTTTACTAGACGAACCTACCAATCATCTAGACCCAAAGCACCAGATCCAGATACTCAACTTGTGCAAGACCTTGTGTGAGCGTGGAGAAACAGTTATCACAGCAATCCACGACCTGAACCTAGCATCTATGTACGCTAACCAATTGCTATTATTGAAAAACGGCAAAACGGTAGCTTGTGGTCCGCCTGAGGTTGTGCTGACCCTTGACCTCCTATCAGAAACCTACGGGATCCCATTCGAGGTGTTCCCACATCCAAAAGGCTATCCATGGGTGATGCCGAGCCTGAATGCTTAGAAATTTTATCCGTGTTGCTGAAAAAAAGATTGAAATCTGTCTTAACTTATGTTAAACTAACAGTGGCAATTAATAGTTTCATTAATCAAAACGTCATCACTCGTGATAGGAGAGAAAAAATGACAGAAGAAAAAAGAGGCGCGATCATCAAAGAACTGACGCGCGCTTATTGGTTAGAATTGGAAGCAACCCTTAATTACTTGGCGATTTCCGTTGACTTAGACGGCATCCGCGCCGAAGAAATTAAAAAATCCTTGGCGGCAGATATACAGACAGAAATCACACACGCACAAGAACTCGCTGCACGTATCAAGGAAATCGACGGACGGGTCCCCGGGTCATTCGCCTTTAAACCCGAACAAGCATCCCTGCAACCCCCAGAAGACTCAACGGATGTTGTAAGCGCAATTCACGGAGTCATCGAAGCCGAAGACGCTGCAATTGAACAATACAATAAAATCATCCGTCTCTGTGATAGCATAGATTACGTCACGCAAGACCTCTGCATCAAACTCCTCGCCGATGAGGAAAAACACCGTAGAGAGTTCAGAGGGTTTCTCAAAGAATACGAGAAAGAATAGCCTCACCGAAACACGACCAGAATCACCAACAACGGGTAGCAATGCCCGTTGTTCCGTCTTGACCCAGCAAAATACCGTTTACTCTGTCCTCAATCGCGGATCCAAGGCATCACGGACAGCATCCCCAAACAAATTCACCGGCAGCACCAGCCCAAACATGAAGATAAACGCCGCCGCAAGATTCCACCAGACAATCGGATCACGCGCCAATTCCAAACGCGCCGTGTTAATCATGTTACCCCAACTCCCCATCGTCGGATCAACACCTATCTGCAGATAGCTCAACACCGCCTCCGCCAGCACGAAATTGCTAAACCGTAAGATAGAGGTAATTAGCACAATATGCATCAGGTTCGGAACCAGATGCCTGAGAATGATGAAACCACGATGCACACCGAAGGCCTCAGCACCTTGCACATACTCTAATTCCCGAAGTTTTAAGGTCTCACCCCGCAAGATACGACACAAACTCGTCCAACTGCTGATCCCCATAATGAGACAGAGATTGAATAGCCCCTGCCCAAAAAGAAGCATGAAAGCAACCACTAGAAGAATAAACGGGATAGAATCAAGCGTAGCGTAAATATACTGAACCATATCATCTATCCAGCCACCGAAGTAACCCGCAACAACACCGAAAAATATGGCAAAGGGCACAGCAATCAAAGTTGTAAAGCCACCGATGATGAGCCCCGTCCGAATGCCTTTTAAAGCGAGATAGAAGACATCGCTACCGACTTTGTCTGTGCCTAAAAGATGAGCACGCGGATAGGCTAGCAGCGGGTACTCTCGAACTGTGCGTCCCTCTGCTGTCTGGACGGTACTCTTAGCATATAGATGCCTCGCTAAGGGGGCAGAATAAGTCTTCTCTGTCCGCTCCCGCAACGGCGTACAAAGCCGATCAAGCAGACTGAGCGCCCTCGGCCTGTAAACAATCCGATCATCTTCGTTGCGGGAGAGTGTGCCGGCTTGATTAAACAACGGATCCCGCCAGCGAATACTATCCAAAACACCGATCAGGAGGTAGCCTAATATAATAAAAAGGCAAACAACACCAACCCGATTCTTGCGAATCTGCCTCGCAGCATTTCGCCAATACTCCTGTTGAGAAGCATATCGAAGAAGCCACCACACGACGAACCCGCAAGCAACAATAAAAATGCTCTGATAAGCACCAGAGTGCCACACCCAACCGATCCGGTCGGCGATGCCGATGTCTCTAGTATCTATCCCAAATAAAAAAATAGGCATTTTAATAGTAGACCGCAACTCCCTAAAACTATTCCGCTTGATAAACGTCTTCGCGTGTGTGAAACCCATCTTTGATCACAATCTCATCGAGGTTCAATTTATCAACTTGGATAGGCGTAAGCAGAATCGAAGGCACATCAACCCTGCCGTTGTTAACAGTCTGCCTGGCCTCGAAGATTGTCTCGCCTCGCGCAAGCGCGACTGCCGCCTTAGCCGCTTGGGTGGCAATGAGGTGAATCGGTTTGTAAACCGTCATTGTCTGGGTACCTTTCACAATCCGTCGACACGCAGCGAGTTCCGCATCCTGTCCAGAAATAAGAACCCGCCCCGCCAAATTCTGTCCTTCAAGAGCCTGGATGACACCCCCAGCAGTCCCATCGTTGGAGGCGACTACTGCATCCACCCGATTCTTTGTCTGTGTCAAGACCTGCTCCGCCTTTTTAAGGGCATCGCGCGGATCCCAATTGACTGCCCAATGTTTACCACCCGCTACCAGCCGGATGGCCCCGCTATCAAGGGCGGCTTGCAAAGCACGCATCTGTCCTTTCCGAAGAAGCTGCGCGTTGTTGTCCGTTGGAGCACCACCGAGTAGAAAATAGGCTCCCTTCGGTTTCTGACGAAGCAGATACTCCGCTTGTAAATACCCAACCTTCTCGTTGTCGAAAGAGATATAGAGATCAGGCGAACTCTCACGAATCAGCCGATCGTACGCAATCACCTTGATCCCCTCCGCATGTGCGACTTGCACAATCTGTGAAGCAGCCACACTATCCTTCGGAATCACAACTAGAACATCCACCCCTTGTGTAATCATGTTCTCTGCCTGCTCATTTTGCCGCCGCTCATCGCCGTCAGCAGATTGAACAATAACTTCAGCACCGAGTTTTTCTGCTTCAGCTATGAAGATATCTCTGTCTTTCTGCCACCGCTCTACGCGTAACGAGTCCATCGACAGACCAATTTTAATCTTGCTGTCCACCGCATCCGAAGAAGGCGGGCTAGACGTGGAATCCGCAGTGTCGCTTTTCTGCTGCACCTTCGGATCAGCGCATCCGAATAACATTACAAGCCCGATTAAGAAAAAATGCAAAAGCGATATGACCGGCACACAAACCTCGCTTTTCGCACGACTTGAAAATACAAAACTCTCGCAAAAATCCGAGTGGCGTATCATATAACGCTCCTTTCGAGAACCTATTTCTCTTCTTCCACCGCCCCTGCTTCAGAATCAGATTGCACGGACGCTTTGGAATCAGGCGTAATCTCGCGAACAATATCTCCCATTTTGAGCGGTTCTGCCATTTCAACGACGCGGAATATAGAAATTTTATCGTTTAGAATCTCGGCAACCGCTACGACTGCCACCTGTTTTTCAAGGTAGGTGAGCACTTCACCCGTATCCAGATCCCGCACCGGTTTGCCTCTAGTATAGACAGCAAACGTTTGGTTGATAGCGATGCCTCTGTTAGAGCCAATATTGATATAAACCTTGTCGAGGTTCTCGTTATCCACATATTGAATCTTCCCTTTGATAGGGCCCTCTGCTACTTTTTCGGCGGCTGCCTGCCCCTTTTTAACCGTTTCAGTCTCCGACTCCCAAGGCGTAATGAAATTTGGCCCGACACTATCACGAAGTGCTAAAACAACCTTGATGAGCGCCTCGTTCGTTACCCTGCCGAAAAGTGTCCTGTCGTATTCAGCACTCGCAAACGCTATTTTATTCAATGCCGTGGGTTTGACGATCGGGCGAGGATTCGCCCGGCGAGTCTCTGGCGTCTGACCAAAGGCCAAGTTCGTCCCCTCTTCCGTTACACTCGCTTCAAGGGAAGCAATCTTCGTGCCAGCATACGAATGATCGCGCGTCGCTGCAATACGTGGTTCAGCGACAATATGACCAGCAGCATTGTAAAACTTCATATCCAGTCTAATCGTAACACGGTGAAGAGAACCACGTAGAATCACCGGCGCCCTATAACTCGTCGTCCCCAATTGCGCTTGCCGCCCGCCCTCCCGCAGTGTCCGAGAAGCGTTCGTCCTTAAACGTTCCTGATTAAACTTCCGGATATCTCCCAACACAAGCACATCTGCGTTTAAACGCTTAGCGAGCTCGGCGCGCTGTGCCTGATCCATCTTCTTTAAAGCCGAACGTGAAAGTTCCATAAATCCCATAGCATCTAAGACTTCGTCTGCACTTACCGGTTGGTATACCGTCGTCTCGACCAATTTCCGGTTAAGTATTTTGGGGAAACCAGCCCCCAAATCCCACCGTTTCTTCGTGCTAAATATCTTCCCAATGAAGCCCGGCACACAACCACAGCCAGTAGATGAATCAAATTTGCTGCGGTCATCAAAATAGAGAACGGCAATACGCTTCGTTGTAGCCGCATCACCAACCGCAACAGACCCAATAATAAAACAGAGGCTGAATCCAACCAATAATAGATATGCACAGAAACGTTTCACTGTCTTTTGAACCTCCTTTTTCCTTCCACACCTGTTAAAGTGTAGCAGTTCCATAGACATTTATCAAGCAAATTTATGCTTCAACGGATTCCCACATCAGAAAACGCTTGAAACACCACAAAATATTTGGTATCATTTATAACATCACCTATCAGGCCTTACAATAGCGCTTGTATGTAGCAGAGGCTGTTAGACTGTACAATGAACTCTGTAGCACCATCTGCTGCGGTGTACAACTTGTAGCGTAGGTTGTTCGTTCCTTGGGCATCCGGAGCATCACCGCTTGCCCACAAAATGTAAACGCAAAAGGAGTCTTTATGTTTACAAAAGCCAGATCTGCGTATCATAACGGACTACATCTATCCATATCCCTCCTATTGGTTGTGTTAGCTCTCTTTTACGGGTGCAGCGATAGGAAATCAAATGAAAAATCGGCACAAAGTGACACCCCCGCTCAGAAAAAAGAATGGCTCTCCATTATGGGCGGTGTCATAGGCGGTAGTTTTTCGCAATTCGCCGGGGGCGTTAGCCATATTTTAATCCGTCAAGAACCCCATATAAAAGTATCTGTTGAGGCCTCAGCCGGTTCCATCGAAAATACACGGCGTGTCAACGACGATCCCGAAGCACTCGGTGTCGTTTTCGCAGCTGAAAGCTATCTCGGCTACCACGGACAGGAAATCTTCGCAGAAGAAGGACCAAAAAGCAATATCCGTATGGTCACACTGCTCTTTATCGCCTATGACCAACTTTCCACACTCGCAAACAGCAAGGTTCACCAATTCGAGGACATCGTCGGGAGAAAAATCGCCTCCGGAGCGAGCGGGTCAGGCACCGCCCAAACATTGGAGCGCTTGGCTAAACTCGCCGGCATCTGGGGACAGTTCACACCGATCTACAAAGGCGGCACCGCCGCCGCCCAAGCACTCCAAGATGGACAAGTCGACGCTTTTCAGTGGCTCGTCAGCGTCCCAAACAGCGCCGTTATCCAACTAACAACCCTCAAATCTATCCGCATGTTAGACCTCGACACGCCTGCAAAGAAATACGGTTTCTATGAAAAGTATCCGTTCTATCTCTCCGGATCTCTACCAGAAGGCGCATATGAAGGTAAGGTTGAACCCGTGAACACGATTCTGATGCCCACAGTCCTCATCTCAAACAAGGCAGTCAGCGAAGAAACAGTATACGCCCTTTTAAAGCACGTCTATTCACCCGAAGGCCATCAAGCAATGCTCCAAACCAATCAAGCCGCAGCCGACATGACCATAGAAAACGGTCCCAAGGCGTTTGTCATACCGCTCCACCGCGGCGCATACAAATTCTGGAGCCAACAAGGCGTAGAAATTCCAGCACACGCGATGCCAATAGATTGAATTAATGAATTAATTAATGCCACATCAGAAAATTATTATTATCGGCGGCGGCGTAATCGGCCTCGGGATCGGATGGCAGCTTGCAAAAGCAGGCACCACCGTCACCATTTATGAACGAGCACAAGCCGGCCGCGCCGCCTCTTGGGCAGCCGCCGGTATGCTCGCCCCACTCGCAGAAGCACATAGCGAAGAACCGAAGCTCCTCAAACTCGGCGCCCAAAGCTTAGCACGCTACCCGCAATGGGTCAACGCATTAGAGACAGACGCAGAAATGTCAATCGGCTACCGAGGCGAAGGAACCCTCATCATCGGACTCGAACCCGACGATACGCACCAACTCCGACACCTTTATGCCTCACAACAAGAGTTAGGACTGGACGTCAAGTGGTTAAACGGACGAGAAGCACGCAACATTGAAGCCGCACTCTCACCACGCATCACTGCTGCCATCCGTTGTAAAACCGACCATCAAGTCGATAACCGACGAATGATCCAGGCACTCCTGCGCGCCTATCACGCACACGGCGGCGTGTTGCACGAACAGAGCACGATTGAGCAAGTTCTGATAAAAAACGGAACCGCAATCGGTATCCAAACACAAGACAAATTCCACGAAGCAGATGTATGTGTGCTCGCAGCAGGATGCTGGTCTGGACACATCGGCGGGTTATCAGATACTATCATCCCGCCCGTCCGGCCCGTGAAAGGGCAAATGTTGGCACTGCAAATGGAGGAAGGCATCGCAATCAAAAACGTCATCCGCACCGTTAGGGCACGGTATCCGATGTCGGTATATCTGGTGCCCAGAACCAACGGCAGACTTATCGTCGGCGCCACCAGTGAGGAAATGGGGTTTGACACGCGCCTGACCGCCGGCGGAATGTTCGAACTCCTACGAGGGGCATGGGAAGCAATACCAGGAGTCTATGAACTACCCATCCTCGAAACATGGACCGGGCTACGCCCCGGCAGCAGAGACAACGCACCCATACTCGGCAAAACGCCCATCCGAAACCTGATATATGCAACAGGACACTATCGCAACGGCATCTTACTCACACCTATTACCGCTTATGAGATCGCTAAACTGATTCTCACCGGCGAAACGTCAGAAATAATCGCCCCGTTTCAATTAAACCGGTTCTTGACCTAACCGGAAGTGCTAAAATGAAGATACGCGTTAACGGAAAAGAAAAAACGGTTAATCCCAACCTAAATATTTATGAGCTCCTTATCGTTTTAGAATGCGATCCGAGGCAGGCAGGCATCGCCGTCGCAGTGAACCGAGAGGTCGTCCCAAAAACAGCGTGGCAAGAGACAGAACTGCGCGAAGGCAACGAGGTTGAAATTATCCGCGCCGTACAGGGCGGATGAGACGGGCGCAAAATAGAAGCGTAGAAAAACCGGCTCGAAAATATTTGACAAAGACGGCTTGAGGCTGCTATACTAACTGTGGAAGGCGATCGGTTGCCGCGCGCCTGCTATTTTCAAAAACATCAACCCCCATCGGATCGCCCAAATTCAGCAGTTCGGGGTAATTCGGATTGCCTCTAACAAGAGAAAACATGCAAGAATTTAAAATTGCAGCTCAGACATACACATCTAGACTGATCATCGGAACAGCGGGCTACCCCAATTTGCATATCATGACCGAGGCTATTGCCGCAAGCGGTGCCGAAATTGCCACCGTGTCGATGCGGCGTGTGAAATTTACCAATACACCCGGCGAAAATCTGTTCACACTCCTACGCGAACGCGGTATCACACTCCTGCCAAATACCGCCGGCTGTTTCACCGCAAAAGACGCAATTCTGACAGCAAACCTCGCCAGAGAAGCACTCAACACATCCCTCATCAAACTCGAAGTTATCGGGGACGAGCAAACACTCTTTCCAGACGTGGAGCAACTCCTCAACGCAGCCGAAACGCTTGTCAAAGACAATTTTACCGTGCTACCCTACTGTAATGACGACCCGATTACCTGTAAGAAATTGGAAGACCTCGGCTGCGCCGCCGTAATGCCGTTAGGGGCACCCATCGGCTCTGGAATGGGAATCCGCAATCCGTATAATATACAGATCATCCGCGACCTTGTACAGGTACCGCTCATCGTGGACGCCGGAGTCGGAACCGCATCAGACGCAGCAATAGCAATGGAATTAGGCTGCGATGGAGTCCTACTCAACACCGCAGTGGCAAAAGCACACCGCCCCGCTCTCATGGCAGAAGCAATGAAAAAGGCGATCGAAGCAGGCAGAGCCGCGTTCCTCGCCGGACGCATCCCTCGAAAACTCTACGCAACCGCCTCAAGCCCACAAGACGGAATGATTGAATGACGAAAACATTGAATGAGAACCCAAATACGCACTACCCGATGAACCATCTCAAATGAACATGCTAAAAACGACAAACAGCCGGTCAGCATGCCTGCTCATTTTCACGCAACTCATAGCTGTCCTACTCTCATCCCAGCCGCAAAGCACCTTCGCACAACTTCAGACTGAAATCGGACGGAGTCTATTAGAAAAAGAACCCGCTACACCTGCAGCCGCCCCCGCTGAACTAACAGTCAGCTCTCTCTTCTCTAACACCTTCAACAATCACATTGAACTCGGTTTAAGCGTAGACCCGTACACCAGCAGCTTGGCCGGAGAAGACGACTCGCAGCTCGTAGGTATGATCAACCGCCTCGGGCTTGATCTGCAGGCCGATCTGCCAGTCGCCCATAGACTCAGACTCAAACTGCAATATATACCGCAAGTTGAAAATTATACCGGCGCTGACGGCAAACTCGACGAATTCGACGCATTTAGCGACGTTATCTTAACCGAACTGAGCTTCAAACCCGCCGCAAATCTACCGCCACTCGTGGCTTCACATCAGCTGCAACGTCTCGCGCGGACCTCCAAAGTCTATAACAGTGTCGAGCGACAACTCGCCCTACGCCTCGGGCGCGTTCTAGAATACAGTTTCAGGTTACACCGATTTGACGACGATCTATCCTTGAGAGAGGATTTCCTGCTCGTCGGTTCCAACACCCACAACATGACAGGCCGGCTGCAATTCGGACTTCTCGAACAGGTGCTGGGCAAAATAGAATACGGATTAGAAAACAGCAGCTACGAAACCAATTTAAATAATCTCATCCTAGGGGTCACAGGGCTTGAAGACAACGAGCGCCGAGACGATTGGCGACACATCGGCTCCGCAAAACTGCTACAGATCGCAAGCGAAGAGGTTGTGTTTCAGGAAGAGGTCAACCTGTTTCTCAACCGCTCTAACGTTGCTTTTTTCAACTTCGTCAGTACTGAGGTGGCAGCAAGCGGCTTCTATCGGCTTGATGCGGGTCGCTGGGGACGGCTCCGCCTCTCCAGACTCTGGGTACACTTTGAAGGCAAACAAATCCCAGACGAGACCGGGCTGATCCCAGAGGATGCCCCCAATCGCAGAGATACACAGATCGGTGCTCAGCTGCAGTTGAATTGGCAGCTCAATCCGCATCTAACGCTCAACGCCGACTATCAGGTCACCCAAAACCGAACCAACGACCTGGATCCCTTGCTCGATTTCCTCAACTACACCCACACGCGCGCGACCCTCACCCTCAAGGGAGAATATTGAAGCTGTAGCTTAACCTGTTAGGTTGTGCCTTTTCAGTTCTTGTAGCATAGACTGTTAGTCTGTGCCTCCTCAGCGCTTGTAGTTCGGCTCTTGTAGCCTAACCTGTTAGGTTGTGCCTACCTGCAACAAAAAAACAGACAACCCATACATCTCCTTAGGAAATACACCGATTGTCCGATTTTGGAGTAATACAAACAGGTCCTGAGCAAACCCAGCCTACTTCCGTATCAACATCTTCCGAGTTGCTGTAAAGTCGCCTGCGGTTAATGTATAGAAATAGAGCCCGCTTGCAACAGGCTCACCGAGCTCGTTACGTCCGTCCCAGTATGCTGCACGACTTTTGCTCCGGTAAGCACCGGGTGCCTGATGCCCCAACGCCAACGTTCGAATCAGGCTGCCGTTCACACCGTATATTGACACGGTGACCTCTGCCGGTTCCGACAACTGATACGGGATCCAGGTCTCGGGGTTGAACGGGTTCGGATAATTCGCAAGCAAGTTGTTCTGCGCAGCGTCTGCTACATGCATGGAGGGTGCAGCCGCACTCGGTGAGGAATCTGTTGACGGCACCCCTAAGGCAAGCCCTGTCGCCTGTGCATCCTTATTCTTAACATCAATGTGGATGGGGGAAATCAGCGTGCTTTGGATTCCGCCGCCAGCGGTCGTCCAATATAACCTGCCACCTGCGGGGTCTACTGCAAGCCCTTGCGGAACGCTCTCTAATGAGGCAAGCATCTTCTCACCAGATCCATTGACGTTCACAGATTTGACGTTGCCTTTTCCGTCGCTCGTTTGCTCTGTCCAATACACGATGCTACCAGCAACCGCAATGCCGCCCAACTCATCCGGGGACTCTACTATAGCTTCATTACTATTCGCACGCATGATACGATTGGACTCTGTCCAATAAAGTTCGCCATCATAAAAGGCGATGTGCATCGGAGACTTCGAACGGGGGACGAGGTTTCGCTTAAAAGACTTTGAAGCAACTGAACCATCAGGTTTTATAGCTATACCTTGGATGTTGCCACCAGAGGTCGTCCAATACACCCACCGTTTACCGTCTCCGCCAGTTCCAACAACAATACCAAGAGGTTCAACATCCATTTTGTTCCTAACTGGTTTGACAGCCGTTCCATCCAGTGCAGCACTTCGGATTCTCCATTTCCTACCCAATTTTTCTGTCCAGTAGACCCTTCCGCCTACCACATCTACTGCGATGCCTCCTGTCAGATTTCCATTTTTTAGCTTCAGCCACTCGTCTCCTACGCCACCGGTAGGGCGATGGTAGATCGCTTTCTTAGCTTCGTCTACCCAGTACAATGAGGGTGCTGGACCGCTTTCTGATCCTGTGGTGCCAATAGCAGCCGCAATAAACGTTTGCGTCAACCCAGCAACGCTTGCCTGCACCTGATATATCCCCAGCTCGGAGCCGAGCCTTAAGGTAACCTCGGCTCGACCGTTCGTGTCGGTCTTTGCTCTTGTAGACGACAGGTGCCCTTTCCCCTTAGTGATTTTGAAAGTGACGTCTCTACGAGAAAGCGACTTACCATTTTGATCCTGCACTTCTACCACAAAAGGATCCGGCAAACGCGTATTGATCTTCCCTTCTTGCCCATTCCCAGAAATTATTTTAATTATTTTTGCTGGTATCGGAGTTGCCTCAATTAGTCTCACCAATGCAGCATTCTCAGTTTCGTTCGTAAGTACACGAAAAAATTGTTCGTCTCGAAACAGGGCTCGGAGAGGTACGTCTGTTACCAAAAGTCCCATAATTTCTAGATTCTTTTTATTGTCCTTAAACTCTGGATAAACAAATAAAAAACGAGGGTTTGCCAAAATTGAATCAAGAGTCCCCTTTGAGGATATCTTTTTCTCTCCGAGAATGCGCAGGACATCTGGCAGCGAAGATCTAATCTCTTCGCGTTGCAGAAGTTCTTTATTATTGTTAAATACTTGTTCAGCAAGGCTTTGCCCAAAAACAACGCTCGGAACTGACAGATGCAACAGACACGCCACACACATAAACAGACCTACAAACATTCGCTTTTTCATTCCGTCTCCTTAAAGCTGCACGAGGGTGCAGATTTTTTTTGAAATTTTTAGATGGCTCATTCAGTTTATCGATTTTTATTTTCAGCAAACTTTCCAAATGGCGTGAGACTGAATGTCGATAGATACAGTAGAGATCACCGTTGAAAATAGCCTTTCTATAGATAGTGGCATGAGCGCAATAATTTGCTATCTCCGCAAGGCGATCTCTACACGAATTCAGCTCGCTATTTTATACGTAATAGAGACGAAGCAGGTTTCATAATTCTTTCCCAACCCCAATAGGTAGGTACTTATAGCATCCGTCTTGTAGCATAACCTGTTAGGTTGTGCAGGCTCACAAAACAGCGAAAAATAGGTTGGCACTTTCGAGGTAAAATGTGGTATAATGGTTGTCTGTAATGTTCTGAAAATGAGGTATACGGATTTTCTAATGCTCTCACAGAGAAGGATTACTCGGAATGGCGATGTATGAACCTCCGGGGCCGGTCTCTTCTGCCCCTACACACGAACCCCAACTCTACCCAGAAACGGACGGTAAGCCCATGGCAGCGAGCGATGAGCATAGGCACACCCTGATGCGTATCCTCCGAGCGTTGGCAACTTTTTTTTCTGATAGACCAGAGGTGTATGTCTCTGGGGATATCCTGATGTATTATGTGGAGGGTGACCCGCGGAAAGTGGTGTCCCCGGATGTGCTGGTTTCCTTGGGCATAGGTCAGAAGACGCGTCGGACGTATCGTGTCTGGGAAGAGGGCAAGCCGCCGGACTTCGTGATGGAGTTAGCGAGTGAGACGACGTATGAGCGAGATCTGGGTGCGAAGAAGCGGCTTTATGCGTCTTTAGGTGTCAGGGATTATTTTTTATGTGATATAGAGGGGCTATACCTGCCGGAGCCTCTGATGGGCTGGACGTTAGACGGAGACGTTTATCGTGCGTTGTCTCGGGCGTCGGATGGCGGGTTGTTGTCGTCAGTGCTGGGTTTGAAGTTCTACCTGTTCTCGTCTGGGGATTTACGATTTTATATTCCGGCTCTGGATGAGTGGCTTCTGCTGCCAGAGGAGATCGCAGAGGCGCGCGCCGAACGGGCAGAGGCACGCGCCGAACGGGAGAACCTCACACGCCAACAAGCAGAGGCGCGTGCCGAGCAGGAGGCTTTCACACGCCGACAGGCCGAGGCACGCGCCGAACGGGCAGAGGCAGAGCTCGCAGAGCTCCAAGCAGAACTCAGACGATTGCGAAGAAACACCCCCTAGCCTCTGAACGGCTACGCCGATTGGTTTCCGTTTGTGTCTCGGCTGTTGTGTAACACCGTTTGGAACACAGCGAGACTCGCTGCTTGCAGGGCCTCTCTGCGGAGCCCCTTGAGACGGGGTAGTGCGTGAATCTGCTGGAGCACAGATGCCACCTGTGATATGTCGCTTGTGTTGAACCGCAGCTCTAAGGTCTCGAGGATGCCCTCGATGAGGCTCTCTCGGGTGCCTTCCTCTCGTCCGCGTTCCATGCCGCGTTCCATGCCGCGTTCCATGCCGCGTTCCATGCCGCGTTCCATGCCGCGTTCCATGCCTTGCTCTATGCCTTGCTCTATGCCTTGTTGATAGAAATGTTGAAAAACCGATGACTCTTGCATGATTGCCTCCCCTAACGTTTTACGGATCACTGGATACTCAAATGTCAATCCGCTCAATATCGCTAAATCTGTCAAATACTCGCCTTTTGATACATCATCCTCATACACCGACTCCGCAACCGATACACACCGCCGAAGCCACGCCTCGCCCGACGCATCCGCCGAGGGACACATCAAGGGCGCAAACGGAATTAATCCCTTCACACCCGCAGCTAAGACCTGCGACCCCTCTATATCATACAGACGGATCACCTTGTAGCTGACGCGCACCTCATACCCAGGGAACGATTGCACATACACGCCTGGATCCCGCTGTCCCGCACGCGGGTGCAGGTAGATGACGTGTGAGTAAATCGGCAGTTGGAACTGCTCGATGCCCCTGCCGATGTAGCCCACCATCCGATACGGCATCGGCACCTGTCCGCTGTCGCGCGTCTGGATCTCAAGATGCACAATTGCGGGGTCTCCACCGATCTTCACCTCTATGAAACTATCGGCTCTGTTTGACTGGACGGTCGGCTGCTCGGTCTCTAAGACGCGGATTGCCTCCACGTCTGCCGTGCCGAGGGCGAACTCTGTCCAGTCCTGTGGGTTTTGGTGAATAATCGCCTTTGAGACGGTGTCGTATCGGCTGTGCCGCTTAGAGCCTTGTTGATCTTGCATAGTGGTTGCATTGACTGAAATGCCAGCAATGCTGGTGTGCTCCTTTCCCGTATCGTTGCTGCGGTAATGGTATAGTTTATCACACCTGAACTGCGGAAGTCAATTTGTGTCTCGGCTGTTGTGTAACACCGTTTGGAACACGGCCAGGCTCGCTGCTTGCAGGGCCTCTCTGCGGAGCCCCTTGAGACGGGGTAGTGCGTGAATCTGCTGAAGCACAGATGCCACCTGTGATATGTCGCTTGTGTTGAACCGCAGCTCCAAGGTCTCGAGGATGCCCTCGATGAGGCTCTCTCGGGTGCCTTCCTCTCGTCCGCGTTCCATGCCGCGTTCCATGCCGCGTTCCATGCCTTGCTCTATGCCTTGTTGATAGAAATGTTGAAAAACCGATGACTCTTGCATGATTGCCTCCCCTAACGTTTTACGGATCACTGGATACTCAAATGTCAATCCGCTCAATATCGCTAAATCTGTCAAATACTCGCCTTTTGATACATCATCCTCATACACCGACTCCGCAACCGATACACACCGCCGAAGCCACGCCTCGCCCGACGCATCCGCCGAGGGACACATCAAGGGCGCAAACGGAATTAATCCCTTCACACCCGCAGCCAAGACCTGCGACCCCTCTATATCATACAGACGGATCACCTTGTAGCTGACGCGCACCTCATACCCAGGGAACGATTGCACATATACGCCTGGATCCCGCTGTCCCGCCCGCGGGTGCAGGTAGATGACGTGTGAGTAAATCGGCAGTTGAAACTGCTCGATACCCCTGCCGATGTAGCCCACCATCCGATACGGCATCGGCACCGCTCCGCTGTCGCGCGTCTGGATCTCAAGATGCACAATCGCAGGTTCTCCACCGATCTTCACCTCTATGAAACTATCGGCTCTGTTTGACTGGACGGTCGGCTGCTCGGTCTCTAAGACGCGGATCGCCTCCACGTCTGCCGTGCCGAGGGCGAACTCTGTCCAGTCCTGTGGGTTTTGGTGAATAATCGCCTTTGAGACGGTGTCGTATCGGCTGTGCCGCTTAGAGTCTTGTTGATCTTGCATAGTAGCTGCATTGACTGAAATGCCAGCAATGCTGGTGTGCTCCTTTCCCGTATCGTTGCTGCGGTAATGGTATAGTTTATCACACCTGAACTGCGGAAGTCAAATGGAAACCAAATGTCTCTGTTATATCCCACAGCAAACTGACAGCATAGGATACAAACCTATTGGACTATCTAGCACAGGAAACCGACAGCCTATGCTACGGCTTAAAAAAAATCAGACAACCGATGCATCTCCTTAGGAAATACACCGATTGCCTGATTTTGGATTAATAGAAATAGGTCTTGAGTAAATCCAGCCTACTTCCGAACGAGCATCTTGCCAGTGGCACTGAAGTCACCGGCGGTTAACGTGTAGAAGTAGAGTCCACTTGCTACCTGTTCGCCCAATTCATTACGACCGTCCCAATAGGCGGCTTGACTCTTGCTCTTGTAGACACCAGCTGCCTGATGCCCTAATGCAAGCGTTCTGATTAGGGAGCCGTTCATGGCATGAATCGTCAGCGTGACCTCTGTGGCCTTCGCCAACTGATACGGGATCCAGGTCTCGGGGTTGAACGGATTCGGATAGTTCAGCAGCAGCTTCGTCTCACTCGGAATTTTGGAGGCGAGCAGTGCTTCCAATTTTGCGATGCCGGCATCGAAGATAGCGGAACCGTCGTCCTCAACCCGCGCGAGATCAATCCAGCTCCGAATGGTAGTCGGGTCCACACTGCGACTCACGGAAGGAGCAGTGAGGGCTGCCTCATTGGCATCTCTTTCCCATGAGTCTTCCATCGTTGCAGGCGCAGCTTTCGCCCAAAGGTCACTCTTATAAACTGTGACGAGATCCAATACATTCACAAAACCGTCGCCGTTGACATCGGCGCGCGAGCCATGAGCGGCAGATCCGATCATGTTCGCCACTTCCATTAAGTCAAGAACGTTTACCATCTCGTCCATGTTGACATCTTCTGTCGCATAATGCATAGACTGATGCTCGGTAGCCACAAACACATCGCTAACCAGAATGGAATAGGAGATGCGATCGTTCTGCTGCATGCCGTCGTTGTCCATGTAACAACTTTGGAGTTGGACGTTGTGGATCCCCAACGCCTCCTCTGCAAACGCGAGCACTTCAAACTCAATCGTTAGCAGGGTTTCCTTGCCGCCAGGAGCCAGAGGTACACCTTCAGGGGAGGGGGCCATGGATGTAGGTGGCATCGGAACTGGCGGTGAAGTCAAACCAGGACGAGATTCACTGACACTGACTTTGCCCGGCGATAACATCTCAACATAGTGGGTATTCACGTCACCGCCCTCTGTTAGGAAATCGCCGTGCATGACGTTAAGCACTTTGAGTATTTCTGGATTGTAGACGACATCCATCTGCCACGCCGATAAAGGCAAAGTGTCAAATTTTGCCCCTCTATTTTCGATGTTAATCATCTGTGTGAAGGTATCACCAACTTTTAACATTGCTTTAGGATCAGGGGATTTAACAACGATGAGGGCCGGGTTTACGCCAGCCTCCACAGCGATAAATTCTTCCCTTGCTGTGAGCTGTTTCTCTACCCACACAGCCTGAATATAGGAGCCTCTTTCTAATGATATAGCCCCGGTGACTGTCACTTCAGCAGTAGCTGGGTCACGCGCAATATTGAGGTTATCTATCCCGATAGTTGTAATTTCTAGATCTACATCTAGTTGAGGCACACCATCCAATGCAGGGTAAAATATTGTTCTTACATCCTGCCCCAGATGGTAAGTTTTCCCTTTTCCTCTGTCACCCCGAACCTCTAGACTAGGAGTCCCCTCCTCTTCTTGTTGGGCGTGTAAGTCAGCGGGAGGCCCGAAAAGCAGCAAGGCACACCCACATATTAGCATAAGCGAACTTAATCGAGTAATCGTATTCACTGATTTCTCCTTCGATATAAATCTAATCTTGAAAATATCAATTTATCTTGATGTACTGCCATAAACGGACAGAACGCTATCGCTCTATCAGCATGCAGTACCTTGTTAGAACCTAAAACCCACAGGGCAAAAACCCGAGGATGTTGGCTATCGGCTTGATCTGAATTAACGATCAAAGCATTTTAGCACATATTATACACTATCTAAAACGTGAACGTCAAGATTATTTACACTGACGTATAAAACACCACAAAAGTAACCTAATTTGCAAGCTTTTTACGTTCTAGTAAAAATTATAGTGTGTCCATACGCAATTGTCAAATTTTATATTAATTATATCACATACTGAACTATATTGCAAACTTTTTTTTGATTTCATACCAATAGAAAAAGCTTTCAGACACCGCTAGCAGAAGTCTAGCTGCTATGACGCTCCGGATTGTATCTTCACACTACGTTGAAGATGCCCGGATTTCTCCTGTCACTTCCACAATGACAGAGAACCCCTCGAAGGTGGAGTGGTTTTTGAAGTGCTGGGCGATCGGAAAATGCGCATCTGCGACATACACCCGCAACGCGGAGGCATTGAAACCGCCCAAAAGCATCCTCGCTTCCTCTTTAGCTTTGCGTTGGGTTTCATTAAGCATCTTAATCCTCTATTGGCTGAGCGTCTAAAACAATTATACAGAATTTTTCTGTTTGGGGCAACATAAATTTTCTAAAAGGTAACGAAAAAATCAGACAAGTGGTGCATCTCCTTAAGAAACACGCCAATTGTCTGATTTTGGGTTAATAGAAACGGGTCTTGAGCAACCTAGCTTACTTTCGAACGAGCATTTTGCCGGTCGCACTGAAGTCGCCGGCGGTTAACGTATAGAAGTAGAGCCCGCTGGCGACCTGCTCACCGAATTCGTTGTGGCCGTCCCAATGTGCTGCACGACTCTTGCTCTTGTACACACCAGCTGTTTGATGTCCCAATGCAAGCGTTCTAATCAGGGAGCCGTTCATCGCATGGATCGTCACTGTTACGTTAGTCGCTTCTGCCAGCTGATACGGGATCCAGGTTTCTGGATTGAACGGATTCGGATAGTTCAACAGCAGCTTCGTGTCGTTTGGCTTTCTGGCCGCGAGCAGTGCTTCGAATTTCGCGATGCCGATATCGAAGACAGCGGAGCCGTCATCTTGAACGCGTGCCAGGTCGATCCAGCTCTGGATTATGGCGGGGTCTACATTAGAACTCACGGCAGGGGCAAAGGCGGATGCTTCATTGGCATCTCTTGACTCTGCTACTGTCGCAGGGGCAGCTTTCCCCCAAAGATCACTTGTGTAGACTAGGACGAGATCCAATAGATTCACCGCACCGTCGCCGTTGACATCGGCGCGCGAGTCAACGTTTTCTGCCGGAGTGTCATTAGAGACAGAGGGGGATCTCATGCTCCTAGCGACCGCCATTAGATCGATAACATTTACCTTTTCGTCTTGGTTAACGTCTTCTTTCGCATACCGCATACGCTGCGTGGCGACAAATACATCTTTCACCAGAATAGAGAAGGACATCTGCTCAAGCTTCTTTTCCCCGTTGTCCATGTAATAACTCAAGAGTTGGACGTTGTGGATCCCTAACGCCTCCTTTGCGAACGCGAGCACTTTAAATTCAATCGTAAGCAAAGTTCCTCTGTCTCCGGGATCCAGAGCAATACCTTCAGGAGCAGGGGCCCGTGCATTGCCAGGGCGAGACTGAAGGACACTGACTTTACCGCGCGATAACCCCTCATCATAGTAGGTATTCACCTTGTTCTTTTTTAGCAAATCGCCTTCTGTGACCTCAACGACTTGGAGTATCTCTGGGTTGTAGACGATGTCCATGCGCCATGCCGATAAAGGCAGCGTCGGAAATCTTGATGCCCTATTTTCGATCGTAATCGTCTGTGTGAAGGCATCCCCAATTTTTAGCGAGGTTTTGGGATCAGGCGAGTTAACGACGATAAGGGCCGGGCTTACGCTATCCTCCGCAGTGATAAAGTGAGCACGGGCACTCTTGCCTATCTCTATCCAATGAGCTTGAATAAAAGCATCGCTAAGTAATATCTTACCGGTGACTCTCACTAGCCCCAAAAGATCCGTCCTACCGCCATTACTAATACGGAGATCCCCTATCCCGTTAGTTGTAATTCTGAGGACTACGTTAGCTTGAGGCACACCTCCCAATGTGGCGATAAATACTATTTCCACGGTATCCCCTACCTCGTAAACCCTATCTGCTCCTGCGTCGCGCACAAACTCTAGGGAAGCGTTTTGGGCGTGTAGATCAGCAGGAAACACGAAAAACAGCAAGCCACACCCTGCACACATTAGTATAAGCAAACTTAAACGTGAAAAATTGTTCATCTATTTCAGTTCTCCTATTTGCTAAAGTTAAATATAGAAAAAATAACGTCTCTTGATGGGCTGCAGCAAAAGTCTTATTTCTCCAACCCTGATGTGTAAAATACCACAAACGCCACTCATTTTTCAAACGTTTTATGTAACCTGTTGTTTTTCTACATTTTTTTATTGAAACAAAAATACAAACCTGTTAGAATGCAACGAAAAAAGAGAGGGCAATTGCTGTCCTCTATATCTTAAGTATTCTAGCATAACCTTAGATTTCTGACTTTTTAGTCAAGGAGACCCCATGAAACTCTTTTTAATAATCACGCTCTGTCTATTTTTGGCTCCAGCGTTCTCTCACGCCGATTTAATGGAAGGGCTTGTTCTATATATGCCTCTCGACGAAGGTTCCGGGAGCACAACGCAAGATTTATCCGAGAACGGCTTTGAAGGTGAAGTGATGGGCGACGCGAAATGGATCGATGGACAATTCGGCAAAGCCCTCCAATTCGGAGCTGCCGCAGACCACGTCCTTATTCAAGACGATCCCGCCTTCCATATTGAAGGCGCGATTACACAAGCAGCATGGGTCCAGCTGGACGAACTGCCCAATGCACACGCCGTTATTTTCGGAACCCGGCAGAGCGGGGCAACTCGACACATCGGGTTCGGATTCGGGACAAATCCTGCAAACGGCATTAAAGTCTGGACCAACGGCGCAACCGGCGGATTCAAAGACATCAACGACAACGCAACAGAATTGGAAACCGGTAAATGGTATTATCTCGCTTATACCCACACAGATGATAGCAACGGCTTAGTAGAGATTTACGTGAACGGCGAGGTAACCCACTCTGAAGAATCCGGCAACCCGGTCGCTCCTGCTGAAAATACAAGCGCTGTGACAATCGGCACCTGGGGCGGTGAAGCTTGGACAGGCAGTGTCGACGAAGCAAGACTTTGGAACCGAGCCCTCTCGGCTGACGAAATAAAAGCCAGTATGAACCAAGACGCTGCATCATTTCTGACCCCCGTAGAACCGCAAGGCAAACTTACCACGTCTTGGGCGAACATTAAGTCAAACAGATAACCCGGCTTATTGCAAAAAAGAGAGCTATTAGTGCTGGCGAGGTTTAAAATGTCGCCAGCACCCCCTCGAACGATAGCTTGTCAACTGCCTTGTAGCATAGACTGTTAGTCTGTGTCTTGTAGTATATTCTGTTGGTTTCCTGTGCAACAGCATCTGTAGTGTGCTTGTAGCATAGACCGTTAGTCTCTGCAATAGGAGAAAAAAAGTATAGAGAAAAAATGCGCATCCTGTTAGTATGTCACTATGGTTTTTTCTGGATGTTTGTGCTTTTAATCCAGAGCGCTTGGTGCCAACTTCAGCCACTAGCGAAAATCGCGTTCGCCTCAGACGTGAACGGTAACTGGGAAATCTATCTGACAGATAGCCTTGGGAAACCCCCGGTCAATCTGACGCGGAATCCCGCAGCCGATTACTACCCCGCCTGGGCACCTGACGGTACGCAGATGGCGTTTTTCTCAAGACGAGACGGGAATCACGAAATTTATCTGATGCAAGCCGATGGCAGCGAGCAACAACGACTCACACAGCATCCCGCAACGGACAAAGCACCAGCATGGGCACCCAACGAGAAACGACTCGCTTTTACATCAAACCGCAACGGGCATTTCAACATCTACCTGCTTCATCTCGACACCAACGAGATAACTCACGTTACAGACAACCCGTTTCAAGATGAGGCACCCACATGGGCACCCGACGGAAACACCATCGCATTCCACTCAAAACGGGAACTCAATTGGGATATATATATCGTCGATGTCCGAAACCGGGTTGAACAACGCTTGACAGATCAGCCGTTGATGGATACCTATCCAGCGTGGTCACCGGACGGTACACAGATTGTATATGCGTCCATGAATCAAAAAGGTGCGTTTGCCGATTTTGATTTATACACCATGGACGCAGCAGACGGCGGGAACAAAAAAGCACTTACCGACACGGCAACAGATGAGGCCGTTCCGGCATGGGCACCCGATGGAAACACCATCGCTTTTCAATTTGAGCAAGACGGTAGATGGGTGATACATCTCATACATGTCGATGGCGACAGGCGCCGTGAATTGATTAACAACGAGGCTTGGGCAGCACAACCGAAGTGGCATCCAGCGCCAGAGGTGCTGCCCATAGACACACTAACGCTACAGATTCAGCAATGGGGCAACATCCGATCCCCATAACTTATATCTAACGACCAGTGCAACTGGTACATCACTAGAAAAGGAGATACTTTTATGCGTTTCACAACTTTCGTATTAGCCATCCTCTGCATGTGCAGCCTACTGATCACAAGCAGCACCAGCTACAGCTATGAACGGGCAATTGAGGCTGAAATAGCGGATGCCATCGAAGCTCCCATGGTCATCGCCGACAACGCAGATGCCTCCGGCGGACAATTTATATGGATGGAGGGCCCCCCAGCCACCGGCGGCGGGGGCGAAGGCTGGGCAGAATATATCCTGCCTATCCCACAAGCCGGCACCTATGCTCTCTGGGGAAAAGTCATTGCTGCCGATGGCAACAGTGATTCGTTTTGGGTCACATGGCAACCTGCTGATCCAGACGAAGATGCTCAAGAGACCCAAAACACTGAATTCCGATGGGGCGTCGCCCAAAGCAGCGACTGGCACTGGGACCGCATCAACCACTGGTTAGACGGCGGCACATTCGAACGAGAATGGGAATTGGAGGCAGGCGAAACTACACTCCGTATTGCCGTCCGCGAAGATGCCGCGATGCTAGATGTCATCTTCATCACCGACAATCTCTCCGAGGACGAAGCGGAAGTAGGACCACGCGACCCAATCCCAGCAGACTCCTTAGTCCCTGTAGAACCACAGGATAAACTCGCTACAACATGGGCAAACCTCAAAGCCCGTAGATAATTAACCCACTATCAGGCATCGGGGCGTTCGACGACGCCCCGAACCTCTCTCGCTAGGAACGCGAGCTTGAATAATTACTGGGTTCATCTTTGGATAAAGAGAGCCTCGCAAAACCGAGCAGGTTCTGCCTCACGTTATTAGGTCGCGCTACACACGATGCCCTGATACATGATCACTGATACCTATACCAGAAAGGAAAGCTACCATGAAATATAGTATAATTTTGGTCCTAACGATCTTAACAGCAACCCTATATGGAACCGCAAGGCTGAATGCCGAAGTCGAAATCGCACTCGAGGCAGAGCTCGCACAAGAAATTGTAGAACCCATGATTATCGGAGAGGATAAAAACGCTTCTGACGGAAAATTCATCTGGATGGAAGGAGCCGCTGCTACTGGCGGCGGCGGCTCAGGACACGCCGATTTTGTCATTAACATCCCCGAACCCGGGGAATACGCCCTCTGGGGACACGTCACCGCCTGGGACGGCAACAGCGACTCCTTCTGGGTCACATGGCAACCCGCCGACCCAGACGAAGACGCACAACAGACCCAGAACACTGAATTCCGATGGGGCGTCGCTCAAGGCGCCGACTGGCACTGGGACCGCATCAACCACTGGTTAGACGGCGGCACATTCGACCGAGAATGGGAGTTCGACACAGCCGGCGAAACCTTCCTACGGATCGGAGTGCGCGAAGATGCCACTATGATAGACGCTATCTTCGTGACAACAGATCTCAAATCTACCGACCCCGCACAAGCAAACGTCCGGCTCCCCAACGATAACGACCGGAAAATACAAATCGAGGGACTCGCCGTAAATGCAAAAGGCAAAGCCGCGACCACCTGGGGAACGCTAAAACGGGCGTATCAATAAGAAACGGCGACGTGAACTTGCATGCACACCACCGCCTACTCCTACGAGTGTTCTCTCCACCTCCCGATCGCACGTCAGCACAAGGCACAGACGCGACGAACCGGTGGTTCCGAAACAGATAACACTCGTTCCTATAGTAGGCGATACGCCACACATCGAATCCCCGTTCAAATTCAACAACGCGCTCAGGTGGGCCAAGCCGGAATTGTAGCTGCTCCGCTGCCCGCCTGTCGCGTTTAATAAGAGCGTGGGTGCCATACGCCAAACCTGAAAGAACCGCACCCAACACAATTTTCCCTCTCAATTTGACCGAAATAGCCTCTACTCCCGGAGCAAACGCCCACATGAGACATAGAGCAAGTGTGAAAACACACCTCTTTTTTCTTTCAACACAGAAAATTTGACTTAAATTTTTCATTTGTGTCTTAACCTTGACAAAAACGACAGCTTTCGGGTATCTTAATAGGAACCATAAAAAATGACCTGGAGCGTGCCAAAATGACTGTTATGCATTCTAACGGAGAACCTCCTCCTAATTGTACAACCGACCTCACTATCGAGGACGTTAAACAAGAATTATACAAGCGACACCATCCAAGCTTAACGTTCCTCGATATAGAGGCACACGCCAAGACAATCCACAGAATACGAACCCTCAAGCTGAAGCATGACGTTGTCATGCTCGGCCACAACTATATGGAACCGCTCGTTTTCGGCTTATCAGAAAAAGAGGAACAAGGCGACTCACTCGGCCTGAGCATGTATGCCGCGAAAGCAGAAACGCCCTATTTAATATTCAACGGGGTACCGTTTATGGCAGAGACCGCAAAAATCTTAAGTCCTGACAAGACGGTATTAGTCGCAGATAAAACAGCAGGATGCTCCCTCGCCGATAACTTCGGCGCACAAGAGGTCAGAAAGTTGAAAAACCTCTACCCCGGAGCACCAGTGATGATCTATGTCAATAGCTACGCCGACGCAAAAGCAGAATCCGATATCTGCTGTACATCCGCAAACGCAGCACATATCGCAAAAACGCTGCCAGGGGATACAATCATCTTTGTACCAGATATCTTCTTTGCACAAAACTTAGAGGAAGAGTTGAAAGGTGAGAAAAACGTCGTCTACCCCGGCAAAAACAATACCGCCCGCGGGGCTGTCTGTGAAGTCCATGAGAAATTTACTCTCACAGACCTTCTCAACGTGCGTGAGTCATTTGATATTCCAAAAGGACACCCGAACCGGAAACTATACGCACACTGGGAATGCCGCCCAAATGTCCTACAAGAAGCAGATTTTTACGGCAGCACCAGTCAGATTATGAAGGACATCGCGGAGCGCGTCGCAACCAAGCAGCTGGAACGCGCTTTCGTCGCCTCGGAGTGTGAACTCACTTCAAATCTGGCACAAGAATTTCCAGCAGTCGAATTCTGGACAGCATGCTCAATCCGATGCTCACACATGGCAAAGGTGAGTCTCGGAAAGATTAAAAATATCCTCGAAGCCATCGACCAAGGCAATGATCTCAGCGAATATGAGGTTACGCTCAGTCCCGAGATCATCGACAAAGCCCGCGCACCAATTGAACGTATGCTTGAAGCAAGCAGTTAGCTACCCGCTAAAACCGCGTGATAAAAGAGACACGATGCGCATTACCCACATAAGCATCCGGCACAAAGGCGTAGTCAAACTGGAAATCAATATTTTCGAACACGTCCTCACCGCTGCGCCGGACACCCACACCGAGTGACAACCCGTCACTCGGATTTTCATTCGAACCGAGGCGGTAGCCGATACGCGCCGCCACACTCTCGTAGAACCAACGTTCTGCACCAATGTGAAAACTCGGATGTGTATCGATCAGCGGAACATGCGCATCCACCACAAACGCCCATACTTCACGCTCAGACAGCATCGATCCCTCCGCCGCCTCCCAAGCTCTATAGGCCAGACCCGCGCGGAGAGCCATCGGTAAGCTCTCCTCACCGTCTAAGATGCCTGCGTTTTGGACAGCTAAACCAATACCGAGGTGATCGTCAAGCAAACGTAAGATCAAACCCACATCCGCGGCAGCACCGTAGACATTCTGAATATCCAGTTGCTCTGAAATCACCTTTGCCGTACCACCAATAGATACAGCTGAACCGATCCGATAAGCGAGAGATAAACCTGTTGCAAACCCACCGACAGTTACAGTACTATCCGGATCCTCCGTTGGACCTTGGCGACGCTCAATTTCTGTGAAACTGCCGAGGAAACTTGCACCCCACACAAACCGATCCAACCGTTGCGCATAACCGATAGACTGATTATTAATATCCGCAAACGAAAAGTGTTGCATCGCAGTTAATTCCTGATCGTCAACCGCAGTTAGACCCGCAGGATTCCAAAAAATAGTATTTACATCATCGGCAAGTCCCGCAAATGCACCGCCCATCCCCACAGGACGACTCCCACCTTCAATTTTCAGGAAAGCAGCACCTGCAGTCCCCGCACCATCGTGGATATCAACCGCATCGACACACAACGCAGCTGCAGCTGTTATGAGAAACACCATTAAAATGAGAACGGCTCCCCTTCTCTGCATTATACATTCTCCTTACTGATTCTGACATTGGCTATTCGCGGTTCGCTGTCCATCTCGCGACCTGCTATCCACCAAAAGCCGTTCCTTAGTCAACAACAAGCACTTTGCCAACAGCGTTCGCGCTATTCCCCGCCGCATTAACCGCCTCTAAACGGAAGACATAGAGACCGCGCGCAACACGATTACCCGCTTGGTTCTCTAAATTCCATTTCACCAACTGGTCATTTCGCTGCCCCGATACAACATCCGGATACGTCTGCAAAAGAACCATGTCACCACTCCAATCATAGATACTCAAGGTAAGTTTAACAGTGTCTCCACGCGGAACATTGACATCAAACGAAAAGAAAGCCACATCACCTTTGGAAATTCTCAACGGATTTGGCCACCCAAACGTGGGATCCCGGAACGTGAGCGATACCGACATCGTATACTTTCCAATGTCGTAAACCTCGGTGTTGCCAGCATTATCAGTGACGCGAACATCCAAGTCGTATTCACCCGAACGGGTCGGGAGAAAGTCAAGAGACCAGAAACTCCACGGTTCCTGTTCCGCACTACTATCATCAACAGCAGGTACCGGATCAATGGGCTGCTTATCGGGACCAGTCCCTACTATCTCAACAAGCCATACCCCCGATGCAGGCACTATTATGTCCGTTTCACCCACCTTTTGTGTGCCGCTTGGATCCGAAGCTGTCCCCTCCAACGGAAGCGCCTTATCCGTGAGTTCGGTCTCACCCCCATCAGCTGTTACAGCAGCAGTCGGCACAGTCGTTTCATACAGAAATTCTGTCGTAATCGAATCTGACGGCGCAAACCCCAACAACTCGGAGTCATTGCCCACACCTACAACCTCGACTTGATAAAGCCCTCGCATTGACAAACCGTCAGATTTGAAGACAATCGTATCAACACCGTTTTGCTGTGTACTGCCCGAAACCGCACTACCATCCGGACCCCTGATGACGATACTCGACTGCGCAAGGTTAACACCCAAGCCCGTATCAAACATATTCGCTTGTATCATCACCCCACCCGTCGTAGAAACCGCTGTCGGATACGCCACCGCATCAATGTCAACAAGGAGGGCAGCATCATTGAGAAGCAGAGTTCCCACGTCAATCATCGGCGGTTTCGTATCGTAGGTAAAAACCTGTTCATAAGACACACCACCGTTTCCCGCTAGATCTTTAGGCGTAACAACAATCTTGTATTCACCATCAGCCGAACCATTATCCGCAAGAGGTACAGTCAATACAAAACGAAGCACGCCTTGGTTGTCATCCTCAACACGCCCCGCAATTTGAGTCGGGTTCGGCAAAACACGCTCAAGAGTCAGCCACTCCGAATCAACGTTTTCCCAATCAATCCCCGACTCTTCATCTGTAGGACTAACATGAATCTCTGTCAACGAATTATTAGAATCAGCAGAGGCAACAACGAGACTAATCGCTTCAGGCTCAACTTCAGGCACTTCTGTATCGTGTGTAAAGGTGCGTTTTTGAACATCTCCCGTGCGCCCAGAAGCACTGATAGGTGTAAACTCAATCGTATACACACCGTCATCCGAACCATCCGCTGCAAGCGGACGAACAAGATCATAAACCAACCGATCAGATTCGCGCAGCTGCTGCCCGGCAACCAGTTGATCTGAACCATTCAAGAGTCGCAGTGTCGAGAGATGATTTTCATCATCTGTCTCAATGAGCACCTCTATCTGATCAACCTCCGCATTGCTAAACGCCTCATTTGCAGGGGCCGTCTTCGGGGAAGTCGAAACCAGAACAGGCAAACGTCTCGAAAGTAAAAAACTACGTTCAAAGACAGTCGCACTTCCGTTCCCAGCACGATCAACCGCTCTTACACGAATGATGTATCTCCCATCCGCAATGAGCTGGTTCGTATTCAACGTTAACTGCCCCACCGAATCACTGACAAGTTCACCCGATAATTCCGAACCATTCGGATCAACTAAGGTCACCGTAGTTCCATTCCAATCTATACCGCTACCTCCAGTATCTTTGAGCGTTACAAGCACCTGCGTCCGATCCGCAGTAACCAAAGCACCATCAGCAGGCACAGTACTCACTAACGTCGGAGCTTGTGTATCATAAACAACAGTATGTTCAATACTGAAAGTGTTCCCAGATTTATCCACTAACGCAACACGAAGAGTATACTCACCGTCCATACTGCCATTGCGAGATAACGGTTCATCAAGCGTAAGATATATCTCACCGCTGCTATCGTGAGTCAATTGCGCCGGGACCGAAGTCCCACCCGCATCAAGCAAGCTCACTTTCTGATCCGACAATTCCAGATCCGCAGGCCCAACATCCTCTATGCTCAAGTGAAACTGCATCAGATTGTCGCTGATATATGAAACCGGCTGACTTAAGTCAACAGGCTCCGCAGAAGTTATCTGTGGTTCTTGCGTATCGTAGACAAACTCACGATAGACGGTAGTCCCCTGCCTTCCAACCTTGTCAACAGGCACAACATATACGCTGTATTTTCCATCCGTGCTTCCGTCAGATGTGAATGCCGCCGGCTCCCAGCCAATCAAATCCACGCTATTACTGCTGGTAAGCCCCGGAACCACTGTTCCCTCAGCCGTTTGCACTTGGATGGTTGAACGCTGACTCCCAAAATCTAATCCGGTTTCTGTTGGATCAAGCAGACGCGCAACAATAACCATGTTGCTCGCATTTACATACGCAACGCCCTCTTCTTGATCACCGATAACCACACCGCCGACGCGGGGAGGCGATATATCCAAAACAAACTCGTAACGTATCGCACCCGACGCCGCATTCCCCGCAATATCCTGAGGAGTCACAGACAGGGTATACGAACCAATCTGAGTCAACGTTAAGAAATCCGCAACTACCTCAGAAGTCCCATCGTCTTCTAAGTTAAGCAGAATCTCCGATTCATCAGGACCAACCAACTGAATCACGGTATTAGCAAAATCAACAAGCGTCGTATCTTCAAATTTAAACACGATACCACTGATAGGCTCCAAAATCTCGGGAACCTCGTTCGGGTGAAGTTCAGTCGGCATAGCTGTATTTAACGTGACACCCGTTAACTTCGGCACTTGTGAATCATAAACGAATCTATGCTCGGCATCAAGCTGATTTCCCGATTTATCAATCAGAGAAAACGCTACCAGATACTCCCCATCCTTGCTCCCATCCCGTGGGAAAGGAGACGCAAAAGTGAAATAGAGCTGCTCGTTTATCTTATCGGTTGTGAGCGTTCCTGCCACAGGCACACCCTCAGCATCAAGGATAGTAACTTTTTGTTCTTCTAATACCAAACCCGCGGGACCCACATCTTCAACAGATATCTGCAGCCGCGTCAGTCTGTCACCGATATACGAGACAAATTGCGACAAGTCAACCGGAACCGCAGCAGTTACACGCGGTTCCTGTGTGTCGTAAATAAACTGGCGATATACGGTCTCGCCTTGCCTACCATCCTTATCTTTCGGCGTAACAGTGACCGTGTAACGTCCATCCGCACTTCCATCAGTCGGAAGCACTATCGGAACCCACGTCAATTGATTCTCTTCACTCGACGTAGTGAACCCCGGAGCAGGAAGATTACTCTCGTTAGTCACAGTGATCGTTGAACCGCCAGCACCTAAATCTAAACCAACGCCCGTCGTATCCACGAAAGTAACCACGATTTCAGTAGACTCACCGTTGACATAAACAATCGTACCCGCCTTGTCATCAATCAGAACCGAACTCACAATAGGCAGCGCAATTTCAATCCGAAACCGGTAGACAAATGGAGCTGTGCTTTGGTTGCCTGTTAAGTCCATCGGCACAATTGAAAGCACATATTCACCCGGCTGCGTCAAAGTCCGAAAATTCAACGTTAAAACAGTCCGTCCGTTATCGAAACGGTTGATAAGAATGCTCTCGCCATCCGGATCGGTAAGCGTAACATTTGTATTCGAAAAGTCAATATCATTTGTGCGAAAAGCTTCTTCAAAAGTCACTGTGATTTGCGAGAAGCCTACAGTGATATCTGTAGTCCTATCCCTCGAAAGTACTCGTTCCGGGTCAGTCGCAACTTCGACACTCGCGACCGCTGGAAACTGTGTGTCTAAAACGACCTGAAATTCGCGGACAAAACGCCTCCCACCAAAATCAACGAACGTCGCAGCGATAGTGTATTCACCATCTGCCGTGCCATCGCGCGGAATTACCGCATCCGTACTCCACGTTAAGAGGTTATTCGCCGCATCCGTCTCAACCCGTCTCGCCGGAACCACAACACCCCGCGGATTTGTGACTGTAAGCGTTGAACCATTAAGATTAACACCTGGACCGATATAACCCACAAGCTCCACCACAACGCTATCCAAAGTACTGACAGTCGTGACTTCAGGCGTTGTTAATCGCACCTCAACTTGGCTCTGACTGACGAGATAGAACTCACGCCGAGCAGACGCACCAATGTTACCAGCACGATCAGTCGGGGTAACTTCTATCGCATACGTACCGTTGTCTGAACCATCCAGAGCAATAGGCTCTAACACCGTTAAAGTCGCAGTGTCCATTCCATTGTTCGTGATATTAACAGAAACCTCTGTTTGGCTGCCCCCCACAGACCGCGTCAACCGGAAAACACTCTGAGTGAAATCAATACCGCTCGTCACTTCATTCAGAACCACTTGTACCCGCGATAAATTAGCAACGGTCTGATTGGCTGCAGGAAAGGTAGACACAACGGTCGGGAGTTGAGTGTCATAAAGAAAGTGGAACGTTTCGTTATCCATATTACCCAATGTATCAGCGAATTGCACATCAAGCCTATAACGGCCATCTTGACTCACCAAGGGCTCTTCCAAAACATGCGTAACTCGCGCGTTATTTTTATCTACAAAGCTCCGGCCCGCAAGCACCCGACGCGTATTCCCATCTCCAACAGCGCTAAACCGAATCCAAGTATTCTTCTCAAAATCGATACCAACCCCAGAATCGCCATCGCTAAAGGTGGCAACAATCTGGGTAAGCGGTTGATTGTGGTAAATCGTATCCCCTATCCGGTTGAAAGCCTCATCTTGGCTCGGACCTAAAGTGAGGAGCTCTGGCACAAGGTTATCATAAACAAAAGGAACCCGGACAGCACTACTCTGATTACCCGCCTTATCCGTTCCAATCACTTCAACGGTATACTCACCATCATGAAGACCATCTCTCGCTAATAAAGGCGATAGAAATACCCACCGAATCTTATCGCTTCCCAGAAACGTCTGACTCCCAAAAACTTCGCCCGCTGGCCCTGTCAGACGGATCGTCGAACTAGAAAGATTCACACCGTTCTCTAAATTGTCCGAAAGCACCGCCTCAACAAAATCCAAACGCCCGTTAAGACTCGCACCCGGAGATATTGCACCACTGCTGCCAGCCACAGACGTTAAACTCGGGGCCACATTATCGAAAATAAATTCCGTTGTGTCTTCAACGAAGTTACCCGCTTCATCTACCACGGTGACGGTCACCGTATAACGCCCATTTTCCGAACGGATATCTAAAGGATTTCCCAAATTCAAGTTCAGTTGTGTCGTGTAATTGAGGGTACCACCGCGCACAACACCACGATCATTCTTCAAAACAACATTCGTCCGGGCAGCAGCGAAATCAATCGGACTCCCCACATCTGCCTCAGGAACTACAGTTATGGAACGAAGCGGCACATTAATAAAGCCACCATCGCTAAGCAACAAACTAGAATTCTCATTAGCAAATATACTAGAGATGCGCGGCGGTTCTGTATCTAAAATAGCCGTCTCAGATCTTTCCAATATCTCCCCAGTGCCACCTTCTTTGCTGAGGGTAACCTTAATGGTATAACTCCCGTCCGGGAGCCGCGTGTTGTTAATACGCCCGTTCCAGCGGATACGCACTGACCCGTTCGCAGCTACAGTACCACGCCTAATCAAATGTTGATTCGCCGTAACTGTATAGGTATCTCCACCCTCGGCAGTATTTTGATCAACCGTAAAAACAATATTTAACTGCTCCTGCCCACCCTTGAAAACCTTATCACCGTTCGCGTCAAGTGATAAACTCGTGATACCTGCCCAGACATTAGCAGGCAGCATCAGAACCGCAAGACAGACATAAACTCGAAAAATAACCCTCGACAGCTGGTTCTTAACAACCGGCATCTGACGGGCTGCTGACAGCCTATGGCTGACAACCGATAACTCTTTATTTTTAATCTTTGGCACTCGTTTCTCTCCGCTTGTAGCGAGCCAGACGACCATTAACTTGATAACTCGCGTTGCACGGGATGTACTAGTAACATCCCCGTTTTTTTTCTTGCTTCACACTGTTTGGATTTATATTCTTTCGAGGGACAGCAGATATAATGACCCTTGCTTAATTAATATACATTAGACGCAAAAAACTGAATTAGGTTGATAAAAGTTGACAAATCACAGAAACGACAGAACAAAATTGCACCTCATGTCCGCAAAGCCCATTAACATGCAAATCATCTCTTTAACCGATGTCACCGTTAGCAACCATCGTTAACAGGGCAGAATCATCTACTGTCAGCGGTAAATTAATCTTCGCTCGCTGCCGACTCGACTGATACGTCGCAAAAATGAGCTCCGTCGCCTGAAGCGCTTTGCGCCCACTGAGTTCTGGCTCACGTCCCGTTTTTATGCCGTGGACGAGATCCAACACAGAGAGCACCGTCGCATCACGCTCGGAGACTAACCCTGTCAAATCCGGTTCTTCCCATCCCGTACTATTCTCACGCAGAAGCCGCACCGGAGCCGCACCACTACTACCCACATCAATGATCCCTTTCGTACCTATGAGACGATTCGCGAAACCGCCTAAAGAGGTCCCGCCTGTCGTAAGCAAACCCTCTACACCGTTCTTCCAACGTATCCATGAAACACCACTTGTCTCAACTTGAACACCGAAAACTGTCTTTTCCGCTGCCACATCTATTTGACCGATAACCCAATCAACAGGTTCGTCATTGTTATAAAAAAAGAACATATCAAACCAATGAGTCCCCCAGTCAAGCAAATTTGGGCAAGCAGCTTCCAAGCGGCGCAACTCACCGATCGCACCCTCATTTGCCAAACGTTTCGCTTTCACGAACTGCGCACCAAAACGACGCTGATGACAAAAAGTGATAACGACACCGTTATCAACACACGCTTGATAAAGCTCCTTGGCATCCCCCCATGTAGGAGCCATCGGCTTCTCACAATGGATCGCTCTAATGCCACTCTTAGCAGCAGCCACTACCATCTCCTTATGAAGCCCAATCCACGTGCAAACACTCACGAAATCCAGAGATTCTGCATCCAACATCTCCTGATAGTTTTCGTAGGTATGCGGCACATCAAACGCCTCGGCGAAAGCGTTTCGTGCGTCCTCAACCGGATCAGAACAAGCAACGATGTCAACATCCGCGGACACCTGATAGCCGCGAGCATGTGAGCGGCCGCGCCCACCGCAACCGATAATTCCTGCTTTAAAAGTGGTTTCCATATAAGTTTCCTTTCAGCGCAATCCGGAGATCGCACTCAGCATTAAGTGAGTTCAATTGCAAGGGCATCCTCTAAATCAGCACCCCAGACAAGATGCACCACCCCTTGAAGGGAGACCCGTTCGCCGAAAACAAGGACCTCTCTGACACCCCTATCTCTCGCCTATTCTTCTTGACGGATCAGCAGAGATATAAGGTGCTGCCTCGTTTTTCTCATAATAATAGAAAATTTTAAGTTAGATGTTGACTTCTATTCCTGAGTTTGCTATACTTTACCGCAAAATTGGTTGACTGTCAAGCTGTATTTCGCACTTCACTTTTTAACCACGCAGAAACATCCACGGAGGGACCATAGATGCAGAACCCAAAGCACGATCTGGTTGAATACCCTATTCAAGACAACGTTCTATTACAGGCATATTGGCGCAACGATGCAGGTGGACGTGGACCAGCGGCTTCTTTGTACATCTACGACGATGAAGTTATGCGTTTCGACTGCTTCGGCGGGGACAATGGACACTGCCATTTCAACTTGCGACAGACGCGTGGGAGACGATGGATGTACCCCGAAGGCACCTTCTATGACCACATCCAGCAGAGCCTATTTGATCTCCGCACAAATTTAAACTTCTGCCTCCAGACTCACCAAGATAAACGGATGCAAGAACTACAGATACAACCGCAGTGCTTAGAGCTGGCAGCGCAACAGATGGAAGCACACCTCTTAGCAATTGCCAACAAACTTCAGAGCGATACCGCATGAAAGTCGTCACTGCCGCGGAAATGCGCCAAATCGATCTCCATACCACCCAAAGAATCGGCATCCCCAGTATCGTCCTTATGGAAACCGCTGGGAGTGCCATCACCCGCGCTATTGAACGACACTATCCAGTATGTAAACGCATCGGTATCCTTGCAGGCAAAGGTAATAACGGCGGCGATGGCATTGTCATCGCACGCCAACTCTCCCACGCCGGCCGCAACGTACATCTTTTCCTACTTTCCCCACCAAATAGCTTCACCGCAGAAGCGGACACCAACCTCCAAATTGCAAAAAGACTGCGGATACAGATTGAGGAACTTCCAACTAACGCAGCACGCAAAATGCAAAAAACTGCTGCTTTAAACCGTATCGCCCGGTGCGGACTCCTTGTAGATGCCATTTTCGGTACAGGGCTGCGTGGCGAAGTGCGCGAGCCAATCGCTACCATAATTAATGCCATTAATCAGCTTTCCATACCTATTCTCTCTGTCGACCTACCGTCCGGCCTCGATGCAGACACCGGGGAACCACTCGGGACATGTGTGCAAGCCGATCGAACTGTGACGATAGGCTTGCCTAAAAGAGGGATCTTAGTCCACCCTGGAGCAGAACTCGCTGGAAAACTAGATGTCGTTGACATCGGTTTCCCCAAACAGGTTATAGATGCCCAAAACATTAAAGTCCATTGGACAACGCCAGCAGAAGCCGCACAATGGGTGCCACCGCGCCCATCAGCCTCTCATAAAGGCACCTACGGACGGGTCCTTGTCGTTGCAGGCTCAACCGGCATGACAGGCGCAGCAGCTCTCGCAAGTGAAGCAGCCCTGCGCATCGGCGCAGGACTAGTAACGCTCGCCACCCCGAAACATCTCAACCCAATCTTGGAGGGACTTTTGCCTGAGGTAATGACATTGCCACTACCCGAAACTGATAGCGGAAGTTTGGCAATATCAGCAGGCTCAACCCTCCTTGAATTCGCAGTAAAAACAAAATCTATACTTGCCATTGGCCCCGGGCTTTCCCAAAATCCAGAGACAGTAGCTCTCGTTCACCTATTGATCCGTGAAAACCGAGAACAAGGACTCCGCATACCAACAGTTATCGATGCAGACGGGCTGAATGCACTTGCACAAGCGACAGAACTCATTTCATTACTCGGTCCGGAGACAGTGCTGACACCGCATCCCGGCGAAATGGCACGCCTAACAAAAAAAACTATGTCAATATTAGAAGAAGACAGAATTGGTACTACCCAACAATTTGCAAAGGAACATCAGGTAACCCTTATACTTAAAGGTGCACCCACTGTTACCGGAACCGCAAGCGGAGATGTCTGGATTAATTCAACGGGCAACCCCGGTATGGCAACAGGGGGTATGGGTGATGTCTTGACAGGCGTAATTGCCGGACTAATGGCACAGGGCGCATCGACTCAAACCGCAAGCGCACTCGCAGTCTATGTCCACGGCCTAGCAGGAAACATCGCTGCAGAAAAATTGGGGATGCATGGGCTCATAGCAAGCGATGTGCTCAAGGCAGTCCCGGAAGCCATTGCTTCGCTAACCCATCTATAGTACTCGCCTTCTAAAGAGAATAAGCAGGCTTACTCTTCGCAACTCACGGAGGACAATATGGAAACCTACAAAATCTACCCGGTCCCAGCAACAGATGCCTCAACGGCGTTCCGCATCGAACTGGATCGACGAGCAATCGCCGCAGCAGCAGAACTCGAAAACAGTGGCGCGCAAGGAGCAGAAAGAGAAGAAATCCTACGAAAACACCTCGGTACCGATTACGAAAAAGGCCACCAAGGCACCGCATGCGGGCTACACGGCTCTTCTGATGGGCTGACCCCAGCACGTTTGGCAGTCCTCTTGGAAGCACACGGAGAATATCTTGACCCATGTGCCGAACGTGAAACGTTTGACCACAGCCTGATGATTAGCGTCGAAGAGGAATTAGCGACACAGTTGAAGGATATTCCTGAATCTCTGTTAGAAGCGATTGTTGAGGAATACAAGACCCATTTGTTCGGTACATGAAAACCTTGTTATTAGCTGTCTATGCTTTGGAAGACGGCGTGTCGGCTTCCACTTCTGATAAAAAGGTTTGCCTACTTCGCAAGAAAGTGCTATACTCCTTAACCATAAAAGGGCAAAATTGGAACCTCTCTCGTTTGAAAACCTATCACATGTCTGGTACTCTTAGACCTGAATCGACCAGAGGAGAAACCGATGTTAGTAACCCGGGACCTCACGAAAATCTATAATGAAAACGTTTTAGCCATCAATAAACTCAATCTGAAAGTAGACGACGGCGAAATCTATGTCATCCTCGGGGCGAACGGTGCAGGGAAAAGCACAACTATCTCCCTGCTCTTGAACTTCATCGAACCCACGAGCGGCACCGCATTCATAGATGATATCGAAATTCCGAAGTTTCCGCTAGACGCGAAGAAGCATCTCGCCTACGTCTCAGAAAACGTTGAACTCTATCGGAACTTCACGGCACGGCAAAACTTGTCCTTTTTCGCAAAACTCGGCGGACGCAAGAAAGTATCAAATGCCGAATTAGATACAACGCTCGAACGCGTCGGATTACCCGAGGAGGCGTTTACGCGGCGCGTCAAAACGTTCTCGAAAGGAATGCGGCAACGCCTCGGAATCGCCATTGCCATTATGAAAAACGCACAAGCCGTCCTCCTCGATGAACCAACCTCTGGCCTCGACCCCAAGGGAGGCGCTGATTTCTTGAAGCTGCTCCGTCAATTAAGAGAAGAAGGAAAAGCTATCTTTATGTCTACGCACGACATCTTCCGCGCCAAGGAAATCGCCGACCGAATCGGAATCCTTGTCCAAGGCAACCTTGAACGGGAACTCACACGCGAAGAGATCCAAAGAGAGGACCTTGAGGCGTTGTATCTGCACTATGTCGCCGGCTACCAACTTGAAGAAGAAACTACCGCATAGAAGCACGGTTACGCCACCACGCACACAATAAGGCAAAGGATACAAAGATTATGGAAGAATATAGAAGGAAGACCTATCATGCTTTGACAAGCATGCTGATCCTCCTTACCGCGATCGGAGTGCTGCTGCCTATAAAAACACAAATTACGTTCGCAGAAGAGCCCCCACCCGACGATGAAAATAGACCAAAGACCAAAGAGGAGCAGAGCCGACAAATCCAGATAGAGACCAAGCGCCTGGAAATGCAACTCAAGGAACAGCTCATGAAAAAAAAACTCGTTGAACTTGAAAATCTCAAAGCCATGATGAGGGAGGCAAATAATATCGTCACCGTCTCCGAAGTCAATAAAGCGGAAGAAGATTACGAAACAGCTGTCTCCGAATACGAACAAGCAAAACTCATGCTCCAAGAAACCGAACTTCACTCCCTCAAAGACGAATGGCACATCACTGTCGAAAAAACAAACCTATATGAATCCGCTGATGGAAAAGAGCTATTCTCAATCACCTTGCGGAATAGCTCTTCGCCTGTCAAACTCGTAGAGAGCTCCAAAGTGCTAGGACGCGAAATTATCATCAGCGCACAGATTGATGACATCTTTGTCTCCATTAAAGAACAGGAAAGTTACGGCGCAAGCGGCGCAATTATCGCCGAACCCTACGAGCAACGCATCAAAACACTCAAAGAGGGCGAAGCCGTTACCTTGGAATTTGAACTCATAAAACAGGATGTCCGAGACGTCGTCGTAGAATTGACATACTCCGGGGAGACCGACAATAAAAATATCCACCTAAAACAGGAAGACCCCTATATCTCCGTCGTGTCAGCAAGACGATACAAGAAGGGAGACCGACGACGCTTGGAAGTCGTCCTCACCTACGGGGCAATAGAAGACACCAGAAAAGAAACATATCCCACAACTCCCGATGACCAATCAAATGCGGCAACAGCACAAGAAATCAACAACGTCTACGTCTCTATCAGAGACGAAACAGACGCTATTATCGGCTACCCATACGAATACCGCATTCCAACGCTCAAAGACGGACAGGCAACAACTCTCGATTTTGAACTCCGACGCAATGTCGATAGCCTTACCGTTTATATCCTATACCTCGATAAGCCCTACCCCAAAAGAATACATCTCGAGGAAGATACACGCCACATCTCTATCCTGAGCGCGAAAAAATTCCGCGTCGCCAGCAACACAGGCGGACAGATGATGGTGACGCTGCAATTGAAGAATACCTCCACTACAGAAGCGATGCCAAGCAACGCCACGCCCGAAGAAATCGCTGCAGCAAATGAGATCCGAGGAATTTATGTCACCTTGCTCGATGTCACCGATGACACAAACATCGTCAAACCTTATGAAACCAAGATAAAACTCCTCGGCTACAACGAAACAGTGGAATTAACCTTCCAACTTCAGAAAGATGTCGACAGCTTGAAAGTCTCCCTAAAATATCCTGAACTGCCTGAACCCGATATACGGCTCATCTATCTACAAAAAGAATCCGCCTTGGATGTCGTCAACGTCAGTTCATTACGATTCTCGCAGGAAGGCAACCTCGGAAGCAGCGTCACCTACGACTTGACACTAGACCGATTGGCCGAAACAGAAAATACCTTCCAGCTGCGCATCATTAATCTACTCGAACGCCTCTCTTTTGAGTTCCAAGACCCAGAAACGAAGTCCCGGCAATCACAGGTCAAATTCACACAAGAACAATCAAAACGCAGATTGTCCTTGATTGTCTATCTACCCGAGGAACTAGAAGCCTCCTACCTCGATAGTACGCTTGAGTTCTATGTCGCTGTGCTTGACGAAATCGAAGCAAACGAACTTGGCGGAGTCAACAATCGCCTGGTTTTACCAGCCAGTAGAATCGAAAGTATACAAGGCGGAGTCGAACGGTTCGAACTAATTCCAAAAGGAGTGCCAGAGATCGAGGTATTCGTCCTAAACGCCTTCCAAACAATCAAGATGGGCGAAGAGGTCAACATAACACCAACCCTAAAAAATATAGGAACCCGCGATCTCGTGGATATCCGTATGGTTATTGATGTCAACACGGATTGGAGATACACAGTTCTCCCAGAAGTTATCAATTCACTCAGGCGAAATGAGGAGACAGAAATACAATTAACGTTAAGCCCGCCCACGGATATTGAGGTCGGGGAATATCAAGCCAAGTTGAACGCAGAAGTCACAGTGGATAACCGGAAATTTCAGGCACGCGATCGATCCATTACCGTGCAGGTTGAATCCCAAGCACAATTGTCGGTGACCACGCTGCTTTTCGGGGCACTGATACTCCTCATGATTGCGATTGTCGTCGTTACAATCCGCATTAGCCGCCGTTGAAGCAGGGCGACTGGCGTTTTTAAATTCGTGATACTCACACAAATTCATCCTATTGCCAGTATCATAGGGAACCGTAAACAGAACTAATAATGAGAAACATAAGCAAAAAATTGATGACCCTTCTGGTGTGTTTATCTATCAGCAGTGCCGGGGCCGTCTCACCTCAGCGGTTTGTATCGCTTCAACCCGCACGAGCGATAGAACTCGCTCTACGAAATAACGAAAACGTCAAAAAAGCAGAAAAGGTTGTCCAACGCGCCAAGGCAAACCTCCGTATCTCTAAAGCCGTATATCTCCCCCAAGTAGGACTGACAGGCGAATATCAACGCCAAAAAGAGGGCAGTATCGAGGATACCGACTATCTCAGTCGCGCACAGATCAGCATGCTCTTCGCACAATTCGGAGAAATTCCCCAAGGGCTTGATGCAGCACAAGAAGACGTGCGGAAAGCCGAGATTGAATATGAACGCGCAAAGAAACACAGTGTTTACGATGTCCGCAACCTCTGGCATAATATTACGCTTACACAAGAAGAAATTGAGGAACGCGGAGCGATCGCAGCAGAACTAGAGCAAAAACTGAAAGGCACCCAAATTAAGCAGGCAGAAAAACGAATACCTTTTCTTAGCCAACTCAACACCGAACTTGAACTCTCAGAACAACAACTCGCACTCAACGAGCTCCAGCGACAGCTCGATGTGGATACCGCTGAACTCATCAGTCTCATCGGACTCGATCCATTGGCACGCGTCATCCTTTCACAACCGCTTCCCGATGACGATGTGACGCTTGAGGCTGCCGTTGAACTCGCCCTCGCAAATAGTCTCGACCTACGCGACTTACAAGGCGATATAATCCGGCAAGAACGCCTCGCTGCAGAGACCATCTGGAGTCGATTCCCCGAACTTTCCGCTGAAGCACGCTACAAAGACCTCAGCCTACTCCTAGAAAAACAAGAGCGAAACCAAACCTGGGACGCAAAAGCCGTATATGATCCTCTAATACTTGACAGAGAACGAGATGTACCGAGCATCTTTGAGACGAATCCGCGGAATCAAGACGGATGGGCAGTGCGCTTCAACTTCAATATTCCCTTATACGACGGAAACCGAACAGAAAATATCAGATCCCGAGAACTCGCAGAATTGGAACGAATGCAGCTTGTACACTTGGAAAAAACAAAGTCAATTCGTGTAGCGGTCCGCCGTGCCTACCGTGAAGTGGCGAACGCGAAAGAACGAATGGAAATCGAAGAAAAACGTGTCAGAATTTTCGAGCAACAACTACGCACAATAGAACGGGTGCTTGACGAAGTCACAGTCGAAATCCCCGGCTATCGAGGACTCACCTACAACGACGCGTTTCAAGCGCAAGCTCAATTTACAGAGGCTCAACGTATCTATTATCGGACGCGCCGGGATTATGCAAAGGCAAAGGAAAAACTCCGGGAGACGATGCAGTGGATTGAATAGGGCATTTCCAACCGCCGCCCCTATGTAGTTTCCGCAAGTCGATTTTGGAGTCCTGCCGAACGGTTGTAGAGATCCTCAGCTATATCTAAGTGATCCTCGGGTTCTATGCCGGCAACAGGGTCAAATAGACACTAGATCCGATCTCCTTCTCGCTATCCATTGCCTACTTCGTCAGGCGACCTAAACTTACATGTGAAACGCATTCAATAACAAAACAACCCTCTTTTTTCAAAAAGACTTGACATATCAAAATGTTTTGTGGTATAATATACGCTGTACCTTTGCAGCAGAACCTGCCAGTCTGTGCGCCGGGGGTTGTAGCATCACTCGTTGGATCGAGCAAATGTTACACTTTTCGCTAAATCGCGTTTTTCCGAACGCTCACGTTTAACGCATCAGAACCCACACTGTCCGTAGGATTACAGCACATCAGCACCCAACGCGCAATGTTACACTGGTGTAACGTTTTAAGACATTATTCACACTATTTCCGAGCCGGCACCCGTTAGTTCCCCGGGCATCCTTACAAAACATAAAGTTGTATGACGCACCGCAAAAAACTCATCGAAGTCAATATACCGCTCCAAGATATCAATATAGAATCTGCAAAGGATGCTGCGCTGACACACGGACACCCCTCAACGTTGCACCGCTACTGGGCGCGTCGACCGATCGCCGCCTGCCGCGCCATTGTCTTCGCCAGCTTCGTCGACGATCCCGCCGAATGTGAGGACGAATTTCCAACCGAAGATGAACAGGGAGCCGAACGCGACCGACTCTACGACATCATTAAACGGCTTGTCATCTGGCAGAACAGCAACAATGAGAACCTGCTGGCAGAGGCACGCTATGAGATCGCCCTCTCCGTTGCCCGCAACAACGGAGAAGACCTCACCGAGTTTCGTGAGCGGCACAAAGAGAATCCAGAGGCGGTTTTGCGGTATCTGCGCCAACATGCCCCCGCTGTCTACGATCCCTTCTGTGGCGGCGGCTCGGTTCCGCTTGAGGCACAACGCTTAGGACTAAACGCACGAGGCTCCGACCTGAACCCGCTCCCGGTGCTACTGAACAAGGCGATGATTGAACTGCCACCGAAGTTCCACGATCAGCAACCGGTCAACCCAGAGGCGGATCCGATGCACATGTTCACAAACAATAGCAAAAGCACGGTTCGCGCGCCTTGGAGAGGCACTGCGGGATTAGCAGCGGACATCCGCTACTATGGTGCCTGGATGCGCGAGCAGGCATACAAACGGATTGGGCATCTCTATCCGAAGGTGCAGTTGCACGACGGCACTTCAGCTACTGTGGTTGCGTGGCTCTGGGCGCGCACGGTGCTGTGTATTAACCCCGCTTGCGGTCTACAGATACCGTTGATAAAGACGTTCCAGTTGTCGAAAAAGAAGGGACATGAGCACTACATTAAGCCGGTGGTTGACAGAGAGACGAATAGCATATCGTGGCAGGTGCAGACCGACGCTGCCGGGTTGCCTGCCCCCACGGTGATGCGCACGGGTGCGTATTGTTGCGGTTGCGGTGCGGCTGCGAAGTTGCCTTACCTCCGGGAGCAGGGGAAATCGGGCAAGATCGGAGAGACAATGACAGCAATAGTCGCTGAGGGGGACAGCAGAAAAGTGTTCCTATCTCCTACTGCCGCTCATATTCAGGTTGCCCAATCGGCTGAACCGAGTTGGAGACCCAGAGGCAAGCTGCCGACGCAGGGAATAAGCATAAGTCCGCAGCTTTACGGTTTCACCAACTGGCACCAACTTTTCACAGAACGGCAGTTGACAGCACTCAACACCTTCTCTGACCTATTGTCAGAGGTTCACAAACGCATGAGAGAGGACGGAGCAGAAAACCAGTATGCCGATGCGGTTTCCACCTATCTCTCAGTCGCTATCGGCAGGACCGCGGAGAGTGGGTGCAGCTTTACATGGTGGGAAAACGGATCGGAAGCAATTCCACCCCTCTTCTCACGGCATGCGATTCCGATGACTTGGGGTTTCGTTGAAGCCAATCCCTTTTCCACATCTACACAGAATTGGACAGCACAAGTAGAATGGGTTGCAAAGGTAGTAGAGAAGCTGCCCGCCTCTGCAAACCCCGGCGAGGTGTCCCAAGCAAATGTGTGCACCACACAGTACGTCCAAGATGCACCCGTTATCATCACCGATCCCCCTTACTACGATAATATCGGCTTCGCAGACCTCTCCGACTTCTTCTACGTCTGGCTCAGACCGCTCTTGCGCAACACCTATCCAGAACTGTTCGCCGGCATGACAACACCAAAGGCAGAGGAAATAACCGCCATTCCACGGTTTGAAAACCCAAAACAGCATTTTGAAGACTTACTCAGCAAGTCGTTTCGGCAGATGCGCCGCTACTGTTCAGACGAATACCCTGCGTCTATTTTCTACGCCTATAAACAGCAGGAAAAAGAACAAGGCGGAAAAACCTCCACCGGATGGGAGACGATGCTGGAGGCAACTATCAACGCCGGCTTTCAGATCGTCGCCACCTGGCCCCTGCGCACAGAGAGAACTACAGGTCTAAAGACAGTGACGAACGCTTTGGCATCCTCTATCTTGTTGGTGTGCAGACCGCGTCCCGAGGACGCACCCCGCAGCGACAGAAACGCCTTCATACGCGCCCTGGAACACGAGATGCCCGCTGCTCTCGAACGGCTCACCCGCATCGCAAACATCAGACCCGTCGACTTGGCACAAGCCGCCATCGGCCCAGGCATGGAGATCTACTCCCGCTATCGCAGCGTGACGCGCATGAGCGGCGAAGTCGTCTCCATACGAGAGGCACTGCTGCACATCAACAACGCAATTACCGCTTATCACGAGAAGGTGATGGGACAACTCGATCCAGAGACGCAGTTCTGTCTGACCTGGCTGCGGCAACACGGCTACTCGGCGGGCAGTTTTGGGGATGCCGAGGCACTTTCAAAGGCGAAGGGCGTTCATATCGAGGCGATGCACGACACGCTGCTGCTGTCGTCTCCGGGCAGCGTGCGTCTGTTGAGATCGGAGGAATACGCGGATCGCGAGGAGCGCCGAGAGATGTCGTCGTGGGAGGGGTGTCTTCGGATGGCCTGGCATCTGTCTCACAGTGAGTTCAGCGGTGGTATTCAGGGTTGCGCGCGGGTTGCGCGCTTGATGCGTGATTATGATGGAGCGAGACGTTTGGCCCTGATATTATACAACCACTATGAGGCGTTAGGCGATACGGAGGCTGCGTCGCAGTATAACTACTTGGTGACGGAATGGACGTATATCTATCGAGCGATGGGCTCTCCTGAGCAGATAGAGGCGGATTTTAATTCAGGTTCGTAGCACCACCCGTTAGGTTGTGCAAGGCGAATTTTTTTAAGTGCTGCACCAGCACACATCTAGAGCTGCTTTCATGTGTGACACACTTACTCCTTACATCCTGCGGTATCGACTCAAGCGTAACCTCCGCCCGTTCACACGAGCGGAGATTCTACAACTGCCGACTCGCCGCAGTGGAGTGTACGCGTTATGGCGGAAAACTGGGATTGAAGGCCGGAACGAGTGTCTCTATGTTGGAGAATCCACAACCTGTGTGCGCAGACGATTGTTAGAACACTCCACAAATGCACAGAACGATGAGCTGAGTTCACAGATTCGGCTGTTTCGACCTATCATTCAATTTTCGGTACAATTTACAGAAAACGCTGACGAAACGGTTTTGTTAGAAACCGAAATTATCCGCGAGTGGAAACCGAAAACTAACCTGAAAAAGAACCCCGACAAATCCTAAGAGACGAGCAATCGATCCTACATGCGGAAATGTTTATAGATACGGCTTGCACTATCCATCCGAGAAAAAACTTGACAACGGAGTCTAAATATATTAAGATTAAAACTTACGCACGGCAACCTTATTAGCATAACCCGTTAGGTCGTGCAATAGCTCTTGTAGCATAATCTGTTAGATTGTGCATCCATAGGTTTCCGAGATTAGGAGACATCATGAAAACTTATCGCGTCGCAATATTAGGATGCCGAAGCCGAGGCACTTCTGCCGCAAAGGCGTATCACGCACACCCGCGCACCCAAATCGTGGCACTCTGCGATCTCGTTCAAGACCGGTTAAAGACCCTCGGCGACATCTTGAACGTACCCGCCTCAGCACACTTCACCGATTTAGACGAGATGATTCGACGAACCAACCCCGATATTGTCGCCATCTCCACAGCAACAGAGACACACTACCCTCTTTGTATGCGTGTGCTCGAACACGGCGTGAACATCGAGGTGGAAAAACCGCTCTGCATCGACCTCGTCCAAGCAGACGCCCTCCTAGCAAAGGCGAAAGAGAAGAACGCTCGCGTCGCCGTACACCATCAACGACGCACCGGGGCATCAATGCAGGCAATTGCGAAAGTCTTCGAAGCCGGAACAATCGGCGAACTCCGCTACATCTACGCCAGCGGAAAAGGCTACTACGCCGGCTACGGATTAATGAACATCGGAACACATGTCATCAACAATATGCTCCGTTTCGGCCAGAAGTGCCGAAGTGTCATAACACAAGCAACGACCGGCGGACGCAGCATCCACCATGAAGATGTGCTTCCTGCACCCGCAGGCATGGGCACAGTCGCAGGCGAATACGTCACCGCAACGCTCCAATTCGAAGGAAATGTTACCGGAACCCTCCTGCAGCACAGATTCCCAAAAGTCGATACCGACGCTTATGTCATGGAACTCTACGGCACTGAAGGCAGACTGCTGTGGTCGGAATTGAAAGGAGCATGGTGGCTCCCCACACCGCATTTCGTCCCAGATGGAATAAACGACCAGTGGCAGCCACTCACAGCTATCTACCCAACACATTTTGACCCCGAGACAGGAGCAGACGCTGACGATTACTGCTTCGTAGACGCTTACGTGAATGCACTAGACGAAAACCGAGACCACCAGTCTAATGGCGAAGCAGGACGCCACGTCATTGAGATTCTAATGGCTATCTTCGAATCGGCAGTTTATGGCAGGCGAGTCGATCTGCCGCAGAAAAATCGGGAGCATCCGCTATTGCATTGGCGGGCGGAAGCCGGCTTAGGCGAGATAGCACAGATGCCCCGCGATTATGGCACTTGGCTCGCTCTTGAAAACAAACGCCTCTATCAATGAAACCCAACGCCTTTAAACCAACAGAGGAAAAACTATGCCGAATCCTACAACAAACGCTGACAATCTACCGCCAACCCCGCTCACTGAAGAGCAACGGTTTCTCTTTGATACACGCGGATGGCTCTTACTCCCCGCTGTACTCAGCGATGTAGAAGCCAAAGAGATGCGCCAATTCTGTTACCAACTCAAACAGGCCCCAGAATCGATCCATGAACACCATCGCTCCCCCATCGGCGGACCCTTGGAGAGACTGACCGATCATCCAGTCGTACTCGGATTTATGAACGAGTTTCTAACATCCGGGTATGCCAACGATAATTGCTACGGCTTCCGGCTCGAAGGTACGTTCTTAACCATTCGCCCGAACGGGCACGACAACTTCCGCCCACACGGCGGACAGGGCATGCTTAACTTCCCCGGCAATTCACATACCTATCATCTACACCACAACAAGGCACATAGCGGCTTGACTCGCGTCGTCTGGGAACTCAACCCCGTTCATAAAGGCGGCGGCGGAACGATGTTTCTTACTGGCAGCCACAAAGGCGCATTCCCCGCACCGAAATCAACCGCCAACCGCAATTCTCCTCTGTGGGAGGATTATACATGTCCACCAGGCTCGCTGCTTATCTTCACAGAGGCAATTACACATACCGGCGCAAGATGGACCAATGAAGCACTAGATCGAGTGGCAATTTTCCACTGCTACAATACTATCGGGAACAAATGGCACAAGTGGCAACCACATCCTAAGCACGTCAAAGAGATGCCATTCAAACGGCAAACGCTCTTCCGACCCGTCCACTGCCAAGACAATACACCAACAGTGGATGCCGTTTAGCGTATCCTTTGCGTTAGATAAATGTGAGGTACAAAAAAAATGAAAATTACGAATGTAAAGTCTTTTGTTTCAGCCGACAGCCATTTCTTTGTGAAGGTCGAAACCGATACCGGAATCTACGGGGTCGGCGAAGGCGGGCTCCGGCGCCGTTCTCTTGCATTAGCCGAAGTCATTCGTTCGTTTGAACCCTTCCTTATCGGGGCAGACCCGTTCCGGATCGAACATCTGTGGCAAATGATGTTCCGAGGCGGTTTTTTCCCCGGCGGAGTAGTTCAAACCGCAGCACTCAGCGCCGTAGATATCGCGCTCTGGGACATCAAAGGAAAAGCTCTCAACGTTCCCGTCTATGAACTCTTAGGCGGACGCACAAGGGATAAAGTCGTCTGCTACCCACATAACGCCGGCAACTCAATCGACGCACTGGTTGAAAATTGTAAAAATACACACGCAGCCGGTTGGAAGTTCGTCCGATGGGGCCTAGCTGACGGCACAGACACCGGTACATTTGAACCCAAACGCGCCATCAAAAACGGCATCCAGCAGGTGCAAGCTGTCCGAAAAGCGTTAGGCGACGATGTGGAAATACTCGTCGACGTGCACACACGACTCGATCCAGCTGATAGCCTCAATTTCTGCAACAAGATCGCCTCTTACAACCCGTTTTTCATTGAGGACCCGCTTCGCAGTGAAAATCCCACCAGTCTCAGACGGATCCGCCAGCAGACCACCGTCCCAATTGCCGCGGGGGAGCAATTTGATAGCAAATGGAGCTTCCGCCAGGTCATCGAGGAGGACCTTATCGACTACTGCCGCGTCGATCTGTGCATCGCAGGTGGACTGACGGAGGCACGTAAGATCACCAGCTGGTGTGAAACACATTACATCTCTATTGCACCACATAACCCGTTAGGCCCCGTATCCGCTGCAGCATGCCTACACCTCTGCCTCGCCTCACCGCTCGTCGGCGTGCAAGAACTACCGCGCACCCCGATGTCTTCACTCACCGACGTTTTCCCCGTACAAGTACCTTTTGAATCCGGGTATCTCCTACCCCCGGAACGCCCCGGACTCGGGATCGAGTTCAACGAGGACGCACTCACTAACGTGTCAACACAAAAATATGAACCACCGCACGGTTATCAACGCGATGACGGTGCTTATACTAACTGGTAATCTAAAAAGTAGCAGAACGGCTACCCGAAACTATCGGCTCTCTCAGCAACCGTAAACTTCAGGATGTGGCATACAAACAATTAGCGTCTGTAACCGATCTATAGGTCGCTTGCTGACTACTTATCTATAATCGTAAACCGAAAAGGAGAAAATTAAATGACAACCGCTGAAATCAAAGCGATGGCCACTGAATATATCATCAATACCTACGGCGACAGAAATTTAGCTTTCGTTAAAGGCGAGGGACCCTACTTGTGGGACGCAGATGGTAAAAAATACCTCGACTTCCTCGGCGGTCTCGCCGTTAATGGCTTAGGGCATTGCCACCCCAAGGTTGTTGCTGCCATCCGCGAACAAGCAGGTAAGCTCCTGCACACCTCTAACCTCTATTACATACAAGCACAAGCAGAACTCGCAAAACTGCTTATCGACAACTCCGACATGGATCAGTGTTTCTTCTGTAATAGTGGGGCCGAAGCGAATGAAGCCGCTATTAAGATCGCACGGATATACACCAAAAACACCGGCAGAACAGATGCCTATGAAATCATCACCATGGAAAATTCATTCCATGGCCGGACAATGGCAACTATCACCGCCACTGCACAGACGAAATATCACACCGGGTTTGAACCGATGCTTGAAGGATTCACATACGTTCCCTTCGACGATCTTGAGGCGACCGAAACCGCTGTCAACTCAAATACCTGCGCTATTTTAGTTGAACCCATTCAGTCCGAGGGCGGCGTTAATACGCCCAGCGACGGGTACCTCCAAGGGTTGCGTGAAATCTGCAACCAACATAACCTCTTACTCATCTTCGACGAAGTACAGACGGCAATGGGAAGATTAGGAACCCTCTTCGGGTATCAAAGCTACGGGGTTGTGCCTGATGTAATTACGATCGCAAAGGCACTCGGCAGCGGAGTACCGATCGGCGCAATGTTGGCGAAACGGCACATAGCAGAAAGCCTCGTGCCCGGCACTCACGCCGCAACGTTCGGCGGAAACCCGTTAGTCACCGCAGCAGCAGCAGCAACCGTCAAAACCATCTTAGACGAAAACCTCACCGTGAACGCAATCAAAATGGGGAATTACCTCGCTGGCGGACTGAGAGAACTCAAAGACAAGTATCCAATCAAGCACATCCGGGGTAAAGGCCTGCTCCGCGGCTTGGTCATGGACATCGATGCCAAACCGATCGCAGCGAAATGCATAGAAAACGGACTGATCACAATATGCACCAACGATTACGTGCTTCGTTTCTTACCACCCCTGAACATCAACTCAGGTCATGTTGAGGAAGCTGTAGGCATTGTTGAGAAATCGATGTCGGAAGTCCTTTAAATGCCACACCGAACCCCTAGAGGCTGCACACACAGAACCAATAGACGGCCCGCCATCTTTTCATCCAACCGGACCCTACCCGCCGGCTTGCGGCACCTCACTGCCCGGAAAAAGATGTGTCTTTTCTGTCTTCTCTTTACTGCTCTCTTTGGCTGTTGGAGCAGTACGAAAAGCGTTGAGCTCTCGCCAGCAACGCGCGCAGAATTAGATGTCATTCTCAACACACTGCAAGCCAGGTACGACCTGACAGGCTCCTTAAAAATAACGCGGATGATGGTAACAATTGAGGAACGCAACCGAAGCGAGGAAATCCGAGAGCTGTTATGGTATAAGAAATCCGAGAACGGTGGGGAATTGCTCCAGATTCAAGCATTAGGACCCCTTAATGAACCCCGCGGGGTAGCGATCGCCAATCAAGACGAAAATCAGTTCATGCTTGCCCTGCTGAATGAGCAAAAAGCCTACCTCGGGCCACTGTCTGACGGGGCATTGCAAGAGATTTTCGGCATCGACCTCCGGGTATCAGACGTACTAAGCGCTATTTTCGCCAACCCGTTCCTTGACGGGCGGACCGATGAATTTATATCTATCGAAAGTTCTGGGGCGAAGTTTAACATAAGACGCACCGGCGCTCAAGAAGGACATGTTGAGACTCTTACTATCCTTATCCGCGACAACGAACCGCGGGTCACCGCGTGGAATATCTACGATGAAAATGGAACCCTACAACAGCACGCCGCCTTCTCCGATTATCGCGAGGTAGGCGGTATCCTCCGAGCACACAACGTCCAAATTGAACGCCCCCTCGAACAAACACGGGTCGCTGTCAAAATTGCCAAAGTTCAACTGAATGTCGAAATTAAGGACAGTAAATTCAATCTAGACCCCTTTCTCGGCGAAGACATCGATATTATCCCACTCTCCGAACTAGCGCAATAGCATATAGAATCATGCAAGATATACGCCTGCGTTCACATGCGAAAATCAATCTCTACTTGGATGTAGTCGGAAAACGCCAAGACGGCTATCACACCCTCGAAACAATCTTCCACTCCATCCGATTGCACGATGATGTCATCATTCGCAAACAGGCATCAAAACGGGTGACAGTTCACTGTGAACATCCAAACGTCCCAACGGACTCCCGCAATCTTGCAGCGCGTGCAGCACAGCAACTTAGCGACGCAGTCGGCGGTATCGGAGGCATCACAATTGACATCTACAAACGGATACCTGTCGCAGCCGGCCTCGCAGGAGGCAGCGCGAATGCAGCTGCTGTTCTACACGGCATAAACCAACTTTTTGAACTCGGGCTCACACAGCAGAGCCTCATGCAACTCGGGGGAAAATTGGGCGCAGATGTGCCGTTTTGCCTGCACGGCGGCGCCGCACTAGGACTCGGCATCGGCGATCGACTTACACCGATCCCCCTGCTTTCTAATGTATCTATCCTACTTTTAAACCCCGGCATTCAAATTTCAACAGCAACGGTTTTTAGAAATCTAAATTTTCCCTTGACAAGGCGTGGAAAAACATGTATAATTATAAAGAATCACATCGAGAAGGGGGATATCGTTGGCACCGGGGAAAATCTTTATAACCTGCTTGAAGTGCCAGCCTTTTCCCAACATCCTGAGATTTTCGCGCTAAAAAATGAACTTTCTACGCAGCCTGGATGTTATGGAGCATTGATGTCAGGAAGCGGGGCTACCCTGTTCGCTCTCATGCATGATGCGGATACCGCACAGCGGAGCGAATCATACTTCAAACCTGCAGCCAGTTTTTGCACATCCACGATAACCAGCCCAGTCGGTGTGTATGTATATTAATAACGTAAAGGGCGGTGGCCAAGCGGTAAGGCACAGGTCTTTGGAACCTGCATGCGTAGGTTCGAATCCTACCCGCCCTGCCTCCTTTTTTAAAACTGTCGGCTATCAGATCAAAACCGCTTTTGCAATAACTAGTAATTACTGCCAACATACGTAGCACATCAGAAAGTAGTGAATTCTCACAGAGAAATCTCTTAACCGATAACTGATAACCACTGAATGGAAAAGAAAAATGCAACAAGCAAAATTAGAGGGGCAACTACGCAACACTTTCGGAAAGAGCAGCTCACGAGCCCTTCGACGTGAAGGCGAATTTCCAGCAATCCTCTACGGACGCACACAAGAGACATTGCCGATCCGACTCAGCACGCGAACCTTTAAACAATTCCTACGCACATACGGCGAAAATGTTATCATCAATATGGAAATCGAGGGAAGTAACACCGAAACGGTCATTATCAAAGAAATCCAACGTGACCCGGTAGACAAACAAGAACTCGTTCATGCCGATTTTATCAGAATTTCACTGGATGAACCTGTGACTTCGTCTGTACCCGTGGTTCTGGTAGGCAGCCCCGCTGGTGTCCAAGATGGAGGCGTACTCGAATTATTGCTCCGACAAGTGACTCTTCATTGCCTGCCTATGCAACTTCCCACTGAGATCTCTATCGATGTCAGGGAATTGGAAATAGGCGAGGTTGTTCAGGTCGCTGATTTAAACCTCGGTCCTGACGTTGAGATTATAGACGATTTCCAACGGACTATTGCCACAGTGAGCCAACCTCGTATCCAACTTGAAACTGAAGAAGCAGAAGGTGAAGCGGGTGAGGGAGAAGGCGAAGAAACGACTGAAGAGCCCACGGAACCAGAAGTTATTTCCCGTAGGCAGGACAATGACGAAGGGTAAACATAACACCGCCCATACACAGAAGCGACAAGCAGTACCCGTGAATAGGAGACCTTTGCTCCATATAGCGTCCAGCCCGACTGTTTACTCACTTTTCTTCGGCCTTCTCGCTTGGACTCTTGCACTCAACAGTATTGCCCAAGAACCCTACGCTCATTTTATTGATGCTGATGGGAAGACCGTTGCAGAAGTGCCTATCCGACTCAACGATGGGGAAGTCTACCTTTCCATTGATGCCGTGAAACACGTACTTGATCCGGCAATGACGCATCAGTATAACCACCCGCGAAAACGACTGACTCTCACCATCAGAGACAAGCGGATTCGCGTACAAATGGACAATCCAACAATTAACATCGACCCAGGGGGCAACAAAATTACCCTCTCAACGGCTCCGATAATCATTCGACAGCAGCCGATGTTACCTATCGCTTTCTTCACCCAACTCTTGCCACTTTTCAATAATGTGGAAGTCATCTACAATCCAAGCCTCCGTAGGATCCAGATGAGACCTAAAGAAAATTCGGACCCCACGGTAGCAGTCCGCGCCCAGAATTGGGCAATCATTATCGACCCCGGACACGGCGGCCCAGATGACAGCGGATGTGAAGGCAACACCGGGATCCTCGAAAAAGACATCGTCCTCGCACTCGCAAAACGGATACAACAGCTCAGTAAACAACAAGAAATGCAGGTTTACCTCACACGGCAGACAGACACCCAAAAAACACACTTCGAACGGATTCAAGTTGCGAATCGAAACCAAGGCAGACTCTTTCTCAGTCTACACTGCAACACCTCTTTTTCATCCCATGAAAAAGGTATCAAGATTTACCTCAATAACCCTAAAGGACACCTCCGATTCCGGAGGGGCAGCGGGCAGGCACCTCCAGGACAAAGATTGAAATTCCTCGCCCAAGCCAATTTTTTAAAACAGAGCCGCGACTTCGCAGCTGTCTTGCAGACAGAACTCAATTTCCTAACAGAGACACCTATCCCGATTACCGAACTACCCCTGACTACTTTATCTGATATCTTTACACCCGCTGTCGTTCTGGAAATCGGTTATCTTTCTAATGCCGAGGATTTAAGGAAACTCTCTAATGCTGACTACACGGCTAGCATCGCGCAAGCCATCACCCGCGCTATTCAGCATTACGTTTCCTCTGTGAACCAATCCGTTCCACCAACAAGATCAGAACAATAAAATACCTATTGAGCTACGACAAACCGATAAGCTATAACACGGACAAAGCAGTGAAATATAACAGCAATGCCGGCTTTTCGAGAATCTTCGTCATTTGGGGAATAACCTTTTTTGTTGTCTTTGTCTGTCTCGCCTTGACACTATATCTGATTGAACAATCGAAACAGACCGCAATCTCGGTTGCACCACCTCCGTTACCTGTCGCTGCGAATCCTTCGAACACGATGCCACCCCCTCAGCAACTCAATCTGTTCCTTATCCCCCCAACTGCAAGCACGCTTGTTCCCGTTAAAGTCGAAAGACGGCTTGTCGTCGAAACCACCGAACGCCTGAACCAAGTGATCAAGGCGCTAATACAAGAAACACCTCCTAATTTCAGAAACCCTATTCCACGCAGCACACGCCTCAACGAAGCCTACATTGACAGCCACCAGACCGCCTACTTGGATTTCTCAAGACAGCTCGCTGACGGGCATATCGGGGGCACCACCGCCGAGAAGTTAACCGTTATGGCGATCCTTAAGACCGTCTTCGATGCATTCCCAAACGACATTAAGGAAGTTCAAATTCTAATTGATGGCAACCAAGTCAAGACCCTTGCGGGGCATCTTAACCTTTCACGTCCACTACATATTTTCGATTGAGGTTTGCGACAAATCGGTTATCAACTCGCAAACAGCCACACATAAAAATGAAACTCATCGTCGGGCTCGGTAATCCCGGGCTGCGCTACCAGCACACCAAACACAACGTCGGTTTTCGCGTCATCGATGCACTCCATGGAGAGATGCAATCTAATCGACAAGCATCGCTTTGTAAATCGATCGTTTTGCAAACAACATGGCGCGACACACCAATTATTCTCGCAAAACCGATGACCTATATGAACAAGAGTGGTATCGCCGTTGCCGCCCTCGTCGAGCAATTTGGGGTGCCTCTCTCACAACTCTGTGTTATCTACGATGATATTCATCTAGAGATTGGGCGACTCCGGATACGCCAGAAGGGCAGCCACGGCGGCCAGAAAGGGATGAAGTCTATCATCCATCACTTAGGAACAAACCAGTTCCCACGCCTACGCATCGGTATTGGTGAACCCATTGGTGATTTGACAGATTACGTCCTCACAGAATTTTCGGAAACCGAGGCAATAGAAATCCAATCGACTATCCATCGAGCCGTCGACGCTATCGAAACCTTTGTCACAACCGACATCCTAACAGCCATGAACCAATTTAACAAACGCAAACAGATATAGCACAACTGCCCTCGATCCTCTCGTTTGACTCGATCCACCCCAAAGCACAGTAGAAGACACCTACCACGCTACAGACCGATAATTCTGCCAAAACATTTGACTTTAAAAATCGTTTTCTGATAGAATAGAGCAGAAAATAGAGGAGGGGAAACTGGATAAAATGACGCTCTATATCACCGATACAAAATCTTTCTATAACCTCTTGCATCTCTTAATTGCGATTACGGTTGTCACCCTTATTCACACCGGTATACACACAGAGGCAGCAGTTGATAAACACACTGTGGCCGTCTGGCTTTTCGAAGAAGGAGCCGGAAAGGTGGTGAAAGATGCCTCCGGCAACGGCCATGATGGCGAATTTGCAGGAAATCCTAAGTGGGTTAAAGGAAAATTTGGGACGGGCCTAGAGTTCCCCGGCGACACCGACGGCTACATCGTCGTGGACTCTACCAAAAAATTGGAGATAGAAGAGATCAGCATTGAAACGTGGGTAAAGATTGAAGAAGCAACAGGCAAATGGCAAGGAATAATTTGCAAACAGCAGGCAGGCTGCACCAACCGTAACTACGGCATCTGGGTCCATCTTGATACAAGCGTGATGCATGCAGAAATCGGAGCCAATGCAGCATGCGGATTCTCTATCGCTGGTACAACCGAGATCACCGACAACAAGTGGCATCATCTCGCTTTCACTTATGACGGTAAGATCGGACGCGTCTATGTTGATGGAGAACTGGAAACCGAGGCACCCAATGACCAAACCTTTCAGAGCCAAGATCCTATCACAATCGGCGTGCCAAATCTCGATAACCCAAACGGTTTGAAAGGCATTATTGAAGAGATACGCATCTCGAATACCGCACGAACCGAGGCCGAAATCCAGGAGGCTATGGACACCGGTCTGGCTGCCATTCTCAGCGTCGAACCCGGCAGCAAACTCACGACGCACTGGGGATACCTTAAACAGACTCCATAGTTTTTAAAGGGACATAACCGATTACAACAACGTGAATTCGACTGCCAGCAGTCCTAACCAGGACCAATTGACTGACTCGCGGCGCACAAAAAGGAGCACAGATTGAAAAAAATATTGTACCTACCCTTACTACTTTGCCTTGTCACGACACTCGCATCTGGACAAGGACTTCCCCTGGCACCCCCCGAACAGATTGGCTTTTCTACCGAACGCCTCGAACGCATCCGACCTGTCATGCAAGAATACGTTGACAAGGAAAATCTACCCGGGTTTCTGACAGTCATAGCCAGACGCGGAAAAATTGCCCATTTTGAAACCCTCGGCATGCAAGATATCGAAAATAATAAGCCCATCGCAGCAGACACCATCTTCCGCATCTATTCCATGTCAAAACCGATTACCAGTGTCGCCGTGATGATGCTCTATGAAGAAGGCCACTTTCAGCTTAACACACCGATTTCCAAATTCCTCCCCGAATTTGAAAACATGAAGGTCTATAATAAAGAACAAACAGAAATCTTTGATGCTAAAAAAAAGATAAGCATCCAGCACCTCCTCATGCACACCGCCGGATTTACTTACGGCTGGGGCAATAAACCGGTTGATGAACGCTATAAGGCGCTGAAAACGTCTGAAGCCCATGCAACCTTGGCGGATATGGCAAAAACACTCAGCAACATCCCCCTCGTTCACGAACCCGGCGAAAAATGGACATACGGAGTCTCCACGGATGTACTCGGCTACCTTGTAGAAGTGGTATCCGGAATGCCGTTCGAGAAATTTCTTCAAACACGTATTTTTCAACCCCTCGGCATGGTAGACACCGCATTCTCGGTACCATCAGAAAAGCGAAATAGGTTTGCAGCTCTATATCGTGCTACAAAAGAGCAAGGACTCAAACTAATCGAACAGAAAGCAGACGCAGACGGCACGTTCACTTACTTCCCCTCCGGCGGCGGAGGACTTGTCTCAACCGCCGCAGATTTTATGCGCTTTTCTCAAATGCTGCTCAACGGAGGCGAACTCGACGGGGTCAGGATATTAACCGAAGAAACCGTCGAGCTCATGCGGTATCCGCATCACGACAACTGGTTCGGACTCGGTTTCTCCATCGTTACTGATACCCACAAGACAAATGACAAAACTGACGAAACTGAGAAAGACACGCCCGAGTCCGTGGGGAGTTTCAGTTGGGGCGGTGCCGCTGCTACCCTCTTCTGGATTGATCCCCAAAACGAATTGATCGGGCTGCTGATGACCCAAATTCACAACAATCCTTACCCTTTCCAGCAACAGTTTAAAGAGCTAACTTATCAGGCATTGATTGAATAGTCGTTATCGACTTCCAGCAGTCAATCGAGGCTTACACTTAACGAACAGAAAACGGGACGTAGATATTGCAAACTACCGACCACTCAGAACTCTTAGAGGACACTGAAAACCGATAAAAAGGAGCCTCCAATGGCAATATATGAAGGACTACCGCGAGCAGTCCCCGAAGATGTAGGCATGTCAGCAACACGACTGGAACGTATTGCACCCATCATGCAAGGCTATGTTGATAATGGAAAAATCCCATGCGCATTGACGATGATCGCCCGTGCAGGCAAACTCGTCCATTTTGAAAAATTCGGCATGCAGGATATCGCCGCCGCCAAATCGATAGAATTTGACACCATCTTTCGCCTCTACTCGATGACGAAACCAATTACCAGCATCGCCGTGATGATGCTCTATGAAGAAGGCCACTTTCAACTCACCACACCCGTTTCCGAATTCGTTCCAGCCTTCAAAGATATGAAGGTTTATACAAAAAACGGAACGGATATTGTCGATGCAGAACGCGAGGTGACAATAAAACACCTATTGACGCATACCACCGGACTTATCTATAGCAGTGATACAGATGACCACCCCATCGATCAGCAATATGAAGATGCGGATCTCTATGGCGGTGACCTCGCGAACATGATAGAAAAACTTGGCGGCATTCCTCTCATTCACCAGCCCGGCAGCGCATGGAAGTACGGTATGTCTACCGACGTACTCGGCTACCTTGTACAGGTCGTATCTGGGATGCCGTTTGAGACGTTTTTGAAAACCCGTATTTTTGACCCATTGGGCATGCACGACACCGGTTTTTCCGTGCGGGTTGAAAATGCAGATCGATATTCAAAGATATATCAATATGGAAAGGGCAGCCGTCTTAAGCAAATTGAGAAGGTCCACGCTGCAACCGGCCCCCTGAGCTTTTTCCATTCCGGAGGCGGAGGGCTACAATCTACCGCCGCCGATTACCTCCGTTTTTGTCAAACGGTACTCAACAACGGAGAACTCGACGGTACGCGACTCCTCGGCAAAAAAACCACCGAACTTATCAAGATGAGTCACGTTCCACCCGAGTGGTTAGCCCCTGAAAGAACAGGGACCGGCTTCGGGCTTGGGTTTTCCGTTATCACTGATGTCGCTGACACATACAGCCTCGGTTCTATAGGAACTTGTAGCTGGAGCGGCATGGCAAGCACCACGTTTTGGATCGACCCTATGGAGGAATTAATTGCTATTCTCATGACGCAATTGGTGAATGCAGACTGTCCATTCCATGCCCAATTTCGGACTTTAACCTATCAAGCACTTACAGAATAAATGCATCGGCAGAATAGCCATCAGCTGCACTCTACTCTTAGCGTACAGCAAGACTTAGTGGATATCACAAGCGCTGCCGCCATAAACCTCTTACGGAGTGCCGAGAACCAACAGCCAGAAAAAGGAGTTCCTAATGACATCATATGAAGGACTACCGAGAGCAGTCCCTGAAAATGTCGGCATCTCAACAGCACGACTCGGGCGTATTGCACCCGTCATGCAACGTTGGGTTGACGACGGAAAAATTCCCGGCGCACTCACAATGATAGCCCGTGAAGGTAGACTCGTCCATTTTGAAAAATTCGGCATGCAGGATATCGCTGCCACCAAACCGATAGAGTTTGATACTATCTTCCGAATTTACTCAATGACGAAACCGATTACCAGCATCGCTGTGATGATGCTCTACGAAAAAGGACATTTTCAACTCACCACACCCGTCTCCGAATTTATTCCTACTTTTAAAGAGATGCAGGTTTACACGGAAAACGGGACCGATATCGTTGACGCAGAAACCGAAATCACAATAAAGCACCTGCTCACACACACCTCCGGGCTTATTTACGACGGAGATGGAGACCATCCCATTCATCAGCGATACCGAAACGCTAATTTCTACGGCGGAAACCTTGCATACATGGCGCAAGAACTCGGACAGATACCGCTTTTTTGTCACCCGGGGAGCGCTTGGAACTATGGGATGTCTACCGACGTACTCGGTCACCTCGTGGAAGTTGTATCAGGAATGCCGTTTGAAGAATTTTTGAAGACCCGTATTTTAAATCCATTACAGATGAACGATACCGCCTTCTCAGTGCCGCACGAAAAGGCTCATAGATACATGACTTTATACGAACCAGCAGACTGCGGGGGCATTCAGGTCATTGAAAAAGCCCCTGTTTCAAGCAGCTCTCTGAGTTTTTTCCACTCCGGCGGCGCTGGACTCCAATCAACAGCTGCTGATTATCTCCGGTTCTGCCAGATGTTGCTTAACGATGGCGAACTCGACGGCGAGCGAATCCTTGGAAGAAAAACCGTCGAACTAATCCGAATGAATCACATTTCCCAAGATTGGCAACCTCTCGAAAGAACAGGATGCGGTTTTGGACTCGGATTCGCCGTTGTCACGAATGTCGCTGAAACAAACAGCCTCGGCTCCTTAGGAACCTACAATTGGGGAGGCCTCGCAAGCACTATATTCTGGATTGATCCCGTCGAAAAGCTGATCGGCCTGCTGATGACACAACTGATCGGCGACTCGCCATTCCACGCCCAATTTCGTGTGTTAACGTATCAGGCGATTATTGACTAAACCCGTTTGGCATTCTCTATAGGTTGCCCCGGAGATTGTAAATACGTTATACTATCACTTAGAAATTCAGATATAGCCCCTTCTCTAGTTTGCTGCGTCGCTTGGATCGAACGAGTCTGAAACCCAACGCCTCTATGAAATTTCGGAGCCAAAAAGATGCAACTCCTCCAAATCGAAAATGTCCACAAGAAATTCGGCGACTTCACAGCCGTTTCAGATATCTCCTTCAGTATTCAGAAAGGAAGTATATACGGGCTTCTAGGACCCAACGGTGCAGGAAAAACAACAACACTTCGAATGATAATGGATATTATCGCCCCAGATACCGGGACTATTATCTTCAACGGGAATCTCCACGTTCGAGATTTCTTGGATCGGATTGGGTACCTTCCTGAGGAACGCGGCCTGTACCGCAAAATGAAGGTGCGGGATGTTATTCTTTTTATCGCTGAACTGAAAGGGGTACACAGAAAGCAGGCCCTCCGCGACATCGAAAAATGGCTGACCAAAATGCAACTCTCGGAGTGGGAAAATAAACGGGTTGATGAACTCTCCAAGGGCATGGCTCAAAAAATCCAATTCATCACTACCGTCATTCATAAACCCGATCTCATCATTCTTGATGAACCGTTTTCAGGGCTAGACCCGATTAACATGACGCTCCTCAAAGATTTGATGCTTGAACTACGTGAAGACGGCAGTACAATTATCTTCTCAACCCACGTCATGGAGCAGGTAGAAAAACTATGCGACCGTATCTGCCTCATTCATCAAGGCAAGGTATTGATTGAAGATGAACTTCGCACTGTGAAACGCACCTTCGGCAAAAATTCTGTCGAGATTGAATACATAGGTAGCCTTGAACCCATGCACAACTCCAACTGGATTCACGGACTCAACGATTTCGGGCAATACGCCGAGCTCAAATTGAAGGATCCGGAAGACTACCGCCCCCTGCTTCAAGAACTAATTGAAAAACGGGTCAATATAACACGGTTCGAATTAGTAGAACCAACATTACACGAAATTTTCGTCCGAAGTGTTGAAGCACAAGGAGGAAAAACTCAAGATGCCGAATAAAATTGTCACCGTCATCAAACGTGAATACATGACGCGCGTTAAATCTAAAGGGTTTATTATCGCTCTATTTCTCATGCCAGTTTTGATGTGCACCCTAGCGTTGGTATCAAGCCTACTCGCAGTCATGGAAAGTAAAACCACAGAGATCAGGAAACTTGCAGTAATTGACGAGACGCGTCAAATCTTCGCACAGATGCAAGCAGCCGTCGCCCAGCATCCCACCTTTCAGCATAAGGGCAAACTCGTCTATCAACTCATTGAGGAGCCTGAGGCTACGGCGGAATCAGAGGATAGACTCAGAGAACGCGTCAACACAAAGCAACTTTACGCCTATCTTGTAATCCCAAAAGATGTTTTTGAAAACGCCGAGGTCCGTTTCTACGCCAGAACAGTAACGAATTTCGAGATGCAAAGAGCAATCCATCACATTATTTCCGATAGCGTCCGCAACAAGCGATTTGCAGATAGCGGTTACTCCCAACGAGAACTCAGACAACTCATGCGCTCCGTCACATTCAACGCTTACGCTGTTAAAAGCAGCAAAGGAGACACAGGCGGCACAGAAGTCGAAAGCCCTATAGAGACAGGAGCGCGGATCGGACTCGGATACCTCCTAGTTTTCGTGCTTTATATGTCCGTCATCATCTATGCAAACTCCATTATGCGGAGCGTCCTAGAGGAAAAAACAACCCGAATTGTGGAGGTGATCGTTTCATCTATAAAACCGTATCAACTCCTACTTGGCAAACTCGTCGGGGTCTGTTCCGTCTGTTTGACGATGTTTGCTATCTGGGTGCTCTTCGGAGTCGTGTTAATCATGAATATAAACCCACTGTTGCACCTCTTTGGCGTTGAGAATCTACCGGCGCAGATCCTCCAAGTAATTGATACCGTTAAAGCAAGTAGCACCGAGGTACTCGCCTACTTCTTTGTCTATTTCATTATCGGTTTCTTTATGTACTCCACGCTCTATGCCGTCGTCGGCGCGATTTGTGGCAGCGAGGAAGAAGCACAGCAGACAGGAGCACCCCTCGCGATGCTCATCGTTGTACCATTTATACTGATGTTCCAATTGTTTAGAATCCCAGATTCTACACTCAGTGTACTGCTCTCACATGTCCCTTTTTTCTCCCCGATCCTTATGTTCATGCGCATCAATGTGCTGATGCCACCTTTATGGGAAATTCTACTCAACATCTCAGCGGTGTGCCTCACTGTCGTGCTTGTCATGCTCATGAGCGGAAAAATCTATCGAATAGGAATTCTCATGTATGGCAAACGCCCCACCTTAAGACAGCTATGGCAGTGGGCGCGCTACTAAGAACTTATCTCTTTAATCTTTCGAGAGGTGCTACACCCTGGTATGCACTGGCGCACCAACTCCGAGCTGGTAGCATAGGCTGTCAGTCCGGGCATCTTCTACCCTTGTAGCCTAACCTGTCAGTTTGCACCTCTTCGTTGTCTTGTAGAATAGGCTGGTGGTTTCCTGTGCATCTTCATTTAGGTTGTGTGAGAGCCCTGATTTTCCTGTTGCGTTCTATTCCGAGACCTGCTATTATATGCGTATGTCACAACTCAAACTCAAACCTACCCACAAGCCGATCCGCGACTATTACGCCACACTGCAAGCATACGACCAGCACAAGGCAACGCACGAGGGTGCCGTTAGCAATCCGTTCGCCTTCTTGCTCGATACTTGCGCGAAGCAGGTGGAAGCGACACTCATCCCGCAATATCAGATGCACGCCCCCAACGGAAACCGCATCGTGATTGACGGCGCAATCTTGGATGAATATAGCCTGCCGATCGCTTATTGGGAGGCAAAAGATATAGATGACGATCTCCCTAAAGCCGTTGAGGAGAAACGCGCGGCGGGGTATCCGCTAGACAACATCCTGTTCCAGAACCCACAGCGCGCTATTTTGTATCAGAACGGACAGGTCGCCTTAGACAGCGACATCCGCAACGCTGCAGGACTGATCTCCGCTCTTGAATGTCTGTTCGCTTATGTGCCACCGGCATTGGAAAATTGGCAGTCGGTTGTCAACGACTTCAAAGAACACGTGCCGGCCCTCGCAGGCAAGTTGAAGGAGCTCATAGACGAGCAGCACACGGCGGATACAGCGTTCCAAGCCGCATTTGCCAGCTTTTATGAGACCTGTCGCACGGCGATCAATCCAGAGCTCTCACACGGTGAGGTCGAGGAGATGCTGATCCAACACATCCTCACCGAACGCATCTTCCGCACCGTCTTTAACAACTCTGATTTCACGCGCCGGAACATCATCGCACGCGAGATTGAAAACGTGGTGGATAAACTGATCCATAGAGCGTTCAGCCGGGATGTGTTTCTCGCTCCCTTAGATCGTTTCTACAGCGCTATTGAACAAGCGGCGCTATTCTGCAAAGACTTCTCACAGAAACAGCACTTCCTCAATACGTTCTATGAGCAGTTCTTTCAAGGGTTCTCCGAAGATACAGCCGACACACACGGCATCGTCTATACCCCGCAGCCGATCGTGGATTTCATGGTCAACAGCGTGCAACACATTTTGAAAACCGAGTTTGATCGTTCGCTGTCGGATAGCGGTGTACATATCATAGACCCGTTTGTCGGCACCGGCAACTTCATCGTGCGGCTGATGCAGGCACTCGATCCGATCTCACTGGAGCGAAAATACACCGCCACTCCGCCCGAACTCCACTGCAATGAGGTGATGCTTTTACCGTATTATATCGCCAGTCTGAACATTGAGCAGGAATACTTCCGTCGGACGGGTGCGTATCTGCCGTTTGAGGGTATCGTGCTAGCAGACACATTTGAGCTGCTTGAGCAGGAGCAGGGAGAGCTCTTCACGCGTGAAAACACGGAGCGGGTGCTGCAGCAGAAGTCAGCGGACATGTTCGTAGTGATCGGCAATCCGCCCTACAACGCCGGGCAGAAGAATGAGAACGATAACAACAAGAATAGGAAGCATCCGCTCATGGACGCGCGCGTTGCGGAGACGTATGTCACAGACTCCGCGGCACAGAACCGAAATAAGCTCTACGATCCGTATGTGAAGGCGATCCGCTGGGCCTCGGACCGGATTGGAGCAGAGGGCATCGTGGCACTTGTGACAAACAACAGCTTCTTGGACAGGATTGCGTTTGATGGAATGCGAAAACACTTGGCACAAGACTTCACTAAGATTTATCATATTAACATGAAAGGCGATGCCCGCACCTCGGGCGAGCGCCGCCGAAAAGAGGGCGGCAATGTTTTTGAAGATCAGATCCGGGTGGGTGTCGGTATCAGTTTCTTCATCAAAAAGGCTGGACTGCCCGCTGCACCTGCGGAGGTTTGGCTCTATGCTGTCGAAGACTATATGAAATCTCGGGAGAAGCAGGATCTTTTGGTCGAGTTCAGCGACTATACAAATGTTCCGTTGAAGCAAGCGGTGTTAGATGCGCGGCATACCTGGCTCACGGAAGGGCTCCGTCCTGAGTTTGAGACCTTCGTTCCCATGGGCACAAAAGCAGTAAAAAGTAAGAAGAGCACGGATGGAGCGACGATTTTTAATCTTTACTCTTGTGGTGTTTCTACCAGCAGAGACAGTTTAGTATACGCCTCTGATCTGACAGTGCTACAAGAGCGCGTCCGCACATTTATTGAGATATACAACACCGCAGTTGACAGGAAGCGAAGGCATGATCCGAATGCCCCGGTTGAGCGTTTCATTGATACAACCGATCCACGTATCAAGTGGAGTCGCCAAACGAAGAAGTTACTGAAGAAATTGGAGCTAAGCATCTACGAGGATAGTCACTTTCGGAACGCGTTGTATCGCCCATTTTGCCAAAAATATCTCTACTTTGATGATTTCTGGAATGAGGAACGCTACCAGCAGTATGTGATATTCCCAACACTAGAGACAGAGGCAGAAAATCAGGTGATCTGTGTCAGCTGTCCGGGCACCAACTCATCTTTCCGTACGCTAATAGTTGATGCAATTCCAGATATCCATATCACAGGCGATACCCAATGTTTCCCGTTCTACACCTATGACGAAGACGGCGCAAATCGCCGCGAAAATATCACCGATTGGGCATTGGCACATTTCCGCTCACACTACAAAGACGATACCATCAGCAAGTGGGACATCTTCCACTATACCTATGGACTCCTGCATCACCCTGACTACCGAGAGAGATACGAGGCGAACCTCAAGCGCGATCTGCCGCACATCCCCTTCGCTGCAGACTTCTGGGCGTTCGCTACCGCAGGCGCACAACTCGCAGACCTCCACGTTAACTACGAATCTCAACCCGAATATGAAGATCTCAAATTGATTCAGAACCCCGAGGTGCCGCTCAATTGGCGCGTGGAGAAAATGAAGCTGTCCAAAGACAAAACACAGTTGATATATAACGAGTTCTTGACGTTGGAAGGAATTCCTGCCGAGGCGTTTGCGTATCGGTTAGGCACTCGTTCAGCTTTGGAGTGGGTGATAGATCAGTATTGTGTGAAGACGCACAGTCGGAGCGGGCTGGTTACCGATCCGAATTGTGCGGATGCGCCGCGGTATATTGTGGATTTAGTGGCGCGCGTTATCACTATTAGCCTAAAAACGGTGGAGATTGTTAAAAGCTTGCCGGAATTGTCGTTAAATTCTGGGACTCCCGTCCCTTTACAAGGTAAAAACAATGGTTAATACGCTTTTTCTCCCGCAATCTCGAAGCATTTGGAAACACACACCCCACGTTCGAATAATTTGTGTGGTTCTCCTGCTTTCAACCATGCTTGCAGACGCCGATAGAGAGGAAACAATGACAAACACAACGTATTCAGTCACAACAGAAACGATTGACACCCCGATCTCAAAATATCAGATCTACCGCATCCAGCAAAATGGAAAAGCCTTCGCTGAGATTCTGCCAGAGCTCGGAAATAATTGCTACCTCTTTAAAGTAGCAGATAACGGAAAGTGGATCCACCTGATAGACTCACCGCCAGACCTCGCTACCTTAAAGCAACGTCCCACTGCTTACGGCAACCCAATCCTGTTTCCGTTCCCCAACCGAATACGAAACGGCAGATGGCGGTTTGAAGGAAAAACCTATCAGTTTGACAAGGCACCCGAATCTCCGACAACAATCCACGGTTTACTCTTAAATTTACCCTATCATGTCGATAAATACACCGCTGATGAGAATAGCGCAACATTGATATGCTCGCTGAACTCCCAAGATTTTCCAGATGTCATTCGCCAATATCCTTTCCCTTTTAAAATTGAGGTTACCTACACCCTCAGAGACGCTATACTAACGATGGGAATCTCCATCAAAAATATAGGCGACCAGAATATGCCAATGGGATTCGGTATCCACCCCTATTTTCGTACAAACTTGACCGGAACAGCGAATGCAGCAGAGGCATTGATTACCGTGCCCGCCGCTCAGTACTGGGAATTAGATGACCTCCTCATTCCAACCGGCAGACAGCAGGCAGTCACTGGAACGCTCGATTTACGCAAAGGACAACCGTTCGGAAAACTAAAACTAGATCATGTCTTTACAGATGTGCAACTCGTTGATGGCGTAAGTAGATGCCTCATCGAAAATAAAGACACCGGACACACATTAGTAATGGAATCAGAGGCAATATTCAGAGAGCTTGTTGTCTACACACCCCCCGGTAGAGACGCTATCTGTTTTGAACCTTATACATGTCCAACCGATGCCATCAATTTAGAAGCAAAGGAGATTCCTGCAGGAGTGATTGTGCTGGCCCCGGATGAAACCTTCTCCGGAAACGTCCGATTCATGTTGCAATGATAAGAGTTCTCGTTCTATCACTTCTACCGATTTCTCTCAGCTTTGTGGAACCATGCCTTGCAGTTCTTCAAGGGGCAGCCACCGCAGAGCTCTTTATTACGCGCTATACACAGTCTGGTGACTACGCCAAGCTCGCGCTCTGGCACGAAGCCGCTGCTGACTGCCTTAAACGCATCTCCGTTCCGATGAACAAGATCGCACACGACTACTACGTCCAACATGGATACAAGAAATGGACGGTGCGAGCAAAGAAAGAAGCACAAGAAATTCAGGCACAACATCGATTTCACCGCACACGCGCCGAAATCGCCCGGCAGAAGCTTGTAGGAACGCTTTGTGATCCAGACATTCTTTTGCAACTAGACATCGAATCTGAAAACATCAAAAAATTTATCACAACATGGCTACCTCGCTATCCGAATCGGTTTTACGAATTTGGTATCTATCCAACTTTCTTCAGAAAACAACGCGAGTTAGCGCAACAGAAAGGCGATTATGTGAAAATGCTTCAACTCGAAGCGGATGCGGCAGAGATGTGCGCAACACAATATGAAAAGATTCCAATTGCCTACGGACTTAAGGATTATCAGAAACACCAAGACGCATATCGCCGACAGGCACTCCGGCTTAGAAGGATCGCACAGCAAAAACCCCAAATATTGCCGCCAGAGATCGACAAAGGTGCACAGATATCGGATTCGCTTGCAACTCAAGCCCTTTCTCCGCAGCAAAAATCCGACACAGTCCTTGAAGTAGCAAAATTAGATACCCGAGTCAAAGCAGCCTTAACCGGTCAAAGCAACCTCCACGCCTATTCAACCTTTCACGGGTTCGCATGGGTCATCACCTTCTCTAATCACACCCGAGGAAATATCGCAATCGCAATTGTTAACGATAAAACCACAGAAGTATTGCACGTATTTTAACCCAACTCCGACGGAACACTTTCTCTGATAATCGATAACGATTTTTCGATTGACAATAGTTTCTAACTATGAACCGAACTACTTAACAATCCTAAATTCTGGGCTTGGCTCGAACCTTGTTCTTTCGGGCGGTTGTCAAATAAACGTGAGAAACGCTATAAAATGTGTTATACTTTATTATAACATCGGTTTGAAAAAAGACTTAGAGCTGTCCTATAGCTTGTTCAGTTCCTCTGCAAGGCACTTGTAGCATAGACTGTCAGTCTCTGCCCCTTCAACGCTTCTTGCACAACCTGTTCGGTTCTGTAAAGGCTTCTCTTTATCCAAAGAGAAGCCAAATATTATCAAGCTCGCGTTATTATAGCATTGTTTCTGTTTGTTATGAGCGAAAGATAGAAATATAGAGGTATCAGGATAGGTTATTCAACCCTAGAGTCGGAGCGGCGGTATTCCCCTTGTGTCTTGTATCAACGAGACCTATGTAGACTCGATAAATGCGCACCCTTTCCGGGGCTCATATCGAGTCAGGTGTCTAAAAGACCGTAAGAAGCACGCGGAGCTTATCCGTGGTGGGTATCATGTAATAGACAACGATTGCCCCTTTGCATCAGGAGATTACCTGACAGTATCCAATTTTCAAAACGGTTTTGGAATATCAATACGGGTTTGATGCAAAATTCGCTCTCTCTGACAACAACGGAATAGGTCAAGAGTGATATTTCTCTTACACTTACTACTTCACAATAAAGGAGATTCAACATGTACCTTTGGAAAATGGCAACATTTGCGTTTGTGGTCGCAGTTGGTGCTTTAGTTATAGGACTTACCAGTTGCGAAAAAATCGCTCCGATGCTGCCGGATGACAAAACGGTGGCGCCTCAAACGATGACCGAAGAAATGCCCATCGGTATGGCGGTACCTTTGACAGGACCATTTGCTGAACCGTATGGACTCCCAATGCAACGCGGCTTTGAATTGGCACTAGAAGAAATTAATATGATCAGCGATGCAAACCTCATATTCACCACCGTAGACACGCAAAGCACGTTAGAAGGCGGGATCGCAGCTGTCCAGAAATTGGTAAACCAGGGCTTACCCGTCATCGTCGGGATTGGTATTTCAATGCATTCCGAGGCTGTTTTCCCGGTTGCCCAAGAGAATAGCGTGGTCGCTTTTGATTCGCTCTCCTCCGCCGCAGGTTTGAGCACACTCGGAGACTATATCTTCCGCGCCGGGCTTGCCACAAACCTACTGAATCCCAGTGGCGTGATGGTAACACAAGAAAAACTAGGCTATCAAAAAGTAGCAACGATATATGATGCCTCTGATACCTACGCCACGAGTAGCAACGAGGAAATAACAAAAGCACTTGGAATAAGCAACGTCGAGATTCTGACGGCAGAAACCTTCCACGCCGGCGATACTGATTTCTCTCAGCAATTAACCAATATCATGAATATGGCACCCGAAGCACTCTTTATCTCTGCACTGACACCGGAAATGGTGCAGATTATCGTTCAAGCACGAGACATCGGAATACCTCATACCGTTCACCTTATCGTTCCAGATTTGACAAGAAGCGAAGTACAAAAAGTAGGAGCTGCCGCCGAGGGCGCAATAACTTTTGTAGGATGGTCGAGGCTGTCCAACACACCCGGAAACCAAGCATTCGTCGAGAATTATCGAGCGAAATACGGCATTGAACCTAAACCTTGGGCAGCACAATCATACGCTACTCTCTCTATTCTCGCCAACGCAATTGCAAACGCACAATCCACAGATGCATCCGCCATTCGTGATGCTCTGCGACAAACGACAGATTTACCCACGATTTTGGGCAATTTCTCTTTCGACACCAACGGTGAAGCAATATACGACCCGATTGTACTTATCGTCAAAAACGGCGAGCTTCAGCTCTTCGAATAACGCCATCATGGAACCGACCTAGCTGGAACCTCGTCATCAGTCCAGCCTCTGAAACTTTTGAACTTGTAGGATGACATAAGCAGGGAGACCTTAAGATACAAAAGTAGCACCTTGCTCTCTCAAATACCTTCTGTATGAGATACCTTAGAATCCTAGCTTTGTGCATCCTGCTATTGAGTCACGTTAACACCGATGCTGCTCCAGAAGATCTGCAGTTAACAAACCTCACCGCTCAAATCACCCCCGGTGAACTCTTGATTCGTTTGACACCAGACGCAGCAGCCGATGTTGAGTCGTTGCACGCCAACGCCCCGATCGCCGCAATGCATGTACAACATAAGGTGGAATCGCTTTACCCTTTGTTCCCTTACCTCGCACACCCATCGCTCAATCCTAACCTGAAACGTATCTATCTGTTGCGTTTCGCCACCGACGCTCCGCTTGAAGCCTTGAAAGCTGCCTATGAACAGAGCCCTTTCGTTGAGGCTGTCGAGTATAATTACCTCCGTCCTACGTTAGCGAACGTTGTTGTTCCAAACGATCCCAAATATCCCGAGCAGTGGAGTCTGCCCCTGATGAAACTGCCACAAGCATGGGCAATTGAAAAAGGAAACCGAAAAGTCGTCATCGCTATCATAGACTCCGGCATCGATTACAAACACGACGATTTGGCACCTAAAGTGTGGATAAACCCGGGAGAAGTTCCAGAAAACCGACTCGACGACGATGGCAACGGCTACATCGACGATATCTACGGCTGGGATTTTACCGATGCCCCCAACTTACAAGCAGAAGGCGATTATATTGGAGGTGATAACGAGCCGATTGATGAAACCGGACACGGCACACACGTTGCTGGTATTGCCGGCGCGATGCCCGACAATGGCATCGGCATTGCAGGCGTGGCTTGGAAATGTCCACTTATGGCGATACGCGCCGGACTTTCACTCGGGGGCAGTTCACGAATGCAGGACGATGACTCCGCCGCTGCAATCGTTTATGCCGCAGACAACGGCGCAAGCGTCATCAACATGAGCTGGGGAAGTGAACAGCGCTCTTTTGTTATTCAAAATGCAATCGATTATGCCTACGCATGCGGCGTGATATTGGTGGCTGCTGCAGGCAACGGCCAAAAACCGCAGACAATCTTCCCCGCTGCCTATCGTAAGGTCATCGCTGTCGCATCTACCGATCAGAATCAGCAGCGGTTCTACCAATCCAACTTCGGGGCCTCTATAGACATCGGAGCACCGGGCAATGTGATTCTCAGCACACAAATTAATAACCAATATCGCCGGCTCACTGGAACCTCGATGGCCGCCCCCCACGTCGCTGGCGTTGCAGCACTAATGCTCGCGAAACGACCCGGGCTAACGCAGGAGGAAGTCCGGCAAATACTCATTAACACCGCTCACCCAATCTACCGAGCAAATAGCACTCAATTGGATGAAAAATTCGTCGGTGCGGGAAATATCAGCGCCGGCCGCGCGCTCCTCGCCAGCAGCGCATTGCAAGCACGCATTTTCGCTCCCGAAACTAATAGCGGCGGTGCAGATTCTATCACCGTCATCGGCACAGCAGGAGGTTACAAATTCCATTCATGGCAGCTCAGTTACGGGCAATCCACTCTGCCAACTAAATTTACGCCTTTCACCCAAGACTCCACGACACAGAAAATCCGTGAGACCCTGACCGTATGGGATACTACAACCGTCCCAGAAGGTATCTACACCCTCCGTCTAACAACAACAGCTACAGACGGACAAAAAACACACGACCAAGTTGTGCTGAGTGTAGACCGCACTCCGCCACATATTAGCTCACTCACGGCAACCCAAACGCTCTACGGTAACCGCGGACTGACGGTACTCACTTGGGCAACGGATGACGTTACACAGAATACCCTCTATTACAAACGTAAAGGAACCGGCGCACCCTTTGCATCTGTTCCGATTACTGACCTCGGAGTAGAACACTTCCTCGCTTTAGGCTTGGAAACCGGAACTTACCAATTTTTCGTTGAGGCTGTCAACACGACAAACCTCAAAGGAAAAGCGGACAACAACGGGGACTTTTACAATATTGATGTCACCGGGGGATATATCTCACCGAACGGGTTCGCTGTGATACCGCTGGACATACCACCACTCCGCATCGCAAGTGTCACATCCGACTTTGATGCTGACGGTCTATTGGAAATCATTGGCAGCCCCCTCAACTCAGAAACAGAACCCCACACAGAATTACAAGCTGCTATCTTTGCAATCTACGAACAACTCCCCACCGGTAAATATGAATTGGCACACGCTTTTGAAAGTCTAGATGGCCTCTCTAATTTGGAAAAGTTCATCACATGGACCGTAGATGACACAGACGGTGATGCCCTCCTCGAAGTCCTTGCTACCGACGATGAGCGGACCTTTCTCATCGAGAGCACAGCACCACGCGGATATCCAAATCAGATTATCTGGGAATCACCTTTTCTCTCCTGCGCTACGATTGGAGACTTAGATCGTGATGGACAAAAAGAAATTATCGGCGCAGACAACAACAACGACCGACTCCTCGTTTTTGAATACGATCCAACCACAAATACCCACGTCGAGAAAGCTGCACTACTTAACGAAACCCGCGGCGCTAATGTCTTTGCTAAAACCTTTGCTATTGCCGATTTCGATGCCGATGGACGCACAGAACTAGTAACAGGCGACAGCGAAGGCGAGATATTCCTTTATGAGTCTACCTCTACCCGCAACACCTTCCGCATGGAATGGCAAACACAGCTCCCACTCAAAAACATCACGCAATTCGCTTCAGGGGATCTCACTGGAGATGGCAAACCTGAGTTCGTGATCGGCGGGAGCCTCGCACTACACACACGCTCTTCATCCGGCCCACTTCTCTGGAAGTTTTTTGTTTTTACGCACACACCAAACGGATACGCAGCACTATCAGACGAGACACGAGATGCCGCTGCCGCTGTCGCACTGCACCACCGGAGTGGAAATAGCCTCACAATCGCAGATTTCAATCAAGACGGCGATAATGAACTCATCGTTGCAACATATCCGAACCTCTATGTTATGAGATGGAACGGCACAATGTTGCTGCCCGTCTGGCACCGAAGGATAGAACAGACCCCAGCACTTCTAACAGCTGAACTCAATCAGAACGGCTTTAACGAATTCTATGTTAACCTTGAAAATGGAATTTATCGATGTGAATCTATCTTTGCAACACAGCCTGATTCGCTTGATGTGATCAAGCCCTGGCACATTGAAGCCCGACCTTTAACAGAAAAGGCAGTACAGGTTACATGGAACGCTCAGCTAGACGACACAAACAGCCCAGAGCAGCTTGAGACATCCCTCCGTTTCACTGTCTATCGCGCACAAGGTAGAAAGGAAAAAGCACCGCCTTATAGCGAATTTCAGAAAATCGCCGAAAACCTCACTACCCCACGGTTCATTGATCGGCGTGTAACAAAAGACAATACCTACTGGTACACGCTCACTGCACAGCTCGATGCCGATACTGAAACGCAGCACACTGCTCCTGTTTCTGCAACACCGCGGAAACCACCGCAGTTAATTCGGGCCCTTTATCTCTCCCCGGGAGAAAAGATACCGACCCTACAAGCCGAACCTCAAGTTGACATTCACGCTGACCCCCTACAGGAAAATATCTGGGTGATGCTTACATTTGATCGACCAATGAACTTTGGAATCGGCAACGAAAACCGTTATGTCCTCCGCGTCGCAAAGCGGATTGACGGTGTAACCCCGGTGTCCGCCATCCGCGATCGAGAGGGCACACGAGCCTTATTAACGTTTGACGCACGCAAATTCCTGACACACTTCAGGCAACCCTTGACCGCTAAAACAGACGCGTATGAGATTACCGTTTCTAATGTAACCGATCTTGATGATAACCCTATCCGTGCCGCCACGCGCCCCCTTGAAATACCTTTTACTGTTACAGACACAGTCTCTGATCTCAAACAGGCACGGGTCTATCCAAATCCAGTGCGCCCGAACACTGTTGACAAAGGCGCAATTACTTTCGACAAACTGCCCATCGGTACCCGTATCCAACTCTTCGATACCAACGGGGTATTGCTTGAGACATTGAATGTAACCGAACAGGATTACAACCGGAAAGAATGGTGGCTCACAAGCAACAGTACCGCAGATGTCTCAAGCGGCATCTATATCTACGTCCTGGAATTTGATACGCTAAAAAAGGTCGGGAAAATCGCTGTGATCAAATAGTTTTGCGTTCGCTCAAAACCAACAACAATTAACACCTATGAATGACTTCATCTTGATCGCAAACCCAATCTCTGGTAAAGGCAGATCAAAAACCATTGCTGAACAAGCATACACCGCGCTCACTGAATCCGGACAGCACGGGCAATTGGTATTCACTTCAGACTCTGGCGATGCCAAACGTTTAGCACACGAAGCCGCCTGCGATGGCGTGAGATTCATAATCGCTTGCGGCGGCGACGGGACGCTTCATGAAGTGGTGAACGGCATAGCGACCCTGCCAGACGTGATTCTCGGAGTCCTACCATGTGGGCGCGGCAATGACTTCGCAGCTGCTATCGGGGTGCCACTGAAGCCAGAGGCAGCAATCCAAACCCTTTTATCCCACACCCCTATCCACGTAGATCTCGGACGCTGCTATCAGGCAGCAATCAGCCCCCAAGAACATAGCAGTCAACCATCTGCGGTCAGCTATCAGAATACCCGCAATCACCCGCCGGTTACCAGCTATCAGGCAGAGCCTACAGGATGCTATTTCACCACAATTGCCACCTGTGGTTATGACGCTGAAGTGAGTCGCCGCGCTTCAAAGGGAACTCCCGTGTTTGCAGGCGCAACATCCTATGCTTATGCTGCTGTAGAAACCCTATTTTACTACGAACCCCCGGTTGTGCGTCTCGAAGGTGAATTCGGTACTCACAACGGAGAAATCCTTCTTACCGCTACCGGCATCACAAGCCGATATGGCGGCGGATTTCAGATCGTCCCGAACGCACAAATCAACGACGGACTTTTCGATGTCTGCATTATCCGTCCCGTTTCCTCGCTGACGGTGTTGCGGCTCTTAGTAACGCTCTTCTGGGGCGGACACGTTTCACACCCTGCCGTCTCTATACACAGATCTCCGACTTTAACAATTGAATCGGAGACACCGCTACTGCTCTATGCTGACGGCGAACCCATGTGCGAAACACCGGTCACAATTGAAACAATCAAAGATGGACTCATCGTGATGGCCCCCCGTGAGAGAGGTCTGTAACTCCGATAGCACTTGCACCAGCTACTCAACTTCCAAGCTTCGTGTCTGTTCTCTATGTTAAAAACACATGATCAAAACTTGCTTAAGCATCCTCCTGATACATCGCCTCTATCACGTCCCTATACTTTTTCATAATGACGTTCCGCTTCAACTTCAGGGTAGGTGTCATCTCATCTGCTTCCTGCGAAAATTCCTTTTCAAGTAGTGTAAACCGTCGGACCTGTTCAAAGTCTGAAAAATTCGTCAAGCGACTCCGAATCTCTCGTTGAATAAGCTGTTGGATGTCCCTCGTCTTGAGCATTTCTGAAGGGTCTGTCCTTTCAACATCATTTTCAGATGCCCACGCCTTGAGTGCATCAAAATTCGGAACAATCAGCGCTGCAAGATTTTTACGCTCATTGCCTATCAACATAATCTGACTGATAAAACGGCTTTGCACCAGCTCACTCTCTATCGGTTGCGGGGCCACATTCTTCCCGTTTGAAAGTACAATAATATTCTTCTTTCTATCGGTAATTTTAATGAAGCCATCTCTGTCAATCAAACCGATGTCTCCCGTGTGAAACCATCCATCTGAATCGATGACCTCTGCTGTCGCAGCCTCGTTGTTGAAATACCCTTTCATGACATGTGGACCCCGTGTTAAAATCTCGCCATCTTTAGCGATCTTCACTTCCACACCTGGCACCGGCACACCGACAGTGCCGAACTTCCATTTCGCCGGGTGGTTCAGGCTAATAACAGGTGAGGTTTCCGTTAAGCCGTAACCCTCCAGAATTAAGATACCCGCTGCATGGAAAAATTCAGCAATCGCTTGCGGCAACGCTGCACCACCTGAAACGAAAAACCGGAGTCTGCCGCCCGTCGCTGCCTTCAACTTCGCAAAGACAAGCTTATCCGCAATGCCCTGTTGCAAGCGTAAGATTGCGGACGGTTTTTTGCCCTGCTGAATCGCTGAACTCACCGCTGAGCCGACAGAGACACCCCAACGGAAAATTTTCTGTCTCAGGGGTGAACCTGCCTGCACAGCACTTAGCACCCTGTCGTGCATCGTCTCATAGAGACGCGGCACACTCAACATCACTGTTGGAGAAACTTCCTGCATGTTTCGTGCGACTGTAAAAGTACTTTCCGCATAAGCCACCTGTGCACCAGAAAACAGGGGTACGTAATGTCCACCGAGCCGTTCAAAAACATGCGATAATGGAAGAAACGATAACAACACATCCGTGTCACACACCTCAATAAGCGATTTACACGCTTGTAGGTTTGAAATAAAATTCGCATGCGTCAGCATAACGCCCTTCGGATTGCCCGTTGTACCAGACGTGTAGATAATCGTTGCGATGTCATCTTCTTTTAACCTGATTTCCTCGCTAGCAACCGCTCCTTCATCACGACTACAGATTTCCTCAAATTGGATAACACTTTCCGGGGCCTGACCTTCAATCGGATCAAAAACAATTACGTGTTCAAGAGCCGGCATCTCATCTCGGATTGAAAGCGCCTTGTCCAATTGGGATTCCGTAGAAACACATAAGACTTTTGCCCCAGAGTCATTTAGAATGTAGCCGACCTGTGCCGAAGTCAGCGTTGAGAACATTGGTACAGTTACCGCCCCCACTTTCAGACTGCCGAAGTCGGTAATTGCCCACTCAGGGCGGTTCTCGGACAAGAGCGCCACCCGATCACCCTTTTGCACCCCTAAAGTCTTCAACCCGCTGCCAAAGGCACTCACCCATTCACCGAATTTCGCGTAAGAAATATCTTGATAAGTGCCACCTTTAGGTTTGTGCGCCAACGCCGGTTTACTGCCGTAGTGATGGATCGAATGCTCTAACATAGATATCAGTGTCATATTGCCGTCTCCTCTTCCTACTTTGCCACTATCCTAACATGTGGTATGATACACGTCAAGTTAATCACTCGATCCAGATCTCATATTTCATGAGCAAGCCGCGAGCCGAAGCTCACTTCTTTCATTGAAAAGGGGAATATAGAAGGCGGGGTCCCCCAAAATAGATCCAAAAACACTTGAAACACAAACCAATTTATGATAAAGTAACACAAATCCGATTTCATAAAGGAACCCCCAATTGCCAAAAAAGAACCCTATACCAGACACAAGCCAAACCCCATCCCCGCACCTACCTAAGAACAAAGAACACTTGGATATATCCACTCTCGAAAACTGGTTATGGGATGCTGCTTGTGTCATTCGTGGCACAACCGATGCACCGAAATTCAAGGACTTCATTCTGCCGCTCATCTTCTATAAACGTCTCTCCGATGTTTTCGATGACGAATTCGCAAAACAGGTTGAAGAATTAGGAGACGAAGCACTCACACACGACATTATCAAAGCCGATCACAAGGACGCGCTAAAGAATAACCGTTCGCCCATCGTCCGTTTTTACATTCCGCAGCAATACCGTTGGGAAGCACTCCGAAACCATCCCGCAGATGGTCACTTAGGCGAATTTGTTACAGATGCCATGCGGCAAGCCACACATTTCAACCCAAGACTCCAAGGTGTCCTTGATGTAGAGGATTTCAACGAACGGCAAAGCGGGCAGCGCATCCTTGACGACGACCGACTCGAAAAACTCATTGAGGTCATAAGTCAACACCGACTCGGATTGCAAGACACAGAACCTGATATTCTCGGACGCGCCTATGAATACCTACTTCGAAAATTCGCTGAAGGACAAGGACAGAGCGCAGGCGAATTCTATACACCTAAAGAGGTCGGATGGCTCATGGCCCGCATCCTTAATCCCAAACCGTACACTACTATCTATGACCCAGCATGCGGCTCAGGAGGCTTGCTCATCAAACCACGCCTCCTCTTTGAGCAGAATCACCCCGATAAAAAAGGACAGGCACCACAAATCTATGGGCAAGAGCTCACACCAACAACCTACGCCATGGCAAAGATGAACGCCTTCCTGCACGATTTCATCGGCGCAGAATTCCGTATCGGTGATACCTTCCGTAATCCACATTTTCTCACAAACAACGCAACGCTACAACGTTTTGACTATGTCGTTGCCAATCCTATGTGGAATCAAGATGGGTACGACAATTCTTTTTACACAAATGACCCCTATAAACGTTTCACGTACGGAGCTGCCCCAACTTCATCCGCAGACTGGGCATGGGTGCAACATATCCACGCCTCTCTCAAAGAAGACGGGCACGCCGCAATTGTCTTAGATACCGGGGCAGTTTCCCGCGGATCCGGGAGTCAACAGACCCATCGGGAGCGCGACCTTCGTAAAAAATTTGTTGAGGAAGACCTCATCGAAGCCGTAATCCTCCTACCCGAGAACCTGTTTTATAATACCAGCGCACCCGGCATTGTCTTGCTCCTGAAACACAGCAAACCCCCGGAACGCCAAAACCAGATCCTGCTCATCAACCTCTCCAAACATTTTGTGAAAGGCGACCCGAAAAATATCCTGACCGATGATGGTATCAACGTTGCAACAGAAGTCTACCAAGCGTGGGAAATCCGCGAAAAGTTGAGCAACATTATCACACTAGAAGATGCAAAAAAAAATGATTACAACCTGAGTCCTTCACAATCCGTAGATGTAGGCGACAAGATAGAACACCGACCCGTGAATGAAATTCTGGCAGACTTAACAGAAGCACGCAACGCCCGTAAACAGGCAGATAAAACTTTAGAAGAAATATTAACACAACTCGGACTCTAGTAACTTGAGGCAGACTTTTGTAGCACAAACTACTAAAAATTTGTAATAGAGAAATAAAATGCCTCCGTGTGCGGGTTCCTAAGCCTTGACCTAATCGCGTAAATATACTATAATAACAAAAGCACATCATTGGGTGAACATACATCAAACAGAACCCTGATAGGAGATGAAGATCGATGGAAATACTCAATTTAGCATTCTCGGTTTACAATATCATAGGGACCGGATTTTCTATCGTTGATGGTATTAATTTTGCTCTCAAACGTTCCCACAAAACTACGGCAGAAAAGCTTTTCAAAAAGTCTTTTGTTGAAGCAGTGAACCAACACGCATCTGACTTCGCAGATCTGACAGATCCAAAAAAGGTTGATGTAGATACTGCCGAGCTTGACAAAATTATTGCTTCACTTAAGGATGTTGATGAAGTTCAATTCACACAATTAAATGAAAGTGAAAAAATAGCGAAAATCACAACGCTCTTTCACTATTGTCTTATCGTCCCTAATCATTCATTAACGAAAACAGATTTTGAACGAAGAATTCGCCCTATTATTGAAAGAGCAATTATTGACTTTTATAAACAACTTTCGCTTAAACAAGAAGCATTTAATCAAGTTGTACTTGAGCTTATTCAAGACACGACGACTGAGCAAGCAAACCTAAATTCCAGACTAAAGGACTTTTGGCAAAAAATTGAACAAGTGCAGTTAGAAGTTAATGAACGTTTAACTCAAGACATCCAAGCCATCAAAAGCGACACCGAAAAAATTAAGGATGATACTGTTGAGATTAAGCAAAAGACACAAGCCACTTTAGATCTAGTCAGCAAAGTTAAATCTCAATTCGATGTAAATATCTCCAATTTAGTAGAAATCGAAGTTGCAAAAGAACACCAAACAGAAATAGGCAATGCACAAGAATTAATTAAGAGTCATAAACCTACGACTGCTTTTGAATTATTAAAAATTCTAAACAAACGTATCGGAGCAAGAGCTTCGGAGGGTCTTAAGTTTAGCATTTTAACAAATATGGCAGCAGCTCAGCTCGCTCTTAATAACGAACAAGAATCAGCAAAATTGCTACTTAAGGCATTTCAATATAATCCTGAGGACGAAAGTGCACTTTCTAATCGGGCTTTGGCACATCTATTACTTGGAGATCCCGAAAATGCAGAAAAATACGCAAAACAGACACTAGAAAAAAATCCTGCAAATACACATGCCTACGCTATTCTTGTGGGAATTTCTGCCGAGAAAGAACCACTTGCAGAAGTAATTGCTAAAGTGCCTGACTATCTACGAGATAGCCCACAAATTGCCTCCGCCATCAGCAACCTAGCAAAACAACGTAGGAATTTTGAAGAGGCGAAAAAATGGGGGAAAACCACGGTAGAAAAAGGAGATCCCCCCGTTTTTAAAGCCTCCTTAGCTACAATCTTGATTGAACAGGTACTAGCGGATCATGTTAATATGTGCACTCAGCAGATTGACGCTTCGCAAGAGGAACAATTAGACCGAGCGGTTGAACTTCTATCGGCAGCATGGGATTGTGTCGCTGACACTGAGTTACGGACTGCTCGGGCAGACTGGATCATTAATAGGAGTACCGCATTACAACTTCTTGGTAGGACGGAAGCAGCAATTAAAGACCTTGACACAGCTATAGAAATTGAACCTGCCCACTCTATGCTATTAAGAAATAGATCATTGTTGGCATTTGAGCAAGGCGATCGAAAAAGGGCAATTGATTTTCTGGAAAAGATTCAATCCCAACCAGAAATCTATGAGGCTCAGATACTGGTTGCCAATATTCTTTTCGCAGATAAACGCTATGATGAAGCAATAACAAAGCTTGATGCATTATTAAAGACGAACCCCTCTTCTGAATTACAGGACAAGGCAAAATGCTGGCTCGTTCGTGTTCATATTGCCGCAGAACGCATTAAAGAGGCCGAACTAATACTAACCCCCATGCTAAAATCTTCTCCAACAAGCGTATTAAATCTTATTAATGCTGCCTTAATTTCTAGTAAGAAGAAGAAAAATGACGAAGCTATTTCCCATCTTATAGAAGCATATAATTATACGTTAGACAGCAAGGATTTCTTAGAAATAGTGGAATTAGCTGCAGAACTTTTTATTCACGAACAATTTAAAGAAGCCGCAACGCTCTACGAAAAAATTGCCGACACAAATCAGAACTCCCAATTGACACAATGGTTAGTGCAAAGTTATTATAATTCCGGCGAAATTGCGAAAGCCCTTAGGATATGTCAGAAACTTCGCGAGAAATATGGACCACTTGAAAACGTTTCCGTAATGGAAGTCGTGATTTATGAAGAAATTGGCGATATGAAACAAGCCGAAACGGTATGTAAAGAGTATCTAAACAAATTCCCAACCGATTATGATATGCAAATCCGCCTCGGAATGGTCCTTTTTCGTTCTAATAAAATGGCTGAAGTTGATAATGTGTTGGAAAGTCTCCCTGATTCCAAGAATTTTTCGTTCCTTAAGGAGCTTCCTTTAGAAGGATCCTTCCAATTAGCCTTATTACATCAAAAGAGTAAACCGCAAAAAGCACTCAAAATCATGTATGAAGTGCGTAGAATGCGTTACAATGAACCTGATGCCCATCTTAAATATATCTCCGTTTTCCATTCGGTCGAAAAGGAAATCCGTGAGATACTAAACCCTACTCAAGTAGAAAAAGACACAGCTGTCCAAATCAACATCTCCGATCAAGACTGGTATATCATTGAAGAACGTGATGATGCAGATATCACACGTAATGAACGCGATATGAAGGACCCTCTCGTTCAAAAATTACTCAAAAAACAGAAGAATGTCGTAGTAAGAATAGGGAAAAAGACTGTAGAAATCCTTGGTATCAAAAGTAAATTCTCTTATGCCTATCAAGAGAGTTTGCGTAAATACGAACATCTGTTCCCAACGGACGAAGGTATGGAAACAGTTAAACTAGACGATTCTTCAGAAATCGATGACAAAGAAAGATTTCGACCAATGTTAGACAAGGTTGATCAGCAATACGAGATCATACGCCAAATTGAAGAACTATATCAGGACAAATACCTTACAATCGGTTTCTTTACAAACTTAGCCGGTGGTAATAGTTTAGATACATGGAGTTCACTGATGGCTAACCCAAAATTAGGGATTAGGTGTAGCATAGGGAATACTGAGGAAAGAAATAATGCCCTTAGCCTACTTAATCAACACAACCTTAAACTTGTTGTAGATATTATTTCCTTAATTACTTTACACTGTTTGGATGCAGCAAATATTGTGGTCGACACCTTTGGAAAGCTCTGCATTGCCCAATCGACTATTGATGAATTACAGCGTATCATCAGTGAAAGAGAGGGAATGTGGTCTAAGCGCGAGGGAATGATAGTTGGGAAAAAAGGAAATCGGTATGTAAAACAAATTATCAACCCTGAGGAAACGAAACACGGAATAGAATATCTAAAAAAAATTACTGATTGGATTAGAAAGAACTGTGAAATTGGGCAAGCCACTGTCGGTTTAGAGATAAACCAATTACGCAGGAGAGAACTCAATTCTAGGCTACAACAACATTTCCTTGACACTATCCTTCTTGCAAGCCAGCCAGGGCACTTACTTTTTTCGGACGATGGACACCTCAGACATTATGCAAAAACAAATTTCAATAAGGAGACAGCAACCAACTTTCAAATTGACGGTGTGTGGACACAAGTTTTACTGGAACATTGCGTTAAGCAAAAACTCCTAGATAAAGTTGACTACGATGAGATGACCATAAAGTTGGTCTGTTCTCGCTACTATCATACAGCGTTCGATGCTGACCTACTATTGGAAATTGCAAAACGAGCAAACTGGACACTCCTCGAACCTTACAACAGCTTTATGCTTGCCTTAGGAGCAGAACGAATGAATTTAAATTCGGCATTAGACGTTACAGCTGATTTTCTCTTTAAACTTTGGGACACGTCAGCCCTTTTCAGGCAAAAAGAATTCTTGACGTTAGGATTATTAACCGGACTTACATTTGGACGGAATACACACACGATATTGAAGCAACTTGAGTCCCGAATTCAAAATAGGTACATACTTTTTTTACCGACTAAAAACAGTATTCTCAAACGGATCCAGGATTTTCGACAGATCTGCCCCCTTGAAAATAATTTTGAATTTTTGGCAGAAGATGATATTCGTCTTAAAGGAACACGGGTAGGTATTGAAACTATCCTCTGCGAGTACATTCACGCTAGTAAAACTCCAGTGGTCATCGCTGATCACTACTATACACTCACACTAGAACAAGTTTACGCAACGATCCTATATTATCTTCAAAATCAAGAAGAAGTTGGAGCATATTTGGATGATTATCTAAAATATCGCCCAACGGAACAGGCGGGGTAGAAAAAAACGCCTTCTAGGGCTGCTCGCCTGCATGAACTTATAGCAGAAAGGAAAGATGCTTCTAATAATTCACACCAGATCCGCCAAAAACGGGCAGCCCAGCAACCTCTATCCAAAAACAGACAAGGATAAAGATGCGTCGGTATCTGATAGATGAAAATTTGCCTAGAATTTATCGCACGCAATTGCTGGACTTTGAACCATCTTTAACGGTCTTGATGATCGGAGAGGAAAGAGCTCCTGTGAAAGGCACCTCAGATCCAAAAATCTTAGAGTGGTGTGAACAGAACCAATTTATCTTAATAACAAACAATCGAAAAAGTATGCCTAAACACCTCTCTGACCATCTGGCAGCCGGACATCATGTTCCTGGCATTTTCACAATTAATCGCAAAGTATCAATCAGATTGATCATCGAACAGCTGATCCTCATCGCTGGAGCATCTGACGAAGATGAATATATTGATCAAATTATTTACATTCCGCTTTAACAACGAACTCAAGTTAACATACAATGAGTCTAACGGCGCGGATATAAATATTTTGACAGCTTGTATGCTGCTCCAAAGTTCACTGGCATTAAAACGTTACCCGTTCCACAACATTTTTCACAGCGGAAAGCGAAAAAACAGAGCACCTTGTTACACCCGTAACATTTTTAACTAGCAATAGGTGGCAACGTGGGGTATCATAAATAGCCCTGATAAGCAATAAGCTTTTAAAGTGTCATTGTTTATTCGGGCGGGTAATATGCGGAGAAGGCTGTCAAACCTCACGAAATCCAGATGATCCTTATAAGTATTTTCATGAGGTAAAAGTGTATCGTCATACCTAAAAGTCTCAGGAGGTTTGTGATGTGTGAACATGGAAAGCTCATTTCATTAAAGAAGATTGCTAACGTTCGTGCGGGATCAGCATTCCCGAAAGTGCATCAAGGCAATACAATAGGAAAATATCCGTTTTACAAAGTTTCAGACATGAACCTAACAGGTAACGAAACTGTAATGCACACATCGAATAACTACGTAGACGAAGATACGGTTAAAATACTTAAAGCAAAATTATTTCCAAAAGATACAGTAATTTTTCCAAAAGTAGGCGGGGCCATTTATACCAATAAGAAACGTATACTATCTTGTAGCAGTTTGGTAGATAATAATGTCATGGGAGTAACGATTCAGGATCACAAATCATGTATTCCTTATTATTTGCTGTATTGGTTTGAATTTATTGATTTAGCCGATCTTTCAAACCCAGGCGCCCTACCCGCGATTACTGCGACCAATGTAAAAAATATGGCAGTGCCCCTACCCCCACTCCCCGAACAACGCGCCATCGCCCACGTCCTACAAACGATCCAACAAGCAAAGATTACCCGACAACGCGAAATCACATTAGAACGCGAACGCAAAGCTGCACTGATAGATTACCTCTTCTCACACGGCACGAAGAACGAACCTCGTAAAGAAACGGAAATTGGCAAAATTCCTGAGAGCTGGGAAGTAATCCAACTGAAAGAAATAGCTGATTTAAGACGTAAACATATCAATCCAAAAGATAGTCCTAATTCTAATTATGTCGGACTTGAGCATATTGACTCAGGTTTAAGCTTACTGCAACGTTGGGGAAAAGCCTCATTTGTAAAAAGTGCAAAACATTATTTTTATCCCAATGACGTTCTGTATGGAAAATTACGACCATATTTAGATAAGGCTATCCTTGCTGAAATGGAGGGAATTTGTTCTACCGATATTCTTGTGGTCACCGCAAACTCAAAAACAATTCCGATATTTTTAGTCTATCTTCTCCATACCCAATCCCTCATTCGTTACGCGATAGCAACCACAGGAGGAGTAAATCATCCAAGAACGACCTGGAACTCTTTGAGAAAATTCACTTTTCCCCTTCCGCCACTCCGTGAACAGCGCGCCATTACCGATGTGTTCCGGGCAATTGACAAAAAAATAGCAGCCCTCGAACAAGAAACACAATACCTCGATGAGCTCTTTCACGCCATGCTTGACGAATTAATGACAGGACAACGCTCCGCTGTCCCACTCATTGATGCTTTAGAGCCCAAACTAAATTAATGCAACAGTATTGATAATCCGATAGCCAGATAATTAACAGCGTCTTTACACATCCTTGCGATTTTGTCCATCAAATGCTATAATTAAAAAAACAGATTCGTGGAGATAGAAACATGCCATCTGTCACAGCAACCGATACCTACATTACCCCTGAGGCATACCTCGCCTCGGAACGTCGCGCTATACATAAAAGCGAGTACAGCCACGGAGAACTATTCGCAATGTCCGACGCAAGTCGAGCCCATAATCTTATCACAGTGGATATAACCACAGCACTTAATCTCCAATTAAGAAAATACGGTTGTGAAATCTACAGTGCCGATATGCGCGTCCGCACAAGTTCCACAGGTTCTTACTTCTATCCAGATGTCGCAGTTATTTGCGGTAAACCTCATTTTGAGGACAATGTTTTTGATACGCTCCTCAATCCTATCCTAATCGTAGAAGTACTTTCACCCTCAACCGAAGCTTATGACAGAGGCGAGAAATTCCTATATTATCAAGAACTCGCGTCCTTGCAAGAATATATTCTCGTTTCACAAGACAGGATTCACGTTGAACATTTTCGGCTTGTTGAGGCACAGTGGGCGGCAAAAACATTTCACACGCCTGAAGATGTTCTGATGCTCAACGCGATCAAATGCAAATTGGCTTTGCAGGATATCTACACACGCGTAACATTCCCTAACTAAAAAACATGAAAAACTTTGCACGTCCGATGTTGATGCCATTATGTCTGAACGTTCCGCAGTGCAGAAACCTTTGCTAAAATATGCTGATGACATCGGCTGGCAGTCTATTTCTCAACCAGCAGCCAAGCGTATGCGCCGCGGAGAAACCGAACGCTATTTTACCGATATCCTGCAAGCACAACTTATCAAACTTAACAAAAACATCCTGAGCGAAGCCGAGTGTGCAAATGTTATACGGCAACTGCGCACCCTCAAACCAACCCTCGAAGGAAACCGAGATGCACTCTCATGGCTCCGCGGCGAACAGTCAACCTTCGTTCAAAATCAGAACCGCAATCGCAACGTTACCCTAATTGACTTCGATACCCCGGACAAAAACCTATTCCATGTAACCGATGAATGGAAACAACAAGGCACCGTCCACCGCAACCGCGCCGATGTCGTCTTTCTCATTAACGGAATCCCCGTAGCAGTTATTGAGACGAAGAACACCAACAGACCGGACGGCGTAGCACTCGGCGTTGAGCAGATCCGCCGCTATCACAGTGAAACCCCAGAAATGTTCACCACCGCACAAATCTTTGGTGTCACACAACTGCTCGATTTTTTCTATAGTGTGACGTGGAATACCAGCCGCAAAAGCTTGTTTAAGTGGAAAGCCGGCGAAGCTCCTTCCACAACCGGAATTCTCGGATTACAAAATAGCTACGAACAGAAAGTCAAAACCTTCTTTGACCGCGAACGCTTCCTCAAAGTGTTACAGCATTTAATCATCTTCCAGAACAGAGACGACCAACTCAACAAAGTTGTGTTGCGGCAACACCAGACCCGGGCAGTCGAAAAAGTCATTGAACGAGTACATAACCCCAATAAACGGCGCGGACTCGTCTGGCACACACAGGGCAGTGGTAAAACCCTCACGATGATAACCATCGCCTCCCGTCTCCTACGAAGTGGACAGCAGACAGAAAAACCCACCGTCCTGATGATCGTCGATCGAAATGAATTGGAGAGCCAACTCTTTAAAAACATCACCGGCTACGGCATTACAACAGTTGAAATCGCACAGAGCAAAGAGGCCCTTGAACAGATCTTAGTCTCCGACTACCGAGGCCTCATCGTATCAATGATCCATAAGTTCGACAAAAGACCAGCGAACCTTAACACTCGCCAAAGTGTCGTCATTCTCATCGACGAAGCACACCGCACCACCGGCGGGGATTTCGGAAACTATCTCATGGCAGCCCTACCGAACGCAACCTATATCGGTTTCACCGGCACACCGATTGACAAACTCTCCAAAGGCGAGGGGACATTCAAGGTTTTCGGCACGGATGACGATCAAGGCTATCTCGACAAATACGCCATCACCGAATCCATTGAAGACGGCACGACCGTACCGCTCAATTATGCCCTTGCACCATCTGCCCTACGCGTCGACCGGGACACATTAGAACGCGAATTTCTAAACCTCGCCATCGCCGAGGGGATGAGCAACCTTGAAGAACTCAACGCAATCCTCGATCGAGCAGTTCAGCTAAAGGCGATACTAAAAGCCCCCGACAGGATAAACGGCATCGCTGCTGCCGTCGCAACACATTTCCGCGAGAATGTAGAACCGATGGGTTTCAAAGCGTTCCTCGTGGCTGTAGACCGAGAAGCGTGTGTCTTGTATAAGCAGGCACTCGATAACTACATACCCCCTGAATATTCGGAAGTCGTATATTCCCCGAATCATCAAGACCCTGAGGAGCTAAAAACACATCACCGCGCCGCAGACGAAGAAAAAGAGACCCGCAAAAAATTCATCAACAAAAACGAAAACCCTAAAATCCTTATCGTAACCCAGAAATTGCTGACCGGCTTTGACGCACCAATCCTCTACTGTATGTACCTCGATAAACCGATGCGCGACCACGTTTTGTTACAGGCAATCGCACGCGTCAACCGACCTTATGAAGACGCGGAAGGCTTGGTAAAGTCCGCAGGCTTCGTCTTAGACTTCGTCGGCATCTTCGAGAACCTTGAGAAGGCTCTCGCCTTCGATTCCGATGAAGTGACAAGTGTAATTCGCAATATTGACGTACTCAAAGCCGATTTCGCAAAGCGAATCTGTGAGGATGCAGTCGAATACCTACCTCTTACTACCGGGTGGGATGATAAAGCAAAAGAGCAAGCAATTGAGCATTTCGATGACAAAGACAAACGCGAAACCTTTTTCAAATTTTTCAAAACGATGCAGAATCTCTATGACATCCTATCACCTAATCCCTTCTTGCACCCATTTATCAAAGACTATCAGGCACTTGCAACCCTCTACGGGCTCATCCGTAACGCTTATTCTGAACGTATTTATGTTGATAAGGAACTAACCGCCAAAACGCGGGAACTCTTACAAACACATACGGAGAGTCATCTATTTGAATTGCCCGATGCCGTCTACGAATTGCACAACGATACCTTACAGCAGATGGAGCAAAGTAATACATCCGATACCGTTAAAGTTCAGAACTTACGGAAGGCATTGCAACAAACAGTCGCAAATGAAGGCAAACATAAGCCATTCCTGATCTCGATTGGCGACCGCGCAGAAGCCGTCACAGAAGCTTATGAAAACCGACAACTCACCACACAAGATGTCTTGGCTGAATTCAAAAGGTTAGCCGAAGAGTACGCACAAGCTGCTAGGGAAAGCAAACAAATGGACTTAGATGAAAACACCTACGCCGTTTATACCGTTCTCAAGAATGCAATAGAAGATATTACGCCTGAACAGGCACGCGCTGTTGACCAAGTCTTTACACAATATCCAAACTATCAGTGGGATGCACACGAAGAAAAAGAATTGCGAGGCACACTCTACCGCACGCTCATACCCACAGTCGGCAAGGAAAACCTAATCGAAACCACAAACACATTGCTCAAGTTAGAACGCGTATGAACGCTCACAGATCAGAATTAAGAGACATGGTGTGTTACTGGGCAGAACGCATCAATGTGAAGGTACAGCAGATCCATCTCCGGCAGATGCGGAGAAAGTGGGCATCTATATCAATCAATAGACGCTTGACGCTCAACACCGAGCTGCTTAACCTACCGAAAGCGTTGACAGAATTCGTCATTGTTCATGAATTAGTCCATCTCCTCGTTCCAAACCACGGCAAACTCTTCAAAAGCTTCATGTCAGCATACCTCCCGGATTGGGAGGAGAGACAAACCCTTTTACACTCTTTTAAAACCAGAAAAAATTAACAACGAATTCCAAAGCCAATATGATAAAATATTGATTTCTGAGTGAGAATACTGTATAATTACGCTGCAAATTTGCCCATCGCTAAAAAAACGCACGTAAGCGAGAGCTTATCCGTACTCAATATGCATTCAAATAACCACTGACCCCCAGCAAATTCGCTTTTCCCTTGCGTTTTTGTTAGAGATCGTGCTAAACTATAGCAGATTATCATAGAAATCTCGGCTTAGGCAGCATCTACAACAGACAGAAATGTAGAATCGTTGCTGCTTGCCAAGTGAAAAAAAGACTCGCAAAATTCTGGAATCTGTGGTAAACTCTATCGTAAAGTCATCCGTTTCTGTCTGAGGAGCATTCAAAATGTACGATAAGAAGAATCGTAAAGTTGCTGACAACAGCCCCGACACGCGCGATATGTTTAGTGAACATGACGACATCGAGGAAGAAATCATCACCGAAGACGATGAAACAAGTTCCGGTTATTCGTTGCAGCTCATCCATCACATTATCGTAGAAACCCCGGTCGATGACCCCCGTCGCCGCTGGCTGCTTGAACTTCGACGTTCTATCATCAATGATGAAGAGGAATTTCGGGAAAGAATTCAGGCAATTCAAGAAGAAGCACTCCGTATCCATGACGAAATGGAGGCACATATCAAAAAACTCACCTCACCTGCTAACAGGATCGGTACGCTCCTCGGATTGCCTAAAGAGGACATCGCCCGTGTCATCGTCGGCGGCTCCGAATACTACGCCAATCTCGATACACAACTAGACCCGAAAAACCTCAAAAAAGGATCCAGCGTCCTGCTAAACGAGGCATATGTTGTCGTCGGAGACCTCGGATACAACGAGGCCGGTCCTATCACAGAAATAATAGACATCATGCCCGACGGCCGCCTCCGCACAGGTCAAGAATTCAACTCACAATCTGTTATCCTGCAACGCTCCACAGACCTCACCGATGTTAAACTTAAACCCGGCGACGAGGTACGCATTGACCCCAACTTCCGGGTTGCCCTCGAACATCTCGCTGCCAAAGAAACAGATGTTTATGCACTTGAGGCTGTCCCTGATATACCTTGGTCAAAGGTAGGCGGACTAGACGAAACAATTCAAAAAATTAAGGACACAATCGAACTCCCAATCCTGCACCCTGAACTTTTCGAAAGGTTCCAATACAGTGCCCCAAAAGGATTCCTACTACACGGACCTCCAGGATGTGGAAAAACGCTCATCGGCAAGGCAACTGCCTATAATTTGACACAGCGACTCCGCAAAGAAAGCAACGAAGATATTCAAGGCTGTTTTCTCCACATCAAAGGACCTGAAATCCTGAACATGTGGCTCGGCGAGTCCGAACGCAAGGTACGTGAGATTTTTCAGATCGCACGCGAGAAAAAGGAAGACGGAAAATTGGCGTTCGTCTTTATAGATGAAGCAGAATCTATTCTAGGCACGCGACGCGCCCTCAGATCCCATAGCATCTCTAATACCCTCGTTCCAATGTTCTGCGCAGAAATGGATGGAATTGAATCTTTACAAGATGTCGTTATTATCCTCGCCACAAACCGACCAGATTTAATTGATCCTGCTATACTGCGCCCAGGACGTATCGACAGAAAAATCAAAGTGACTCGCCCGGATGTCAACGCCGCGAAAGACATTTTCCGTATCTACCTCACACCTGAACTACCGATTGCCTCAGAAGACCGCCTTAATCAACACGTCGAACCTATAGATGAGGCACAACCAGCGGACGCAGCACCTGACCTGATTCCCGCAGAAAAAGCAGTCGAGGACTTAATCGCACAAGTGGTCGATGAAATGTTCCGTGAGAGCGAGGAAAACCGATTCCTCGAAGTCGCACTCCGAAGCGGCAGACGGGATACCCTCTATCGTGGGCATCTCTGTAGCGGCGCAATTATCGAGTCTATTGTACAACGAGCCAAGGAATCCGCACTCAAACGGGCAATTCAGAACCCCGAGAAAGAGAACGGTATTTCACGCGCAGACCTGCTAGACGCTCTTGCCGCCGAGTACAGTGAAAGTGAAATCTTCCCACCAACAGAAGCTACAGAAAATTGGCTCAAACTCCTTGATTACGACCCCGCAAATGTCGTCAAGGTTACACCTATCAACACTCAAAAACAGGAGAAACGCAGAACCTCCGGATCACGAGTCATTTAGAAGGAATTATCGGTCGCCAGAAAATAGCCGCCCTCGCTCTTCAACTATCAGTTAAAAGTGGTTTGTGGCAAACACGCAATACACGTCACCACCACAAACCACTACTGCCCCCTGGCCACCGACTGCTTATAGCCAAATGCAAAGACTTTTTGGAATTGAAACTGAATATGGGATAACACTCGAAAACACAGCAAACATTGATGCTGTTAGACAGTCAATCGAGCTGATAAAAAGCTATCGCCAAGAAGATTTTCAACCCATCTGGGACTACCGAGGAGAAGACCCGTTTCGAGATGAACGCGGCTTTCGGGTAAACGCGCTTTCTAACCATCCCGATGAAAAGACAGAAGAAGCACGCGATCGCGAACAAAATAAAAAAAATCGCCTCTCTTTTGCCCAAATCAAGAGCGATCACATCCTCGCCAACGGAGCACGCCTCTACAACGACCATGCACACCCCGAATATTCTACACCCGAATGCAGCAGCCTCTTTGAACTCGTTGCACACGATAAAGCCGGCGAACGTATCCTACAACGGTGCGCCGAAACACGCAGTCAGCAGCTTGGAAAGCGCGTACTGCTCTACAAAAATAATACCGATTTACACGGGCATAGCTACGGATGCCACGACAATTATCTCATGTCACGCACAGTGCCCTTCGAAAAACTCAAACAGGGCATTATGCCTTTCTTCATTACACGCCAAATCTTCGCCGGCGCAGGAAAAATCGGTATTGAAACAGAAGCCGGACTCGCAACACCAGGACACTATCAACTCTCACAACGGGCAGATTTCTTTCACGTCGAAGCCAGCATCGACACAATGCATAACCGACCTATCGTCAATACACGAGATGAACCACACGCCGACCCCGCGAAATATCGTAGACTCCACGGAATCGTTGGCGACGCAAATATGTCCGAGTACGCAACCGCTCTCAAAGTCGGGACGACTGCACTCGTTATCACATTGATTGAACAAAATAAAATTCCCGAAAATCTAAGCCTCGCAAATCCAATTGATACTGTTAAAACCATATCCCACGATCAGACATATCGTTGGATAGTGATGACAGCAGACGGTAGAACGATGTCCGCTATCGACCATCAACGCGAATACCTCGCCCTTGCTCAAAAACACCTCGGAGAAGAGACAGGACTTGAAACCGACTGGGTGCTTGCCGAATGGGAAAATACGCTCAACCAACTTGAAACAGAACCAATGGCACTCATTGACCGGCTCGACTGGGTCGCGAAGAAGTGGCTACTACAAACCTTCGCGGAAGAAGAAAAAATCACTTGGAGCAATCCGTGGCTCCAAAGTTTGGATTTGGAATACCATAACATCAACCCAAACGAAGGACTATACTATGGGCTTCCGATGCGACGGGTTGTCACAGAAGATCAGATTGACGAGGCCCTTCACAATCCGCCCCCCGGCACGCGCGCATATTTCCGGGGACGCGCTGTTGATCGATTCAGCACCTCTATAAAAGCCATTCAGTGGGATAGTATTACCTTCACACTCAACGGACGCATTCATGAAATTAATCTTAACGCACTCGCTGATGCAGAAATCGCACATCAGTATAACAAAGCACTCGATGAATCACCAGACGTTGCAACATTAATCAAAAAATTGCACTTCCTAGAATAGAACTTACGCAAAATTGTGTCAATATGCAAATTTTGCTATGAGGCAGGTATTTATCCCTGCAGGACCGGGGCACCTTCCAACCGCGGAAAACCCCAGGTATAAATTACACCTACCGGGCTTTTAGTGCATAAGTCCAACTACTAAAAAGGAGATGTAAAGTGGACCCTAAACTGATTTCCCAGCTTGAACGCAAGCAGAAAGAGACAAAGCCAATCGGTCCAGACGATGGTGACAGTGACGGACCGAAACGCCAGAAAATCAGCAGACCCGATACCCAAGAACTACTCAAACGCATGCGAAGGGTTGACAAAGATCAATCTCGGCGCTACCGGCAAAGAACCGGTGAATAAAATTCGAGGCGTGGAAGGTCTATCTCTATTTTTCCCTTCCACCCTCTCAGCCTCGCTAATATCAAGATGCCAATTAAAAACGCAATAAACCATAAAGGAGACTTTCTGAGTCTCTTGCAACACGCAAACTATCCGCTGCAGATAGGTTTGACTCCTGAAACACAGCATCAGGCGGATATAGAGATCGCGCATAGCACTACCGTCGTCGCCCTCCGTTACCGAGATGGGGTCATGATTGCTGGCGATCGGCGTGCCACTGCTGGTACCGCTGTTATCTATGATCGCGCCGAGAAAGTATTAGAGATTGATAAGTATTCCGTGCTTGCTATTTCTGGATCACCAGCCATTGCCTATGAGATTGCTAGAATCCTTGAACATTCGTTTCAATACTTCCGCCGTAGTCAGCTCCAAGAGTTGAGTCTCGAAGGCAAACTCCGAATGCTTTCTCGGCTTATCCGTGATAACCTGGCGATGGCACTCCAAGGAATCGGAGGAGTCATTCCGATCTTTGCCTTCTACCTCCAAGATGCCCCTGAGGCACAGAACCGCGGCAAGATTTTCTTCTATGACGCACTCGGGGCACACTTTGAAAACGTCAATTTCGCCACAACAGGCTCTGGTTCTATCTGGATTCGAGGGGTCCTACGCTACCTATCACGGTTCGGCGAAACCCCGCTGCAAGAAATGGATGAGCGCCAAGCAACAATCACTATCTTACGACTCTTGGATACCGCAAGCGAATATGACGCAGCAACTAGCGGGTACAACGCACGCGCACAAATTTTCCCAACTATCAAAACCGTTACCCACAGAGGTGTCGAAACACTCTCCGATGAGAACCTTACCGAATGTTACACCGCGGCACAGCCAGAGACAGACCCTATCTGAAATATACAACGCTAAATAAGTTCGTAGGAGAGCATTCAGCAACCCTGGCAAAACGAAAACGCACAATAGATTGTGCTAAAACATATAGCCCCAATCTTTACAATCATAGCGAGGCACATAATTAAGAAATGCGAGATGAACCCTATCGCTGGATAGAAGCCATTCAGGACAGGCGAGATTACATTGAAGACCAACTTCGTGTCGGGAGTCCCGTTGTTGGACTTACCTATGACGAAGGCATGGTGCTATTCACTATCGGCAGAGGACAACGCAAAATTTTTGAGGTACACGATCGAATTGCACTCTCTGCAATTGGACACCCCGCCGATATTGAACGACTTCGGATGCTTGTCACCGATACCGCCAGCGTCCAAGGCTTCCAGAACGCTACCGAAGATGTAAATCTACACCGATTGACCAACTTCGTTTTAGCGCATACCTTCAAGCAGGCTTTTGAATCCATCGTGGGTGAAGCCTATATCATTAAAATGTTGCTCGCCGAACTCGGAAAGTCTTCAGAACAAAACCGGTTTACCTGTATCAACTATGACGGCAATGTCCGAACCCATGCAGTCTTCTCTGTTATTGGCGGAACCGAAACCATCGAAACAGGAATGCAAAATTATCTTGATACCGCAACCCTAAATGATGGCAGAGATTTGACCGATGCACTTCGATTAGGGTTAGAAACTTGGGCAGTCGGCAAAGAATTAAGCTCGCGCGAACCTGAGAGTATGGAATTTGAAGATACTCAGATAGACACCCAACAGATGCACGAAATCATTAGTATGGCAAGAGAAGAGGGGGAGATCGAAGCAGGGGTTTTGGAAGCCACACAAGCCGGTGCTAGCAAATTCCGATTGCTGAACGCCGAAGAAATTGAAACCGCACTTCCATGAAATATAGGCACGCCAACACCGCGAAAAGCAACTTGCCGAAGTAACTTCAAAAATAATATCGCACAAAATACAGACTGAAGCACAGCACAACCCACCAACCTCACCTTAATCTCATTAGGCAAATGGCGAAATGGGATTAAGATCCTTGTAATGGGTACAAATTGTGAAGCAAAGAATTTTTGGAATCGAAACTGAATTTGGATGCCTGACCCGCGCCGAACAAATACGCGGCCCCTCTGAAGGAGTCGCCGCACGAGTTAGGGACTACGTCTTTGATGCACTGGAACTCGGAGTCCGAGACATTCACTATCGCGACTGGGGCGAACCGCCCGGAAACGGCGGATTCCTTTTCAACGGTGGGCGCCTCTATATTGATATGGGGCACCTCGAATACGCTACACCCGAGTGTACAGGACTCTTCGATCTCGTCGCTTACGACAAAGCTATCGAACGAGTCATCAACAACATCCTCGCCGATACAGGACTACCCACCGCCTTCTTCAAAAACAATATAGATCACTTTACAGGAGCAACTTTTGGCTGCCATGAAAACTTTCAGATCAAGCGAGAAGTTCCGTTCTATCGAGTCGTCATTCCAACGTTGGTGCCATTTTTTGTCACCCGCCAAATTTATGCCGGGACCGGGAGAGTCGGCACCTACGATGAAATAGTTGAGTTCACAGACTTGCAGAACAACAGCGACGACCAACAGTACTATCAAATTTCACAGCGCGCAGACCATATCGTCACCGAAGTCTACGAATGGATCCAGTTCAGCCGATCAATTATCAATACTAGAGACGAACCCCTCAGTGATTACACAAAATACCGGCGACTCCATCTGCTCGTCGGAGATTCTAATATGTCCGAGCACGCAACCGCCCTCAAAGTCGGCACAACTGCCCTCCTGCTCTCTGCAATCGAGATTTTTTATGAGGAACATGGCGAAAAGCTGCCGCTGCCCGGCTTTGATCTCTACGACCCAGTAGGCGCAATTCGATATATCTCGCGCGACAAAACCTTTAAATGGAAAATCACACTGAGCTCTGGAAAAACAATTTCAGCAATTGACCTACAGCGAGAATACCTCCATTTCGTCCAATCTGTCATCACCGAACAAGATGAGGAAACACAATGGGTACTCTCCGCCTGGGAAAGCATTCTCGATGACCTGGAAGACCACTGGCATAACGTTATCTCCCGTGTCGATTGGGCCGCCAAAAAATGGCTCCTCGACACTTTCCGTGTGGAACAAGGAATCGAATGGGATGACCCCTGGCTTAAAAGTCAGGACCTCGAATACCATAACATCGACATGCAAAGCGGACTTTACTACGCACTTCAAGAGCAGGGGCAAATGGAACGGGTTATCACCGAGGAACGCATCGAACACGCCATCTATAACGCCCCCCAAGACACGCGCGCAAAAGTCCGAGCATTTCTGATGCGTGCGCTCACGCAAAATAGAATGCCTTGTATCGTCGACTGGCATCAAATTTACGCCGGCCATACGGAATATTTTAAAATGATGGAACCGTTTGACACAAACATCGCCAAAGCACAGCGATGGATCAAAAAAGTGCAAAAGCTACCCATTTTAACAGAACAGAGACGGAGACAGAGAACACGACGTTCCCCATCATAATCTGTTAGGTTGTGCTTTCATAGCATAAACTGCAATTGCTTGTCTTCTGTAGCATAATCTGTCAAGTTGTGCAATTCTAATAAGAAGCCTAAAAAAGGGTTCCGCCAGAAAAATCGTATGAATACCGCTTTCGAACAAACTACACCGGAAATCGCAGAGAAAGTCCTCGCTGCCACCGTCTCCCTAGAGATGCAGGACGCAACCGGCACCCCTGTCAGACACGGCAGCGGGTTCTGCATCCAACAAAACCTCATCGCTACCAACTACCACGTCATCCAAGACACGGTGCTCGGCACGGCAAAATTAGTTGGGCAGGAAATCTCCGAAAAACACCCCATCGAAGGAGTCGTCGCAACAGACGAAGCAAACGACCTTGCACTCCTAAAAATCACAGTGCCCGGTGTCAAACAGCTTGTGCTTGGAGACAGCGAAAACGTGAGAATAGGCGAGACAATTTACGTGTGTGGCAACCCCAAGGGTTTAGAAGGCACGTTCTCCGATGGCATTATCAGCAGCATACGCCGCGGGGCTGCTGATACCCATTTCCAGATGACCGCCCCTATCTCACCGGGGAGTAGCGGAGGCCCGGTTGTGAACGCGCGTGGTGAGGTCATCGGTGTTTCGTCCAGGATAATGGAAGCGGGGCAGAACCTCAACTTTGCGATTCCCTCCGAATTCCTCAGGCAGCTCCTTGAAGATGCAGGCCCAGTGAGAACTTTGTCAAGTGCCAGTTCCGGCATATCCGCGGAGACGTACTTAGAACAAGGCAATCAGAAGGAAGAGTTAGGAGACTATGCAGGAGCGGTTGATGATTACAACATGGCTATACACATAGACCCCAATAACGCTGACGCATACCGCTCGCGTGCATATGCGAAGCGTGAGTTGGGTGAATATTCTGCTACTATTGCTGACTACGATGCCGCTATACGCATAAAACCCGACGACCGCTACGCGTACAGCAGCCGTGGACTTGCTAAGTACTATCTGGGTGAATATTCTGCTGCTATTGCTGACTACGATGCCGCTATACGCATAAAACCCGACGACGACTACGCATATTTCTTCCGTGGAAATGTGAAGCGTCAGCTGGGTGAATATTCTGCTGCTATTGCTGACTACGATGCCGCTATACACATAAAACCTGATTTCGCCACAGCATACTACATCCGTGGAAATGTGAAGGCACACCTAAATCGCGAGACAGAGGCGATGCAGGACCTCTACACCGCGCGAGGGATCGCTGATAAACTTGGGGATGCGGATCTGAAAGCCAGCATTGACGAGGCTCTTGATGACCTGGATAACTGAAAACTAAGAGCTGATTGCGCAATTAACAGAGCCTACTCTGTTCAAAGTGCCGTAATTCGAAAAAAATAAAAAATAAATTTGACATTGGCGGAAATATGTTGTATACTTAATATCGTTGCAAAGGTTAAGTTCAAAAATCTAAGCAGTCAGTAAAATTTTTGAAAATAAATTTGACATTGGCAGATTTTTGTGGTATACTTAATTTTGCTTACACGCCAATCGTTCAAATAGGAACGAAAGGGAGGCGCGATCCCTCCGTTAGGCGATTTTGAAAAATAAATTTGACTTTCGTATGATGGTTGTGGTATACTTAAAAAACATACCGCACGGGGGTGTAGCTCAGCTGGGAGAGCAACTGCTTTGCACGCAGTAGGTCAGCGGTTCAACTCCGCTCATCTCCATCGCCTGTATGTATAAAGACACATAGGCGTTGTTCTTTGACAATTGCATATAGAGGGTAAATCGGTAGAATAATATCACCTTATCAAGCTACTAAGAGCTTACGGTGGATGCCTTGGTGCCAGGAGACGACGAAGGGCGTGACAGGCTGCGATAAGCTTCGGGGAGCCGCTTAATAGGCTTTGATCCGGAGATCCCCGAATCGGGCAACCGAGCAGGTTAATCCCTGCTACTCGTGTTTACACGAGGGACAACCAGGAGAAGTGAAACATCTCAGTACCCTGAGGAACAGAAAGAAAACCTCGATTCCCCCAGTAGCGGCGAGCGAAAAGGGAACAGCCCAAACCCGGTATATGTTCAAGCCTGAACGCCTTGTATGCCGGGGGTTGCGGGGTCCGTCGGGCGCGGGTTCAGACGCACCGAAAGTGACCGTGCCGCTAGTTTAACGCCTCTGGAAAGAGCGACCGAAGAGGGTAAAAGTCCCGTGAGCGAAAGCGGTGGCGCACTTTTCGACGGAGACCCCAAGTACTACGGGATAGGCAAACCTGTAGGAATCCAGGAGGACCACCTCCTAAGGCTAAATACTCCCTGGCGACCGATAGTGAACGAAGTACTGTGAAGGAAGTGGTGAAAAGTTCCCCCATTAGGGAAGTGAAAAGCCCCTGAAACCGTATAGCTTACAAGCTGTGGTAGTGCTAAGTCACGAAAGTGACACGCATGACCGCGTGCCTTTTGCATAATGAGCCGGTGACTTACTCTGTGTAGCAAGATTAAGCATCTCTGATGCGGAGTCGTAGCGAAAGCGAGTCTGAATAGGGCGAACAGTTGCATGGAGTAGACCCGAAACCAGGTGATCTATCCATAGGCAAGGTGAAGCACATGTAAAAGTGTGTGGAGGCCTGAACCCACCAATGCTGAAAAATTGGGGGATGACCCGTGGATCGGAGTGAAAGGCTAATCAAACCTGGTGATAGCTGGTTCTCCCCGAAATAGCTTTAGGGCTAGCCTCATGTGTTCGACAGTGGCGGTAGAGCTCTAATTGGACTCGCGGCCCCACCAGGTTAGCAACTCCAGTTAAACTGCAAATGTCATTGTCCTAAGCATGGGAGTCAGTCAGTAGGGGATAAGCTCTATTGACGAAAGGGAAACAGCCCAGACCATCAGCTAAGGTCCCTAAATACGCGCTAAGTGGTAAAGGATGTTTTGTTGCTAAGACAGCCAGGATGTTGGCGTAGAAGTGGCAATCATTTAAAGAGTGTGTAATAACTCACTGGTTAAGCGGCTTTGCACCGAAAATTTCCGGGGCTAAGCGCGTTACCGAAGCTATGGATGCCCATAACACGGGCATGGTAGGGGAGCGTTCTATAGTAGGACTGAAGGAGAATCGTGAGACGCTCTGGACGAATTAGAAGTGATTATGCCGGCATGAGTAGCGATAAAACAAGTTAGAAGCTTGTTCGCCGAAAGCCTAAGGATTCCTGAGCAAGGCAATTCCTCTCAGGGTTAGTCGGATCCTAAGCCGAGGCCGAAAGGCGTAGGCGATGGGAAGCAGGCCTAATATTCCTGCACCACCATGACACGAACGAAACTAGGGGCGACGCAGACACTAAGGACTACCAGCCGATGGAAGAGCTGGGTTAAACCCAATGGCGCGCACCAGGCAAATCCAGTGCACTAAACGCCAACGGGTGAACAGGATTCCGTAAGGATGCAAACTGTCCCCACTGCCTGCCAAGAAAAGAACCTCGAGTGGACAACTCATGGTGACCGTACCGCAAACCGACACAGGTAGGCGAGGAGAGAATCCTAAGGCGCTCGAGAGAACTCTCGCTAAGGAACTCGGCAAAATTACCCCGTAACTTCGGGAGAAGGGGTGCTTCGAGTACGTAGCGATACCAAAAGAAGCCGCAGTGAAATGGCCCATGCGACTGTTTACTAAAAACACAGGTCTCTGCTAAATCGTAAGATGATGTATAGGGACTGACGCCTGCCCGGTGCCAAAAAGTTAAGGCGAGGAGTAAAGGGAAACCGGACGCTCCAAACTGAAGCTCTGGTAAACGGCGGCCGTAACTATAACGGTCCTAAGGTAGCGAAATTCCTTGTCGGGTAAGTTCCGACCTGCACGAATGGCGTAACGACATGGGCACTGTCTCAGCGAGAGACTCGGCGAAATTGTAATACCGGTGAAGATGCCGGTTACCCATACCAAGACGGAAAGACCCCGTGAACCTTTACTATAGCCTGATATTGGGTTTTAATGTTGCATGTGTAGGATAGGTGGGAGACCGCGAAACTGGGGCGCTAGCTTCAGTGGAGTCAACCTTGAAATACCACTCTTGTTGCATTGGAATTCTAACTCTGACACGTGAACCCGCGTCGAGAACAGTGTCAGGTGGGTAGTTTGACTGGGACGGTCGCCTCCTAAAACGTAACGGAGGCACCCTATGGTTCCCTCAGCGCGATTGGAAACCGCGCGAAGAGTGCAAAGGCAGAAGGGAGCTTAACTGCGAGACGGACACGTCAAGCAGATGCGAAAGCAGGGCTTAGTGATCTTACGGTGCTGTGTGGAAAGGCCGTGACTCAATGGATAAAAGGTACTCCGGGGATAACAGGCTAGTCGCATCCGGGCGCTCACAGCTACGATGCGGTTCGGCACCTCGATGTCGGCTCGTCACATCCTGGGGCTGCAGCAGGTCCCAAGGGTTCGGCTGTCCGCCGATTAAAGTGGCACGCGAGCTGGGTTTAGAACGTCGTAAGACAGTTCGGTCCCTATCTGGTATGGGCGTAGGATATTTGAGAGAAGCTGCCCCTAGTATGAGAAGACCGGGGTGGATGTACCTCTAGTGCACCAGTTGTCACGCCAGTGGCACCGCTGGGTAGCTATGTGCAGAATGGATAAACGCTGAAAGCATCTAAGCGTGAAGCCAGCCTCAAGATAAGATATCCCACAACGTTAAGTTGGTAAGGCTCCTTCAAGATAAGAAGGTTGATAGGCCAGATGTGTACACCGTGCGAGCGGTTCAGCTAACTGGTACTAATAAGCCGAGGGCTTGATAACTTAATTTTATTCTACCAAATCCCTCACACATATGCAATTGTCAAATTTTATTGTAACGGCTCAGACTACATACCACTACTGATACTGAGCCACGCAAAAATACTTCCGGTGGCTACAGCGAAGGGGAACCACCCGTCCCCATACCGAACACGGTAGTTAAGCCCTTCAGCGCTGATGATACTTCGGGGGCAACCCCGCGGGAAAGTAGGTCGCTGCCGGGAACCCATCTAAAGGGTAGGCCCAACACCTACCCTTTTCTTTTTTTACGCACCACAACACATAAAAAACAAGGAAAACACAGATGAACATAAGACACCGAACACCGATTTACAGCTGTCGTTTACTCTTATTGATAGGTCTGCTTGGAGTAGTAACGCTCGGATACACTGCCGAACTCCCCGAAAATATCCTCAAAAACGGTGATTTCGACCTGAATCTCGACAGCTGGCACCACTGGACACACGCCGATGCCACCGCGACCTTCCAAACCGAGCGGAAAAAAGCAGAACCCATCGCAGGAAATAAAGCCGCCTATATCAAAATCAGTAAAGCAGGAGGCATCCTAGGACACATCCAACTTTATCAGCAACCTTTTACCCTCGAAAAACGCACCACCTATACCTACAATCTATGGGCAAAAAGTGAAAAACCGAGAAACATTACAATGCGGATCCTCCATCAAGGAGCCCCATGGAATGAATATGCAAGAAAAGCAATCGGTTTAACTGAAGAATGGAAAGAATTCTTCATTACCTTCAAAATGACAGTAGATGATGTAAATTCACGCGCCGGTATCATTATGGGGGGAGAAAAAGCAGATGTCTGGCTCGACCACGTTCGCCTTTACAAAGGTGAATACGTCAGCGACATTGAAGGCGGCCAACCACAAGCGATTGACCCTATAGAGAAATTAACAACTATATGGGCAAAAGAGAAAAACAATAAAAATTATTGACAATTATTCTCTGTATCACATATAATTTCGCATAGTCTAACATAGGTGTACAATGGAAGTGAAGGAGGCAGATATGGCAGAACGAATTAAAATGGGTTTAGTAGGATGCGGCGGGATGTCCGGCGCACACATGAAAGGTTACGAGGAACTCTGGTCTAAAGGCCTGAGAGACTTCGAAATCGTAGCAGCGTGCGATATCGCACAAGAACGAGCCGAAGAACGCGCACATCAAGCATACGCATTCCAAGGCGGAATAAAACCCACAGTCTATACCGAACTTGACGAAATGCTTGGGAAACACCCGGAGCTAACTTGTGTTGACATCTGTGCACTCCACAGTGCACATCACACCCTCGCTGTACCCGCACTCGATGCCGGAAAGCATGTGATCCTTGAAAAGCCCTTCGGTATTACAATGCGCGCATGCAAATTGATGATGGAAGCTGCAGACCGAAACGATAAAATTATCTCCGTTGCAGAAAATTATCGGCTAGCACGCATCCAGCGCACGCGAAGCTGGGCAATCGCGCAAGGCCGTATCGGGGACCCACGAATGTTCTTCTGGATAGAAGTTGGCGAAGGTTTGGGAAAATGGAGCTGGCGCAACTTCAAAATGGACGCAGGAGGCGGGTGGGCATTAGACGGTGGAGTCCACTTCACTGACCTGATGCGGTACATTCTCGGCATGGAAGCCGAAGAGGTTTATGCTATTAATAAGGCTTATGAACCCTTCCGTTACGACAACCCAGCAGAAAGAGAGGGCGGCTACGCCGTCGATGTTGAAGATGCAATGATTGCTACTATCAAATTTGAACAAGGCGTTACCGCACAATGGACATGGGTCGGCTCCGCACCAGGACACAGCTTTCGTCAACATACTCTCTACGGCAGTGAAGGTTCGCTAGATTGGAACCTTGGATTAGTGCCACGTAGCGGCGAAACGATTTCTAACGCCGACCTAATGACAGAATTTACAGAGAGTCTTAGTGATGCAGAACAGGAATACTACTTCCCCGCTGGTATCGAAGATACCGTCGCCATCGAATTGAAATACTTCGCCGATGCAATCCGAAGCGACAGTAAACCTGAAGTGGATGCAATCGAAGGAATGCGCTCTCAAGCCATCTGTATGGCGGTGTATGAATCCGGGTGGTTCGGCCGCCCCGTGACAATTGCAGAGATTGAGAACTGCAAACTAGAAGGCTATCAGAAAGAAATTAACGACAAACTGGGTATCGGAGATTAGCGATTGGCAGTGAATGCACTATAAAACGCCACTTGCTGTTGTGCATCAAATAGATCGAAAAAAATAAAGGGCAATGCACTTAGCACATTGCCCTTTATTTCTCATAACGTATGCACCGCTACTCTGATAGCTGTTGAGACTGAAAGGTATTTGTGTCATCTATCGACAACACCCGAAACATTATTTGTAAAGAGGCACTCTCGGATTTAGTAAAGGTCTGAAGGATTTGAAGGATAAGATTTGAAAAATCAGTGTAGGGAAAAGTTGATTTGATTTCCCTACAACCGCTGTTAATTTTGGATTAGAATTGGACAGGAAAGTTGCCTCGTGCGGCCTCCATGACCTCACCTGTAATTTCATCATGTCCGTTTTCTTTCGCAAAACTCTCAATCCCCATTTTCGCCATGGGACGAACAAAAATGGGGATCCGCTCTAGGCGTTCCAAAGCCTCCGCGCTCCAGACGGGCCCCGTTGGCTCTCCAGGGGCAGATTCCACCTGAAGAGCATCCGAAATAGTAGAAGTAAACGGACATCTGCCACCCTCAGTGCCTTCATTGGAACCTGCTTCTATCGAAACGGATTCAGTTTTTGCTGTCCCTAACTGGGAGCGAATCATCTGCATCGGCTGTGCTGCTTCATCAGCACCACCAAGCTTGAGATCTAATGATTTCAGCATTTGGGTCTCCCACGGATTCAGAAACATAGCAATCTCTGTAAAACAGTCCGGACATTCAAAGAATGCTGTCACGGAACCTTGATCGGGGCGAGCTACGTTTTTAAACTTCATCGCCGTGTCACAATCTGTACATAGGAATTTCATTTTTTCTCTCCTTCAAAAAATGCTTGAATCTTTTCAGCCACCTGCAGAAGTGCTTTGCTCACAGGAGTATTTGGGTATTCATTAAGATACGAAGTTCCACCGTCGCTGCTACGGGTGAGCCGTGGATCAAACGGAACCCGACTGAGGAGAACCTGTTGGAACGCACTGTCAAGGGGCTCTGCAGTGGCAAAGAGAGACTCCTCTTTACCACAATGTTGACAAACATAGGCAGTCATATTTTCGATAACACCGATAATTGAAACCTTAAGAATATCTCTCGCCATTGTCACTGATTTTTTGACAATGAATTGTGAAACGCCAGATGGAATAGTTACGACAACGATACCACCGAGGTTAGGAATCAATTCCACAACATTTGGCAGTCGATCAGTGCCGGGCGGTAGATCAAGCAGGAGGTAATCTAATTCCCCCCATTCAGTATCGGCGATGAACTCTCTGAGTGCCCCGACTTCCATTGTGCTGCGCCATGTAAATGCGTCCTTTTGGGTTTGGGCATTCCAAACCACTGGAGTATCGTCTGCCGCCAAGAGCAAATCCATGGAGATCAACCGGGTGCCGAGGGCAGTAACAGCAGGTTTAACACCACTCTGTGAATATGCAAGCGCTGCGTTACGGACACCCATCATTTTAGCAAGTGTCGGCCCGTTGATGTCCGCATCAACGACTCCGACAGCATTACCCTTGAGTGTGAGCGCAGAAGCAAGGTTTGCGGTGAGCGTACTTTTACCAACCCCGCCCTTGCCACTCATAATTGCAACTGTGTGTTTAACAGAGGCAAGTCGCTTTTGGAGACGGTTTGATTGCGCCGTCACTTGTCCGACAATGTTAGAACCAGCATCGTTTGGCAACTCTTTGTAAGTCTTCATTCTGTCCCACCAATCGCGTAGAGTGCCTGATACGTCCGTAGATAGAGCGCTTGATTAGTGATAACCGGAGATGAAGCGATAACCTCATCCATGAAATTGCTGGCAACGAGTTCAAACTCACGCCCCGCTTTCACAACGTTGATAACACCATCCCGAGAGGTCAGATAAATATGCCCATTCGCATAGATAGGTGAGGCACGGTGCCGATGCCGATGCGTCCGCTCCCGATAGAGCTGCTTTCCGGTTTCAGCATCAAGACATATCAGGTCTCCGTTTTCCCGACAGAGATAGACTAAACCGTCATAGATAAGTGGAGAAGGTACGTCCGGGGTGCCCTGTTGCAGCTTCCAACGTTGCCACTTACCGTTCGTGATATCGCCTTGCGCAGCGGGATCTATACCGACGACGGGACCGTTTTTTGCCGAAGGAACTACGATGAGTCCTTCTGTCACAACTGGAGAGGCAACGAACCGGAGACTATAGTTATAACTTTCTTTAGGATTCAGATCACCACATCGCCAGATTTCGCTGCCGTCCCTCAGACTGTGTGCTGTCACATAATCCGCACCATGTACAATGAGATATTCACGCTCCGTGTCGCGGTAAAGGATAGGGGAAGTGTAGGCGTGTTCACACTCCTCGGTTGCATCGCTTTTACGGTTATGCTTCCATACCTGTTCTCCTGTCATTTTGTCAAGCGCAAGCACAAGCCATGCGTTACTGTGGATGAGGTGCATGTAAAGCCGGTCTTTGTCAATCAGTGGCGTGCTTGCCATGACAAAATAGAGATTGAAACTGCCGTAACGCTTCGCAATATTGGTGTGCCAAACTTGATTCCCTTGAAAGTCATAACAGACCAGATCTCCAGTGCCGAAGAATGCCCAGACGTGTTCACCGTCAGTTACAGGGGACGGGGCGGCGGAATTGCCTTCACCGCCACGGACAACTCTGTTCCCATGTGCTATAGTTTTTCTCCAGAGCTCTTCACCCTCGGTGCTGATACATATCAAAACAAGCGCGTCGCCTTCCGCTGAGGTGAGAAAAATCTTGTCTTCCCAAACGACAGGCGTGGAACCAGCTTCACCCGGCAGGGGCAAACGCCATTGGACATTTTCGGTTGGACTCCAATGAATAGGAGCATCGGCCGTCTGACTGATACCGTCATTGTTTGGCCCACGCCACTGATGCCAATTGTCAGCAGACACGGAACCTCCTAAGACAAAGACTGTGAGTAAAAGTGTTAACGTATTTCTTAAGGACTGCTGCATGATACCCCTCCGTTTTTTCAGTCGATACCGTTGCAACCTCACGCGTCTGTGAAGTTTCAGCCACTTTCGTCTATTCATAAATCGCTATTATGACCTTGCCACTGCGCCCGATTAATTCTTTAGCATTATCATTGCATGAAAATAGTCCGGATCGGTATTTTCTAACAGATGAATGATGAGTGCTTATTCTTAAGACTGTTGATAGTACTGGCCAAGCACTTCATTAGCAAGGCTTCTGCCGTCTTCAATGACACGAGCGGCAAAATCGAGCGTAACTTCGGTAAAATTGTTCTCTTGTGCCCGCTGTTCAATCCGAGCTTGAGTAATATTCCGCATGAATCCAGCAGGAACAAGGTTCAAACGATCAATAGCTTCCTGAGTCCATTGTAATGGGCTTTCGAAACCTTGCCGGACTTCAGCACTGCTTTCGGCATTCGTAGCTCGTGTTCGTACTGCTCTGAGTTCGGAGGCATCTTCACGAACCGCCGCGGCTTCACCCATGCTTTCGTTAATAATCTCGGTTACGAAATCATTGGTGATCGTTCCAATTTTTTGGGAACGTGCGGATTTTTCGATCCGTGCCTTGACGTTCCTGCGCATATAACCGCGCGGAACCCGCCGGAGTGCTTTTTTCGACTGCTCTGACCAGTGGAGCCGCACCCCATCAAACGTCTCTTCTTGTGCAGTGCCCCCTTCGTCTATAGCAATATTTTGGAGAGAACTTTTATCCACCATCTGGAAACGTTCCGGCGCTGTACCACAGACAGGACACTGCACGGGCTGCTGGTTGTGTGCAGCGTAACCACATTCACCACAGATGTAGGTTTGGACAGCATCCGACGCAAGTACCTCCTGCTCTGCAATCTCTTTTGCAACGCGAGTCAGGCGCTCAGATGCCCGCTGTGGCATAATCGCCTCCATCGCCATGTCAATAACGCTCTCAGTAATGACGGAATGTCCACGTTCTATAGCAAATCTATGAACGGCTGTTTTAGCTATGCCACGGACCAAAGGCGGGGCTTTCTCCATTCTATCCAACGCTTCTTGCGTCCAGACGAGTGTTTCCTCGGCCTTTACATCAACCTGTGGAAAATAGCGTTGACTGACTAATAGGAGGTTACAAGGCGCAAGGCGTAACAGGTTCTCAGCGGTGCTACCGATGTCCGCATCCTCTTCACAGTGAACACCAATCCTTCCCAAGACCAGAAGCCAAGGATTTGTCTTGCGGACGTATTGTAAAATCTTTTCGTAGGCTTTTCCATCAAGTAGCGTAATTTTTAACGAGTAGTCGTGATCTTCTTTTGCGATCGACCGCGCCACCTCCAGATGGGATTGATAGATTTTCGCCAACCCCGTATCAATCACCTCTTCGTGAAGCTGCTCCTGTTCTTTAAACCTGAAGGTACGCGCTGCACGTTCCGTAAGTACATTGACGACGGAATTAAAAACGATATAGTGGAGATAAGGATCATAGACACCTACAGCTTCCACCCGTTTGTTGAACATCTTTCCGAGCTGGATAGCCGTTTTCAAACCTGAGAAAGATTCAGGACTTCCATCAATACCTACAAGGATATTTCCATCATGTGATTCAAGGGGACCGAGATCGCGGACAACAAGTGTATCGGTATTAATACGCCGGACGACTCGCTCACAGACACCACCAATGAGGCTATCCTTGACCGCCCCCATACCCAGAGCCCCCATAATTACGAAATCATAATCGTTTGCCTTGATGTCTTCAACGAGTTTGATATAGTGCTTGCCTTCGGGCATCTTCGCCTCAAACGGGATTTCAAATTCACTGCACTTCTGCTTCATAACCTCCAAATAAGAATCAGAGATCAGCTGCAATCCCATGGTGATGAGTGTATCGTGAATTCGGCGCTGTTTTTCGAGTTCAACTTCATCCTGGTACTCCTCCGGTAATGTGTATTCCATCTGTTTAAAACGAACATCGTGCATTTTCGCGGCGTAAACGTGTGAACCCACCAATTGGGATCCAAACTTCCTGGCGAGCTCAACGGCTAAACCGATACTGGCATCCGAGTAGTCCGAATTGTCAACAGGGACGTAAATTTTCTTGATCATCTTTTTCCTCATTTTTTATTTTAGAATTAGGAGAAAAGAACTCAATCTCCTTCTGAATCTTTGGGTTTTTTATACCGAGTGCCGAGAAAACCACCAAGCACATGAGCAATCAACGTTGCCGGCCATAGATAAACCATGGACATTTGCCACCCCCAATCAAGAACAAAACGACGAACGACAATATTGATCACGATTGGAATGTAAATACACCGACTCCACGGGCGACTTAATTTCTTGAAACGGACGCGAAAAAAACCGAACGGGAAATGTACGAAAAAAGCAGCAACAGAAATTATGAAGCTCACGTCTATCCTTTACCGAGGAGCGTGTTAACATCACGCCGTAGGCGTAACATCGCCGGTTTGCTACGGCTATCGTAGCGGCCATAGATGTGTCCATCCGAGCTTACGAGTACAAACCGCCTACTATGTAAGATTTCACCTCCTTTATGCCCGGAGGCCAAGCTAAAACCTTCTTTTGCTAATGTATGAATATCCTCCTTCTCGCCAGTGAGAAAGCGCCAGCGTCTATCATCAGCACCGTATGCTCTGGCATAGCGCGAGAGCACCTCCACAGTATCACGCTCAGGGTCCACAGAGAAGGAGACGAAATAGACAGGTTCCCCAACAAACTCGGATTGGAGGCGTACCATTTCCTGTGTCATCGCAGGACAAATTGTTGCACAATGGGTAAAGATAAAATCGGCAATCCAGACTTTCCCAACCATATCAGCCAGGGTCAAAGGTTCTCCGCGCTGGTCAGTGAGGCTAAAGTCTGGTACGCTAACAGGTGTTTCTTCGACCGCCGTCACATCTTGTTTTGTGTCAAACGCTGACCATAAATTAATACCTGCAACACTAACAATAATAACACCGAGCATCACCCAGATGAGCGTACTTTTGTCAAGTTTCCGTTTAACTTCATTCGCATCGCTGGTTTGTACTTCCATAATTAGTGAACCGATGTATCAACGACTTCCGCAGGTCTCTCTATCCCTTCGTGTCGTGCATCTGAGGTGAGATCCGGCATCAACGCCAAAACAAGAAGCACACAGATAAGGAAAGGCGTTACCACGATAACCGCCAATATTTTCTTTTCAAATTTCAGATGCATAAAATAATTCGCAACCAAGATCGCCTTCGCACATGCAAACCCGATAAGCAATATAGCCTTCAGGACAGTAGCGTAATCAGGCATTACAGCAACCACCTCAGCAACGGTGAGCCCCAGCAGCCACCAGAAAATATTCATGTATTTTGGATGTTCTTTGTGTCCATCCTGCGCCATTTTTATCTCCTCCTACAATAGGTAGATGAAAGTGAAGACCATAATCCAGATAAGGTCAACAAAGTGCCAATAGAGCCCAACGATTTCGACTTCATGGTTAAACTCAGCCGTATACCTGCCGCGTAAGCCGTGTATCAAGATAACTGCAAGATAAATGACTCCACCAGTTACGTGCAGCCCATGAAAACCTGTGATGGTGTAGAAAGTAGGACCAAAAAGCGTTGACCCACTAATTGCTTCATCTGATAATCCTTTATCAGGAATACTTGTAAGTGTCAATCCGTGATCAATCAGCTGATACCATTCATAAACCTGTAGTCCGAGAAATATCACCCCTCCTGCGATTGTTAACGCCAAGAAGGTACACATACGCGAAACATTACCGTTCTGAATGGACTCCAATGCTTTTACCATCGTGACACTGCTGCATATCAATAGAAACGTCATAAACGCTGTTAGCTCAATGCCGAGGATCGCATTGGGTGGAACCCATCCGATGACACCGGCACCTGCCCGAAGCGCCGCATAAGCCGCCAACAATGCACCAAACGACATCGTATCCCCGACGAGAAAAATCCACATGCCGAGTTTGCCCATGCTGTCCGGCGTAAGCGAAGGTTCGTATACGTCTTCCGTATGATCTAAAGTGGTAGCGTGTTCCACTATATTCAACTCCTTTATTTCTTGTTAGACATCAGTTACGAAAATTTCTGATGCGCAGAAAACCTTTCTTCAACTGACCCCCAATGACCGATAACCGATAACCGTTCCAATGTAAAAAAATTGTGCCGCCCACAAGACTGAAAACCGCAAACGGCATTGCCATCATAAAAAGGATACTCCAATTAAAACCTTTATTGATAGGATCATCAAGCTCTTTACAGCCCGGACATGCCTCAAGAGATACCGGGACGATAAGCAAGACGAGTATCCAGATCGAAGTCCATAGTACAGTTGCGTAACAAGTTTTGACTCGCAAGCTGTACCAAAATGATCTTGGCATTTTACGATTCCTCCTCATGATGTTTACAAAAGATATACCAACACATACAGAATTGGCCACAGAGCAACAACAAAAATCCAGTAGATTGTACAGGTATCAACCCCGATATAGCCCTCAGCAGAAAAACGCCCCGCCACTGCCATACCGAAGACTATAAAGAGCCATATAACAGCAGTCAATACATGAACGGCATGGCATCCAATGAGGACATAGAAGATACCGCCATACACGCCCGATTGGAGCGTGAGCCCATTGCGAATGAGTTGCACCCATTCGCTTCCTTGAACACCAAGAAAGAGAAACCCAAGCATCCCCGTGACCAATAACCAACTGCGAAGCTGTTTCACCCTGTCTTCGCGAATCGCACGGTGCGCTTGTAACATTGTATAACCGCTCAGTAGAAGCAACATGGTATTGATGCCAGTTACAACGCGTGGAAGCTCAATTCCGAGATGCGACGGCGGAGGCCAGGTAACATTTCCGACCCGAAACACCAGAAATGTCCCGATGAGCCCCGAGAACAACATTGTCTCCGCACCGAGTAGGACTAATACGCCCAATCGTGCATTATTCAAAGGGGGACGTTCACGAATTCCTGTGTTATTCTGCACCATCTTTACGTACTCGACTTTTTACAATGCGATGGACAATCTCAATAGCCGCCACAATAACCAACAGCAAACCGATCATGCCCAGAACAGGCGTGCGAACGCTATCTATCGCCTCTTCAACCCCGGGAGGCACTTTGCTACCCGTAATAATTGCCGACGTTGCGACAATAAACAGACCCACAAATAGCAGACATAAGATAAGTCCGAGGCGACGATTTCGCTTGCGATGCTCCGGTGCGTTCATGAATACTCCAATGGATCAGGTCCAAAACAATTTCGCCCGTCTGTTCCTCTGCAAAATCCTAATTCGATAAGTATCCAGGTACTACCAATAATCGGGATCAATCCAATGAGTGCCCACCAACCTAATTTGTCTCGGTCATGCCAGCGTTTTACGTCTAGCGCCCAATGGGCACACCAACAAAGAATGAAAATAGGAAAAAAGAAAATATGAATGTGGATAAAAGATAATGTTTCCGAAGCTGCATCCCAATCTGTTGCTGCCAAAACAACACCAGCGATAAATATCAAAACCGAAGCCGCCAACTTTCCTAACCACCATTTTTTACGGTTAATTCGACCTTGAAATGAGAACAAGATTTTGAGGCAAACCTTCATATTTGTAGGTTGTCCCCAAAGGGCTTCACCAAAATTCTTTTCTATTAGATAGAAAAGCAAAGGGGCAAACCCTAACACTAACCCATACAAGATTAAAGACATAATAGATTCTAATTCTTCCAAATTCCCATCTATTGCTGCCAAAACACCGCCGGGGATACGTATCAAAACCGAAGCCGCCAACTTTCCTAGCTACCATTTTTTACGGTTAATTCGACCTTTGAATGAGAAAAAGGTTTGAAATAAGGTCATTTCATGCCCGTTCTTAAATTTTATCCAATGCCATTGTGATAAATACCAACGGTAGATAGACCAATGATGCGTATAACAGGTAGCGTGCAGCTTTCACCGAACGCGTGCGTGCCAAATAGATACCGACTCCCAGAAATGCCGAACCAGATACTAGTGCAATGAAGAAGTAGACGCTACCCGCCATATTGTATAACGCAGGCAGCAGTCCGATTCCGAGGAGGGCAATACAATTAATTACAATTTGTCGGCATGTGCTGGCACCATCCGGGTGTATAACCGGCAACAGCTGAAATCCTGCTTTTGCATAGTCTTCGCGATAGAGATAGGCGATCGCAAGCGAATGCGGCAGCTGCCACAAAAAGAGTATCGTAAACAGCACCCATGCTTCGCTTGTCAGTGAACCTCGTGCTGCAGCCCATCCAACAACAGGAGGAAGAGCACCCGGTACTGCTCCGATGAGCGTACACAGGGAGGTTTTCCGCTTGAGCGGTGTATAGATAAACAGATAACTCACAACTATCAGTGAAATGACGAAACCGCTCAGTATATTGACAATAAAAGTTAGATAAAGCATCCCACTTCCTGTAAGAGCAGCAGCAACGAGCAGCGCAGTCAACGGTTTCATTCTACCGTCAGGGAGCGGTCTTTCCTGGGTGCGTTTCATCCGGGCATCTACACCACGTTCAAGATACTGATTAAGTCCCAACACCCCCGCTGCTGTCAATCCAGCCCCGATAAGCGTATGGAGACATAAAAGCCAATCCACCGTCCGTGCCCCGAGATAGAAGCCGGCAGCCGTGGTAATGAGTATCATCACCACTAAGCGCGGTTTAACCAGTTCAATCACGTCAGCTGCCCGCTGCACGAAGTCCGTAGGCTTCACCGGTGGGTCTGCTGTGTTTCTATTCTCTGATAAGGTTGCCGATGTTGAACGCATAAACGTTATCTCATTCCGTAACGAATGCCCCATTTGCAGGCGCATCAATCGAGTCAGAGGCATCAGTAAATCTGAAAATCTTTAGTGTAAGAACAAAGCTGGTAACTAACATCAGTGCGCCGACAGCGACATGCGCTGTGGTGATTGTTACCGTAAGTCCGGCTGCGAACGTTTCACCGAAAGGGGTCAGTTTTGCGAAAAATGCCCCTGTGCCCAGCAGCAACTGTACAGCAAGCAATCCGAGCAAGAAGAACGGCATGGACGGCCCAATTCCGAGTGGTGTATTCTCCGTTGCAAGGACCCGTCTCACTAGCAAGAAAATATGCAGTGCGACCAAGAAGGCGAAAATGAGATGCATATCAAGTCTGCTGCCCGTATGTCGTAAAACTGCCCCGAAGATGAGTTGTACATAGATAAGGCATGTTGTAATGAGGCTTAACCGCCTCAACTTCTGTGCCGCTGCTATCGGCGTTTCGCTCTTATCTTGCCGCCACTCGCGAGAGGTGAACCACACAATGCCACAAAGGAGCGCAAAAAATGCTTGGGCAAGACAAGCATGTACGATGGCGAAATTGCGATTAATCTGGGTGACCCGAAGTCCCCCGAGAACGCCTTGTACAATGACAGCGATAAGTGCAGCGAGCCCCAACCATTTCAGCCATCTACGAGAATCCCTGGCCAATATGAAAGCAAAGAGCCCGACTGTCAAGAGCCCAACGAGAGAGCCCATGAGGCGATGGCTATGCTCATATAAAATGCCGCCTACCATCTCAGACAGTGGATAGAGGAACATATTATATCCGAAGGTCGTCGGCCAATCAGGAACTGCTAATCCAGAGTCGGTGCTTGTAACGATACCACCGATGACAATCAGTAAAAAAGTCGCACCTGTAGTGAGCCGTGCCAATCTATGGAGCCAGGGACTATAATTAGCGCGTTGCTTCATACCGTATTTCCACGAAAATACAAACAGGATAGAAGGTTAGAAAGCGTAGAAGGCAACGTTCCGCAACCTTCCATCCATTTTTCCGCTAGTCTCCACTTGCCGCGGGTGCATGTTCACGTTGTGCCTGTGGAATCCAATCCTTTTCTTCACCGGGGACGCTATATTCATAGGGCCCGCGGTAGACCGTCGGAATCTGATCAAAATTGCCGTGTGGCACCGGGGTCGGTGCTTCCCACTCAAGCGTATTTACCTGCCACGGATTCTGCTCTGCGACTTTTCCACGATATATGCTCCAGAAAAAGTTAAAGACGAGTATCAATTGTGCAAAACCAAGGGTGAACGCACTCATCGTGATAAAGATGTTCATCCCCTCGAACTGCTGCAGGAATTCATACTGCAACGGGTTGGAGATACGGCGCATATGTCCGCCGACACCAAGGATATGCATAGGGAAAAATGTGCAGTTGAACGCAACAAAAGTCAACCAGAAGTGAATTTTGGATAACGTATCGTTCATATAACGTCCATACATTTTCGGGAACCAGAAGATGATACCGCCGAAAATGGCGAACAGACTTCCGCCGAATACAACATAATGAATATGCGCCACAATGTAATAGGTATCGTGGATGAAGATGTCAACCGGCGTATTTGCCATGTAGATACCGCTCAACCCGCCAATCACAAACATTGAAACAAAAGCGATACTGTGGAGCATCGGAGCTGTAAATCGAATTGAGCCTCGGTACATGGTACCGAGCCAGTTAAATGTCTTGATGGCTGACGGCACGGCGATGAGCATCGTTGTTGTCATAAATATAGAACCGAGCCCAGGACGCATTCCGCTCTGAAACATGTGATGTCCCCAGACGATCCACCCCAAGAAGGCGATAGCGATCATCGCATAGACCATAGAGCGGTATCCGAAGATCGGTTTCCGAGAAAAGACAGCAATCAACTCGGAAGCGATACCCATGCCGGGCAAGATGAGTATATAGACCTCTGGGTGTCCGAAGAACCAGAAGAGGTGCTGCCACAAGAGCGGGTCGCCACCACCTTCCGGAGTTGCTGTAAAGAATGTTGTTCCGGCAAGCCTATCAAAGATGAGCAAGGCCAGCGCAGACGATAACACAGGAAAAGCGAGGAGTAACAAGATCGCAACGATGAAAAGCGACCAAATGACCAAGGGCAATCGGAAGAACGTCATTCCGGGGGCGCGCATGTTGATGATGGTCGTGATATAGTTAATAGACCCCACGAGAGATGAAAATCCTTGAATAAAGAGACTAATCGCCCAGAGGTTTTGTCCCCATTCGACCCCTGTCCATTGCGGATCGGCAGAAAGCGGGGCATAGCCAGTCCATCCGGCTGCCGCGTGCCCCCCGGGGACAAAAAAACCTATTGTCATGATAACCGCGGCAAGTACTGCAAGCCAGAAGGAGAGCATGTTCAGAATGGGAAACGCCATATCGCGGGTACCAATCATCAACGGGATTAGGAAGTTTCCGAACGCTCCCACTAAGATCGGAACAACCACGAAAAATATCATAATAGTGGCATGCATCGTGAACAGCATGTTGTAAAATGCGGGTTCGATGACACCATTAGGCATATTGACTTCGAGCCATTCCTCTTTGTCGGAATCATAAATGTTTTCCCACATTCTGTCAGCCCAGGTGATAACTTCACCTTCATCTAAATATTGTTGCGAGGCACCGATGAGGGGCAAAGGTCTTTCCGGATAAGCGAGTTGCCACCTAAAGAGGAGGGCGAGCCCACCACCAAGGAAGAGCATAATCAAACCATAAATAAGGAACTGTTTGCCGATCATCTTATGGTCGAGGGAAAAGAGATATTTGCTAACAAAGCTTTCTTCGTGATGATGTGACGTATGTTCGTTGTCGTGCATATGTATTGTTCTCCTTGAACCTATCGAGCCCATCTTTCTTGTACCCAAGCGTCGTAGTCTGTTTGTGTGTGTACGTTAAGGTAACCGATCATCCCAGAGTGTCCGAATCCACAGAGCTCAGCACACGGAATCTCATACCGTCCCGCTTTTGTCGCTTCAAACCAGACATCGATGAACCTGTTCGGTAGTGCGTCTTGTTTGAGCCTTAATTCCGGCACAAAAAAGCTGTGAATGACATCCTCGGCAGTTAACCGTATATGCACAACGGCATTAACCGGCACATGCAGCTCGTTTTCCAATTTCAGATCGTCATCTGTCCCGAATTCGTTATCGGGCCCGGGATATGTCATATCCCAGTTAAACTGTTTTCCGCTGACTTGGACAACCACATCTGGATTCTCAGGGAACGCTGTAGGCGATTTAATTTTATTCCATTGTGGGTAACTGAACATGGCGAGTACAAAAACGATCACTGTTGTAACAGTTGTCCAGACAATTTCTAGGGTTGTGCTTCCCTCAATGTAGTCCGCTCTTTTGCCTTCCTGCTGTCGATACTTAATGAGAAAAACAGTAAGCGTGCCCATCACGAGGACAAACACAACGAACGTTAGCCAATAAATTGCATGAAAGAGGTTATCAACGCCTTGACCGAACGTCGATGCGTTATCAGGGAGCCATCGAAGCATTGATAAGTACTCAGAGATCCATTCAAGCATTCGGTCCTCCTTAGGAGCGCGTTTCACTTATTGAAGAGTGGAAGCACGCATAAAATGTTTGTTATTAATAATATAATTTTAATTCGTTTGTACAGATGCAGTGAGTGTTGCCCCCACGTACGTCAAAACACAAAACAGTCCTGTAATGAGCATGGACAGCGTCCAGGGTGCTCCTGCCGCAAAAAAATTCGCGGTGGTGTCAAGATAGAGACTATGCCGAAAAGCTGCAAGCCCATACGTTAATGGATTGAATTTCATTATCGATGCTAACCAACTAGGAGCACCTGTGCTGGGGAAAAACGCGCCAGAAAGGAGCCAAATCGGAATTAGCAGCACATTCATAATCGCATGAAACCCCTGCGTTGAATCCATTCGCCATGCGATAAGCAAACCTAAGTTAGTCAAACCAAACGCCAAAAGAGCCATCACACCGAGCGTTGCGAAGAAAGATACCGGGCGAAATTGGATATCAATCAACGGAGCGAGTATGAGAAGCAGCATTCCTTGTAAAAGAGCTAACGTCGTTCCACCTAACGCTTGCGCGAGTACAATCTGCCATCTTGGTACGGGCGACACGAGTACCCCTTGCAAGAAGCCTTCGCGCCGATCATTAACGACAGTAATTGTAGCGAAAATGGACGTAAAAAGCAAGACTAAAACAACGACACCAGGATAAAAGTATTCAATATAGTCAGTTCCATTTACCGATCCAGAAGGCTGGAAAGAGGCACTCAAACCGCTGCCAATCAGGATCCAAAAAACCAAAGGCTGCGCGATAGCACTGAAAAGCCGACTCCGTTGCCGATAAAATCTGATGATCTCACGCCCCCATATTGTTGTAATCCGAAGCAGAATTTTCTTCACAAAATTCACCTTTTACAGGCCATCGGTTGGCAAACATCAGTCATTCGACGAATGCATTTCCTGTTAATTTTACAAACACATCCTCCAGTGTCGGTTTTCCAAATCGTACCGTCAGAATCTCATCTCGAAATGCAGCAACAACATCTCGAACGAATTCATGTCCTCGTTGGCATTCAGTACGGAGATGATCATCAGTTAGCACCGGTAGAATCCCAAACTTCTCGGCAATCGCGGCGGCGAGTGTTTCGTTAGATTTACCTTTTATGAGAACAACGTCACCGCCGACTTGTGCCTTGAGCTCATCAGGGGTTCCCAATGCAACTAAACTGCCGTTATCCAAGATGCCAACTCGGCTGCAAGCCTCAGCATCATCTAAGAGGTGCGTTGTGAGCACGACAAGGATGTTTTCTGTGCCGGCGAGCACACCGAGATACTCATTCAGTTGTCTGCGAGTGGTTACATCCAATCCACTGGTTGGCTCATCGAGGAACAGAATACGCGGCGAATGAAGAAGAGATTTGGCAATTTCAACTCGCCTTTGCAAACCGCCCGATAGCACCTCGACCCGGTCAGTCGATCTATCAGAGATACCAACATGTTCGAGGACTTGGGCAATCCGGTGGTGTAGGCTTTTACCGGACAACCCATAGAGATGTCCATGATGGCGCAAATTCTCAGTGACGGTCAGCTTAACATCCAAACCCGGGTGCTGAAAAACAACGCCTAAGAGATGTCGAACCTCCGTCACTGCAGCAGTTAGGTCATATCCGAAGATCCGAACCGTACCGGACATTACCGGTATTAGAGTGGAAAGAATTCTAAAAAGGGTTGTTTTTCCACTCCCGTTCGGCCCAAGGAGTCCAAAAATTTCGCCGCAAGACACATTAAAACTCACATTATTAAGGGCAGTCCGTGTCTGATAAGTATGCGAGAGATTTTCAACCTCAATTTGACCGTCAGCCGCTAGTTGTCGGCTGTCAGTAGTTATGGAGTACAAAACCTCTGCGCTTGCCACAAGGAAACCCTCTTACTGACTGCTGACCGCTGATCGCTACTTAACTTTAAGTTTCAGCGTGAAATCTTGCGTGACGGAACCACCCGCCTCTACACTAACAGAAACAGGTGACGCATTATTGGTGCCACAAGCTTCATGCCAATAACCGAGTTTATAGGTCCCCGCGGGAACGTCTTCAAGCGTGAATTCACCCTTTTCATTGGTTACAGCGAAATACGGATGCGGTACGTAGGCAATCCAAGCTGACATCCACCCGTGAATGTCGCATTTCACGGCAACAGGACCTTCCGGTTTTTTTACTGAGGCGATTCGCAATTTTTTTCGATTCTTTGTCTGCTGTTTATTAACCGGCTTATTGATGCTACTAAAGATATGGACGTTGTGATTCACTTTATCGTTATTGAGCATCGTTAGCCGGACACCGACTGGAACAATTTGGACATGCGGACTGAATTTACAATCCTTTTGGTCGATCTCCGGTTTGACAGTTTTGTCAAAATCTTTGCCTTGGGAAATATCAATTAAGTAAACGATTGCATTTTTTAGAGCCTTGTCTTCACCCACGACAAGCATTTCATCGTATTTATCGGTTGCCCCACAAACCGCCTGGTCTTTAGTGATTTCAAGGACTTTCATTTCAGGCACGTCCCCTTCAAACTTCACAACACCGTTAATCGTTCCGCCATTTCTGACGCTACTAGGTGTATAGGAATCCGGAAATACTAATGATTCCACTTTTGCCCCGCTGTCCGCCGCAAAAATGGTACTAGCAGAACAGGAGGCGAGAAGTATCGTGAGACTTGCTAACAGATAGGTTTTCATTTTTTTCTCCTTTATTTATGATTATAGATTGTAAGTTACCAGCTTTCTAATGAGTTTCGTTTGTCCATCTGCGATTTAGGCAGCTGGCGTACACCGAACCGTTGAAAACTGATAGCTATTCTTAGGAATTTCTCCGCTGCACAGCTGCCCGCAAACCGACGAGCAAGCCGAGGGAGAGAAGCGCGACCAAAGGCGGATAAATGAACCGCCTAGAAGACGGCATGGGTTCAAGGACGAAAGTATACCAGCTCGTTATGACACGTTTTGTACCAACATCACCGTTTGAACCATCCCATGCCGAAAAAGCGATAGGCACGAAAACCCCCGGTTCAAGTTGCAAGTCCTTCTTGTCATCGGTCTTCAAGGCACGTTTCACCCACAATTTATATTGTCCATTTGTGTAAGTTGCTTTTGCTTGTAGATCGCCTTGGACCTCTTGGACTTGGATATTGCTAACCCCCTTAGCAGTTAGTTCCGTTACATGCTCAGGGGCGGAGGCTTTCCAATGCCACAGATAGACCGGTAGTCTACCCCCCGATAAGAAATATGGCTTCGGTGCAGTGGGCCCTTGCGGCACCTTCACAGGAAATTGGACTGCCAATGCATCCTCAAGAGGGCTGCCTGTTGTCTCATCCGTTTCGTCGCCAGTCGTATATGTTCGGTCATCCCAGATGAAGAGGAAAGCGACCTCTGTATCGTTGTAAAACGATTTGACGTGTACCCCGTCAAGTGTTGGGTTAAACTGCCGAGGTTCAATGATGACCTGCCCAACAAGCGGAAAATATCTGGCTTCAAACGTTTCCCAGGCGGCATCATCTATGGTAGGTAATGTGCCTTGAACATATTGTGAACGAAGCGAGTCATTTCCAATAGCTGGCGCAGGACGTTCTTGAGGCATAAGCGACTTCACATAATTCGCGAGATGCCAGCTCTTTTCATAGACGACCTTCATCGCATTGTCATAAATTTGCTGCTCTGCTTCAGTCAGCTCAGTGCCTTCGGCTCGACTGAGGGCGGCATCAACAGCCTCATCCATTTTTTCATAAAACCGGCCGGATTCTTCTTCCTCTCCCTCTGTCATTTCATCTTTATTTTCTAACTCAGTGAGGCGTTTAGATTCTTCGGAGGTCAATCCGAAATGGAGGAAACTATCCCCCTCAAAGGCAGGCATCGGTGACCCCGCGATCCCGCCGATGAACCGCTTGAAAATGTCTTCAGTATCGGAACCACCGCGGTAATTCCAGCCTTGTGTCAGATTTGCGGGCCATGACTGGAAACCCCACTCATCTGTAAGCGTAGGTGCAGAGCTACCATCGCCACGCCCGACGTTACCGTGGCATTCTACACAACCGAGTTCCGTATAAAGTCCTTTTCCAATCTCAACACTTTCCTCGGAATACGGGATTCTCCCCACTAAACTAATTTGTTTCGGCTGTGCCGGAAGCTCTTTAAAACCGTCATAGAAGGTTTTAATATAAGCCACAACTTCCCAGCGTTCGTCGGTCGTTAGAGAAGTCTCCCATCCCGGCATTGATGATCCTGGCATCCCTACGGTAATAATGTCGAAGAGGTCATGATCCGTTGGAAGTTCTCTAGTTTCAGTAGAACGGATCTTATACAAACCGCGCGTGAAATCCCTGGGTTTAGGAAGTAAATTTTCAGCAGCAGAACCGTCGCCTCTGCCTTCTGTCCCATGACAGTGGGCGCAGCTCTGATCATAAACTTCTTTTCCTTTCTCGGAAGCTTGCAGCACGTTCTGCGCGGACGCAGATAACGGCAAAGAGAACACTACTCCGAGAATTAGCATTAAGAGGACAACATGTCTGTTTCCCATTTTTAATGTGCCTCTCCAAAGGTTCGTGGCTGATAGCCTGTATAATCAGATAAAAAGAGAATCACATCCCAAATTTCATCTTTTGTCAAATAGTCTTCCCAAATAGGCATCGCTGAATCCCAAGGGGTGCCAGCTGCAGGTAACCCCGGGCCGCCTTTGCTAATTCGCCAAAAGAAAAAAGATTCCTGGAAGTTAGGAATAATACCTGGGTCTTGGAAATTAGCAGGAAGCGGTTGGAGATAGGGCGCAAAATGCCCTTGCCCATCAAGATGATCTCCGTGACAGTAAAAGCAATTATCATAATAGACCCGTCTTCCGCTCTCTACATGTGCCTTGAACGCCTCTGGATCGTCTTTTTCATAGTGACGGAAAGGATTCACGACATCTTGCATTGTGCCGATAACCTCATCTTTGTACATCAATTCAAGCGGCGGCGATGGGTGCGCGTCCCGCGGGCTTCCAGGCGGACTCGCGCGTTGAGCGATAATCGAGTAGGTATAACCGAGCAGGAGCAACGGGATTAATACCACAATAACGCGACGACGAACACGCCTCCTGTCATCTAAAAGAGTTTCATGGATCGGTCGTAGAAACTCCTGAAAACGCGAATCTTCAACCGATATATGCACCAAGATAGCGATTATAACCAACCCCATATACATCGCAATCACACTACCAGGTATCGGTACCGAGACAACGCCCCCAATAACGAAACGTAGTACGAGCCAAGAACCGACCAAAATTATGAGGCAGGTTGTGAAAAGTGACAGCCTTCTCATTGCGTTTTTTCCTCCATTTGTCTTTCTGCCCTCAATCGTTTATTTAACAGAGGGCTTTAAACGAATGATGCGATCTGTTTGGGGGTCCATCGATTATTTTCTTTACACTCAACATCATTCCAGAGCAATTGATTGGTTGTTTATTATTCCGCGGAAGCGTCATCGGTCTCTGCTAGTGCTGCTTCCGCCGTTTCACCAGTGAGCGTGCTTAAGAAAGAGAGCAAATTAGTCATATCTGATACGGATAGAAGCAGCGGAAAGTTTTCGGGCATCGGCGAAGTAACAAGCAATTTTTTGCCAAAGGCACGGGTGAAGGTTGATTCTTCAACATCAAAAGGATCTATTACCACTTCACTCCCGCCAACGTCTAAAACGAGCTCATCATCATCAAGCGTCCCAGAAACAACTGCCCCTACAATTTCTTCGCCATCATAAGTAAGAAGAGTCAACTGACTTTTGACATCTGTCTTAGAGAAAGTCTTATCTTCCCCGCTAATTTTAAGTGTCACAGTCTCGTCTGTTTCAGAAACGACTTCCCCAGTTACCGGGGCATCCGCATCTGTAGGAGTTAGCGTTAACGTAAAGTATCCGTTTGCTTGCAGATTTAAGAGTTCTTCAATCGGTTCCTCATCAATTTCGTTCAACAAGATTGTGTGTTCTTCTTCTACACCATCTGCGGTTTTAGTTCGGACGACGATTTTTTCCGTATCTTGGGAGACTAGTGTTCCTTGATAGGTTGTTCTATTAGCGCGAACAGTGACCGCCCCGTAGCCGCTCACAATTTGCGCATTCGGGATTAGAATCGACTCCTCAAGATAGCGCATGTCGTTAAAGGCAGCGATTTCGGAGAGGTCTGGAGCAGTGACGACTTCGAAATCTTCGATCGTTCCACCTGCTGCAGGACTCTCTATACCTTGAACAGCATGACACGAGATACACGCCGCACTCACAAAAACCTTTTTGCCCAGGGCGGGGTCTCCAGTGAGCAACGGAGGCAGGGCGGCAGCGGCCACTGCAGTGTCCGCCCTATCTATCGGTTCGTCAAAGGGAGTCGGGTCAATCTCCCCACCTTGGCTCTCGAGGTAAGCAATCACCGCTTCAATCTCTAATTTAGAGAGTGCAATCGGCGCTTTCCAAACCTCTGGCATAATCTTGCCATATCCGGGAACAAGATATTTCGCCGGGTCGTAAAGCGATTCTATGAGATAGGTTTTGGCATCTGTACCTGGAACGCGACTCGCAGCGTTAATCCCAATATCTGTCAGGTCCGGGCACCTCCCTTTTGGGGCAGAGGGATCTACAGTGTGGCATGCACTACACTGCCCTTTGCCATTAAACACCAAGGCTCCCTGCTCAGCGACTGCCTCCGGGTCACTCCAATCCAATGAAGTCAGGCTGACCGCTGTGGAACTTTCTGGAACCAGACCTGCGACAAAAGCGTAAAACCATATCACGGCAAGCGAGAATGTCAACAATTTAACAACGTTGGACCAGAAAATAATGTTTATGATGACCGATATTACAAACCAGACTGACCAGGGTAGTAAGCTCTCCGAGGCAATCGGAAATGCAGGCGCACCAGCAATGTAGGCGATAAAACTCACCACCATTAAAATTAGACTCGCAATTTTTACAAGCGTATTTCTTGACATCTTCGCCTCTTTCAAAAATTGTATTTCTCCCAGTTGATTAGCGGCAAAATTTGTGTCACGCACATAGACATCGAGGGTATTTTTCCCTACTAATCATCACCCTCCGCAGCAATAGCTGCTTCGATAGGAGCTGCCGACGCTTGTTTCTTCTTTTCGCCCCACAAGCCGAGCCAGAAGATAAATCCAACGAGCGCGAAAAAGGCTACCATGATAATCGCTACCATGTTCACCGCTTCGCTGAGCAACGGCGTAAAAGCATCAACCGATGTATCTTGCATGACCCCGAAAATATGCCACTGCTCTCTGAGCCCCGAGCGCGCATATCCCATCAATCCCATCATAGACGTAAACGTAATCGCTATGAGTATTAAAACGTATTGAGACCGATCGGTCATTTGCCCCCATTTAATTGTGTCAGATGTTGTCGCTTTGCGATACATAAAGATGTCTACGAGGGTGACAATTAGCATGACCACAAGACAAACTAAAACCTGGTAAGGCGTTAAAACATTAACCCGCAAGTCCGTTGGCACCGTAAATCCGACGATACCGATGACAACGATTGAAACGACCGCGAAAAAGATGATCGAAGAGATTGTGATGTTACCCACCTTCCGCCAACTTGCCGTCGGGGTTTTGCCCGAACGCCGATAAAATAGGAAACTCAAGAAAGTGGTGAGAATAATGATATTAACAGCCGTATTTTTGGCAGTCATCAGGCCAAACAATCCAAGGTGTGGGTGGTTTGCCCCACCCATTGCACTTAGTTCACTTGCACTTGAGATTTTAGAGAGAGAGCGTGGTGTCATCCAGATCGCGACACAGATCACAATAACGGTAACCATGTACGGACGATAACGGGCATAGACCTCTGCACCGGCAATTCGTCCCATGCCTGACCAGAGGTAGTAGTTCGCGCCTATGAAGAGCACCCCAATCATCACTGCCTGAATGATAAATAGCCAAGAAAATAGACTCCCCATCATATTAATGCCCATCGTGTTATTGAACATGTAGATTTCTCTACCCAGCCAATAGCCGAGGAAAGGCAGCGGTATAAGTCCGCAGAGCGCTATGAAGTTGCCCGTATATCCCATCCAATCGTAATGTGCTTTGTCCTCTTTAGTCTTCGCGACAAGGAAGCGGAACGCGGCATAAGCTGCTACAATCGAACCTCCGAAGGCGATGTTCCCAACGAGACGGTGGATGTTAATAGGCATCCATGTAAAGTTGTTGACAGCATCCCAAACAGTTCCCATGAACTCGCCTGTTGTTTCATTATGGAGGGGCACCATTGTATGGCTTGTAACTCCCTCAATAGCACTTTCCGGTGTTAACGATGGGTCCGCAGCCAGCTTCTCTTCTATCCAAGATTTCCGCCTACCTTCAGATAAAATCCCGTACTGCGTTGCCGGACTCGTTTGGTAACTCACCCATGCATTGGAGACGAACATGATCGCAGTGCCAAAGACATTCAGAAGCACGCCGAGGAAGAGATGCCACCCTTTATGGCGTCCCTGCATTTTATCCCATCCGTAGGAATAGAGGTAAAGCGTAAAAGTTTCACCGAAGAACAAAAAAACGTAGAAAATCATCGTCGGTCCGAATATTCCACTGAGCTTCGACATCACTTTCGGATAACACCAGATGAGGATGAAAACCAGAACACCGCCAAGTAAGGCTGTGGTTGAAAACGCCCCCATACAGAGTTTAATAAACTCCTGTGCCATCCGGTCATATCGCATGTCCTTTGTTTTCCAACCGACAAATTCAATGATAACGGCGAACATCGGTACCCCGAGAATAAAGGAACCGAATAAGAGGTGGAGCTGTGCGGCGATCCATGCTGCATTTCGGCTGCCAATCTTCGGGAAAGGACGATATTCTGCCTCGGTTGCGTCTTGGGCAAACACAGGGACAACCGCTAACAAAATATAAGCTATCAGAAGACAACCGAATATGAGATAGAGCCTCTTTTTACACATTTTCATTTTTTGTGCTTGTCAGTTATCGGAGAAATGATTATCGATTTCCAGTTAAAGCTTTCGCAGCAGGCAAAAGCATTCTAACTGTCACAAACGATTTTCTTAAACCTACTGCTGACAACTATTCAACTGACAATTATTAAAAGCGTTTAAAAACTATTTGGTGCGTTTCTTAAAATCGGCGCTTGTAAAGTTTACTGCCACATCGCCGCTCGCTAGCACTTCAACGGTTTTGTTCGCTGAACCGAGTTCTTCATGCCATGCTATAACGCGCACTTTGCCGGCTGGCACGTCCTTAATCGAATAGCCGCCCGTATCTGTGGATTTTTCATAGGCATCCGAGCCGATCCATGCACCATCAGCGTCTTTGTAGCCAGTGACGGTGAAAAAGTTACTAGGGACAGCAACAATGTAACCCGTCATCCACGCATGAATATCACAAGTGAATTTAATCTCCTCAGCCTTCTCTATTTTGTGCGGAATAACTTTCCCGGGCTGTGGGATCTGATAGTTTATAGCTTCATTCTTTTTCGCATGAGAATGAACGTTGTGTGCAATCGGATCACTGGAGGTAAGATCAACAGTAGAGCCTGCAACAACCGCAAGGACGTGTGGGTAGTAAGCACACTCCTTCTGGTCCATAACTGGGTTTTTATCTGGAACCGTGACTTTTGCCCCACGGACGCGCGCATAAATAACAACGTTCTTGATACCTTTGCTTTTTGAGACAACAAGTGCCTCAGATTTTGTCCCTGTTACAGCATCAATGCAATGCTGGTCTTTAGTTGCCGTTAAGGGCGGACGCGCAGGCACGTCACCATCATACATGACGTTGCCAGTAATAGTACCTGCAGACGCTGCGCTTGCAAATATTGAGCACAAAAGCAGGCTGACGAAAGTTTTCATAAGTCGGCTTCTCCTTACATAGTAATTTATCCTGCAATATATTAACATCACAGTAGTTCAGATTGCAAATAAAAAGTCCTAAAATTTAGGCATCAATTTGCTAGGTTGTTTAACAATTCGTGAACTAACGGTCTTCGCTACAAGAGCCTCACGAACAATGAGTGTTTCCTCGTACGATTAAGAATTAAGGACGAAATGTCTCTTTAATATAGTCGAGAATTTCCCGTTGCTCCCCATCGCTGAGATAGTAGTAGAACGCTGGCATATCGTCTTTTCCTGCGTTGATACTATCTAATAGTTGTTCATCATCATGCGTCTTCCAGAGACGGCTATCTGTCAGGTCGGCTGGATCTAACTTTTTGAAACGACCAATCCGCCCATTGCCTTGCCCGTTGTTTCCGTGACAGCCTGCGCAGTATCGGGCATACTTATATTCAACCTCCGATGCATATTTCTGGCTCGGATCCGCCTGCCTACCCAACCAAATCAAACCGTTGATCCAGACAGCGATCATGACAATAACAACGGCAAGGTGTCTCATATTTAATGGTTACCTGTTAATGTCCTAACGATATAAGGTAATCGCGTACGAGTTGAATCTGTTTTTCAGCGTCATTATTAGCGTATCCATCAAGTGGCATATACTGTCCGCCGACGCGCGGCCAGGCCTGTGGCATCGCCGTCCCGGGTTGGAACAACTGCGGATCCTTCATCCAATCAACGAGCCAATCCGCTTTGAGTCGCTCTTTCGCCAAAGAGAGATCAGGGCGCCCTGCCTTGTCGCTCCCTTCCGGGATGACTTCCCCTTGCGAAGGGTGACAGGAAATACATTGGAGTTCATCGAAAATCTGTTTCCCAATTTGCAATTCAGCTCGCGTCGGCGTTGGCGTTTCCAACGTTTCGTACGGGAACGGTTCATCATCAAGTGCAGAAAAGTATTTGACAAGTGTTGTCGCTTCACCATCCGAGAGTTCGAATGTTGGCATCCTTACTTTAAGCCCGTAGCGGATATCTGATGGCTCTTTGAGGAAAGTAAATAACCAGTCTGGATAGACCCTCGCGCCTTCAGCCTTCAACGAGGGCGGTGCAAACTGTTTGGCGTTTGTCTCATTCAAACCCTCGTGTGCGACGATAACATCAATATAATCGCCACCCGAACCCTCAATTTCATGGCACCCCGTGCAGTTATATTTCTTGATGAGGCGTCTGCCTGCATCAATTTGGTTAGATTTCTCAGAACGGTTATGGATATAGCTGAGAGGGTACTGCTCCGGTTGAAAGCTCTTGAGAAGCACAGCGAGTGCAGTTGCCTCTTGATGATCAATCTGGAAGACCGGCATACGAGAGGCGATACGTCGGGTTTGATAACGCCGTGGGTTAGTTACTTTACCAAGTGTCCAGCCGGTCCAGCTGTGTTCAATGTCTACTGTGTCGCCAAAGTCGAGTTCCTCAGTCATTTTAGCCCCGAATTCTCCGAGGTCTGCTCCGACTTTTGACTCATTTTCAAAGCCGGGGATGTCATGGCAACCAAAACATCCATAGGTCCTGACGAGCGATTCACCTTCGTCCACGTCAACTTCTCCGATAGATTCGGTAGATACGTTCCGGGTTGCCTGCTGTAAACTCATGAGGTACGCGACGACGCTGTCAACCTCGCTATTACTTAAACGCAAGCTCGGCATACTTGTATCTGGATCATAGGTCTTCGGATTTTGAATCCATTGACGGAGGTAATTCGGCGTAACCTTTGCACCAACACTATCCAGGGCAGGGCCGAAATCAGTGCCTAAGCCATCAACCGTGTGACACGTAAGACAGCCAACAGTTTTGACAATTTCCTCGCCTGTTTTGATAGTGTGTTGAGATTCGGAATAGGTTGTACTGACTTCATCCAAATCTATAGATGTCATCTGTGCAAGATACGCGGCAATTGATTTCACCTCATCAACAATGCGAATAACATAACTGTCAGGATACGGATATTCCGTGCCATCGTCTGTTGTTATAACAATACCGTTGGCAGTTTTAGTGACAACACCTGTGCGTTTCCCACCGTTCTTGAGATAGACGACTTGCGTCATGCCATCAACGGGGAAGAAGTTAGGCATCGTCGTATGCGGTAGATATGCTTCCGGTTTCTTAAGCCAGCTTTCCAGCCAAGCGATATCTTTGATTTTACTGCCGATTTTTGCGAGTGACGGACCAACTTTGCCAATGGTTTCTATCGCGCTGTAACCTTCTACAGCATGGCACCCGTGGCATCCAAGGTCTTCGAACAGCGCTAATCCTTTTGTGAGATTAGGAGCATAGTCCTGGGGCTGATCCGTTCCGGGTTTCACCTCGTAATCTAACATCATCACGCCATCGTGGCAGCGGCGACAATTAGATTCCATATAGCCTTTTGTCTCTTCAGAGGTTCTTTCGGTATGTTCATCCATTCCGAGAACAGGAGTCAGCCAGTATTCCGCATGCGTCAAGGCATGGGCAGCTTTGGCTGTGAGGGCCTGGCCCTGCCCACCGTGGCACGGCGTACAACCGAATCTATCAACAGGGTGTTTCGCGAGGAGAACATCACGATGCGGATGCGTTTGAAGCACGGGACGATAGCCGGTTTCATAAGAGATTTCCACTTCGCCGAAGACATCCACATCACTGAAAGTGAGGGTGCCGTTCTCTTCGAGCCTATATTCATCTGGTTCGGCATCAAACCCATCAATTACAATCGATTCACTGCCCAATTTAACGCTTGAATGCTTGAGAGCATGGACGACCTGATTTTCGCCATCGCCTTCCACTTCAAACATCTCTTGCGCGGTCCGCTCGTAACCACTCCTATCCGCAGAAAAATGGCACGTAGCGCAACGATCCGCCGTATAATCAAAGTCTTCAAGGTAGTGTTGAACGATAGTACGTGTCTCCCGAAACGGATTTTCTAAGAGACTACCTAAAAAGGTCCTTTTAATACCGCCAACCGAATCAAGTTTTTCCTGAAGACGTGCGACTTGATCGTACTTTGCCTTGTCAGCTTGCAAAGATTGAAGGGTTGCTTGTACAGCGGCAATCCCTTCACCGATTTCTGTATCGGTAGTATTATATTTCTGCGCAATAAGGTAGGTGCTGAGAGCCCGCCGGGGGGCACCGTTGTTTTGATAGAACTGCGCTAACGTTTTATTTGCATTTGCAAAGGTGGCTTCCGCTGCTAAAACCGCTTCGGTGAGTTCACTTTCAATCTGGGATTCATAATCCGCCAATTTTTTCTGCCACATCCTAACTGTCTCATTATATCTACCCTTGGCTTCATGGAGACTGTGCTGATATTTATAGTTAATAGCATCCGATTCGCTTTGCCGAAATTTACGTTCTTGCAATGCTTCGTCGAGGGCAACTTGCGAGTTTTCTACCTCTTTAGTCAACCTGCGTAATTCCTTTGGGGCCGGCTCCTGAGGTGCACGGAGTTCGGGCAAATCCGACATGGCGTTTGCTAGTTCTACCTTTGTCTTGTTGTATTCGTATTGATAAAATTGCTGTTGGATCTGCTTCCACGGACGGCGGGTAATCATCTCACTCCAGAATCCCCAAATCGTTACCAATCCTAACAGTGCGGACAAAATAAAGAACAAAGCAGAATATGATTTATTTTCAGCAGGAATTTCTTTTTTGTTCCTCACGAATTTTTCTACCTCCATATCAATTGATCCATCAGGATGTCCTTACTTGCAGGTCTGCACGCGTTGATGCGAACCGCCTCCATTAAATGTTAAACCACGGGGTTACCCAGATATATTTTACCTTGAATAGTATACGTAAGATCATCTTTATCGGCAAAGCAAGCATAGTTAGAAACAGAAATGAAACTATGACATACCGGACCAGTCCCAATTCTTGTAAGAAACGGCTACTGTTTCTCTTCCAGAAATAGAAAATTGGACCGATCGAAAAATAGGCGGCAACAACAAAAAAACCGAAATAGTTTGCCGTGGATTCGCTGCGGATACCGAAAAGATAAGACAAATTCACGCTTGTCAACGGGACAACAAGATGTGGATCCCATTTCTCCCATGGGGCGAAGAAATTCCATCCGGGCCCCCTCAGAAATGTACCAACAACCATTAGTACAATCCACAAGATGATGAATCCGAAGCAGAATACAGCAAGCGCGAACGGACGTTCTTTGATTGTATAATAGCCTTTTCCCTTGGGGTTAATATCAATGTAGGGAATAGCAATCAATCCGGCGATAATCAATCCTGGGAGCACTACCCCTGCAATCCAAGGATCGAAGTAGACTAGCATCTCTTGTAGAGCAAGAAAATACCAAGGTGCTTTGGAAGGATTTGGTGTTTTAGTTGGATCACTCGGTTCTTCAAGCGGGGCATCAATCATAATTGACCAGACCCCTAACAACAGCATAACAATAATCGCGCAGATAAATTCATTTCGGCAGAGATATGGCCAGACATAGACCTTATCGTTGAGCTGTGCATCTGACGGGACACCCGTTTTGTCTGTCTGGCGCGCCTGCCAGTATGAAAGCCACATAAAATAAGGTATCAAAAAGAGAATAACAATTATTGGGACATTGTCGGGTTTCGTCACCAGCGCTATAAAATGCTCCATACTCTGCTCCTTTGAAGATTCAGTTTCTTGCTTGTGCTAACAGACCACACGAGAGATTCGCTTCGGCAACTCCGATTTATAGTGGTCCAGAAATACCACCGTCTTTGCGCACACGCCAAAAATGCAGCGCCATCAAGGCGCTTGCTAGCAAAGGAACAGCAACGCAGTGCAAGATATAGAACCTTAGCAGCGTTGATGGCCCTACGATTGTGCCTGCAAGAAGTGCGAATCGGACATCGTTTGATTGGGTGATGTGTTGCGGCGCAAAGGGGCCTTCATGTCCCAAAACGGGGGTTGCGCGTGCCATGTTGGTACCGACTGTTACAGCCCAGAACGCCAGCTGGTCCCACGGCAAGAGATAGCCGGTGAAACTAAGGAAAAAGGTTACGAGTAACAAAATGACTCCAACTGCCCAATTGAATTCTCGCGGTTTCTTATAAGACCCGGTCAAGAAGACTCTGAACATATGTAGCATCACCGAAATAACCATTCCATGGGCTGCCCAACGGTGCATGTTGCGGAGGAGCATCCCGAACGGTATGTCAAATTCGAGGTACTGTACATCGCGGAAGGCATATTCAGCTGTAGGACGATAGTAGAACATCAGGAGGACACCAGTGACGGCTGTTACGAGAAACATCAGGAAAGTAATGCCGCCCATACACCAAGTAAAGCGGAAGTTCAATGCATGTCGAGAAATCCGAGGGGGATGGAGATGCAACCAGACGTTTTGGAGGATTTGTAAAGTGTAACGGCGCCCTGTGTTTTCATATCCGTGGCGGAATATAGAGCGCCAAATACCAGAATTCGTGATCTTTTCTTTCAGGCCTTTGCGTTCTTCGTTCATATTTTCTATCGCAAGCTTCGACAACCAGATGCGCCGAAACGCTATTTCTGTCTAACCCGAGTTAGACATCAATGCTCTCCTTTCTTCAAGCCTTCAAAAAGGAGCCTGGGTCCGTCCACTGCCCCTTCTCACCTAAAAACTTTACGGACTTATCAATTTGAATCTGCCCGTCTTCTGCCAACACAATCTTGACACGCTCGAGGGGACGTGGCGCTGGACCCTCATAATTGATACCTTCTCGGTCGAACCCGCTCCCGTGACATGGACACTTGAATTTGTCCTCAGACGAAAGCCACCGCGGCGTGCACCCAAGGTGTGTGCAAATCGTTAAGAGCGCATAAAATTCACCATCCTGTTTCCTAACTATCCAAACCCCGAACGGTTCTTTTTTGAACTTTTCGCTAACGCTGCCCGGCGGATATTCCCCCGGGAATCCTGCTTTGAAAACAGAGGACGGTTCGAACAGCACCCGTGGATATAGATACCGCACCAACCCAGGTCCAAAAGTTAGACCTAAGGCTGCAACAAAATTTCCCCAACCGAGAAATTTGAAGAATTTACGTCGAGATACCACTTACACCCCCGATTTGTAGGCAGGCACATAAGCACCGGCACTACGAAGTAAAGGCAAAATGCCTACATTAATATCCTAATTGCAAATAAACCGCATAAAACCTTTTTAGCGCTCGAAATTCCACATCTCATGGGCAAAACACGCTCATCAATTGTCAGATACATTTCATTAAAAAAGCATAAGTCCCTGGTAAGAGATCTCTATTTTGAACGTTAACAATTATAACATGTCTTTGGGGGTTTGTCAACCATTTTTTTTATTGTTATAGGGGAATTTGATTTTCACTTTGAGGTTATTTACAGCCAGCAAAATGGTATTGTGGCTCTTAGATGGAGAAAGGTTTAGTGTAGCATAGGCAGTTGGTCTCTTGTGCCACATAGCTTTTGGAATGTGTGCACACCCGAAATTAAACGTCCGCCTCTATCTGCTCTGCGGAGCCCATGGACTGCCAGATATAAGACCACTGCGTCACGAGGTAGTTATAGCGTGCAGCATCCTCCGTGTGCCCCAGCGCCTCATAGTAGCTGTATAGCACCAACGCCAAACGTCTTGCACTGTGATAGTCACGCATCAAGCGTGCAACCCTCGCACACCCTTGAATGCCGCCACTGAACTCTGTGAACGAGAGATGCCAGATCATCCGCAGACACCCCTCCCACGCTGACATCTCTGGATGCTCCTCGCGATCCGCGTATTCTTCCGGTTTCAATAAACGGACTTTGCCACGGTCTACAATGAGCAGTCTGTCGTGCATCGCTGGGACATAAACGCCTCTCGCTTTTGAAAGTCCATCGGCATCCCCGAAGTTGCCCGGCAGGTATCCGTGTTGCTGCAGCCAGGTGAGGCAAAACTGCGTCTCTGCGTCCAGTTCCCCGATCACCTTTTCACGATAGGTTGTAATTGCGTTGTTGATGTGTAGCAGTGCCTCTCGTATGGAGACGACTTCGCCGCTGATGCGCGTGACGCTGCGGTATCGGGAGTAGATCTCCATGCCGGGGCCGATGGCGGCTTGTGCGAGGTCGACGGGTCTGATGTTTGCGATGCGGGTGAGCCGGTCGAGAGCAACAGGCATCTCGTGCTCCAGGGCGCGTATGAAGGTGTTTCTGTCGCTGTGGGGTGCGTCTTCGGGGCGCGGTCTGCACACCAGCAGCATAGAGGAGGCCAAGGCGTTAATCTCTGCTTTTAAGCCTCTGGTGTTCTCTGTCCGCAGGGGCCAGGTGGCGACGATCTGAAAACCGGCGTTGATAGTTGCCTCGAGCATCATCTCCCATCCGGTAGAGGCTTTTCCGCCTTGTTCTTTTTCCTGCTGCTTATAGGCATAGAAGATGGACGTTGGGTATTTGTCTGAACAGTGATGCCGCATCTGCTGAAACGACTTGCTGAGCAAATCTTCAAAATGCTGTTTTGGGTTTTCAAACCGTGGAATTGCGGTTATTTCCTCTGTCTTTGGTGTTGTCATGCCAGCGAATAGCTCGGGGTAGGTGTTGCGCAGGAGGGGTCTGAGCCAGACGTAGAAGAAGTCGGAGAGGTCTGCATAGCCGATGTTATCATAGTAAGGGGGATCGGTGATCATGACAGGTCGGTCTTGGGCGTGCGATGTGGTGCACACATCCGCCTGATGTGCCTCGCCGGGGTTCACAGGAGTCGGTAAATTCTCTACTACCTTTGCAACACACTCTACTTGTCTTGTCCAATTCTGTGTGGATGTAGAGAACGGATTGACTTCAACGAAATCCCATGTCATGGGTATCGCATGCCGTGAGAAAAGAGGTGGAATCGCTTCATGTAGGTTCAACCACCATGTAAAACTACAGCCGCTCTCCGCAGTTCTGCCGATGGCGAGGGAGATATAGGTGGAAACGGCGTCGGCATACTGGTTTTCTGCTCCGTCCTCTCTCATACGTTTGTGAACCTCTGACAACAGGTCAGAAAAGGTATTGAGTGCTGTCAACTGTCGTTTCGTGAAAAGCTGATGCCAGTTTATGAACCCATAAAGTTGTGGGCTGATACTTCTTGATCTTTCCGGCAGCGTGCCTCTCGGCCTCCAACTTGGTTCATCAGATTGGGCAACCTGAATATGATCAGCAGTCGGAGATAGGAACACTTTTCCACGGTCTCCCTCAGCCACTATGGCTGTCATTACTTCTCCGATCTTACCGGCTTTCCCCTGCTCCCGGAGGTAAGGCAGCTTCACAGCGGCACCGCAACCGCAACAATACGCACCCGTGCGGTTTTTAGTAGGTTCCGGTAACCCGGCAGCGTCGGTCTGCACATGCCACGATATGGTATTCGTCTCTCTGTCAACCACCGGCTTAATATAGCGCTCCTGTCCCTTCTTTTTTGACAACTGGAACGTCTTTATCAACGGTATCTGTAGACCGCACGCCGGGTTAATACACAGCACCGTGCGCGCCCACAGCCACGCAACCACAGTGGCTGAAGTGCCGTCCGGCAGCTCTGCCTTCGGATAGAGATGCCCAATCCGTCTGTGTGCTTCCTCGCGCATCCAGGCACCATAGTAGCGGATGTCCGCTGCCAAGCCCGCAGTGCCCCTCCAAGGCGCGCGAGCCGTGCTTTTGCTACTGCCGGTGAACATGCGCATCGGATCCGCCTCCGGATTGACCGGTTGCTGGTTGTGGAACTTCGGTGGCAGTTCAATCATCGCCTTGTTCAGTAGCACCGGGAGCGGGTTCAGGTCGGAGCCTCGGGCCCGTAGGCCTAAGCGTTGTGCCTCGAGCGGAACCGAGCCGCCGCCACAGAAGGGATCGTAGACAGCAGGGGCATGCTCGCGCAGATACCGCAAAACCGCTTCTGGATTCTCTTGGTGCCGTTCACGAAACTCGGTAAGGTCTTCTTCGTTATTGCGGGCGACGGAGAGGGCGATCTCATAGCGTGCCTCTGCCAGCAGGTTCGCGTCGTTGCTGTTTTTCGAGACGATAAGTCGCTTGATGATGCCGTAGAGCCGGTTGCGTTCGGCGCCTTGTTCGTATTCAGTTCGGAACTCGTCTTCACACTCGGCGGGGTCGTCGACAAAGCTGGCGAAGACAACGGCGCGGCATGTGGCGAGCGGTCGGCGCGCCCAGTAGCGATGTAACGCTGCCGGATGACCGGGGCTAGAGGAAGTATTTTTCGCAGACTCCATATTGATGTCCCGGAGCGGTATATTCGTTTCAATCAGTTTTTTGCGGTACGGCATATGAACCTGCCATGGATTGTGCGGTGGCAGCCTTTAATTGGCGGATTGTGTGTATTGTGTGTAACGGGGAAGCCTGCAGTAGTGAAATGCTACTGCAACAAAAAAAGCCCGTGCTGAGGGGCTCCGTCCAAAACGGAGTGGGCACGGGCGAGAAGGCGGTAAGCCGGAGTAACGTTTCCGAACCTACCTGATTGTATAAAGAACTTAACTTACATAAAGCGGGGGGGGTAATCTGGTATAGGCACGCAAAGAGGCTCATCTTTACGCACTCTTACGCACAAGGAGGTGGATATGTCAGGGATACTTACTTGTTGGATCAATAGGATACTCGAGTGTTTTTCCATTCGCAATGTACCGGATGCTATCGGTGAACGGTTTCTATAAGAGTGGTAGAAGAAGCCCAACACACAAAACGGTTAGTGGATAATCTTGATATTAAGAATCGGACTGTCTTGTTCAAAGACGTTGCCGTTAATCGTGGCAGAACCCCGGAACCTGAACCGATAAGTGCCCGGTGCCAAAGAATCAATTGCTTTTAGCGGCACTTTAACCTCCGTTTCGCCCGGCAGGATGGTTGCCGCTTCCGTAGTGAGCCCCTCTGGCACCTTGATAGGTGCCAGCGTGACTTCGTCTGTAAAGCCGCCTTGTCGGACTATTGTTAGCGTCAACGTGGTTTCCTTTGTAAGAGAAGTGTCGCTTGCTGTTGCCAGGGCATCTGTTCTCGGATTTGATGCGATCGCGATGGCAGCATCATCTTTTGCCGTGGTCCCCGCCGGGAAAACGATGCTAAAACGGAGAGGTTCAACCGTTACAATAAAGGGGGCCTCAACGATAGTCAAAGGAATAGCGGGGGTTGCTTGTCTGACAGATTCGCCAGTGACAGTCGCTGTTCCGGCAACTGAAATATAGCTTGTGCCGGGGATCGGTAAAACAGAAAACTGCTCTCTCCGTTCGAAAGTCCCCGCTTTAATGGAGAGAGTAGCCCCTGTTGTACCATCAGCAATCGTAACAGATTTTGAGGAAACGCGATTCGGGAGTCCTGATACTCTTAATTCGATGGGCCCGACGAAGTCATAGCGGCGCTCTGCTGTTACGTGAAGCTCAACAGTTTTGTTATGAATAACACTTAATCCGACTTCTGCAAGCCTGAGACTAAATTCTGGTACATCCATCACAGTTAACAGAATTGGAGAGGGAGTGGCACTGCGCTCTATCTGGTGTCCATTGACGGAGCAAACCCCTACGATAGAGAACGGCATCAGGCCAAGCGCACTGTCCAACGGAGCCGTCACGGTGAGTAATGCTCGGTTTTGCTCCGCGCCAACAATAGTAGGACTCACATCAAATGTTTTCGGAAGGTCAGGACAAAGTAGACGAATCGGACCGGTAAATTGATCAAGGCGCGTAACCGCAACTTGCAACATCACGCTACTACCTCTACTGACACGTGGATTATCCACAGCGGATGGAACGTTCCGGTTGTTAAGTCCAATTACGGTGAGTTTGCAGTCTGGCTCCAGAGGCCGGAGGTGTAGTCGATAGGGGTAGGTTTCCCCTCCTTGGTTGTTCAGATCCCGAATAGCAATAGAATACTTCCCAGGCTCTTCAAAATTCCAATCAATACGTGCATCAGCAAGTGTAGTGGCATTCATAGGATCGTCGTTCGCCGCCAATATATGTTCTTCACCGTCATTCTCCGGCGCCTCTTCCGAGCTTTCCATTGGCTCTCCGGAAAGGTAGAGCGTCAGCAGCGCATCCAGTTTCGATGAGAGCTTCAGCGCTTCTACCTCGAAAACGAGGGACTGCGGCTCTTTAATCTCAAACGAAAACCGATCTACATCTCCTAATTTGTCGATCTTTCCGTTGATCGTTATTGGGGGTGTCACAACATTTGTGTTGTCCGCTGTGTTGTTCGGTTCAGCCTCTATCCTCTCCGGCCTGCTGCCGATGGCGAAGGGGCGGCCATTGGTTGCTAGTCCAGAAGGTGTTCGGACGCGCAGGAATTGTTCACCAGTCGGTGTTTTAGAACCTATCGAAACTTGTATAGATTCAAGCGTTTCAAGGTTCGCACCAGTGATAGCGATTGTGTTTTCAGTGCCGCGTCGTCCACCTAGTGGAAAAATTGTTTCGAGATATGGCAACTCGCCAATGCTTAATCGATAACCGTATCTAGGGCCGCCTTTATAGCGAATGTCGCGAATCCGAAGTGTGTACTTTCCTGTTTCAAGCGCCGTGTAATCCAGAACGGAATCTAAACCGTTACCAAGCCCGCTGTTAGCAACCTCAGTACCGCTAGCATTTTGGAGGACGAGGTATGAATCCAACAACGAACCTATTCGCTGTGCCGTCACTTCGCAGATCAGTCGTGCCTCTTTTTTTAAGTCAAAGGTGAAACTATCTTCATCGTCAATTGATGCAATTGTGCCATTTACGGTGACCGGAAGCGCGATCCAGTCGGTTTCGATTGTAGACGGGATTTCCTCTTCAATTTCACGTAGGTTTCCAACGACGAAGCTAGCAGCGTTGGAAACGCCATGAGGGGTAACAACACGTATCTGTTGGATGCCCAACGGAGCATCGGAGGAAACCATCAACGAGACGACTAGCCGCGTGTTAGTAGGAACATGCCCAGAAACGCCAGCACCATTGAAAAAAACAGCAGCTTGTCCCGTTTTTTCTTTAATGTCCGCAGTAATACCACTTCCGCTGAACCACATTGCCGTTGCTGCACCGAGATTCGTACCAGTCATTGTGATCTCTACGTTTCGCCCTTGTTGTCCCCCTTGCGGAAAGAGAGTCATCAAAGTAGGCTGTCCCTGTGCAAATGCGAAGCCGATCGTTAGAGAAAAGATAGATAAGACGAAAAGATAGAGTTTTGCTAAATGATGAGAAATCACCGAATTAACCCATCCTGTCTGCTGAAATAACATGAAAGGCATTCTCAATCACCTATTTAAAAGATCCCCACAATCGGCTCCCCTTTTACCAATTCGCGCGGCTGATCCAAATGGTTGTAGACGATGGTATGCGGGTCAATACCGAGTGTATGGTAGACAGTAGCTAAGATATCACGTGGATGTACCGGATTTTCCAAGGGCGTTGAACCAGTTGCATCGGATTTCCCATAAACCTGTCCCCCTTGTACACCTGCTCCTGCAATCAAGCCTGTATAGCAGTAGGGCCAGTGATCTCGTCCATCAGGCGCATTGCTGTTCCCCGAGGTGCTAATCCCCATTCGTGGCGACCGTCCAAATTCACCGATCGCTAAGACGAGTGTCTCGTCTAATATCCTGCGCTGCTGTAAGTCCTCAAGCAGCGAAGAAACTGCACTGTCTAATTTCGGGCAGTGAAGGTTTTTCAATGGACCGAAGTTGGTGGCGTGGGTATCCCAGGCAGTCGTATTCGGATCACCGTTGGCAACAGAGGGCCAGTTCACCTGTACAAAACGGGTGCCAGCTTCTACCAACCGGCGCGCAAGGAGCGCGCTCTGTCCGAACGTGTGTCTGCCGTAACGATCGCGTACCTCATCTGTTTCTTGAGACAGGTCGAAGGCATTGCGCGCCCGTTGCGACAAGATGAGGTCGTAGGCCTTTTCATAATACTCATTCAACGCATAGGAATCAGCCACCTTGTCAATTTCGGGCATCCCTGCGTTAATTGTTTCAAGGAGTGTCTTCCGCCGTTTCAGGCGCACCGGTGGCACTTCGGGGCGTAGACTCAAATCGTCGAGATTAATTTCTTGATTCGGGTCTTGGAAGAGGAAATACGGATCATAGGCTCTGCCAAGGAATCCTGCATTTCCGCCTTTGCCGATGATATTACTCTCCTGCATTGGGCGTGGGAGCTGGACAGCTGCGAGCATCGGTTCATCCGGTGGACGATAATTTGCGATATGCGATGCCGCATTCGGATGATCGGCTGGTGACGGCGGATCCAGCTGTCCTGAGGGCGCGACTTTATCTGGAGTTTCACCAGTCACCATCTGATACATGGCAGCAGTGTGGTTGAAAAGTCCCGCCGGCGTGTAGCTCACAGAACGGATAAGACAAGCCTTATCCATTTGTTGTGCCAAACGGGGCATTGTCTCAGATAACTGGATCCCCGGTACGTTGGTCGAAATCGGATTGAATTCACCACGAATGTTCGACGGGGCTTCCGGTTTCGGATCCCAAATGTCAAGATGGCTAGGACCGCCTTGCAAAAAGAGAAGTATCACCGAGTTGGCTTTTCCCCAACCGCTGAGTGCCTTAGCAGGCTCAACTGTTGTATTCGCATTAGCTTGGAGTGACAATACCTGTGGCAGACTAATGCCGAGCATCGCCGCACCGCCAACACGTAGAAATTCACGGCGTGAAAACCCGTCACATAAACGGCCGGGTAGTTGTGGTAACGATAACATTTATTGTTTCCTCCCCTAAGAATTACAGTCAGTAGTCAGCTAATCTTCTGATAACCGACAGCTAACCGCTGATAGCTACTTAGCGATTGAATAAGAAAGCAGGGCTATTAATTAACGCCCACAGCAGATCCTGTGCACCCTCTTGCTTAGACTCAGCGTTCGCGAGATATTCAAACGCTACTGCATATTCGTTTTTCCTCGGTAACCGAGAAAATGCTGCAAGATAGAGTTCCTCAACAAGAGTCCGGTTCTCTTGATTCGTTTTTATAAGTTGTGCGATACGTCCCTCTGGATCGATGAGTGCCTCGGCAACCGTCGGCCCATTAATGAGATTCATCGCATGTGCAAGGCTAACCTCGATGCTGCGTTCACATTCACATGAAGTTTCACGTTCAGGTCTACCAAACAACTTCAAAAATCCATCATCTTTGACCATGCTGTCTGGTAGCTGCGCAGCCCGGAAGTTTTTCGGTACTCCTTGAAACCGCGGTCGGCTTCCGGTTGCCACTCCGATGGCATCCAGCAGCTGCTCAGCTGTCAACCGTCTTGCAACCGCGTGTGAAAAATTGATTGTGTCAGCCTCGTTCCACTTGTTCGTTTTGATGCTCTGTTGATAGGTCCGAGAACGGGTGATTGTCTTCATCATATGCTTTATGTCAAACCCGCTGTCCACGAAATCCTTCGTCAATGCAGCAAGCAATTCAGGATTAGACGGTGGATTACTCCTGCGAATATCGTCTACAGGCTCAATAATCCCGCGCCCCATGTAGTAGCTCCAGATACGATTTACAGCTGCACGAGCAAACATGGGATTGTCAGCAGAGGTGAGCCACTCTGCTAGGATCTTACGTTTATCATCTGTTTCGACCGCAACTTCTCCGAACGGCACTGACGGCTCAACAACCGCTAAGGTTCGCGGGTGTTTTACAGGTTCCGCTGTATAATTGGTGTAGACGACCTCATCGCCCGGAAGTTGCCCCGGCTTGACTCTGACATCCGCGAAGAACGCCCCAAGTTCATAGTACTGGTTCTGAGTCCATTTTTCGAACGGATGGTCGTGACATTTATTGCACGAGAATCGGACACCTAAAAAAAGCTGTGTCGTATTTTCCACCGCAGCGGTGTATTCACGAGATACCCGGAAATAGTTCGCTGCCGGATTCGTGTAAGCGCTACCGGCCGCCGTAATCAGCTCATGCACAAACCTGTTGTAGGGGCGATTCTGCGCGACAGCTTGATGGATCCATTGCTGGAAGAGCCATACCCCACGTTCACCCAGGAATTTACGGTTAGACTGCAAGAGATCTCCCCATTTATGAGTCCAGTGATCAACAAATTCAGGGGTCTCAACGAGGACATCAATAAGTCTTTCCCGTTTCTGTTTGGACGAGGTTTTGTCGGTAAGAAAACTCCGAACCTGATTAGGGGTTGGCGGAATACCTGTTAAGTCAAAATAGATACGCCGCACAAACTCCTCATCCGTACAGAGCTCAGAAGGCAGAATTTTCATCCGCTTCAGTTTATTATGAACATGCGTATCAATATAGTTGTATTGTGCAGTTTCAACCCATTTGTAGCCGCTCCTGGCGCCCATCACAATGATATTATTTGTGCTGTAGACACCCTCATAGCGAGTGAGGATGGCAGTCTCACCCCGACGTTCCGCGGTTACGACCCCTTCGTCTGTGATGTTCGCGACTTCATTGACACTACTTGTGAATTTCGCCTCGCGCGTAACATCACGCGTCCTTCCATCTGGATAGTGAGCGATTACGATAAATTGTTGCTTCATACCCGGCATAGCGAGTTCAGCAGAATCAGGAATAACTTGTAATCTTTCAACCCGATGCGTCGTTGTGACATCCGAAATAGCTCCTTCTGCTATCCAGCGCGAGATGATATTATAATCCCGGCCGCCCGGGGTAATTACCTGGCCGCCTTTGTGAGGGACCTCGGAGGTCGGTTTTAGCAGCATCAGACTCTGTTCAGGAAACGCTCGGTTGAAGCGGCGCCCGGAAATATCCTCAATTAAAAGCTCATAATCAAAATCCGGATCGTAGCCGCGAAGCGAGAGTTTGAACCCATTTTTGCCCTTTGCCGCGCCGTGGCATGTGCCGTTATTACATCCAGCGTGACTCAGGATTGGCATCACATCTCCGACAAAACTAACCGGAGGTGCCTTCATGCTCTTCACATTGACCAGCAGTTCTGTGCTCACGCCCTTGGCTTGCACTTTAATTTTTGTTGTACCAACTGTCCTGGGGAAGATGTAACCATCTTTATGCACCTTCACACCCCCGGTCACCGGGGCCAGCACAGCCCACGCTGTTACATCTACCCATTTGCCCTCTTTCGTCTTACCTGACACCAGCACACGTCTGCCATCGCGGGCATGCTTCAATGTCAATGCCTCCGGATAAACCCTCAACTCCGTCAAAGCGACATCTGCAAGCCAATCTTGCTCCGCCGAAGTCCCTGCTTCTGTCGTATTTTCTATTGGATCCCATCCGGTGAATTGGCATGTGAAACAGACAAAACATGCAACAAAGAACTTCGTTACAAAGTTAAATCTGAGTTTCATCAAAAATTCGGCGTGTAAACCTCCGGCTGTAGCAGACGAAGAAGACGCCGTCCTCCTTAAAATTGGGGTTCGCTTAGTGTTTCCTCGTTGTCGGAAAACTGATATCTGTCCAATTTGTCAGCGAAGTTAGATAACCTTATTTAAGCAACCAAACTAAAATTTGCTGTTATGCAACGTTACTTATGTTCCTACATATTAATAATTGTGATGTTATAAAACGTCCGAGTAAGATACAAAGCTCAAGTGACACGTGGAACGGGGACGTTTTTAGTTTTACCACCAATCGGGAAAATACGGCCCGCTAGTTCTGATCCTTCAGATGCCCCCATACTATTGGCAACTTACTGATAGCGGAAACCTCCGCAAATTCGGATTCGCTTGCTAGCCAATTAATGACGTTTTCGGTTAGCTTCTCCAACTGTTCAATATCCTTATTATTCTTGTGGTAGTTGGGGAGTCGCCAGTTCATGTTGAACACTTTACCGGCTCCAGTCTCCCAATAACCAAACGCTGCAATCCGATCGCCCCAATCGTCAGCAGGTGGTCCCCAAGCATTGGCAAGCGTAATAAATTCTGCCCAAATCTTATCATAATAGTCACCGCTCTTTGGAAAACCTGTGGAATTAACTTGGATTCTATCATCGACTTGGGGTGTTTTTCCATCAATATTTTCGAGACCTTCTGTTAATCCTAATTCTACCGTCTCTTTTAGCACAGTAATACCGACATTAATCCCGTCTTCTGCAACGGGGCCGAACTGACGTGCGGCTGCTTTCTCAAGTCCGAAGTTAGTTGCATACCGGATTGCCCATCCCGTTAAGAGGACTGCTCCTCCATTTTCGGCGTAGTCCATAAATGCGTCAATCTCTGCCTGAGACAGCTCGCCCGGATCGGTATCGCCTTCATGCCACCAAACGACCCCGAACTGCTTGAACGTGTTACTCTTCAAGTCTGCCTTGGCAAGCGATTGTGTTTTGAACGCCTTTTCAGCAAATGCTAACGCAGGTGCCGTGAAGGGCCCCTTATCGCCAAGATACACAAATCCGACTTCCACTGCAGCAGTACCGATACTTATACCAAAAATAAAAAGAAATGTCAAATAAAATACGATCTTCCGTTCCATGGTTGCTCCTTATAGGTCTGCGTAAGGTAGCAGTATTGTTGGATCATCAGGCTCATGAGCACCGTCACCTAAGATCTCATCAACAGTTGTTTTTTTTCAAGCCATGACTGTAAAAGTGTAAAAGATATTTGATTCCAACCGTTTGAGCTAATTTTGGAGTGTTGACGACACGTTCAATTATTCCGTTGTATACTTGCTGAACCATAATCGAATTCCAGAGTTCGCTGACTATCTTCTAACTTAAGTAGCCTTTCCTCACCTATTTTAACAAAATTCTGATTCATCTCAAAAGCGAGAAAATTTCGCCGATGCTTCTTACACACCACTGGGCAGGTACCTACACCCGCAAAAGGATCCAAAACCAGATCTCCAGGTGATGAACTTGCTAAGACAATCCGCTCAATTAGCTTTTCGGGTTTCTGAATCGTGTTAAGGGCATCTCTACAAGCTAACTCCTTCGAGTTATAGGTCAACTGCTTTATGTCTCCCCAAACATCGCCAGGGTTTTTACCTTTTATATTAAACTTCGTTTTTCCGAATCTGCCGTTCGTTACCGACGGTACATTTTCACACCGAGACCGATGTTTTAATTCAACAAGCTGTGCGACTCTGATAGCGTCAAGGTTGTAGCACTGCGGTTTTTTGCCCTTGATGAAATAGCAGATAATGTCGTAATTATTCGTGTAATTGATGCGACCTTGTGAGAGCCGACTCGGCTGATACCACACAATTTTTGAACGGAGGTTTAAAAAGTGACGATAGTCTATAAAATCAATGCAATCCGATTTACCGAATAGGTAAAGCGCTGCACCCTCTTTGAGTTTTGGCGTAAAACCTTCAATCAGTGCAAGATTAAATTCTTGAATCGAAGAAATCTTATCCCACGGTTCACTCGTTATGCCATACGGTCCATCACACACAATTAGATCCACAGAGGAATCTTCTACCTCTTTCAGAAGATTAAACGTGTCACCGCAATAGATAGTGTTGCCTTGAAGCATAATTTCGATCTTTTATCACCCCGCTTATAGTCTGATGGCCGAACAAATAGCACTGCATCAGTTTCTTTTCACACATAAGCCTCATCCTGTCCCAAATGTAGATTCTAAAGAAAGTAAAAGGAAGCATATCCGTTTTACTTCATCGGGATTTGTCTTAAACCACTCCGAGCCCCCAACCTTTGTTCTCCAGCGTAATTTGAGTATTGCATGTAAAGCAGCCTCCAACTCTTCCGGACGATCAGTTTTGATTTCCAAGGCAATAACTGCTTTTTCCGGATTCCCAGTAACCTGGGATTTTACTCTTCCGTGAGTATCCTCTACCGTCTTTCCTATCTTGCATTCCCAAAATTCTTCATCTTTCTCTTCAGCAAGCTTCTTGTACGCAGGATAATAATAAAGATAAACTGAACCCTTACCATTTTCTTCCTCAACCGGAAAATGGTAAATACCCTTAAATGGCTTACTTGCCTTGCCTCGTTCTACTAGTCTTTTAAGTGCTGCTGTGATAGCAGATCCGGCAGCCTGAGCTTCTGTCTCTTTCCCTCCAAGATCTTTGTGTACCTCACGGACTTTTTCAACGATATCCTACTTTTCCATATTGCCAAAACATTGTGTCGA